>JAZQBA010000001.1:0-46548 GCA_045545515.1 Acutalibacteraceae bacterium
CAGCGTCAGGATTTCCTTGTAATGTTAGCCCGCTTTGACGGTGTAGATTTAACACAGTACGGTTACGATTGCAATATGCCCGATGTAGCACGTGATAGCTACTATGAAGCCGCAGTAAACTGGGGCGTACAAAATGGAATAACCACAGGCTATATGAACGGTAAATTTGGCGTAGGCGATATGATAACAAGGGAACAAATCGTTACCTTCCTTTACAGATATGCAAAATATAAAAACATAGATGTAGAGAACGTAACCGATACAAAAGCCAAAGCATTCCCCGATTATAACAAAGTAAGCGCTTTTGCCGAAGAGCCTATAATCTGGGCAATAGATAAAGGCGTAATCAACGGCAAGTCGGGCTATATCGCTCCTCAGGGTAACGCTCAGCGCTGCGAAATCGCACAGATTATGTATAACATTTTCCAAAAAGATATATTTTAAATTCCCATTTATGCCTTCCTCTGACGAGGAAGGGGGACCGCTTGCGGTGGAAGAAGAGAAAATAAAAATCTCCCCCTCAGTCTCGCTACCGCTCAACAGCCCCCTCGTCAGAGGGAGCCTTTCATATAACATATCAATCATTTATATCGTGCCTTTGGCACACCGCAACTCTTCACTTTTCACTCTTCACTATTCACTAAAACGAACACGGGTGGCGAATTGCCACCCGTGTTTGTTTTATGGAATTGCTAACTATTAGCAGCAGCCGCAACCGTTGTCGCAACCATTGCCGCATCCGCCGTTGTTACCGCCGCAGCAGCAAACAAGGATGAGGATGAGGATGAGAATCCAAGAGCAATTTCCGCCAAAACCATTATTACACATTAAAAAGACCTCCTTTGTCTTTCATCACATACTATGCAAGGTCGCTTTTTTGTGTTACATTTATGAACAATTATTTAATTTTAAAAAGTGGGTATTGACTTTTACTGACTTTCGTGTATAATAAAAGTCAAGGAAAGTCAAAAAGGTGATGAATTATGAGAATAAGCGACTTGATAACAGAAGAAATAATCAGAATGTTAAATGAATCTGAAGCAAATACTGCGGAAATTCAGCGAAATGAGTTTGCAGGTCTTTTGGGCTGTGCGCCAAGTCAGATTAACTATGTTTTAGCTTCCCGATTTACCCCTGAACACGGGTATATTATAGAAAGTAGAAGAGGCGGCGGAGGTTATATACGCATAAAAAGAGTAGTGATGCGCAAATCCTCTGCTATAATGCACTTAATCAATTCTATAGGTGAAAAAATCGACCCCTTAAGCGCTCGGGTTGTTATAGAAAACTGCTTACAATCAGGGTTCATTGATGAAGTTAAAGCTAAGATTATGTGCGCGGCAATTTCTAATAACGTTATGAGATATATAGAGGTTGAGCGTAAGGATTATGTAAGGGCGGCTATATTAAAGGAAATGCTGCTTGTGCTTATAGGTCAATAGGAGGTATTTTTATGCTGTGTGAAAAATGTGGTAAGAATAATGCGACTACTCATATACGTACCGTTGTTAACGGAGTAGTTACCGAAAAAAATCTATGCGGTTTTTGTGCCGCAGAAGAAGGGTATAACGGACTTTCCCATAAAGGTCTTGCGCAGATGTTGGCATCTATGTTTGATGAAACGGCATCTTTAAAAGCAGATAATTCAGTTCGTTGCTCCTGCTGTAATTCCACCTTTTCAGATATTGCGGCTAAGGGTAAGGTTGGATGTCCTGAGTGCTATAAAACCTTTTATAATGAGCTTTTGCCGTATCTAAAGAGGGTGCACGGCGCAACAAAGCATTCAGGTAAAATACCTAATAAGGCGCCTCTTGCCGTAATGAAAGAGGAAGAAACCGTAGATACTCTCCGAATGAAGCTTAACGACCTCGTAAGAAACGAAAAATATGAGGAAGCGGCAGTAATAAGGGATAAAATTAAAAGGCTTGAGGAGGAAGAGAAATGAGTTATTGGTTTTGTGAGAACGGAAACGAAATGGATATGGCAGTGAGCACAAGAATCCGTCTTGCCCGTAATTTAGCAGGAGTTCCTTTCCCCTCAAGAATGACAGATGATATGCGAAAATCGGTAAACGAAAAGGTGAAAAATGCTATTACCGAAAGCAACACTCCCTTTGCAAAAACGCTTCGCTTTATTGCTATGAAGGATATACCCGAAAACGAACGATTTTCAATGGTTGAAAGGCATATAGTAAGTCCTGAATTTGTTTCAAACTGTGAAAATAAGGCTATAATAATTTCGGAGGATGAAAGCATAAGCATAATGATAGGTGAGGAGGACCATATAAGGATTCAGGTTATCTTAGCAGGTCTTCAGCTTGAAAAGGCTTATGATATAGCTGAACAGCTTGATGCGCTTTTATGTGGAGCTCTTGATATTGCATTTGATGAAAATTTAGGATTTTTAACCGAATGTCCAACAAATTTAGGTACGGGACTCAGAGCTTCTCTTATGCTTCATTTGCCAATACTTGAAAGCACGGGCGAGATCAAAAGCCTTGCACAAGCAATTGAAAAAATAGGCTTTACCATAAGAGGTATGTACGGCGAGGGTTCATCAGCATCTGCATCATTTTATCAGCTTTCAAATCAAATAACCCTTGGAATTAGCGAGAAAAATGCTATCCAAAATCTTAAAACTATAACAATGCAGTTTATTGACAGAGAACGAAAGCTCAGAGAAACTCTTAATAAGATTAAAACAGAGGATTTATGCTTCAGAGCCCTTGGAACACTAAAAAGTGCAAGGGTTTTGGGCAGTGAAGAAATGATGAAGCTTTTAAGTCACGTAAAGCTTGGAATCGGTATGGGCTTTATAGATGATAATATAAATCCCGTTAAGCTTTTTATCGAAGGTCAACCATATATGCTTATGAGTAGATATGGCAATATGAATCCTGATGAAAGGGATATAAAAAGGGCTTCAATAATGAGAGAAACATTTATAAATTAAAGGAGAAAATTTTATGAAATATAATTTTAGCGGATTTACCGAAAAGGCAAATATTGCCTTAAATCAGGCTATAAATTCAGCTGAGCAGTTAGGTCATACCTATGTTGGAAGCGAACATCTTCTTTTAGGGTTGCTTCGTGTTGGAAGCGGTGTTGCCGCATCTGTGCTTATCGGTAACGGCATTACAGCGGAGAATATAGAAGAGTTACTTAAAGAAACGATTGGCTACGGTACACCCACAAAGCTTACACCTGACCATTTTACCCCGAGGGCTAAAAGAGTTCTTGAAACTGCGGTTGCAGGTTGCAATAATATGGGTAAAAAATATGTTGGTACCGAACATATTTTGCTTGGCATTTTAAGTGAAAAGGATAACTATGCAATTCGTTTTATGGATAAGTTGGGCGTAGATTCTACTGTTGTTGCCAATGATACTTTAAAGGTTACTGGTATAAATGGATCAGATATATCAGGTCAGCAATATAATCCCGATAGAAAAAACAGCGAAAACACAAAAACACCAACACTCGAAAAATACGGCAGAGATTTAACTAATGAGGCGAAATCAGGCAAGCTTGACCCCGTAATCGGTCGAGGAGAACAAATTGAGCGTATGATTCAAATTCTTTGCAGAAGAACTAAAAACAATCCCTGTTTAATCGGTGAGCCAGGGGTTGGAAAAACTGCTGTTGTAGAAGGTCTGGCGCAAAAAATCGTTTCAGGCGATGTTCCCGAAATTTTACTTAATAAAAAAGTAATCACTCTGGACCTTACAGGAATGGTGGCGGGTACTAAATACAGAGGCGATTTTGAAGAACGAATCAAAGCTATAGTTGAGGAAGTTCAGAAGTCTGATGATATTATTGTATTCATTGATGAAATCCACACAATAATAGGAGCTGGCTCTGCCGAAGGCTCTACTGATGCCGCCAATATTTTAAAACCATCCTTAGCTCGTGGCGATTTTCAGTTAATCGGCGCTACCACTATCAGCGAATATAGAAAAAACATTGAAAAGGATTCTGCCCTCGAACGTCGTTTCCAGCCTATAAGTATTGATGAACCAAATGAAGATGATGCAATACTTATCTTAAAGGGACTTAAGGATAAATATGAAGCACATCACAACGTAAAAATTTCAGATGATGCTATCGTTTCAGCGGTTAAACTGTCCTCAAGGTATATTAACGATAGATTTTTACCCGATAAGGCTATTGACCTTATTGATGAGGCGGCTTCTAAGGTAAGACTTTCAGAAAGCGCTGTTCCCAATGAAATAAAAGAATTAGAACAGGAAATTTCTGATGCACAGGCAGAAAAGGAAGAGGCAATAGCTTCGCAAAACTTTGAAAAAGCCGCATCCTTCCGTGATAAGATAAAGGTTTTGGAAGAGAAAATAAAAGAGATTAAAAATAAGAAAAATGGCGGAAATGCAGATTTTTTAGGCTTAGTAACCGAGGAGCATATTGCGCAGATTGTTTCTCAGTGGACGGGTGTTCCAGTATTACAGCTAACCGAAGAAGAGGGAAAAAGACTTCTACGCCTTGAAGATGAGCTACACAATAGAATTGTAGGTCAAAAAGATGCTGTTACGGCAGTATCAAAGGCCATTAGACGCGGTAGAGTGGGACTTAAGGACCCGAAAAGACCAATAGGTTCATTTGTTTTCTTAGGACCTACAGGTGTTGGTAAAACCGAGCTTTGTAAAGCCTTGTCAGAGTCAATGTTCGGTAGCGAAAATATGATGATTCGCCTTGATATGTCAGAATATATGGAAAAGCATACGGTATCTCGTCTAATCGGCTCGCCCCCAGGTTACGTTGGCTTTGATGAGGGTGGTCAGCTTACCGAAAAGGTAAGGCAGAGACCATATTCCGTTATTCTTTTTGATGAAATTGAGAAAGCTCATCCTGACGTTTTCAATATTCTTCTTCAGATACTTGAAGATGGTGTTTTAACCGATTCTCAGGGAAGAAAGGTTGATTTTAAAAACACGGTAATAATTATGACCTCAAATATCGGAGCTCGTCTAATTACCGAAAAGAAGGTTAATTTTGGTTTTGTTTCATCCCAAGATAAAGTAAACGAGGATATTAAGGATACTGTACTAAACGAGTTGAAATCGGCCTTTAAGCCCGAGTTTTTGAACCGTATTGATGATATCATTGTCTTCACAAAATTGAGTAAGGATGAGATTAAGCAGATTGCGGAAAAAATGCTTCAAAATCTCAAGGAAAAAGTAAAAAACATCCAAATTGATATCGAGTTTACTGAAAATGTGGTTGAAAAACTTGCCGAAAATGGTTTCGATGATATTTACGGCGCAAGGCCCTTGCGAAGAGAAATTCAAAGAAGCATCGAAGATAATTTAAGTGAGAAAATCCTTGACGGCAGTATTAAAAACGGCAGCAAAATTCTTTGTGATTATCAGGATGGCGAGTTTATTTTCAGTTAAAAAAACAGCAGGTCAAGCGACCTGCTGTTTAATTTTATGCGTGATGTGAATGTGTTACGTTTGTTTCGGGGCTTCTGAAAAGCAAGGAAATACACCAAACACCTGCAAGAGCGATAACGGTATAAATAATTCTGCTCATAAGCGCAGCTGAGCTTCCGAATATCCAAGCAACGAGATCAAAGCTGAAAAGACCTACAAGTCCCCAGTTAAGAGCACCAACAATAATTAAAGCAAGGCAAATTTTATCTAACATAGTATCACCCCTTTCTTTATTAAAAGTTTTCCCGATTTTAATTTCAATTATTCAGAAAAAGGGAGGGCATCGGTCATAAATTATGACCGATGCCCTCTAAACTAAAGCTTAACTCAATTATTTCATGCTGTTTTCGTAAGACTCGATCATCTTTTTAAAAGTGTGTCCCGTGCGGCCATCATTGACAATACCGTTATCAGAGGACTCGTTTTCATCCGTTTTTTCGGCATTTTTAATAGATTTATGGCGTTTTCGTAGGTTGGACAAATGTTTCTCAACCGTCTCTCCTGAGAAAATCTTAACCGAAATTTCAACAGTACCTTCTTCAATAGGGGTTACATAAATCTTGTCAATATACCTGTTTATGAAAGCAGAGTCAATCATATTCTGACTAGCTTCATTTTCGGCTTTAAACAATATATTACGTATTTCTTCAATCTTTTGCTTATATTCAGCTCGTGAATTGATTTCATATTCGATTTCCTGAATAGCCGAGTAAATTTCAGAGGACTCATCGGTAATTTGTTTGTTCATCTCGACAAAATCTCGGTCGTTGATTTGACCTGCAATATTATACTCAAGCAACTTGGATTTTTTCTTTGATAAGAAATCAAGTCGGTCTTTGAGCTTTTGCAGTTCACCCGATGAAGTGTCTTTTGCTAATATCTCAGCATACATATTTGTATATTCTTCAATAATTAGCTTTGCATCCTCGGCGGTGTCCTTAAATACCTCGTAAAGAACTTCTTTAATTTCTTCTTCGTATATGGTGAACGAGGGGCAGGAGTCGGTGCCGTTGTTTATCTTGCCGCTGCATATCCAACGGGATAATACATTGCCCTTGCGGTCCTTGCTATCCTTGCGGTAGTATAGCTTTCCACAATGGGTACAATACATTTTACCGGTCAATAAATTGGGGTGATTGCAAAGATTTTGTCTGTTCTTAACATCACGGCTACGCCTTCTTAGGACAGCGTTGGCTTTTTCCCAAAGTTCCTCATCAACAATAGCAGGAACAATTTCGCCTGTTTCATCCTTGAAGATAACCCATTCCTCAGGCGGTAAAAACTTTTGCTTTTTGGTGAACATATCAATGATCTTTACCTTGTTACCAACATAGTAGCCTTTGTATTTAGGGTTAGAAATGGTGTTAGACATAGTACTGTGGCAGATTCGTTTACCGTTGTTGTTGCGATAACCTTTATTCCAGAAGATGTCCTCAATCTGTTTCATACTGTACTGGTCGGTGGCATAAAGGGTAAATAATTCACGCACCATTTCGGCCTCTTTTTCATCAATAACCAACTTTTTGTTGTCCTTACGGTATCCGAAAATTCGGCTGTTACCAAGGACAACATTTTTCTTTATAGCCTCTTGATGACCAAACTTGATACGCGAAGATAGTTTTCTAAGTTCGTCTTGAGCAATACCTGACATAATTGTAAGTCGAAGTTCGCTATCTTCATCAAGGGTATTGATATTATCGTTTTGGAAGAATACACCTACACCGTAAGAGAGTAGATCACGAGTGTATTGAATACTGTCAAGAGTGTTACGTGCAAAACGGGTGATTTCCTTAGTAATAACAAGGTCAAAAAGACCTGCCTTTGCATCACTAATCATATTGTGGAAGTTCTCACGCCTTTTGGTGCTCATACCCGAAAGACCTTCATCAATATACCCCTCAACAAACTCCCAATTAGCGTTCTTTTTAATAAAGTTGCGGTAATAAGATATCTGGTTGTCAAGAGAATTGAGCTGCTCGTCCTTTTCGGAAGATACACGAGCATAAAAAGTAACTCGCATAGGTATTTCATATATACTTTTAGTCCTCATTAACTGACGGACAGAATGCACATCCATAATATTAAATCTCCTCTCAAAATTTTCGTCAATAAATCATTTGTTGTTCATTGTCAAATCTCAATATTATATTACCACAACCAAGCACATAAATCAACACTTTATTGAAAAGAAAACGGTTGCGTTTATGAGTCATGAAGGTATTTGTAAACTTTTTGTAAATTAGCACTCTTTTGCGTGAAGTGCTAATTGACTTTTACTGACTTTTGTGATATTATAATAGTGCCCTGTATGTAGATACAGGGGAGGATGATTGTTGTCAAGACATTTCTGAGAATTATTTCCAGAATGAATGTTTGACTGCCTGACACTTGAACGGTGTCGGATGTAAAGCATAATGTTGTTATGACACATTCCTCCCACTCAATTATAACATATTTGAGTATTGGACAATTGGATAGCTGGTAAATCAATGACACAAAACCGTTAATTCGGTGCCGAGAGTTACCACGTTAAAAAGTATATCCGTCAGCTAAGGAATGCTATCCTCCATGCTGATGGATATTTCCAATTATAAGGAGAAATAATGAATTTAGAATTATGGCTATCAGACCAACGTACAATTGAAAAGAGTAAAAAATACTATGCCCATTTTGATTTTAGAACAAGTATAGATGTACAAAAAGAGTATATTACTAATCCGGATAATATAACAAAACATAGCTTTTATCCGTTTATTCATTATGAAAAAAGCATGGTGAAGTTTAATAAAAACAAGGGTAAAAAAACTAAAGTTAGAGATATATGCTATGCTTCACACATTGATACTTGTATTTTTCAATACTATGGTTTCTTGTTGAATGAGTTATACAACGCAAAAATCAAACAACTAGGAACTTCAATGGTGTCAGTAGCATATCGGACTGATTTGCATAAAAACAATATCCATTTTGCTAAAATAGCAATTGATTTTATTCGTAAATCTGGTCCTTGCTATATTATGATTGGAGATTTTACTAATTTCTTTGATAATCTAGACCACAGGTATTTAAAAGAGCGTTGGTGTGAACTTTTGGAAACTGAAAATTTGCCAGATGACCACTATGCAATTTTCAAAAATATAACACGGTATAACAAATGGGAGTTAACAGATTTACTGGAACTGAATAATTTAGATGATACGATTTCTGGCAGACGAGAATTGAATTCTAAAAATTTAGTTCTTTCCAAAGAATTATATAAAAAGCACAGAAATCATATTGTTAAAAACAATGCTGGTTATGGCATACCGCAAGGTTCTCCGATTAGCGGATTGTTAGCAAATCTCTATATGCTTGATATTGATAAACAGATAAATGATTATGTATCATCCCTTAATGGTTTATATATGAGGTACAGCGATGATTTTATTGTGGTTATACCTAAATCAGAATCTGCAAAGATAGCGTTTGATAATGTCAAAAGTACAATCAATATTGCTCCCAGATTAGAATTACAGCCAGAAAAGACTCAGTATTTCAAATTTGAGAACAACGAGATAGCTAATTGTGGCAACGAATTTGATAATTCTGCAGATTGTAGCAATCAATTTATGAATTTTTTGGGTTTTACTTTTGATGGTCACAAGGTCAGAATAAGAGCAAAAACTACTACTAAATATTATTACCGAATGTATAGCAAGGCTAAAACTATTGCTAAAAATGGTGGATATTCTTACAAAGGCAGAAGAATAAGCAAAAAGAATTTGTATAAAGGATATTCTATTCGAGGAGCCTTTTGTAAACGAGGTAATTTTATTAGTTATGTTGAACGCTCAAAAGGTGTTTTCGGCAACGACGAAGCAATCGACCGTGATACAAAAAGGCATATGCAAAAAATTAATAAGGCCTTAAATAGTTGAAAATATATTAAAACAGCGTCCTTTTAAGAATAGAATGGACGCTGTTCTCTTTATTTAATAGAAACAATGCAAAATTATTTTAATGTGTTTTAATCCCCTTATAGATGTAGTACGGCTTTGAGTAAAGATAAGTGCCGTTTGCATTTGCTTCTACAAGATTACTTATAAACTCATCATATTCTTGTTTTGTAAGCACTCCTGTGTTTTCGCCTTCTACCCAGTTGGTTGTTTCGCCGACAAGCCAACCTATATTTTGACTAAATTCATAACCGAACATACCTTCTTTGTATTCAGTTTCAATAACACTGTGGACACATATACTGCTTTCAAAAAAGCCGGAGTTATTAAACACTCCATAAACCCTTCTACCCATCCAACCGTCAAGATCATCCATCCAGCCTTGCTTTGTTACGGCGTATGAGTGTATGCATTTAGTAATTAAGTCTTGATTCTCGCCGTTATAAACTACGCTATCAAAATCGGCGTGTACACATATTACTGTTCCGCTAGGTTTCAAGATTCTGTTTATTTCACTTACAAAAGTGTCTTTGTCACTAATGCATTCAAGTAAATCTTTGGTTAATACCAAGTCAAATGTATTGTCGGGAAAGTCAAGCTTTCCGGCACAATTCATAATTTTAAGTTCAACAGGAGCGCTGTATGGAATAACACCAAAATTTCTATCGGTTACATCCACACCTATTGCTTTTGTAACTTTATTCGGGAACTCGTTGAAAATTCCATTAAGATAACCTGCATTCCTGCATCCCAAATCCACAATAGCGGCATTATCGGGAAGGTCTATTAATTCGTATATTGCTTCATTAAGCGATGATTTGTTTAATTTCATAATAATTCTCCTTAAAATAAAAAATACTGTTGATAGCTTTTGTGCCGTCAACAGTACAATAAAAAGTTTAATTTCTTTTCATCACTCGTTTAGGCACAAAGCGAAATTAGCCTGTACCTAAATCAGATACAAGCCTTCATCGTCTGCGTCGAATGATGATAGAGAACATAACTTCAACCTCCAAATTGATTTGTTTAATAATAACATCCGCAGAAACCTATGTCAAGTAAAGAACGCAATTATTTAAGTTTAGATAAAACTAATTTCATATTCGATAACGATTTACCATTGTGTGTGAAGATATAATATGGTAAAATATAATAAAAGGCGGTGGGCATAATGCAGAACTATAGGAACGGAAAATGGGCCAACCAGATAATCTCTATGCAGCATCCTGACGGAAGTTGGGGATGCTCTCATACCTTGCGCGGAGATAGTGATACTCCGATGACGACAGAGATGGCTCTGCTCCGTTTGGAGCTGTTGGGTTACACTGCAGAAGATAAATGTATTAAGAAAGCTATTACTCATATGGAGACGCTGTTACATACAGGTAAACTCCCTGAGGGTAAAGAGAAAACAAGTGATTTTGAAACCTTTGTGGATCTGATTGTTGCTGCGCGGATCCGCAGATTTACTGATCAATGTGAGTCTGCCAATGAGATTGCCGGCAAATGGGCACAGGTAATCACGAAAGCATTCAGTAGTAGTACATATTCTCAGACTGATTATGATGCGTGTTATACACAGGTATTCGGTAGGAAGCCTAAGGGTGGAAGACTTATCGATTTTGTCAACTTTTATCAGTTATCCATACTTCCCGGTATGCTCGATAAGCAAACTGAAAGCCTTATGCTCGATTACGTGCTGAGTCACGAGGACGGTATCTACTATGTTTATGAAAACAGACTCGATAGTGTGCCGGATGAATTCCAAAGCAAAAAGACAAGCCGTTATCTGGCAGCAATAGAGCTTCTCGCTCGATATGAGTCTGGAAAAGATAAATTATCCTTTGCTTACGACTGGTTAAAAGCTAATCAGCAAGCTGACGGAATCTGGGATATGGGTGCTGCAGCCAAGGACGGTGTGTATTTCCCTTTGTCCGACCGTTGGTATAAAACCACAAGGATTACAGATAGTACCCATCGAATCGGCAAACTGTTCTCTCTGCCGTGTTATTGCGGCCATGACTGCGCAAGGTGCATCACATATATCGCGACACAGAAAAACGACGATAATCTACGGAGACAGTCTCAGAGCTTTTATAAAGAGAGATTTGGTCTGGATATTCCTCTTGAAAAATTCAACTGTGATGGCGGCAGATCCCAGAACGTGTTTGAGTTATGCAAAGAGTGTCCTTTTGTAAAGTGCTGTAAGGAACGTAGTGTGGATTCCTGCGGCAAATGCCCGGAGTACCCGTGCAAAGAGTTCTCGGATTACCAAGCAAAGTATGTAAATAAATGCAATCAAATATAGGATGGCTTTATTCGGAAAGGTTAAGGAAAACTGTTATGAGAATGCTGACAAAAGAACAATTGAACAAAATGAACGAATGGATGCAGGTAAATGCTCGTCCATATGATCGAGCAAAATGGAATTATCTTTTTAACGGTGGTTCAAAAGAACAGATCGTGGAAGAGATGCTGAAATATCAGAATGCAGATGGTGGAATGGGCAGTGGCTTTGAGGCAGATGTGCTTTGTCCGTTATCAGCTGCAATTCCGACTGCAGAAGCGATTTTCCAAGCATATGAATATGATCTTGATTGTTCTTCCGAATGGTTTAAGACCATATTGGCTTATTTTGAAAACTCGGTTCAGGATATACCGAAGTATTGGGAGGACAGCCCCAAAGAAGCAATGGATTATCCCCATGCGCCCTGGTGGAATTACGCGCCCTGCACAGTATTTAACCCTAATCCGTGCGCAGTGGTTGCTTCAGCAAGGATTCGTTATGGTACCGATAGTCAGAAAGATCTTGGATATAAAATCGCAGAAGACTGTTTCAAACTTCTTTTGAGCGATGATTTCTGTGGCGACCATGATTCCTTGAATATACAGGCATTGGTTGAGCAGCTTTTGCATATTAACTCACCACTTATATCTGACGAAATAATGGCATCGATGCGCAGAAGAATTCTTGACAACACTTGTTTTGACATGAGTAAGTATAATGGATATTACTTTACCCCGCTTGATTATGTTTCATCTCCCAATTCTCTTTGGTACGATGATGTGAAACACGGAATTGAACAGACCTTTGATTTTTGGTTCGACAATATCAATGAACAAGGCGTATGGAATCCTAACTTCTCTTGGGGAATCGATAGTGATGTTTCCAGACAAGTAACCGAGAATTGGAAAGGATATATTACCGTAAAGCGAGCTGAGATATTACTCAACTTCGGCAGAATTGAAAAATAATATGTGGCTAATAAGCTTGTCCATATATATCAAGAATTAGTAATGGTATGGTGTTATCATAGGTTAAGGGTGCAAGATGAATGATGTAAAAGCGGTAGTTTTGGCACAAGAGTATATCAATACGCATCACACTGATATGGAATTCAGTGTTGAGAACGTATGTAGTGCGGTTGGATATTCTCGACGTCAACTCGACAGATTATTTCAAAAACATATGAGTATTACTCTGTATGAATATATAAATGCTGTCCTGCTAAGCGAGAGTGCGGCGAAGTTAGTTAATTCAGATAATACTGTAATTGACGTGGCTTTAGACTATCACTATCAGTCTCACGAAGGTTACACAAGATCCTTTGCAAAACGCTTCTCCATCACGCCTAGTGAATACCGTAAGCACAAAATTGCGATACCCATATTCACCCAGCATCCTGCAAATCATTACTATATTTTGAAAGAAGGACAAACAATGGATACTACATCAATTTGCACGGTTACACCGGTAAATAGACCTAAAAGAAAGCTTATATACCTCACATCTCATTCGGCTACCGATTATCTTTCATATTGTGAAGAGATTGGTTGTGACTGGGAAGGACTACTTAACAGTATCCCGGAAAAGTTTGATACAGCTGCATTGCTTGAACTGCCTGATTTTCTGCATGAGAACGGGATAAGTAAAATAGCCTCAGGCGTAGAAGTGCCGTTTGACTATGAGAAACCTCTACCTGATGGATACAAGATCGCTGAACTTCCGGAGTGCATAATGCTTTACTTCCAAAGTGAGCCTTATGAGAATCCCGATGATTTTGGCAAGTATATTGGGGAAGTATTTAAGGCAATTGAAAAATATGATTTTAAACGTTATGGATATGCTTTGGCGAACGATATTGCTCCTTTGCTCAACCTGGGAGCAGATACAAGAACAGGAGCAAGGATTGCGGTTCCTGTAGTAAAAAATAAAGTTTGATATATTATTGTTCTTAAAACATAATAACAAAATAATTAAATAATGATTATATAGACCGTATTTTAGGATCTCTCTGAAATATGGTCTATATTTTATCTGCCCAAAAATGTAATGAATATATTGATAATTTTAATGTTATGTAGCAAGAAAATAAGTAAGATAATAAGCAAGTTGGAGAAAATGCAACATTAGTTGATTTTTTTTATTCAGTGATAAAATGTAATATTAGTTAGTTTTTAGATTGGTAAAATTCATTATAACACTAGCATTTTATGTTGACATTGTGTGCATAATGTGTTACAATATGCATAGAATAATAACGGAGGTGTATTATATGGAGTCTACTAATTTGAATATTCGGACGGATAAGGACGTTAAAGCTCAGGCTGAAAAGATTTTTGATGCTTTAGGGCTTAATATGACTACTGCTGTTAATATCTTTTTAAGACAGGCTATCAGAGAGAACGGAATTCCTTTTGAAGTAAAACTGAATGTTCCTAACGAGACTACCGCCGCTGCTATCAGTGAAGGCAGAACGATTGCTTATGATAGAACTGTAACCGGTTACGGCAATATGGCTGATTTAAGGGCGGCGCTTGAAGTATGAAGTACGAAGTTAGATTTACAACACAGTTCAAAAAGGATTTAAAACTTGCTAAGAAGCAAGGTAAGGATACGGAAAAACTTTTTGCAGTAATTGAAAAGCTGGCCAATGGCGAACCTTTGGAAGAAAAATATCGCGATCACGATCTAAGCGGTAATTACAAGGGTTGTCGAGAATGCCATATCGAGCCCGACTGGTTGCTTGTGTACGAAGTTATTGACGATGTTCTTGTCTTAATGCTATATAGAGTTGGCAGTCATTCAGATTTGTTCCGATAGAAGTTAAAACACAGCTTTTTCGTTGAGATTAAGCTGTGTTTTTCTATATTCGCTCAAAAAAGTGTATTATATGGGCAAAAATTCGCTGATTTTTATGTTTTTTCACCTTAATTAAAGATTTCTTGAAACTCAAATATAACCTTTTTTACATTTATATCAAAGTGTCGCGGTGGTCGCGGCTCTTAATTTTTTGTGTAAAAGAGGTTAAATTTATGAAAGAAGTAAAAACGTTGTATGAGTTCAAGCACAATTTCTATTCTAAATTGTATGCCGCAATGGAGAAGAAAAATAAGACATACAAGGATCTAAGCACTGACTTGGGTAAAAATCCTGGGTACATCAGTCGCATTATGTCGGGCAAAATAGAGCCTTCGTTTAGTATGATATTCTACATTGCCGAGGCACTTGGAATAGAGCCTAGAGACCTATTTTAATTTTCAATGACCTGTCAGGTCATTTCGCAGTCAGATCTATTGACAAATATAAAAATGGGTGTTAAACTAACTATGGTTTTATTAAATAGGGTGAAACGAAAAGGTTATTCGTTTCTTTGTCAGCTAGTAACTGGCAACGGATTTTCTAGATGTAAATCTGCCATAAGCAGGAGTGTATTCAAAAGATAACGAAAATGCAATGTACCGAAAAGGTAGAGTTGCGCTTGTTAGCTATGCTGTACTCCTGTGTATAGGAAAAGGCAAAAGGACTGCAAGTTAGCACTTACCTTTCGGGGTAGGTGCTTTTTGTTATCTTTTGCCTTCTTTTTATGTTTTGTTCACCGGTAAGTGACGGGTTAAAAATAAACGCATAAAGGAAGGTGGTTCAAAATGATTGTATTTGACGTGGGAAGTTAGTTGCGCCGAAGATTTGGTATCTTGGTGCCGAGTACGGCAGCCTGAGTTCTGCGACAGACTGTGAATCACTAGCAGAAAACCTTTGAAGTTAAGGTGTAACTTCATTAGCCGATGCTCTAAGGCTGATTATCCGTATGACCGAAGAAGTGGAAATATGAAATTAAAGAGCCATTACAGTTCCGGCAGCGGACAAGGTGATATATGGTAGATAGGCGACATAAGTTTCAATCGACCTATCACGTTGCTCGGTTTTATGATTTCCGCAAAAGAACAAGACCACGATTCAATACCATAGTATCGGCACGCGAGAATCCGTTTTCTCATATAAAACGATGGCGTTTTGCTGACAAGTGATGTACAATATACTTGCAAACCGGTTTGTTAATCACAGCCGAAAGGACGGATTTTTATGAGTAAAACAATTGGCCAAATCTTAAAAGAATTGCGCAAAGCAAACGGTATGACACAGGAACAGGTCGCCGAAGCGTTGAACGTATCTTTCCAAAGCATCAGTCGTTGGGAAAATGGCTTGTCTTATCCCGACATCACGCTTATCCCGATTATCGCGCGACTGTTTAACGTATCTACCGACACCTTGTTTGATATGGACACCACCGACCGTAAACGCACGTGGGATCGGTATGAACAGCAATATACGGATTGCCGTCAAAGCGGCAACCTTGTTACTTGCCGCGACACGATGCGGGAAGCACTTGAACAATTTCCTCGTGACTATCATTTCTTAATGAATCTCGCTCAAACGCTGTATCTGTTTGAAGGCGGCACAGCGGCGGAACGTGCGGAGTACGCAAACGGACGATACGCTGAGCAGATTCGCATTATGTGCGAACGTGTGTTGGACGATTGCCAAATCGAGCAGGAACGCCTGCGCGCTACGTTGCTGTTGTGTCGGTATTATGCCGCCGCAGGAAATCAGCACGAAGCATTTCGCCTTGCAAACGGCGTAGCAGATTTTGAGCATTGCCGTGAGGTGTTGCTCGGTGAAATTTTGAACGGTGACGACAAGAAGCATCAACTGCAGGATACGATGCTCAAAGCGGTGGATTACACCGCTACAACGCTGATCGGTATGGCATTTCGTAAGGAATACGGACTTTCCTCGTCGTTGTCGATTGACGAGCGTATCGATTACGTTCGCACGGCTAACTCGTTGTATGATCTGCTTATTCCCGACGGCAACCTCCAATTTTTCCACCGCATTGTCGGTTGGAATCACCGCCGCCTTTGCGAACTGTATTTGCTGAAAGGCGATATGGACACGGCATTTGAGGAATTACTGAAAGCCGAACAACATGCCATCGCATTTGATTCGCTGACGGATTATCGCTATACTGCCCCGTTTGTCAATACGCTTGTGTATGATCCGACGGAGTATTTCAAGTGCTGGCAAGGTAGCGAACGGGGAATGCTGTTGTATCGTCTGAATGAGCTTGCATCCTACTTTGATGGACACGACGGCTTTGCACAAATAAGATTCCGCCTCGAAATCGCCACCACCGATGAAGAAAGTGTGAATATTGAATAAAACACACGATAACATCAGTAGTGAGCAATCCCTGCCGATGGTGCTGCTCAATTATAAATAATACCGTGATTCACAATCTTAGTTGCGCCGTTGAGAATGTTGTTCATGCGAGCGGCTTTTCAAATTATGCTTTATAAAGATTAATGTTCACAAAATGTTTACAAATACCAAAAAAGGTATCAAAATGTATCTAAAAAGACCAAAAACGATATTAAAACGACCACTTTTCCGCTTGTAATCGCTTCTAATCGCTTGTAATCGCAAATAAGAGGCCAATAAGCAATTTGACAAGGTAAATTCTATATTGTATAATATATACGAGCTTTAAAATAATGAAGGAGTTATTCAAATAATACATTAAACCCAGAAGGTTAAGTGTATTGGTGTGCTCTTTCGTAAAGCTTACGATAAAGCAAACAAAGACACTTATCTTTCGTGATAGGTGTCTTTCTTTGTTTTATGGTGTTTTTGTTTCCTCTAAATGAGGTTCAAATATATCCCACCGATATGCACTAATTTGGCATGTGGTGGAGTTAAGAAGGAGTTTTTAAAATTTTTGTTATGTAACATGGGAAGTTGGTTGCGCCAAAGGTTTGGTGCCGAGTACAGCAATCTGAATTCTGCGGCAGATTGTGAATCACTAGCAGAGAACCCTTGAAGACGGGTTGGACTTCATCAGCCGATGCTCTAAGGCTGATTATCCGTAGGACCGAAGAAGTGGAAACACGGAGTTAAAGAGCTATCACGGTTATGGCAACGGACAAAGTGATATGAGGTAGATAGGCGACACAGTTTTAATCGACCTATTACGTTGCTCGGTTTTATGATTTCCGTAAAAAATCAGAACCCACTTTCACGCAGTGGTCCAAAATATGATAGTAGGAAAAGTCGTGATATACAAAGCCCTTCACAAAGGCGATGTGAATTACAGGCTGACGGGAGTTAAACACATTACGGTTTCGCTCGTCGCCTTTTCCCGCTTTACTTGCGTTCATTCTTGCAAGGAAATATCCTTACTGCGAATTTCACGCTTCGTCCTTCTGAAAAAGGCGAACGGAGAAACTCTTCGACCTGCAAATAAATAATTTTTTGAGAGGTCGAAGCCGAAGAATGCAGTAATACTTCCGTATTACAAATGATGAGGCAAGAAAAAGCAGGAAATTATTATTTGACAGGCGCGATGGATTTAACTTCCGTCAGCCTGCTGTGCGGATGGCAGAGCCGTTACGAAACGAGGATTGTTCGACTGCGAACCTGTTTTCACTTATAACAGTGTCTGTGAACGAAAATAAGTGCGTAACTAAGGTAAGGATTCCTGCCTAAGTTATTGACGAAAATTACGGAATCCACGACGTTTGAGAGTTTCGTCGGTAAATAAAACTGCTCAAGCGGTTGTGCTACCGCCCATTAAGGGAGTTCTCCAGCCGTTACGGGAATAGCATAGGAAGTTTGCGGGATTTAATCGTAGTTAAAAAACTAAATGAAAATCCCCGCCGAACGAGCCCTTAGTCTCGGTCAGGCTGAAATGCCTTGCACTCGGCGTAGCGTTAGTAAACAATACAAGGTTGTTTGCACTCTTGGATTTCAAGAGAACACGCACGGAAAATCTATTAATCTTGCGTTAAAGTGTAAATAGATTAAGCCAAGTACTAACCTTATTTTACAGCAGAATATCGCACAAAGAACTTTCGCTTCGGGATGATTTATGACTGTCTCTTCGAGAGTGTATGATTTACCTTTCGAGAGAAAGTTGCACCTGCGCTTAGTATAAACTTGGACAAGATTAAAGCTTTTCGGCTCTCTGCAAGTTGTCATTCGTATTATGAATGATAAGCTGCAGGAAGCCGAAGAAAGTAACGAACAAACTTAAGAAGCAGGTGCTATGACTATCATTTCTATGATGATAGATGATTGTCCTTTAGAAATGATTTATGACTCTCTTTTTGGGAGCCGAGCCGTTTCTATTGGACTTTAGTCAGATAGAAACGGCTCGGAGACGCAGTCGGAGAGCCGAGATTAGCAGGGCATAATACCCCGCGTCAAAGAAGAATCAGTAAGAAATGGAGGTTTGCAGAGACCTTTGACAGTGGGTGTATTATGCCCTGCGGACTTTCCTTTTAAGAGCCATATAGGTTAATGATAGATTTATTATAGATAACATTAAATGATGATAATTTGTATTTATGATGTTACTGAATATGGGTCTTGTATGATTGATGATGTACTTTTCGATATGCTTGATGATTATAATTTCGATATGCTCTATGACAATAGTTTTGAAATGATATTTTGAAATTACTTTCATTCCCTAAAAAGGATTGTGCTGACCGTCCGTTTGAGATTATTTACATTTCGATATCAGGTCAGCACAATCTATAAAAGCAATTTTTGATGCTCCACGGTTTGAGATGATATATGACTTTCATTTGCAAATGAGCAGAAAAATTTTCGTACACAAAATTATTTTCGTCAGGAAAATCAGAAATTTTTTATTAACGAAAATACCATATAATCTATATTTTTTCGTACACAGTTTTTTACGCAAGGCTTGGTCCCTATCCTTGTGTTGAAATAAAATTTTTAGAGAAAGGAGACGGTTTGCTATGTCAGATTCTAATGATATTACAGTGCTAAACCCGGGTCTGTATAAAAACTTGTTGGCGCAAGTCGAATCAATTTACAAGCACAGCAATGAGCTTAGTTTTAAAACGAGAGCAAGATATTATGAAGCGACAAAAAGGTTCTGTAAGTTTTTGGCCGATAATTTTCGTCTGCAAAACTTTAAGAACGTGGAAGACCGACACTTCAAAGCCTATGTGGAACACCTGAAAGACAATAACTCTGCCGCGACTATTCAATCCGATCTGTCGGGCATACGGTATTTCCATAGAAAATCCGGTAGTAAAAATAGACTTTCAAAAAACGATAAGCTATCACTGCCTAAACGTGCAACAGGCGTTAAAGACCATTCGCTATTATATAAAGAAATTGCCCGTATACGACAGGTAGCTATTGAAAAAGGCCGACAGGATGCGGTCATTGGCATAGACTTTGCCATTGAATTTGGTTTGCGACTTGAGGAAATCTGTACGCTAAGAGTTGAATACCTTATGTCTGCATTAAAAACAGGTCAGCTTGTCATAAAAGGCAAGGGCGGTCAGACAAGGGCTATTGATTTAAGTGCAAAGCAACGAGGTATTATTACTGATTATTTGAACTATGCCAGGTGTTCAGGTCGATACCCGAGAGATTACTTAATCTCAGGCAGCGAAAAGGGCGGCGTTCAACGGGAAAAACGCTCGTTGCAGAACTGGATGAGCTATAACAGAAAATATTTTATGGTAGAAAACCGTGAGGATTTGAGTGAAGACGGTAAAAAGAAAAGAACCGAAACAATCTCTTGGCACAGTCTGAGACACACCTATGCACAACGCACCTATGAAGAAGCGTTAAAAGAACGCCCAAAGAAAGCACGAAAGATTGTAAGCGAAAACTTAGGTCACCATAGAACCGAAGTAACAAGAATTTACTTGGCTGATAAGCCACAGAAAAAGTAATCTATTAATTAAAATAATGAAGGAATTTTTTAAATTGACTACAATATCCTGCTGACGAAAATCCGTAGGATTGATATATAGGGACAATAAAAGGAAGTAAAGATTAGGCGGTTTATCTGCCTATAGTTTATGGCGGTGGCGTCAAGCTACCGCTTGTTAAGGAGAATTTATATGTTATATGTTTCAAGGCTAGCCTCCGGCGGAAATGGAGGTAATGATATTTAAGGAGGTGTAGCTCATGAGCGATCCTAAAATTGTTTTTAAGTCGGATGTTCCCGAAGATGCGCTTAATTCTCTTGCTATGTTCATGATGGAAGAGATGGAGCGTTTTCTCGAAATCGACATTGGAAAAGAAGAGTTTGAAAGATTGATGAGAGAAGCTTCGGCAGACGACGAAGATTAAGATATAAGCGGTACGGCGGTACTGCCGTACCGCTAAATAAAACTATTAACGAAAATGGAGTGTGCAAAAATTGTTTTACGTATTGACTGTAAACCGTTTATGTGTTATAATAAACACAAATCATTTGGAGGTGAGTTAGAATATGAATATTGTAGGAGAACGACTAAAAGAACTGCGAGTAAATGCACGTTATTCCCAAAAGCAGTTAGCTGAACTGTGTGAGACAACACAGGCAACCATCGGTCGCTATGAGATGGGTGTTGCCGAGCCATCGTTCCAAAAACTACTGTGGTATGCAGACTTTTTTAATGTATCTTTGGATTATATCTTTGGAAGAACGGATAACCCACAAGGTATGCAAAAATACCCGGCAATTAAATCAGCACTTGAAAAGGATGGCGGTCTGGAAGCCCTAATGACAATGTGCTTTACTCCCGGGACTGTGTTCAATGAAAAGCTGAAAGAGGTTATTTCTCAGATGCTTCGGGAGGTGAAGGAAGAATGATTGGAGTTATTTACGCAAGATATTCTTCGGACAGCCAACGCGAAGAAAGTATTGACGGTCAGCTTCGAGAATGTTACGCTTTTGCCAAAAAGCAAGGAATTTCAGTTATTGATACCTATATTGACCGAGCGTTATCGGCAAAGACTGACAATCGACCAGCGTTCCAACAGATGATAAAGGACAGCGATAAGCAGAAATTCGATCTGGTTATCGTTTGGAAACTCGACAGATTTGCCCGTAACCGATACGATTCGGCTCGTTATAAAAACACATTAAAAAAGAATAATGTTAAAGTGCTTTCTGCGACGGAAACAATATCTCAAAACGCTGAAGGCATATTGCTTGAATCAATGTTGGAGGGTTATGCAGAATACTATTCGGTTGAACTTTCCGAAAAAGTTACACGAGGTATGACCGAGAATGCGCTAAAATGTAAATTTAATGGTGGTACAGTCCCTATCGGCTATGTTATTAACAAGGACCAAATGTTTGAGGTGGATCCTGTTAAAGCACCGTATGTGGTTGCTGCTTTCCAAGCATACGCGGATGGTAAAACAATAAAAGAGATTGTGGAAATGTTAAATGCAAAAGGTGTTACCACTTCTCACGGAACTAAAATAACCATTAATATCGTAACGGATATGCTAAAAAACCGACGGTATATCGGTGAATACAAGTTCCGAGATATTGTTAATAAAGACGGTATACCGAGGATAGTCCCCCAAGCGTTATTTGACAAGGTGCAGCGTGAGCGTGCGAAGAATAAGAGAGCAACAGCAAGACATAAAGCCGAAGATGATTACTTACTAACAACAAAGCTATTTTGCGGTAAATGCGGCGTGTATATGACCGGTGAAAGCGGAACTGCACGAAACGGTACAGTTCACCGATATTACAAATGCAACAACGCTAAATACAAACATACTTGTGATAAAAAGTCGGTTAAAAAAGAATGGATTGAAGACATTGTTGTTAAGCACACACATGAGATGATGATTGATGATAATGTAATTGAGGACATTGCAAGTATTGTGTTTAGAAACGCAAAGAAAGAAAATCCCGCAATACAACTACTTAAACAACGGCTTAGCGAAACAGAGAACGCACTGAACAATATACTCAGAGCAATAGAAGAAGGAATTATTACTCCAACCACAAAACAAAGAATGATTGAGTTGGAGCAGACGAGAGATGAGATAAAATTAAAGCTCATCAAGGAAGAAATGAAGAAGCCCACTATCACGAAAGAGGGCTTAGTATTATGGCTCAAGCATATTCAGAGCATGAGCTTAGAAACGAAGGAACACAAACAGAGACTGATTGACATTTTTGTAAACGCCGTATATCTCTACGACGACAAATTGGTCATAACATTTAATTATAAGGAAGCAAGCAAAACCGTCACTCTTAAAGAGGTAAACGGTTCGATTATAGAATGCTCAGGTGCACCAGAAAAAGAAAGACACGCGAGAGCGTGTCTTTTCTTTTTCAACTAAATCCGTCCTTGCGGACGGGATAAATCCATCTTCGATGGATGAAATCACTTGCGTGATGAAATCCGACTTCGTCGGATTAGGGGACGGATTTAATTTCATCTGCAAAGCAGATTTCATCCAAGCAACGCTTGGATTTCATCGTGAGCATAAGCGAACGATTTCATTATCCCTTGCCCCTTTGCCGCTTTTATGCTATAATATGTCTATATCCTTTTCACAGGAACGAAATTTTGAATTCTGGGGGAATTTTTATGAAAAAGAATCTTCGCAAACCGCTCATCATTATTGCCGCAGTTTTTCTGCTGCTTTTGGTTCTCGTGAATTGCTTTACCATTGTAAACGCCGGTCACACGGGCGTTGTCGTGACCTTGGGTAAAGTAAACGATGGCGTTTTGCAAGAGGGTCTTCACCTCAAAGCGCCGTTTGTTCAAAAAGTGGTAAAAATCGACAACCGCATTGTAAAATTGGAAGTTGAGACCGAGGCCTTTTCCAAAGACTTACAGACCGTTGCGACAACGCTTGCCATCAACTACCGCGTCGACACCGACAAGTCCTACAGCATTTACAAAAACATCGGCGCCAACTACGAACAGGTGTTGGTGGTTCCTGCCGTGAACGAGGTCTTGAAGGCCATCACGGCGCAATATACCGCCGAGGAAAGCGTTACCAACCGCACCCTCGTTTCGGACGGTTTGATTGAGGGGCTCAACGAAAAACTCAACAACATCGGTCTGTACGTGACCGACGTGAATATTATCAATTTCGACTTTTCCGAAGCCTTTATCACGGCCATTGAGGAAAAACAGGTTGCCCAACAGCAACTCTTAAAGGCCGAAACCGAAAAGCAAACGGCCATTACCAACGCCGAAGCCGCGGCCGAAACGACCCGCATTAAGGCCGAGGCCGAAGCCGACGCCAACAACAAAATCAAGGCTTCCTTAAACCAGGATATTATCCGCGCAAAATTCTACGAAAAGTGGGACGGTAAACTGCCGCAGGCTATGGGCAGCGATTCGGTCATCACCAACATTGACGGCGGCGCGGTACAGTAATTGAAAAAACGATAAACATACGACATTCCGCCCCGTTTGGCAAAACGGGGCGGGTTTTTGAAAGAAGAAAGAATAGAGAATAAAGAAAAAAGAATAAAAAAAGAGAAGAACCGCTCTTTGAGAACGGTTCTTCTCTTTTTGGTGACCCGGACGGGATTCGAACCCGTGTTACCGCCGTGAAAGGGCGGTGTCTTAGGCCTCTTGACCACCGGGCCGTGGTGGTGGCTGTAATTGGATTCGAACCAATGACACTGCGGGTATGAACCGCATGCTCTAGCCAACTGAGCTATACAGCCAAATTCAATTTTTCGAGCCTTTTTCGGCCAAGCCAATACATTATATCGACTTTTCCCTCATTTGTCAAGCATAAAACGAATATTTTTTCTGCTCTTTTCTAATTTTTTCTTGATTTTCGCCGTTTATTCCATTAGAATGAGATTATCTGTTTATGTATATATATTAATATATTCTAACCTTTAAGGATACAGGAGAAAAAATATGACTTTGAACAAACTGATTGTAGCCGTTGACGATTGGGTCTGGGGCTGGGTGCTGATTCTTTTGATTCTCGGCACGGGACTGCTCTTGACCTTCCGCACCCGCGGCGTACAGATTTTCCATTTGGGCAAAGCGCTCAAATATATGTTCCAGAACGAAGAAGGCGCCGAGGGCGAAGTTACCTCGTTCGGCGCACTTTGTACCGCCCTTTCGGCCACCATCGGCACGGGCAA
Organism: Acutalibacteraceae bacterium; assembly: GCA_045545515.1. Taxonomy (GTDB): domain Bacteria; phylum Bacillota; class Clostridia; order Oscillospirales; family Acutalibacteraceae; genus UBA737. Next base: position 24,627 of record JAZQBA010000001.1, read on the forward strand.
CATTGTCGGCGTAGCAACCGCAATCTCGCTCGGCGGTCCGGGCGCGCTCTTCTGGATGTTGGTAGCCGCCTTTTTCGGAATGGCGACCAAGTACGCCGAGGGCGTTTTGGCCATTAAGTACCGCACGGTCGATGAAAACGGACACTCGTTGGGCGGTCCGTTCTACTACATCGAACGCGGTATTCACGAAAAATTCGGCGGAAACTGGAAATGGCTCGGCAAACTGTTTGCCGTGTTCGGCGTTCTGGCCGGTATTATGGGCATTGGTACCATTACCCAAATCAACGGCATTACCGAGGCGGCCAACCGCTTGTTCGGGGGCGAGGCACTCTTCACCCTGGGCGAAAAGGATATCACCCTTTCGATTATCCTCTGCGGCCTTTTGGTAACGGCCGCCACCGCGCTCGTTCTGTTGGGCGGCGTGAAGCGCATTGCCAAGGTTTCGGAAATTGTCGTTCCCTTTATGGCAATAACCTACATTCTCATTTCGCTCATCATTCTTTTTGCCAACATAAAGGCCCTTCCCGCGGCGCTTCTTTTGGTTATAAAGAGCGCGTTTGACGTTTCGGCCGTTGGCGGTGCGATTGTCGGTCTTACCCTGAAAATTGCCATTCAAAAGGGTGTTGGCCGCGGTATTTTTTCCAATGAAGCGGGTCTTGGTTCCGCGCCGATTGCCGCGGCCGCGGCGCAGACCAATTCGGCCGTTCGCCAAGGTCTTGTTACCATGACGGGCACCTTTATCGACACCATTATCGTCTGCACGATGACCGGTCTTTCCATTATTTTAACAGGCGCCTGGAACCCCGAAATTACGGGCGAAAAATTAGAAGGCTTTGCCGTTACGGCCTACGCCTGGGAAAACGGACTTCCGTTTGGCAACGGGTTTTGCACGGCGCTGCTTTCGGTTTGTCTGGCCTTCTTCGCCTTTACGACCATTCTCGGTTGGAACTATTATTCCGAGCGTTGCCTGGAATACATTATCGGCGGACACAAGAAGGGTGTTTTATTCGCGTTCCGCATTCTGTACATTCTCGCGGTGGCCGCAGGACCCTACCTAACCATTGCCGCCGTTTGGAACCTGGCCGATATCTTTAACGGTCTGATGGCTTTCCCGAACCTGGTTGCCCTGGTTCTTTTGAGCGGTGTGGTCGCCAAGGAAACGCGCGCGTATTTTCAAAAAGAAGGACACAAATTAAAATAATTTTTTAAGAGGCAAAAAAATGAGAACCAAACAATTCAAAAGTGAATCCAAAAAACTGATGGATATGATGATCAACTCCATCTACACCCACAAAGAAATTTTCCTGCGCGAACTGATTTCCAACGCTTCGGACGCGCTCGACAAACTCTATTTCCGCTCGCTGACCGATTCGTCGGTCGGGCTTTCGGCCGATGAATTTGTCATTCGCCTTTCGGTCGACAAAGCGGCGCGCACCCTCACCGTTTCGGACAACGGTTGCGGTATGAGCGAAGAAGAACTCGACAAAAATCTCGGCACCATCGCGAAAAGCGGTTCTTCGACCTTTAAGGAAAGTCACGAAAAGACCGAAAACGTTGACATTATCGGTCAATTCGGCGTCGGTTTTTACTCGGCCTTTATGGTCAGCGATGAAGTGACGGTCACCTCCCGCGCCTTCGGCGCCGACGAGGCCTTTTGTTGGCATTCCAAAGGGGCCGAGGGGTACACCGTTTCGCCCTGTGAAAAGGATTCGTTCGGCACGACCATCACGCTGCACATCAAAGACGACACCGAGGATGAAAAATACAGCGAATTTTTGGACGAATGGCGCCTGTCTTCCCTGGTGAAAAAGTATTCCGACTACATTCGCCACCCCATTAAAATGCTCTGCCCGACCAAGAAGCCAATTGACGGCAAAGAGGGCGAATTTGAGGACGTTTTGGAAGATCGTACCCTCAACAGCCGTATTCCACTCTGGAAAAAGAGCAAAAGCGAAATTGAAGCGGATGAATACAACCGTTTTTACAGCGAAAAATTCTACGATTTCGACGCGCCCTGCCGCGTGATTCACACCGCTACCGAGGGTCAGGCGACCTTTAACGCGCTCTTATTTATCCCGAAACACCCACCCTACGACTACTACACCAAAGATTTCGAAAAAGGGTTACAACTCTATTCGCGCGGCGTGTTGATTATGGAAAAATGCGCCGAACTGTTGCCCGATTATTTCAGTTTTGTCAAAGGTCTTGTCGACAGCGAGGACCTAACGCTCAATATTTCGCGCGAAACGCTTCAACACGATGCGCAATTAAAACTGATTGCCAAAACGCTCGAGAAGAAGATTAAGAGCGAACTTGAAAAACTCTTGAAAACCGACCGCGAAGCCTATGAAGAATTCTGGCGTTCGTTTGGCATTCAGTTGAAATTCGGCGTTTACAACGATTACGGACTGCACAAGGACGCTTTGAAAGATCTTCTTTTATTCCCCTCTTCATTGGAGAAAAAGTTGGTTACCTTAAAGGAATACCGCGACCGTATGCCCGAAGATCAAACAAGCATTTACTACGCCTGCGGCGAAACGCTCGAGAAGATTGAAATTCTGCCCCAGAGCGAGGCAGTCCGCGAAAAGGGTTACGAAATTCTGTATTTGACCGACAACGTGGACGAGTTCACCTTAAAAATGATGAACACCTACGCTCAAAAGCCGTTTGTAAACATTTGTGACGATTCGTTGGATCTTTCCTCGAAAGAAGACCAAAAAGCGCTGGAGAGCGAAAATGAGGCGGCAAAAGACCTGTTTTCGGCTATGATGGAAACACTCGGGGACGCTGTTTCGGCCGTTCGCTTTACCGACAAGTTGAAAAACCACCCCGTTTGCCTTTCGAGTGAGGGCGGGATTTCCCTCGAAATGGAAAAAACGCTCAACGCCATGCCCTCGACCGAAAATCAAAAGGTAAAAGCGCGATTGATTTTAGAAATCAACCGTTCCCACCCGGTCGCCGAACGCTTGAAAAAACTTTTTGAAAACGACCGCGAAACGCTCGAAAAATATACCAAACTGCTTTACGCGGAAGCCTGTTTGATCGGCGGAAAAACCCTTGCCGACCCCTTGGAACACAGCCGTTTGGTCTGCGAATTGATGACCAAAGAATAAATTTATCCACCCCATTCTCCGTTTTTCGGAAAATGGGGTGATTTTTTACTCTTTTTTTTTGAATTTTGGTGGATAAATTCGAAAGTTTACATTGATTTTCAAAAGAGGGTATGATATACTGTATAAAGCAATATTATGATTATTATATATATATTTATATTATAGGGGATGAAAAAATGCCGATTGGTTCTTTGGATGATATTTGGGCAGCCGTTTGCGAGGAATGTAAAAAAACCATTTCCGAGGTTGCGTTTGATTGTTTTTTGGCCGACCTGAAACCCGTGTCCTTACAAAACGGGGAATTGATCTTATCAATCCACAACGAATATATGCGCGGCATTGTTGAGCAAAACTATTCCGACGTGTTGACAAAGGCGCTGCGCGCCGTGATGGGAATCGAAGCCAACGTGCGCATTGTGTTTGAAGAAGACGAAGAAAGTATTCTGATGGCCGAGCAACACAGCGAGGGCCTGACCTTTGAAGATTTCTTCACCTTTGACAACTTTATTGTCGGTTCGACCAACCGTTTTGCCTATGCGGCTTCTTCGGCTGTTGCCGACAACGCCAATATTGTTTATAACCCCTTGGTTATTTACGGCAACTCGGGCGTTGGAAAAACCCATTTGTTGTTGGCCATTAAAAACCGCATCAAAAAACAGTTCCCGTATAAAAAACAGACCTATATCCGCAGTGAGGATTTCACCAACGAACTCATCAGTTCGCTGCACGAAGGTAAACTCGGTATGGGAACGCCCGATGATTTCCGCAACAAGTACCGCAACGTAGACGTTCTTTTGATTGACGATATTCAGTTTATTGCCGGTAAAGAGCGCACCCAGGAGGAGTTTTTCAACACCTTTAACACGTTGTACCAAAATAACAAACAGATCATCTGTACGATGGACCGTCCGCCCAAGGAAATCAAAACGCTTGACGATCGTATTTGTTCGCGCTTGGAAAGCGGTCTTTTGGCCGATATTACGCCGCCCGATTACGAAACGCGCGTCGGAATCATTAAGAAAAAGGCCGAACAGGTCGGAATCGAAATTGATGAAGAAGTTGTTTACTACATTGCCGAACATATCAAAGTCAACACCCGCCAGTTGGAAGGCGTTGTAAAAAAATTACAGGCCTATTATATGATTCAAAACCGAAAGCCGACCCTTTCGATTGTTCAAGGCTTTATTCGGGACGTGATTAACGACACCCAACCCGAGCCGATTAAGATTGAACGCATCGTTTCGGAAGTGGCGCACACCTATAACGTCACCGAAAGTGATATTCTTTCCAACCGCCGAACGGCCGCTCTGGCCCTGGCGCGACAGGTTGCGATGTACATCACGCGCGAAACGACCGACCTTTCGTACAAGGCCATCGGCGAATACTTCGGCAAGGACCACACGACGGTTCTTCACAACGTTGCCAAGATTGAAGCCTTTTTGAGGGACAAGCCCTACGAAAAAGCGCTTGTGGGGGACATTATTAAAAACATCACCAATCAATAAGTTATTCGACTTATCAAGGTTAATTCACACACGGGTTATCCACTTGTCCACAAGCGGTATCAAGTTATCCCACTTATCCACAAATTTTCCAATTTTTTATAAACACCCGTTTTTGACTCTATCAGGGCGATAGAGAGCCTTTTCGCAATATCCACCGCACTTATCATTACTGTTAATTATTTATTGTTTTATAGCGCAAAAAGAAAGGATTTGAAAATTTATGATTTTTTCGATCAATCGTGTTTCTTTTTTAGAGGCGGTTTCCCGTCTGCAAAGAGTGGTTAGTTCCAAGAGTGCTTTACCGGTTTTGGAAGGTATTTTAATTTCGGCCGAAAAAGAACAGGTAACGCTTGCCGCTTACAATTTAGAAGTCGGTATGAAGAAAACGTTACCCGCCATTTCGAGTGAACCGGGGGATATCGTTCTCAATGCGCGTTTGCTTTCCGATATTTTAAGAAAACTCAATTCCGAAATGATTGAAATCGAATCGGATATGAAGTTGAGTTGTCACATTCGCGGCGGTGACGCGGTGTTTGATATTATGGGTATGGCCGCAATTGATTTTCCCGAAATGCCCTCGGTAGCCGAAGGCACCAAAATCAACCTTTCGGGTGAATTGTTCCAGGAAATGGTTTCGGGCACTTTGTTTGCCGTTGCCCAAACCGAAGGCACCCGCCCAATCTTGACCGGTGTGAATATTTCGGTAAAGGATAACGTTTTACAGTTTGTCGCCATTGACGGTTACCGTCTGGCCATTCGCCGCGAGGCGGTTGAACTCTCGGACGAAGCCGAGATGATTATTACCGGCCGAGCCGTGGGTGAAGTGGCAAAACTGATTGACGAAAACACCGAAAAAATTGAAATCTTAATCGGCAAACGTTTGGTTTCGTTCTTGATTGACGGATATTTGTTCATCTGCCGTTTGATGGAAGGTGAATTCGTCAACTACGAAAAAACCATTCCGACCGAGTTTACCCAAAGCGTAAATATGAACCGTTCGGCGCTGTTGAATACGGCCGAGCGCGTATCACTTTTGATTAACGACTCGTTCTCGACGCCGATTCGTTGTGAATTTGATACCGAGCGCGTTGTGTTCACCTGTAACACGGCGATGGGTCGCGCAACCGAGAGTATCAACGTAGCGCTTTCGGGTGCCCCGTTCCAGATTGGACTCAATAGCCGCTATTTGTGCGAAGCTTTGCGCGCCATTCCCGAAGAACAGTTGCAAATTCGTTTCAAGGGCGCAAACGCCGGTGTGATTTTGTGTTCCGAAGAAGAAAACAACAAGAGTTATTTGTATATGATTATGCCCATGAGGTTAAACAACAATGGCAATTAAAGAATTATCCATTCGCGAAGAATTCATCAAATTGGATGCGGCGCTCAAGTTGGCCGGTTTTGTATCGACGGGCGGTCACGCCAAGATGGTGATTCAAAACGGCGAAGTAACGGTGAATGGTGAAGTTTGCACCATGCGCGGTAAAAAACTTCGAAAAGGCGATTCGGTTTCGTTTGACGGGCAGCGTCTGATCATCGAAAATGCAGGTTCTTAAACTGGATTGGTTGCGGTTTCGCAATCTGAAAGAGGGAAGCCTTTCGCCCTATGAAGGAATGAACGTTATTTGTGGCGAAAACGCCCAGGGAAAAACCAATCTGATTGAAGCTATTTGGCTTTTTTCGGGGGCAAAAAGTTTTCGCACCAATAAAGACAGTTCCTTTATTATGCAGGGCAATGATTCGGCGAAAACAAGGTTGGAATTTATAGCCGAGGGAACCCAAAAAACGGCCGAAATACAATTTTTGGAGAAACGAAAAGCCTTTTTGAATGAAAAACCGCTTTCGAGTCCCTCCAATTTAGCGGGAATTTTTTCCGCCGTTGTTTTTTCGCCGACCGATCTCTCGCTTATGAAGGGTGCGCCCGAAGAACGCCGCCGATTTTTAGACCTGGCGATTGGACAGTTGTACCCCAACTATATAGAATTGTTACACCGCTACAAACGCGCGCTTTTTCAACGCAATAAAACGCTCAAAGATTATCGGTATGACGGTTCGTTGTCGGTCCTGTTGGACGTTTTTGAGAAGGAATTGGCCGAATCGGGCACCAAAATCATTGAAAAACGGCAGCAATTCTTAAAAGAAATGGAAAAATATTTGCCGAAACTTTACGGCGAACTCTCAAACGGGCGGGAAACCTTAAAATTTTTCTATCAAAGCAGTGCCAATCCGGAAAAATTTTTCCGCCAGTTACAAGAAAGCCGAAAAGAAGACCTAATGCTCGGCAGTACGTCGATTGGTCCCCACCGCGACGACCTGATTTTCACCATCAACGGTCTTTCGGCGCGCGGTTACGGGTCCCAAGGGCAGCAGCGCAGCGTTGCGCTTTCACTGAAATTGGCCCAAGCCGAAATTATTTTTGAAAAAACGGGGGAATATCCCGTTTGTTTACTGGACGACGTGATGAGCGAACTCGATCCCTTGCGGCAAAATTACGTGCTCAATCACATCGGCAGTCATCAATGCTTTTTAACCTGTTGCGACCCGGCCAATATTGCGGGTCTTGAAGACGGAAAAATCATTCGTGTTGAAAACGGAGAGGTGTTTTAGCTTTGTTTATACATTTGGGAAATGAAACCCTCATCAAAACCGAGGACGTCATCGGAATTTTCGATTTAGACAGTACCACCGTTTCCAAGCACACGCGAAAATACCTGACCCTGGCCGAAAAAAAGGGTGACGTGGTAACCGTTTCCTACGAATTACCGAAATCCTTTGTGTTGTGCGCCGACAAGGGCGGGAAAAACCGCAAAGTTTACATTTCGCAAATATCCTCAAGTACCCTTCAAAAACGCGCAGGGTATATTGATTCACTAAACGAATAAACGCTTTAATTCAGTAAAAGGAGAGCAAAAATGGAAGAGAAAAACACCACGCCTGTTACGGAAAAATATGACGAAAATTCCATACAGGTATTGGAAGGACTGGAAGCCGTTCGCAAACGCCCCGGTATGTATATCGGCTCGACGGGAGAACGCGGACTGCACCATTTGGTCTACGAAATTGTCGATAACTCGATCGACGAAGCCCTGGCGGGTTATTGCGACAAAATTTTAGTAGAACTTCTGGACGACGGTATTATCCGCGTTACCGATAACGGCCGTGGTATTCCCGTGGGTATCAACCCGCAAAAAGGAATCCCGACGGTTACGGTCGTTTTCACCATTCTGCACGCAGGCGGTAAATTCGGCGGAAACGGCTATAAAGTTTCGGGCGGTCTGCACGGTGTTGGCGCCTCGGTTGTAAACGCGCTCTCCGAGTGGTTGGAAGTTGAGGTAAAAGACGGCCAACACAAGTATTTCCAGCGGTATGAGTTGGGCAATATTACCGACGATCTGAAAATTATCGGCGATACCAATGAAACGGGTACCACCGTTACCTTCAAACCCGACCGCACCATTTTCACCGATACGACGCGCTATGATTACGACACGCTGTTACAGCGTTTGCGCGAACAGGCTTTCCTAAACGGCGGTATTCGTATCGTTCTGAAGGATTGCCGCAGCGATGCCGACGTTCCCGAGCGCGAAGATGACCTTTGCTTCGAGGGCGGTATTCGTTCTTATGTTGAATTTTTGCTTGAAAAGAGCAAGAAGAATCCGCTCAATCAAGAAGTTATTTATCTTTCGGGGTCTTCGGGCAATTCGATGACCGAAATCGCCTTAATGTGGTGCACGGGATACGACGCCAAAATTATGTCCTTTGCCAACACCATTCACACGGTTGACGGCGGTACGCATGAGAGTTCCTTCAAAACGAGTTTGACCCGTGTTATCAACAAATACGGTCTGAACTTTAAGTTCTTGAAGGATTCCGACCATAAGTTGAAGGCCGACGATATCAACGAAGGCTTGATTGCCGTTATCAGCGTGAAACTGACCGATGCGCAGTTTGAGTCGCAGACCAAGGCAAAACTCGGTAATACAGCGATTGGTACGTTGGTCAACAACATTGTGGCCGATAAATTGATGCAGTATTTAGAGGATCATCCGGCCGAGGCCAAGATCATTCTCGATAAATCGATTGCTTCTTCCAATGCGCGCGAAGCCGCCCAAAAGGCACGGGATCTGCAGCGAAGCAAGACCGGTATTGCCGGAAAGACCCGTATGCCCGAAAAATTGACCGACTGTATCTCTGATGACCCGACCAAGACCGAAATCTTCATCGTTGAGGGTGACAGTGCAGGCGGTTCGGCGGTTGAAGGCCGAAACAGTACCTACCAGGCAATCTTACCCTTGTGGGGTAAAATGCTCAACGTTGAAAAGGCAAGAGTCGACCGTGTTTACGGCAACGACAAGTTGACCCCCGTTATCGTGGCTTTGGGCACGGGGATTGCCGAAAACTTCGATATCAACAAACTGCGCTATGATAAAATCGTCATTATGGCCGATGCCGACGTTGACGGTTCGCATATCCGCACACTTCTTTTAACCTTCTTCTTCCGCTATATGCCCGAACTCATTGAAACGGGGCATATTTACCTGGCGCAACCGCCGCTTTACCGCATTTCCAAAGGCAAACAACATTTCGACGCCTTTACCGACGAGGAAAAGACCGAATGTATTGAGCGCCTGGGCGGTACGGCCGACGTTCAGCGCTATAAGGGTCTTGGTGAAATGAACCCCGAGCAGTTGTGGGAAACGACGCTCGACCCCGAAAAGCGTACCCTCTTGCAGGTGACCTTGAAGGATGCCGAACTTGCTGACCAGACCTTTACGATGCTCATGGGCGAAGAGGTTGAACCGCGCCGTCAATTTATTGAAGAAAACGCGATTTTCGCGACCGATTTGGATATTTAAGGAAGGGGGAAGACGAAAATGGCAAAACAAGAAAACGTTTATTGGCCGAGTGATGAAGAAACCACCATTCTGCCGGTAGAAATTGTCGACGAAGTACGCAACAGTATGTTGCAGTATTCGATGTCGGTTTTGGTTGGCCGTGCGCTCCCCGACGTGCGCGACGGTTTGAAACCGGTTCACCGCCGTATCCTTTACACCATGTATGAAAACGGTCTGACCCCCGAAAAGGCCTACCGTAAGTGCGCCGACACGGTCGGTGCCGTATTGGGTCGTTACCATCCCCACGGCGACACCTCCGTATACGACGCGATGGTCCGTATGGCACAGGATTTCTCGCTTCGCTATCCGCTCATAGACGGTCACGGAAACTTCGGTAACATCGACGGTTACCCCGCCGCTGCCTACCGTTATACCGAATCGAAAATGAACCGCCTTTCCTTGCATATGCTCGATGATATCGACAAGGAAACGGTCGACTTTATGCCCAACTACGACGACCGCTTGAAAGAACCCGAGGTTCTGCCCGTTCGTTTCCCGCAACTTTTGGTGAACGGTTCTTCGGGTATTGCGGTTGGTATGGCGACCGAAATTCCGCCGCACAACCTCGGCGAAGTAATCGACGGTATGTGCTGTCTCATCGACAACCCCGAGGCCGAACTTTCCGACATTTGTCAGTACATTAAGGGACCCGACTTCCCGACCGGCGGTATCATTATGGGTCGCGCGGGGATTCGCGCCGCTTATGCAACGGGCCGCGGCAAAATCATCGTGCGCGGTAAGGCCGAAATTGAAGAGGTCAAGAACGGCAAATTCCGCATTGTGATTACGGAATTGCCCTACAAAGTGCGCAAAAAGGACCTCGTAAAGCATATTTACGACCTTGCAAGTGATAAAAAAATTGAGGGCATCGACGACGTTGTCGACTACTCCTCCAAGCGCGACGGCGGTATTCGTATTATCGTCGACATCAAGCGCGACGCCAATCCCCAGGTCGTACTCAACAAGTTGTATTCTTACACCTCGTTGCAGACCACCTTTGGCGCCATTTTGTTGGCGATTGTCAACGGAAAACCGCAAATTTTAACGCTCAAGGAAATGCTGCAGAACTGCATTGATTTCCAATGCGATATTATTCGCCGCCGCACGGCCTACGACAAGCGCAAGGCCGAGGAGCGCGCCCACATTTTAGAGGGCTTGAAAATCGCGCTTGACTTTATCGACGAAGTTATTGCCATTATCCGCAACAGCAAGACCATTCCCGAGAGTAAAGAAGCGCTGACCGAGCGTTTTGGGCTGGATGAAATCCAGACCACCGCCATCGTTCAGATGCAACTCGGAAAACTTGCGGGTATGGAAAAACAGAAGATTCTCGACGAATTAAAGGAAAAACAGGACTTCATTAAGGAATGCGAGGCTATTTTGGCTTCCCAGGCGCGCGTTTTGGACATTGTTAAGACCGAAGCGCTCAATCTGCGCGACCGTTTTGCCGACGAGCGCCGGACCGAACTTTCGGACGTTGCGGGCGAAGTGGACATTGAAGACCTGATTCCCGAGGAAGAGTGTGTCATTACCAAGACCGAAAACGGTTATATCAAGCGTCTGCCGGCCGATGAATACAACGTTCAGCACCGCGGCGGCCGCGGAATTACCGGTATGAGAACGCGCGAGGACGACGTGGTTGAGAGTATGTTCACCTGTTCTTCCCACGATACCATTATGCTCTTCTCGAACCTGGGCCGCGTTTATCGCATTAAGGCCTACGAAATTCCCGAGGGCAGCCGCAATTCGAAGGGACTGAACATCATCAACGTCGTTCCTTTGATGCCGGAGGAGAAAATTACCATTATTCTGCCGGTTACGGCCGACCAGGAAGAAGAACGTTACCTTTGCATGGGTACCAAAAACGGTGTCATCAAGCGTACCCGCCTGAGCGACTTTAAGAACACGCGCAAGAGCGGTATTATTGCCCTTTCGATTGACGAGGGCGACGAGTTGAGCTTTGTTCGGATGACGGCGGGCAACAACAATTTGTTGGTGGCGACCAAAAAGGGTAAAGCCATTCAGTTTAACGAGGCGCAGGTTCGCGCGATGGGTCGTACCGCGCGCGGCGTAAAGGCTTTGGAACTCGCCGCCGACGACCGCGTGATTGCGATGGCCGTTTGCGATGAAAACACCCGCGTTTTGACCGTGACCGAAACGGGTTACGGAAGAATCAGCCCCATTAGCGACTACCGCGTCCAATCGCGCGGCGGTAAGGGTCTGATGAACTACCGCGTTGAAAAATACGGCGACGTTGCCGCCGTGTTGCCCCTGGAAGAAGATTGCGACTTGATTATGATTGCCTCGAACGGCATTATCATTCGCATCTATTCGGGCGACCTTTCGACCATTTCGCGCCCCGGTAAGGGTGTCCGCGTGATGCGCGTCGGTGAAGGCGAGCGCATTTTGTCGGTCGCTTTGGCGGAACACAACGCTGAAGAAGTAACCGATACGCCCGAGGCGGCCGAGCCGCAGCAAGAGGCGGAAAACGCCGAAGAAACGAACGAAGTTTCGGCAGAAGAATAAAAAAACTCATGGCGGCGGATTTTTCTGTCGCCATGACCTGTTTGGGAAGAAATTTTCTGACAATAAAAGGAAAATGATAATGAATGAATTTATGCCGTCGGGCGCACCTTTGACCTTTCATTCCCCCGCACCCGACCCCAAAAGAGAAGAAAAGAAAAAAGTTCGCCGAGCCGCGCTGTTGATTGGAATTCCGCTCGTCTTTTTAACGCTGTTTTCAAATTTTTGGTTTTTGCTGTTGACAGGGGTTTTGTCGATGTTCGGTATTTCGCCGCAAGAAACCTATGAATTTGTGTTCGAGGCGGGTACGCGCGAGGCGGTGCAACTTTTATTATCGATGATTCTCTTTTTACTGCCCTTTTCGGTGGTGGCCAAGGCTTCGAAACATCGTTTGAGCGATTTGGTGCCCACCGCCGCCGTTTCGGTAAAGGACGGGGGGCCGCTTTTCCTGTTTGGCGTCGGCTTTTGCGCCTTTGCCAACATTGCAACCTCGATCGCAGGGCAGATCTTTCAGAATTTCGGCGTCGATTACTCGGTCGATTTCGGGGATTCACCGCGCGGAATTTACGGATTCTGTCTGGCCGTGTTGTCGACGGCCGTTGTTCCCGCCCTGGTCGAAGAATTTGCCACGCGCGGCGTGGTAATGGGTCTTCTGAAACCGTTTGGCGACGGGTTTTCCATTCTGGTAAGTTCTATTTTGTTCGGTGCGATGCACGGAAACTTCCAACAAATGCCGTTTGCCTTTTTGGTGGGGCTTGTGTTAGGATATATCCGCGTGGCAACGGGGTCGATTTGGGTCTGTGTGTTGGTACACGGCTTCAACAACCTTCTTTCGACCTTGTTTGATTACTTTTTGAACGACCTGACGGCCGCGGAAAAGAACACCGCCTTTTTAATCGTTCTGATGGTGATGTTACTCATCGGTATTTTGTCGATAAAGACCTTCCGCGAAGGAAGGGCGGCGGCAACGCTTAAAAGCGCCGAAGAAAGGAAAGTTACCGCGAAAGAACGGGCTCAATGGTTCTTCTCTTCGCCGTGGATCCTTCTGTTTTTGGTAATTGTTTTGGTGGAATCCTGCGCGTTCTTTGTTTAAGACATTTTTTGAGGTGATAAAAATGATTTCTCTTCCCGATTTTGTGGAAAGCGTGACCCCCGTTTTGCAGACGGCGTTTGCCTTTTTTCTGCTGTTGTGGGCGATGAAGACGGTGCTTTGGGCGTTGAAAGCCATTGGCGTTTGCGAAATGGCCCTGACGCTGGAAAGCAAACTGCCGTTGGGTGCATTTTTACCGTTTGTTTGTGATTACACCTTGGCCGACCTTGCTTGTCAGCACCGAAAATCTTCGGCCGTTGAGCGTTCGGTTCGCGTGATTTTGCCGATTCTGTCGGTTTCGAGTGTCGTTTTGGCGCTTGTCGGACTCTTTTTGTCGATAACGGCAGGGCTTGATTTGATGGTCGCGGCCGAAAATGCCGTTGCGGCGGGTGAAAAGATGACGGCGGCCGATTTTCGTGCACTCAGTCAAGCGGGGTTGCCCTTTATGATTTCCTTGGTACTTTTGTTGTTCCACCGCGTTTTGTGGTTGTGGTGTTTCTACCGTGTTTCTACCATATTTGCCCCCAAAAGCGCGGCGCTCTATCTGCTTTTGGTAATTTTCTTGCCCTTCTTGGAAGGGGTCGTTCTCTATTCGATTCGCGGCAACGCCCCGAACGCGCCTGCGGTCGGCGGAAAAACGCCCTATTTTGAATAAGATGGAACGCAAATTTATGTTTCGCGCACTCGAACTTGCGCGCGCGGCCGCCAAAGAGGGGGAAATCCCCGTTGGCGCCGTGGTGGTGAAAGACGGCCGAATCGTGGGGGAGGGCCGAAATCGGCGCGAAGCCACGCGAAGCGCCTTGGCCCACGCGGAAATTGAGGCCATTCAGAACGCTTGTGAAACGGTCGGGGACTGGCGCCTTTCGGACTGTACCCTTTACGTTACGCTCGAACCCTGCCCGATGTGTACGGGCGCGATCATCAACGCGCGCGTCGGGGAAGTGGTTTTTGGGGCCTATGACCTGCGCGCCGGGTGTATGGATAGCGTTGTGAATCTTTGCAATCTGCCGTTTGAAAGCCGACCCGAAATTAAGGGCGGAATTTGTGAAGAAGAATGTAAATGCCTTTTACAGGATTTTTTTGAACAGGTGCGCCGTGAAAAATAAGATTGTATCGATTTTGAAGAACAACGGCATCGAAGAGGTCGGCTTTTGCCCCTTTTCCTTTGTCGAAGACCGTTTGCTTTCCTGCCGCGCCGCCGCGCGTCTGCCCAAAGGGGCCAAGACGGTGGTGATGATGGCTTTTCCGTATAAAGTGCGCGAAGAGGCGCCCGAGAAATTGAGCCGTTACGCGGCGGTGCCCGATTATCACGAGGTTTTGCGGCCGCGCCTTTTGGCGGCCAAAGAGGCCTTGTCGGCAGAATTCCCCGAAGCGCAGTTTGAAATCTTTCAGGACAATTCCCCCATTCCCGAAGTGTTGGCGGCGGCCGCCGCAGGACTCGGGGTCGTGGGCAAAAACGGACTGCTTCTTCACAAAGAATACGGGTCCTGGGTCTTTTTGGGCGAAATCGTGACCGATTTGGAGATTGCGTGTGAAGCCAGGGTTCAAACCTGTCCCGATTGCGGCGCGTGCGCGCGTGCTTGTCCGAGCAAAAGAGTGCGACTCGATTGTTTATCGGCCGTTACCCAAAAAAAGGGGGCGTTAACCGAGGCCGAACAGACCGCGCTGACAGATAACAACCTTTTGTGGGGGTGCGATATCTGCGCCGAAGTGTGTCCCATTAACAAAAACGTTCGCATCAACCCTGTCGACGTTTTCAAAGAGGGATACCAACACCAATATGAAGAGGGGCAACCGATCAAGGGGCGTGCCTTTGCCTGGCGCGGGGAACAACCCATTCGTCGAAACGCCGCCCTCTATCAAAAATAAAAGCGTTTGAGAGTTTCTCAAACGCTTTTTTCTATCGGTTTTTGAATTCTCCGATATCGTCGAGCGATACCGCGCCGATGAGAAACAAAAACCATAAATACAAAGGAAAACCGACCACGCATATTAACATAATATATATAATATTGTGTATTATGTTAACCAAAGAGAGGAGTTCTTTCAACAGTAGTACCAAAATCAGTGCGGCCGAGAACGGTAACAAGATTACGCGTAAAACGTCGAGCCGTGCGCCGCTGACGAATAACAACCGCCCGACGTTCAAAAGACTGGTCAACAGGTTGGAAAGGTACATAATGCCGAGAAAACCCAACAACCCAAATCGCGGCAGAATGATTAAAATCAGAACAATCCGAAGCGAAGAATCCCCCACCGCCGTAAAAAAAGTAAAGCGTTGTTGGTCGAGCCCTTTCAAAATACCGTCCGAAACGCTGTCGAGATACATCAGCGGAATAATCGGCGCCAGCGCGCAGAGCAAAAACCCGACCGTTTCATTTTTATAGACCAAAACGCCGATATTCTGCCCCGCGAACAGAAAAACGGCCGAACAGAAAAAGGAAAGCAAAACGGTCAGCCGCAAAATCCGTTCGACGGCCGAGCGCACGAGTCCCGTTCTTCCGCGCGCCGCCGCTTCGGACATTTCGGGGATTAAAAGGGTCGAAAGCGCGTTTAAGAGGGTTGAGGGAAAAAAGAGCAACGGCAGCGCCATACCTTTGATCATACCGAATTGTGAGAGGGCGTTTTTGCCGCCGCCGTGTAACGTGAGGGTTTTGGGGACCAAAATGTTTTCGCCCGTGCGCAACGCACTGTTGAGGTACCGCCCTGCGGTAATGGGTACCGAAATATGTAAAATCGAGCGCACGATGCCAAAGGGCGGGTGTTCGCGCCCCGAAAGTTCCAAAAGGTGGCGGCGGTCAAGCCGATAAAGCCCCCATAAAAAGAGGGCGGAAACCGCTTCGGCCAGGGTATCACCCAATAAAACCGCGCCGCAGGTGTAGGTGAGTCCCTTGTGGGCGACCGCCTTTACGGTGACAAGCACGACGGCGATTCGAACAATTTGTTCCAACTGTTGGGAAAAGGCGGTGGGCGTCGCCTTGCGGCGCGCAATGAAATAACCCCGAAAACAGGAACAAAGCCCCATAAACGGGAGTGAAAAGGCCAGAATCTTGAGTGCCGGTGCGGCGCGAAGATCCCCCAGAAGCCGCTGCGCGATAAAATCGGCACCGAAAAAGACGAGCGCGACCGAAACAAACGCAATCAACAGCGTGATTTGAAGGCAGCGCCGAAGAATTTTGCGAACCCCCGTATCCCGCCCGAGAGCGAGTTCATCGGCCACCAACCGCGTAACGGCGGTCGAAATGCCCGACGTGGCAAAGGTCGACACCAACACGTAGACCGAAAAAACCAACTGATAAAGGCCGATGCCTTCCGAACCGATGGCCGCGGCCAACCAAACCTTGAAGACAATGCCGCTGAAACGAAGAATTAAGGAAGAAGCGGTCAAAACCGCCGCGTTTTTAATAAAAATTGTTTTTCTCATGAATTTCCACCCGTAAAGAATATGAGTCAAAGGCAAAAATCATTCGCAAAAGGCGGCATTTCGGGAAGTTCTTGAAAAATGAGAAGAAAGCGTATATAATGGTTATAGTTGTTATAGTTTGTTGAGAGGAGTGGAGAAGATGAGAGCACCGCTTGCCGACCGCGCGCGTCCGAAAACGATTGAGGAGGTTGCGGGTCAGTCCCATTTGTTGCAAGAGGGAAAAGTGCTTCGCCGTATTATCGAATCGGGCGAACTGCCGAATATGATTTTCTACGGGCCTTCGGGCATCGGCAAAACGACCGTTGCGCGAATTATTGCCGAAAAATGCGGCAAAAAACTTTGCTATCTCAACGCGACCACCGCGTCCACGTCCGATATTAAAGAGGTCGTGGCTTCTATCGGTACCTTTGAAACCGAAAACGGCATTCTTTTGTACCTCGACGAAATTCAGTATTTCAACAAAAAGCAGCAACAAATTTTGCTTTCTTACATTGAAAACGGGGATATTACGTTGGTTGCCTCAACCACCGAAAACCCTTATTTTTACGTGTATAACGCGATTTTAAGCCGTTCCTCGGTCTTTGAGTTCAAATCGCTTCAGACCGACGATATTGTTCCGGTTGTCGAACGCGCGGTCGCTCTTTTGTCCGAAGAACGCGGAAAACCCGTTGAAATCTCCCGGGAGGCCGTTCGCACCATCGCGCGTGCCGCGGGGGGCGACGTTCGCCGCGCACTCAATATGTTGGAACTGGCGGTGATGACGGCCGACGAGAACGACACGGCCATCGTCGTGCGCGAAGAATTGCCCATTTCTTCGGCGGCGCGGTATGACCGCGAGGGGGACGACCATTACGATATCGTTTCGGCCTATCAAAAATCGATGCGCGGTTCCGATCCGGACGCCGCGATCTACTATTTGGCGCGTCTGTTGGCGGCGGGCGACCTGCCGAGCGCCTGTCGGCGCTTGATGGTCTGCGCGAGCGAGGACGTGGGTCTGGCCTATCCGCAAATTATTCCGATTGTTAAGGCGGCGGTCGATACCGCAATGATGGTCGGGCTTCCCGAAGCGCGAATTCCCTTGGCCGATGCGGTAATTTTGGTGGCCAACAGCCCCAAATCCAATTCGGGCGAACAGGCAATTGATGCGGCCATGGCCGACGTTGAACGCGGTCTTGGCGGCGATATTCCGCGCCAACTGCAGAACAAACACTTCGACGGCGAAGATGCCGCGGTCAAAGGGCAGAACTATCTGTATCCCCACAGTTATAAGAACCACTACGTCAAGCAACAATACCTGCCCGATGCGATCAAAGACCGAAAATACTACCAATTCGGGGACAACAAGACCGAGCAACAGTTCCGCGAATATCAGCGAAAAATCAAAGGCGAATAACCAAAAGACCGTGTTGGTAAAACCAATGCGGTTTTCTTTTGCCGCATAATTTCGCCGCTTTGGTACACAATAAGAAAAACAATGTTTCACGTGAAACATAAACGAGGTGTTCCAATGGAAATGGTGTGGAAATACGCCCTGGTTTTCGCGGTGGGCGGCGGTTTTTGTGCAATCGGGCAACTGTTGATTGACTATACCAAACTGACCCCGGCGCGCATTCTCGTGTCCTACGTGGTGGCGGGCGTCTTGCTGACGGCGGTTGGTATTTACGAGCCGCTGATTGAAATGGCGGGGGCGGGGGCAACCGTTCCGCTGACGGGGTTTGGGTACAGTCTGGCCAAAGGCGTGCGCGAGGCGGTCGACAATTATGGTCTGATCGGCATTCTTACGGGGGGACTCACAGGAACGGCGGCCGGCATTACGGCGGCAATTCTGTTCGGGTTTTTGGCGTCGCTCTTCTTCAAATCGTCCGATAAATCCTAAAAACGAAACAAAACCGGCTGAAAAGTCGGTTTTTTTATTGCGAAGTTTTGGTTTACAAACAGAACCTCATTTGATATAATGGGAATACACGTTGGCGTGTTTGTGGAAATGTTTCACGTGAAACATTTTCGCATAATATAATATTATATGATCTTATAATATTAATATATACATATTGATAGGAGTCGTTATGGGCAAAATCATTTCGATTGTAAACCAAAAAGGCGGCGTTGGGAAAACGACGACCGCCGTGAACCTCGCGGCCGGAATCGGCATTGCCGGCAAAAAAGTGCTGCTTGTCGACGCCGACCCCCAGGGGAACAGCACCAGCGGTTACGGAATCAGTAAACGCGACGGCGGCGTTTCAACCTATGAACTGCTCAATGGCACGGCCAAGATTCAACAGGCCGTTTGCCAGACCGCGTTCAAAAACGTTTGGGTCGTCCCCGCTTCGATGGACCTGGCGGCGGCCGAAATTGACCTGATTGAAATTGAACACCGCGAGGCCCAACTCAAAAAGGCCTTGGCACCTGTGCGCGAACAGTATGATTATATTTTGATCGACTGTCCGCCCTCGTTGGGACTCATTACCATCAACGCGCTCAACGCGAGCGATACGGTGTTGGTACCGATTCAGTGCGAGTATTACGCGCTGGAGGGCCTCTCCCAACTGATGGCGTCGGTCCGTCAGGTCAAGCGGCTTTATAATCCGACCTTGGAGATTGAGGGTATTGTGCTGACCATGTTCGACGGGCGCTTGAACCTCACCCAACAGGTGGTCGGCGAAATCAAAAAGTATTTTGCCGCCAAACTTTACAAAACGACCATTCCGCGTGCCGTTCGCCTTTCCGAGGCGCCGAGTTACGGGATGCCGATTCAATATTACGATAAGCGTTCCAAGGGTAGCGACGCCTACAACGAGTTGGCCAAGGAACTGCTCAAACGAAACAGGAGGGGAATCTGATGGCAGCGAAAAAAGGCGGCCTCGGCCGAGGGTTAGAGGCTTTGTTTAACGAAAACGCAACCGATTCGGGCAGCGCGGTCACCGTAAACGTAATGGATATCGAGCCCAACCGCGACCAACCACGCCGCGACTTTGATGAAACGGCCCTTTCGGAATTGGCCGACAGTATTGCAAAACACGGCTTGTTGCAACCCATTATCGTCCGTCCCTTATCGGGCGGCACTTATCAGATCATCGCGGGCGAACGCCGTTGGCGCGCCTGCCGTATGGCGGGGGTTCACGACGTGCCCGTCATCATCAAACAGATGGATGACCGCGAGTATATGGAGGTTGCGCTGATTGAAAATATGCAGCGCGAGGACCTCAATGCCCTCGAAGAGGCGATGGGCTTTCGTACCTTGATCGATACCTTCGGGCTCACTCAGGAAGAGGTGGCCGAGAGTGTCGGCAAATCGCGTAGCGCCGTAACCAATGCGCTTCGTCTGTTGAATCTCAATGAGAGCGAGCGCGAGGCGTTGCGTACCGGTATTATTTCGGCGGGTCACGCGCGTGCGCTTCTTTCGTGTGAAGATGAGGAATTGCGCGAGCGTATGCTGTTGGCGGCGGCCGACGGCGCCTCGGTGCGCGAACTCGAACGAATGGCCGCGGCACAGAAAAAGAGCCGCACCCCCAAAAAGACGGTGGTCAAAAACACCTACTACAACGAGGTGGAGTTGGCGCTTCGCAACGAACTGCATCGAAAGGTTAACATAACACCGTCTTCGACCAACAAAGATCGCGGCACGATTACGATTGAATTTTTCAGCAAAGATGAACTTGCAGAATTTGCAAAGAAACTGGCAGGAGAGTAAAAAATGGCAACACAAACGAAAAAGAATAGTTTTAGCGGGTCGTTGGGCTTTGTTCTGGCGGCGGCCGGCAGTGCGGTCGGCGTTGGCAATATCTGGCGTTTCCCGACCCTTGCGGCCAAACACGGCGGCGGATTGTTTCTGCTGGTCTACTTGATTTTGGTTTTAACCTTCGGCTTTTCTCTGTTGATGACCGATATTGCCATCGGCCGCAAAACGGGCAAGAGTTCCTTGGAGGCGTTTAAGAACGTTCACCCCAAGTGGTCCTTCCTCGGCAAACTGACCTTTGCCGTGCCGAGCATTATCATTACCTATTATATTGTTATCGGCGGTTGGATTTTGAAGTATATGGTCAGTTCCCTGACCGAATTTACGGCGACAGCCGGCAGCGATTACTTCGTCAACTTTATTACCGATGAGGTTTCGCCCGTTGTCTGGATGCTTTTGTATCTCGTCCTTACCGCGGCCATCGTTTTCGGCGGCGTGGAAAAGGGAATTGAGCGCTTCTCGAAAATCATTATGCCGGCGCTTTTCGTCCTGATTATCGGGATTAGTATTTTTGCGCTGACCACGAAAAGTCAACCCGAGGACGGCGGTGCCGTTCGTACCGGACTTCAGGGCCTTTTGGTCTACGTTAAACCCGATTTCTCGGGGCTGACCTTCAAAAGCTTTATGAGCGTACTTCTGGACGCCATGAGCCAGTTGTTCTTCTCCCTGTCGGTGGCGATGGGTATTATGATTACCTACGGTTCCTACGTGAAAAAGGAGGTCGACCTTAATAAATCGGTCGCCCAGATCGAGATCTTCGATACCGCCGTGGCCTTCCTCGCGGGATTGATGGTTGTTCCGTCGGTTTACGTCTTTATGGGTACCGAGGGGATGAAGTCGGGCCCGGGCCTCATTTTCCAGTCGTTGCCCCAGGTCTTTAACGCCATGGGCATTGCCGGCAGAGTCATCGGCCCTGCCTTCTTCGTGATGGTTGCCTTCGCGGCGCTCACGTCGAGCGTTTCGATTATGGAGGCCATTGTCGGCGCCTGTATGGAAACGTTTCACGTTTCGCGCAAAAAGGCGAGTACCATCGTCACCCTTCTTTCGGCCATTGCCGCAACGGTGGTCTGCCTTGGGTATAACGTGTTGAGCTTCGGCGTAACGTTGCCGACGGGGGCGACGGGACAAAACCTTCTCGACGTGCTCGATTATATCAGCAACAGTCTTCTGATGCCGGTCATTTCGCTGCTGACCTGTATCCTGATCGGTTGGGTCGTCAAGCCCTCCTGGATTACCGATGAGGTTGAAAGCAGCGGCGCAAAGTTCGGCAGAAAGCGCCTTTTTGCCGTGATGATCAAATACGTGGCACCGGCGCTCATGGTGCTGTTGTTCCTGCAGTCGGTCGGCGCGTTCAATTTTTTGGTATAAATAAAACAAAAAGTGGGTAAAATCTTCTTGGTTTTACCCACTTTTTTCCTTTCTGATTGTGGTTAAAATCGCCGCCGGACCCCAACATCTTGTGCTTGTAAAATAAATGAAAAAAAGTTTCAAAAAAGACGAAAAAAAGTGTTGACAAAAGGGGTAGGGTGTGGTATTATAATCGGGCGCCCTGAAAAAGGGGCAGCAAAACGGACCTTGAAAATTAAACAACGACAATAATAAGGACCCGACGATTCTTAAGAGAAATCTAAGTAATCAA
>JAZQBA010000002.1:0-133107 GCA_045545515.1 Acutalibacteraceae bacterium
CGTAGAACGGTGTTGTTCATTTCTTCATTCTCTCCATCAACACGTTGCCGTTTTCTTTGAGCCAACGGTAACTTTTCTTGTAATCGGGCAGAACGGCCGCAACCTCTTGCCAGAAAAGGGAAGAGTGGTTCATTTGTTTCAGGTGGCACAGTTCGTGCACGACGACGTAGTCCTGCACGTGTTCGGGGGTGCACATTAAAAGGGCGTTGAGGTTGATGTTTCCCTTGCTGCTGCAACTGCCCCAGCGCGTTTTCTGATGACGGATGCGAACCGCTTGGTAAGAAACGCCCATCTGTTCGGCGAAAAACGCCACCTTTCGCGGCAGAACGGCTTGGGCTTCAAGCGTTCGTTTTGCAAGGTCTTCGGGCGAGAGGGCGCCCTGTTGTTCGGCACGCTCGTTCAAAGCGGCCATTTTGCGCCGTTTTCTCTCGATCCAATCGGCCTTTTCGCGCAACAATTTTTCGACCTGCCGTTTGCCCGTCAGCCACGGCACGCGCACGGTGACCGACCCGTCGACGGCGACCTCAATGGAATAGGTTTTTCGGCGGCTTCGGATTATATTTACCGGATATTTATCCTGCAAGGAAACACCCCCTCTGCCGTAATTCGGTTTTATTGTACCGCCCGCGGCGCCAAAAGTCAACGCGAAAACTTTCGCTTTTTGGCACGAGGATTTTTCTCGAAAGGTTTTTTCGCAAAAAAGAGCAGACAATATGCGATTTTTTTACCCTTTTTGGAAGATTTTTATTGACATTCCACCCCTCTTTGCGGTATAATCAGTTACTGATAGGTCTATAAAGGGGAGAATGCGCTAAACGCACTTCTCTGGACGATAATTCTTAAAGGGAGGGTTTACTGTGAAAAGAACGTACCAGCCGAAAAAATTACATCGTAAAAAGGAACATGGTTTCCTGAAGAGAATGGCAACTGCAAACGGTCGTAAGGTCCTGGCTCGCCGTAGAGCAAAAGGAAGAAAGCGTTTGTCTTATTAAAGCCACAACCCTGTGGCTTTTCCTTTTATTAGCGTTTTGTATTCCAATGCGGTTACGACTGCGTTAATAGGGGAGTAGTTTGTTTATGCGATTAGTAAAACTAAAATCGAATGGCGATTTTCGGCGCATATACCGCCGTGGCAAAAGTTTTGTCACGTCTTGTTTTGTGGTGTACGTTTTGCCGAACGCCAAGGTGAACGGTGTGCGATTGGGCATTACCGTCAGTAAAAAGATTGGCGGTGCGGTTGAGCGGAATCGCGCAAAGCGCGTGCTTACTGCCGCCTTTCGTTCTTGTATGCCGAATATTGCTTCGGGCCATGATTTTGTGTTGGTGGCCCGAACAAGAATTCTCGGCATAAAAAGTACCGCTGCGGCCGAAATGTTGAAAAAACAGTTGTGCGCCGCAGGTGTTTGGTGTGAAAATGAAGATCATTCGTAATCTGTTGATTCAAATGATTCGGTGTTATCAGCGGCATATTTCGCCGCGAAAGATTTCTTGTTGCCGCTTTACGCCCACCTGCTCGTCCTACGCGATCGAAGCGCTTGAGGTGCACGGCGTTTTCAAGGGAACAGCACTGGCTGTTTGGCGGATTCTTCGTTGCAATCCGCTTTGTCGGGGCGGGTATGATCCCGTTCCCGAAAAAACAAAAAAGTGAAAATAACCGATAGTGAGTGCTCACTGTTTGGATGGAGCCGATAAAATGAATTTTCTGTTTAAGTGGATCAATATACCCTTAGGTTGGGTTTTAGAGTTTTTGGCAGGATTGGTAGGCGGTAATTTCGCTGCCTCCGTATTCCTGTTCACCTTGTTTATTAACCTGGCGTTGATTCCGTTGAGCATCAAAAGCCAGAAGTCTTCGGTGCAGCAATTGCGCATCAAACCCCGTTTGGATGAACTGAAAAAGAAATACGGGGACGATAAACAGCGCTACAGCACCGAAATGCAAAAGATTTACCAAGAGGAAAACGTTTCGATGTCGGGCGGATGCTTGCCGCTCATTTTGCGAATGGTTTTAATGCTCAGCATTTACTGGCTGATCATGCAACCGCTCACGTACCTGCTTCACATTGATGCGAAAGCCATCGCCGAGGCAGCCAAGGAATTGGGTATTGCCACCAAGGCAAGTGGTTACGAATTGCAGTTGATTGAGGCGCTGCGAAATACCGATAAGTTCCCTGAAATTACCGCAGAACTTTCGCGGATCAATTTCAGTTTCTTCGGTATTGACTTAACGCAGACCCCCAAATTCTCGTTCGATATCTTTCATAAGTTCCAACCCATTTGGTTGATTCCGATTCTGGCTTTTGCCGCGCAGATGTTCACGAGCGTTATTTCGATGCAGGTGCAAAAGAAACTGAATCCCGATGCGCCCTCGATGGCGGGAATGATGCTCACGATGCCGCTCATTTCGTTGTTTATCGGCTTTACGTTGCCCGGCGGTGTTGGATTCTATTGGATTTGTTCTTCGCTCATCGGCGGATTGATCACGCCGGTCATCCAGTTGGTTTACGGTCCCAACAAAATGTTGGCAAGGGAGCGTTCGAAAGAACTTTCCAAGCGTTGTGAATTTGAAGAAAAACAGTTGAAAAAGTTTGACGCAACGGCGTCGGAAGAATAAAAGGGAGGATTATCCTTGATTAAGGAAGCAATAGGAACCGGCTTGACGATTGATGAAGCCAAGGAAAATGCCATTTTGGCATTGGGCGCCGGTCCGGAAGACGATATTCAGTTTGAGGTTCTTGCGACCCCGCAAAAGAAGATTTTGGGTCTGTTTGGCGGCTCGAAAGCCGAGGTCCGCGTTTACGTGGAACTGCCCGAACCCAAGAAGAAAAAGCAGAACTCGGCCAAAAAAGACCGCGTAAAGAAGCAGAACAAGCCGACCGAGAAGAAGGCGGAAAACAAAGAGAAGAAAACCGAGTCCAAAAAGACGGCGGAGAAAGCCGCGGTTGCCCCGTCATTGAGCGAGGAAACTGCCCGTGCCGTTCCGGCAGAAGAACTTTCGGCCGATAGTCCGGCTGTTCGTGCCGTTGCCTATTTGAAAGACGTTTTGGAGAAACTCGGTTGCGAGAATATGACCATTAAGGTTGCCGAGCGTGAAGGCGGCGCCTTGGTGCTGGTCGATTGTGATAACATTGGCGTTGTCATTGGTCACCGCGGTGAAACGCTGGATGCGTTGCAGTATCTGTCGGGCTTGGCCGCCAACAGTTCCAACGGTTATTACAAGGTTTCCTTGAACGTTGGCAACTACCGCGAAAAGCGCGAGCAGACGTTGGTTTCTTTGGCAAACCGCGTTTCCCAGCAGGTGCTTCGCACCGGTCGCAACCGCGCTTTGGAACCGATGAATCCTTATGAGCGCCGCATTATTCATACGGCTGTTCAGGGAATTGAGGGTGTAAAATCCGCTTCGGTTGGGGAAGGAAGCAACCGCCGTGTTGTGATTGCGCCCGAGGACGGGAATATCCGTCCGATGCGCGAAAACCGCCGTGACGGTGGACGTCGCGGTTCGAGAGACCGTCGCCCCGACAACACCGTGGCAACCAAGCCCACGCGTGAACCCAAGACCGACGGGGACCTGCCGTTGTACGGAAAAATCAACTAATTATTCAGTAAAACGCTCTTCGGAGCGTTTTATTTTTTTTGCCCACTTTCTTCGACAGGTTTTGTATCAACGGCGCGTTATAATAAAGAAACCGAGGTGAGGAGAAATGGTTGTGTATGCCGATATATTGATGTTGCTGAATCTGGTGGTGGATTACTTTCTCTTGAGCCTCACAGCCCGAATACTTCGACGTTCGGTATCCTTCGGTCGACAACTGTGCGGCGCGGGGGTGGGGGCAGTGTCCTCTTTGTACATATTCTTGCCCCAATCCTCTTTGTGGATCGAATTGTCGGTGCGCGGTTTGGTTGCCGCGTTGATGACGCTATGTTGTTTTGGATTTTTCGGTTGGCGGCGTTTTTTCCGAACGGTGGCGGTCTTGTTTGCCGTAACCTTTGGTTATGCGGGGGCGATGATTGGAATTTGGCTCTTATTGCGCCCCAACGGTATGGTCATCAACAATTCGGTCGTCTACTTCAATATTTCGCCCGTTTTCTTGGTTGGTTTTTCGGCGGCGGCCTATTTGGTGGCAACGCTTTTGCGAGGTGCTTTGGATAAAAAATCCCCGAGTAGTAAAACCTGTCGGATTGCGCTTTCGGTCGGGGAAGAAACGGCCGAATTTACGGGTATTCTCGATTCGGGGAATTCGCTCACCGACCTTTTCGGGGCGGCAAGTGTCATCATTGCCGACCAAAGCGTGGCGCAAAAACTGTTTGGCCGTGACGTTTCGCCTGAAACACAACCAAACCGATACCGCGTGATTCCAACCGGAACCGTTTCGGGTCACGAATTGTTGGAAGGGTATCGGTGTGATACGGGAAAAATTTATTGTGAAGACACCGTTACGGTGTTGGAACGGCCGATTTTGGCCGTCTCTAAAACCAGATTACAGGGTGAATACAGCGCGATTATCAATCCGCAAACCGTTGATGGGGTGAAGGTATGAATATGAAGAAAATATGGTTTTTCATTCTTTATAAACTCGGGTTTATCCGTTCGGTTTTTTACATAAACGGTCCCGAAACGTTGCCGCCGCCATTGTCCATACAGGAAGAACAGGAACTGTTGACAAGCGGCAGAGCCGATGCCAAGGATAAA
Organism: Acutalibacteraceae bacterium; assembly: GCA_045545515.1. Classification (GTDB taxonomy): domain Bacteria; phylum Bacillota; class Clostridia; order Oscillospirales; family Acutalibacteraceae; genus UBA737. The sequence continues at coordinate 4,688 of JAZQBA010000002.1, forward strand.
TTGATTATTCATAATTTGCGCCTAGTGGTCTATATTGCGCGCAAGTTTGACAGCACCAGCAGTAACGTCGAAGACTTGATTTCGATTGGTACGATCGGGCTCATAAAAGCGGTGAATACATTTTGTCCCGAGCGAAACATCAAACTGGCGACCTATGCCTCGCGGTGTATTGAAAACGAGATTTTAATGTATCTGCGTAAATGCGCTTCGCTTCGGAATGAAGTTTCGATCGATGAGCCGCTCAACATCGATTGGGACGGGAATGAACTGCTCTTATCGGATATTTTGGGGAGTGATTCGGATGAAGTCGGGCGCGAGATCGAGCAGGAGGATGAGCGGTATTTGCTGCTTCGTTTTGTTGATGCCCTGCCGCCCAGAGAAAAACAGATCATGCAAATGCGCTTTGGCATGGGCGGGTATCAGGAATATACGCAAAAACAAGTGGCCGATTCTCTGGGAATTTCCCAATCCTATATTTCGCGTCTGGAAAAACGGATTATCGTAAAACTTAAAAAGCAGATTGAAAAAGCGGTGTAAAAGGTGTAAACTATGTTCGGTGATTGGAATGAAATACGTTGCTTTGTATCTTGGGGTTATCAATCTTTTGGCCGTTTTTATCTGCGTGATTGATAAACTTAAGGCGCGGTTTAACCATTGGCGTATTCCCGAAAAAACGCTGTTTGTTTTGAGTTTTTTGGGCGGCGCTGCGGGTATGTATTTTACGATGCAACTCATCCGCCATAAAACAAAACACAAACGGTTTATGATAACGCTTCCGCTTGTAATCTTGGTCCAGATGGCACTTTTAATTTTGGTTTTATATAAGGTGTCTTGACAAACGGTAGATGGTTGTGTACAATAAAGGCAGAATAAAATATTCTTCGGGGCGGGGTGCAATTCCCCACCGGTGGTCATAGCCCACGACTCTCCTTTTTGGGAGACTGATTCGGTGAAATTCCGAAGCCGACGGTATAGTCCGGATACGAGAAGAAAACACGGTGTTTATGCCCCTGCGTGTTGCAGGGGCTTTTTCTATTGAAAGGGTGTTCAAAATGAAAAAAACAACCATTCGTCCGTTGGCGTTGAGCGGTATTTTGGGGGCTATGGGTTTTGTTTTAATGTTGTTGGAGTTTCCGTTGTCTTTTCTGATTCCTTCTTTTGTAAAGATGGATTTTTCGGAATTGCCCGCCTTGTTAGCCGCTTTTGCTTACGGGCCCGTGTACGGCATTTTGGTTTGCCTTATTAAAAATTTATTGCACCTGTTTGTAACGACCTCGGCCGGCGTGGGCGAACTTTCGAATTTCCTTTTAGGCGCAATATTCGTAGGCGTTGCGGGAATCGTTTACCGCCGTAATAAAAACAAAAAAACGGCCTTTGTCGGGTCGGTTGTCGGGGCTGTGGCGATGGGACTCATCAGCGTTGCGACCAACTATTTTGTCGTCTATCCTGCGTTCGTGGTTTTATACGGGTTGCCGATGCCGGCAATTCTTGGAATGTACAAGGCCCTCTTGCCGCAGGCCGACACCCTTTTGAAAGCACTCTTGATCTTCAATTTACCTTTTAATATCGGCAAAGGATTGATCGACGCCTTCGTTTGTATGGGCATTTACAAACGAATTTCACCGCTGTTGAAAGGTTAGGGTAGAGTAAATCATCCGAACTCCGTTTTAAGAAGGCGGATTTTCGCTCTCTCGTTGTTAAAATACTCGTGAATCCGTCAGCCTTACAAGAATGAATCGGGTAGAAAGCGCCGAAATATACCGCTTTGAGGCGGGTTCGGATGATTTATTCTACCCTAACGAAAAATCGCGAAAAACGGTTGACAAACGCAAAATCTGTGGTACAATTATTAAGTCAGTTGAATATCGTCCTTATCAAGAGTGACGGAGGGTACAGGCCCGTTGAAGTCCGGCAACCTGCAACAGTAAGGTGCCAAATCCTGCGGAGAATCCGAAAGATGAGGTTTTTTGCCGTTTCTTTCGAAGAAACGGCTTTTATTTTGTGGAGGTACAAAAATGAATGCAAAAATGTTGTTTACGTCCGAATCGGTAAACGAGGGTCATCCCGATAAAGTTTGTGACCAGATTTCCGATGCGATTCTTGATGCAATGCTTGCGCAGGATAAAAATTCCCGCGTGGCTTGTGAAACGTTCTGTACGACCGATATCGTCAACGTAATGGGTGAAATCACCACCAATGCTACCGTGGATATCGAGGCGGTGGTTCGTGAAGTGTTGTGTGATATCGGCTACACCAGTAAGGAAGAGGCCTGTTTTGACGGAAAGACCTGTAAAGTAGTGGTCAACCTGGACAAGCAGTCGTCCGATATTGCGTTGGGTGTTGACAATTCGCTCGAACTCAAAGACGGTCAAGAGGATAAATACAATCAGCACGGCGCCGGTGACCAGGGTATGATGTTCGGTTATGCTTGTGATGAAACCCCGGAACTGATGCCGCTTGCCATTTCGCTGGCGCACAAAATGTCTTATAAACTCACCTGTGTTCGCAAAGCGGGGGAATTGACCTATCTTCGTCCCGACGGCAAAACTCAGGTGACCATTGAATATGATGAAAACGGAAAACCGAAACGCGTCGACGCGGTGGTCGTGTCTACGCAACATAGTGCCGACGTTTCGTTGGAAACCTTGCGCCAAGACGTTCTCGAAAAGATTATCAAACCCATGATTCCCGCGGAATTGATGGATGAGAATACCAAAATCTATATCAACCCGACCGGTCGGTTTGTGATCGGCGGTCCGCAGGGCGATACCGGTCTTACCGGCCGCAAAATCATCGTCGATACCTACGGCGGTGCCGCGCGTCACGGCGGCGGTGCCTTCTCGGGTAAAGACCCCACCAAGGTGGACCGCAGTGCGGCTTATGCGGCGCGTTACGTTGCCAAAAACGTGGTGGCGGCAGGACTTGCCCACAAGTGTGAAGTACAGTTGGCTTATGCTATTGGTGTGGCAAAACCCGTGTCGGTTATGGTCGATACCTTCGGCACCGGTAAATATGAAGACGTTGTGATTGCCGAAGCCGTTCAAAAAGTGTTCGATCTTCGCCCCGCCGCGATTATCGACACCTTGGATTTGCGCCGTCCCATTTATCGCAAAACCACCAACTACGGTCATTTCGGCCGCGAAGAGGCCGATTTCATTTGGGAGAAGACCGATAAGGTCGAGGCCTTGAAAAACGCATTAAAGCAGTGAGTTGAATGTTTAAGATTGTTGAAAAAAGAGTTCTGAATGACCAGGTGACCCTCTTGAAATTTGAGGCGCCCTTTATCGCCCGAAAGGTAGAGGCGGGTCAGTTTGTCATTCTTCGGATCGATGAATTCGGCGAACGAATTCCCTTGACCGTGGCCGACTTTGACCGTGAAAACGGCACGCTTACGGTCATTGTTCAGGCGGTGGGGTACACCACCAAGCGCCTGTCGGCATTGTCGGTAGGCGAGGGCGTTCGCGATTTGGTCGGGCCCTTGGGTCAACCGACCGAGTTTGGCGCGGTCAAAAAAGCCATTATCATCGGCGGCGGCGTGGGTTGCGCGATTGCCTATCCTCAGGCCAAAACGCTCAAAGCAATGGGTGTTGAAACGACCGTGATTGCCGGTTTTCGCAACCGCGACCTCGTTATTTTAGAGGACGAGATGCGCACCGTGAGTGACCGCTACGTGGTAATGACCGATGACGGCAGTTACGGACAAAAAGGCCTTGTGACCGAGGTCTTGAAAGAATTGTGCGAAAAAGATTCTTATGACCTGGTGATTGCCATCGGCCCGATTATGATGATGAAATTTGTAGCCAAAACGACCGAGCCGTTCGGCATTCGAACTATTGTCAGTTTGAACCCGATTATGATTGACGGTACGGGAATGTGCGGCGGTTGCCGCGTGAAGGTAGGCGGTCAGACCAAGTTTGCCTGTGTAGACGGTCCCGATTTTGACGGGCACGCCGTTGATTTTGATGAACTTGCCCGCCGCAGTGCCTTTTACCGCGAAGAAGAAGCACACGCGTGCAGATTGGGGGCGAAGTAATGGCGGATCTGTCACCGAAAAAAACGCCGATGCCCGAACAAGAGCCTACCGTTCGCAATAAGAATTTCAAAGAGGTATCGCTTGGGTACACCCCCGAAATGGCTATGCAGGAGGCAAAACGTTGTCTTGCTTGTAAAAACCGCCCTTGTGTGAGCGGTTGCCCCGTAAACGTACAAATTCCCGACTTTATCGCAAAAATCGCCGAGGGCGACTTTAAGGGTGCTTATGAAGTGATTGCCCGTACCAATTCGTTGCCTGCGGTTTGCGGTCGTGTTTGTCCGCAAGAATCGCAGTGTGAAGGCAAATGTGTACGCGGTATGAAAGGCGAGAGTGTCGGTATTGGACGACTCGAGCGTTTTGCGGCCGATTACTATATGGCGCATTATGAACGCGAAGTTCCCAAGGTTTCGAAAAACGGCCAAAAGGTCGCCGTGGTCGGCGGAGGCCCGTCGGGTCTTACCTGTGCGGGGGATCTGGTGAAACTCGGCTATGAAGTCACCGTTTTTGAAGCGTTTCATACGGCGGGCGGCGTGTTGGTCTACGGAATTCCCGAATTCCGTCTGCCCAAAGAAATTGTTCGCCGCGAGATTGAACAACTCGAAAAATCGGGGGTTCAGATTTTAACCGATATGGTCATCGGCAAAGTTTTGTCGATTGATGAGATTGTAGCGATGGGCTTTGACGCCGTCTTTATCGCTTCGGGTGCCGGCTTGCCGATGTTTATGGGCATTGAGGGCGAGGACGCCGTCGGGGTTTATTCGGCCAACGAATTCTTAACGCGTATCAACCTGATGAAGGCCTATCTGCCCGAATACGATACCCCCATCAAACGGTCAAAAAAGGTGGCCGTCGTGGGTGGCGGAAACGTGGCGATGGATGCCGCGCGTTCGGCCAAACGTCTGGGCGCCGAGAACGTATATATCATTTACCGCCGCGGGGAAGAGGAAATGCCTGCCCGTAAAGAAGAAATTCACCACGCCAAAGAGGAAGAAATCGAGTTTCGCGTGTTGTGCAATCCCAAGCGCATTTTGACCGATGAAGCGGGAAAAGTGTGCGCGGTGGAGTGTGTTCGTATGGAATTGGGCGAGCCCGATGCTTCGGGTCGTCGTCGCCCGATCGAGGTGGAAAATTCCGCCTTTTTGTTAGAGGTTGATGCCGTGATTATGGCGCTCGGAACCTCACCGAATCCGCTGATTCGTACCACAACCAAGGGGCTTGAGGCTAATCGCCGCGGCTGTCTGGTTGTTGACGAACAAATGCAGACGACCAAAGAGGGCGTCTGGGCGGGTGGAGATGCCGTTACTGGTGCGGCTACGGTTATTCTGGCCATGGGTGCCGGAAAGACTGCGGCAGCGGCCATGGACGAATATTTAAGAAATAGGAGAGGAAAAAATGAAAAAAATTAAAATTGTAGAGGAATTCAAGACCTTTATCTCGCGCGGCAACGTGTTGGATATGGCCGTCGGTGTGGTCATCGGTTCTGCGTTTACCGCAATCGTCAATTCCTTGGTGGCCGACCTTTTAACACCGTTTATTGGTTTGATCTTAAAGGCGGTCGGTATTGATGAGAGTTTCGCTACATTGGCGCCGGGTGGCTTTGGCATCGGCAGTTTCATCAACAGCATTATCAGTTTCTTCCTGATTGCGCTTTCGGTATTCATGTTGATTAAGATTGTGAATTCCGCAAAGAACCTCGGCAAGAAAAAGGAAGAAGAGGTTGTCGTGGAAGAAGTTCCTGCAGGTCCTACCGACGTAGAACTGTTAACCGAAATCCGCGATTTGTTGGCCAAGAAATAAAAAACAAAAATCCCTTGAGAATAATTTCTCAAGGGATTTTTTATTGCAAAAAGAAAACTCCCGCCGGTTTTCGGACGGGAGTTTTTGTTTTTAATTACTTACAGAGTTGCTTTTTGGTAACAAAGCAAACACCGGCAGCGGCAGTCATCACAGAAGCCAGAACCCAAACAACCGATCCACCGGTTTTGGGGGATTCTTTTTCTTTGCCGGTCAACGGGTCGGTAATAAGACCGTTGTAGTTACCGCAAATAATCAAATCGGTTTTGGGCTGAACAATCATTTCATCGCTTTCGGTGGTGCCCGAAATGATGATGAAGTCTTCGTTCACCTTGGCTACAGTACCGTCGGGTTTGTAAATCGTCCAGTTATCAAAAGTGCCTTTGGTGGGATCGACTTTAACCGTTACGGTATCACCGTTTACAACAACGTAGCGTTGCGGAATGGCGTTGATACCGTTGATAACAATAACAATGTGAGAACCGCTGGCAATCGGACTGTTTTCGGCGGCGAAAGCAGGAACCGAGATTGCAAAAAGCATTAATACGGCGATGAAGACAACGAGTAATTTTTTCATCGTAGAAACCTCCACATATAATTTTACTCAACTATTATATCACCCAAATTTTGATTTGTAAATACTTTTTTTCACTTTTTCATCTTTCTTTTCAAATTCGGTAAAAAGTTCACAAGATATTAAAAAACATAGCAGAAAAATATGGTATTCTTATATCAAATATGATATAATATAAAAAATTAGCATTCCAAGGAAAGAAGGTTGAGAGAATGTATTCGTCCGAAAAAGGAAACCGTGATTATTCGGCGATTACCCCGGATATTCAACAATACGCCGATTTGTGTTGTGAACGGGGAAGAATTGCGCCCAATCTTTATGTAGAACATGCGGTGAATCGCGGTCTGCGCGATGCCAACGGAAAAGGTGTTTTAACCGGTCTTACCGAAATTTCGGAAATCATATCCAAAAAAGAAGTCGACGGAAAAGAAATTCCCTGTACGGGAAAACTTTTCTACCGCGGTTACGATATTGAAAATCTGGTGGCGGGTTTTGTTGCCGACAACCGTTTCGGTTTTGAAGAAATTGTTTATTTGTTGTTGTTTGGCGAACTGCCGACGACCGAACAGTTAGGAAAGTTCAATGCCACCTTGGGGGACTATCGTTCTCTGCCGGGTTCTTTCGTGCGCGATATTATCATGAAGGCGCCTTCGACCGATATGATGAACTCGCTCGCCCGTAGCGTTCTAACGCTTTATTCTTATGATAACCGACCCGATGACACGTCCATTCCGAATGTGTTGCGCCAATGCTTGCAGTTGATTGCGAGTTTTCCGCTGTTGTCGGTGTATAGTTATCATTCGTATAACTACTATTTGAACAGTGAACGCAGTTTCTTTATTCACGAGCCCGACCCCAATCTTTCAACGGCCGAAAACATTTTGCACATGCTGCGCATTGACAGTAAATATACCCCCTTGGAAGCGAAAATTTTGGACTTAGCCTTGGTGCTTCACGCGGAACACGGCGGCGGTAATAACTCGACCTTTACCACCCACGTGGTTTCTTCATCGGGCACCGATACCTATTCGGCCATTGCGGCGGCGTTGGGTTCTCTGAAAGGCCCGAAACACGGCGGTGCAAACATTAAGGTCTGTGCAATGTTTGACGAGATAAAAAAACAGGTTCGCGATTGGGAAGATGAGGAAGAAATTGCCGCATATCTTCGCCGCATTCTTCATAAAGAGGCGTTTGACCGCAGCGGTCTGATTTACGGTATCGGTCACGCGATTTATTCGGTTTCCGACCCGAGAGCAACCGTCTTCCGTTCGTTTGTAGAAAGCCTTTCCAAAGAAAAGCATTTGGATAACGAATTCAAACTTTATAGCACGGTAGAACGATTGGCACCGCAAATTATCAGCCAAGAACGGCAGATGTACAAGGGCGTCAGCGCGAATATCGATTTCTACAGTGGCTTTGTTTATGAAATGATGGGATTGCCCAAAGAGTTGTATACACCGCTTTTTGCAGTTGCCCGAATTGCGGGTTGGAGTGCCCACCGCATCGAGGAACTCATCAACGCCGGTAAAATTATTCGTCCGGCGTATATGAACGTTGGTCCCAGAAGAGAATATATTTCAATGAGCGAACGCAGATAAGATAAGTTTTTGAACGCTTTTTCGAAAAGAAAGCGCTTTCTGTAAAAGGGTTTTTAGTTTTTTGGAGGTGGATTCGTTGAAGATTCAATTTATCGGTGCAACGCACGAAGTTACGGGAAGTTGTACGTTGCTGGAAGTTTGTAACAAATACTACCTTGTCGATTGCGGTATGGAGCAGGGGAGAGATGTTTTTCAAAACATTGAACTGCCGGTGGCCGCAGCCGATATCGAGGCGGTTTTTGTAACCCATGCGCATATCGACCACACGGGAATGTTGCCCAAACTTTATAAGGACGGTTTTTCGGGAACCATTTACGCGACCGACGTAACCTGTGATTTGTGTAATATTATGTTGCGCGATTCGGCGCACATTCAGGAAATGGAAGCCAATTGGCGTACCAAACGTTCGGTCCGCGCGGGCGGAGAACCGGTAGAGCCGGTTTACGACACGAACGATGCCCTGGGGGCGCTTTCTTGTTTCAGAAGATGCAATTACGGCGAAATCATTCACCCGGCCGAGGGGATTGAACTGCGCTTTACCGATATTGGGCACCTCTTGGGTTCGGCTTGTATTGAACTGTGGTTGACGGAAGGTGACGTGCGCAAAAAGATTGTTTTCAGCGGCGACGTCGGCAATATCAACCAACGCATTATCTGTGACCCGAAGCAGGTGGAAGAAACCGACTATTTGGTCATTGAATCGACTTATGGCAACCGTTTGCACGAAGCCGAGCGCAAGGACGTTGTTGCCCAATTGGCGATGTATATCCAAAAAGCGCTGGACCGCGGCGGAAATGTGATCATTCCCGCTTTTGCAGTCGGCAGAACACAGGAAATGCTTTACGCCATTCGTGAGATCAAGGGGCGCGGTCTTGTCACGGGGCACGACGGTTTCCCCGTTTATGTCGACAGCCCGTTGGCTTCGGAGGCTACGTCCATCTTTTTGCAATGCAACCCCGTTTGTTTCGACGAGGAAACACTTTCTTTGTTGGAAAATGGTATCAACCCCATTTGGTTTAACGGAATTCGTATGACGACGACTTCGGAGGAATCGAAACTCATCAATATGGATTCGACGCCCAAGGTGATTATTTCGGCCAGCGGAATGTGTGAAGCGGGACGAATCCGCCATCATCTGAAGCATAATTTGTGGAAAGACAGCAATATAATTTTGTTTGTAGGGTATCAGGCCGAAGGTTCGTTGGGAAGAAGACTTCTAAACGGCGAAAAACAGGTAACACTGTTTGGTGAGGATATCACGGTCAATGCCGAAATCGGCTCTCTGCAGGGCACAAGCGGTCACGCCGACCAAAAGGGATTGTTGAATTGGTTAGAGGGCTTTAACGAGAAGCCGAAAAAGATTTTTGTGAATCACGGAGATGATGATTCCTGCGAAGACTTTAAGAATCTCTTGTTGGAAAGAGGCTACGAGGCCGATGCGCCTTACAGCGGTACGCAATACCGCTTGGACAATGGGGAAATGACCGTTTATTCCGATGCGAAACCCATCGACCGAAAGCAGTCGCTTCAGGGTAGCGCCCGCGCCGAAATGGTATACCGAGAACTGGTGGCGCAGGCCGAGAAATTGTTGGCATTGGCAAAGGCACGGCGCGGACGTCCCAACAAAGACAATGCGCGCCTGACTTCCCAACTTCGGGAATTGATTGTAAAGTGGAAAGATTGAAAGGAGAAAACTTTTATGAGAATTTGTGTTTACGGTGCGGCTTCTCCGACGATAGATAAACGTTATATGGAAGCCACTGAAAAAATCGGTAAACACTTAGCCGAGCGGGGCCATAATTTGGTGTTCGGCGGCGGTGCAAACGGATTGATGGGCGCGGCGGCCAACGGATTCCGTGCGGGCGAGGCGCACATTATCGGTGTTGTGCCCAAGTTTTTCAAAGAAGAATCGATCGAGGCATTGTGCGATTTTTGCGATGAGATGATTCTGCCCGATACCATGCGTGAGCGTAAGCGAATTATGGAAGACCACGCCGATGCGTTTTTGGTGGTTCCGGGCGGCATCGGTACCTTTGAAGAGTTTTTTGAAATTCTAACCACCAAGCAACTCTGCCGACACAACAAACCGATTGCCATTTTCAATATTATGGGGTACTACAACGAACTTAATGAAGTGCTCAAAAAAGCAATGGAAAAAGGTTTTATCCGCGAAAACTGCAAAGACCTTTTCTGCATCAGCGAAAACGTGGATGAATTGGTTTCTTACCTGGAAACGCCTGTGGTGGAGAATCGTTCGGTGCGCGAGTTGAAGGACGGCTGATGTTTTTCGCCTTATAAATTGGCAATTGAAAAGCGAAAACGTTTGTGGTAAACTGTAACAGAAGTTTTTTGAGATGGAATGATGGAATTGCGTGAACAAAAGAAAAAGAAAAACGTTCTTTTGACAATCTTGTTTTTGCTATCGTTGCTGGTTCTTCTCGGGTCGGCGGCGCTTTTGGTGTTGCACTTTTTTCCGCCGAAGGATGATTCTTTTGAGCAGTATAAAAAGCCCGTAGCCGGTACACAGGAAGAGGTGGAACTGCCCGACAATCCCATTGATTTCGAGGCGCTTTGGGCCGTTAATAAAGACGTTAAGGCCTGGATCACGTTGCCGGGTACGACCATTGACCATCCCATTATGCAAAGTTCCGAACAGGAAGAGGATTTTTACCTCGACCACGATTTGAACCAAAAGTATTTGTTTGACGGAAGCGTTTACATTCAAAAGATGAACAAGGCCGATTTTTCCGACCCGGTAACGGTCATTTACGGACACGACCTTGCCAACGGAAAAATGTTTACGCCGCTGAGAAAGTTTCGAAAGCCCGACTTTTTCCAGCAACAGGATACGATTTACATCTACACCCCGGGCCACGTTTTGACCTACCGTTTGTACACGGCATTCGTCTACGATGACCGCCACATTCTTTATTCGTTTAATTTCTCACAGGATGATGAGTTTCAACAGTTTATCAACGATACACTGTCGCCCAAGTCGATGGTCCGAAACGTTCGCGAGGGCGTAACGGTCACGACCGAGGACAATATTATTATCTTGAGCACCTGCACCAACCGTGCAAGTGAGCGCTATCTGGTAGGAGGTGTTCTGATCGATGACCAACGTACCAAGTGATTTTCAAGCCCCCAAAAAGGCCAAGAAGACCAAAAAGGTATTGCTGATTATTCTTTGTGTTTTGTTGGCGCTGCTTCTTTTGTTGACGGGAACTTTTTTTGCCCTTCGGGAAATCGGACGGCACCGATTGTTGAAGAATAACACGGCCGCGTCGGTACCCGAAGAAATGGTTGATCTAGTCGATGAAATCGGCACCGAAATTATCTACAACGGCAAAAAGTACGACCGCAACGAAAACATCGTTTCCATTCTGTTGATGGGCGTGGACAAAGATAGTATTCAGGACAATAAAAACTACGGTTCCAACGGACAGGCCGACGTTTTGATTGCTACCACGATTGACACCAAAACGGGTAAGATCTGCATGATTCCGCTTTCGCGTGAAAGTATGGTAGAGGTTGATGTTTACTCGTTGGAGGGAACCAAGGGCAAGACCGAAATACAACAGATTTGCCTCGCGTATGCCTACGGCAGAACGGGAGAAGAAAGTTGTGCCAATGTGATGCGCTCGGCAGGGCGTATGCTTTGCGGTATCGAGTTCGATTCTTATGTTGCGATGGATATCGAGGGTATTAAGGCGTTGACCAAAGTGGTCGGCGGGATTGAGGTCGTGTCTATCGAGAGTTTCGGAGAAGGCACTTCGGCCGTCAAAGAGGGCGAAAGACTGTTGTTGACCGAGAAAAACGTCGACCAGTATATCCGCAGTCGAAAGTATGACGTTAACGCCAATAACCGTCGTATGCAACGGCAAAAACAGTTTATGAACGCCTTTATTAATAAGGCGGGGAATATGGTCGTCAAAGATTTTAAGAAGTTGACGGCGTTTTACAACGCGGCCAAGCCCTATACCGTTTCCGATTTGGGGCTGCCCGAAATCACCTATCTGGCTTCGTGTATGTTAACGACCAATATCGGCAATTCGATTGAATACATTTCGATCGAGGGCGAAATGCGCGAGGGCGCGGAATACACCGAGTTTTACCCCGACGTTAACTCGTTATTTGAAGCTGTTTTAAGAGCATATTATGTTCCCGCAGAATAAAAAAACAACCCCGTTTCACCGGTAGTGAAACGGGGTTTTCTATATGATGGGGCATAAGTGATCGGTGATTTTCAAGGCAGGCTATAAACTGCCGCCGATGCAACGGGACATCCCTGTGCGCCCCTGTTACATTCTATGCCGATCTATTCAATCGGTGACTTTGCAATAAACAAAACGCCCAAACAATCTTTGCCGCAGTGGGAAGAAACGGTACAACCCGCGCGGGTGACCAAAATTTCGGTGTCGGGCAGTTTGCTTTGTACCGAGGAAACGACCGAATCAACGATTTCCTGGTCGCAACCGGCGTGGGTGATAAAGACGCGGTTGAGCACGATGTTGTCCTTGTCGGCCAACTTGTCGTCAACGTACTGTAACAGAACGTCGCTGAATTTGCCGCGGTATTTTTTGGAAACGCCCATCACGCCGTCTTTGACCTGAATACAGGGTTTTAATTTCAACAGGTTGGCACCCAGAACGGCCAATGCCGAGCAACGTCCGCCTTTGTGCAGATAATCGAGCGAGTCGATCACAAAGGAAGCGTCTACGTAAGGGACCAAATCGTTGATTTCGGCAACGATCTGTTCGGCGGGAAGACCTTTTTCAATGCGGTCGGCCGCGGCCAACATCAAGAGTCCGCCACCGGTGGAAAGATTTTGCGTGTCAATGACGTAAACGTTGCCCAATTCCTCGGCCGCAATACGGGCGTTGTTGTAGGAAGAGGACATTTTGGAACAAATCGAGAAGTGAATTACCGTTTTGCCGGCCTCTACAAACGGGCGGAAAAAGCTCAAAAACTCATCGATGTTTGCGGCGGCGGTTTTGGGTAGTTCACCCGTTTTTGCGTGGTGCGCATAAATGTCATCGGGTTGAATATCTACGCCGTCCTGATAGGTCTTATCGCCTAAAACGACCTTGAGCGGAATAATAGAAAGTTGATAGCGTTCCTTCAACACGGGACCCAAATCGGTCGTGCTGTCGCTGGTAAGAATGATTTGAGAGCTCACGAAAAAACCTCCATAACTTTTGTTATACAAAATTTATTATACCAAAAAAGTGACAAAAAGCAAGGGTAATGTTGAAAAAAGTGCGAAAAGTACCGCAAAAACGAGGGAGTTTAACGCGTTTTTTTTAGTCCGTTTCAAATGACTGGTTTTTGCTCGGTTCGGTTTGTAATGAATTTGTAACTTTTTTGTTATTTTAATAATATATTACTTGCAATAACTGTGTAAATTGTGTATAATGGATTTGTATAAATGGCTTATTATATGCGGAGGTGTTTTCTTTGTCTAATAGACTATTTCAAGGCGTCATTCACCAAATGAAGGATGCTATCGACAGAACGTTCGGTGTGATGGATGAAAGCCATACCATTATTGCGTGCAGCGAATTGAACCGAATCGGCGAATCGCTGATGGGTGTTGCCGTAAATTCCAATGAAACCGTAACCGAAAACGGCTATACGTTTAAGTTGCTCAACAGTTCGCAGGGTCCGTCCTACATCGTGTTTGTAGAAGGTTCGGATATGCTTGCGGCGAAGTATGCTTCGGTGTTGGCGGTTTCGTTTGTCAATATTAAATACTACTACGATGAGAAGTACGATCGCGGCAACTTTATTAAAAACATTATTCTTGATAACATTTTGCCGGGCGATATTTATATCAAAGCGCGCGAGTTGTATTTCAACAGTGACGTTCAGCGCACCGTTATTTTGATTCGCAAGGTCGAGCCGAACGACGTTTCGGTTTACGACGTGTTGCAAAATCTGTTCCCCGACAAGACCAAGGATTTTGTCATCAACATCAACGAAACCGATATCGCGCTCATCAAGGAAACCAAGCCTTCGATTGAACCGTCGCATATTGAGAAATTGGCCGCCACGATTGCCGACACCATTACCGGTGAATTCTACGTTCACGCCGTCATTGGTATCGGTACCACGGTGGACAACCTCAAAGACCTGGCACGTTCTTTCAAGGAAGCCCAGATGGCGTTGGAAGTCGGCAAGGTTTTCGACACCGAAAAGACCATTGTTTCGTATGACAATCTCGGAATTGCGCGACTCATTTATCAGTTGCCGACCACCCTTTGCGAAACCTATTTGAAAGAGGTCTTCAAGCGTGGTTCGATTGAAAGTTTGGATCAGGAAACGCTCTTTACCATTCAGCGTTTCTTCGAAAACAACCTGAACGTTTCCGAAACTTCGAGAAAACTCTTCGTTCATCGAAACACCTTGGTTTACCGTTTGGAGAAAATCAAGAAGATTACAGGGTTGGATCTGCGCGAGTTTGACCACGCAATTGTCTTTAAGATTGCGTTGATGGTCAACAAGTATCTGAAAAGCAATCCGATAAAATACTAAGATCAGGGGAGTTCTTGAAAATTTTATGGAACAGTTAATTCATTCGACAGAAACTCCCGTTATTGAGTTTCGCGGTGTTTCCAAAACCTACGCCACCGGTACCCACGCGCTTGAAGACGTCAATATCCGTATCAACAGCGGCGAGTTCGTCTTTATTGTGGGTCAGTCTGGTGCAGGTAAGAGTACCTTTATGAAACTCATTATGCGTGAGGAAAAAGCCAATACGGGAACCATTATGGTAAACGGTTTTGAGTTGACATCGATGAAGCGTAAGCAAATTCCGATGTTGCGCCGTACGATGGGAATCGTTTTTCAGGATTTCCGCCTGATTCCCACCATGAACGTTTTTGATAACGTGGCCTTCGCCATGCGCGTGGTTGGCGCTTCGGGACGGGAAGTCCGCCGCGAAGTAACCCGCGCACTCAGCAAGGTGGGCCTTGGCCATAAGGCGCGTTCGATGCCGATGGAACTTTCGGGCGGTGAGCAACAGCGTGTCGGTCTGGCACGTGCGCTTGTAAACTCGCCGAAACTCTTGATTGCGGACGAGCCTACCGGTAACGTGGACCCCAATATGTCCTACGAAATTGTTCAGTTGTTGACCGAGATCAACCAACGCGGCACCACGGTGTTGATGGTAACCCATGACCATAACCTGGTGCGCGATTTCCGTCAACGCGTCATTATGTTGCAAGACGGTCATATTGTTGCCGACAACGCGGGAGGTGACGACCAATGAAATTAGGAAGTTTTCGTTACCTCGCGGGTGAGGGTATTAAAAACCTTTGGTACAACCGCTTGATGTCCTTGGCGTCGATCGGTGTTCTGGTGGCCTGTATGGTCGTTATCGGCCTGGCAATGTTGATTACCGAAAACGTCAATAAAGCCATTGGTGCTCTGGAACAGCAAAACGTGGTTATGGTTTATATGAAGGATTATAACTGGGCACTTTACAGTGACCAAAACGGCGAAGAACCGGCCGAACAGGAAGCGGCTTCCCAAGAAGAAACCGCCGAAGAGCCGGCCGAGCAACCCGACCAGAACGGCATTGTCGCCAGCGATTACTTCATTCATAACGATGAAGAGGGCAAAGCGTTTTGCGATAAGATTGCAAAACTTGACAACGTGCAGTCGGTAGAATTTATTTCGAGCGAACAGGGTCTGGAATCGATTAAAGAATCGATGCTCGAGGGTCAGGAAGAATACTTCTCGTTCCTGGATGATGAATTCGGCAACCCGATTTCCTGTGCCGCCAAGGTTTCGATGAAGGATATGACCCGTTTTGAGGAAACCTTAAAACAGATTGAAAAGTTTGAAGAGGTCGACGCCATTCAGTCCCAGGGGGATCTGGCCGAAAAAATTTCCTCGATTGAGCGCGGTATTACCGTTGCCGGTTTCTGGATCATCGCTATTTTGATCATCATTTCTCTGGTGATCGTTTCAAACACCATTCGTATTACGATGTACAACCGCAAACTGGAAATCAGCATTATGAAGGCGGTTGGTGCGACCGATGGGTTTATTCGTCTGCCCTTTATGGTCGAGGGTGTGTTGATCGGTATCATTTCGGCGCTCGTTTCGGAAGGTCTTTTGTACTTCTGTTACCGCGTGGCGACCGAAACGATCGGTGCAACGCTCGGCACGACCGATATCGTCAAGTATTCCGATATGGGTTGGCTTTTGTTGGGCGTGTTCCTCGCAATCGGTATTTTTGCAGGATTCTTTAGCAGTATTATCATGATTGGGAAGTACCTTCGTAAAGAGGGTAGCGAATTTGCGGCAATTTAAGTGAGAGGTATTTTGATGAAGAACAGTATGATTCGAATTCTTTGTGCAATCATCTCTTTGGTGATGGTGGTGGTTTCTGTCAGCAGCCTTTCGGCGTCGGCGGCCACCGAATCGGAATTGCGCAATAAAATTTCTTCGCTGGAAAGTCAATCGCAGCAGTTGGAAGCCAAGATCAATCAGTTGAAGAAACAGAACGGCAACCAGAAAGCCGTTGTCGATGCCTACCAAAAGAAAATCAACAATACGCAACAACAAATTAATCTGTGTAACGGCGAGATTGAGAAAATCAACTCGACGATTGCGGCCAACAAGGCTGAAATTGCGGCGAACCAAAGCGAAATTGAGTCGGACAAGCTCACCTTCAAAAAGCGTATCCGCGCCATTTATATGAGCAATTCCGACAGTTCGGTCAAGATTTTGCTCGGCGCCGAAAACTTTTCCGATTATTTGCAGTTGGCGCAGATGACGGCTTCGGTTTCGTCACACGACCGCGCGTTGATGGAAAAACTGACCGCGGCGATTGCCGTTTTGGAGGAAAAGAACAAACAAAACGAGCAAATGCTGAGTGAACAGGTTGAAATTCGCAAAACCATTCAAGCCAAGCAACAGCAATTAAAGGCGGAACAAAATGAAATTCAAAAGATCGTGAACAGCATTACCGCCGAAACCAACAGCGTTCAAAAAGATAACGCCGCGATTGAGGCGGAAATTAAACGCGCCAAGCGCGAACTCGAAGAAAAGATTCGCCAGAGCCAACCCGACGTGGATATGGTCTACACGGGCGGCGCCTTTGTCTGGCCGGTTCCCGGTTTCTACAACATTACACAGCATTTCGGCAATAACGGTCATACGGGAACCGATATTTCGAGCGGTTACAGCATTGCGGGTGCCCGAATCGTTGCGGTTGCCAACGGTGTCGTCGATTCGCGATACTATAAATCCAATTGGTCGTCTTCGGACGGAAAATGGGGACTCAATAGTTACGGCAACTACGTGGTTATTCACCACGGTTCACAGGGCGCCGGTAACATTTCTACGTGGTATGCGCATATGCAAAGCGTTTCGGTTCGTCCCGGACAGACCGTTCAGCAGGGCCAGACTATCGGTACGGTCGGCAGAACGGGTAACGTTTACGGCGCAACCGGGTACCACCTGCATTTCAGCGTGAAGGTTGGCAACACCTGGAAAAACCCGATGAATTATTACAACAAGGTAAAATAATATCCGCAAAGGTAGATGGTGGGATGAAAAACAAAATGGTTTGGCGAGCGGTGTCGTTTGCCGTGATGATTCTGTTGATGATTACCATTTTCGTTTTCTCCCATCAGGATGCCACCCAATCGAGCGATTTGAGCGGGGGATTAACCTATAAGATCTTTTGTCTTTGCTATCCCGGCTTTGAGGGTTTGTCGGTCGAAGCGCAGGAACAACTGCTCGGTTCGGCTGAGGTCTTTATCCGAAAAACCGCACATTTTACGCTTTACTTTTTCTTGGGCGCGTCGGCCTTTGGGTTCTATGTTACGTTTGAAAAATTTGCAATTTTCACCCGAGCGGGACTTGCGTTTTTAACGGGGGTTTTCTATGCCGCTTCGGATGAAATCCATCAGATTTATATTCCCGGCAGAAGCGGGGAAATAAGAGATGTTCTCATTGATAGCGCAGGAGTGTTATTGGCCTGTGTGATTTTGCTTGCAGTAGGATTTTTAACCAACAGAATGAAGAGGAACCGATATGGATAATAAAGAGAAGAAACAAATATGGCAATCTTATTTTTATAAGGGGCTCACGGTCTTTTTGGTCGTTGCGGCCTGTTTGCTGTTCTATTTCTTTATGGAAAAGATGGGTGACGTGTTTTCGGTTCTTCAAAAGATTTACGTTATTCTTCAACCGGTTGTTATCGGCCTTGTTCTGGCCTTTTTGCTCAACCCGATCTTCTCGTTCTGTTATAAAAAGTTAAAAGCTTTGTTTGAAAAGAAAAGTAAAAAGCCGCAACGGGCGGATGCGGTGGCCCGCGTGTGCAGTGTTACCGTTTCCGTTCTCGTTTTGCTGCTAGTCATTTTCTTGTTGGTCTATATGATTGTTCCGCAGTTTATTCTCAGTATTTCCAATATGGTCACGGTGCTGCCGGGACAGATCGACGCGTGGTATACCCGATTTTCGGATATGATGCGGTCGAACACCTGGGTCGAACAGGTTTTTGATAAGGTAGTTGAATACGAGAAAAACTGGTTGCAAAATGACTTGACGGGTTTTGTCAACCGCATTGCCACCCAGTTTGCCTCGGGTGTACTGAACGTTGTGACCTTCATTAAAAATTTGGCGTTGGGCGTTATTTTAACCATTTATTTACTCTATAATAAAGAGCGGTTTATTTGCTTGAGCCGAAAAAGTTTATACGTGCTGTTCCCGAAAAAAACGGTCGCCGGCATCTTAAAAGTCGGTCGAAAAGCCAATTCGGTTTTCAGTAATTTTATTACGGGCCAGTTGTTGGATGCCATGATCGTGGGATGTTTGTGTTTTATCGGCGTTTCGATTATCAACGTGCCGTATGCGATGCTTATTGCCGTTACCATTGGTGTGACCAATATCATTCCGGTCTTTGGTCCTTATATCGGCGGTATTCCTTGCGGTTTCTTGATTTTCCTGACCGATCCGTGGAAGTGCCTGTACTTTGCAATCTTTATTGTTTGCTTGCAAATGTTGGACGGAAATATTATCGCCCCCAAGATTTTAGGCACCAAGATTGGTATCGATTCCTTCTGGGTGGTCGTTTCGATTATTGTGGGCAGTGGCCTGTTCGGTATTCTCGGTATGGTCATCGGCGTTCCGACTTTTGCGGTTCTTTATTACGTCGTTCGTTCCTATTTCAATGCCAGACTTCGAAAGAAAGAACTGCCGTTGGAACTGGGTTTTTATGATGAAAACGTCGTTGGCAAGGTCAGCGAAATTTCCCAATCTGAAAACGAAGAAAGAGAGAATTCTGATGAGAAAAAAGGACTTGCTTAAACAGAATTACACCTTGTTCGAGCAGTTGCAGAGCGCCAATTCCCAGGTTCTTCGCTTGCGCTTTGAATTGGAAGAATTAAAGAAGAAGTACGATCTGTTGAGCCAAAGTTTGCAGGAACAACCGAGTGATGAGGTCGTTGAAAAAGAAGAGGAAGTTTTGGTTTCGGCAGAAGTCGAACCCTCGGCAGAAGTGTTGCCGCAGGGAAACGCACTTTTCGAAGAAGTTTCGGTGTCGGAAGAAGAGAATCTCTCTCAACCGGAAATTGTTGAAGCACAGATTGAAGATCTGCAGATTGGCGAGGCGGCCGAACTTCAAAACGATATTCAAATTGAAGAGGATTTTTCCCAAAAAGAATCGGAACTCTTGTTTGAAAGCGGTTTTTCGGTTGTGATCGATGATGAGAAAGAAACCGAACCGACCGAAACGGTTCCCGAATTTTACGAGAACGAGGATTTGGAAGAAGTAGCGGAACAACCGCAGGAGGCCGTTCAAGAGGTCGTTGAACAAAACGCACCTGTAGAAATTCCCATCACCCAAGAGCAGGAATACGGCGCGGCCGTGATTGGAAAAATCGTTCTTGAATCAGCACGGTGTTGCAACCAACTGACTTCAAGCGGCGACAACCGTTATAAAGAATTGGTCAACTTAATTCTCGGCCGAGCCGAGGTTGCCAAAAGCGAAGTGTTGGATATCGTTTCGGCTAAGGTTGATTTTTCGGAAAAACAAAAAATGATGGACGCGTGTTGCGTGGAGGCGTTGGAGTACTTTGCCAACGTAATGCGCCAGAAGGAAGATTAAAAAAGGGGGATTATCATGTGTAAAGCAACTTTATATATGGTGGTCCCTTGTTTTAATGAGGAACAGGTATTGCCCATTACCGCGCCCTTGTTCCTTGAAAAACTAAACGCGCTCATTTCGGCGGAAAAGATCTCGCAAGAGAGCCGAATTCTGTTTGTGAACGATGGCAGCCGCGATAAAACGTGGGAGATTATTTGTGCTTTGAGTCGTCAGGATGAGCATTTTATCGGCATCAGCCAAAGCCGCAACCGCGGTCACCAAAACGCTGTTTATGCGGGATTGATGGAAAGCAAAGACCGTTGCGATATCACCGTTTCAATTGATTGCGACGGGCAAGATGACCTTAATGCTATTGATAAAATGGTGGAGGAATATCTGGGCGGTGCCGAAATTGTTTACGGGGTCCGAAGTGACCGCAAGACCGACCGTCCTTTCAAACGTCTGACGGCACAGGTCTTCTATAAACTGATGAATGCTCTCGGCGCCGAAGTGATTTATAATCACGCCGATTATCGCCTGGTTTCTTCCAAAGTGTTGCAGAGTTTTGCCGAATATAAAGAGGTTAATCTGTTTCTGCGCGGAATGTTCCCGCTGGTCGGTTTTAAGAGTACCTGTGTTTATTACGAGCGCACGCGGCGTTTGGCGGGGAAGAGTAAGTACCCGCTTCGGAAAATGATTTCGTTGGCCTTGAACGGTATTACGAGTTTGAGCGTCAAACCCATTCGGTTGATTACCCTTTTGGGATTGATGATTTCACTTGTTAGTTTCGGCCTTGTAATCTGGGCGCTTGTGGTTCATTTTATGGGCCTTACCGTCCGTGGTTGGGCGAGCATGACGGCGCTGATTTGTTTCTTTGGCGGTATTCAGTTGCTGTCTTTGGGAATTGTCGGGGAGTATATCGGGAAAATTTATCTCGAAACCAAGGGACGCCCGAAGTATATTATCAGCGACCGGACCGAAAAAGAATAAAAACTTTTTCAAAACAACTTGACAGGAACGAGAACTTGTGGTAAAGTAGTATCGTTCTCTTCGCGGCTTTAGCTCATCTGGTAGAGCGCCACCTTGCCAAGGTGGAGGTAGCGAGTTCGAGCCTCGTAAGCCGCTCCAAAAAAGAAAGCACTTCATCACGAAGTGCTTTCTTTTTTGTGTTTGTGTCCATAAGGGCACAACGTCGTTCTCATATTTCTGCAAAAATAAATTGAAAAACCAAAAGAGATATGGTATGATAGTTTTACGACTCTCTCTACGGGGAGAAAAATGGCGAAAGAGGGGTGTTACAATGGCCTATTTTGTTCAGCCGACGGCGTTTGTGTCGGCGTTCACGGTACCCGGTGCCGTGGTGGACGAGCATTTGAAACTGGCGAGTGCTACGCAATTGAAGGTCTTGCTTTACGTGTTGCGCAATATGAGTAACATTCCCGAAAATTCTGTGATTAGCGGTGCCTTAAACCTGCCCGAGAGCGAAGTAGAGGACGCGATGCAATATTGGGTTCGCCTAGGGATTTTGGGTAGTGATAAGGCCGAAATTCGTCTGCAAAACGAACCTGCGCCGAAAAAGGTGGTTGAGCGCGTGACCCGTCCGACAAGGGAAGACGTTGCGCGGCGCGGTGCGGAAGATGAACGCCTGCGCTTTTTGTTGCAGGAAGCCCAAATGCGCTTTGGACGAACGCTCAAGTCGTCGGAGGCTTCGACCATTTTATGGTTGTACGACGATGAGGGAATGTCCCCCTCGGTGATTTTACTGTTGTTGCAGTATGCCGTGCGCGAAGAACGGCTCAATATCAGTTTTATTGAAAAGACGGCCGTTTCTTGGATGAACAAAGGCGTACAGAGCGTTGCCGATGCCGAACAGGAAATGGAAACGGCGGCGCGTCAGAAAAACGCCTGGAAGATGGTACAGCGCGCGTTTGGAATGGAATACCGCCGTCCGAGCGCCAAAGAACTCGAGTATGCCCACTTGTGGATTGAAGAGTGGAAGATTTCCGAGGAACTCTTAAAGGCGGCCTACGACGCCTGTGTGGATGCAAAATCCAAATTCTCGATTCCTTATATTGCGGCAATTTTGGAAAAATGGCATAAAAAAGGCTATCAGACCGCGGCCGAGGTTGCGGCAGAAAAACAGAGCAAAAAGAGCGAACCGAAAAACTCGGGCGCGGCCTATGATATTGACCTGTTTGAGCAAATGCTCAATCGGGCGGAGGAGTAACGATGATCAACAAAACCGATATCTATACCAAGGCTCTTGCGGATAAACGAAAAAAGGCTCAACAGCGCGAACGCGAACTTGCGCTTCAAACCGAAAAAGCCTATGAGAGCAACGCTCGTCTTTCGCAGTTGGACCGCGAAATTTCAGCGGCAGGCGCTCGAATCGTGACCACCGCAATGTCGGGCGATAAAGCAGGGTTGGAAGCTTTGCGCCAATGCCTGACAGCGCTCAACCAAGAGCGCGCGCAACTTTTGGCAGAAGCGGGCGTTCGCCCGAACGAGCCCGAGTGCCAAGCTTGTAACGACACGGGCTATGTGAGCGGCAAAATTTGCGAATGCATCAAAAAAGAGGTGCGCCGCTTGACGGTTGAGCAAATGTCGGCCGAGATGCCGCTGGACGCTTGTTCTTTTGAGAATTTTGATTTGAACTATTATTCCGACAAGCCCGACGAAAACGGCATCACCCCCCGCAAACAGATGACGGCGATTTTGAAACTTTGCCGCGAGTTTGCGCTCTCGTTTGCCCCCACCAGCGGCAAGAATTTGTTGTTTATGGGCGAAGCGGGACTCGGCAAGACCCACCTGACCCTCGCTATCGTTTCGGAAGTGATTGCCAAGGGCTACGACGTGGTTTACGGCTCGGCACAGAACCTGCTCAATACCGTTGAACGCGAACACTTTTCCTATGAAAAGGGCGACAGTTTTGAAACGATGGTCAACTGTGATTTGTTGGTGATCGACGATTTGGGCACCGAATTTGTGAGTTCCTTTGCCTTGACGACACTTTACGGACTGATCAACACGCGTCTGTTATCTAACCGTCCGACCATTCTTAACACCAACTTGACGATGGGCGAAATTGCCGAGCGCTACACCGCGCGCATTTCTTCCAGACTCATTGGCAACTACACCGCGAAAAAGTTTTACGGAAAAGATATCCGACAATTAAAAGCGATGGAAAAACTTACATAAAAATACTGCCGAAACCGTTTGGTTTCGGCAGTTCTTTTTTTTTTATTCTTTATGGAAGTCTTCTAAAATAAGATCGGGATTCTTTTCCAACGCCCAGTTGATATTCCACTCACTGGTAAAGATTAAAAGGTCGTGTCCGCGGAAATCCTGTACCCACTTGGTATCGGACGTGAGGTTCAGCGATTTCACGTCGAGATCGGTGTTTCGAATCCAACGGATATACTGATAGGGAAGATTGTTGCGCATAATGGTGACGTTGTATTCGTTTTTCAGGCGGTATTCCAACACTTCAAATTGAAGCACACCCACCACGCCGACGATCACGCGTTCCATACCCGAATCGGGTTCGCGGAAAATCTGAATTGCACCCTCTTGGGCAATCTGTTCCACACCCTTTACAAACTGCTTTCGTTTGAGGCTGTCGGTGTGTTCAATCATAGCGAAATGTTCGGGCGCAAAGGTGGGAATTCCCTCAAAACAAACCTTTCGCTTGGGGTCGCAGACCGTGTCGCCAATCGAGAAGATACCGGGGTCGAAAACACCGATAATGTCGCCTGCATAGGCTTCGTTAATGATCTGGCGGTCATCGGCCATCAGTTGTTGCGGTTGGGACAGGCGAAGCGTTTTGTTGCCTTGAACGTGACAGTATTCGCGGTCGCGCTCGAACTTGCCCGAGCAGATGCGCAAAAAGGTCATTCGGTCGCGGTGTGCCTTGTTCATATTCGCTTGAATTTTGAAGACAAAGGCCGAGAATTCGCTGTCGGTCTCAACAGCAGTTCCATCCGAAGTAACACGGGGAAGCGGCGGTGTCGTCAGTTCGATAAAGGAGTTGAGGAACGGCTCAACGCCGAAATTGGTGAGCGCCGAACCGAAGAATACGGGGGTGAGTTTGCCGCAACGGACCTGTTCCAAATCAAATTCGAAACTCGCACCGTCCAACAGCTCAATTTCATCGACCAAATCTTTTCGTTGGTATTCACCAATCAACTCGTCCATCGTTTCGGTGTCGGTAATGTCGCAAGAAATGGCCGAAAGCCGGTCCTGACCGCGGTGGAATTCCTGAAAGGTTAAAATCTGACGCTTTTCGCGGTCGAAAACGCCCTTGAAATCGACACCGCTGCCAATTGGCCAGTTCATCGGATAGGTGCCGATGCCGAACTCTTTTTCCAGTTGATCCAAAAGATCAAACGGGTCACGCGCGTCACGGTCCAACTTGTTGATAAAAGTAAAAATCGGAATGTTGCGCATGGCCGTAACCTTAAAGAGTTTACGGGTCTGCGGTTCGATACCCTTGGCCGCGTCGATAACCATGACCACGCTGTCGGCCGCCATCAGGGTGCGGTAGGTATCTTCCGAGAAGTCTTGGTGACCGGGGGTGTCCAGAATGTTGATACAGCAGTTGTTGTACTCAAACTGTAATACCGAGGAGGTAATCGAGATACCGCGTTGTTTTTCCAACTCCATCCAGTCCGAAACGGCGTGGTTGGCGGTTGCTTTTCCTTTAACGGAACCGGCGGTTTGAATGGCGCCCCCGTATAACAGTAATTTTTCGGTTAAGGTGGTTTTACCTGCGTCGGGGTGCGAGATGATCGCAAACGTTCGCCGACGGTTGATTTCGTCCTTTAATGCCACAGTTGATACTCCTTTATGAAAGTTGCAGTTCGTTTCCGTCAAGCAAAGCGCTGACAAGCTGTTCGCCGCGGTAAACTAATTTTAGCGAGAAGAAAGGTTGCAGAGGATTGTTTATCAATTCCAAAAAGATCTTATCGCCGGACCAGATAGGCAGGTCCAAAATCCGTTCTTTTTCAACCCAACAAAGTTCCCCCTCGTCACAATCGGTGAGGGAGCCTTCGAAACGGTCGGCCGTAAAGAGGTGCATATATTCGCCCTCCCAACAATCCGACACAAAGGTAACTAGACCGCGGTATCGGCAATTCAAGAGCGTAAGGCCGGTTTCTTCCAAAACCTCGCGCGCGTTGCACTCCTCGGGACTCTCGTTCTCGAGAAACTTTCCGCCGATACCAATCCATTTATCGCGGTTCAAATCGTTTTCTTTTTTAACGCGGTGCAACAGCAGATATTTGCCGTCCTGTTCAATATAACAAAGCGTAGTGTTCTTCAAAACGGTTTTATCCTTCCTCGTCCGTCGCGGTTTCGTCAGGTTCTTCTACCTTGGGAATCGTGTAACCGTTGAGGTAGAATTGGTCGGTCTTGGTGTGCTGACTGTCGAAGATGTTGTTGTACTGAACCTTTTCATACTCGCTCAACAAGTCGTTGTAGGGTGAATTGTCCGACCAACGGTAATAGGTTCCCGCCGCGTCGATATAACCCACCGTGTCGATCACGGGAAGCGTTTCGGCCAATTTCAAGAGATACTTGTTGTATTCGGGCATCTGCATGTTGGCGGTTTGAAGCAACTTGGAAGAAAGGTAGTTTACGCTCAAACGCTCAACGTATTCTTCTTCAATATCGTAGTTGGCCCAGATAAAGAAGGGGGTAACGTGGCGCTTTTGTTCTTGTTCCAGGGTTAATCCGCTCAAATCGTTTACGCCGAGCACCTCGGCAATAAAGGTCTTTTCCACCGAGGGTTGGTGGTCGCCGAACATACAAATAACGGTGGGCTCTTTAACGTTTTTGAAATATTCAATGAGTTGTTGGAACGCCGTGTCACTCGCCTTAACAAGGGAGAGATATTTGTTGACCTTGTTGTAAGACTTGGAAAGCGAGGTGGTGTAAATCGATTCGTTAAAGTTGCGGCAGCCCGCCGAATAACCGCCGTGATTCTGCATCGTAACGTTAAAGACGTAATAGGGTTTGGTCTTGTCGCGGTTTTCAAAGTCTTTGATAATCACGTCGTAGTTGTAGGCGTCGCTCACATACTGACGAATCAGCATATTGCGGTCGGGGTAGTTTTGCTCCATCAAAGTCTGCAGATAGTCGGCATCGTTTCCGTTCTGAACGTATTCGGCCATAATCGAAATATCCATCAGGTTTTCAAGGCTCACAAAGGAATCAAAGCCCATATTCTGGTAGACCTTAATGCGGTTCCAACCGGCCGCATAGTAGGGGTGTAACGCCAAAGCGGAGTAGTTCTGCGCCTTGAGCGTAGAAGTTAAGGTAGCCAAGGGATTGTTGATATAAAGCATATAGGCGTTGCTGCCCGAAGGTAAGAAGGCGGTGGAATGCCCCGTCAAAAACTCGAACTCGGTGTTGGAAGTGCCCGCGCCGATGACCGGAACGTACAGATTGCCGCGCACCGTGTTTTCGGTCAGACTTCGCATAAAGGGCATATAGTCCTCATTGGTGGCAAAGGGACCCAGTACCTGCAAATCGGAAAGCGACTCGTTCATAATGCAGATGACGTTGGGCGTCGGGGTGTCGGGCGTGGTGGGTTGGTTTTCCACCTTGTCGCTGATATAATCGGTTACCTTGTCGGGGTCGTACCCGGCGGGTTCGGACATAAACAAATACTTGGTGTTGCAAACAAAGTTGTAAACAAAACCATAGTTATGGTAGCCGCGGTTCTGGTTCCAGAAATCGGGTTTGATACCCGCATCGGCAAAAACTTCGGTGCCGTAGAACAAAAACAGTACAACGGCGGCAAACGTGGCGGCAAAGGTTCGCAGAGATAGTTTTGCAATAAAGTGAAGTTTGGGTGTCTTGGCGCGAATACCCAATACCATAATAAAGATGAAAAGTAAAGCACCCGTCAGCACGGTGTGGGTCAGGCGGTACTCGTAGGTATTAGCAACACCGACAGCCGTGGTCACACTCAAAAAGTCCATCGGAATAAAGGGGGTGCCGCGGAATTCCATCAGGTAACAATGCGCCAGAGCAAGACCGAAGAAAATCGGCGTAACGATGAGAATCGGCCACCGCAGATTACCCGTAATGGCATAAACCAACAGGTAGAACAGCGAAATGACCACGTAGTTTGCAAAAAAGCCGAGATAGGTCATATCGTAGATGAAAATGCTGTTAAGACATTCGGTCATCGACATGACCAGAATGGGGAATACGGCGACAAAAGTCGCCACTAAAACGTGTTTTAAGACGGCGTTTTTAATCACCAGTCGAAAACGGATACAGGCGCCGATCAAGAAGGGGAACAACAAACAAAAAGAGAGCAAAACCCACTTCTCGGGAAAGGTCTGTTCGGTAAAGGAACGGTAGTTGAGCATTACAACGGCTACCAAAAAAACGGTGATAACGGTTGAAGTAATGCGCGAAGCCTTGGTAGAAACAAATTCAACGTTTTCTTTCACAAAGGTTGGAACCGTTTCGGTAACGGTCTTTTTCGCAAATGCGGGCGCGGTTTTTGTGAAAAATTTTACGACTTCCTTTTTTATTTTTTGAAACATAAAATAACATCTCCGATATTTCATTGTGATGCGTTTCGCATTATCTGTAAAATTATCTTATAATATATATAAAAGACATACATTGTTATCTTATCACATTTTTCCAAAAAATACAACCCTGCTTTCACAAAAACAAAAAGCCTCTGCCACAACGGGCAAAGGCTTTTTTTATTTTCTAAATCAAACCCGACATATCGTAAAGACCGGGTTCTTTACCAACCAGAAAAGCGGCGGCTTTTAAGGCACCCGAGGCGAAAACGCCTTTGGAAGAGGCCGAGTGGGAAAGCGAAACCGTTTCATCGTGACCGGCGAAGATCACTTCGTGTTCACCGACGATGGTTCCGCCGCGAATGGAGTGAATACCGATTTCGTTTTTGGTTCTCTTTTGCCGTTTGGAATGGCGGTCGTACTCAAATGCGCAACGGCCGTCAAGCGTTTCGTTGACTGCGTTTGCCAGCATTAACGCCGTGCCCGACGGGGCATCAATTTTCAAATTGTGGTGTTTTTCAATAATTTCCACGTCGAAATCATCGCCCAAAAGCGCGGCGGCTTTTTTTGCCAGACTGCAAAGCAGGTTGATGCCGAGCGACAGGTTAAAGGTAAAGAAAATCGGGATTTTCTTGGCGGCTTCATGGATTTTTTCAATCTGCGCGTCGGTATAGCCGGTAGTTGCAATAACCACGGGCGTGTTGCTCTTGATGGCAAATTCCAACAACGAGTCCAAAAGGCTCGGGTGGGAAAAATCAATAATAACGTCGGCCGCGGTTTGCACCTCAGCAAAAGAGGAATAAACGGGGAAGGGCATAATCTGTTGCAACGTGTCTACGCCGCACACAACCGAAAGGTCTTCGTTTGCTTGGCTCAAATCGTATACCACGCGCCCCATTTTACCGCAGGCACCGCATAAAAGAATTTTGGTCAAGATTTTCACATCCTGTATCGTTTTTTATCTTACAGATAGTTGCATTCTTTCAACTTTTCGCGCAAGAGGTTTTTGTTGGCTTCGCTCAATTCAAAGAGCGGCAAACGGCAAGGACCAACGCCCAATCCCATCAAGTTCATCGCCTCTTTGACGGGGGCGGGGTTCACGTCGCAGAACAGCGCGTTCATCAGTCCCGTGTATTTTACCTGCATTTCTTCGGCCTTTTTGGTGTCGCCCGAGAAATAGGCTTCGCACAGGTCGTGCATCGCTTTGGGTGCAAAGTTCGAAAAGACCGAAATGATGCCGATACCGCCCAAAGAGAGAATGGGTAACGTCTGGTCATCGTTGCCCGAATAAACCGCCAGATCGTCCCCGCAAAGGTAACGGATTTTGGCTACGAGCGACAGATCGCCGCTGGCTTCCTTGGTGGCAACAATATTCGGGTGACGCGAGAGTTCTTTGTAGGTTTCGGGTTGAATGTTCATACCCGTTCTCGACGGTACGTTATAGAGAATAATCGGTCGGTCCACACGGTCGGCAATATAATTGTAATGCGCTACCAAACCCGCTTGAGAGGTTTTGTTGTAATAGGGGGTGACCATCAAAAACGCGTCGGCACCCGCATCGCGCGCATCGTTACAAAGTTCTACAGAATATACCGTGTCGTTGCTGCCGGTTCCCGCAATAATGGGAACGCGACCGTCACAGACCTTGGCGGCAGTTTCAATAACCTTGACGTGTTCATCGTACCGAAGGGTGGATTTTTCACCCGTGGTACCGCAGATGACAAGGCCGTCGATACCGCCCTTGATTTGTTCTTCAACCAGTTGTTCTAATCGGGGAAAATTGACACTTCCGTCTGTGTTCATCGGGGTGACCAACGCCGAGGCGGCACCCTTGAAGACTACGTTTTTCATACAAAAGACCCCTTTCAAAAAATTACGGAAAAATTAGTCCATATAACCCTTGGCACAAAGCAGTTCGGCCAGTAACACACCGCCGCCTGCGGCACCGCGAAGCGTATTGTGCGAAAGGCAGACAAACTTGTAGTCATACTGCGTATCTTCGCGCAGACGGCCGACCGAAACGGCCATACCGCCCTCGATATCGCGGCAGAGTTTGGTCTGCGGCATATCGTTTTCTTCGAAGTAGTGCAAGAACTGTTTGGGCGCGTGGGGAAGTTCGAGTTCTTGCGGCTCTCCCTTAAAGTTTGCCCAAACCGAGAGGATTTCTTCCTTGCTGGGTTTGTTTTTGAAGGATACGAAAACGGCGGCCATGTGTCCGTCCGAAGCGGGAACGCGCAAACACTGTGCCGTGAACTGCGGATGGTTGGAGGGAATAATCTTTCCGTCTTCCAGATTACCCCAAATTTTGAGCGGCTCCTGTTCGCTCTTTTCTTCTTCACCGCCGATGTAAGGAATGACGTTGTCGATCATCTCGGGCCAACGCTCAAAGGTTTTGCCGGCACCCGAAATGGCCTGATAGGTACAGACCAAGCATTTGTCAACCGTGAACCCTGCCTTGTCAAGCGGGAAGAGGGCGGGGACGTAACTCTGTAGCGAGCAGTTGGATTTTACGGCAACAAAGCCGCGCTTGGTACCCAAACGCTTGCGCTGTGCCTCGATAACTTCGGCGTGTTCGGGGTTGAGTTCAGGCACGATCATCGGTACGTCTTCGACCATACGCTGTGCGCTGTTGTTGGAAATAACGGGGCACTCCTTCTTGGCGTAAGCCTCTTCAAGTGCGCGGATTTCATCTTTTTTCATCGCAACGGCGCAGAACACGAAATCAACCGCGCCGACCACCTCGTCGATGTCGGCCGTGGCGTCCAGCACTTTCATACCCTTTGCAAACTCGGGAATCGGGTCTTTCATTGCCCAACGGTTTTTGATGGCTTCTTCGTAGGTTTTGCCCGCACTCGAAGCACTGGCCGCCAAAGCGGTAACCTTAAACCAAGGGTGATTGTCGAGCAACAGCAAAAAGCGCTGTCCGACCATACCCGTTGCGCCGACGATTCCTACACGATACTGTTTCATTTGCTACACGTTCCTTTCAAAAGCGAGAACAGAAAAAAAGAGTTGCTATTCGCTTTTTAATGCAATATAATATAACTTGTTGTAAATAAATATATCATTGAGCGCAAAGTTTGTCAAACTATTTTATGCGCATTTAAGGAAAAAGATTTATAAATTTTAGGTGCTGTATGAAAAAAAGTGATTTTTATTACGATTTGCCCGAAGAACTCATTGCGCAAACGCCCCTCGAACCGCGCACGTCTTCGCGTTTGATGGTTCTGTCAAAACAGAATGGTTTGCAAAAACATACCGTTTTCGGGGAGATTGAAGAATACTTAAAACCGGGCGATTGTCTGGTACTGAACGATACCCGCGTTCTGCCGGCGCGCCTTTACGGTACGCGCAAGGATACCGGCGCCGTGGTGGAGTTTGTGCTTCTCAAACAACACGAACTCTTGAAGTGGGAGGCCTTGGCCGGTCCCGGCAAAAAGGCCAAAGAGGGAACCTCGTTTGATTTCGGCGGTATTTTGTCGGCCGAGGTGGTCGAGGTTTTGCCCGACGGGAACCGCGTGTTGCAGTTCTCTTGCGAGGGGGATTTTTTTGCCGCCTTGGACCGCGTGGGTCAAATGCCTCTGCCGCCTTATATTAAGGAAAAGTTACAGGACCGCGAGCGCTATCAAACGGTTTATTCCAAGGAACTCGGTTCCGCCGCCGCACCGACGGCCGGTCTTCATTTTACCGAGGATCTGTTGGCGCGATTGAAAGAAAAAGGCGTGAAATTGGCCTTTGTAACCTTGCACGTGGGCCTCGGTACCTTCCGCCCCGTCAAGGTCGAGGAAATTACCGACCACCATATGCACACCGAACACTACTGTATTTCCGAAGAAGCGGCGGCGGTCATCAACGCTGCCAAAGAGTCGGGCGGCCGCGTGATTTGTGTCGGAACAACGGCCTGCCGAACGCTTGAAAGCGTGATGCAAAAATACGGACAAGTCTGCGCTTGTTCGGAGGATACGGGCATTTTCATTTATCCCGGTTATGAGTTCAAAATTATGGATGGATTACTCACCAATTTCCACCTGCCCGAAAGTACGCTTATTATGTTGGTTTCGGCCTTTGCCGGGTATGAAAACACGATGGAAGCCTACCGCAAAGCGGTGGAAGAAAAGTATCGCTTTTTCAGTTTTGGCGACGCAATGTTGATTTTGTAGGGGACGATGCCCGCATCGTCCCGTAAAAAAGGATTAAGGAAAGAATTATGTTTCAAGTATTAAAAACCGAGGGGAATGCCCGTCGCGGTGTCTTGGAGACCTGCCACGGAACGGTACAGACCCCGGCATTTATGAACGTAGCAACGGCGGCCGCCATCAAAGGCGGCGTTTCGGCCGAGGACTTAAAACAGGTTGGCTGTCAGGTGATGCTTTGTAACACCTACCATCTGCACGTGCGCCCGGGCGACGAGGTGGTCCGCGATTGCGGCGGTTTGCAAGGGTTTACCACCTGGGACGGGCCGATTTTGACCGATAGCGGCGGTTTTCAGGTCTTTTCTCTTTCAGGACTTCGCAAGATTACCGAAGAGGGCGTTACCTTCGCGTCACATGTGGACGGCAAGCGCATTTTTATGGGGCCTGAAGAGAGTATGCAAATCCAATCGAACCTCGGCTCGACCATTGCCATGGCATTCGACGAGTGCGTTGAAAACCCCGCCGAATACCGCTACGCCAAAGAGAGTTGCGAGCGAACGACCCGTTGGCTCGAACGGTGTAAAATCAAAATGGCCGAACTCAACGCAAGGGAAACGACGATCAACCCGAAACAAATGCTGTTCGGCATCAATCAGGGTTGCACCTATAACGACCTTCGCGTAGAGCATATGAAACGCATTGCCGAAATGGATCTGGACGGTTACGCCGTCGGCGGTCTGGCGGTCGGGGAGCCGACCGAGAAAATGTACGACGTGTTAGATCACGTCACCCCCTTTATGCCCAAGGAAAAAATCCGCTATCTGATGGGGGTCGGCACGCCGCTCAACATTCTCAACGCCGTGGAACGCGGAATCGATTTGTTCGATTGTGTAATGCCCAGCCGCAACGCCCGACACGGACATTTGTTTACCTCAAAGGGAATTATCAACCTCAACAATCAAAAATACGAGCGTGACCTTTCGCCCATTGATGAAAACTGCGGCTGCCCCGTTTGTCAGAAGTTCAGCAAGGCCTATTTGCGGCATCTCTTAAAGAGCCAGGAAATGCTGTCGGGAAGGCTCAACGTCCTTCATAATCTTTGGTTCTATAACCATTTGATGGAGGATATCCGTAAGGCGCTCGACGAGGGTCGCTTTGCCGAATTCAAACGCGAACAGGAAGAAATTTTGGGCAGAAGAGTGTAAGACTTCAAAATTCTTCTTGCATTTGTGAGCAGGGTTTTGTATAATATCATTTGAAATTACTTGGAGGTATAATACTATGAATTTTAATGCTTTTTTATTGAGCGCGAACGGCGGCTCGGGTGACCCGGCACAGGGCGGCGGCTTGATGGCAATGTTGCCGATGTTGCTGATTTGGGTCGTTATCATCGGTGCGATGTACTTTATTATGATTCGTCCGCAGAAAAAGAAACAAAAAGAAGAGCAGAAAATGCGCGAGAATCTTCAGGTTGGCGATGAAATCGTCACCATCGGCGGTATCCACGGCCGTGTCATTTCCCTGAAGGAAAAGACCATGGTAATCGAATCGGTCAGCGACCATTCCAAACTCACCTTTGAGCGTTGGGCTTTGCAGGCGAATCTCACCGTTCATGAGGACGACGAAAAATAATCATAAACACACGTCCCTTCGCAGTATATTATTGCGGAGGGATTTTGTTATGTACAGTAAAGAAATGAAGCGCGAAAACGTTGCGCGGTGGAGTGTTTATTTGAAGGCGGTTATCCTTGGTATTATCGTCACAGCGGTGTGTGTTTTGCTGTTTGCGGCCGTTTTGTTGTTGCCGAGTGTAGGGAGGGCACTGTCGGCCCCGTTTGCGTCGGTCAGTTTGGCGGCGGGAACCATTGCCACGTCGTTTTATCTGGCGAAAAAACTCAATGCAAAAGGGTATGTGGTCGGGGCGCTCACGGGCCTTGCGGTTTTTGTGGCGGTGAGCGTGGTTTCTATGCTCATCAAAGGAACACCGCTGACCCTTCATACCTTTTTTCGTTTTCTCATTCTTCTTTTCTCGGGTCTGGTCGGCGGCATTTGGGGCGTCAACCGAAAGTCCGGTCGTAAATATCTGGCATAAAAAAACAAGGTGTTGCCGAGGCAACACCTTGTTGCGTTTTCGGGATATCTGTGGTAAAATATAAAAAGATAAGGCAAAAAAGGTGACACAAAAGTACGGCTTTTTGATCCCTTGTGTATTCTTTTTTATCGAATAATTCGGAGGTTTGTTAATGAAAATCGGTATTTTAACTCTTTTTCATAAAAGCACGAACTACGGCGGTGTGTTGCAGGCGTATGCCCTTTGTAAATTCTTGAACGATCAAGGCCATGCGGCAGAACAGATTTTGTATTGCCAAAAATCAACCAAAATCAACAAAACCAAGATTACCGCAAAAAAGATTGCAGAAAAAGTCTTTGCCGGAATAAAAAGAAGACTTTATAGAAATAAAAATCAAGAAATTCGAAAGCGATTGGAAACACTCTTCGTTGATTTTCGGGATTCGGTACCGCATTCCGATCGGGTGTATACCAAAGAAACGATCGGTGAATCCGTATCAAAATATGAAGTCTTTGTTACGGGCAGTGACCAGGTTTGGAATCCGAACTGGCACGATACTTCGTATATGTTGGATTTTGTGGGCCAAGGAACACCGAAAGTTTCCTATGCAGCAAGTTTTGGCGTAGAGCGCTTTGAGTCGATTTTCGAGAATATACTTCAAAAAAATCTTCGTGATTTTCGCGGAATTTCCGTTCGCGAAAAGACTGCACAGGAATTGTTGTCGAAGGTCTTGGAACAAGAGGTTGAAGTTTGCGTAGACCCGACGCTTCTTTTGTCGGCAAAAGATTGGGACGAAGTCGCTTCGGACCGATTGATGAAAGACAAGTACGTTTTTGTGTACTTTTTGGGGAACGACAAAAAAATGAGAAGGTTGGCCGAACAGTTTGCCAAGGAGAAAGGGCTGCGCCTTGTGATGATTCCGGATCTGATCGGTTCGTACACAAAAGAAGATCACAAGATGAAGGCAACGTTTCTCACACAAGCAACACCGAACGATTTTGTTTCACTTGTGAAACACGCCGAGTATGTTTTAACCGACAGTTTTCACGCGTGTGTGTTTTCCCTGTTGTACCAAAAAGAGTTTTTCGTCTTTGAACGGGTGGGCGTACAGAAAATGAGTTCACGTATTCGCGGTTTAACCGAAATGTTCTCTTGCTGCCAGCGGTTCTGCTCGGACGAAGAAAAACAAACGCTGGATTACTTATTGAATTGCGCGCCGCTTGACGCTGAGCGCAAAACGTTCTTTGAAGAAACGAAACAAAAATCGATTGATTTTTTGAATACAATTCTTTAGAAATCCGATTCCGGGCGGCAGAAGCCCGTTTTGGGAGGTATTATGCCTAGTCATACAAACCAACTAAAAGTTGGTTCCTTGTTATCGTATGTCCAAATGTTTCTCGGCGTTGCCGTTTCGCTGGTCTATACGCCGATTATGCTTCGTCTGTTGGGGCAGAGCGAATACGGACTTTACAATACGGTTTCATCGACCATCTCGATACTAACCCTGTTGAACCTCGGGTTAAACAGCGGATACATACGCTATTATGCCAAGTACAAACAGAAGAACGATACCGAATCCATTTGGAAACTGAACGGACTGTTTCTCACGATTTTTACCATTATCGGTCTTGTCGCTCTTGCCTGCGGATTATTCCTTTCTTTTCATCTGGATCTCGTCTTTTCGGAAGGTCTGACCGCTCAGGAATACGAAATTGCCAGGGTTTTGATGATTTTGTTGACCTGTAATCTGGCCATTTCTTTCCCGATGAGTGTTTTTTCGCACATCATTTCGGCCAATGAAAAATTTATCTTCTTAAAGGTTGTCGGCATTATCAAAACCGTGCTCAGCCCGGTGGTGACCCTGCCCGTTTTGTTGATGGGCTTCCGTTCGATTGCCATGGTGAGCGTGACCGTGGCTTTTTCGGTGTTGACCGATGCGATTTATGCATATTACGTCATTGTAAAACTAAAGAACCGTTTTGTGTTTCGCGGTTTCGAAAAAGGAATTTTTGGTAGTCTTTTTTCGTACACGGCCTTTATCGCTATCAACCTGATCGTCGATCAGGTGAACTGGAACGTGGATAAAATTCTATTGGGTCGATATAAGGGAACTTCCGTGGTGGCGGTGTACTCGGTTGGCTATATGCTTTATCAATATTATATGATGTTTTCCACCTCGATTTCCTCGGTGTTTACGCCGAAGATTCACGGAATCATTCAACAAACGAAAAACGATCCGAAAGGTTTACGGGAGTGCCTGACCTCGCTTTTTGTCCGCGTGGGCAGGATTCAGTTTATTCTGCTTGGCCTGGTCGCTTCGGGAATTGTCTTCTTCGGTAAGGAGTTTATTACAGAATTCTGGGCGGGCTCGGGTTATCTCGATGCCTACTACGTAGCCCTTTTGTTGGTTCTGCCTGCCAGTATCGCGCTGATTCAGAATATTGGTATTGAAGCGCAACGGGCGCAGAATAAACATCGCTTCCGCGCTGTTGTCTACGTTTTTATGGCGTTGGGAAACGTTGTGATGTCCATCTTTTTGTGCCAAAAGTACGGCGCTGTCGGAAGCGCGGTCGGTACGGCAATTTCCCTTGTGGTGGCCAACGGACTGGTGATGAACGTTTATTATCACCGTTCCTGCAATATCGATGTCATCTGTTTTTGGAAGGGCATTTTCCGAGCATCGGCAGGGTTAATTCTTCCCGTTGTGTGCGGCGTGTTGATTCGCTTATATGTTGATCTTTCGAATATAGGAAATTTTGTTATCTTTGCGGCGTTATACGTGTTCGTTTATGCCGTTTCTATGTGGTTCTTTGGAATGAACGACTATGAGCGCGAAATGATCCGAAATCCTTTGAAAAGAATGATGAGGAAATAAAATGGTAACGATAAATCGCGAAAACCGCACAAGTTGCAGCGGCTGTTCGGCCTGTGCCAACATTTGCCCGAAAAACTGTATTACCATGAAAAAAGATGAATGGGGCTTTTTGTATCCGCAAGTGGATAAAGAACGGTGTGTGGATTGTTCGCTTTGTGAACAAGTTTGCCCCGATTTTTCGTTGAACGATCAAGATTTGGTGGCTTCGTTTGCGGCACAGGGGACAGATGACGCGTTGCGCCGCGAAAGTTCTTCGGGCGGATTATTCACGGAAATTGCACAGTATATATTGTCGCAAAACGGCGTTGTGTTCGGCGCGGCATTTACCGAGGATTTTTACGGTGTTCGCCATATTGCGGTTCAAACAAAAGAAGAACTTTATCAACTGCGGGGTTCCAAATATTTGCAGAGTGATCTTGGAAATTCCTTTCAAGCGGTAAAGGAATACCTCGAAGAGGGAAGAC
The DNA here is from genome assembly GCA_045545515.1 of Acutalibacteraceae bacterium. GTDB lineage: Bacteria > Bacillota > Clostridia > Oscillospirales > Acutalibacteraceae > UBA737. Next base: position 41,880 of record JAZQBA010000002.1, read on the forward strand.
CCGTTCTTTTTTCGGGAACGCCCTGTCAGATTGCGGGGTTGAAATCGTTTTTGTGCCGAGATTATGCGCAGCTATATTTGTTGGGTGTTGTGTGTCACGGTGTGCCGGCTCCGGCCGTTTGGCAGAAGTATCTTTCTTTGGCGGAACAAAAGTACGGCAGCAAAGCGAAGAGCGTTTCCTTTCGGGATAAGCGTTATGGCTGGCACAATTATGTGTTGTCGATTCGTTTTGAAAACGGAAAGGAACTTGTGGAAGACCGCGTGAAAAATTTGTTTATGCGCGGCTTTTTGCAGGATGTTTATCTGCGCCCGTCTTGTTTTGAATGCAAACAAAAGGGGCTTCGAAGCGCGGCGGATATCCTGTTGGGTGACCTGTGGGGTGCCGAAGAAATTTGTCCCGAACAGGACGACAACAAGGGTACCTCGCTGTTGATGGTTTTCAGTTCGAAAGCCGAACGGTTGTTGGAACAAATCAAATCTTCGGTTCGTTTTCAGCCGATTGAAACGAAATATGCGGTAAAACACAATCCGGCGATTGTGCAATCGAGCAAAATGAATTCGAAAAGTGTTTCGTTTGAAACGGAGTTTTTAGAGGGTCCGTGTGGAAAAGTTCTCAAAAAATACTGCGCGCAACCGCTTTTTGAAAAAACTATTGTTGCGGTTAAAAGAATGTTGAAAAAAGTATTAAAATATAAATAAACGGGGAGACAGGGGAAAGGTTCCCTTGTCTCCTTTTTTATGTTTGAGAAAAACTATATTGCCCTTTCGTATGGGCGGGCGCCTTCGACCGCCCGTATGGACTCATCGCACATAGAACGGTGCGTCGAGGGCGCCGCACCGTACGTAATATAAAATATTGTAAAGACCTTGACAAAAAGGCGAAAAGGTTTTATAATCTAATGGAATGAATTGGTTTGATTTTTATCAACTGAAAAGATGGAGGAATTGAAAATGATTAGTGCCGGAGATTTTAGAAACGGTGTTACTTTTGAGGAGGACGGCAACGTATTACAGGTTGTTGAATTCCAGCACGTGAAACCGGGTAAGGGTGCCGCCTTTGTCCGTACCAAGGTAAAGAACGTTATTACCGGTTCGGTGGTTGAAAAGAGCTACAACCCCACCGCCAAGTTCCCGACCGCTTACATTGAGCGCAAGGAAATGGAATATTCTTATGCAGACGGTGATCTGTACTACTTTATGGATCAGGAAACCTATGAATTGGTACCGATCAACTCTTCCGAAGTGGGCGACAACTTCCGCTTCGTTAAAGAGAATATGATGTGCAAGATTTTGTCCTACCGCGGCAAGGTCTTCGGTGTAGAACCGCCCACCTTTGTTGAGTTGGCTGTTACCGCTACCGACCCCGGCTTCAAGGGTGACACGGCGACCAACGCCACCAAACCCGCAACGCTCGAAACCGGTTGCGAGATCCGTGTTCCGCTCTTCATCAACGAGGGCGATATGATCCGTATCGATACCCGCACCGGCGAGTATATGGAACGCGCATAAAGTGGAGGAACTGAAAATGGATATTCTTGAAAAAGTTGCTTACTTGAAGGGCCTGGCCGAAGGACTGGACCTGGATACCGATAAAAAAGAGGGCAAACTCCTGGCCGCGATTATCGACGTTTTGGACGATATTGCCGTTGAAATTGAAGATATTGAAACCGCTTGCGACGATATGAGCGATCAATTGGACGCTGTGGATGAAGATTTGAGCGAGATCGAAGAAATCATCTACGACGAATGCGATTGCGATTGCGACGACGAGGATTGCGACTGCTGCGACTGTGAAGACGACGAGGTCTACGAAGTCGAGTGCCCCGAGTGTCACGACGTCATTTATCTCGATGAGGAAATGCTGTTGGAGGGTGGCATTGCTTGCCCCAATTGCGGTACCGATTTAGAGTTTGATTTTGATTGTCGTGAGGATGACTGCGATTGCGGTTGCGGCTGCGGTTGCGAGGATGCCGACGAGCAGTAAAACAGTTTACAAACCGCACTTTTCAACGGGAGAAGTGCGGTTTTTCTTTTGGAATGTTTTTCGAGAAAAGAAAGGAAAACGAGATGGAAATTACTGCACCGAAAATTCTTTTTTCCAAAGCAGAAACCGAGTCTTCGGGCCTGCCCGTTATTATTGTTGCGGCCGGTTCTTCCAGCAGAATGGGCGGCGTCAATAAACAGTTGTTGGAACTGGGCGGGGTCCCCGTTATTATCCGAACGCTTCTGGCGTTTGAACGCTCGCCCCATATTTCCCGAATCATTTTGGTAACCCGCCAAGAGGATTTGCTGTCGGTTCAGCGTTTGTGTGAAGAATATCCACTCGGAAAACTCACCGATATCACGGTGGGCGGGTCTGACCGCCACGCGTCGGTTCTGTGCGGAATGGCGCGGCTTCGCGAAGACGAAACCAAGGTGCTGATTCACGATGGCGCGCGGCCGCTGGTCGATAACCGGGTTATCGGCAACGTAACGGCAGGGTTGCAAAACCACGCGGCGGTTATCTGCGGCGTTGCCGTTCGGGATACCGTTAAGCGCGTCGATGCTTCGGGCCTTGTGAACGAAACGGTCGATCGCGAGGGGCTTTACCTCGTGCAAACGCCGCAAGGGGTCGACGTACCCCTCTACCGAGCGGCTTGTGAACAGGTTCGGGATGCGCACTTGCTGACCGACGATGCCGCGCTGATGGAATCGGCGGGGCATACCGTGCAAATGGTGCCGGGCAGTTATCGGAACATTAAAATCACGACCCCCGAGGACGTGGAACGGGCGTTGTGTTATGAGGAGGAACAAGAATGATTCGTGTGGGTCACGGTTATGACGTTCACCGCTTGGTAGAGGACAGAAAACTCGTTTTGGGCGGTGTCGAAATTCCGTATGAATTGGGTCTTTTAGGTCATTCGGATGCCGACGTGTTGTTGCACGCGATCTGTGATGCACTTTTAGGCGCGGCAGGGCTTGGCGACATCGGCCGCCATTTCCCCGACAGCGAAGAGGAGTTCCATAATATCGACAGCCGAATTCTGTTGCGCGATACGGTGGAACTGATCGGAAAACACGGCTACCGCGTTGTCAACGTCGACTCAACGGTTATTGCGCAACGGCCGAAATTGGCGCCTTATATTGAATGGATGATTTGTAATATTGCCGAGGATTTACAGGTTGACCTCTCGGCGGTCAACGTCAAAGCCACTACCGAGGAAAAACTCGGCTTTACCGGCAGCGGTCAGGGCATTGCCGCCCACGCGGTCTGCCTGATTGAAACGGTCGAATAATTCAACGTAAAATCGCATATCATACTCTGGAGGTGTTGGTGTGCGGTTTTATCATACGTTCACGCGCGCGAAGTTGCTGGGAATTTTATCGGCGCTTTTGTTGGTTTTGTTACTGACAGGGCAGACAGCCTCGCTCGCCAAAACTGAGCGCAACGCCGCTACCCACGCGCTGCGCGTTTCCTATATAAAACGGTTGGGGTATCTTGTGGATGAAGAAAGTGCCACGTGTAAACAGGTGCGTATTCCCGAGGAGTTTTCGGCCGTTTACGAACGCTATAACGCGTTGCAAAAGGCGGCAGGCTTTGATCTGTCGAATTATGGCGGTTGTGAAGTGACGGTCTATTCGTATCCCTTGGCCGACAATGAATACCGCGTGGTAAATTTAATGGTGTATGAAGGAAGTGTCATTGGCGGCGACGTATCGGACACGGCGTTGCAAGGGCAAATGTTGCCGTTGGCACTTGATTGAATATAAAGAATTAAGAAAGCAGAAAATAAAATGAGTTTACGGTTGGACAAACTGATTGCTTCCCAATGTGGGCTTTCGCGCAAAGAAACCCACGTCGCCATTCGGCAGGGAAGGGTAACGGTCAACGGCAAGGCGGCGGTTGGTTTTGCGGTAAACGTTGATCCGCAAAAGGACAGCGTTTTGTTGGATGGCCGTGCGGTTGCCTACAAAAAGCATATCTACTTAATGATGAATAAACCGAGCGGTGTTCTCTCGGCTTCGAACGATAAAAGCCGCCAAACGGTGGTCGATCTGGTACCGCCCGAACTCTACCGAAGCGGACTGGTGCCGGTAGGGCGGTTGGACAAGGATACGACGGGATTGTTGCTTTTGACCGATGACGGCGACTTTGTTCACGAGGTCATTTCCCCCAAGAAACGGGTGCCCAAGAGTTATCTCGTCGAACTGGACGGACCCTTGACGCAAGAGATGCCCGAATTGTTCCGAAAGGGAATCGTGTTGGCCGACGGAACACTTTGTCGACCGGCGAAACTGGAAATTCTGGCGCCGACGCGCGCACGACTTGTTTTGTGTGAAGGGAAGTACCATGAGGTCAAGAGAATGTTCGGAACGGTGGGTCTGGGCGTTGTAACGCTGCACCGCGAATCGTTGGGGGATTTGGCACTTTTCGACGACCTAAAAGCGGGAGAAGTGGTCGAAATCGGCGAAAAAGAGGTTTTGTTGGCGAAAAAAACGATCCAGTATACATTTTGAACAAAATGCTCATTTGAACATTGGAAGAATTGAATATAGCATTTGTGCAAAAACTCTGTTATAATATTTACGATGTTAAATACGTGTTGAAATTGGGAGGTTTCATACGATGGCAAGTTTATCTTTACGCAATGTTTACAAAAGATATCCGGGCGGCGTTACCGCGGTTTCCGATTTTAATCTGGAAATCAAAGACAAAGAGTTTATTATCTTGGTTGGCCCTTCCGGATGCGGTAAGTCTACGACCCTGCGTATGGTCGCCGGTTTGGAAGAAATTTCCGACGGTGAGATCTATATCGGTGATCGTCTGGTAAACGACGTAGCGCCGAAGGATCGTGACATCGCGATGGTGTTCCAGAACTATGCTCTGTATCCGCACATGACCGTGTTCGATAACATGGCATTCGGTTTGAAACTCAGAAAGACCCCGAAAGAGGAAATCAAGCGCCGCGTAGAAGAGGCTGCTCGCATTCTGGACATCGCTCACTTGCTCGAGCGTAAGCCGAAGGCTTTGTCCGGTGGTCAGCGTCAGCGTGTTGCCTTGGGCCGTGCAATCGTTCGTGAGCCGAAGGTCTTCCTTTTGGACGAACCGCTTTCCAACTTGGATGCTAAGTTGCGTGCACAGATGCGTACCGAGATTTCGAAGTTGCATCAGCGTTTGGGTACCACCTTTATCTACGTTACCCACGACCAGACCGAGGCTATGACCATGGGTACGCGCATCGTTGTTATGAAGAGCGGTGTTGTACAGCAGGTTGATACCCCGAACAATCTGTATCTCTATCCCTGCAACCTGTTCGTTGCCGGATTTATCGGTTCTCCGCAGATGAACTTCTTGGAGGCTAAGTTGCTCAAAGAGGGCGCTGACTTCTTCGTAGAGTTCGGTTCGGAAGACACCAAGACCCGCGCAGGTGTGAAGTATAAGATTAAGTTGCCGGCTGACAAGAACAAGAATGATTGTCTGCTGCCCTACGTTGATAAGGAAGTTATCATGGGTATCCGTCCCGAGAACGTCCACAACGAGGAAGACTTGGTTGCCGCTTTCCCGGATGGCAAGGTTGAGGCCGACGTTGAAGTTACCGAGTTGATGGGTGCAGAAACTTATCTGTACATGAACTGCGAAGGCCAGTCCATCAATGCTCGTGTTGCTCCGACCAATACCGCAAAACCGGGTGACAAGATCACCATCGCTCTCGAGCCCGCGAAGATTCACCTCTTCGACAAGGACACCGAGACCACGATCTGCAACTAATTTACAAACAAAGACCGCTCCCAAAAGGGCGGTCTTTTTATAAGTTTACAACAGAGCGAAAATTCACCTTTACAGGTGGAAATTTTCTTTTGAAAATTGCGGCCGAAACCTCACTGATTTTACAGGCAAGGTAACACCGCTTTTTGAGAGGAGTTCAAATGATGAAAAGTATTGCAGAAGTTGATAAGAACCTAAAAGTTGAAACAAAACTCGAACGTGATGATATCACCTGGTACGATGCATCAAAAAGTCCGTTTGTACTGTACGGCAACTGTAAAAAAGACCAAGGGGAGTACGGCAAGTTTGTGCGCATCTACGCGCCCGATTTAGAGCCTTTGGGTATTGCGCAGAATGTCCATACACCCGGTATTCGCGTTCGTTTCAGAACCGATTCGCCCTTTGTGGCCATTAAAGCGGTTTGGCGTTGGCAGTGTTCGATGCCGCATATGCCCTTTACGGGAAGCAGCGGTTTTGACCTGTATGCGCTCAAAAACGGTCGTCAGTGCTATGCCGGTACCTTTGTTCCGCCGCTCGAATCCCCCAACGGTTATGAGTCGATTCGCGACGTTGCGGCCGACGGCTTCTGCGATTACGTTATCAATTTCCCGCTTTATAACGACGTCACCGAATTGTATATCGGCGTCAAAGAAGGCTCTTCGTTTGAAGAACCGGCCGAATACTGTAACAAAAAGCCCGTCGTGTTTTATGGCTCGTCCATTACCCAGGGCGGATGTGCTTCGCGTCCCGGAAACAGTTACCAGGCCTTTTTGTCCCGTGCGCTGAATATGGATTATATTAACCTCGGCTTCTCGGGCTGCGCCAAGGGTGAACCCGAGATTCGAAACTATATTGCGAACCTGGATATGTCGGCCTTTGTTTGCGATTATGACTATATGGCCAATATCGAAAAATTGGAAGATTTACAGGCCTCGCACTATGCGCTGTACCAAGAAGTTCGCGAAAAGCACCCCGATATTCCGTACTTGATGGTGACCCATCATAGTCCCGCCTCGACGGATTATTATATCGCGCGTTCGATTATTCATGAATCGTATAAACGTGCGCTCGAAAGCGGCGACCAAAATGTTTATTATGTAGATGGCGCGGCCTTGATGGGCGGCTATGACGACGATGCCTGTACGGTCGATGGCGTTCACCCCAACGACCTCGGTTTTTATCGGATGTATCTGGCAATGCTTCCCACAATTTCTAAATGGAATTTGGAATAAAATAAAAAAGGAACGGCAATCGCCGTTCCTTTTTTGCAATATCTATTTACATATTTGAAATGTGTGGTATAATGGTCACGTTGTGCTAAAAATCGTCGGCAAGGGGGTGAAAAGATGAAAACCAAAACCGAAGCGATGTATGCCGCGATGAATCCGTGGCGATTGTTCTTTGTGGTGGCTCTGCCCGGAATGATCAGTATGTTTGCGATGTCCGTTTATGCCATTTTTGAGGGTATTTTTATCGGACAAATCCTCGGTGAAGGCGCTTTTGCGGCGGTGAATATCGCTATGCCGCTCGTGTGGATCAGTTTTTCCTTGTCCGACTTGATCGGCGTGGGTGCTTCGGCACCGATTTCCATTGCCCTTGGAAAAGAAGAACACGAAACCGCCAACAATATCTTTACCTGCTCGGTGATTTTGATTTTCATCGTTTCAATCCTGATGGGCGGCGTGATGTTCTTTGCGGCCGTTCCGCTTTCAAGGTTGATGGGTGCGAACGACGTTCTCTTGGATACCTCGGTGCGCTATCTTCGTACCGCTGCCTTGTGCAGTCCCTTGTCGTCCATTTTCTTTGCGATGGATAATTATCTGCGTATCAGCGGATACGTGAAAACAAGTATGGTCATCAATATTGCCTGTAACGTGCTCACCTTGGGCCTTTTGGCTTTCTTTTTGTTGGTTTGCAAGATGGACGTTGTCGGCTCAGCGTTGGCCACCTCGGCTGCCATGAGCGCAAGTGCTGTTGTCGCGATGGTTCCGTTTGTGTCCAATAAAGCTCTGCTGAAATTCACAAGGCCTAAGTTCAGCAGAAAAATGGTCAAACAAATCGTGGCCTGCGGTTCGCCGGTGTTCCTCAACAATGTTTCGGGGCGTCTCACCTCGATTTTAATGAATATTTCGCTGATGACGGTGGGCGCAAAGGCACTCGGTATCGGCGGCGGACAGACGGCTGTTGCCGTGTATGCCGTTTTGATGTACGCGAGTGATTTTTGTTGGCCGCTTCTGTACGGAATTGCCGATTCGTTAGCCCCTTCGATTGGTTATAACTGGGGCGCGAAAAACTATGACCGCGTGAAGAAAATTGCCGGGTGCGCCTATGTGGGAACGGCCGTTGTCGGCTTGGTTTCGACCGGCGTTTTGTTCTTCTTTACCGAAACGATTGCTTCGTGGTTTGTGAATGCAAAGGAGGTTCGACTGCTCGAAATCTCTATTCACGCCATTCGGCTGTTCTGCTTTGCCTATCTGTTCCGTTGGGTCGGTGTTACCACACAAAGTTATTTCAGCGCTATTGAAAAACCGCTTCAGGCCACGCTCGTGTCGGTCGGCACCGCGTTTGTGTTTCCCGTTTTGCTGTTGGGCGCACTGTGGAATTTCGGGTTGGACGGAATATGGTTTAACTTCGTCGGGGTCAATCTGTTCAGCGCGGCGCTGTCGGTAGTGCTTTTGCTAAAACTAACCAAGGAAATAAAACAAAAGGAAAAAGAAAACGGGTAGCATAAACTATGCACCCGTTTTTTCTTGTATTTCTGTATTTACACCATTAAAATTTATGGTATAATAAATTTAGACTTTTGTTTGTGAGGTGAGGAAATGGATAAGTTTATACTGCACAGTAATTATAAACCCACGGGCGACCAGCCGCAGGCGATTGAACAACTTGTGAACGGTATTAATAACGGCGATAAGGAACAGGTTTTGCTTGGCGTTACCGGCTCGGGTAAAACCTTTACGATGGCCAATATTATCGAAAAAGTAAACCGTCCGACCCTCGTTCTCGCGCACAACAAAACCCTCGCCGCACAGTTGTGTTCGGAATTTCGGGAGTTTTTCCCCGAAAACGCGGTGGAGTATTTTGTATCCTACTACGATTATTATCAACCCGAGGCCTATCTGCCGGGGAGTGACACCTACATTGAAAAGGACTCGGCCATCAACGATGAAATCGACAAACTGCGCCATTCGGCCACCTGCGCACTGTCCGAGCGGCGGGATGTTATCATCGTGGCGAGTGTTTCCTGTATCTATACGCTCGGCGACCCGATTGATTACCGCAATATGGTCATTTCTTTGCGAACGGGGACCGAAAAGAGCCGCGACGAATTGGTGCGAAAACTCGTCGATTTGCAGTACGAGCGCAACGACATTAACTTCGTGCGCAACAAGTTTCGGGTGCGCGGCGATACGGTAGAGATTTATCCCGCCTACTCCATGGATTCGGCCATTCGCGTTGAGTTCTTCGGCGATGAGATTGACCGCATTTGCGAGATTCACACCCTCACGGGCGAGGTCAAAGCCTTCTTGTCCCACGTGGCGATTTATCCCGCTTCGCACTACATTGTCGAACAGGACAAGATGGAGGCAGGACTCAAAGAGATCGAGCGCGAAATGGAAGAGCGGGTGCGCTACTTTACCGAAAACGGCAAACTGATTGAAGCGCAACGTATTCGCCAACGTACTGAATACGATATGGAAATGCTTCGAGAAATCGGCATGTGCAAGGGAATTGAAAACTATTCGCGCGTGTTGTCGGGGCGGCCTGCGGGCAGTACACCGACGACCCTGCTCGATTATTTTCCCGATGATTTTCTTCTGTTTGTCGACGAGTCGCACGTGACCTTGCCGCAGGTACGCGGTATGCACGGCGGTGATCGCGCACGAAAAGACAATTTGGTGGACTATGGGTTCCGTTTGCCCTCGGCTTACGATAACCGTCCGCTTGATTTTGAAGAGTTTTACAGCCACGTAAATCAAGCCGTCTTTGTTTCGGCAACGCCCGGGGAGTTTGAAAAACAACACGCGGCGCAGATTGTCGAACAGGTTATTCGCCCGACGGGGCTTTTGGATCCGCTCATTTCGGTTCGCCCGAGCGAGGGACAGATCGACGATCTGGTTTCCGAAATCAATCTGCGCGTGGAACGAAAAGAGCGCGTTTTGGTGACCACGCTCACCAAGAAAATGGCCGAATCGCTGACCGAATACCTGGAAAATCTGTCCATTAAAGTGCGGTATATGCACTATGATATCGATACGATGGAGCGAATGGAAATTATCCGTGACCTGCGCCTTGGGGAATTTGACGTGTTGGTTGGCATCAACCTTTTGCGCGAAGGTCTGGATATTCCCGAGGTTTCCTTGGTAGCGATTTTAGACGCCGATAAAGAGGGCTTTTTGCGCAGTGAAACCTCGCTTGTGCAAACGGTCGGCCGTGCAGCGCGAAACGCGAACGGCGAAGTTATTATGTATGCCGACAGCGTGACCCCCTCGATGGAGCGCGCGATTGTTGAAACCGAACGCCGCCGCGCCATTCAACAGCGGTATAACGAAGAAAACGGTATCGTGCCCAAGACCATCATCAAGGATGTGTACGATATTATTGAAATCGGTAAAAAGGTGGAAGGGGAGAAGCCCGTTTCCAAAATGTCGAAAATGGAGCGCGAGGCCGAAATCCGCCGCCTGACAAACGAGATGAAACAAGCCGCCAAGATTTTAGAATTTGAGCACGCTGCGTATCTGCGCGATAAAATTGAAAAATTGCGCCGCGGAAAATAAAAGGAGATTTACGATGAAACATTTTGAACTTCATTTGAAAGAACAGTTTTCCTTTTTGGGCGAAAACGGGTCCGACCCCATTTTGACCGCTTATTTGCCCTTTAATATGAACGAAATGCCGCGCCAACACCAAAAAAGGCCGACGCTTTTAATCTGTCCGGGTGGCGGTTATAGTATCGTCAGCCAACGCGAGGCCGAAGTGGTTGGTCTTCATTTCTTGCCGCAGGGATTTAACGTGTTTGTGCTCAATTATTCGGTCGCACCGCACCGTTTTCCGACCCAGATTCGCGAGGTTGCCGCGGCGACGGAACTCATTCACCAAAACGCCGAGGAATGGAACGTGGACACCGAGCGGGTGGCCATTATGGGCTTTTCGGCCGGCGGTCACTTAGCGGCGCATTATTCGGTCGCTTTCGATTGCGCCGAGGTTCGCGCCGTGTTGCCCGAGAGCAAACCCGTAAACGCTACCGTTTTAGGGTACCCCGTAATTACGGCCGAACCCGAAATCTCCCATAGCGGCAGTTTCAAAAATCTGTTGGGTGTGGAAGAATTGACACCCGAACAAATCGAGAAATTCTCGTGCGACCGTCACGTGCGCGACACCACCGCGCCGACCTTCTTGTGGCACACGGCTGAGGACGGTTGTGTTTCGGTTCAGAACACGCTGCTTTATGCCCAAAAACTCGCGCAACACAAGGTGCCGTTTGAAGTACATATTTACCCCTTCGGTTGCCACGGTCTTTCGACCTGTGACCATCAAGTTGTAGATAACTTGACCGTGGAAATTCAATACGATTCCGCGTGGCTTTCCGACGTGAAAAAATGGTTCGATTATATCTGGCCGTTCCGACGCACGAAAGACTGAAAAAACACTTGCAAACAAGGCTTTTTTGTGGTATCATGGTAGAAATTGATGAAAAACGTTTGAGCGGAGTTTTCTTAGTTTCAAAAGCCGCGTTTTCAGAGAGCCGTCGGTTGGTGCAAGGCGGTAACCGTTTTGGAATGAATTACCCTTCGCGAGTTGCGTTCCCGAACCGTTTGCAGTAGGGAATTGCCGGTGGAAGACCGTTAACATTCGAAGGTGATTTTTTCACCTGTTGAGGCTCTTTTCGTGAGGAAAGGGCGAACCGAGGTGGTACCGCGGATTTACTCCGTCCTCCGGCGCAATGCCGTGGGGACGGTTTTGTTTTACGGGATTGCAAGAATATTTGAAAAGGAAATGATTCAATGCCCATCACCGAAATTTTAAGAAAGAATGCGGATTTTTACCCCAACGACGTGAGTTTGGTTGAGGTAAACCCGAAATTGGAAAACAATAAGAATATGACCTGGCGCGAGTTTTCGCTGATGCAGTCGACTTCGGCCGAAACCTACCGCAAGGAAATCACCTGGGGCGAGTTTGACAAGAGAGCCAACCGCTTTGCCAACCTGTTGTTGAGCCGCGGTATCAAAAAGGGCGAAAAGGTTGCCATTCTGTTGATGAACTGTCTGGAATGGTTGCCCATTTACTTCGGCATCTTAAAAACGGGTGCGGTGGCCGTACCACTCAACTTCCGCTATACTTCGGATGAGATTGCCTACTGTCTGGAAAAAGCCGATGCCGAGTATATCGTTTTCGGTCCCGAGTTTGTCGGCCGTGTGGAGGCGATTTGCCACAAAGTGCCGCGCATTAAAATGTGGGTCTACGCGGGGGAGGATTGTCCCGCTTATGCCGAAAGTTACGACCAACTCGTTACCTTCTGCACCTCGAAAGTCCCGGGCATTAAACTTTCGGATGACGATGACGCCGCGATTTATTTCTCTTCGGGAACAACCGGTTTCCCCAAGGCGATTTTACATAATCACCGCAGTTTGATGCACGCCGCGCGCGTAGAACAGGCGCACCACGGTCAAACCAAGGAGGATACCTTCCTTTGTATTCCGCCGCTTTACCATACGGGTGCGAAAATGCACTGGTTCGGCAGTCTGATGGTCGGCGGTAAGGCCGTACTCTTAAAGGGAACGGCGCCTGAGTGGATTATTAAAACCGCTTCGGAAGAACAGTGTACCATCGTCTGGCTTTTGGTGCCGTGGGCCCAGGATATTCTGGATGCGATTGACCGCGGCGAAGTCGACCTTTCCAAATACGAACTCGCGCAGTGGCGCTTGATGCACATCGGCGCGCAACCCGTTCCGCCGAGCCTTATCAAACGTTGGAAAAAGGTGTTTCCGCACCATCTCTACGATACCAACTATGGCCTTAGCGAATCGATTGGCCCGGGCTGTGTGCATTTGGGGGTTGAGAATATCGACCACATCGGTGCCATCGGTAAGGCGGGCTTTGGTTGGGAAACCTGCATTGTCGACGAAAAACGTCAACCCGTAGCCCAAGGCGAAGTCGGTGAACTTGCCGTAAAGGGCGACGGCGTAATGAAATGCTACTACAACGACGAGGAGGCCACAAAGGAAATCTTGGCCGACGGCTGGCTCTATACGGGCGATATGGCCATGATGGATAAAGATGGCTTCATTTACCTCGTTGACCGCAAGAAAGACGTTATTATTTCGGGCGGTGAGAATATCTATCCCGTTCAGATTGAAGACTTCTTGAGAGGTCACGATGCCGTGGCCGACGTGGCCGTTATCGGTCTTCCGGACCGCCGCCTGGGTGAAATTGTGGCGGCCGTTATTCAAGTAAAACCCGAAAAGACTTTAACCCAAGAACAGGTTGAACAATTCTGTCAGGAATTGCCGCGTTATAAACGACCGAGAAAATTGATTTTCGCCGACGTTCCGCGCAACCCGACGGGTAAAATCGAAAAACCGAAACTGCGCAAAATCTACGGCGCAGAGGGTCTGGTTGCCAACCAAAACGAAATCGGACAGAAAGGAAACCAAGAATGAAACAGTTAATGTTAGGAAATGCCGCCGTTGCGCGCGGCGCGTATGAAGCGGGTGTTCGCGTAGTTTCTTCCTACCCGGGAACCCCCAGTACCGAAATCACCGAATCGGTGGTACAGTATGATTCCATCTACGTAGAATGGGCCCCCAACGAAAAGGTTGCCGCCGAAACGGCAATCGGCGCCTCGATTGCGGGCGGCCGCGCCATGAGTTGTATGAAGCACGTTGGCCTCAACGTAATGGCCGACCCGGTTTTCACCGTAAGTTATATCGGTTCCAACGGCGGCCTTGTGTTCTGTGTTGCCGATGACCCCGGAATGCACTCTTCGCAGAATGAACAGGATTCGCGCCACTACGCCAAGGCGGCGAAAATCCCGATGTTGGAGCCTTCGAATTCTCAGGAGTGTAAAGACTTTACCAAAATGGCTTTCGCGCTGAGCGAGGAGTTTGATACCCCCGTTTTCGTTCGCCTTTCGACCCGCGTTTCCCATTCGCAAAGCCTTGTGGAACTGTGCGAACCCGAGGCGGTGGAATTAAAGCCTTATGAAAAGAATATCGCCAAAAACGTTATGATGCCTGCCTGTGCCATCGGCCGCCACGTGGTGGTAGAAAAGCGCGAATTGGCACTTCGGGCGTTGGCCGAAACGACCGAGCTCAATCGCGTGGAAGATCACGGCGCCAAGGTTGGCGTGATTACCTCGGGCGTGACCTATGCCTACGCCAAGGAAGCCTTGGGCGACCGGGTGAACTACCTGAAACTCGGTATGGTATATCCGTTGCCGACCGAGTTGATTAAAACCTTTGCCCAATCGGTCGACACCCTTTACGTGTTGGAAGAATTAGACCCCGTTTTCGAAGAACATATCAAGTCGCTGGGTATCACCGTTCGCGGCAAAGAATGTTTCAGCCTTTTGGGCGAATACAATCAAAACGGTATTCGCAAGGTTGTTTTGGGCGAGGCCGTCGAGTCGGTCGCGCTCGAAACCGAACTGCCCAAGCGTCCGCCTGTAATGTGTGCAGGTTGTCCCCACCGTGGAACCTTCTACGTGCTTTCCAAACTCGGCGTTGTCGTTTCGGGCGATATTGGTTGTTACACCTTGGGCTCGGTTGCCCCCTTGAACGCTATGGATACCACCATTTGTATGGGCGCTTCCATCAGTGCCGCCCACGGTATGGTTAAGGCCCGCGGCAAAGAGTTTGCGCAGAAAGTGGTTTCGGTGATTGGCGATTCCACCTTTATCCATTCGGGTATTACGGGTCTGATCGACGTTGTTTATAATAAGGGAAACAACACCGTGATTATCCTCGATAACTCCATTACGGGTATGACCGGTCACCAGGATAACCCGACGACCGGCTTTACCATTCGCAAAGAGCCTGCCCGTCAGGTGGATTTAGAGGCTTTGTGCCACGCCGTCGGTGTCGACCGCGTTCGAATTGAAGACCCGTTTGATTTGGCCGGCTTCGAGGCGGCCGTTCGCGAAGAATTGGCGGCCGATGAACCCTCGGTTATTATCGCTCAGCGTCCCTGTGCACTGTTGAAGACCGTGAAGTACAGCGGCACTTGTAAAGTCGACCACGAAAAATGCCGCGGTTGCCGCAAGTGTATGAAACTGGGTTGTCCGGCGATCGTCTTTGCCGACGGAAAGGCTACGATCGACCCGACCCAATGCAACGGTTGCTCGCTTTGCACCAACGTTTGCCCGTTTGATGCGATTGAAAAGGAGGAGAAGTAATCATGGCCAAAACGACCAATATTATGATTGTCGGTGTCGGCGGTCAGGGAACCCTGCTTGCCAGTCGAATTCTCGGCAACGTTGCCATTCGACAGGGCTTTGACGTAAAGGTCTCCGAGGTTCACGGTATGAGCCAACGCGGCGGAAGCGTTGTGACCTACGTGAAGTACGGTGAGGAAGTTGCTTCGCCCATTATCGATAAGGGCGAGGCCGATATTATTCTCGCCTTCGAGCGGTTGGAGGCCGCCCGCGCGTTGCCGTTCCTCAAAAAAGGCGGCACCATCATTCTCAACGACCGCGCCATTGCGCCGATGCCCGTCATTACGGGTGCGGCCGAATATCCCGAAAACCTGGTAGCGGATTTGAGCAGTAAAGCCAATACCATCTCGCTCGATGCGCTGAAATTGAGCCTTCAAGCCGGTTCGGCCAAGGCGGTCAACGTGGTACTGATTGGTGTGCTGGCTAAAACGACCGATATTCCCGAAGAGGTTTGGTTGGAAGTTTTGCGCAGTACCGTGCCCGAAAAGTTCCTGGCACTTAACGAAAAGGCATTCTCGCTCGGCTATCACGCGCAGTAATTAAAACAGGAGGGAAGACCCGTGAAATATACGTTTTCAGACCGCGTAAGTTCGCTCAAAGGTTCGGCGATTCGCGAAATTTTCAAATACGCCGCCGACCCGCAGGTGATCTCTCTGGCAGGCGGAAACCCCGCCCCCGAACTGTTTCCCCACAAGGAATTGTCCGAAATTGCGCGTGAAATGTTGGCCGAACAACCCGTTTTGTCGTTGCAATACGGCGTGACCGAAGGATACGGCGTACTGCGTGAACAGGTGCGCGAACGCCTTTTGAGAAAAGAGAAAATTGATACCAAGGCGAACGACGTTTTAATCGTCAGCGGCGGTCAGCAGGGAATTGACCTGCTTTCCAAGGTCATTCTCAACGAGGGGGATACCGTTATTGTTGAGGAACCGAGTTTTATCGGCGCTCTCAACACCTTCCGTTCCTATAATGCGCACTTGGTTGGCGTAGCGATGGATGAAGACGGAATGAATATTGAGGCGTTGGAAAAGGCCTTGCAGGAAAACCCCAACACCAAGATTATTTACACCATTCCCACGTTCCAGAACCCCTCGGGCATTACCATGTCGCAGGCCAAACGCTGTGCGCTGTACGAAGTGGCAAGCCGCTACGACGTACTGGTGCTGGAAGATAACCCCTACGGCGAATTGAGTTTTGACGGAACCCATCACGACACCATTAAGTCGATCGATACCGATGGCCGCGTGGTGTATTCGGGCTCGTTCTCGAAGATTTTGTCGCCCGGTATCCGCGTTGGCTTTATCTGCGCCGCCCCCGAAATCATCGCGAAAATGACGGTGGCCAAGCAGACCAACGACGTGCATACCCCGATGATTACCCAGTTGATGGTCAGCGAGTATCTGAAGCGCTACGATATCGATGCGCTCATTGAAAAGATGCGCGCGTTGTATGCCAAAAAGAGCGCTACCATGCTCGAAGCCATTGACCGCTATTTCCCCAAGGAGGTCACCCATACAACGCCGACCGGCGGCCTGTTTGTGTGGGCAACGCTGCCCGAACAGTACGACACGCTGGCGCTTTCCAAACGCTGTGTCGAGCGTAAGGTGGTTTACGTGCCCGGCAATACCTTTATGGTCGATATGGAAAAACCGTGTTCTTCCTTGCGCTTGAATTATTCGACCATGACCGACGAACGCATCGAAGAGGGTGTACGCGTGCTGGGTGAAATTTTCAGCGAACTGACCTAAACCGACATTTATTTACAAATTGTTCGTTGACAAAATTTGGTTGGAAATCTATAATGTAATATAGTCATAAAATGAATTCAGGTGATGATTGTGTTTCGACGGGAACGAATTCCCAATTATATTACGGGACTTCGGATTGTCGGCGCAGCGCTTATGCTGTGGTTTGAGTTGTTCTCAAATGGTTTCTTTATCATTTATACGTTTTGTGGTATCAGCGACGTGATTGACGGTTGGTTGGCGCGTCGGTGGAACGTTCAAAGCGAGTTTGGATCCAAACTCGACAGCGTTTCGGATTTGTCCTTTTATAGCGTAATGCTTTTGAAGGTCATTCCGTATCTGATCAGTAAACGCGTTCACTATACGGTCTGGGTGGTTGCAGGCAGCGCGATTTTTATTCGTATTTGTGCCTATATCCTGGCCGCGGTAAAGTACCACCGCTTCGCTTCCATACATACCTTTGCAAACAAACTAACGGGCTTGGTTGTGTTCCTGTTCCCGTTTGCGCTCTTCTTCGGGCAGTTAACGGTTGTTTGCTACGTTGTGGGTGCCATCAGCAACTTCTCATCCATTGAAGAATTTTTGATTCACTTGACGTCCAAAGAATACAATTCGGGCAAAAAAAGCATTTTTCTGCCGCCCATAACAAATTAACCCAAAAAGCCGCCCGAATCATCGTGCGGCTTTCGGTTTACTATGTGAAAAAAGTACCGGGGAGACAAGAGAACCGTCCCATTGTCTCAAAATTGGAGGATTTATATGCGATTTTTAAATTTTCAAAGTACAGATGAAATAGATAACATCTTATATAGATTCTCCACTTACTATGCAAAAGAAAAACACAATATTATTACTTCGTGGTTCACACCATATTATAATTCTAGAAAGGGTATTCATACCTATATTAAAAACAATTGGGTGTGGGGGTACTATGAAACAGGTGAACGAGGCACCCAAAATATGTTGCATTCTTCAAAAAATTGGTTTTATATGAAATTAAGTGAAAAAAGCAACAAAACATATGTCAACGGAATAATTATCGAAGATATTTTTTTATTACCAGCACTTTTTGTTGCAACACTAATTCATGCTATTAAATTTATGTGTTTTGGTGATAGTGATAATCTATTTATTGCTGTTATTACATTGATTTTTGCTTTGATATTTTTTAAGCCAACATATGAAACGAATAAAAAAATATATGATATTATAAAATCTATATTAGTAGCTTGAGCAACAAAGAAGGGGAGACAAGGGGACGGTTCTCTGTCTTGAAAGAATCGATTTAAGAGTAGGCAAGGGACAAGTTCCCTTGTCTGCTTTTATATAACGGCGTATCGGTGGATTATGCCTACGATTCGTTCAACCGCGTGAACAAAATGGTCAGCAAATTGCCGGAAATAATCTGTCAAAAAACCGCTAAGTCTATGAGACGAAGCGGTTTTCTTTTGTTTTTTGAGAAGAAAAATGGGGAAGGGCGGGTGCTTTTTTACAAAGGAGTGTCGAAAACATACGAAATGTTGAGAAGTGTGTGGATTTGCTCTACAATATATATGAAAAATAGAAAAATTCTAAAAAAGTTAGAATTTTTCTTGAAATTTATCGAAAGATATGGTAATATATGGAATAGACACTTGTCAGAAAAACCGCGGTAAATAAAAAATCAACATAGGAGGTTGCTTGTGGAAAAGAAACTAAAAATTATTATTGCCGACGATTCGACCGAATTGGGGCAGAGTTGTGCCAAAGCGCTGAAAGGCTACGGTATGGACGTTGTTTTATGTGAAAAGGATGGGTATAAGGTTCTCGACAAAATGAAGACCTTTCACCCTGATGTAATTTTGGCCGATGTGTTTATGCCAAATTTGGACATCTTGGGTGTATTGGATCACCTCAAAGACCTGAAAGGGAACGACCGCCCGATGGTGATGGCGATGTCGAGTTTTGATAATCAGCGGCTCGAAAAGGAAACGCTCGATGCGGGCGCGAGTTATTATTTCTTAAAACCGTTTGATATCAACACGATGGCCGAGCGCATTATTCGCCTTTCGGGTTGGCGCAACGAAATCTCGCCCGTGGTGGTCAAGGACAACGTTGTGACCGACCCCGAACTCGAATTGATGGTCACCGAGATTATTCATCAAATCGGCGTTCCTGCGCACATCAAGGGATACCATTATCTTCGCGAAGCCATTATTCTGTCTATCAAAAACAGCGAGATCATCAATTCGGTGACGAAACTGTTGTATCCGACTGTTGCCAAGAAACACGGTACCACGTCCTCACGCGTGGAACGTGCTATTCGCCATGCAATTGAGGTGGCTTGGGACCGCGGTGATATCGACGTGTTGAATTCCTATTTCGGGTATACGATCCAAAACGATCGCGGCAAACCGACCAACAGCGAATTTATTGCTATGATCAGCGATAAACTGCGGCTGCGCTTGAAAATCAGTTAAAAAATTGAAATCCCCCTTTTGAGGCGCCTTCCGCGAGGAAGGTGCCTCCATTATATTTGTGCAAAGTAAACTTTCGTTTCGGCCGGGTGTTGCGTTGTGTTTTGGCGAAAAAACGTGATGAAAAACCAAGAAAAATGCCAAGAAACGCTTGTATTCAAGGGAAGGGCGTGGTATAATACAAGTTAATTAGAAATTTGTGGAGGAATATATATGGAAAAGCAAATTAAAAAAATTGTTATGGCTTATTCCGGCGGTTTGGATACCTCGGTTATGATTCCGTGGTTGAAAGAGAATTACAACAACCCCGAGATTATTGCCGTTGCCGGAAACGTTGGCCAGGCCGACGAATTGGAGGGTCTGGAAGAAAAGGCAATTAAGACCGGCGCTTCCAAGATCTATATCGAAGACCTGACCGAAGAGTTTGTAGAAGAACTCATTATCCCCACCGTTCAGGCGGGTGCAAAATACGAGGAGTATTTGTTGGGTACGGCGTTGGCTCGTCCCATTATCGGTAAACGTTTGGCTGAAATCGCTTTGGCCGAGGGTGCCGATGCGATCTGCCACGGTTGTACCGGTAAGGGAAACGACCAGGTTCGCTTTGAGTTGGCCATTAAGGCGGTCGCCCCGAATATGAAGATTATCGCTCCCTGGCGCGAGTGGGAAATTAAATCCCGCGAAGAGGAGATCGACTACGCCGAGGCACACAACGTTCCGCTGAAGATCAACCGCGAGACCAACTACTCGAAGGATAAGAATATGTGGCACCTTTCGCACGAAGGTTTGGATTTGGAAGATGCCTGGAACGAGCCGCTTTATGAAAAAGAAGGCTTTTTGGAAATGGGTGTTTCGCCCATCACCGCTCCCGACGAGCCGACCTATATCACCCTCGATTTCGAGGCCGGTCGTCCCGTTGCGCTCAACGGCGAAAAGATGAAGGCAAAAGATATCATTCTCAAGCTCAACGAATTCGGCGGCAAAAACGGTATCGGCCTTTTGGATATCGTTGAAAACCGCTTGGTTGGTATGAAGTGTCGCGGCGTTTACGAAACGCCCGGCGGCGAAATTCTGTATGCCGCACACAATTATTTGGAAACGATGTGCCTCGATAAAATGACCATGCACAAGAAACAGGAATTGGCCATTACCTTTGCCGACCTTTTGTACAACGGTCAGTGGTACACGCCGCTTCGCGAAGCGCTTTCCGCCTTCGTGGAGAAGACCCAGGAACACGTAACGGGTACCGTTCGCCTGAAACTTTATAAGGGCAACATCATCAAAGCGGGCGTTAAGAGTGATTGGTCGCTCTATTCCGAAGAACTTGCCACCTTTGGCGAGGACGAGGTTTACGACCAGAAGGATAGCGCAGGCTTTATCAACCTGTGGGGTCTGCCGATTTCGGTTCAGGCACAGGTAAAGGCGAAGAACGAAAAGAAATAAGGACTGAACAAGATGGATAAAATGTGGGCTGGGCGCTTTTCCAAAGCGCTCGACAGCAAGGCAGATGACTTTAATTCCTCAATTCATTTTGATTGCAGAATGTATGCGCAGGACATTAAGGGCTCGATGGCACATGCGACAATGCTCGGCCAAAAGGGAATTATTCCGCAAAGTGACGTGGACGCCATTCTTGCAGGCTTGGAAGAAATTCTCGCCGATTTAGAATCGGGCAAGTTGGCAATCGACTTCGCCGCCGAGGATATTCATATGTTTATGGAGGCCGAACTGACCCGTCGGATCGGGGACGCGGGCAAGCGTTTACATACCGCCCGTAGCCGAAACGACCAGGTGGCGTTGGATATTCGTCTGTATCTGCGCGATGAAGTTCGGGTGATTATCGGTCAGTTAAAACAACTGATTGCGGCCATTTACAAACAAGCCGCCGAAAACAAGGATACCATTCTGCCCGGGTACACCCATCTGCAACGCGCACAACCCATCACCTTTGCGCACCATCTTTTGGCCTATGCCATGATGTTTATGCGCGATATTACCCGCCTCGAAGACGCCCTCGCGCGGATGAACTACAGTCCGCTCGGCTCCTGCGCACTGGCGGGAACCACCTATCCGACCGACCGCTACGTTGTGGCAGAATTGCTCGATTTCAGCGGGATTACCGAAAACAGTATCGACGGCGTATCCGACCGCGATTTCTGCATTGAACTGATTGCGGCTTTTTCGACCGTGATGATGCACCTGTCCCGTTTTTCCGAAGAGGTTATTCTTTGGAGCAGTTGGGAGTTCCACTACGTTGAGTTGGACGATTCCTTTACGACGGGCTCGAGCATTATGCCGCAGAAGAAGAACCCCGATATTGCTGAGTTGGTACGCGGTAAAACGGGTCGCGTTTACGGTGACTTGATGGCAACGCTGACCCTTTTGAAGGGACTGCCCCTTGCATACAACAAGGATATGCAAGAGGATAAGGAAGCCGTTTTCGACGCGGTGGACACGGTAGAGAAGTGTCTGGAAGTTTTCGCACCCATGATTGAAACGATGAGCGTTTGCCCCGAAAATATGCTTTCGGCCGCGCGCGAGGGCTTTATCAACGCCACCGATCTCGCGGACTATCTGACCAAAAAGGGAATTCCGTTCCGCGTAGCCTATAAGGCGGTGGGTCAGATTGTCGGTTACTGTGTACAGAACGGCACCGTTTTAGAAGAACTGCCGCTTTCGGTTTACAAACAGTTCCACGAGGCTTTTGAAGAGGACCTCTTTGCCGCGATTGATTTGAAGTGCTGCGTGGCGACCCGTATTTCCCAAGGCGGAACGGGCGGCGCCTCGGTCGACCATCAGTTGGAAGTTGTCAAGGAATTTTTAGAAAATCATTAAGCAAAAAAGACTTATCTCACAAGCGTGGGATAAGTCTTTCTTTTATATCATCACTTCGTTTTCCAAAGGTTTTCCCGCAAAAAAATCTTGGAAGTTTTGTACCGTGGTTTTGGCGATACTCTCAAGCGCCTGGCGTGTTAAAAAGGCCTGGTGTGAAGTGACCAGAACGTTGGGCATCGAAATGAGGGTCGAAAGGGTATCGTCATGAATGATTTCTTCCGAAAAATCCTCAAAGAACAAACTCGTTTCTTCTTCGTAAACGTCCAACCCCGCGGCGCCGACCTGACCTGATTTGATGCCGTCGATGAGTGCGGCGGTGTCGATGAGTTTTCCGCGCGAAGTATTGATGATAAAACAGCCGCGTTTCATATTTTTAAGGGTTTCGGCGTTGATTAAGTGCATATTTTCTTTGGTTAAAGGACAGTGCAACGACACGATATCGCTTTGGTTGAAAAGCGTGTTCAAATCGGTGTATTCGCCGCAAAATTCCTCGGTTTCAAAGGGGTCGTAGCCCAAAACGCGCATTCCGAAACCGTTGCAGATATCGGCAAAACACCGGCCGATCTTGCCCGTTCCGATAATGCCGACCGTCTTGCCGTGAAGGTCGAACCCGATCAATCCCTCTAAAGAAAAATTGTGGTCACGGGTGCGGATATAGGCGCGGTGGAGTTTTCGGTTGAGGGTTAAAATCATACCCATAGCGTGTTCGGCAACAGCATAGGGGGAGTAGGCGGGTACGCGCAAAATGCGAACCTGTCCTTGTGCTGCTTTGAGGTCGACGTTGTTGTATCCCGCGCACCGAAGCGCTACCACCCCCACGCCGTAACGCGCGAGTTCGTCGAGAACGCGGCGGTCGAGCGTGTCGTTTACAAAGGCGCAAACGCCGTCGCAACAGGCCGTCATACTAACGGTATCGGCATTCAATTTGTTCTCAAAAAAGCGGAATTTCAGTTGGTCGTTATCGTAGGGCTTGAAACTTTCCAAATCGTAAGGTTTGGTATCGAAAAAGGCAATGGTTTTCATGGAAATGACATCCTTTGAAATTTTTGTATTGAATATAGTATTTGCCGCACAATTGTGCATATACACTCTTGAAAAAATCGACAAAAAAAGTTATAATAAAAAATAATATGCTTTTTTGAGGTGAAGAATATGGTAAAGAAGTATTTGAACCGTGTTGTGATTGACGGACTGTCGGGTATGGCCTACGGTCTGTTTGCAACCCTGATTATTGGAACCATTATCTGTCAGATCGGTATGATCGTCGGCGATAATGCCATTGGTACATATCTGACCGCGATGGGCAACGTTGCCAAAACCATCACGGGTGCCGGTATCGGCGTGGGTGTGGCCTGTAAATTAAAGGCTTCGCCCTTAACTTCGGTCGCCGCCGCCGTGGCAGGGCTTGTGGGCGCGTTCCCGAAAGTAGACCTTGCGCAGTTTACCGTCGGTGCTCCGGGGGAACCGCTCGGCGCTTTTATTGCCGCCTACGTTGCGGTGGAAATCGGCTGCTTGGTTTCGGGCAAAACGCGTGTAGAAATTATCGTTACCCCCTTGGCCTGTATCTTTGCGGGCGCAATGGCAGGGTATTTTGTCGGCCCTTATATTTCCAAGGCAATGACCTGGCTTGGAATGCTTGTCAACATCAACGTTGAAAAGAGTCCGATTCTCGGCGGAATGGCCGTTTCGGTCGTGATGGGTATTTTACTGACGCTTCCGATTTCCTCGGCCGCCATCGGCATTTCGATGGGGCTTTCGGGCTTGGCGGCCGGTGCGGCAACGATTGGTTGTTGCTGTAATATGGTCGGCTTTGCCGTTATCAGCTACCGCGAGAACAAGGTCGGCGGCTTGATTGCCCAGGGCATTGGTACCTCGATGATTCAAATGCCCAATATTATCCGCAATCCGCTTACGTGGATTCCCGCGATTGTTTCGAGTGCTATTTTGGGACCCGTTTCTGCGGCACTCTTGAAAATGACGAGTAACCCCGTCGGCTCGGGTATGGGCTCGGCCGGCCTCGTGGGTCAGTTTATGAGTTATCAGACCATGACGGCAGGGGGCACGGAACCCGTTATCGCACTGCTTGAAATTTTAGTGATGCAGTTTATTTTACCCGCCGTTTTGTGCCTTGCCATTGCCGAGGGAATGCGCAAAGCCAAACTCATTAAACCGGGGGACTTAAAGTTAGAGGATATTTCCCGTGCGTAAAAAAGAACGAGTACTTGAAACGGTTGCCCGTTTGCAAGCGCGCTATCCGGAAGCGATTTGTTCGCTGGAATATACCGATGCGTTTCAGTTGTTGATTGCTACGCGCCTTTCGGCACAGTGTACCGATGCGCGGGTCAATCTGGTCACGCCCGACCTGTTTGCGGCGTATCCTACGGCCGAAAAAATGGCCGCGGCGCCGCTTTCCTCGGTCGAAGAGTTGATCAAAACCTGCGGTCTTTACAAGACCAAGGCCAAAGACCTTATCGGTATTGCCAAAATGCTTTTGGAGGAGTTTGAAGGCCGTGTTCCCGATACGGTTGAGGAACTCATACGTCTGCCGGGTGTCGGCCGTAAAACCGCCAACCTTGTTTGCGGGGATATTTACGGAAAATCCGCCGTCGTGACCGATACACATTTTATTCGAATCTGTAACCGATTGGGTTTTGTCAGCACGACCGATCCGCTTCGCGTGGAACGGGAAATGCGCGCATTACTGCCAAGCGAACAATCCAACGATTTTTGTCATCGAACGGTGTTGTTCGGGCGCGATGTTTGTACGGCGCGCGCCCCGAAATGTGATGTTTGTCCGCTGGCAGATATCTGTCCCAAAAAAATTGCGAAAAAATAAAGAAGGTTTTAGAGATGCTACAAAAACGAGTTGCCGCGATCCACGATATTTCCTGTTTCGGCAAATGCTCTCTTACCGTGGCTTTGCCGATGCTATCGGCCGCGGGAATTGAAACAACGGTCATTCCGACCGCGGTTTTGTCGACCCATACGGGTGGCTTTTCGGGGTATACCTTTCGGGATCTGACCGAGGATATTCTGCCCGTGAGCGAACATTGGAAAAAAGAGGGCATTGCGGTCGATGCCGTTTACAGCGGATATTTAGGTTCCAAAGAACAGATTACTCTGGTGGAACGGTCCATTGATTTGATTACCAAAAAGGATGCGCTCGTGATTGTGGACCCCGTGATGGCCGACCACGGAAAACTCTACGGCGGTTTTCCCGAGGATTTTCCGGGGGAAATGCGCCGTCTTTGCAAACGCGCCGATATCATTACCCCTAACATTACCGAGGCTTGTTTTATGTTGGGTGTCGAATACCGCGAGGGCCCCTATACGACCGATTTTATTGAAGAATTGTTGCACGGGCTTTCCCGCTTGACCCACGGAAAAATCGTGTTGACGGGCGTTTGGTTTGATGAACGCCGTATCGGTGCGGCCTGCCTTGATAACGGCAAGGTCGATTATGCTTTTTCCGACCGAATTCCCGCCCTTTATCACGGCACGGGGGACGTTTTCTCCTCGGCTTTGGTTGCGGCCGTTCTGAACGGGAAAACGCTGATTGAGGCCACAAGAGTGGCCGTTGAGTTCACCTACGTTTGTATTAAGAGAACCTTTGAACATCATCCCGAAATGAAGTATGGCGTAAACTTTGAAATGGAACTGCCGTATTTGATGAAGTTGTTGGAGTTGTCGGCATGAGGGCAGAGGAAACGCTGCGCACCGCGGCACTCATCGGCCATGAGGGTCTTGAAAAACTGAAAGGCAAAAGCGTTGCGGTCTTCGGAATCGGCGGCGTTGGGTCCTTTGCGGTGGAGGCCTTGGCGCGAAGCGGCGTTGGGACGCTGTATTTGTACGATCACGATACCGTATCGCTGAGCAACTGCAACCGTCAGTTGATTGCCTTTGCCTCTACAGTAGGGCAGAAGAAGGTCGAACTCGCGGCGAAGCGTTGCCGAGAAATCAACACGGATATCACGGTACACGCGTTTGCCGAATTTATAACGCCCGACACGGAATTGCCGTTTGAAAAGTTTGATTTTATTGTAGATGCCGTCGATAACGTTACGGCAAAACTCTTTTTGATTGAGAATGCCAAACGGCAAAAAATTCCCATGATTTCGGTGATGGGAACGGGCAATAAACTCGACCCGACCGCCCTTCAAATCGGGGATATTTTTGAAACCAAGAACTGCCCGTTGGCACGGGTGATGCGCACCGAACTGCGCAAAAGAGGAATCAAAAAACTTTCGGTTGTGTGGTCGGATGAAGTGCCCAAAACGGCCCTTGATACCGAAGAAAAGCGCGAAACGGGGCGCCCGACACCGGCCAGTATGTGCTTCGTGCCTTCCTGTGCGGGAATTGCGGCGGCTTCGTTTGCTGTAAAAACGCTATTGAAATAGAGGTGAATGTTGTTGAAAGACCCATTGGTTTCGATTGTAATTCCCGTTTATAACGGGAGTGACTATCTGCAAGAGGCGATTGAATCGGCGCTTCGGCAGACCTACCCCAAAAAAGAAATCATCGTTGTGAACGACGGGTCGGACGACAACGGCGCCACGGCTGAAATCTGCCACGCATTCGGGGAAAAAATCCGCTATTTTGAAAAGGAAAACGGCGGCGTTTCTTCGGCGCTTAATTTCGGGATTAGGCAAATGAAAGGCGAATGGTTTTCGTGGCTTTCACACGATGACCTTTACGCGCCGCATAAACTTGAAACCCAAGTCCACCTTTTACAAAAAATGGGATTGACCGAAAAGGACCGCGTGATCGTGTATGGCGGCGCCGAACAGATCGGGGGAAACGGGCAAAAGATCATTGGTCGAAAAAACCGTTTCGAGGGACTCTTTTCGGGCGAAGAAATGCTTTGCAACATCCTTAAAAACAGTACTTCGATCGTCGGGCTTTCGCTCTTGATTCCAAAAGAAGCGTTCGCGCTTTGCGGCGATTTTGAAGAAACACTCCTTTATATTCAGGATGCTTCGATGTGGCGGCGTATGATGTTGGCCGGTTTTTCCTTTTTGTGCCATAAAGAGCCGATCGTTTCCATTCGGGTCCACAAAGGTCAGGTTTCGCAAAAGGCGCACGAATTGTGGCTGCGCGAAACGGTAGCCGACACGCAAAAACTCGTGGAACAATTATTTTTGCAGTACCCCCAAAACAAGCGTGTGATTCAAGCGTTGTGGCGGTGGGCTTTGGTACAGAACGTGAAACCGCTTCAAAAGCAGATCGAGGCGCGCCTTATGGAAAGTAAGGTTCCAGCGTTTTATATTCAATGCAAAAAAATCATTCCTTTTTGTAAAGGAATGGTCTTTCGCGCAATGCGGTGGGCGTACTACCGCTTTTATAAAAACAAATTCCGCAGTTAGGAGAGTTCCGGTTGAAAAAGCAGGGGATTTCCGCTTCGCAAGAGGTGCTTTGCCGTCTTTGTGCGGCGGCACTTCAAGGGAAAAAAATTACCGATTTACCCGAAGTAAATTGGCAAGAAGTGTTTGTAGAGAGTCAACAGCAATCGGTTTCGCTGTTGGCTTTTCAGGCGTTGGGCGGTACGCTTCCCGATACAGCCGTTTTTGAACAATGGAAACGCTTTGCTCATTTGAACCTTCAAAACAACGCGGTGGTCTACCGCAACCATAAACAACTCCATGAACTTTTGAACAATGCGCAAATTCCGTATTGCACCTTAAAGGGTTGCGCTTCGGCAAAGTTTTACCCCGACCCGCTTTTGCGTTCGATGGGGGACGTGGACTTTTTAGTGCCCAAAGAAGAATTTGACCGTGCGGAAAAATTACTCTTCGAAAACGGCTTTTGTAAGGACGACCTGGTTGAACACATTTGCCATAGCGCCTTTGAGCGTGACGGATTTTGGTTCGAAGTTCATTTTGAACCCGCGGGATTGCCCGATGGAAAAGACGGCGAGAAAATTCACGAAATGCTCGGCGATATTTTCCTTTTGGCCACGGAAGAACAGATTGAAAATGCCGTCTTTCAAATGCCCGAACCGCGGCATCATTTCTTGATTATTTTAATGCATACCTACCACCATCTGCTTTCCGAGGGAATCGGACTGCGCCACCTGTGTGACATCGCGGCTTTTTTGAACGCGTTTTCCAACGAGGAATTTGTTGCCACGTTTGAAAATGATTTGAAAAACGTTGGATTGTGGCGCTTTGCGCAGGTGTTGGGCGCTCTTTCGCATACGGCCCTTGGGATTTCGTATCGCGAATGGATGGGCGACGTGGACCGGGAGTTTTGCCAAGCGTTGTTGCAAGATATTTTTTCGGGCGGTAATTTCGGGTATAAGGACGGTGCGCGCGTTCACCAAGGTCTTGCCATCTCCGACCGCGGAAAAGACGGGGTCGGTCGCAACGGTCTTTTACAGACCGTTCATTCGGTCAACCGCTTGGCCCAACAGCGGTTTCCCGTGTTTGGCCGCGTGGCGATCCTTCGTCCGTTTGGTTGGATCGCGCTCGGGTTCTATCTGGTGTGGCGCGTGGTGACGCGTCAGCGCGAAATGCCCGATTTGAACGGAATGGTCGTTGAAAGTAAAAAGCGAAAACAACTCTATGCAAAATTTTGTTTGTTCGAAAAAGAAGAATGAGAGCGTAAAAAATTACGCTCTCATTTTTCTTTGTATAAAAAGTTTTGTCGGTACTCGTTGGGGGTCAGGTGATAGCGTTCTTTGAAACAACGCGAAAATTCCGAAGCATCGTAAAAGCCCGTTTTGGCTGCAATCTGCGTGACGGTATCCGTCGTCATTAGTAACAACCGCGCCGCTTCGCGGGTGCGCAGATCTTTGATGACGACCGACGGCGCACGACCGAATAGGGTTTGAAAGCGGCGGTAGAGGGTGGGCTCGGACAGGTGAAACGCTTGCGCCATTACCGCAGGTTTCAAAGAATCGCGTTCCGATAGGTGCTCGGTAATCCATTCTTCAAAAGCCATTCGTTCTTTCTCGTAGGGCTTTGGGGTTGAACGGGGGAGTAGAAAGCCGAAAAGGCGGTAAATGTAGGAGAGTTGCTCGCAAGGGTGAGCGGGATTTCGAACCCCCTCGAAAATGGCTTCGATAAACGGCGCATACTCTTTCGGGAGGACGAGCGGTAGGTTTACATAATCACACAATTGTTGATGTTGGTTGAGAAACACGTCCAGAAAAATCCAATGGGCTTCCATCTTTCCGGTGAGGGGGTTGTTGTGGTGGGTGAGCCGCTGTTGTTTCTGCGGCGGCGCGAGAAAGGTTTCACCCTCGCGGATGGTCCTTTCGGGGTGACCTTCCAACCAAAAGGTGTAACTGCCGCTTTTTACGTAAACGACCGATAACACCGAGAGGGTCTTTTGGTGAAAAAGTCCTTCGCAGTCCAGATTTAATTGACCGTATTGAAATGATTTTACATAAATATTATCGATATTCAAAGCAAATCCCTCGTTTCTTGATAGTATAATACAACAAATTGAACGTTTTGTAAATAGACAAACAATCATTTTTTCGATATCATAAAACAGTAGGAGGGATTGATATGCAACAAAACAGTAAATTCTTTTTCGGCGAAAACCGCCCTTGCCGTTTGTGCGAGGAAACGCGGCGTTTTGCGTATGAATCGATGCACGGAAAATATGGGGACGACGCGATGTCCCATCCGGCCGTAGCCCTTGATGATATTGAAAATTTTGACACACTTTCCCCGACAGAGCAGTACGATCTTTCCATTCGCCGCATTTGTGAAGAAGCACCGCTTCGAATTTGTGATGGAGAGTTGGTCAGCGGCGCAGCGACGCTCGGTCAGGCGATTTGGGGTGTTGTGCCCGCTTTTCGCGGTAATCAGGCTTTTATCCCGAGTATCAGCCACGTAACGTTAGGCTATCACAAGGCGCTGAAAATCGGGCTGAACGGTATCGAAAAAGAATTGGACCAAATCATTGCCGAGCGCGGCCAAACCGAACACAGCAAAAGCTTAAAGAACGTCATTGCTTCGTTTCGAATTTGGCATCGCCGCTACGTGGAGGCAACGACGGGGGAGGTTCAAAAGAACCTGTTGCAGGTGCCTTTGAATCCGCCGACCAACTTTTACGAGGCGGTACAATCTTTGTGGTTTATGTTCTCTTTTACACGCCTTTGCGGCAACTGGCCGGGGATTGGTCGAATTGATGAAATGTTGGGCGCGTTTTTGGAAGAAGATTTGAAAAACGGCGTGTTAACACTTGAACGCGCGCGCGAGATTTTGGCCCATTTCTTTATTAAGGGTTGCGAGTGGATTCAGACCGAGCCGATTCTTGGCAGTGGCGACGCGCAACATTATCAGAATATAATCCTCGGCGGTGTAGACGAGGACGGAAACGAGGTCACCAACGCCGTGACCTATTTGGTGTTGGACGTTATTGAAGAACTCGGCATCAGCGATTTCCCGATTACCATTCGCGTGAACGAAAAAACGCCTAAAGAATTGCTGCGCCGCGCGGCCGAGGTGGTACGTTTGGGTGGCGGCGTGATTGCTTTTTATAACGAAGATTTGATTCTGGAAAGTTTGGTGCGCGATGGGTATGACCTGCGCGAGGCCAGAACCTTTACCAATGACAGTTGTTGGGAAATTCAAATTGGCGGCAAGACCAATTTTGCCTATCATCCGTTTGATTCGCTGCGTCTTCTGCTCGACAAAACTTTGGGACTCCAAGAGGAAACCCCCAACGATTATCCCGATATGCAAAGCCTTTATGAAGACTATAAAAAGCAGATGAATGAGCAGATGGAACTCATTTTCAAGGAAAAGATAACCGATATGTTGGCCGAGGATGACAACGGCCGATATGAATCCTGGAAAACAACCTTTCCGACGAGCGTTATTGACCTTTTGACCGAGGGTTGCGCCGAAAACGGAAAACGCTATTTAGAGGGCGGTCCCAAGTATCGGATTTGTTCCCCGCATATCGGCGGTCTTGCCGATACGGTCAATAGCCTTTACGCCATTGAACAGTTGGTGTTTGTCGAAAAGAAAATGACGCTCAAAGAACTATCAAGAATCTTGAAAACCAACTGGGAAGGGCAGGAAGTTTTGCGCCTTTTTGTGAAAAACCGATATACGTATTACGGCAATAATTCCGACAGTGTCGACCGCTATTACGTTCAAATTCTTAATGATTTTGCCGATTGTTGTGCGGAAATTGATGCCCGTTTGCCCGAGCGGTTGCATTTCGTGGGCGGCGTTTCGACCTTTGGCCGACAAATTGAATGGAGTCCCTACCGACTGGCGACCCCCTTTGGCGCCAAGGCGGGGGAGGTGCTTTCGGGCAACGCGGGACCGACGCCTGCGACCGACTTGAGCGGTGTGACGGCGTTGGTACAGTCCTACTGCAAAGGCCCGAACGTTCGCTTGACGAGCGGCACGGCGTTGGACGTGGCCTTGCACCCGACTTCACTCAAAAACGAAAACGGTATTACTTCTTTGGTCAGCCTGATTGAGGGATTTTGCCGTTTGGGCGGTTTCTTTCTTCAGCCCGATTCGGTATCGATTGAAACGTTGCGCGCCGCACAGAACAATCCCAAGGATTACAAAACTCTGTCGGTACGTATTTCGGGTTGGAACGCGCGCTTCGTGACCTTAAACCGCGAGTGGCAGGAAATGGTGATTGAAAAGAACGGGGGACGGCGCGATGAATGACCTTCTCGTTACCGCCATTCAGCGTTTTTCTACGGCCGACGGCCCCGGACTTCGTACCTCGGTCTTTCTGAAAGGTTGTCCGCTTCGTTGCCGTTGGTGCCATAACCCCGAAACGATTCATTTTTCGCGGCAGGTGCTTTACAACCGCCAACTTTGTATCAATTGTGGCCGTTGTTCCGCCGCTTGTGAGAATGGTGCACACACCACGGGGGAACACCGCTTTTTACGCGAAAACTGTAAACAAAGCGGCCGCTGTGTGGCGGCGTGTCCCACAGGGGTACTTGAATGGGATGCCAAGGTTTATTCGGTGGAAGAACTTTTGAAAATCGTGCTCGAAGACCGGGTTTTCTACGGCGACGAGGGTGGGGTCACCCTTTCGGGCGGCGAACCCATGGCCCATCCCGAAGAAACGCTTTATTTGTTGGAAAAGTTCAAGGAGAATGGTATTCACACAGCCTTGGATACAAGCGGTTATTTCGAGCCGAAATATATCGACCGCCTGGCCGCCGTTACCGATCTGTTTTTGTGGGATTTTAAGGATAGTAATTCGGAACGCCATTTGAAAAATACAGGCGTTTCCAATCAAACGATTTTATCTAATTTAGAACGGCTGAACGCACTGGGTGCCAAGATTATTCTGCGGTGTGTGTTGGTGGAGGGAATCAACTGCGAAGAAGAGCATTTTAAGGCGATTGCCGAAACTTTTCGGCGTCTGAAAAACGGTGTTCGCGTTGAATTACTGCCGTATCACGCGTTGGGCGGCGGTAAAGCGGTCTTGCTCGGAAATGAAGACAACGGCCGCCGCGAATGGATACCGAAAAATGAAACGATACAGAAAGCGAAAGAATATCTGAACGCTTGGGGAATTGAAACGCTTGTGGGCGGAATGTAAAAAAAGACCTGTGAAGTTTTGTCTTCGCAGGTCTTTCGTTTTATTCGTTTTCGAGTGCCATAATTTTGTCTACAC
The DNA here is from genome assembly GCA_045545515.1 of Acutalibacteraceae bacterium. Lineage (GTDB taxonomy): Bacteria > Bacillota > Clostridia > Oscillospirales > Acutalibacteraceae > UBA737. The sequence continues at coordinate 74,708 of JAZQBA010000002.1, forward strand.
GTTTTTGGTGGCGACCGCCCTCGAATTCGGTGGTAATAAACAGGTCCACCAATTCAATGGCCTTTTCAATGCTGATAACGCGACCGCCCAAACAGAGAATGTTCGAATTGTTGTGGCGTCTGGTAAACTCGGCCGAGAAGGCTTCGCTGACCGCCGCGGCGCGAATCCCCTTGACCTTGTTGGCTGCAAGCGACATTCCGATACCCGTTCCGCAAACGAGAATACCGAGTGTGTTTTCCGCAGAGGCTACCGAACGCGCCAGGGGAATGGCAATATCGGGGTAATCGACCGAATCGGGGGTGTGGATTCCGAAGTCCTTTACGGTGTGCCCCTTTTCCTCTAAAAATTTTACAATGGCGTTTTTATGCTCAAAACCGCCGTGGTCGCAACCGACTGCAATGTTCATTGTTCTTCTCCTCTTTTTTTCTTTAATTCACGCTCGGCTTGGGGAAGCCGCAGATAACAGGGTAAAAGTTCAAGGGCGCTTTGGGTGTTGTTGTTCTTAAAATCTTCCAAAGCGGCAAGCCCTACGCCACAGGCGTTTTGAAAACGCAACTGCTCGTTGGCAAGGCGCAAAGGCAATTGCTCGGCGGCGTAGTTGTAAAACAATTCCGCGCCGTCACCCACTAAAATTACCGGGGTGTCGGGGTTTTGCTCCTTGAGCGAAAGAATGAGTTCATCAAACGAAAGGGCGCGGTCTTCGCACAGGCGGGTCAATTCGCCGTTTTGGGAAGAAAACAGGGCGTTATAGACCTGGTTGCAACGCGCGTCCATCACGGCGCAAACAAGACCGTTTTCGCCGCGCAAATTTTCGGCCATACCGCGCAGGGTAGAAACCCCCACACAGGCAATACGATGGGCCGCGGCCAACCCTTTTACGGCGCTGATTCCAATGCGAATCCCCGTAAAAGAACCGGGACCCGAGGAAACGGCAATTCCGTCCAATTCGTTAACGGTGAGCGCACTGCGGTGCAGAACGTCTTCCACCATAGTCAACAACGTTTGCGAATGGGTAATCTTTCGGTTCAGAAAAGCGGAAGCGATAATCACGCCGTCTTGAATCACGGCCGCCGAAGCGGGACCCGCGGAACATTCCAAAGACAAAATTTTCATTTTACTCCTCCTTGGTCTCTACCGTAATCACGCGTTCGTCCTCGCCCGTTTTTCGAATATCAATCCGAATAACGTCGTCGGGAAGGGCGTTTTCGATATTCTCGCTCCATTCCACGGCCAAAATGCCGCCCGTGTTCTGATATTCAAAATAACCCGTGGTTTCCAAGTCCTCCCAACCGCTGATGCGGTACATATCGAAATGATATAGGGGAACTCTTCCGCCGAGATATTCGTTCACAATGGCAAAGGTGGGGGAGTTGACCGCCCCCGTAAATCCAAGCCCTTCGGCCAATCCGCGCACAAAGCAGGTTTTACCCGCACCCAAATCCCCCGTAAAAGCAAGGACGCTGTTTTCGGGTAAATTTTGGGCAAATTCGCGTGCGAATTGTTCGGTTTCGTGTGGTGTTTTTGAAAGAAACGTTTTGTTCATCATAGCATCGTGGTGGCAATGCGACGGTAGAACGGTCCGCGATGTTCGTCACCGAGCGGCTCGTAGTCCATTACCTCAATCGTTTTGGTTTTTCCGTTGATATAATCGTCAAGCACCCGAATGGCGTATTGCAGTCTTGCAAGGGTGCCCGCATAGCGAATCTGAATTTTTTCCACGCCAAAGGGTTTGTTGAGCGCGAGGAAGTTTTCAACGTGTAGTTCGCTTAACCGTTTATATTCTGTCATAAGGTTCGGCAATAATTCGTCACGGTAAACCGTCAAATCTTTGCCGTTCTTGTAATCGTCCTGCATCTTCAGGTGCAAGGTGCCCTTCATTGCGGCAATGCGAAGCAGCCGCGCCGTGTATTCGTCGTTTTGTAAGAGCGCGTTGCCGGCCGCCATCATCTGCTCGGGCAGATTGCCTTCTTCCAAAGGATAGCCCAGCAGTTTATAGAACGGGTCGGCCCAAATGAGCCGTTTGCCGAGAATGTGGCCGAACTGGTGGAAAAGATTCGCCGCCTCAATCTGTTGCTCGGTAATCCCCGTCATAAAACGGCCAAAGTTTTCAATATGCGTCCGGTCGTCGGGGTCTTGGTGATAACACGCTTCCGAAAAACAGGCAAAACTGCATAGGGAACGGAAGTAGTCGCATTCGCAACCGTCGTCCCCCCAAAGGGTGGCCGAAACGTGTTGCACGCCTTCTTCAATACAAGCCTTCATACCGGCCGCCGACATCGTGTCGGCCCACTGATAATTCGGCACAAAACCGTACCAGGTCGCAAGACCGCCGAAGAATGAGATAGGGCGCTTCAAATTGCGGTGTAAACGGAACATTTCGCGGTAGGTTGCCCGGTCGTCGTGGTAGTAGTCCCAATAGGCCATTTCGCAGTCGGGAATGCCTTGGCTGATATTATCGGGCATTTGGGTTTCAAGGTCGTAATAATCGTTGGTTTTCGACCCCGTTCGGAAGAACATATCACTCCACATAATGGGGGCAAAATCATATTTTTCGCACAGGTTGCAGACCTTTTTCAGATGGCGTTTTAACAGTTCAAAACGGTCGGTAAAACCGTTGAGCCGCAGGTATTGTCCAAGGCCCACGTCCAACGCTTCGTCCATACCGATGTGAATACGGCGACTTCGGAAGACCGAACGCATTTTTTTGATTTCGGCTTCTATAAAGCGGTCGGTTTCCGCGCAATCGCAAAGCAACACCGAATTGGTATCGCGAAAATCGGCCGTTTCCGCACCCCAGGTCAAATACTGGTCAAAGTGGCCGAGCGTTTGAATACAGGGTACAAGTTCAACGCCGAGCGCGTAGCCGTAATCATCTATTTCGCGCAGTTCTTCATCGGTATAAGCACCGCGCAGATAACCGAAGTGGGGATAATCCTCCAACTGATAAATATCTTCGGTGTAAAGCATCAATTCGTTGGCGCCAAAGAGGGCAATGCGGTCAATGAACTCTTTCACTTTTTCGACGCGCATAACACCGGCACGCGAAACGTCGATCATCGCACCCAAGTGAGTAAAACGAGGGGATTCTTCAATATGAAAACACGCTTCATTTTTGTGGAAAGCAATGAGTGACAATGCGCGCAGTTTTTGCGGAACCGTCTTGCCGCCGGCAGTGTAAACACCGTTTTCAAAAGCGGCCAGAACACCCTCGGCCTCTACCAAATTCACAGCGGAAAAATCCTCGTTTAGGTATTTTTCAGCCAGTTGTTTGATTTCGAGCGTTGTCACGAATTCCCCTCCTTTTGAATCTATAAATTCGCATATATAATTTATCATATAAGGGAAAGTTTGTCAACGACCGAATGGTAGGCAAATAAAGTTCTTGCAATCTTCTTGCCAATTCAATATAATGAAGGTAATAATTCAGAGAAAGGAAGGGTTTTATGGGTCGCTTTTTCGGTAGAATTGCCGACTTTATCCGTGAAACGGACAAGTTGTTGCTCATTTTGTGTGCGGCGGCTTCGTGTTACGGTTGTATCGCGGTTTTTTCGGCCACGCATTATATGGAATCCTACCGTTCGTTTTTCGTTCAGGTGATTTCCATGTTTGCCGGCGTTGCGGCGGCAATCTTCCTTTCGGTTTTCGATTATGAAGAATATATCAAGCGGTGGTATATTGCCGCGGCGTTTGGCGTGATTCCCGTTGTGCTGACCTTTTTTATCGGCTTCGCCCCTGCGGGTACCGATGATAAGGCGTGGCTCGATTTAGGGTTCACGACCTTTCAACCCTCCGAACTGTTGAAAATTTGCTTTATTGTAACCTTTGCGGCGCACCTGGCGGCCGTAAAGCCGACCATCAATAAATTTACCACCCTCATTCCGCTTTGTCTCCACGGCGCCTTTCCCGTGTTGCTCATCCACTTTCAGGGGGATGACGGTACGGCGCTCGTCTTTGCGGTGATTGTGATTTGTATGCTCTGGGCGGCAGGGCTTTCCTGGAAATACTTTGTTTGCGCTCTTTCGGCGGCGTTGGTGGCTTCTCCCTTTATTTACTTCTTCGTTATGAACAACGACCAACGCGCCCGAATTATCAATATGTTCAACATCGAGGCCGATATCAAGGGCGTTGGTTTCCAACAATACCGCGCACGAATGGCCCTGGCCAACGGCGGTATTACGGGGCAGGGCTTCTTAAAGGGAAGTTTAACCAAAATCGGCGGTGTGCCCGAGGGGTATAACGACTTTATTTTCGTCAGCATCGGCGAGGAGTTCGGAATGCTCGGTTGCCTTGTGGTGGTGGCCCTCTTGGCCGCCATAACGCTTCGGACCCTTCGCTTGGCCGCAACCTGCCAGAAAGACAGCGGAAAACTCATCTGCGTCGGGTTCTTCGCCATGATATTCGCGCAGATTATTATTAACATCGGGATGTGTATTTCCATTCTGCCCGTTATCGGCGTAACACTGCCGTTCTTTAGTGCAGGTGGCACGTCGCAACTGTGCTTGTATTTGGGTGTCGGATTGGTGTTGAGTGTTTATCGCTACCGCGATTCGAGAACCATTTATTTGCGAGATAAGTAAAAGAAAAGCCTTCGAACAAAATCGAAGGCTTTTTTCTTTTTTAGTTTTTCAAACTCTGTAACGGGGCGGGAATTCTTCCGCCGCGGTCAATGAATTTTTTACTGCTCTTATCGAGGTGGACCGGCATGACGGGACCCTCGCCCAACAGTCCGCCGAAAGAGAGTTCCTCGCCCGGTTTTTTGCCGATGGCGGGAATCAGACGAACGGCGGTGGTTTTGGAGTTGACCATACCGATGGCGGCTTCGTCCGCGATAATGGCCGAAATGGTCTCGGCGGGGGTTTCGCCCGGGACGACGATCATATCAAGACCGACCGAGCAAACGGCGGTCATTGCTTCTAATTTTTCCAGGGAAAGGTCGCCTGAACGCGCTGCGGCAATCATACCCGCGTCTTCGGTGACGGGGATAAAAGCACCCGAAAGACCGCCGACCGAGGAGGAGGCCATTACGCCACCTTTCTTGACCGCGTCGTTTAAGAGCGCTAAAGCGGCGGTAGTGCCGTGGATTCCGCATTTTTCAAGGCCCATTTCCTCGAGAATGTAGGCCACCGAGTCGCCGACGGCGGGGGTGGGGGCCAAGGAAAGGTCGACGATGCCGAACGGAACACCCAACATACGCGAGGCTTCGGTGCCGACGAGTTGACCCATACGGGTGATTTTGAAAGCGGTACGTTTAATGGTTTCGGCCACTTCGCCAAAATCGCCGTCGGGACATTTTTTCAGCGCCGCGCGCACAACGCCCGGACCCGAAACGCCAACGTGAATCACACAGTCGGGCTCACCCACACCGTGGAAAGCGCCGGCCATAAAGGGGTTGTCTTCGGGCGCGTTGCAGAAGACGACCAGTTTGGCGCAACCGATACAGTCGCGGTCGGCCGTAATTTCGGCGGCTTGACGAACGACCTGACCCATCATTTTGACGGCGTCCATATTGATACCGGCCTTGGTCGAACCGATGTTGACCGAAGAACAGATGTTGTTTGTAACACTCAACGCTTCGGGAATGGAACGAATGAGTTCGGCGTCCCCCGCGGCAAAACCTTTGTGAACCAAAGCGGAATAACCGCCGATAAAGTTCACGCCCGTCGCTTCAGCGGCGCGTTGCAAAGTTTTGGCATACAAAACGGGGTCGCCGCCCGAAGCGGCTACCAACATGGCAATCGGGGTGACCGAAATGCGCTTGTTGATAATCGGAATGCCATACTTTGCCTCAATATCGCAACCCGTTTTTACAAGGTTACCGGCCAGACGGGTAATCTTTTCGTAAACCTTTTCGCAGGAACGGTGAATATCCGAATCGGCACAATCCAAAAGGGAAATGCCCATCGTCACGGTACGGATATCCAGGTTTTCCTGGTCAATCATGTTGATGGTTTCTAAAATATCGTTTAAGTTGATCATAGCGGCTCCCCTTAGATGCGGTGCATCGAGTTGAAGATGTCCTCGTGCATCACGTGAATGGTAACGCCGATTTCTTCACCCAACTTCTGTAAGTTGGCCGAAAAATCCTGGAACGAACAGGAAGCGCCCGAAATATCGGTCAGCATGACCATAACGAACATATCCTGTAAAACCGATTGAGTAATGTCGATAATGTTCACGTCAAACTTTGAACAAACGTTACTGACTTTTGCAATGATACCCACGCTGTCTTTTCCAATGACCGAAATAACGGTTTTCATAACTGGAGGACCCCTTTTGTTTTTCTAAAATTTCCCGTTTATTATAGCAAAACGGACCTTGATTGTCAATCTATTAACTATATTTTAAGACTTCAAAAAAAGATTTGAAAAAGGGGAGAACAATACTTGCACAAAATATCAAAATAGGTTATAATAAATTGATTATTCTAACGGAAGGGTTTTTGCTTTGGCTTTTTCTTCAAAGACATCTGCGTATCCGCCCGAACAGGTGGCCTATGCCAAGCAGGTGGCGCAGTATTTGGACGAGCATTACTGTGAAACGCCGCTGGCACACGTCATCACCTACGGCTGTCAACAAAACGTGAGTGATTCCGAGCGGATGAAGGGTGAACTCGCCTTGATGGGTTACGGCTTTACCGATGACCCCGCCAAGGCCGACCTGATTTTGTTTAATACCTGCGCCGTTCGCGGTCACGCCGAGGACCGCGTTTACGGAAACGTCGGCGCAATGAAGCACTATAAACGCCGCAAGGGCGGAATGCTTCTTTGCGTGTGCGGTTGTATGACCCAACAAGATACCGTTGTGGAACGCTTTCAAAGCAGTTTTCCCTATGTCGATATCGTGTTCGGCACCCAGGTGCAACACCGACTGCCCGAATTTGTTTACCGAAGGCTCACAACGGGCAAACGCGTTTTCGAAACGGCACTCGATAACGGCCCCATCGTGGAGGACGTGCCCGTCTGCCGCGACGGTAATTTGAAGGGTTGGCTTCCCGTGATGTACGGGTGCGATAATTTCTGCACCTACTGCATTGTGCCGTACGTTCGTGGCCGTGAGCGTTCGCGCGACCCCGAAAGCATCGTCCGCGAGGCGACCGAAATGGTACAGAGCGGATTCAAGGAAATTATGCTTTTGGGACAAAACGTAAATTCCTACGGCAAGGGGTTGGACGAGCCCGTAAACTTCGCCGATTTACTTCGCCGTATTAACGCTATTGAGGGTGATTTCCGTATTCGCTTTATGACCTCACACCCCAAGGATTGCAGTTTGGAACTGTTGGACGCTATGCGCGATTGTGAAAAGGTCGTTCGCCATTTGCATCTGCCGTTTCAAAGTGGGTCGGACCGAATTTTGAAGGCAATGAACCGCCGTTATGACCGCGAGGGATACCTGAAGTTGATTCGCGCTGCGCGCGAACGAATGCCCGATTTGGCCCTCTCGGCCGATATTATCGTCGGTTTCCCGGGGGAAACTTATGAGGATTTCAAGGAAACCGTATCGCTTGTGGAAGAAGTGGGCTTTACCTCACTCTTCACCTTTATCTACTCGCCGCGCGAGGGAACACCGGCCGCCAAAATGCCCGACCCCGTTTCGCGTGAGGAAAAGGGAAGGTGGTTCAGCGAACTCTTGCGTGTTCAGGAAACCATCAATCGCGAATGTCTTACGAAAACGGTGGGCACCGTGCAACGCGTCTTGTGTGAAGAAATTTCGCCCGAGGGCGTACTTGTCGGTCATACCGATGCCAACGTATCGGTCCGTTTTCAGGGTACACCCGACCTTGTCGGAAAAATTTTGAACGTACATATCGATTCTTACAAGGGGACTCTTTTGGGGTCGATATGCGAATAAAGAAAGGAAATGTTAAAAATGAACGTATTAGAAGCAACCAGACAGTTAGCAAAAGCAATGCAACAGGACGAGCGTTTTATCCGCTTTGCCAAGGCCCGTCTTGCCAATGACGATAACGAGGAACTGCAAAAACAGATTGGTTCGTTCAACGTAACGCGTATGGAACTCGACCGCTTGATGAGCGAAGAACAGCGTGACGAAGAGAAAATCCGCGCCCTCAACGAGGAATTGCGCAAAGTTTATGCCGACATTATGGCAAGTGACGTTATGGTGGAATACAACACCGCCAAAACGGCAATGGATTCGATGCTCAACGACGTAAACAGTATGATTATGCAGTGCGCCGACGGGGCCGATCCCGATACGCTCGAACCCGAAACCCATGCCTGCTCGGGCAGTTGCTCGACCTGTGGCGGTTGTCACTAATTCAGAATCAGCAGAACAGAACGGAGGGGAAAACATGGCCGAATTATCACCGATGATGCAACAGTATATGCGAATCAAGGAAGAACACAGGGACTGTGTTCTGTTCTTCCGCCTGGGTGATTTTTACGAAATGTTTTTTGAAGATGCCGAACTTGCTTCCGAAGAATTGGAACTGGTTTTAACGGGGAAGGAGTGCGGCCTGGAAGAACGCGCGCCGATGTGCGGCGTGCCGTTTCATAGTTGTGAAGGCTATATCGCGCGACTGGTTCGCAACGGTCACAAGGTTGCGATTTGTGAACAGTTGGAAGACCCCTCCAAAGGTAAAAAAATCGTTGAACGCGGCGTGGTGCGCATTGTCACACCCGGCACGGTCATCGAAGAAAGTATGCTGGATGAAAGCAAAAACAACTACCTGTGCGCTATCAGTTTTGTCGGGGATACCATCGGCCTTTGTTTTGCCGATGCTTCAACGGGCGAGTGCCGCCTGACCGAAATTAAGGGTGACGCGATTGAACGCCGCACCGTCGACGAACTGATGCGCTTTAATCCGAGTGAAATTCTCTACAACGGCAAAACCGAACACTACCCGTTTTTACAGACCTATCTGTCCGAAGGGTTTGAGGGTGCGCTCACGGTGCGCGATAAGGATTGTTTTGAACAGCGCACCTACGAGCCGTTACTTCTCAATCATTTTGCCGTCAACAGTATTGAAGATTTAGGATTTCCTGCCGAAAGCGGTTCGGCCGCGGCGGCAGGGGTCTTGATCGGTTATCTGTACGAAACCTGTGTCAACGGCCCGATTACGGTCCATCAACTCGAGTGTTACACCGAGTCGCAGTTTATGCGCCTGGATATGACGGCGATTCGCAATCTGGAACTCAAAGAAACGATGCGCACAAAGGCCAAAAAAGGTTCGCTTTTCTGGGTCTTGGATAAAACCAAAACGGCTATGGGTCGCCGTTTGCTTTCGAGTTGGATTGAAAAGCCGCTTTTGTCCATTCCCGATATCACGCTTCGTCAGAACGCGCTGGAGGAACTGTGCGAAAGCCCCGTTCTTTTGGGGGATACCATTGCTTCTTTGGGTGGGATTCGCGATATCGAACGCTTGATTACCAAAACGCTCTACGGTTCGGTCTCGGCCAAAGAGATGAACGGTATTGCCGATACGACCGAGCGTTTTCCCGCCATTAAACAGTGTATTTCGGCGGTACATAGCAGAATGCTGCGCACCATTTTTGAAGATATTGACCCCCTGGAAGATATTGCAGACCTGATTCACCGCGCCATTAAGGAATCGCCCGCACCCTCGCTCAAAGAGGGAAACATCATTCGCGAAGGCTATAACGCCGAATTGGATGAACTGCGCTCCATTATGGACAACGGCGGACAGTTGATTTTAGACATTGAAAACCGCGAACGTGAACGCACGGGAATTAAGAATTTGAAGGTGCGTTACAACAAGGTCTTCGGCTACTATATCGAGGTAACCAATTCCTTTTTGGATAAGGTGCCCGAAGATTATATGCGCCGTCAGACCCTTACCAACTGTGAGCGCTTTGTAACCGAGGAACTGAAGGTTTTGGAATCGCGCGTTTTGTCGGCGAAAGACCGCGTGGTTCGTCTGGAGTACGAGTTGTTTGACGAAGTACGTCAAGAAACGGCCAAACAGGTGGCCCGGTTCCGCAAAACGGCGGCCGCTCTGGCGCGACTCGATACCCTTTGTTCATTGGCTACCGTAGCCCAACAGAATAACTATTGCCGCCCCTTGGTCGATACGAGCGGCGTCATTCAGATTAAAAACGGCCGTCACCCCGTGGTGGAACGCGTAATTCGTTCGCCCTTCGTGGAAAACGATACGCTGCTTGACAGCGGCGAAAACCGTTGCGCCATTATTACGGGTCCCAATATGGCCGGTAAATCGACCTATATGCGCCAGGTGGCACTCATTACCTTGATGGCGCAAATCGGTTCATTCGTTCCCGCGCAAATGGCGCAAATCGGACTTGTCGATGCGATTTACACCCGCGTGGGTGCTTCGGATGACCTGGCCTCGGGCCGTTCGACCTTTATGGTGGAAATGAGCGAAGTGGCCGATATTTTGAAAAATGCCACCCGCAACAGTTTGCTGATTCTCGATGAAATCGGCCGCGGCACCTCGACCTTTGACGGTATGTCGATCGCGCGCGCCGTGCTCGAATACGTGGCCGATAAAAAGAAACTGGGTGCGAAATCGCTTTTTGCCACCCATTACCACGAATTAACCGAGATGGAGCAGACCCTGAGCGGCGTGAAAAACTATAACATCGCCGCTAAAAAACGCGGTGACGATATCATCTTCTTGCGCCGTATTGTACGCGGCGGAGCCGACGACAGTTACGGTATCGAGGTTGCAAAACTCAGCGGTATTCCCGAATCGGTTATCGGCCGCGCCAAAGAGATTCTCAAAAACACCTTGGAAGACGGCGTTGTGACCTATCGCACCGTCACCGCCGCCGAGGCGCAGTTGCCCCTGGAGGTGCAGGGTGCTACCGAACTGTTACAAGAATTACAGATGTTGGACGTCAACACCTTGACCCCCATTGAAGCGATGGGCATCTTGTTTGATTTGGCAAATAAAGCCAAGTCGTTGGAATAAAAAAGAAAGGGGCGAACACCATGCCTCAAATTACGGTTTTACCCAAAGAAATAGCCGAACTGATTGCCGCCGGTGAGGTGGTGGATCGTCCTGCTTCGGTCATTAAAGAATTGGTCGAAAACGCCGTCGATGCGGGGGCTACCCGTATTGTGGTAGAGATACAGCGTGGCGGAATTTTGTCGATGCGAGTGACCGATAACGGTTGCGGCATTGCGCACAAGCAGGTGCCGCTCGCGTTTTTGCGCCACGCAACCAGTAAGGTTTCCACCAAAGAAGATTTGGATAAAATCGGCACGTTGGGTTTCCGCGGAGAGGCTTTGGCGGCCGCTTCTGCCGTTGCCAAGATTGAAGTTTTCACCAAAACCGAGGACGAGCCCTTTGGTACCCATTACGGGATTGAAGGCGGCGTAGAAACCTTTTACGAGGAAGAGGGTTGTCCGAGCGGCACGACCATTATTGTCCGCGACTTGTTTTATAACACCCCCGCTCGAATGAAATTCCTGAAAAAGGATACTTCCGAAGGCAATACGGTTGCCGCAATGATGGACCGTATGGCGCTTTCGCACCCCGAAATTTCCTTTTCGTTCATTCGCGAGGGAAAACAGGTGCTGCAAACCGCGGGGGACGGTAAAGTTTCCTCGGCGATTTACAGCGTTTTAGGCAAGGAACTTCACAACAGTATGATTGAAGTTTCGGGCGAAAACAGCGGCGTTGCGGTTTCGGGATTCACCTGTAAACCCGTGTTCTGCCGTTCTTCGCGAAACTATCAGTTTACCTTTTTGAACGGCCGTTATATCGTTTCGCGTACCGTTTTAGCGGCGGTGGAACAGGCCTATAAAAACAGCGCCATGGTCGGGAAGTTTCCCGCCTACGTGCTTTATTTGCAAATGCCGACAGGCCTTGTAGACGTGAATGTGCATCCCGCCAAGACCGAGGTTCGTTTTTCCAACGAGAAATGGATTTTCGATGCGGTTTATGCGGCCGTTCGCGCGGCCTTGATGGCAGGGGATACCCGTCCCGAAGTGCGCTTTGCCGAAACAAAGTTTGCACAAAAAGCGCAAGAGCAAGAAATGATTGCCGTGCGCAAAGCCTCGGCCTACTCCACGCCGCAAGATAAAGCGGCGGTGCGCTTGAGTGATCGGGCAATACCGTCGTTCACGCAAACCAAAATTACCGAATTCGAACCGAAAGAAGTCGTATCGGTAGAAGTAGAAAAAGAACAACCCGTAATTTTCCCGCCGGAAGAAACAAAAACGGTTGTCGGAGAGGTAGTTTTACCCCAAAAAGAATTGCCGAAAACGGTCCAATATGAGCCGCAACCGATAGCGGAAGAACCGCCGGTTGAAGAAGTGCCGCTTCGTTTGGTGGGGGAGGCGTTTCGCACCTATATCATCGTCGAACAAGGCGAGAGCGTTTACTTTATCGATAAACACGCGGCGCACGAGCGCATTTTGTTCGAAGAACTGAAGAAAAACGAACAAACCGAAACACAGTTGTTGTTAAACCCCGTTTCGGTAAAACTGCCGCAACAGGACTACGATGCGGTGATATCGCATTTGGATCTACTCCAAAAAGCGGGTTTTGAAATCGAAGATTTCGGCAGCGGTGCCGTATTGGTCCGCGCCGTTCCCGCCATGTTACGGGATACGGATGTTGTGGGCTGTGTTGAAGAAGCCGCTACCAGTTTATTAAAACGCGGCAGTGTCGAGTTTGAGCAGTTGGATGCGCTCTATCATTCGGTTTCGTGTAAAGCGGCCATTAAGGCGGGATATCGCTCGGGCACCGAGGAATTACTGTCCCTTGCGCGAAGAGTGCTCGAAAACCGCGACATTTTCTACTGTCCCCACGGCCGACCCGTCGCGTATGAACTCAAACGCCGCGACCTTGAAAAACAGTTTGGCAGGATTCAATCATGAAACAGAAATTGATTGGTGTTGTCGGCCCGACGGCCTCGGGCAAAACGGGGCTTGGCGTGGCGTTGGCAAAGCGGTTGAACGGCGAAATCGTTTCGGCCGATTCGATGCAACTTTACCGCGGCATTCATATTGCCTCGGCGGCACCGGATTTGCAAGAACAGGACGGAATCACACATCACCTGATTGAGATTTTGTCCGAAGACGAGTGTTGCACCGTGGCCGAATACGTAACCATGGCGCGGCAAAAAATTGAGGAAATTTATCTTCGCGGTCGCCAACCCATCGTGGTGGGCGGCACGGGACTTTATATCAATGCGCTTTTCGACCACACCCAGTTTTTCTCCGAAGCGGCCGACTCCTCGGTGCGCACACGATTGGAAAATGAGTACGAAACCTTGGGCGGCGAAGCGTTGCTTTCGCGTCTTGGTTCGGTCGACCCCGATACGGCGGCGCGACTGCACCCCAACGATCGCCGAAGAATTGTCCGCGCGCTCGAAGTTTTCGAAAAAACGGGACAAACCCTTACCCAATTCAACGCGCAATCGCATCCTCAAGAGGTGCCTTACGAGCCGATTTTAATCGGACTTACCTATCGCGACCGCGAGCGCTTGTATGAGCGTATCAACAAACGCGTCGATTTAATGCTCCAAGCGGGGCTTCTCGAAGAGGCACGTTCCACGTACGGAAAGTTCTCGGGGCAGGGAATGTCGCAGGCGATCGGGCACAAAGAACTCTATGCATATTTTGAAGGCGAAAAAACCTTGGAAGAAGCGGCCGAAAGCCTTAAACAGGCGACACGCCGTTACGCCAAACGGCAGTTAACGTGGTTTCGTCGCGATGAGCGAATCCATTGGATTGAAATGGACGAAACGAAGGACGCGCTTGCCGAGGCGTTAAACATTATTCACGGAAAGGAAGAGACGGTTTGAGAGATCACGGCGTTTTGAAGGTCGTTATCGGCGTTTTTGCCGCAGTATTTTTATTTCACCAGATTTATTCGGCCGTCTATCGACCGATTACCACCCAGAGTGCCGAGTATTACGAGGCTGTAGACGGACTCAAAATTACGGGCACGATCATTCGTGACGAAAAGCCTGTGGTCCATTCTTCGGGCGGCGTTCTGCACTTTTTGGTGGAGGACGGCACCCGTGTTTCCAAAAACGGCACCATTGCAAACGTTTATAACGACGCCGACTCTTCGGTCATTATGAGCGAGTTGGATGCCGTTACCAAAAAGATTGCCGATATCGAGGAATTACAGAACTACAACAATTTACAAGCGTCGGACTTGAACCTTGCCAATACAAAGGTTTCAAGCGCGCTCAATAAACTCATTTTTGACTGTTCCGCGGGGAATTTTATTACGGCGAGCTCTCGTTCGGACGAACTGATTTCTTCCATCAACCACCGCCAGATCATCACGGGCGAACAGACCGATTTTTCAGCGCAACTCGCTTCGCTCAACGACCGTTTACAGCAACTCAATCAACGGTTGCCGCAGGCTGTTGGCAGACTGACGGCCGAGCGTTCGGGTTACTTCGTTTCGGTGACCGATGGGTATGAAACGGTACTCGGCAGTCAAATGCTCGACGATATTACCCCCGAGTTTTTGAAAAATCTGACCGCGACCGAGGAATCGGCGGGAACGGTTGGGAAAATCGTTTCGGACTACGAGTGGTACATTGCCGCCAAAGTGACCATTAACGATTCGCTCAAATACAAAGTCGGCGATACGCTTCAGATTCGGACCACCGTTCAATCGATGCCGATCTTGAACGTTACGGTACACCAAATCAATATGTCCCAATCGGGCGAAGCGGCCGTGATTATTTTCTCCTGCAATCAGTTGAGCAGTGAATTGGCTTCGATGCGAACGGGCGCAATGACGGTTATTCGCAACGTTTACAGCGGTTTAAGACTGCCCAAACGGGCTCTTCGCGTGGTCGATGGGGAAACGGGCGTTTACGTTCGTTCGGGCGCCACCCTCAAATTCGTTACGGTCAAGGTGGTCTACCAGACCGAGGATATGATTATTTGCGAGCAACAACAAAGCAATTCGAAGGTTTTACGCCTTTACGACGAGGTTGTTGTGAAAGGAAAGAATTTATATGATGGAAAAATTATCGGCTAGTGAATTCGACCGTAATTATGAAGAAATTTGTGCGCGCGTAGCGCGTGCCGCCGAGCGTTCGGGCCGAAAGGCTTCGGAGATCACGTTGTTGGCCGCGACCAAAACGGTGGACGTCGACACCATCAACTATGCGATTGAAAAGGGGATTACCCATATCGGCGAAAACCGCGTACAGGAGTTTTTGCCCAAAGAGGAGAAAATCGTTCCGGTACGCCGCCATTTTATCGGTCATTTGCAGACCAATAAGGTCAAGGATATTGTCACGAAAGTGGAACTGATTCACTCGGTTGATTCGCTTCGTCTGGCGCGTGAAATTCAGAAAATGGCCGAACGTTTCGATACACAGATGGACGTTCTGCTGGAAGTCAACGTCGGTGGGGAAGAAAGCAAGTCGGGACTGCGCCCGGATGAAGTTGAAGAAACCCTGCGCGAGATGGCGCAATTTTCGCGTGTTCACGTGAAAGGTTTGATGGCAATTCCGCCCATTTGTGACGAGCCCGAGCAAAACCGAAAATATTTTCAACAAATGCGCAATCTATTTCTTGACATTGGGTCTAAAAAAATAGATAATAGTAGTATGGAGATATTGTCGATGGGTATGTCCGACGATTACGAGGTTGCCATTGAAGAGGGTGCAACCCTGGTGCGCGTCGGCACCGCACTGTTCGGCAAAAGAAATTATCTGTAAAGGAGAACGAAACCATGGGTTTGTTTGAAAGCATTAAAAATATTCTGATCATTCCGGACGAGGATGAATTCGACGAAGATACCGTACAACAGGAGGAGGTTCAACCTAAGAAAAAGGTGAGTGAACCCGCCCCTGCTCCCAAAAGAACCGAATCGGCTCCCCGTATTTATCAGGGCGGCCGCGGCCGTAACGTTGCCGCAGCGAGCGACGACGTGAAGATCGTGCTCATCAAATTGGAACGCTACGACCAGACCAGCGAAGTGGCTGATAAAATTTTAGAGAAAAAGACCGTTGTGTTGAACCTGGAAGAAACCGACGGAATGAATTCCCGCCGTATTCTCGACTTTTTGACGGGTGCGGTCTATGCCATTCACGGCGATATTAAAAAGGTCGCCAACAGCACCTACGTGGTAGCCCCTTCGGGCGTGGACCTGTCGGGCGATACTTTATGGGATGAACTTCGGGATAACCAAAACTACTATTAATGGATGAAAAACTGTTTGCCGCGCGTGTTGAGGATACCGTTTCGCTTTGTGAGCGGACCGACACGCCGCGGTATTTCGGCTTTTTAGGTGCCGCGCAAACGGCACAGGCGGCCGAATATCTCAAGCACCGCGGTGTGCGGGTGGACTTTTTCGGCGGCTACGAGGGTGCCGAACGGGTCTTCTTGGCCTGTTTGCCGCCTTGGTGCCAAGAACCCGACTATCCGATAACGGCGGTAACGCTCAAATTTCGTGAGGAAGATGCGGTAGGTCATCGCGACGTACTGGGTGCCTTGATGGGGCTTGGAATCGTGCGCGAATCGGTCGGGGATATTCTTTTGGAAAAAGGACGAGCTGTTGTGTTTTTGCGCCGCGACATGGTGCAGTACGTCAAAGAACAACTGTCTACCGTGGGCCGTGTTGGCGTTCAGCTGACCGAAGGGTTTTGCGAACCGTTGCCGAGTATGGGCAAAATGGAAGCGAAAACCGTTACGGTTTCTTCGCTTCGACTCGACTGTGTGGTAGGCGCACTTTGTGCGGTATCGCGCGGCGGTGCGACACAACTGTTACAGGACGCAAAAGTCATTCTTAATTCGGTTGGTGTGCAGAAGGCGACCAAAACGGTGGAACAAGGCGACGTTCTTTCGGTTCGCGGTTACGGGCGTTTTGTCATAGATTCGTGTGAACGCTATTCCAAAAAGGGCCGAATTGTTTTAGAATATTCAAAATCTGTTTAGGGGGATTTTTTATGTTAAGTTCTTCCGAGCTCTTGGCAGTTAGATTTTCAAAGTCGATGGGCGGCTACAAGGTTGAAGAAGTGAACCTGTTTTTAGAAAAGGTCATTTCGGATTATGAGGCGTTTGAAAACGAACGCCGAACCTATATGGCTCAGATTCAGCAGTTGAACGAGGAAGTGGACTCGCTGAAAGGCTCGAAAGATGCCATCAACAGCGTTTTGATGAATGCACAGCGTCTGGCCGACCAAATGATTGAAGAAGCCAAGCAAAAGAGCAACGAAATTCTCAAAAACGCTCAGGCGAGTATCGAGGAAATTACGGCGCAGGAGCGTCTTCTTTCCGAAGCCTTCCAAAAGAAGGCCGATGAACGCCGCGAAGAATTGCAACGCGAGTTGGATAAAACGATGGCAGAAGGGAAGACCAAAGCCGCCTCACTGGATGCCGCGACCAAGGATTCGGTCGAGCGCCAACAGGCACTTTTTGACCGTTTGAAGATGGAGGTTGCCTCCTTTAAGAACGATATTACCAAGCGTTATCGCGAACATTTGGAATTGTTGCAAAAAATTCCGGACGAAGTACCGATGGATCCCAAAACCGTTTCGCGTCTGTTGGAATCGGCTTTGGATGAAACCCCGAATATTGCCAAGTTTATTATGGTTCCGCCCACCGAAGAAACGGTGGAGGAAATCGTTGTTTCCGAACCGGAGGAACTTCCCGCTTTTGAACAAGGTTTCGTGGTAGCAGAACCGACCGACGACGAGGAAGAAGCGTCGGAGAATTTGTGATTAATTTGTAATTAAGGAGAACGAGTCAATTGATTTCGATGATTTTGGCAGCCGTTACGGCCGTTCTTGTGCTGGTCGGGGACCGTATCAGCAAAATTTACGTGCTCAATAACTTCACGTTGGCCGAGAGTCATGATTTTATTCCCGGCGTGATTGATTTTACGTTTGTGAACAACTCGGGCGGCGCCTGGGGCCTTTTAAGCGGCCATCTTTGGATCTTGCTCTCGGTGAGCATTCTTGCAATGATGGTTTGTATTGCGCTGTTGATTAAATACGGACTCGAAAACAAATTGATGTTCTGGGCCGTGTTGTTGGTTTTAAGCGGCGGTATCGGAAATATGTATGACCGTATTTTCTACGGCGGCGAAGTGGTTGATTTTATCCACCTTTCCTTTATGCCGTGGTTCCCGGTTTTCAATATTGCCGATTGCGCTATCGTCGTCGGCGGCGCGCTGTTTGTGTGGTACTTTATGCTCAGCACCATACAGGATAGCCGTTCCACCAAACACATTGCCTATTCCACGACCGATGATGAACCCCACAACGATTGATGCGCTTTGCACCGCCGAACAAGAGGGCCGGTTGGATGTTTTTGTGGCGGCGGCCGCTGACGTAACGCGTTCGCGCGCAGAACAACTGATTGCGGGCGATTTTGTTTCGGTCAACGGGAAAGCCGAACCCAAACGTTATAAAGTGAAAACGGGGGATCGGGTAGTTATCACGTTGCCCGCGGCCGAGGAGTATACCGTCGAACCGCAGAATATTCCGCTGGATATCGTTTATGAAGATGACGACCTTTTGGTGGTCAATAAACCCAAAGGAATGGTCGTTCACCCCGCGGCGGGCAATTACGACGGAACGTTGGTCAACGCCGTTCTTTACCATTGTAAGGATTCGCTTTCGGGCATTAACGGTGTTCTTCGTCCCGGTATTTTACACCGAATTGATAAAAATACGAGTGGACTTTTGCTGATTGCCAAAAACGATGCGGCGCACACGAGCCTGGCCGAACAAATCAAGGCACACAGTTGTGACCGTGTATACGAAGCGGTGGTTTACGGCAACCTACCAAAGGATAGCGGAACGGTCAACGCCCCGATCGGGCGTCACCCCGTAAAACGCAAACAAATGGCGGTGGTAGCGGGTGGCCGAACAGCGGTTACGCACTACGAAGTTTTGGAACGGCTCGACGGATTTACACACGTTCGCTTAAAACTGGAAACGGGAAGAACCCATCAGATCCGTGTGCATATGGCTTCCATTGGGCATCCGGTTGCGGGGGACGACGTGTACGGTCCGCGAAAGGTGATTACAGCCCTTGGCGGTCAATGTTTACACGCGCGGTCCATTTCGTTTGACCATCCAAGGACGGGACAGAGAATGACCTTTACGGGCGAACTTCCCGATTATTTTAACGAGTTTCTAAAAGGTTGCAGAAAAAATGGATGAACAAACACTTTTTCAAGGCTGTTTATTGGCCTGTGATATTGACGGAACCTTGATGTCGGATAACGTCATACCGCCGAAAAACCTTGAAAAAATAGCGTTTTTTATGGAACGAGGCGGAATGTTTTCGCTTTCAACGGGACGCGCCTGTTGCGCAGTGGGCCCCGTGTTGCGGCAACTGCGCGAGTTTTCGCCCTCGGTGGTGGAAAACGGCGGCGTGGTCTACGATTTTTCGAAACGCTCGGTGGTTATGGATTGGAAACTTTCCAAAGCCGCACACGCCTTTGCCAAAGAAATTTACGAAAACTATCCGAGTATCGGTATTGAAATCCACTTGGCCGACCGCGTGTTCGTGTTGCAAGAAACCGAAGAAACGCTGGCCCACGAGCAGTACGAGGAGTTTGAAGCCCCGAAAATCGATTGGGAAACGGCCGACGCGATGGAATGGAACAAAGCACTGTTCTTTCCCAATAATGAGCAAGAATTGTCTTTTTTGTGCGAACATTGCCGCTCGTATGAAGAGTTTGAAACCGATTTCGTTCGTACAACGGCTTCCTTTTGGGGAAAGAAACATTTGTATTTGGAACAACTTCCCAAGGGTGTTACCAAGGCTTCGGCGTTGCGGGCCATTTGTGAGAAGTTCCATATTAAAGAAGGTTGTTATTTCGCTATTGGCGATTATTATAACGATGTTGAGATGATCAAAGATGCCGATATCGGCGCGGCTACGGCCGAGGCACCGCAGGATATTCGGCAGGAAGCGCAGTTTGTGACCTGCTCGGTAACCGACGGCGCGGTAGCCTGCTTTATTGATTATCTTACAGAATACAGGAAAGGGTGCAAAGAATGAACGCACAAGCAAAACAAGAACTGCAAAAAATTGCAAACAAGGTAAGACACGGTATTTTGGACGGGGTCCACGCGGCCAAATCGGGACATCCGGGCGGCTCGCTTTCGGTGGCCGATATTCTGACCTATCTTTACTTTGTGGAAATGAATGTGGATCCGAAAAATCCCAAAATGGAGAACAGAGACCGTTTTGTTCTTTCCAAGGGACATTGCGCACCTGCATTATATTCCGTACTGGCTCAGCGTGGGTTCTTCAGCCCCGACGAACTGTTCCACTTGCGTCACGTTGGCTCGATGTTACAGGGTCACCCTGTACTGAATAAAACGCCGGGTGTGGATATGTCGACCGGCTCTTTGGGTCAGGGTATTTCGGCGGCTTGCGGTATGGCACTTTCGGCCAAACACTTTGGTGATGATTACCGCGTTTATACCGTTTTGGGTGACGGTGAGGTTGAAGAAGGTCAGGTCTGGGAAGCGGCGATGTTTGCGGCGAATAAAGGCCTTTCCAATCTGACGGCATTTTTGGATTATAACGGACTTCAAATCGATGGAACGATTGAGGAAGTAAACTCGGCCTATCCGTTCGACGAGAAGTTCCGCGCCTTCGGTTGGCACACCATTACGATTGACGGACACGATTTCGATCAGATCGAAGCCGCGCTCAACGAGGCGAAAACGGTCGATAAACCCGTTGCGATTATTGCCAAAACCACAAAAGGTAAGGGCGTTTCCTATATGGAAAACGTTGCGGGTTGGCACGGGAAAGCCCCCGATGATGAATTGTATGCACAGGCCATTCGCGAAATTGAAGCACAGGCCGAAACGCTGTAAGAGGAGGGAATTGAAATGGCTGAACAAAAGAAAGTTGCTACCCGCGTTGGGTACGGTGAAGCGCTCATCGAACTCGGTCACGAGCGTGAAGATTTTATTGTAATGGATGCCGACTTGGCAGCCGCTACCCAGACCGGTCAGTTCAAAAAAGAATTCCCCGACCGTTTTTATAACTGCGGTATTGCCGAACAGAATATGATGGGCATTGCGGCCGGTATTGCTACAACGGGAAAACGCGTTGTCGTCGGTTCGTTTGCAATGTTTGCTTCGGGTCGCGCTTATGAGCAGATTCGCAACTCGATCGGTTATCCGCATTTGAACGTTATTATCGGCGCAACCCACGGCGGCATTTCGGTCGGTGAGGACGGCGCTTCCCATCAGTGCAACGAAGATATCGCCCTGATGCGCACCATTCCGGGTATGACCGTAATTAACCCTGCCGACTGTGTTGAGGCGAAAAAGGCGGTTAAGGCCGCTTTTGAGTTGGAGGGTCCGGCCTATATCCGTTTCGGTCGCTTGGCCGTTCCGGTTGTTTTTGATGAAAACTACACCTTTGAAATCGGTAAGGGCGTTGAACTCAAAGAGGGAACCGACGTTACCGTTATTGCAACGGGCCTGATGGTCAACGAGGCTTTGAAGGCTTACGACTTGTTGGCACAAGAGGGTATTTCGGCGCGCATTATCAATATGGCAACCATCAAACCGTTGGATAACGAAATCGTGTTGAAAGCCGCCCGCGAGACGGGTGCGATTGTCACCGCTGAAGAACATTCGGTCATCGGCGGTTTGGGTAGTGCAGTCAGCGAGCTGGTTTCGGAAAACTGTCCCGCTCCGGTCTTGAAACTCGGCGTAAACGACGTTTTCGGTTACTCGGGTCCTGCCGAACAGTTGTTGGATGAGTTCGGACTTCGCGCCGTGAACATTGTCGAAAAGGTTCGAGAGGTTCTGAAACTCAAAAAATAAAAAAAGGCTTGACAAATTTTTTGTTTGTGCTATAATACTATGGAAAACGAAGCAGAACAGTCCATGTTCTCACCTTGTACGGTCACGATACTGTCGGGTCAATAGGTCATCCCTTTTTCAAGGGGTATTATCGGCTTATTCGGGCATGGACGTTGTTCATGCCCGTGTTTTTTGCCAATTTTTCGGAGGTGTTTCGCCATCAGCAGTAAAGAATTAGCCGTAAATGAACAGATCAAGTTTAAGGAAGTTCGCGTCATCGATTCGGACGGTTCCCAGCTTGGTATCGTTTCCATTGAACAAGCTTTGGAAGCCGCCTATGCAAAAGACTTGGATCTCGTAAACATTTCGCCCAACGCCCAGCCGCCGGTTTGCAAGATTATGGATTACGGTAAGTACCGTTTCGAACAGACCAAACGCGAAAAGGATGCGAAGAAGAATCAAAAGGTTGTTGAAGTGAAGGAAATTCGTTTGGGACTCAGCATCGATACACACGATTTTGAAACCAAAGGAAAACACGCGATACGCTTTTTGAAGGACGGAAATAAGGTTAAGGTTTCCATTCGTTTCCGCGGTCGTGAATTGGGTCATCCGGAAATCGGTCTTGAGATTATGCAGCGCTTTGCTGAACACTGTCAGGACGCCGGAACGGTTGAAAAAGCAGCCAAGATGGAGGGTAGGAATATGTTAATGTTCCTGGCTCCGAAATCAGGTAAATAAAAACGGAAAAATAATCGGGAGGGACTTATAATGCCTAAAATCAAAACGCACAGCGGCGCAAAGAAACGCTTCAAACTCACCAAGACCGGCAAGGTCAAACGTGCACATGCTTTCAAGTCGCACATCTTAAACAAGAAGACCACAAAGCGCAAGAGAAATCTTCGCAAGGTCGTATGCGCCGATGCTACCAACGTAGCAGCGGTCAAGAAAATGATCCCCTATAAGTAATCGTAGGGCAACTTGAAAGTGGAGGTAAACGACAATGGCTCGTGTGAAAGGTGCGTTAGCAACGCGCAAAAGAAGAAATAAAACATTAAAACTCGCAAAGGGTTATTTCGGCGCTAAGTCGAAACTCTTCAAAACTGCAAAAGAAGCAGTGATGAAGTCGGGCAACTATGCCTATATCGGTCGTCGTCAGAAGAAGCGTGATTTCCGTCGTTTGTGGATCACCCGTATTTCTGCCGCCGCAAAAATGAACGGTATGAATTATTCTACCTTTATCAATGGCTTGAACAAAGCCGGTGTTCAGATCAACCGCAAGATGTTGGCAGAAATTGCTGTCAAGGATGCTGCCGGTTTCACCGCTTTGGTCGAGACCGCTAAAAAAGCACTGAACAAATAATTAAAAATCGCTCGGGAATGACCTTCTCGAGCGAATTTTTCGTTTATAAAGGCAATTATTTGGGCTGATAAGAAGCGCTTTTTTAATAAATTCGTTTGTTATGAGTCCAACTAAAATGGGGAGAAAAGGTTATGGAATTCAAGAGAATCACCAGTCGCGATAACGCCCAAATCAAGGCGGTTATTGCGCTTCGCGATTCGGCGCGTGTTCGCCGTGAACAACAAATGGGCATTGTGGAAGGACTTCGCATTTGTCGTGATGCGCTGGAAAATTCGGTGCGCTTCTCGTCGCTTTTTGTTTCGGATTCGGCGCTTTCAAAATTACAAGAACCGATTGAGGAATTCGCCCGTCATAGTGAAGCGTGTTACCAAATCCCCGATTCGTTGTTTGAAAAAATTAGTGATACCCATTCGCCGCAAGGTGTTTTGGCAACCTTTTATTTTCCCGAAAACAAGCCCTTTTCGAAAAAAGGCGGGAGATATATCGGTCTTGAAAATCTTTCCGACCCGTCGAACCTGGGTGCCATCGCCCGCACAGCCGAGGCGATTGGCGTGGACGGTATTATTCTGACTTCCAATAGCGTAGACCCCTATGCGCCGAAAGTTCTTCGCGCCTCAATGGGTACGCTTCTTCGTCTGCCGCTTTACGTGAGTGACGATTTGATTACCGCCGCGAGCGCGTTGGGACTGACCACTTATGCCTGTGTCGTCGACCGCGATGCGACCCCGATTACCGAAGTATCCTTTTCGGGCGATTCGCTTTTGATGATTGGCAACGAGGCCAACGGTTTGATAGAAGCAACCAAGCAAAATGCCGATTTCAACGTCACCATTCCGATGCGCGGTAAGGCCGAATCGCTCAACGCCGCGGCGGCAGGGGCGATTGCTATGTGGGAAATGCTTCGGGGGAAGACCGAATGAGTTTTCAACAAACCGAACTCGAATACTTGATTCGTTTGCAACGGATTATTGGAATCGGCAGTAGTAAATCGGTCGCCATTCTGGAATCTTTCGGTGGAGTTACCCATCTGTTTTCGTGCACCAAGGAACAATGGAAACAGAGCGGGCTCTTTACCGAATCGGAACTTTCCAAACGGGAAAAAGCCGATGTCGATTATGCAAAGCAAATTATAAAACAATGTCAAGAAAACGGGATTTCCATTCTTGCTTATTACGATGAACGCTATCCCGAACGGTTGCGGAATATTCCGGCGCCGCCGCTGGTACTCTATATCAAAGGCGCATTGCCGAAGGTCGATCAAGAACCGCTCTTTTGCATTGTCGGTCCGCGCAAGATTTCGGATTTTGGCGGAAAGGCCGCCTATTCGTTGGCCAAACGTTTGACTCGCGCGGGATTTACCGTTGTTTCGGGCGGTGCGCTCGGCGGCGATACCGCCACCTTAAAGGGTGCATTGAGCGCCGAGGGCAAACCGATTTCGGTCTTGCCGTGCGGTATTTTGTGTGACTATCTGCCCGAAAATCGCGGACTTCGCCAACGGGTGGCCGAAACGGGTTGTCTTGTGAGTGAACATCCGCCGATGGAAAAGCCGCGAAAACATTCTTTTTTGGTGCGCAACCGATTGCTGTCGGGTCTTTGTGTGGGTGTTGCCGTTGTTGAAGCGGGGCAACCCAGCGGAACGCTTTCGACCGCGAACCATGCGCTCGAACAGGGGCGCGACGTTTTTGTCGTTCCGGGCAATCCGACCCTCGCACATTACAAGGGTTCAAACGCCCTTTTGCGCGACGGTGCCAAGCCGTTGACCGAGGCGGCCGACGTCATCAATGAGTATTTGAATCTGTTTGGTAGTAAAATCGACCCCGTTCGTGCCTTTGCGAAGGACGAAAATGCAAAAAAAGCCAAAAAAATTCAAAAAAAATCCGAGAAAGGTCTTTCAAACGAGGCCAAAATAGTATATAATTATTTAGATAAACAAAAATTTACGGTAGATGATTGTATCGGCACCGGGCTTTCGGGAAATCAACTTCTTTCGGCGCTCACCGAATTGGAATTTGAGGACTATATCAAAGCGCTACCGGGCGGATTTTATTCGATCACATAAAGGAGTAGAAATATGGCAAAATTGGTGATTGTTGAGTCTCCGACAAAAGTTAAAAGTATTCGTAAATATCTCGGCAGTGATTACGAGGTTATGGCTTCGATGGGTCACGTGCGTGACCTTCCCAAGTCAAAACTCGGTGTCGATGTAGATAAAGATTTTAAGCCGCAGTATATCTTAATGCCCGATAAACGAAGCCTCGTGAAGTCGCTCAAAGAAGCCGCCGCCAATAGTGACGGTGTTTTGCTTGCAACCGACCCGGACCGCGAGGGTGAGGCCATTTCCTGGCACTTGGCACAGATTCTGGAACTCGATCCCAACGAACAGAACCGTATCGCTTTCCATGAAATTACTGAATCGGGGATCAAGGCGGGCATCTCCAATCCGCGTACCATTGATCTGAACCTAGTAGATGCGCAACAGGCGCGCCGTGTGCTCGACCGTATCGTTGGTTATAAATTAAGTCCGTTCCTTTGGAAAAAGGTCAAGAGCGGTCTTTCGGCAGGGCGCGTACAAACCGTAGCGCTTCGTTTGATTGTCGACCGTGAAAAGGAAATTGAAAGTTTTATCGAAGAAGAGTTCTGGACGGTGGACGCCAAACTGTTGAGCGGTAGAAAACAGTTTAC
This sequence comes from Acutalibacteraceae bacterium, assembly GCA_045545515.1. Taxonomy (GTDB): domain Bacteria; phylum Bacillota; class Clostridia; order Oscillospirales; family Acutalibacteraceae; genus UBA737. The sequence goes on from JAZQBA010000002.1 coordinate 100,466, forward strand.
CGCAAAACTGTACGGCACGGCCGACGGCAAGAAGATTGAAATTACCGACGAGGCTACGGCAACCAGTATTGTATCGGCACTCGAAAATGCCGAGTATACCGTTTCGGCCGTAAAAAAAGGTGTTCGCAAACGCCAACCCGCACCGCCCTTTATTACGTCGACCTTGCAACAAGAGGCTTCGCGCAAACTGAACTTTACCGGTCAGCGCACCATGAAGGTTGCCCAGCAACTGTACGAAGGTGTGGAAATTGCGGGGGTTGGTACCACGGGTTTGATCACCTATATGCGTACCGATTCGCTGCGCATTTCCGAAGAAGCCCGTCGTGCAGGTAATAACTATATCGCCGGTCGTTTCGGTCCGAATTATCTGCCCGAAAAACCGCGTTACTTCAAATCGAAAAATAGCGCACAGGATGCCCACGAGGCTATCCGCCCGACCGACGTTTCCTTAACGCCCGACCGCGTAAAGGACGCTTTGTCGACCGAACAGTTCAAACTCTACCGTTTGATTTGGGAACGCTTTTTAGCATCCTTGATGGCGGCTTGCGTACAGGATACGGTTCACGTCGATATCACGGCAGGAGACTACCTGTTCAACGCGAGCGGTTATTCGGTCCGTTTTGACGGTTACACCGCGCTTTACGAAGAAGGCCGCGACGAAGATGATGGCGAGGGCGGCGCATTGCCCGAAATGAAACAGGGCGACGTGTTGAAGTTGAAGGGATTGACCCCCAATCAACACTTTACGCAACCGCCGGCGCGCTATACCGAGCCCACGCTCATTAAAGCGTTGGATGAAAACGGCATCGGCCGTCCGTCGACCTATGCGCCCATTATTTCCAACATTCTGAACCGCACCTATATTGAGCGCGAAAAGAAATCGCTCAAGCCTACCGTATTGGGCCGTATCGTGGTTGATTTGATGACCCAATACTTTAACCGTATCTTTGACGTGAAGTTTACGGCAGGGCTGGAAAAAGATTTGGACCGTATCGGTGCAGGGGAACAGGGTTGGGAAAAGACTTTGGAAAGTTTCTACGCCGATTTCCAAAAACTTTATAAATCGGCCGAACAGGAACTGGATGGCAAGCGCGTAAAGGTGCCCGAAGAGGAAACCGACGTTGTTTGCGAAAAGTGCGGACGAAAAATGGTGGTCAAGAACGGCCGTTTCGGCAAGTTCTTGGCGTGTCCGGGTTATCCCGAATGCAAAAATACCAAGCCCGTGCCCGAGGACGAGGTGAAACAACCCTGCCCCAAGTGCGGAAAGCCCTTGGTGAAAAAGATTTCCAAAAAAGGCAAAAAGTTTTACGGTTGTTCGGACTATCCGACCTGTGACTTTGCGGCCCCCGGTGTTCCGACGGGAGAAACCTGTTCGGAATGCGGCGGCTATATGATTTACGGGTTGCGCGGTCGAAAGTACTGCATTAACGGCGAGTGTCCCTCTCGCGTGCGCGGTCGGGAAGAAGCGGCCAAAAAAGCGAAATCGGCACCGAAGAAGAAAACCACCAAGAGGACGGCAAAGAAATGAAATCTGTTCGAGTAATCGGCGCGGGACTTGCCGGTTGCGAAGCCGCTTGGCAAATTGCGAACCACGGCATTGCGGTGGAATTGGTTGAAATGAAGCCGAAAAAGATGACGGCGGCGCATAAAAGTCCGCTGTTTGCGGAATTGGTTTGTTCCAATTCCTTAAAGGCTTCGCGAATAGATTCAGCGGCCGGTCTTTTGAAAGAAGAAATGCGAAGACTCGGTTCGGTTTGTCTGCCTGCGGCCGATCAGGCAAGCGTTGCGGCAGGCGGCGCCTTAGCGGTTGATCGCGATATTTTCTCCACGGAAATTACCGAGAAAATTAAGAGCCATCCGCTCATTACGGTGGTCGAAGAGGTTGTGTGCGAACTCGATCCCGAGACGTACACCGTGATTGCAACGGGTCCGCTGACCGATGGCGCATTGGCCGAGCATCTGTCAACATTGTTGGATGTTGAGCATTTGAGTTTTTACGATGCCGCCGCGCCGATCGTTTCGGCCGACAGTATCGATTACGGTAAGGTGTTCACCGCTTCACGCTACGCGTATGAAGAAGACGCGACAAGCGGCGATTATATCAATTGCCCGATGAACAAGGAAGAATATGAAGCGTTTTACGAGGCCTTGGTTTCGGCCGAGGGCGCACCGCTTCACGAATTCGACCGCGAGATGACGGTGTATGAAGGGTGTATGCCGATCGAGGCGTTGGCCAAACGCGGCCACGATTCGATTCGCTTCGGCCCGATGAAACCGGTCGGTCTTCGCGACCCGAGAACCGGGCACAGACCGTGGGCGGTGGTACAACTCCGCCGTGAAAACGCCGCGGGAACGCTTTATAATCTGGTCGGATTTCAGACCAATTTGAAATTTTCCGAGCAAAAACGCGTTTTTTCGATGATTCCCGGTCTTCAAAATGCCGAGTTTATGCGCTACGGCGTGATGCATCGAAACACGTTTATTTGTTCGCCAAAGGTCCTCTCGCGAGATTTGTCCTTCAAAAAGTATCCGAAACTTTTTGTTGCCGGGCAACTTTCGGGGGTCGAGGGGTATATGGAAAGTGCCGCTTCGGGCATTGTGGCGGGCATCAACGTTGTGCGAAAAATCAACGGACAAGAACCGCTTGTGTTACCCGATTTTACAATGATTGGCGCACTGCTTTCTTACATTTGTTGCTATGAAGGAAAAGATTTTCAGCCGATGGGGGCGAATTTCGGTGTTTTACCCGCTTTGAATGAGTTGATTCGGGATAAGCGAGAACGATATGGCGCGTTATCGGCGCGTTCACTCGAATGGTATAAGGGGATGAAAGAAAATGAGAATTGTGATTGATGCGTTCGGCGGGGACAACGCGCCCGATGAAATTGTAAAGGGTGCGGCGTTGGCGGCCGAGGAATTCGGGGTAGATATCACCCTGACGGGGGATGAGCAAATCATTCGCTCGAGCATTGAAAAACAGTCGCTCAAATTTTCGGATACGTTAAAAATCGTCCACACGACCGACGTGATTTCGATGGACGATGAACCGACGTCACTTTTGCGCGCGCACAAGGAGTCTTCCATGGCGGTGGCTTTTCGCGAGTTGGCCGACGGCAATGCCGATGCGCTTGTTTCGGCAGGTTCGACGGGTGCCATCATCGTGGGCAGTACCTTTATCATAAAACGTATTAAGGGGATTAAACGCCCGGCGCTCGGCGGATTGATTCCGTCGCCCGATGGAAGCAGTTATCTGCTTTTGGATATGGGTGCGAATGCTGAATGCCGTCCCGAAATGCTTTGTCAGTTCGGCGTGATGGCAAGTGTCTATATGGAAAAGGTTGAAGGCAGAGAAAACCCAAAAATCGGCCTTTTGAACATTGGCACCGAGGAAACCAAGGGGGATACCCTTCGCCAGGAAGCCTACGCGCTGTTGAAAGAAGCGCCCATCAATTTTGTGGGCAACGTGGAATCGCGCGAAATGCCCAAAGGCGTGTGCGACGCGGTTGTTGCAGACGGTTTTACGGGCAACATCGCACTCAAACTCATTGAGGGCACGTCGATGACCTTGATGAAAATGATCAAACAAAGTATGTACCGAACCCTGCCCAATAAATTGGCGGCGTTGGTGCTGAAAAAAGACCTTTACAAGATTAAGAACACGATGGACAGTTCCGAGGTGGGCGGCGCCCCCGTTCTGGGTGTACAGAAGCCGGTCATCAAGGCGCACGGCAGTTCCAATGCCCGTGCCATTCGAAGCGCGGTCGGTCAGGCGATTCGCTTTGCCGAGCGCAACGTGATTGCGACCATTTCGGAAAACTTATAAACTACATGAACAAAAGGAGGGGTTCGGCATGGAAACTTTACAACAAAAGTTACAGTATCAATTCAAGGATGATTCGCTGTTGAAACATGCGCTGACCCATTCTTCCTACGCCAATGAGGTGCGTAGCGGTTTTGATTCCAACGAACGGTTGGAGTTTTTGGGCGATTCGGTGCTTTCCATTATTGTGGCCGAGCACCTGTTCAGTCAGTTCCCCAAAGTACCCGAAGGGGAGTTGACCCGTTTGCGTGCTTCACTCGTTTGCGAAAAGGCACTCTGCGTCTATGCGCGCGAGTTGGAACTTGGCAAGTACCTGCTTCTCGGAAACGGGGAAGACAAGGGGGGCGGCCGTGAGCGCGATTCGATTCTGGCCGATGCGTTCGAGGCGGTTCTGGCGGCCATTTATCTGGATGGCGGTATGGAACCTGCGAGAAGACACGTGATGAACTTTGTTCTGCGCGAACTTTCTCAACCCGAGGATGAGGTTTTTAAGGATTATAAAACCGCTTTGCAGGAAATTATTCAACGAAATCCCGAAGAATCGGTTTCCTATTTCCTCACCGGGGAAGAGGGACCCGACCACGATAAACGTTTTACCGTAGAGGTTCGCCTGAATTCCAACGTGATTGGAACGGGTACGGGGAAAAACAAGAAAAAGGCCGAACAAATGGCGGCCAAACAAGCGCTTGAATTGATGGGCGAAAAGATATGAGCGGCAAACACGCCAACATATCCATTTTCGTACCGCATATCGGTTGCCCCAATCAGTGCAGTTTTTGCGACCAACACTCGATTACAGGGTGCGTTTCGGCCCCGACCCCCGAGGACGTGGACCGCGCGGTTGCAGTGGCGATTACTTCGAAAAACTATCGGCCCGAACATACGGAAATTGCTTTCTTTGGCGGAAGTTTTACCGCCATTCAAGATGATTATCGACGCTCGCTTTTGAAAGCGGCGGCCAAATGGGTCGAAAACGGTACGGTTTGCGGCATTCGTATTTCCACAAGACCCGACGCTATTGATGACGAAATTTTGTTGCAATGCAAACAGTATCACGTTTCGTCCATTGAACTCGGCGCGCAGAGTTTAGAAGACGAAGTGCTTCAAAAAAACCACCGCGGCCACACGGCGCAAGACGTGGTGGCGGCCAGTCGAAAAATTAAAGAATACGGGTTTTCATTGGGCCTTCAAATGATGACGGGGCTTTTCGGCGATTGCGAAGAATACGCGCTCGAAACGGCGCAGAAAATCATTGAACTTGGCCCCGACACCGTTCGTATTTACCCCACGATTGTGTTTCGAAACACCGCCCTTGCGCGTCTTTACGAGCAGGGCGAGTACCGTCCGCAAACGGTGGAAGAAGCGGTACAATTGGGCGCTACTCTGTTGCAACTTTTTCACGAGGCCCATATTCCGGTCATTCGATTCGGGTTACACACCGTTCGCCAAGAGGATTTTCTGGCCGGCCCGTGGCACCCGGCTTTGCGGGAACTTTGTGAATCGGAATGGTATTATCGGTTGTTGACCGAACGGTTAAAAGAAAAAGGACCGTATTGGGTCCGTGTTTCGAAAAGTGCGGTTTCAAAAATGGTCGGACAACAAAAAGAAAACCTTAAACGATTGGAAAAAGCAGGGTATCGTTGCCGCGTAAGGGGGAGCGAAGACCTGAAAGAATATGAAATAGAAATTGAGAAAATGAAAGAGGGTGAAGCGGAATGTTATTGACGTCGATTCAAATTTCGGGCTTCAAATCGTTTGCCGATAAAACGGTTTTGAAATTCGGTCGCGGAATTACGGCCGTTGTCGGTCCGAACGGAAGCGGTAAAAGTAATATTTCCGATGCGGTGCGTTGGGTTTTGGGCGAACAGTCGACAAAATCCCTGCGCGGACAGTCGATGGAAGACGTTATTTTCGGTGGTACCGAAACGCGCCGTCCCCACGGTTTTTGCGAGGTAACGCTGAATATCGATAACTCCGACCGTTCCTTGAATTTCGATAACGATTCGGTTTCGATTACGCGTCGGTACTACCGTTCCCACGAAAGTGAATACTTAATCAATAATGTTTCGGTTCGTCTGCGCGACGTGAACGAACTGTTTATGGATACGGGTCTTGGCCGTGACGGTTATTCCATGATCGGACAAGGTCGTATCGACAGTATTATCCGTTCGCGTTCGGATGAACGCCGTGATATTTTTGAAGAGGCGGCCGGTATTTCCAAGTACCGCTATCGCCGAGAGGATGCGCTGAGAAAATTGGCCGCGGCCGAGGATAATCTGTTGCGCCTTAAAGATATTATGGATGAACTCGAAGCGCGCGTTGGTCCCTTGGAAGAACAGAGCAAAAAAGCCGAAAAGTTTTTAACCCTTGCCGAAGAGAAAAAACGTCTTGAAATCGGCATTTGGTTGGATGCGCTCAATCATTCCAAGGAAACGCTTCGCAATCAAGAGGCCAAGATCACCACGGCCCAGATGCAGTACAATGAAATTGAGGAAGCACTGCAGGAATTTGATGCCAAAACCGAGCAGAACTCGGCCAATTTTGCGCGTCTGACTTCGGAAATTGAAGCACAGCGTACCGCAGGGGCTGCCGCCAACGAAGAAATTGTAAAATTGCAAGGCTCGATTGACGTTTTGGAAAACGATATTCACCACAACAACGAATCGATTGAGCGTTTGAACGGCGAAACCCGGCAACTTGGCACCAGCGATGAAGAAGCGCGCAAGGAAATTGAAAACCGACTCGCTTCTGCCGAGGAACACCGCCTGGCGAGTGAACAAACGCGCGGTCAGTTGGCAGAACTCGAACAGTCTTTGTCGGGTCTTTTGAGTGACAGTGAGAATATTTCCCGCCGCATTGAGGAACAGGTGCGCCGCCTTAACGGTCTTTCGGCCGAGAGTGCCGACCACCGCGTCACCTTGACGACGGCCAACACGTCGATTGAAGAAATTGCGCAACGTCACGGCACGATTGACGCGCTTTTACAGCAACACGAAACCACGCTCAAAGAACTCGAAGCGGAAGCAAATGAAACCGAAGCGCTCTTAAAACAGATTGAAGAGAACATCGTTTCGGACCAAAACGCTTTACAGGGCTTTACCCTTCGTCAGCAAAACCGCCGCACCACCTTGGACGAACTCACGGCCAAACACGATGAGGCGCGATTGGATATTGAAGCCAAAAAACGACGCATTCAGATCTTGACCGAGTTGGAACACAATATGGAAGGTTTCTCTCACGCCGTAAAAAAGGTGATGAGCGACGCCGAAACGGGTGTTCTGCGCGGTATTCACGGTCCCGTTTCCAAGTTGATCACGGTAGACAAAAAGTATAGCGTTGCTATTGAAACGGCGTTGGGTAACGCCATTCAGAATATTATCGTAGAAAACGAAAACGATTCGAAGCGCGCCATTTCTCACCTTAAAAATGCCAAGGCGGGACGAGCTACGTTCTTGCCCGTTTCTTCGGTTCGTGCGCGTGAGTTCAAGGAAAGCGGATTCGAAAACCTTTATGGGTTTGTCGGAATTGCTTCGGATTTGGTTTCGGCTGATTCGAAGTACCAAGAGATTATTCGCTATCTGCTTGGCGCTACGGTCGTAACGGAAGATATCGATAGCGCCGTAACCCTGGCGAAAAAATATCAGTACCGCGTAAAGGTCGTTTCTCTGGACGGTCAGGTCATTCATCCGGGCGGCCCGATGACGGGTGGCTCGCCCATGAAACAGGCAGGTCTTTTGAGCCGCGCGGCCGATATCGAACGATTAGAAAGTGAAGTAAAACGCCTGGAAGAATCCCGCAATAAGATTGCGCAGGACGTTCAGGCGGCTACGCGCGAACTCGAAGCGGTTGAAGCGGATATGGTTGCCGTTCGTTCGGCACTCACCACCGCCAACGAGGACAAGATTCGTACCTTGGCGGAACTCAAGCGTATCAGCGATTTACGCGAGAACGCGTTGCAAACGCTAACGGATTTGAAACTTGAAAAAGAAAATAGTCAGCAAAAGACCGAAGAACTGCGCAAAACGGCCGATGAGGCCATGCGCCTGATGGGTGAAATCGAGAGCGAAAAGGTAAAACTTCAGAGCGAAATCGACCGGATGACGGGCGGCCGCGACGAACTTTCTACCCGCCGCGAGGAACTCTCAATCGAAATTACCGCCTGTAAACTGCGCTTGATTGAGCAGGAAAAGGATATTGAAGCACTCAAAAACGAGGCCGAAAGTTTGGAAGCCGCCATTGGCAACCGCGCACAGCGTGTGCAGGAAATTGCGGGTGAGATTGCGGCCCTTTCGTTCCGAAACGAGCAACTCAATCAGGAAATCGCCGCCGCGAAAGATTCGATTGAAGATCAGCAGATGTTGATTCAAAACGGCAATGAGGCGATCGAACGCTTGATTGCCGAGCGCAACGAAACCGAACAGGATGGCATCCGTCTTCGCACGGCCGAGCGTGAGCGCACGAGCGAGCGTGAGCGTATCGGTGGGGAATTGGCCCGTCTTTGCGAACGCAAGGAAACGATGGCGCGCGAGTACGAGGATACCATTCGTCAACTGTATGACGAGTATCAACTGACCCGTAGCGAAGCCGAAAATATGGGCATTGTACTGGAAAATCCGCAAGAGGCCAAAAAGACGTTGCACGAGGTCCGCGCCAAGATTCGCGCTCTCGGTAACGTAAACGTTTCGGCCATTGAGGAGTATAAAGAGGTCCGCGAACGCTACGACTTTATGAAAGCCCAGATTGATGACGTTGAACAGGCGCGCAGCGAACTGCATAAATTGATTTTGCAGTTGACTTCGCAAATGAAAGAACTGTTTATCGATGGCTTTGATAAGATCAACGAAAACTTCGGCAAAACGTTCCGCGAGTTGTTTGGTGGCGGTAGTGCAACACTAACGCTCAGCGACCCCGAAAACGTGCTTGAAAGCGGTATCGATATCAATGCAAAATTGCCTGGTAAAAACGTTCCGAGTCTGGAAGGTCTTTCGGGTGGCGAAAAGGCGTTGGTTGCGTTGTCGATTTACTTTGCTATTATGCGCGTGAATGCGCCGCCGTTCTGTTTCCTGGACGAGGTGGATACGGCGCTCGATGACATCAACGTTGACCGCTTTGCCGATTATATGAAACAGTCCGACCTGCCCACACAGTTTATCTGCGTTACCCACCGCCGCGGCACCATGGAAGCCGCCGATATGTTGTACGGTGTAACCATGCAGGAAAAGGGTATTACCAAACTGTTGGAACTCAACGTTGCGGAACTCGAAAAGAAACTGTTGGCTCAGCAAGGATAACCCCTTCAAGGAGTAGGATCTAATGGGATTTTTTGATAAGATCAAAAACGGATTAAAGAAAACGCGCGATTCGATTGCCGGCAGCATTACCGGTGTACTGAACAGTTTTACCAAGATCGATGAAGACTTGTTCGAAGAATTGGAAGAAATTCTTGTGATGTCGGATATCGGTATGGCAACGGCAACCGAACTGTGTGACCGCTTGCGCAAACGCATTAAAGAGTTGGGCGTGACCGACCCGAATGAGATTGTCAATCTTTTGCAAGAATTGATTACCGAAATGTTGGGTGAGGACCGCGGACTGCAACTTGCGACCAAGCCTTCGGTCATTTTGGTGATCGGTGTCAACGGTGTGGGGAAAACCACCACCATCGGCAAACTCGCGCTGCAACTCAAAAACGAAGGGAAAAAGGTGGTGCTCGGCGCCGCCGATACCTTCCGCGCGGCGGCCATTGACCAACTCGGCATCTGGGCCGAACGCGCCGACGTGACGATGGTGCGAAGCGTTGAGGGGACCGACCCCGCTTCGGTCGTCTTTGATACCATTGCTTCGGCCAAGGCCCGTGGCGCCGACGTGATTATCTGCGATACGGCCGGCCGTTTGCACAACAAAAAGAACCTGATGGACGAATTGGCAAAAATTTACCGCGTGATCGGTCGCGAATTGCCCGAGGCTTCGGTCGAAACCCTCTTGGTGTTGGATGCCGCCACGGGACAAAACGCCGTGAACCAAGCGCGTGAATTCCAAAATGCTGCCGATATTACGGGCATTGTGCTGACCAAGTTGGACGGTACGGCCAAGGGCGGTATCGTCATTGCTATTCACAATGAATTGGGAATTCCGGTAAAGTATATCGGCGTGGGTGAGGGGATTGACGATTTGCAACCCTTCCGCGCCCAAGAATTTGTAAAAGGAATATTTGAAGTTTAAGTTATGAAAATTTATATTGCTACCAAAAATAAAAACAAGTGCAAAGAATTGAAACGAATTCTGGTGCCGATGGGGTTTGAGGTTTTAACCGAAAACGATTACGACCGCGAAATGCCCGACGTTGAAGAAACGGGAACCACCTTTGAAGAAAATGCACTCTTGAAGGCCAACACGGGGCTTCGCGAAACGGGACTGATTTCGGTTGCCGATGATTCGGGCCTTTGCGTCGATTATCTCGACGGTGCACCGGGACTCTATTCGGCCCGTTTTTCGGGTGAAGAGGCCACCTATGAATCCAATAACGAAAAACTGTTGGCGGCCTTGAAAGGCGTGCCCACCGAACAGCGCACGGCTTCTTTTGTTTCGTGTATCGCCTGTGTCTTTCCCGACGGCCGTTCCTTTACGGTACGCGGCGAATGCCCCGGGATTATTGCCGAGGAACCGGCAGGTGAGGGCGGCTTTGGTTACGACCCGATTTTCCTGTCACCGATCGGTTGTTTTGCAACGATTACGCCCGAGGAAAAGGATAGCATCAGCCACCGCGGACAGTCTTTGCGAAAGTTTGAAGAAGAATTGAAAAAGTATGTGAAACCGGAGGAATTATCCGAATGTTAAACAGCAGACAACGCGCGCAACTGCGCGGTATGGCCAATTCCTATGAACCTATTTTCCAGGTTGGGAAAGGCGGCCTTAACGAACAACAGAACAAACAGGTCGGCGAGGCGTTGGAAGCGCGCGAACTCATTAAACTTTGCGTGTTGGAAAACTGTCCGGTTTCAGCACGCGAAGCGGCCGATACGATTGCCGAGGCTGTGGGTGCCGACGTGGTTCAGGTTATCGGCAGAAAGTTTGTTCTGTACCGCCCGGCCAGTGAAAAAGAAAACCGAAAAATTGTTTTGGTGAAATAAATGGGGACTACCGTTTTATTCGGCGGAACCTTTGACCCGTTGCATATCGGGCACTATGAAATGCTCAAAACGTTAGACGAATTGCCCGAGGTCGACCGCGTTTTTCTGCTTCCCGACCGAATCCCGCCGCACAAAAAGCAAAGTTTTGCCGTTGCCGACGAGGTGCGTATTGAAATGTGCCGTCGGGCAATCGAGGGATTGAAAAAAACGAAACTTTGCCTGATTGAATTTGAACGGCAGGGGAAAAGTTATACCTTTGATACCGTGACGGCGTTACAGGAACAATACCCCGACGAGGACTTTTGGTTTGCTTGTGGCGGCGATATGCTCAATACGCTGGATACCTGGTATCGCGCCGAGGAACTTTTGAAACTTTGCGGTTTTTATGCCTTTGAACGATTGGGCGTTGCGGGGTTTGAAGAAACGGCAAAGCGCCTTCGGAATATAGGGGCGAAAATCCGTTTGCTGGACGTTGATATTCCGAAAGTTTCTTCTACCCAACTGCGCGAGAGTTTGCGCCGAGGCGTTTACGACGAGCGCCTGCCGAAAAGCATTCGCGAATATTTAGCGCAAAATAAAGTTTACGAGGAGGGCGCGGGGAAATGATGGATTACGAAGAAATCAAGCGCTTGTTAAAAACGCGCCTGAAAGAAAGCCGTTACGAGCACTCGCTTTGCGTGGCCGATGAGGCCAAACGCCTGGCGGAAAAATATGGGGCAGATGGTGAGAAAGCCTATTTGGCTGGGCTACTGCACGATATCACCAAAAACGCACCCCAAGAGGAACACCAAGAACTGTTCTTGCTTTGCGAAAAACAGCCCACGGTGATTGAACGCCAAAGCCAAAAACTCTGGCATGCCATTACGGGCGCCGAATACATCCGCCACCGTCTTGGAATTGCGGATGAAGAGGTATGGGACGCGGTACGGTATCACACCACCGCAAAGGCAGAAATGCCGCTGCTCAGTAAAGTGCTTTATCTTGCCGACTTTACTTCGCGCGATCGCGATTACGACGACGTGGACGTTATGCGCCGCTTGGTCGACCAATCGATGGACGAGGCCTATGCTTACGCGTTGTCTTATACCGTCTGCGATTTGGCGTCGCGCTATCTGGCCATTCATCCCGATACCATGGCCGCCTTTAACGAAACTTGTTTACGGGGCATTGTTCCCGAAGTGGAAAGGAACTGACAAATGGAACACGAAAAGATTTTAGCCCTTGCGGCAAACGCGTTAAACGAGAAGAAAGCCGTTGATCTGAAGGCTATCAAAATCGGTGACCTCACGGTTCTGACCGAATACTTTTTGATTGCAAGCGGTACTTCTTCAACCCACGTTCGCGCTCTGGCCGACGAGGTAGAGGACAAACTGAAAGAAGAAGGCTTAACGCCGCACCACATTGAGGGACGTTCGACCGGTTGGTACGTGTTGGATTACGGCTCGGTGATTGTCCACGTTTTCACCCGCGACCAGCGAGAGTTTTACGGGCTTGAAAAAATGTGGGCGGACGGCGAAGAAATAGATTGCAATGATTTTTTAACAAACTCGGAGGGTGAGTAAAATGAAATACGATTACGCTCAAATCGAAAAAAAGTGGCAGGATATCTGGGATGAAAAACAGACCTTTGCGGCCAAGAACGATTATTCTTTGCCCAAGTTCTTCGGCCTTGTCGAATTCCCGTATCCGTCGGCACAAGGTCTGCACGTCGGCCACCCGCGTTCTTACACCGCGCTCGATATCGTGGCGCGTAAAAAGCGTTTACAGGGCTATAACGTGCTGTATCCGATGGGATGGGACGCGTTTGGTCTGCCGACCGAAAACTACGCCATTAAAACACACATTCACCCGGCTACCGTAACGGCCGACAACGTTGCCAACTTCAAGCGTCAGTTAAAAGCGCTCGGCTTTTCGTTTGATTGGAGCCGCGAAATCAATACCACCGACCCCGCTTATTATAAGTGGACCCAGTGGATTTTCTTGCAACTGCTCAAAAACGGCTTGGCCTACAAGAAAAAGATGTCGGTAAACTGGTGTACGTCTTGTAAATGTGTTTTGGCCAACGAAGAGGTTGTCAACGGCGTTTGTGAGCGTTGCGGCAGCGAGGTTGTTCATAAGGATAAAGAGCAGTGGATGCTCAAAATTACCGATTATGCCGAGAAACTGTTGGAAGGCTTGGATACGGTCGATTTCATCGACCGCGTAAAGACCCAACAGCGCAACTGGATCGGCCGTTCTTACGGCACCCAGGTCAAATTCTCGACCACGGCAGGGGATATCCTCGAAGTTTACACCACCCGCGCCGATACACTGTTCGGTGCTACGTATATGGTTCTCTCGCCTGAGCATCCGTATCTCGAAAAGTGGGCAGATCGAATCAACAATATGGATGAAGTTCGCGCCTATCAGCAAGAAGCAGCCAAAAAGTCCGACTTTGAGCGTACCGAACTTGCCAAAGATAAGACCGGCGTTCGTTTGGACGGTGTTTGCGGTATCAACCCCGTAAACGGCAAAGAAATCCCGATCTTTATTTCCGATTACGTTCTCATTTCCTACGGTACGGGCGCCATTATGGCCGTTCCGGCACACGATAGCCGCGACTGGGATTTCGCCAAGAAGTTTGATCTTCCCATCATTGAGGTTGTTGCCGGCGGAAACGTTCAGGAAGAAGCCTTTACCGATTGCGAAACCGGTGTGATGGTCAATTCCGATTTCCTCAACGGTTTGAGTGTGGAAGAAGCCAAAAAGGCTATTCAGGAATGGCTGATGGAACGCGGCCTTGGTGAGCGCAAGACCAACTATAAGTTGCGCGACTGGGTGTTCTCGCGTCAGCGCTATTGGGGCGAGCCGATTCCGGTCGTTCACTGTGAAAAGTGCGGTTGCGTACCGCTGCCCGAGAGCGAACTGCCCTTGATGTTGCCCAACGTCGAATCCTACGAACCGACCGAAAACGGTGAATCGCCGTTGGCGAATATGACCGATTGGGTCAATACCACCTGTCCCGTTTGCGGTGGTCACGCCGTTCGCGAAACCGATACCATGCCGCAGTGGGCCGGTTCGTCCTGGTACTTCCTGCGCTATTGCGATCCGCACAATGAAGACTGTCTGGCTTCGCTTGAGGCACTCAAGTATTGGGGCCCGGTCGATTGGTATAACGGCGGTATGGAACATACCACACTCCACCTGCTTTACAGCCGCTTCTGGCACCGTTTCCTTTATGATATCGGCGTTGTTCCCACGGCCGAGCCGTATGCTAAGCGTACCAGTCACGGTATGATTTTGGGTGAGAACGGCGAGAAGATGTCCAAGTCCCGCGGCAACGTGGTCAACCCCGATGAGATCGTTCGTGATTACGGCGCCGACGCCATGCGCGTTTACGAAATGTTTATGGGCGACTTTGAAAAGGCCGCACCTTGGAGTCAGTCTTCCATTAAGGGAAGCAAGCGCTTCCTCGAAAAGGTTTGGGCACTTCAGGATAATCTGGTCGACGGCGACGAATACCGCAAGGAATTCGAGGTTGAGTTCAACAAGACCATCAAAAAGGTTACCGAGGATATCGAGGGTCTGAAAATGAATACCGCCATTGCCGCGTTGATGTCGCTTTATAACGCCATTAGCGCGAGCGGAAACGTCAACCGTGCCGAGTATCGCACCATTCTGTTACTGCTCAATCCCTTTGCACCGCATATGACCGAGGAATTGTGGCAAGTCTGCGGCTTTGAGGGAATGCTCAACGAGGCTCGTTGGCCTGAGTTTGACCCCGATAAGTGTGTGGACGCTTCGGTTGAAATTGCCGTTCAGGTCAACGGAAAGATTCGCTGCCGCCTGAATGTGGGTGTGGATCTTTCTTCCGAAGAGGTTTTGGCGCTTTGCAAAGCGGAAGAGAGTATTGCCAAAGAAATTGAGGGCAAGACTATTGTAAAGGAATTGTACGTTCCGGGACGTTTGGTCAACATTGTTGTCCGCTAAATAAAATCAATGCATCCGGCAGAAATTCTGCCGGATGCAAAAAACGAAAAAAACTTATTTTTGTTCTTGACAAGCCAGGGGAATGTTGATATAATATTTAGGCTGTCTGTTCAAAGAAGGCAAAATGATCCATTAGCTCAGCCGGTAGAGCACTTGACTTTTAATCAAGGTGTCCGGGGTTCGATTCCCCGATGGGTCACCAAAAACTCCAAGTCACTTAAAGTGGCTTGGAGTTTTTATTTATGCAAATAAATAATCGGGGATTTTTACATTTATTCTTTTTTACTCGTTCCGTCTTTATAATCAATGACAACACCCGGTTGAACGTTATAAACAAAAACGTTAAAGCAAATTCCCGCGCCGCCGTCCTCTACCGAAAAGGCTTCCATCTGAACGCCGCGCGCAACCTTTTCTTTGCCGCGAAAAATCGGTGTTACGCGGTAGAGTACGTGGTTGTCGGTTTCCCGAATGTAGTCGGTTACCATATTTTCAAACGGCAGCATACCTTCTACGTTGAAAAATTTGGTGCCGGTAATAAGATTTTTCACGTTTTGGTTTTCTCCGGCAAGTTGAAAGCCGATGAGGTGGCAACGGTTGTATAGATATTTGCCCGAAATAAAATCGTATTTCACACTTTGCCAACCGCTGGGCTTTACGTCGGAAATACTTTTGCGTTCGGCGGCGGGGAAAAGGTCGGACCCGATACGTGCAAAGGCGACCCCACAACGCCCGTATCGGTCCAGTTCGTGGTACCGCTCAAAAGAAAAAGTTTCCCGCTTTTCCTTTTGGCTGAAATTTGGCACGTTGTTGTCGAGGACCACGAAGGGCATATTCTTAAATTCGGGAATATCGTCAACCGAAACGGCATTTTGTTTCAGAACCGCGCGGTAAACAAAGGATAATAAAATGAGGACGACAAGTAAAATCGGGGTTGTATACTTTTTGAGTTTTTTCCAATTCAAATCGGCCGCCCCCTTTCGCAGATGGTATTGAAAAAAAGCACTCGCATTTTGCGGGTGCTTTTTGTTGGAGCGGACAACGGGAATCGAACCCGCCTCCTCAGCTTGGGAAGCTGATGTTCTACCGATGAACTATGTCCGCAAAGACATTGTATATTATATCGTTGTCTTACCAAAAAGTCAAGGGGAAGGGAAGAATATCCCATTGACTTTTTGTTTTGTTTGTGATACAATTCCAAAGCAGAACAAATGTTCGTTTTGGAGGTGAGCGCGTGGAAAACAGGATTTATTTTTGTATCGACTTAAAGTCTTTTTTCGCTTCGGTCGAGTGTGCCGAACGCGGATTAGACCCGATGACAACCCCTTTGGTTGTCGCTGATGCCGAACGAACCGACAAGACGATTTGTCTGGCGGTAACGCCTGCCTTGAAGGCGAAGGGGGTTAAAAATCGTTGCCGCTTGTTCGAAATCCCGAAGGGGATTACCTATATGATCGCGCCGCCGCGAATGCAACGCTATATTGATTATTCAGCCGAGATCTACGGGGTTTATCTGGAGTTTTTTGCCAAGGAGGATATTCACGTTTATTCGGTGGACGAGGTGTTTGTCGATGTGACGCATTATCAAACGCTCTATCGCTTGCCGCCTAAAGAATTGGCACGACGGGTGATGAACGCCGTTTACCGCCGCGTCGGCATTTATGCGGCTTGCGGGATCGGTACCAATCTGTACCTCGCGAAGGTGGCGCTCGATATTACGGCCAAACACGCGAAGGATTTTATCGGATATCTGGACGAGGAAACCTATCAAAAAACCTTGTGGGACCATCGGCCTCTCACCGATTTCTGGCGCGTTGGCGCGGGTACGGCCGCGCGGCTTTCGGAATGCGGAATTTATACCATGCGCGATATTACGCAGGTGGGGGAGGATCTGTTGTATCGCCGTTTCGGGGTAGATGCCGAGTTGTTGATTGACCACGCCTGGGGTAGAGAGCCGACCACGATTGCCGATATTAAGGTTTACAAACCGAAGTATCGAAGCCTCACCAACGGGCAGGTTCTCATGCGGGATTACTCCTTTGAGGAGGGGCGGTTGATCGTTAAGGAAATGATGGATAAATTGAGTCTTGAACTCTTTGAAAATTCGCTCACAACCGATTCGCTTGGCCTGCACGTCGGGTATTCCAATGCACGGAACTTAAAACCGGCACACGGCACCATTTCCTTACCGCAAAGAACCGATTCGGAAAGCCAATTGCGAACGGCGATTGTTACGCTTTACGAAAGAATTGTCGACAGGAATATTCCGATTCGCCGTATGAACATTGTCTGCAACCGTGTTCAAGAAGAAACGGCCCACCAAATGGATTTGTTTTTGGATTCGCAGTGCGAACTGTTGGACGGGCAGTTGCAAAGCAGCGTTTTATCGGTAAAAAAACGCTTTGGCAAGAACGCCGTTTTCAAGGCGATGAGTTTGCAGGAAGCAGCCACCGCCAGAGAACGCAACGCACAGATTGGAGGTCATAAGAGTGGTTCATAAAACGAGGGCAAAAATGTCGGTTACCAATCGTGCCAAACAGTTTATGCCTTTTTCGGCACTCGGAGGACTTGAATGGGCGTTGCGAAGAAAGGAACAAGAGGTACAAAACAGTTTCTTTCAAATGCCGCCCGAAAAGACGGAACTGAAAAAAGTGCTTGGCAGTTTACAAAGGGGTGAGACCGTTTGTGTCACGGGTTTTGCGGAAACGGCCATTGTTCGTTGGACGGCCACGGTTGAACGCGTGGATTTTGAGGAGGAAGTTTTGTTTTTACAAGGATTGGAAATGCCGTTTGACCAAATCGTTTCGTTGGAAAGCGGCGATTAGAAAGGGTTTGACTTTTTTCTTCCTCGGCGTATAATAAATATAGGTTATAAATGAACGGAGGGAAGATGATGGCTTTTTATACCGATAAAACGTTGTTGATTACCGGTGGAACGGGTTCGTTCGGAAACGCTGTTCTGGAGCGCTTTTGCAATACCGATATCGGGGAAATTCGCATCTTCTCTCGGGATGAGAAAAAACAAGATGACCTACGCCATCAACTGCAAAAGACAAATGCCGCGTTTGCGCAAAAGGTTAAGTTTTATTTGGGCGATGTGCGAGATTTTTCTTCGGTTCGAAACGCAATGTACGGTGTGGATATTGTTTTTCACGCGGCGGCACTCAAACAGGTACCGTCTTGCGAGTTTTTCCCCATTGAAGCGGTAAAGACCAACGTGTTGGGGGCGGAAAACGTTCTTTCTGCTGCGATTGATGAAAAGGTAGAGTCGGTCGTTTGCCTTTCAACCGATAAGGCGGTTTATCCCGCCAATGCAATGGGATTGAGCAAGGCGATGATGGAAAAGGTGGCGATTGCCAAATCGCAAATGACCGATCGCACCAAGATTTGTTGTACACGTTACGGCAACGTGTTGTGTAGCCGTGGCAGTGTGGTGCCGTTGTGGATGGAGCAAATCCGGGAGGGGAGCCCCTTAACGCTTACCGATCCCGAGATGACACGGTTTATTATGACCTTGGAGGAAGCGGTCGATCTGGTGCTGTATGCGATGGAACAGGGAAAAACGGGCGATGTTTTGGTTCAAAAAGCCCCCGCCTGTACGTTGCAGACGTTGGCGCGAGCAGTATGTAAATTGATGGGCGCGGCGCCCCGGTATGAAACGATTGGAATTCGCCAAGGCGAAAAGATGCACGAAACACTCGTGGCTTTTGAAGAACTTTCTCGCGCTGAGGAGTCGGAAAAATTCTTCCGCGTTCCAAAAGACCGAAATAATTTGGACTACGCACCATTCTTTACCGATGGTATGGTAGGTGGTGCGCTTGTGGATTTTTGTTCGGATAATACCCGACAGTTGAATGAACAAGAGGTCATAGAAACACTCAGACAAACCGCGTTTATCAAAAAGGTTTTGGAAAAGAACTAAAAGAGGGGGATGGATATGAGAATTCTGGTAACGGGCGCCGACGGTTTTGTGGGCCAAAATCTTTTGGCAATGCTGAAAGCCGTTCGCGACCGAAAGGTTTCCGTCCATTCCGAATTAAATATTGAAACGCTCGACACCCTTACGCGCGAAGACACATCGGAAGAATGGGTTTCTAAAGCGGCGTGCGCTGATTTTGTGGTGCATTTGGCGGGGGTGAACCGTGCTGAACAGGATGAGGCACTCCGGGAAAACGTTACGGTTACCGAGCGGCTCTTGAACGCTTTGCAACAAAGCGGGAACACTTGTCCGGTTTTATATGCTTCTTCCGTTCAGGCGACCTTGACGGGCCGTTTTGCTGACAGTGTATACGGAAAAGCGAAAGCCGAGGCCGAACAACTGATTTTTGCGCACGGGGAAAAGACGGGCGCAAAAACCTGTGTTTACCGTTTTGTGAACATATTCGGAAAATGGTGCCGACCGTTTTACAATTCGGCGGTTGCTACCTTTTGCCATCAAGCCGCGAACGATTTACCGCTTACGGTCAACGACCGCGCGACGGAATTGGAACTCGTTTATATTGATGACGTTGTAGAAGAAATTCTTATGGCATTGGAAGGAAACGAGCACCGCGACCTTCAAAACGCGGCGTTTTGCGTTTGCCCCAATACGCACCGCGCAACGCTTGGTGAAATTGCCGATTTGTTGGTGCGTTTTGCCGAACAGTCGAAAACTTTGGTGTTGCCCAACGTGTTGGCCGACCGTTTTGCTAAAAATCTTTACAGCACGTTTCTTTCGTATCTGCCCAAAGAGAAGATCAAGTTTCCGTTGACGATGCATACGGACGAGCGCGGCAGTTTTACCGAACTGTTGCGAACGGTCGATTGCGGTCAGGTTTCGGTTAATGTGCAAAAACCCAATATTACCAAGGGACAACATTGGCATTTTTCCAAGTGGGAATTGTATATGGTCGTTTCGGGGCGCGGATTGGTTGAGCAACGAAAAATCGGCACCGATGAGGTGCTTCGTTTTGAAGTGTCGGGTGAGCGGTTGGAAGCGATTCACATTCTGCCCGGTTACACCCACAGTATTACCAACCTTTCTGCGACACACGATCTGGTAACGGTAATGTGGGTGAACGAGCCGTTTGATCCGGCTGTTCCCGATACGATTTTCCAAAAGGTTGAGGAGGATGAATATGAATCTTGATTTCAAACAGGTCTCCTTTCAAAACAACGGAAAACTCAAACTGTTGATTTTAGTCGGCACACGGCCCGAAATCATTCGCCTTTCGGCGGTGATTGAAAAGTGTAGAAAGTATTTTGACTGTTTGTTGGCGCATACGGGTCAGAATTATGATGACGCGTTGAGCGGTGTTTTCTTTCGTGAATTAGGTATTGGCTGGCCCGATGTTTATCTCGATGTTTCGGGTGAAAATTTGGGTGAGACAATGGGGAATATTCTTCACGCTTCCTATTGCTTGATGAAGACAGTTCGCCCCGATGCGCTGCTCGTTTTGGGCGACACCAATTCTTGCCTTTCGGCAATTAGCGCCAAACGGTTGCATATTCCTATTTTTCATATGGAGGCAGGGAATCGTTGCAAAGATGAATGCTTGCCGGAAGAAACCAACCGCAGAATCGTGGATATTATCAGCGATGTAAATTTGGCTTATTCCGAACACGCACGACGCTATCTCGCCGAGTGCGGATTACCCAAAGAACGAACCTTTGTAGTGGGCTCTCCGATGACCGAGGTTTTACAAAATCATTTGGAGAGTATTGAGAAGAGTGATGTTTTGAGCCGTCTGGGGCTCGAAAGCGGCAAGTACATTCTGTTGTCGGCGCATCGCGAGGAGAATATCGACGATGAGCGTAATTTCAAAAAGTTGTTTTCGGCCATCAATGCGATGGCGGAATATTTTGATTTGCCGATATTGTATTCCTGTCACCCGAGAAGTAAAAAACAGATTGAGGCGGCGCGTATTCCATTGAATGCAAACGTGAAGTGCCATGAACCGCTTGGCTTTATCGATTACAACTGTTTGCAGATGAATGCTTTTGCCGTGGTTTCGGATAGCGGAACCCTGCCGGAAGAAAGTCATTTTTACGCCAATATCGGTCATCCGATTGCGGCGGTGAGCATTCGAACTTCTACCGAGCGACCCGAAGCAATGGAGAAAGGTTGTTTTGTGTTGGCGGGGATTGAGGAACAAGGTCTGATTTCTTCGGTTGAAATGGCCGTTGATATGGCCGGCTTTGGGAAGGGCGGTTCAACCGTTGCCGATTACACCGACACCAACGTTTCCGAAAAGGTGGTTAAAATTATACGATCCTATACCGAAACGGTCAACCGATTTGTGTGGCATAAAGATTAAAAAACCGTGTTTATAAACAACAAAATATCGTGAAAAGAAGAAGCGTTTTCAAACGCTTCTTTTTTTTATACTTTTTTTGAAAAAACACTTGATTTTTTGGTTTTTAGGGTTTATAATGTATCTAACGTGGTGAAAAGTGTAGCAAAAAACCACAAAAGTGTAGCAAGGTGGTGAAAATCGTGCTCTACGGAGGCTATCAACATAATATCGATAAAAAGGGCAGGATTTTCATTCCGGCCAAGCTTCGCGATGATTTGGGTGAATCCTTTATTATCTGTCGCGCCATTCATCAAAAACCCTGCTTGTGGGTTTATTCGTTGGCAGAGTGGGACAAACTGGTGGAGAAGATCAGTCAGTTACCCAAAGCGAAATCAAGCAGTATGCGCCGTTTCTTGTTTGAGGGCGCTTTCAACGTCGAGTTTGATGCACAGGGAAGAATTATCATCCCCGCGGCACTTCGCGAGTATGCGAAGTTAGAGGGCGATGCACACATAATCGGTATGACCCAGAATCTTGAAATTTGGAACACGGCACTTTGGGAAGAAGAAAACAAGACCTATACCCCCGAGGCGATTGCCGCTATGGCCGAAGATTTGGAGTTTTAATTCATGGAGTTTCAACACCGTTCGGTTTTGTTGCATGAAACCATCGATTCTTTGAATGTAAAAGAAAACGGCATTTACGTGGATGGAACGGCGGGTGGCGCCGGTCATTCCAAAGAGATTGCCAAACGGTTAGGGAACGGTCACCTGTTTGCACTCGACCAGGACCCCGACGCCGTTCGGGTCGCAACTGAGCGTTTGCAGGGTTTACCGGCCACGGTAATTCAGGCCAACTTTTGCGAGATGGACCGGGTGTTGGCCGAAAGAGGAATTACCGCAGTAGACGGAATTTTATTGGACCTGGGCGTTTCTTCTTACCAATTAGATAATGGGGAACGCGGTTTTTCGTATCACCAAGATGCGCCGCTCGATATGCGAATGAGCAAGTCGGGTCCGACGGCGGCTGATTTGGTAGCAACGTTAACAGAAAACGAATTGGCCGAAATCTTTTTCCAATATGGCGAAGAAAAGTTTTCCCGAAGGATTGCGGCGCGAATCGTTGAAGAACGGAAAAACACCCCGATTACAACCACGCTTCAACTTGCCGAACTGATTGCCGAATCGGTTCCTGCGGCCGCCCGAAGAGACGGCCACCCCGCAAGAAGGTGCTTCCAGGCGCTTCGTATTGCGGTCAACCGCGAGTTGGACGTGCTGTCGACGGCTTTGGATAAAGCGTTTGATTTGTTGGCACCGGGCGGTGTGCTCTCAATCATTACCTTCCATTCGTTGGAAGACCGAATGGTTAAACAACGTTTCAAAAACTACTGTACGGGTTGTACCTGTCCGCCCGATTTACCGATTTGTGTTTGCGGCAAAACCCCGAGAGGGAAGTTATTATTCCGAAAGCCTGTTGAGGCTTCCAAAGAAGAATTGGATGAAAATCCACGAAGTCGAAGCGCAAAACTTCGCGCCGTGGTGAAACTATAAAAAACGGAGGAATTACCAGTGGATAATATGAAGTATTACCGTGAATCTTTGGCGTATGATTTTAATCGTTTTATGCCCAGAGAAGAGAAGGTACAAGACAATATTATCGCGCTCAATAAAGTTCAACCCAAAAAGCGTACCCGCGCCGCGGCCAAGCCGATGAATCTCTCGGCCTTTGCGGTAGCTGCAGCGGTTATGATGTTGGCGGCGATGTGCGGCAACATTTTCCTTCGTCTGCAAATTAACGAGGTCAATACGCAGATCAATGAAATGGAGTCGAAGATTGAACTTCTGAATAGCGAAAAAACGGCTTTAGAGGTTGAATTGGAAGGCAGATTGTCGTATACTAATATAGAGAAAGAAGCGGCCGACCTTGGTATGCGCAAAATGAACAAGGAGCAGGTTAAGTACATTCGTGTAAACGATACGGATGTTGCGTACACGGTTGAAAAATAAAGTTTTACACAAATTAAAATGTATAGTCAAAGTTTACAATCAATATAATGAAGATAGAGTGTCGAGGCGCCCGTAGGACGTCTCGACATAAACGGTTTTAAGAAGATTTTATTGGCAGGTGAGAAAGATGGCACAGGGACTCGGAAGAATCATGATTCGCAGAATTTTTATTGTGATGATTGCTATGATTTTGGTTTTTTCCTTGGTTTCGGGGGCCAGTCTTTTCAATTTGATGGTTCTTCAGGGCGAAGACCTTCAAAGCAAGGCTTCGCAACAGCAGTTGTATGACAGTCTGGTCACGGCACCGCGCGGCGATATCGTTGACCGAAACGGAAAAATGTTGGCGACCAGTGCCACGGCTTGGACCGTTTATCTGACCCCCAACGGCATTAAAAAAATCGATGATGAAGACGAACGGGAAGAGGTTCGAAAGACCATTGCCGAAAATCTTTCCGAAATTTTGGAACTCGAATACGAGGACGTTTACCAAAAAACCGAGCAAACCACCTACTACGTTACCGTTAAGAAAAAAATCGACAAACAAACGGCCGATAAAATCCGCGAACTTCTGGCCGACGATGAAGAACTCGATTTAACACAGTATATCGGTCTGGACGAAACCACGAAACGGTATTATCCCAACGGCACGCTGGCTTCCCCGGTGTTGGGTTTTGTGGGGGACGACAACCAAGGTCTTGCGGGGCTTGAAAGTTACTATGATAACGACCTGACCGGTGTCGCGGGGCGCATCGTGGCTTCGAAAAACGCCGCGGGAATGAATATGCGTTACACCTACCAAAAGGTTGAAAACGCGAAAAAGGGAAACACCCTCAAACTTACGATCGATTCCTACATTCAACACGTTTGTGAAAAATATCTCGACGATGCGATTGCCGAAAATATGGTTGAAGAACGCGGCGCGGCCGTGGTAATGAACGTCAATACGGGCGAAATTTACGCGATGGCGGTCAGCGGCGACTTTGACCCCAACCAACCCTTTGTCTTGTCGGCCGAGGATCAGGCCAAGGTTGACGAATTGGTTGAAGAGGAAGAAAAGACCAAACTTCGAACCGAACTTTTGAACCGCCAGTGGCGTAATAAAATCGTTTCGGATACTTATGAACCGGGTTCGGTTTTCAAAATGTTTACTTCGGCCGTCGGCCTTGAAGAAAACTTAATCAACAAAAACAGCACCTTTACGTGCAACTATTCCATCAACGTTGCGGGGCAACTGTATCACTGTCATAAAGCGGGCGGTCACGGAACACAGAATATGCCCGATGCGATTGCACATTCCTGCAACCCTGCATTTATCACCATCGGCCAGTTGATTGGAAATAAGGTGTTTTCGAACTACTTTAAGGCGTTCGGACTCACTGAACGAACCGGAATCGACCTGCCGGGTGAGGCTTCGCCTTACTACCATAAAGAGGAAAAAATGGGTGTTACCGAGTTGGCCTCATCGTCGTTTGGCCAAACCTTTAACGTAACCCCCATTCAGTTGATTTCTATGGTGTCGGCCGTTGTCAACGGCGGATACTTGGTGCAACCGCACCTGGTTGCGCAAAAGTTGGACGATGAAGGAAAAGTCATCAATACAACGTCGCTGACGGCCAAGCGCCAGGTTATTTCCGAAACCACGTCCAACACGATGCGGGAATTTTTGGAACACGTTATCGCCAAAGGCGTTAAAAACGGCTACGTTGCGGGTTACCGCGTGGGTGGTAAAACAGGTACTTCGGAAAAGGTTTCAAAGATGCTTGCAACGGGCGTTAAGGGGCTTTATATTGCTTCCTATGCGACCATTGCCCCCATCAACGACCCCGAGATTGCACTGCTCGTTTTATTGGATGAACCCAAAGGCACGAGTTATTACGGCAGTACCACGGCGGCGCCCGTGGGTGCCAAGATTATGGGCGATATTTTACCGTACTTAGGTTACGAAGCGCAGTATACCGAAGAAGAATTGCGCAAACTCTCGATTTCGGTTCCCAACGTTAAAGGAATTGATTTGGGTTCGGCTAAGGGTAAACTTGCCACATCGAACCTGAATTATAAAGTGATCGGTACGGGAGAAACCGTCCTCAGTCAGTTGCCTGAAGAGGGAAGCGCACTGTATAACGGCGGAACCGTAATTCTGTATACCGATGGCGGTGAACAACAAACCACCATTGTTCCAAAACTGATTGGAATGACGGCGGCCGAGGCCAATTCGGCCGTGGCTTCCGCCGGAATAAATATTTCGCTTTCGGGCAACCTTTCGGCTTCGGGACTTCGCGCTTATGCGCAGAGTATTCCCGCGGGGCAAGAGGTTCCTGTCGGTACGATCGTTACCGTATCGTTCCGCGATGAAAGCGGCGTCGACCTTGCTTCGGACTAAAGAATGGAGAAAATTATGCTTTTAAGAGATTTGATTACAACCGAAAACAGCGCGTTACAGTCGTTGGAAGTCAAAGGTGTTACCTGTGACTCTTCGGCGGTAAAAGAGGGTTTTTTGTTTGTGTGCATTAAAGGTACGCGTTTTGACGGGCATACCTTCGCTGAAAAAGCCCTTGAAAGCGGCGCCGTTGCCGTTGTGGTTGAACGGGATTTGGGACTCGAAAATCAAATCATTGTCGAGAATACTCACGCGGCCTACGCTTCGCTTTGCGCCAAGTGGTTCGGCAATCCCGCCGACGAGCTCACCTTGGTGGGCGTTACGGGTACCAACGGTAAGACTTCGGTTACCTATATGATCAAAGAGATCTTAGAAGCAGCAGGACATAAGGTTGGTCTGGTCGGCACCATTCAGAATATGATTGGCGACGAGGTAATTGCCACGCAAAACACAACACCCAACGCCTATGAACTCAACTCTTTGTTCAAAAAAATGAAGGATGAAGGTTGCAAATACGTGGTGATGGAAGTTTCTTCCCATGCGCTCGATCAGTGCCGTGTGTATCAGTTGAATTTTGACGTTGCGGTCTTTACCAACCTGACGCAAGACCATTTGGATTACCACGTTACAATGGAAAACTATCTGGCGGCCAAAAAGCGCCTGTTTTCAATGTGTAAAACGGCCGTTATCAATAAAGATGACGAGTATGCGGCCGAGTTGATGAAGGACCTTGACTGTGAAATTGTGACCTATTCCACGGGGAATGATGCAACGTTCAGCGCAAAGGCCATTCAATACCGTCCCGCAAAGGTGGAATATGAACTGGTGAGCAATACCATTCTTCGCCATATGCGTGTTCACGTTGGTGGTCAGTTCTCGGTTTATAATTCAATGGCTTCGGCCATTGCAGCCGTTTGTCTGGGTATTTCCGACGAGTTGGTAGCCAACGCGCTCGACACACTCGAAGGTGTGAAGGGCAGGGCAGAGGTTGTGCCCACCGGTCGGGACTTTACGGTTATTATCGACTACGCGCACACGCCCGATGGACTCAAAAACATCTTAAAAACCTTTAAGGAATGCAAAAAGAACCGTTTGATTGTGTTGTTTGGTTGCGGTGGCGACCGCGACAAAACCAAACGTCCCTTAATGGGCGGTGTTGCCGTTCGTTTGGCCGATTATTGCATTATTACAAGCGATAATCCTCGCACCGAGGACCCCTCTGCCATTATTGAAGATATTCTAACGGGTGTTTCGGGTGTGAAAACGCCGTATAAAGTGATTGAAAACCGCATTGAAGCCATTCATTACGCGATTTCAATGGCCGAAACCGACGATATTATCGTTTTGGCGGGCAAGGGTCACGAAACGTATCAGATCTTAAAAGAGGGCACCATTCATTTGGATGAGCGCGAGATTGTGCGCGATGCTCTTGCAAATTTGAAGGATTAAGAAATCCCGCTTGGGGAGGAGAACTACCATGACACTGAATTGGATTCCGATTATTGCGGCTCTTTTGGGTTTTGCCGTAACGGCAATTTCCGGCACGTTTGTGATTCCTTATTTGAGAAAACTCAAATTTGGGCAGACTATTTTGGAAATCGGTCCTAAATGGCATAAGGAAAAGCAGGGAACGCCGACGATGGGCGGCGTAATGATGGTGGCCGGCGTGTTGTTGGCTTTTGCGGTTGCGATACTTACGGCATTTGTCAGCAAAAACGAGATGATGAAAGAGTTTGCCGACCCTTACCGTCTTTCGGTGTTGTTGGCAGGGCTTGTGATGGCGCTATGTATGGGCGCAATCGGCTTTTTGGATGACTATATTAAGGTGGTCAAAAAGCGCAATCTGGGTCTTACCGCCAAACAGAAAACTTTTATGCAGTTTGTTGTTTCGGCAGGATATCTCGTCACGTTGTGTGTTTCGGGAATGCATACGACCTATATTCCGTTTGTTGGGGACGTAAACATTGTTGAAGGTGCAGGACTTTTGTTCTGGCCGATTGCTTTTTTCTTCGTTTACGGATTTACCAATGCCGTGAACATTACCGACGGATTAGATGGTCTTGCTTCTTCGGTCACCTTGGTCGTTTCTTGCGCGTTTTTGTTGGCTTCGGGCTTTTTGAGAATTGCCTCGTTTAACGTTCTGTGTGCCGCGCTGGCGGGTGCTTGTGTCGGCTTTTTGCTGTGGAACGCCAAACCTGCCAAGGTTTTTATGGGTGATACGGGTTCCATGTTCTTGGGCGGTATGGTCGTTGCTTTTTCGTTTGGAATCGGCCGTCCGGTTCTGCTTCTGTTTGCGGGTTGCCTTTATCTGATCGAGGCGCTTTCGGTTATGTTGCAGGTAGCCTACTTCAAAAAAACCAAAAAGCGTCTTTTCAAAATGGCGCCGCTTCATCACCACTTTGAAATGTGCGGTTGGTCGGAACAAAAGGTCGTTTTCGCCTTTTCGGCCGTTACCTTTGTGGGTTCCTTTATCGCGTTGCTTTCTATTTTGTTACACTGGTAAACATTATTATTGAGAATGAAAGGAGAGAAGAATTATGTCGCAAAAAACAACCCGTCGCAGAAAAACACCGTTGCTGCAACAGGGGAGATTAGACATCAGTTTTCTTTCCTTTGTTTTAATTTTGCTCACCGTGGGGCTTGTGATGCTCTTTTCGGCGAGTTATGCTTATTCCTACGCTTATTACGGCAACAGTTACAAGTTTATTATCCGCCAAGCGCTTTTGGGCGCCGTTGGCCTCGTTTTTATGTTCGGTATTTCAAGAATTGATTACCATTTCTGGCGAAAATTTGCCTGGATAATCTTCTTTGTTTCGTTTGGATTGCTTGTTTTTCTTCTGATTAGTCCGCCAATGGTTTCGGGAATGAGTGTTAAACGCTGGTTTGTGGTCGGACCCATTAATTTCCAACCTTCCGAAATTGCAAAATTTGCGATTATTTTGTTGTTCTCGTCGCTGATTGCGGCCAATCATACCTTGATGAAGAATTTCAAGTTTGTGCTCTTTTTGCTCGGTATTCTCGGCGTGACCTGTGCGTTGGTTGTTGCCGAGCCGCACCTTTCGGCAACCGTGCTGATTTTGATGATCGGCATTGTCTTAATGATCGTAGGCGGCCTTGCAAAACGCTATATCGTTGCGGGTTCTGTTGCCGCAGTCGGTAGTGTGGTCTTGTTGATTATATCGGGAAAAATCAGTTACGTTTTGGACCGATTTGAATATTGGATCGACCCTTGGAGTGACCCGTTGGGCAAGGGTTTCCAAACCATTCAATCGCTTTTGGCGATTGGTTCGGGCGGTGTTTTGGGCCGCGGAATCGGGCAATCCCGTCAAAAGTATTTGTGGCTTCCCGAACCGCATAACGATTTCATTTTCTCCATCGTTTGCGAAGAGTTGGGACTCATTGGTGCGGTGGGTATTATCGTTCTGTTTGCGTTGCTCATCTGGCGCGGATTTCATATCGCAATGCGCGCACCCGATAAATTCGGTTCGCTTCTGGCACTGGGCTTGACGTTCCAGGTCGGCTTGCAGGCAATGCTCAACATCTGGGTTGTTACCAACACCATTCCGAATACGGGTATCAGTTTGCCGTTCTTTAGTTACGGCGGAACTTCCTTGATTATACTGTTGGCAGAAATGGGAATCGTTCTTTCGGTTTCGCGCAGTGCAAATCTTGAAAAGAGGTAGTAGGATGCATATTTTGTTCGCAGGCGGCGGCACAGCGGGGCATATCAATCCCGCTCTGGCGGTAGCAGGATATATCAAAGAACAAGAAAAAGACGTGAAAATCAGTTATATCGGTACCGCAAAAAAGTTGGAATCGGTTTTGGTTCCTCGTCAAGGCTACGATTTTTATACAATTGACGTTGCCGGTTTTCAGCGTAGGATTTCGGTCAAAAACATCGGCCGAAACGTGGCGGCCGTTTATAAAATGTTTTCTTCCTCTCATAAGGCGCGAAAACTTTTGAAAACCCTCAAGCCCGATATCGTTATCGGTACGGGCGGTTACGTTAGCGGCCCGGTGGTTCGCGAAGCGCAAAAACTCGGCATTAAAACGGCAATTCACGAGCAAAACGCGTTTCCCGGTGTGACCACGAAAATGGTTGCGCAAAAAGCCGATGCCGTTATGCTCGCAATGCCCGAAGCCGAAAAATACTTGAAATTAAACAAAAAACCTGTGATTACCGGAAACCCGGTTCGTATGGAACTGTTGAAAATTTCCAAAGAAGAGGCAAGAAAGAAACTCGGTCTTTCCAATAAACCGTTGGTTCTCTCGTTCGGCGGCTCGTTGGGCGCACGAAGAATTAACGAGGCCGTTGTCGGCCTTGCAACGTGGAATCTGGAACACGAAAAATTCCACCATATCCACGGAACGGGGAAGGCGGGGTATGAGACCTTTGTTTCGGCCGTTTCTTCTTCGGAATTGTTGGATGTAAGAGAATATATCGATAATATGGACGTTTGTATGGCGGCGGCCGATTTGGTAATTTGCCGTGCAGGTGCCATAACCTTGAGCGAATTGTTGGCTTGCGGAAAACCGGCCATTTTAATTCCGTCGCCCTACGTTGCGGAAAATCATCAGTATCATAACGGTATGACCCTTAAACGGGCGGGCGCGGCCGAAATCTTAGAAGAAAAAGATTTGTCAAGCGAAACGCTCATTCAATTAACCGATTCGCTCATATCGGATAAAGGACGCTTGGAAGCAATGTCCTTTGCCGCTTCGCAAAACGCGATTTTAGACGCAAACGAGCGAATTTATAAGGTTATAAAGTCGTTATTATAACAAAAAAACGAATCCCGCATAATATGAACTGTGGTTGACACAGAAGTTGTGCGGGAGGTCTTTCTATGCAAGATATCGTCATTCAAGGCGGTAGACGCTTAAACGGAAAAATTACGGTCCAGGGTGCAAAAAACAGCGTGTTGCCCGTGTTGGCGGCAACTTTTTTGTGCGGCGGACCGTGCGTGATACATAACTGTCCCGATTTATCCGACGTGGAATCTTCCTTGCGGATTTTAGCGCATTTAGGGTGTGTTTGTGTTCGGGAAGGGAACACCGTTTCGGTGGATAGTTCTTCGGCTTCGGGTTTTGAAATTCCCGAAAAACTGATGCGCGAAATGCGCTCATCGGTCGTGTTTTTAGGTGCGATTATCGGTAAAGTCGGCCGCGCGGTCATCAGTAGTCCGGGCGGTTGCGAATTGGGACCCAGACCCATTGACTTGCATTTGGATGCTTTGGCGCGGCTGGGTGTTCAGATTGAAGAAGACCACGGCTTTTTGCAATGCACCGCGCCCGAGGGATTAAAAGGAAACATCGTTAATCTTTCGTTTCCAAGCGTGGGCGCCACCGAGAATATTATTCTTGCAGCAACCTTTGCCAAGGGCAAAACGGTGATACACAATGCCGCCAAAGAGCCCGAAATCAGCGATTTGGCCGATTTTTTGAATAGTGCCGGCGCGCGAATTTACGGCGCCGGTTCCGATACGGTGGAAATTTACGGTGTGTCGCGTTTGCACGGTGCGGAACATTCCATCATTTCCGACCGCATTGTGGCGGCAACCTATATGGTGGCGGCCGCGGTGACAAAAGGGGATATCCTGCTTGAAAGCGTAATGCCTTCGCATTTTGTGGCCGTTACTTCCGTGTTAAAAGATATGGGTTGTAAAATTTCGCCCGAAGGAAAAGGTCTTCGCGTGAAAGCACCGCCAAGACTTCGCCGTGTACCAACGGTTCGAACGCTTGTGTATCCCGCGTTTCCGACCGATGCCGGACCCGTTCTGATGCCGGGTTTGGCAGTCGCCGAGGGCACGTCTTGTTTTATTGAAAACATTTTTCAAAATCGTTATCGCTACGTTGATGAACTCAAACGCCTGGGTGCCAAAATCAAGGTGGAAGACCGCGTTGCCATCGTGGAAGGCGTACCGTCTTTGTCGGGGGCTTGTTGTGAATGTACCGACCTGCGCGGCGGGGCGGCGCTTGTTGTCGCGGGGCTTTCGGCCGAAGGGCGTACTACGGTTTGCAAAACCGAACATATTCATCGCGGTTACGAAAATATTGTCGAAAATTTATCGCAATTAAATGCGGACGTTTTTTATACGGAAAATCCGAAATAGGAAAGGATGACAAACATGGCCAGACAAATGGACGAATTTGAGCGCAGACGCGCACTTCGTCAAAAAAGAATCCGTCGGCGCAGAGCGTTTATTGCTTTGTGGGTGACCTTGATTTTATTACTGTTGACCGGCCTTGTTTTGTGTTTGACTGTTCTTTTCCCGATTGAAAAAGTAACCGCTTCGGGCAGTAAACTTTATACCGAACAACAAATCGTTCGGTATAGCGGCTTAAATGCCGAAGATAATCTTTTTTCCTTTTCCCGGGAAAAGACCGTAAACCGTTTGCGTGAAAAGTTGCCCTACGTGGATTCGGCGAAGTTTGAGTTGGTTTTGCCCGACACCGTAAAGATTAAAGTGACCGACGCGAAAGAACATTTCGCTTTCCAAAAAGGAAATTCCTTCTTCGTGGTCAGTACTTCGGGTTACGTCTTAAAAAAGACGAATGAATTAGAACCCGAGATTCCCAACATTCTCGGTATCGAAGGGTCATTCAAAGTGGCGCAAAAAGCCGCTTATAAAGACGATAAGAAGCAACAAATGCTTGAAACGACCCTGTCTTTACTCGAAGAAAACGAGGTTTCGACACAGTGGATCGATCTGAGTGATCCGTTGGATATCAAGGTGAAGGTTGCCAACCGCTTTGTCGTTCGTCTGGGCGCTTCTTCCGAGTTGGAGGGGAAGATCCGACACCTTGCCGGTATGATAAAAAGTATGGACGAAGAAAGCACGGGAAACATCAATTTAAGTATGTGGAACAGCACCAAAAAAGAGGGAACTTTCGTTCGTGGAAGTATTGAATAAAAACTTTCAAAAAAATTTTTTCAAACCAGAATTTCCTAAACCCTTGAATTGACGGGCTTTTTCAAGGTTTTTCTTAGGTTTGGACATAGAATTTCCCTTAAAATTTCCCTTACGAGAAATTTTAAGGGAAAGTTTTTTGCTTAAATGCTGTTGA
>JAZQBA010000003.1:0-111407 GCA_045545515.1 Acutalibacteraceae bacterium
AGCAGGTTTTGTCAAACGAAACAAAGCTTAATCAAATGGCAGAGGCTATAACCTCGGGTATTGTAAAATCACTTACGCAGATGTCAAGAGTCGGTTTCAGAAAATGAAGCCAAGCACAATCTTGGAAGTTTAATCCAAAAATAAAAGCCGTGAAATTCACGGCTTTTTATATTTCATCTTCTATATATTGCATAATATCTTCAACGTTGCATTTTAAGATTTTGCAAAACATTTCTATTGTGTGTGTGCTGACGCTTTCGTTTCTTTTTAGTCGAGTAATTTGTGCAGGGCTGATATTGTGTTTTTTGATAAGTGCATATTGAGTTATGCCGTTTTCTTTCATTGTTTGCCATAATTTTTCATAGGAAATCATAATTTTCTCAGTCCTCCCTATTGACATATTAACCGATTATGGTATATAATAATATTAACCAATATCGGTTAATATGATAGGAGGATATATAATAATGATGGAGTTTATTCTTAAAAACAAAAAAATTGTGTGTATAGGATTAGTGGGGATATCAATATTATTCATAATTTTAGCTATTTCTAATTTAAGTAGCACTGAACGAGGTGCTTATAAATCAATGTATGACGCGAATAATGAGCTTCGTAAAACATACATAGATGCCGCAGAAAAGTCTGAACTGTATGGATATTCATCGAAATCACAATCATATTATTCGGAGGCATATGCACTTGATGAAAAACTTGAAAAATATAAATCCGAATTAACAAGTTTAAATGTTCAAATGGGATTATATTTAGTTTTTGCTGTAGGCTCATTTATTGGTGCAGTTTTATTATTCAAAGTAAAAAACGATTTGAACGAGTCGTCGGAAATGCAAAATGATTTAAATATAATTGAGGGTGAATAATTTTGAAAAGAAATTTGTGGTTAGTTCTTGTGGCAATATTTATTTGTACATATTTATGTGCTTGTGGTTCAAATTCAATAAATCAAAATGATAATAAAGATTATGAGTATAATACATCTATAATTACTAAAAGCGAAGCTGAAGGTCGTGCTACATCAGCGTTATACATCAAGTTGAAAGCACATTATCTTTATGTGGATAGTTACGATATTTCACAAACTAGATATTCTGTTGGGTCAATAAGTGGCTCAGCATCATCAGGTTACAAGGTTTCAGGTACATATTCGTTGTATGACGAGTATGGCAATTTCAAAAAGAGAGAGAATTTTTCAGTTAAGGTTGATAGTGATGGACATACAACGGTAACAGAGTATTAAAACTATATTTTTTAGACATATATAATTCGTGTTATTAAGTTCAAAACACCAAAAAAACCACCCTTTTGGGTGGTTTTCTTTTTGGCTTTTATGGGATACCCCGAGCTTTCGACGTTGTGATGAACGACCTTGTCTTACCGACTGAGCGTGGCGAAAGAGGTAGTTTCCGACCGAGCGCTCACGGTGTGAGAAGAAGCGAGAGGCGGAAAGGCGCCGCGGTCGAAAGTTGCCCACGCTTCAAGTGGATTGCAACTTTCGGGCACCGCAAGAGTCGGTTTCAGAAAATGAAGCCAAGCACAATCTAGGAAGTTTAATCCAAAAATAAAAGCCGTGAAATTCACGGCTTTTATTTTTGTATATTTGGGTTGTTTGTTCTTTCTAAAAGGTAGTCGATTGATATATTAAAATAATCTGCAATTTTTATGAGTTCGGTTATACCGGGTTCACGTTCACCGGTTTCGTAGCGGCTGATTGTATTTTGATTCGTATTTAGGTCCATAGCCATTTTGAGTTGGGAAATGCCCTTTGATTTTCTTATTTCTTTTAATCTCATAAAAATCACCTCTTGACATTATTATCCCATATTGGTATAATAAAAATATCCCGATATGGTATATTAAGGAGGATTATTATGAAAAAAATTATTGCAATCGGTATTGTATTGTGTTGTGTTGTGGCATCACTTACAGGTTGTTTTGGCGGGAAGGTAAAAGCTACTGTTACGACCAACAGCGGCGAGGTAAAAGAATTGACACTCGATGAAATTAAAGATATCGAAGAGTCTAACACTGTTTTATTTGAAGAGGAATACGTTGGTGCAGATATAACAGTAACATCAACCATTACAAAAGTAGGGGGAGCGTATATGCTTCGCTCTTGGTTTGATTGTGATGCTTATCTGGAATTAGAATCTGGTAGTACTGGTTGTTTTTTCAAGCCAATTACGGAGGAAGAGGCATCAACGTATAATGTAGGAGATACTGTTACGGTTAGTGGTAAAATTGGGATGGCATCTGTTGCTAGTTTTGATATTTACATAATGGCAACTAAAACTTCACCATATTAAAAAGATTATTTGATTTGAAAACTGTGTAGAGAAAATTATGTTTTCGAACCAATTCTCCAAAAAGCACTTCTTCGGAAGTGCTTTATTATTGTCAAATACAAATGATTAGTGTGTATTTGCCATTAGGCGTATGATATTACGTTTTAGTATTTATTCTTTTCAAATTGATTACATACAACAATGCTTCGCGTTGATTTATCGTCGCTTTTATGCTAAAATAGATTTGAACGATTGGTAGAACAATCGGTTGGGATGAAATTTCTTTCTTGAAAGGATAAATTTATGAAAAATAAACGTATTTTAGCGTTCTTATTGGCGGCGGTGTTGGGGCTCTCTCTTTGTGCGAACGCTCTTGCGGCAGCCCCCGAACAAGGACAGGAAATTACCGTCCTTTTTACCCACGACCTGCATTCGCATCTGCTTCCTTCCCCCAACGAATCAGGGAAGGGCGAATACGGCGGATATGCCCGTTTGATGACCGCCATTCGGGCGCAAAGGGAAAAAGACCCGAATGCGCTTTTGGTGGACGGCGGCGATTTTTCAATGGGTTCGCTGTTTCAGACGGCGTACCCGACTTCGGCGATTGAACTGCGGATGATGGGGGCGATGGGTTACGACGTAACCACCTTCGGAAATCACGAGTTCGACTATTTACAATCGGGGTTAAAATCGATGCTGAAAGCCGCGCTTTCGAGCGGAGAACGCTTGCCGAACATTGTTTGCGCCAACTATCTGCCTCCGACAAAGGGACAGAAAGGGTACGACCCCGAAATTTGGCAGATCTACAACGATTACGGCGTTCAGGATTACGTTCTTATCGAACGCGGCGGTGTTTGTTATGCGATTTTTGGGCTTTTCGGTGTGGATGCGGATGATTGCGCACCCAACTCGGGAATGGTGTTCGAAGACCCGATTGCGGTAGCCAAAGAGACCGTTCGCGCCGCCGAAAAAGAGTGTGAACAACGTTACGGAAAACACCCGGTCGTCATCTGCCTTTCGCACGGCGGAACAGAGGAAGGCAAGGGCGAGGATTACGAGTTGGCACAGGCGGTCAGCGGCATTGACGTTATTGTATCGGGGCACACGCACACCATCTTGGAAGAACACATTTCGGTCAATAATACCATTATTGTTTCGGCCGAGGAATACGGCAAGAATTTGGGTGTGTTGAAACTCAGACAAAATGGTGACACGACGTCGTTTGTCGACTATGAGGTGGTGCCCATTAACGAGAAATTAGCGGAAGACGCGGGAATCGCCGCGCAGGTCGAACAGTATAAAAAGACGGTCGAGGCCGATTATCTTTCCAAATACGGCTTTACGTTTGATCGGGTGCTCTTGGAAAACCCGTATGAATTTGAAACTGCCGAGGAGGTTTCCTCTTATCCGCACGAGTCGCCCGTTTGCAACGTTTATTCCGACGCCTATAAATGGGCGGTCGAGAAGGCGACCGGCAAAAAGGTCGACGTTGCCATTACGGCGGCAGGTGTTGTTCGCGGCAGTCTTCCGCGCGGCGCGGTAACCGTTTCGGATACCTTTAACGCCGCATCGTTGGGTGTCGGGACCGAGGGAGAATTGGTCGGCATTTATCTGACGGGCAAAGACCTTAAAAACGCGATTGAACTCGACGCGTCCATTCAACCGCTGATGCCTACCGCGCAACTCTTTATGTCGGGGGTCGAATATTCCTTCAACCGATACCGAATGATTTTCAACAAAGTCGATTACGCGCGTTTTCGCGCGGACGACGGAACGCTCGGCGAGATTGAGGACGACAAGCTTTATTTCGTGGTGGCGGGAATGTATATGGGGCAGATGCTCGGCTCGGTGGAAGAAACCTCGATGGGGATTTTGAGCATTACCCCGCGCGATGAGAAGGGCAACCCGATTGCAAGCGATGAATTGGTCAATTTTGTGGTCAAGGACGAGCGCGGCAATCCGCTCAAAGAATGGTACGCCATTGCCGATTACCTTTGTAATATGGACGGCAAAATGGACAGCCGCTACGCCGCGGTCGACGGGCGAAAGGTTGTGTATGCGAGTCTGAACCCCGTTAAACTTTTGCGAAACGCGAACCTGTTTACCCTCATTTTGATTGTTCTCGTGGCGGTTCTCGTTCTTGTGATCGTTTTGGTGGTGCGCGCCGTTCGGCACCGCCGCAGAAGAAAAAGACAAATATAAAGACAAAAAGCCGTGAATTTCACGGCTTTTTTTGATTAAGAACCAAGGGAACGGTTGCGCCTTTTTTGCGATTATGTTATAATAAGGAAAATTTGGGAGGTGAGCGGTTTTATGGACCTTTGGCAAAGTGTATTTCTCGTACTGATCGGGTTTGGTGCGGGATTTGTGCAACGCGCCAGCGGTTTTGGACTCGGTATTTTTGCAATGCTTTTTTTGCCGCACATCATGCCGTCTCACACGGCCGCGGCCGCCATTTCCTCGCTTTTCTCTTGTGTTAGCACGACTTATAACACCATTCGTTACCGAAAAAACGTTGCCTATAAAACGGTGTTGCCGATGGTTTGCGCCGCCCTGGTTGCCATTCCCGTTGCGGTGCATTTTTCCGCGGTCGTTTCAGGGAATATCTTTAAGATACTGTTGAGCATCGTTTTGATTGTTTTGAGTTTGTATTTTCTGCTCTTTCAACAAAGAATCCGTATGAAACCAACGGTGCCGAACGGGATTCTGGCCGGTGCGCTCGGCGGAACGCTGACCGGTTTGTTTTCGACGGGTGGGCCTCCGGCTGTGTTGTACCTCACGAACGCAACCGAGAATAATATCACCTATTTCGCCACCATTCAGTTTTATTTTTGTTTCACGAATCTATACGTCACAACCGTTCGCGTTGTAAACAACATCATAAACCTTGAAATTTTACTGTATGCCGCCCTTGGTATGGTGGGTTGTATGACGGGCGATTTTGTAGGTAAAAAACTGTTTGATAAACTGGATTCGAAAAAATTAAAACGCGTGATTTATATCGGAATGCTTCTCAGCGGAATCTTAATGCTCGTTCGATAAAAACATTGACACGCGTTGCGACCATCCGTTATTATAAAAGTAAAGAAGTTTTACACGTCGTTGTTGGTGCGCAATAGAATGGGAGTGAAAAAATGGCAAACGAAATCATTACTTCGGTGGTTATGCCGGTTTATAACGAAGAAAACTATATTGAAAAATGTGTTGATTCGCTGCTGTTGCAGGATTATCCGCTTGAAAAAATGGAATGGATTTTTGTGGACGGTTGTTCCAAGGATAAAACCGTGGAACTTTTAGAAGGGTATCAGCAAAAATATCCGCAACTGATTAAGATTCTCAACAATCCGAAAAAAATCGTTTCGTATGCGATGGATATCGGCATAAAGGCCTCTTGCGGAAAGTATATCGTGCGCCTCGATGCACACGCCGATTACGAAACCGATTATATTTCCAAGTGTATTTATTACCTCGAAAACACCGATGCGCAAAACGTCGGCGGTATTGCATTGACCAAGGCCAACGGCTTTATGGGCAACGCCATTGCCAAAATGCTCTCTTCAAAATTCGGTGTCGGGAATTCGCAGTTTCGAACAAACGGCGAGAGCGGCTACGTTGATACCGTGCCGTTCGGTGCTTTTCGGCGCGAGGTCTTTTCGGAATACGGCGGTTATGATAAACGCCTGGTGCGCAATCAGGACAACGAAATGAACTACCGAATCCGCAAAAACGGCGGTAAGATCTATTTGGCAAACGATATTCGGTTTTCCTATTACTGCCGCGATTCGATCGGCGGTATTGCGACCATGGCCCGAAAGAACGGGATGTGGAACGTGATTACCATGAAGTTGTGTCCCGGCGCGATGGGGGTTCGCCATTTTATTCCGCTTGTGTTTGTGCTGTCGATTCTCGGCTTGGGTCTGTTGGGGCTTTTGCACCTGATTTTTTGGGCGCTGCTGGGGTTGGAACTCTCGTTATATCTATTATTGGATATCGTCTTTTCGGCCAAACAGGCCGGCGGCCTCAAAGAGTTCTTTACGCTCTTGCTGTTGTTCCCGATTTTCCATATTGCCTACGGCGTCGGTTCGCTCGTTGGCATTGCAAAACTCTTTTCCAAGGAATTCCGAAAGAGTGATTATACCAACGAAAAGATTTGATTTATCAAAAAAGCACACCGCAACGGTGTGCTTTTTGTTTTATTATGATTGTTCTTCTCTAATGAGTTTCAAAAACGCTTGGGCCGCAAGGGAGAGCGGATTTTGGCGCAGATAGGCGTAGCCGATGTTTCTCGTCGGCAGCGGGGGCGAGAGTTTGAGCGGACGAATC
The DNA here is from genome assembly GCA_045545515.1 of Acutalibacteraceae bacterium. Taxonomy (GTDB): domain Bacteria; phylum Bacillota; class Clostridia; order Oscillospirales; family Acutalibacteraceae; genus UBA737. The sequence continues at coordinate 6,627 of JAZQBA010000003.1, forward strand.
AACCCTTCTTTCAGACTTTCCTTTGAGAATTCTTCGATCACACAGGAAACACCCAAATGAATGGAAGCAAAACGAATCAGCAAATCGTGGGCCGCGATTTCGATTTGCGGCGTCAGATCAATGCCTTTTTCGCGAAAAGTTTTGTTAAGAAACTGTCGCGAAGCCGAGTTTTCTTCCAGTAAAATAAGCGGTTCTTTGGCCATTTGTTCCCAGGTGTAACGCTTTTTCGCCGGGTGTTCGGGACCGCAAACGAAAATATCGTGAATGGTGGCGCAAGGTTCAATGCATAGTTCGTCGTCTTCGACGGGCAGGTTGACAAAGGCGAGTTCGGCCGTGCCGTTTTTGACCCGCGCGAGCATATCGTAGGAATAGGAGTTGGCCATTTCCAGGCGAATGTTCGGATAGGCTTTGTGGAATTTTTCGAGATAGGGCAGAAGATAGTGGCTGGTAATGGTGTCACCCGCGGCAATAACCAGCGAGCCGCTTTCCAAATGTTGCAAACGCGCTAAAATCGTTTCGCCCTGTTCAATAGCCTGAATGGCGCTCTCGACCTTTTGGAATAAAAGTTGCCCTTCGCTCGTGAGCCGAATTCCGCGGCGCGAACGCAAAAAAAGTTGAGTGTGAAGGTCGGTTTCGAGTTGTTGAATGCATTGAGAAATGGCCGATTGGGAAATATACAAATGACGCGCGGCCGTTGAAAAGGATGAATAACGCGCCGTTTCGTAGAAAATCCTATAGTAGTCCAATTTGGTTTTCATATAAGTTCTCCTTATAACAGTTGTAAGATTAATCTATTTTACTAATGTTCATAAGAGTATTATAATAGGATTGGAAAAAAAGTCAAGAAGTTGGAGGCGTTTTTTATGGAAAGAAGAACGGGTACCGTTTCGAGAGGTGTTCGTTGTCCCATTATTCGCGAGGGCGATGATATCGGCAGTATCGTGGTAAACAGCGTGATCGAAGCCGCCGAGGCGGAAGGTTTTGCGCTGAACGACCGCGACGTTGTTGCCGTGACCGAGTCGGTGGTGGCTCGATCCCAGGGAAATTATGCTTCGGTTGATGCGATTGCCGCCGACGTTCAGGCAAAATTGGGCGGGGACACGATTGGTGTTATTTTCCCGATTTTAAGCCGCAACCGTTTTGCGATTTGTCTGCGCGGTATTGCCAAGGCTGCAAAGAAAATTGTTCTCATGCTCAACTACCCGAGTGACGAAGTCGGAAATGCGCTCGTTTCGCTCGATCAGTTGGATGAGGCGGGAATCAACCCTTATTCCGACGTTTTAAGTGAAGAAAAATACCGCGAACTGTTTGGGCTCAACCCCCATCCGTTCACGGGCGTAGACTATATTCAGTATTACGGCGATTTGATTCGTTCCTGCGGCGCCGAGGCCGAGATCGTTCTGGCTAACGACCCGCGCGTGATTTTGAAGTATGCGGATTCTGTTTTGAACTGCGATATTCACAGTCGCGCCCGTACCAAGCGCATTCTGCGCGCGGCAGGGGCCAAGACGGTGGTCGGGCTGGATGAAATTCTGTCCGAGTCGGTCAACGGCAGCGGCTTTAATCCGAAGTACGGTCTGTTGGGCTCCAACAAATCGACCGAAGATATGGTAAAACTCTTCCCGCAGGATTGCTTTGACCTTGTAAACGAAATGCAGGCTGAATTCTTAAAGAGAACGGGCAAGAAGATTGAAGTTATGGTTTATGGCGACGGCGCCTTCCGTGACCCCGTCGGCAAAATCTGGGAACTGGCCGACCCGGTTGTTTCCCCCGGTTACACCGCCGGTTTGGAGGGTACGCCCAACGAACTGAAACTCAAGTATCTGGCCGATAACGACTTTGCCGATTTGAAGGGCGAAGAATTGAAAAAAGCGATTGAAGAAACCATTCGCAAAAAGGGTGACGACCTGGTGGGCGATATGGCCTCGCAAGGCACGACACCGCGCCGCCTGACCGACTTGATCGGTTCGCTGTGCGACCTGACGAGCGGCTCGGGCGACAAGGGCACCCCGATTGTTCTGGTCCAGGGTTATTTTGACAATATGGCAGACTGATAAAAAACGAAGAAGCCGTGAAAATCACGGCTTCTTTTTTTCGATATCTTTCATATGTTGTTTTAATACAAGGTTGATATATTGCGAGAGGGAACGGTCGTCAAATTCGGCCATTTCCTTTATTGCTTGTAAAACATCGCTGTCAATGGTTATGCTGATCTTCTCTTTTAAGGGCTTCATCAATCTCACCTCAAGGGTATTATATGATAAAATCTTGAAAAATATTGACAAGTAGTATAAAGTAGGATAAAATAAGATTGAAGATGGTGGCGTAGATTTTGGGCGTTTGTTTGACGGGCGGTTTTCGAGTGTTAAATGGGTGTTGAAAATGAAGGCCGGCTGTCGTATAATAAAATCAGAGGAAATATTGGAGGAGAGAATAATGAAAAAGTTCGTAGCAGTGTTACTTTGCTTGGTGCTCGTTTTCGGTCTTGGTGCAACTACCGTTTCGGCAGAAACGAACTATTGTCGGTTGTTTTTTGCCGATATTTCCGATTTGTATTGGGATATGAGAACGTTTCAATCTCCCGACGTTGCCGAGGGCGAAAGTTTTCGAACAGAAGTTATAATTCGTCACGTTTTCGGGCAGACGGTGTGTTCTGACCCTGATCCTGATGCGAAACATATTATTCCTGCCGATGTTTTTGAATTCGTGGCGCAAAAGTGTTTTGCGGTTGTGGACATCAATGCGTTGCGCAATTATGAGATTTGGGAAACGGTGGGTGGCGTTCGGCAGAAACGCCGTTACTATGATGCCCAACAAAACGCTTATGTTTTTGATCAAATATATACGATGGCAACGACGGTTTTCAAGGTTATGCGCGGTTATTCGAAGGACGGGAATAAGTATACCGTTTATATGGATTTTTGTAGGGACTTTCTTGAAAATGTTTCCGATGACGCGGTAGAGGGTAGGGATTATGCCATATACAATGGAGGAAAATTTTCCATAGAATACACCCTGAAATGTGTCGTAGAAACCGATGGCGAGATTGTGAAATACCATTCGTGGCAGAAAGTGACTCCGCAAGTGATTGAGGGGCTAACGGTTCCTCCGTCCGATTTCCTGAGTGTTCCGATTACTCCCAATAGACCGTGGCAGGGAGCATGTATAGCACCGACTACCTCCAGCCAACCGACAACCGAAACGCCTGTCGTGAGTACGCCTCAAACGGGTGCAACCTCATCGGAAACAACGGCATCTCAAACTACTGTTTCTGAAGTGACGAGTAGTGAAGTTATCTCTTCTCAAGAAGAAGTGCCGATGGAAAAGGTCGAGGAAACTGTTTCGGAAAATGAGAACGAAGCGTTGACGACGGGCGGCGAAAATGAAAAAGAGCCCAAGGGCAACAATTTGGTGCTCTGGATTGTTTTGGCCGTGGCCTGTGTTGCGGTCATCGGCGGCGGTGTTGCAGGTGTTTTCTTCTTCTTGAAAAAGAAAGAAAACGCAATCGCAGAAGAACAAGAATAAGAATGCACGGGTGACCGAACGGTCACCCGTTTTTTACAGACAGAGGTTTACATAATACCGATTTGTCGATTTGAAAATTTTTCTTTACGAATGAAAAGAAATATGGTATAATAACCTTGTAAAAGAGATTCGCTGACCCGAAAGAACTTTGGCTCTGACGGGAAAGGGAACGAAATAAAAAAGACCCCACCGCTTGTGGGTGTGTTTTGCGTTCCCTTTTTGAGGGAACGCTTTTTTTGTGGAGGAAGATATGGAAAACAGAATTGCACTGGTTGGGATTGTGGTCGATGACCCGAATTCGGTCGAGCCGCTCAACAAACTTTTACACGAATATAAAGATTATATCGTCGGCCGAATGGGCATTCCGCACCGAACACGCGGGGTGAATTTAATCAGTATCGTGATGGATGCGCCCAACGATTCGATCAGCGCGCTGACCGGGAAAATCGGGCAACTGAAAGGGGTAACGGCCAAGGCCCTCTATTCCAAGGTAACCGAAGCATGAAACGCCTGATTGAAAAATTAGAACGCGAACGGTCGCTTTCCGTAGAAGAATACGCCTTTTTGCTAGAGAACAGTACGGCCGAGACCGACCGCGTTTTGTTCGAAAAAGCGGTCACCGCTTGCGCGGCGGTTTACGGTAAACGGGTGTTTGTACGCGGACTGATCGAACTGACCAATTACTGCAAAAACAACTGTTATTACTGCGGCATTCGCGCGGGCAACAAAAAGGCCGAGCGCTACCGACTAACCGAAGAGGAAATCCTTTCCTGTTGCGCCGTGGGGTACCGAACGGGATATCGCACCTTTGTGTTACAGGGTGGGGAAGACCCCTTTTTTACCCCCGAAAAGATAGAAAACATTGTGCGCCAAATCAAGGGGAAATACCCCGATTGCGCCGTAACGCTCTCACTTGGCGAACAAACGAGAGAAACCTATGAGCGCTGGTTTCAAGCGGGGGCCGACCGCTACCTACTGCGCCACGAAACGGCCGACTGTGACCACTATTCAAGGTTACACCCTGAGAACTTAACCCTCGAAAACCGCAAAAAATGCCTTTTCGATCTGAAAGAAATCGGCTATCAGGTCGGGTGCGGAATGATGGTGGGTTCCCCCTACCAGACGGTTGAACATTTGGCGAAAGATTTGAAATTTATCGAAGAACTCCGTCCGCAAATGGTCGGAATCGGACCCTTTCTTTCCCATAAGGATACGCCGTTTGCCGATTTTCAAAACGGAAGCCTCGAAACGACGCTGCGCTTGGTTGCAATCGTCCGCCTGATAGACCCGCACTTGTTACTGCCCGCGACAACGGCCCTGGCAACGCTTTGTAAAGACGGGCGCGAACGCGGCATTTTAGCGGGAGCTAACGTTTGTATGCCCAACCTCTCGCCCGAGGCGGTGCGGCAAAAATATATGCTTTACGACAACAAACTCTCTTCGGGGCTTGAAGCGGCCGAAGAATTCAACAAACTTTATACACGCCTGCAAACCATCGGATACGAAGCGGTGGTGCATCGCGGTGATTATTTGAAAAAAGACTGAAAGGAAGAAGTTTTATGTATGATCCGAAATCGATGAAGGCCGAGGAATTTATCGACCACAACGAAATTGAAGAAACGCTTGCTTATGCCGACGCGCATAAACAGGACCGCGAACTCATTTCCGCCATTATTGAAAAGGCGAAACTGCGCAAAGGCCTTTCGCACCGCGAGGCCTCGGTGTTGTTGGCCTGTGAACTCGAGGACAAAAACCAAGAGGTGTATGCACTAGCCAAACAAATCAAACAGGATTTTTACGGCAACCGTATCGTTATGTTCGCGCCGCTCTACCTTTCCAACTATTGCGTAAACGGTTGTGTCTACTGCCCCTATCACTATAAGAATAAGTGTATCGTGCGTAAGAAACTGACCCAGGAGGAAATCAAGAACGAGGTCATTGCGCTTCAGGATATGGGGCACAAGCGCCTGGCGCTGGAACTCGGCGAAGACCCGGTCAACAACCCGATCGAATACGTGTTGGAATCGATTAAAACCATTTATTCGATTAAACATAAAAACGGCGCGATTCGTCGCGTGAACGTGAATATTGCCGCCACTACGGTGGAGAATTACCGCAAACTCAAAGAGGCGGGAATCGGCACCTACATTCTGTTCCAAGAAACCTACCACAAGGAAAGTTACGAAAAACTGCATCCCACGGGGCCCAAGAGCAACTACGCCTACCACACCGAGGCGCACGACCGCGCTATGCAGGGCGGTATCGATGACGTTGGTTTCGGCGTTCTGTTCGGGCTTGAGCTTTATCGCTATGAGTTTGCGGGTCTTTTGATGCACGCCGAGCACATGGAAGCCGTTTTCGGCGTCGGACCGCACACCATCAGCGTACCGCGAATCTGCCCGGCCGAGGGCATTGACCCCGGTCAATTTGACAACGGAATTTCGGACGACGTTTTCGAAAAGATCGTTGCTTGTATCCGCGTAGCCGTACCGTATACGGGGATGATTATCTCGACCCGCGAATCACCGAAAGCGCGCGAGCGCGTGTTGCAACTCGGCGTATCGCAGATTTCGGGCGGTTCGAGAACGAGTGTCGGCGGTTACGCCGAAGAAGAACCCGAGGAGGAAAATTCTTCGCAGTTCGACCTGTCCGACCGCAGAACGCTCGACGAGGTCGTTCGGTGGTTGATGGAACTCGGCCACGTACCGAGTTTCTGTACGGCCTGTTACCGCGAGGGAAGAACGGGTGACCGCTTTATGCAACTTTGCAAATCGGGTCAAATTCATAACTGTTGTCTGCCCAACGCGTTGATGACGCTGAAAGAGTATTTAGAAGACTATGCCTCGCCCGAGACCAAGGCGGTCGGCGAAAAACTGATTGCTAAAGAAATGGGCTCAATTCCCAAAGAGAAAGTACGCGATATCGTGTCCGAGCGGTTGGAGAAAATTGCTTCGGGCGAACGCGATTTCCGTTTTTAGAGGTGGCGTATGGCAGGATTGAATGAAACGCCTTCGGGCGAGCGCGTACATATCGCGTTCTTCGGGCGAAGAAACGCGGGAAAGTCGAGCCTTGTGAATGCCTTTTGCGGGCAAGAGGTGAGTATCGTTTCAGACGTTAAGGGAACGACCACCGACCCTGTTTATAAGGCGATGGAATTGGCTCCCATTGGCCCCGTGATGATTATCGACACCCCCGGTTATGACGACGAGGGGGAACTCGGAAAACTTCGCGTCGACAAGACGAAACAGGTCCTCAATAAGACCGATCTGGCAATTCTTGTAGTGGATTGTAACAACTTTTTGGCACGTGTTGAAATTGAGTTGTGTTCCGCTTTTGAGGAGCGGGAGATTCCCTACTTGATTGTATATTCCAAGAGTGATGAATTCGGTAGCCCCCCTGCAAACAGTGAAAAAACAATGTGGACAAGTGCCCGCACGGGTTACGGCATTGAAGCGCTTAAAAACCGTTGCGCCGAACTGGTGCAACAGACCGAGAATAACAAAAAAATCGTGAGCGACCTGTTGGAACCGAATGACCTTGTGGTTTTGGTTGTGCCGATTGATAAGGCCGCGCCCAAGGGCCGCCTGATTTTGCCGCAACAACAAACCATTCGCGATATTCTCGACGCCGGCGCCTCGGCCATTGTCTGCCGCGACAGCGAACTGCAGGCAACGCTTGAAAAGTTGGGAACGCGGCCGCGACTGGTCATTACCGACAGTCAGGTCTTCGGCTCCGTTAGTAAAATGGTGCCGCCCGAGATCCCGTTGACCTCGTTTTCGATGTTGATGGCGCGGTATAAGGGCAATCTTCCGTTGGCTGTCGAGGGTGCCGCGGCGGTCGATACCCTCAAAACGGGGGATAAGGTACTGATTGCCGAAGGGTGCACCCATCACCGCCAATGCGAGGATATCGGAACGGTAAAACTGCCGAATTGGATTCGCGCATATACGGGCGAAGAACCCGAATTTTCCTTTACGTCGGGCGGCGAATTCCCCGAGGACGTGAGCGGCTATAAAATGGTCGTTCACTGCGGCGCTTGTATGCTCAACGAACGCGAAATGCGTTACCGCTTGCGCACCTGTCAGTCGGCAGGGGTCCCCGTGACGAATTACGGAACGCTGATTGCCTACCTCAACGGTATTTTGAAGCGAACCTTGGCACCGTTCCCCGATATTGCCGCACTGCTTGAAAAGAAAGTGTAAGATTTCAAAAAGGACGTTCCGTGTGAACGTCCTTTCTTGTTGTATCCCTCAAGAAAATAAAGGCGACTTTGACAAGATTTCTCACAAAAAACGCGGTTGACTTTATACGGGAAAAACAGTATAATAAAATTGTATATTTTTGTTTATTCATGGGAGGAAAAAATGTCGAAATTACTTCGAAAAAGTTTGGCAGTTTTTTTAACCGTTGTACTTGTTTTCACGTTAATGAGTGTTGTTTCGTTTCAGAGCGTTTCGGCGCAGATCGGTGTCGTAACGGGCAGCCGCGTTCACATACGCCAAGGTCCCTCCACCAAAACGCAATCTCTTCATCAGGTCGATTATGCTACGGTCGAGGTTCTCGGCTCGGTTCAGGGGGAAGACGGGTACACTTGGTATAACGTACAGTATAACGATATCATCGGATATATCCGCGGTGATTGGTTGGCCGTTCAGCAACCTACGCCGACGCCGAGCCCGAGTTTTGAACAACAGTTGGCGCAGTTCCCCGAAAGTTACCACGAACCTTTGCGGCAGTTACACGCCGTTTATCCCAACTGGATTTTTGAAAAGGATTATCTCGACTACGATTTTTCGCACGCTGTAAATAATGAGATTATCGGCAAACGTAAACTCGTTCCGATGAGTGACCCGATTTCCTACCGTGCGATGACGCCTGAACTGTACAACTGGTCCACGGGGCAGTGGTCGACGACTTCGGGTGACTGGACGGCAGCTTCCCGTGAGATTGTTGCGCATCATCTGGATCCGCGTAATTTTCTGGATTCGCAGTATATTTATATGTTTGCCAAACATAACTATGATGCCGCTTCGCAACATTATGGGATTCTTTGTCAGATGGTTCAGGGAACCTTTCTGGCCACGGGGTATAACGATTCAAATGACCCGACCTATGGCGGCTCGTACGTTAACGTCATTATGGAAGCGGCCAAACAGTCGGGTGTCAGCCCCTACGTCTTGGCTGCGACGCTGATTGTTGAACAGGGTGTCAACGGAACGTCCGATCTGATTTCGGGGAAGACCTCTTACGGCAGCGTTTATAACTTCTTCAACGTACAAGCCAGCGGTAGCAACGTTGTCGTGAACGGTTTGAATTATGCGAAAGATAAAGGCTGGACTACGCGTTCAAAGTCGATTATCGAGGGTGCCAAATTCTATGCTACACAGTACGTGAACCGCGGTCAGAACACCTATTATTTGAAGGATTTTGACCTGCACGGCGGCTTTGCACATCAGTATGCACAGAGCGTGTACGATGCCAAAACCTCGTCAGCGCGGCTTCGTTCGGCCTATATTGGGGACACGTCTTCTGCGGTAACCTTCCGTATTCCCGTGTTCAAGAATATGCCGCAGACAGCATCTCCAATGCCGGTGCGCAATAATAAACGGAATAACTATTATTTTCAGAATCTTTCTGCTCCGGGGTTGACCACGCAGTTTTCATCGTTTGCCTACAACTATACCATAAACATAGCGGCAAGTTCGACGATGACGGTTTGGATACCCGACGGCGCGCAATACCTTTCGGCCACCAGTTATGCACTCGGTGCGGGACGGAATGCGATTTCTCTGGGCGTTCGTTCCGAAACGGGATATGACAATTACTACCACTTTACGGTCAACTCGACTGCGGGCGGAACGCTCACGATAGCGGTCAACGGCCAAATTGGTACGGTTGCTAAAAAGGGTGATATCAACGGCGACAGCGCGATTGACGTTATTGATTTGGCGGCGATGCGGTTGCATCTGCTTGGCAACCGACCCCTTTCGGGCGATGCGTTCACGTTGGGTGACACCAATGCCGACGGGACGGTTGATGTTATTGATTTAGCGGCAATGCGGTTGCATTTGCTTGGGATTAAATTGTTAGGATAGGTGAATGACGATGAAAAAAATTCTTTCCTTACTGCTTTGTGTGGTCATGATGGTATCACTTACGGCTGGGCTCTCGACCCTCACCGCCAAGGCCGATACCAACGTGGTAATTGGGCTTTCCCCCAACAAAGCAACCTATAACGTCGGGGAACAGGTCACCGTGATTGCAACGGCCCGTTCGACCGACCCGATTTACGCCGTAACCGGTACGTTTACCTATAATTCGGCAGTGTTGCAGTGGGTATCGGGCGGCAGTAATGCCGGCGCCGGCACCTGTAAAGTTGTCGATGCCGAATGCAGTGGCGAGAACAGCCGTTCTTATCATTTTACGTTTACGGTAATTGCCGCGGGCGACAGTTATGTGAAATTTGCGGCCGAGTGTTCCGACGGTGCCAAAAAGACCTCGGGTGCAGGCGGCTACACGATTAAGGTGGCGGCGCCTGCCGCACCGCAACCGAGCGAACCTGCGCCGACGACGCCCTCCACCCCTACTGAGTCGCAACCGCAGACCCCTGCCGCTTCCAACAACGCTAACCTTTCTTCGTTGACCGTGAGCGGCGGTAATCTGAACCCCAAATTCGCGGCTTCGAAAACCGCTTACAGCGTATCGGTCGGTTTTGAAACCGAATCGGTGAAAATCACGGCCAAGGCCCAGGACGGCGCGGCCAAGATTTCGGGTACCGGCAATTTCAAACTTGCAGTTGGTGCCAACAAGCGCAATATCGTGGTTACGGCGGCCAACGGCACCAAGAAAACCTATACGCTCAACATTACCCGCGCGGCCGAGGGTGAAAATCCGCAAGAACAACCCACGGACACCCCCGCGGTCGATACCCTTGCCGTTACGATGAACGAAAAGGGGTACCACGTTGTGCCCGATATTTCTCAGGTTCCCGTTCCGGCTGCGATGGAAATCGTAGAGGGACAGTATAACGGAACGCCTGTACAAGTTTTCCAATCACAGGATAAGACCTACCAGATCTATTGGTTGACCGACGACGAAACCGCTGCCGGTGAATATTATATCTATGATGACGTTCGCGGCGAGTTCCGCGTATTGCCTTATATGAGCCATATGGGCACGATGTATATCTTTGCCGACGTGGAAGAGGGCTTGCGCGCGCCGACGGGTTATTATGAAACCAATTTGGTTCTGGGCAATTCCAGCGTTACCGCCTGGGGCGTGAACGACCCCGACCGTGTCGACTTCTATATGTTGTACTGCTACGTAAACGGAATTCGTCGTTTCTACAGTTACGATAGTTTGGAGGGTACTTTACAGCGCGCCCCCGATTTTGCACTCGATCCTCCGGAGGAAAAGAAACCCGAACCTCAGAAGAAGGGTCTTGTAGAGCGCCTTGTCAAAATGCCGACGCGCGGCAAAATCGTTTTGGGTATTTTGCTGCTGGCGGTACTTTGTGTCGTGGCGTTGATCGTTTTGTTGGTTGTTCGCGTTTTGAAAGAACGCCGCGAGGAAGAAATGATGTACGACGATTATAACGAGGCACTTCTCCCCGAGATGGATGATGCGTCCTTGGAAGAATTTTTGGAAGAAGTAAATAAATAAACGGCCGTTTGTGCCGCGGCAACTCCGTTTTTTGGTTTGGAAAAGAACGGAGTTGCTTTGTTTCATTGAATTGTTTTCGACCATACTAAGAGTATCGTTGAAAAGGAGGGAAGCGTGTTGAACAGAAACGAATATGAGGACCGATTGGCAAATTTGAAAAAACGGGCAAATGCGCTTCCGCTCACGCCCGGCGTCTACTTTATGAAGGATGCCAAGGATAACATTATTTACATCGGCAAAGCCAAAGCCTTAAAAAACCGCGTAACGCAGTATTTCGGCGGCGGCAACCAACACACGCAAAAGGTTCGGCAAATGGTGTCGAACGTAGCCGATTTCGAGGTGATTTTGTGCGACAGCGAGTTTGAGGCACTGCTTTTGGAAAACTCGATGATCAAGCAACACCAACCGAAATATAACATCCTCTTAAAGGATGACAAAGGGTACCACTATATCCGCATTACCGATGAAAAATGGCCGCGGATCGAAACGGCAATGCAAATGGATAAAAAGGGCGAGTATATCGGCCCTTATTATTCGGCCTTTGTCGTGCGCGAAACGGTGGAAGAAGTGCGGCGGATCTTCCGTCTGCCCGATTGCAGCCGCAATTTAGAACGTATCAGTAAACCGTGCCTGAATTTCCATATCGGTCTGTGCGATGCGCCTTGCCGCGGAAAAATCACCGCCGAGGAATACGGTCAAACCGTTTTTGCCGCGCGCGATTTTATCAAACAGGCCGACCGACGGAAAACGGTTAAGATTTTGAAAGAGGAAATGGAACGCGCCGCCGAGCGGCTCGATTTCGAACACGCCGCGCGACTGCGCGACCGCGTGCGCGCGATTGAAAAGATCGGCGAAAAGCAAAAGGTTCTGGAAATTCCCTACAAACGGCAGGACGTGTTCGCCACGGCTTCAATTGGTGAAATGGCCTGTGTGAGCGTGATGGTCTTTCGCGAAAAGCGGCTTTGCGACCGATTGCACTATTTTGTGGACGGGTTTCGCGACCGGGCGAGTTTGTATGCCGAGTTTTTAGGGCGTTATTACGAAGAACACGCCGATATTCCGCCGCGTATACTTCTGGACGAAGAATGTGAAGACGCGGCGCTTTTGGAACGCTTTCTCAGTGAAAAAGCGGGAAGACAGGTTCATCTTCTGGTTCCCAAACAAGGGGAACAGTATCGCGTTGTCGATCTGTGTCTTCGCAACGCGGCCGAAAATCTGGCGCAAAAAACCGAGCGCAGCGGTCGGGAAATGACGGTGCTCAACGAACTGGCCGACCTGTTGGGACTGCCGCATGCGCCGCGAAGAATCGAAGCCTACGATATTTCTCACACCGCCGGTCGGGAAAACGTTGCGGGAATGGTCGTTTTCGAAGATGGCCGCCCGAAAAAGAGCGACTACCGCCGATTTAAGATCAAAGGGTTTTCGGGGCAGGATGACTACCGCTCGATGGCCGAAGTTCTTTCGCGCCGCTTGGAAGAATACCGCCAAGGAACCGAAGGCTTTTCGGTGTTGCCCGATCTGATTCTGTTGGACGGCGGCAAAGGTCAGGTTGCGGCCGTGCAACCCATTTTGGAAGCGTATGACCTTCAACTGCCGCTTTTTGGTATGGTCAAGGATTCCAAGCACCGCACCCGTGCCGTCACGGGTGGGGGAGAGGATATCGCCATTCGCGCCAACCGTCGGGCCTTTACCTTTGTGACCCAAATTCAGGACGAAGTTCACCGCTTTGCCATCGGCTATCATCAAAACCGCCGAACCAAGGCGATGCTCTCAAGCGAACTGATGAATATCGAAGGTGTAGGTAAAACGAGAGCGGCCGAATTACTCAAACACTTTGGTACCCTCGCAAAACTGAAAACGGCCTCTAAAGAGGAAATTTCGGCCGTAAAAGGCGTGTCGAACGCGGTGGCCGAGAAAATTTTCTCTTATTTTCATCCCGAGGGCAAATAAAGGTTGCCAAACGAAGAAAAAATTGGTACAATAAAGAAAATATGTGATGGAGGCATCAATATGGCAGTAAAACAGTTACAACTGCCGCAGGCGGGGGATACCGTTGCGGTATTGCATACCAATAAGGGAGATATTTCGGTGCGCCTGTTCGAGAATGAGGCGCCCAAAGCGGTCGAAAACTTTACGACCCATGCCAAGAACGGTTATTACAACGGTTTGATTTTCCACCGTGTGATTAAGGATTTTATGATTCAGGGCGGCGACCCGACGGGTACCGGTTGCGGCGGCGAATCGATTTGGGGGCGCAGTTTCCCCGATGAATTCACCCCCGAACTTCATAACCTGCGCGGTGCGCTTTCGATGGCGAATTCGGGTCCTAACACCAACGGCAGTCAGTTCTTTATTGTCGAGGCTGATACCGTGCCCGAGCAGATGATTGCCCAGATGGAACAGTTGGGCGAACAGGGTTTCCCGAGCGAGATCGTAACGGCCTACGAACAAATGGGCGGTACCCCTTGGTTGGATTTTCGTCACACCGTGTTCGGCCAGGTGTATGAAGGCATGGATACGGTCGAAGCCATTGCTTCGGTGGCGGTCGGCGCGGCCGACAAGCCGATTGAAGACGTTGTTATCAATAGCATTGATATTCAAGTGCTTTAATAGAAAGGATGCGTTCTTATGAAAGGTATTATTTTAGCAGGCGGTAGCGGAACCAGACTTTATCCGTTGACCATGGTCACGAGCAAACAGTTGTTGCCCGTTTACGACAAACCGATGATTTACTATCCGCTTTCCACCTTGATGTTGGCGGGAATTCAGGATATTCTCATTATCTCGACCCCGCAGGATCTGCCCAACTTTGAGCGCCTTTTGGGCGACGGCAGCGATTACGGCATCCACCTTTCCTATGCGGTACAGCCCTCTCCCGACGGTCTGGCACAGGCTTTCTTGATCGGTGAGGAGTTTATCGACGGCGATAGCTGCGCGATGGTTTTGGGCGATAATATCTTCTACGGAAACGGTCTGACCAAACATCTGCAGGCCGCCGCTTCGCGTGAGCAGGGTGCTACCGTTTTCGGCTACTACGTCGACGATCCCGAGCGCTTCGGTATCGTGGAATTCGATGAAAACGGTAAGGCGATTTCGATTGAAGAAAAGCCGCAGAACCCGAAGTCCAACTACTGTGTAACCGGTCTTTATTTCTACGACAACCGCGTAGTTGAGTTGGCCAAAAAGGTCAAGCCCTCGGCACGTGGCGAGTTGGAGATTACCGACCTGAACCGTATGTATCTGGAAGAGGATCAACTCAACGTTGTAACGCTCGGCCGTGGCTATGCCTGGTTGGATACCGGCACGATGGATGCTTTGGCCGAAGCCACCGAGTTTGTTAAGGTGGTTGAGGGTCGCCAGGGTGTTCAGATTTCGGCGGTTGAAGAAATTGCCTATATCAACGGTTGGATCGACAAAGAAAAATTGCTCAAATCGGCCGAGAAATACGGCAAATCGCCTTACGGCGCTCACCTCAAGAAGGTTGCCGAAGGACGTATCCTCTATTGATGTGCCGTGTGTAAAATAAGTATGATTATGCCTGTGTATAATGCACAGGCATATTTACAAGATGCCGTATCGTCGGTTTTGACCCAGAGTTTTGAGGATTTTGAACTCATTCTCATTAACGACGGCTCGACCGACCAAAGCGGAGAACTCTGTCGGCAGATGGCGGCCGAGGACGCGCGTGTTCGCTATATCGAACAGGAAAATCGCGGTCAGGCGGCGGTGCGCAACCGCGGTTTGAAAGAGGCCAAGGGAACCTATATCGCTTTTGCCGACAGTGACGACCGATGTCACCCCGATTTACTGAAAACGCTTTATGAAACAGCCGAACAGTCGGTGGTGGATATTGCGCTGTGCGGCTATTTTATGCAAAGCGATGCGGCGGCTTCACCCGTCTTCGCTCAAGAGGGCGTGATGGACGCGCAAAACCTTTGTGAGCGTCTGCCCGAACTCAAAGAAAAGAATTTGATCGATCCGCCCTGGAACAAACTCTACCGCGCCGATTTTTTGGCGCAAACGGGCGTTTTGTTTCCCGAGGGTGAAATCTATGAGGACACCGATTTCAACCTGAAATTGTTGACCTTTTCGCCGCGCGTGGCGGTGGCTTCGCAATGTTTGTATTACTATATGCTTCGTTCGGGCAGTACGACCCGTCGGTACGACGAGCGCAAGTGGCCCGCCTTAAAAAATCGGATGGAAACTTTGCGAACACTCCTGCCCGAGCGGTCGGATTTTTGTGATTACTGTTGGTTGCGCTTTTTCTTTTCGGCCCACGTGGATATGTTTTTATCCCTGCCGAAAAAGGAAATTTACCGCCGAATCCGGCAAGAGGTTCAGACCGAGGCGTTTTTCTCTGCCGCCAAAAATGCGGTGGGTAGCGGAAAGACGGCCAAGTTTACGGTGGCGGTAGCCAAAAGCCGAAATGCGGCGCTGGTGTTCGCGTTTTGCTTTGTTACCTATTTCTTAAAGTTCAAAATGCAAAAATTGTTTTTGAGGGTGAGAGGATGATTTCGGTCGCTGTGGCCGCCTATAACGGCGAGAGATTTATCGAAGAACAGTTGGAGAGCATCCGCAACCAGACCGTTCGCGTCGACGAAGTGGTTATCGGGGACGATTGCTCGACCGATAACACGGTGGAGATCTGCCGCGCTTTTATCGAGAAAAATGCGCTTTCGAATTGGCGCGTCGTCGAACGCGCCGAGAACCGCGGCTACTGTCATAATTTTTACGATGCGATTGCCGATTGTTCGGGCGATTTTATCTTCTTGGCCGACCAGGACGACGTTTGGCACGAGGACAAGGTCGAAAAGATGATTGCCTGTATGGAAAGTCACCCCGAATTAAAGGTGCTTTCTTCCCGTTACGGCGTGATTGACGCCGATACAAAACCGATCGAAAATTCGGGCGTGACCTATTTGGGGGATTGCTACGATGATTCACTCGAACTTACCACGACCGAAAGTATGATTGGCTGTTCTTATATTCGCGGCTTTTCGATTTGTATGCGAAAGGAATTAAAAGAGATTCTTCGCCCGATTGATCTGAAAAACCTGCTTTCACACGATTGGTTGATTTCAATTCTCGGTACCTTGCAGGGTTCAACGGGAATTTTGAACACGGTTCTTACCGAATACCGTTATCATGGGGATAACGTCACCCTTTCGGCGATGAGCCGAAAGACAAGGGTGCGACGGCTTGAAAAACGTATTCGCGGACTGTATGAATCGATTGAAGGGCATTCTTATGTAATGAGCCTTTTAGAGGATGCCGCACTGCTTGAGGCGTTCGGTCGATTTATCGCTTTTGAGCAGAAACGACTTCGTTTTTTGGAAACCAAAAACATTTTCTGTTGGATGTCATTAGTCTTTCAAATGCGCCAATATGACCGCTACTATAAAGGCGGCGGCCTTCGCGTTTGGCTCGGGGATTTGAGTTACGTTCTCAAGGGAAAATAAAAAAGCAACCGCATCCAAACGGATGCGGTTTTTTGTTTAGTAATTATTGTTTTCAAACGAGTTATTTTTCTTGTTCTGCTCGTTTTGCTGCTGCTTATTCTGGTTGTTCTGCTGTTGCTTGTTCTGGTTGTTCTGCTGCTTATTCTTATCGGACACAAAAATCACCCCACTTTCCGCAATTATTATCTGCGAAATGTGGGGTGATTATTCTTTTATAATCCGAACAGGTTTTTTGCATTTTTTGCTGAAATTTCTAAAATTTCTTCAACCGTTTGTCCGCGCAGTTCGGCCACGCGTTCGGCCGTTAGGAGAATAAGTCCCGAATGGCAAAGTTTTCCGCGAAACGGCTCGGGTGCCAAATAGGGACAGTCGGTTTCTAAAAGCAGTCGGTCGTCGGGAATGAGCGCCACCACTTCGGGCAAACGCCGCGCATTTTTGAAGGTGACGACACCGCCGATGCCGAGATAAAAGCCGAGTTTCAAAAGTTCTTGGGCCATTTCGGGACTGCCCGAAAAACAATGTGCCACACCGCGAACGGGGTGGTTTTTCAAAATTTCAAGCGTGTCGCCGTGGGCCTCGCGGTCGTGCACGATGATGGGCTTTTGTAAACGGTTGGCAAGGTCAATTTGCTTGATAAACAGTTCTTGCTGCTCGTCGTGGTGATCGCGGTCCCAATAGTAATCCAACCCGATTTCGCCAATGGCGACGCATTTGGGGTGCGCGGCCATCTGCTCGATTTCGGCGAGTTGTTCGTGGGTACCCGCGTTCCAAAACTCGGGGTGAAACCCTACGGCGGCGTATAGATAGTCGTATTGCTCGGCCAGTTGCAGTGCCAGGGCCGAGGAAGGGATATCGCAACCGCAGTTCACGACCGCCAAAACGCCTTGGTTCGGCAGTTCTTTTAACAGTTCCGCGCGGCAGTCGTCAAACCGCTCGTCGTTATAATGCGCGTGGGAATCGAAAATGAGCCGCTCGTTAAGGCGGGAGAGTAACGGCGCGTCCATTAACTGATAACGCTTCCTGCGGGCAGATCGTCGGCGAATAGCACCTTAATGCCGTCGTCGTTCTGTCCGGCCAAAATCATTCCAAACGATTCGACACCGCAAAGTTTGGCAGGTTTCAGGTTGGCTACCAAGACCACCTTTCGACCGATCAGGTCTTCGGGCTTGTAGCAAAGCGCAATCCCCGAAGCGACGGTGCGCGGCTTCGAGCTACCGTCATTCAAGGTGAGTTTCAAGAGTTTTTTGGCTTTCTCAATCGGTTCGCAGGCGGTGACTTCGGCAACCAATAACTGGACCTTTTTGAAATCGTCAATCGAAATTTCGGCCAACGTGGTCACGTTCTCGGCTTTTTTGGTCGTTTCGGCCTTTTTGGCTTGTTCGGCGGCAATTTCTTCCAGTACCTTCGGAATGTCAATTCGCGCGAACAACGGCGTAGCAACGCCTACGTGGTAGTCGGTGACGGCGCCGAAGGTTGCGTCGGTGTTGTCGGTACACAACTGCTTTTGAATTTCAGCGGCGCTTTGCGGAATGATAGGAGTTAACATAATACCGAGAAGTCGAATACTCTCCAACAAGTGGTAGAGAACCGCCTGTAAACGCGCGCGCGTTTCTTCCGACTTGGCCAAAACCCAGGGGGCGGTTTCGTCGATATACTTGTTGCAACGCTTGGCAAAGTTCATCACTGCGTCACAAGCGTCGGCATTGTGGTAAATATCCATCTGCGCATAGTATTTTTCCAACGCTTTCTCGGCTTCGGCAATCAGTTCGCGGTCACATTCTTCGGTGGCTGCGGCGGCCGAAACGGTGCCCGCAAAGTACTTGTTGGTCATCGCAACGGTGCGGTTGACGAGGTTGCCGAGCGTGTTGGCAAGGTCGGCGTTGTACTTGGTCATAAAACTTTCGTAGGTGATGGTGCCGTCCTGCGTGAAGGGGATTTCCGAAAGCAGATAGTAACGAACGGCGTCGGTCCCGAAACGGGCGGCCAGTTCGTCGGCATAAATCACGTTGCCCTTGGATTTGGACATTTTATCTTCGCCCACCAAAACCCACGGGTGACCGAGCACCTTCTTGGGCAGGGGAAGACCGAGCGCCATTAAGATAATGGGCCAGTAAATGGTGTGGAAACGAACGATATCCTTGCCGATGACGTGCAGGTCGGCCGGCCACAGTTTTTCGTACTGTTCGCTGCTGCCGTCGGGATCGTAACCGATACCGGTGATATAGTTGGAAAGTGCATCGATCCAGACGTAGATGACGTGGCGGTCATCGAAACTAACCGGAACGCCCCACTTAAAGGTCGAACGCGACACGCACAAATCCGAAAGTCCCGGCTTTAAGAAGTTGTTGATCATCTCGTTGCGGCGGGATTCGGGTTGAATGAAGTCGGGGTTTTCCTCGTAGTATTTGAGCAATTGGTCCTGATACTTGGACAGGCGCAGGAAATAGGCCTCTTCCTTGGCATCGACCACTTCGCGGCCGCAGTCGGGGCATTTGCCGTCCACAAGTTGCGAAGCGGTAAAGAACGATTCACAAGGTACGCAGTATTTGCCTTCGTAGGTGCCCTTGTAAATATCACCCTGTTCGTAAAGTTTTTTGAAGATTTTCTGAACGGTGTTTTCGTGCTGTTTGTCGGTTGTGCGGATAAAGTGGTCGTAGGAAGTGTTCATACTGTCCCAAACGGCACGAATTTCGCCCGACACGCCGTCTACATATTCCTGCGGGGTGATGCCGGCCTCTTTGGCGCAGTCTTCAATCTTCTGGCCGTGCTCGTCCGAGCCGGTCATCAAAAACACGTCAAAGCCCATCATTTTTTTATAGCGCGCAATCATATCGGCCAAAACAATGTCGTAAGCGTTGCCGATGTGGGGCTTGCGCGAGGTGTAGGCAATGGCGGTGGTGATGTAAAATTTCTTTTTCTCACACATAGTGAATTCCTCCGTGATGAAAATGTAGATCGTTTTTAGGGTCGTTTAATCCAATAAATAATATAACCCAAAACGGTGGTTAACAGATGGTATTGCAATAAGGTTGCCGCATCGGGCATACTGCCGACACCCGAAAACGTAAGGTATAAGAACAACATCGCGCCCAGACATGAGGCGAGAATATACAGAACCGATAACATTCGGTTGGACTGCTTGATTCGCGAAGCGCAGTTCATCAGCATCATAAAGTTGATAGCGTTGCCGCGGAAAATGGCGGGTGCGGAGAAACGCTCGGTTTTGGCTACGGCCATTCGGCACATATTGACGCCCGCGTTACTCATAATCTTTACCGAATCTTCGTAAAGCCCGAAATAGTCGCAAATCATTTCTTCGGTGAGGTTGGGGTCGCAGTTGCGAAGCAACAGGGTAATGCCCGCGCGTGTGCTGCGGTGCAGTTCGCGTACCACGTCGGGGTCAACCGCGTACTGAACCGACAAGAGCGCACAAGCCTTGCCGCCGTAAGCCAAGTAAACGGGGAAGAAGCCACTGCGCAAAATATTGTGGTCGGTTTCAATGGGCGGAACGGCAATGCCGTGGGCTTCCATAATGGTGCGGTTGCCGATGAACATAATCTGGTCGTCTACCCAACCCGAAATACCAAGGTCTTTTTCATATTTGAACGAATCGGAACTCGGAATTGTATAAGATTCGTCGGTTCCGGCAATGCGCTTGAAAATGGGGCAGAGGGGACTGCCCATCGCCTCGGTCAGCGAGGCGGCGCGCAGAATAATGCGGTCGAAATCGCTTTGACTCAATACCTTCAAATCGTGCAACGTAACACTGCCTGCGGGGAAGATGTCCTTGGTGGAAAGCACGATGGCGTTGGCCTGTTCCAAATGCTCCGCGCCCGTAATACCCGCAATGTACGAACCTTTTTTGTTGAGTCGATTCGCGGCCGAGAAATTCGGGAGTGTTTCACTGAGCGGTAAGAGCGGCAGAGCGCCGAGTGATAACACGGCGGCGGCAATGTACGAACCCATGGCGGGGTTGTGGGCCACCATTCCGTAGGAAAAGCCGAGGACAACCGCGAGAACGAGCGAAACGATGGTAACCATCCGCAGTTTTCCGTTCAAGAGATTGAAGAAACGGCTGTACTTCATAAAGTTTGCAACCGTGTCGGTTTTTTGTGGGGCGGCCGCCAATACGTCACCCTCAATGGAATTTTTTGCCATTGCAAAGGTAACGGCGGGGTCATCAATTAGAGCGACGGCCTTTTTCGGCCTGGTACTTAACAGTTGCCGTAGATTGCCCGTAAGGGTAATCAAACTCAAGAAACGGGCGATGGAACGAACGCAGAGCAAAACACCGCCCAGGAGAATTAAGGCGAGCATATTTTCGCCCATAACGGCCGAAAGAACGCCGCACAACAAAATGCCGACTTCTGCCAACAGAATATTCCCGTCGGACGAGGGGTGTTTGCCAAACATTTTCACAACGGCGGCAAACAGGTCGAGATTTACCAACAGAGCCAATGCTAAAATTCCCGAAACGATAAACATTCCCGTTTTTGGGGAAAGAATCAGAAGTCCTGACAACATCGGCAGATAGAAGGCCGCGAGTGCAAGGGTGAGCAAAACGGAGAAGAAGGCTTGGAAAAAGGCCGTTCTTTTCTTTACGGCGTATCGCCGCGCGAGTTTTTTGAGGTCGGCGGTCGTTTCGGGGTTTTCCTTTTCGTCAAAAGAATCGAAATCACTTTCGTTTAATTGCGTTACCTCTTCGGCGGCCGCTTCGGCCGAGAAGGAGGAGATTTCCCCCGTCAGATCCAGTTGTTTGGTCTGGGTGGACACGCGCATTTCCTCACCGCCTTCGCGGTCGGCGTGTACCGGGGTGAAGCGAATGGTTGCCGTGTTGCTCAAATCGGCAGGGTCGGGGGCAGATAGCGGAATGGGGTCCAAATCCGAAATTTCAAGCCTTGGCTTTTCTTCGGGTTCTTGCGTTGCGGTTTCTTCGGGAACAGACGGCGTTTCGGGAGTCGGCTGTGTTGCCGCCTCGGGCATGATGCCGTACTTTTCTTTCAACATTTCGACCGTTCGCATTTTGCCGTCCATCAAAATTTCGTGGACACTTTCAAGCGTGTAGGCGGGTTCTTCGTTGTCGAGCACCGAACGGCCCGAAGAATCGGTGGTGTAGGCTTTACACCGTTCCAGAAGCGATTCGCTTTGCGGCGCTTTTGCGACGGGCTTTTCCTTTGTCGGTTCGGCCGCGACTTTTTTGACCGGTTCCGCCACCTCGACCGAGAAGAGAGGTTCTTCTTGAACCGTCGTGTCGGGGTGGTTCTTTTTCGCCGCCGCTTCGGTCATACGGCGGCGCAGTGCCGCCAACGGGTCTTCGGTTTGGCCGCTTTGTGGCGGCGGGTCTATATGAACTTGTTCAACAACTTCTTCGGCGGTCAGCGCGTGGCTGGGTGCTTCGGCT
This sequence comes from Acutalibacteraceae bacterium, assembly GCA_045545515.1. Taxonomy (GTDB): domain Bacteria; phylum Bacillota; class Clostridia; order Oscillospirales; family Acutalibacteraceae; genus UBA737. The sequence continues at coordinate 28,674 of JAZQBA010000003.1, forward strand.
TTGGGATGTTCGCCGCCCAAAGCAAATTCATCCTGCTCGTCCGATTGAAGCAGTTGGAATAATTCAATGTTTTCTTTTTTTGAAAAAAGTCCCATGTTACTTTTTCTCCCCTGTGTTTCGTCCGCGCAGGACTTCGTATAAGAGAATTCCGCCCGCAACCGAGGCGTTTAGCGAATTGATTTTGCCGACCATCGGCAAACTGACGATCACGTCACACTTTTTGGCAACCAATGCGCCGATTCCGTGGCCTTCGTTGCCCACAACCAATGCACAAGGACCGCTGAAATTCACGTCGGTGTAATTCTCGCCGTCCATATCGGCACCGTAAACCCAAACGCCCTGTTCTTTCAACTGCTCGATGGTAGCCACCAGATTGGTCACACGGGCCACCTTCATATATTCCAACGCGCCGCTTGCCGATTTGGCAACGGTGGCGTTGAGGGAGGCCGAACGGCGTTTGGGAATGATAATGCCGTGTACACCGCAGGCTTCGGCCGTTCGAATGAGGGCGCCCAAGTTGTGCGGGTCTTCAATTTCATCGCAAATGAGCAAAAACGGATCTTCGCCGCGTGCCCTTGCGGTTTCTAAAATTTCTTCGACGGTGGAATACTCCTGTGCGGCAAAGAAAACGGCCACGCCCTGGTGGTTGGCACCCGCACAATACTCATCGAGTTTTTGGGGGCTGACCTCTTTAATCAAAATGCCGCGTGCGGCACATTTGGCAATTATGGCCGAAACCGAACCGCCCGTTGCGCCGTGCGCAACCAACAAACGGTCGATCTCGCGGCCCGAACGAACCGCTTCCATCACGGCGTTGCGCCCGTAGATGAGGTTCGAAGAAGGTTCTTTTTGAAGTTGGTTTTCCATGAACAAACAACCCTTATATCTATAATATTTTAATATTATACCATACATATTTGCAAATGCAAAGGGGAAAATATGAAAAAACAAGAAAGGATTGACAAATGATGCAAATTGAGAAGATGAAAGGTTTTGAACGAATGGATTCGCGCGGCAACCCAACGGTGGGCGCGGCTGTGTGGCTTGCGGACGGTAGTTACGGTTTTGCGCTCTCGCCCTCGGGTGCTTCTACGGGCGCGTTCGAGGCCCACGAACTGCGCGACGGCGACCCGTCCCGATATAACGGCAAGGGCGTTTTGAAGGCGGTCGAGAATATCAACGGCCCGATTGCCGAACGCCTTGTGGGTATGGACGCTTTTTCCCAGAGCGAGATTGACCGTGCGATGTGTGAACTCGACGGCACCGATAATAAAAGTCGCCTGGGTGCCAATGCCATTCTTGCGGTATCTCTGGCGGTGGCTAAAGCGGCGGCGGTCTCGGCCAAACTGCCCTTGTGGTGTTATCTGGGCGGCATTTCGGCACAGGTGATGCCCCGTCCGATGATGAATATCCTCAACGGTGGCGCTCATGCGGCCAACAATATCGATATCCAGGAGTTTATGATTTCACCCGTGGCCGCGACCTCTTTTACCGAGGGGCTTCGCTGGTGCGGTGAAGTCTACCACGCGCTCGGCCGCCTGCTGAAGGCCGACGGACACGCCACGGGTGTGGGAGATGAGGGCGGTTTCGCGCCCAACCTTTCTTCGGATGAAGAGGCGCTCGACTATATTTTGCGCGCCATTGAGGCGGCGGGGTATACCACCGAGCAAATTCACCTGGCGCTTGACGTGGCCTCGAGCGAATGGTACAAAGACGGCCGCTACACGCTGCCGAAACGCGGCAAAACCTACACGGCCGAGGAATTGGTTGCCTATTACGAAGGTTTGTTAGAGCGTTATCCCATCTTTTCGATTGAAGACGGACTTGCCGAGGAGGATTGGAGCGGTTGGCGCGTGTTGACCGAGCGCCTGGGCGAGCGTTTGCAACTGGTGGGGGACGACCTGTTCGTGACCAACACCAAGCGGTTGGAACGCGGCCTTCGCGAGGGGGTCGGGAATGCCATTCTCATCAAGCCCAACCAAATCGGAACACTCACCGAAACTTTTGAGGTCATTCGTATGGCGCGCCACGGCGGATACCGCACCGTTATTTCTCACCGTTCGGGCGAAACCGAGGACACCTTTATTGCCGACCTTTCGGTGGCCGTCAACGCGGGGCAGATCAAAACGGGTGCACCCTGCCGAACCGACCGCGTGGCCAAGTATAACCGTTTAATGGAGATTGAAACGCATTTTTAACCGATCGGTTTCTTGACAACGTTTTTTGACTGTGCTATACTTTCTCGCAGAGAGGGAGTATTACAATGGAATTAAAAGGTTTGAAAATAAACTTCTTGGGCGATAGTATTACCGAGGGAGCCGGCGCTTCACAAGTGTGTCTTCGTTTTACCGATCGTATTGCACAGGAGTACGGCGCCGTTTGCCGAAATTACGGCATTGGCGGCACCAGAATTGCCCAAAATATTCATCCGTCGGAAAACCCGGTAATTGACCAGGATTTTTGCGGGCGTGTTGACAAAATGGACCCCGACGCCGACCTGATTGTCGTGTTTGGCGGCACCAACGATTTCGGCCACGGCGATGCGCCGTTGGGACAGATGACCGACCGCACCCCCGACACGTTTTACGGCGCAGTGCACACCTTGTGCCAAAAACTCTTGTTGCGCTATCCCGATGCGCAGATCGTTTTCCTGACGCCCATTCACCGTTGGAACGAGGAAAACCCTTGCGGCGACTTGAAAGAGCAACCCGTGGGCATCTTGAAGACCTATGTGGAAATCATCAAACAGGTGGCTGAATACTACGCGTTGCCGGTACTCGATCTGTTTGCCGAGAGCGGCATTCAGCCGCAGGTTGAATTCTTAAAGGAACGCTACACGGTCGACGGTTTACACCCCAATGACAAGGGTTACGCGCTCTTGAGCCGAAAGATTGCCCGTTTTATCGAACGGATTTGAGAAAGGGTGAAACGGTTTGATCAACGGACGCTTTGAAGCGATTGACGCGCACTGTCATATCTATCCCGAAAAAATCGCCCGCAAAGCGGCACAGGCTACGGGAAATTTTTACGGCGAACAACCGGCCGAGGACGGTACGGTTGAGCGATTGCTCGAATCGGGCAAGGCGATGGGGATTGACCGCTTTATTGTACAGTCGGTGGCAACCACGCCGCACCAGGTACGAAAAATCAATCAGTTTATTCACGATGAAGTGGCGGCCCATCCGCAGGAATTAATCGGCCTTGGTACGCTTCATCCCGACAGCGAAGATATCGCGGGCGATATTGAACATTTGAAGTCTTTGGGGCTCAAAGGCGTAAAACTTCACCCCGATATCCAAGGGTTCAAAATCGATGATTACCGATGCCTGAAAATTTACGAGATTTGCGAGGGCGAACGTCTTCCGATTTTAATGCACACGGGGGATAGCCGTTACGACTTTTCCAACCCCAACCGCCTCTTGCCGATTTTGCAAATTTATTCTTCGCTAACGGTCATCGGCGCCCATTTCGGCGGCTTTTCGGTGTGGGAAGAGGCCTGTGAACGGTTGAGCGATTGTCCGAACCTCGTGGTCGACTGTTCGTCGAGCCTTGGCTATATTTCGTCGGAATTGGCCCAAAAACTCATTTTACGGTACGGGGTCGACCGCGTACTCTTCGGTACCGATTATCCGCTGCATTTCGTCAAAGACGAGGTGGAATTGCTGTTATCGCTCGGTTTGAGCGATGAGGATTACCGCAAAATCTTTTCCGAAAACGCCAAGCGCGTTTATGGCTTGAAATAAAGGAAAAACCAAAAAAAGACGACCGATTTGGTCGTCTTTTTTTATCCTTCAAAAATGAACAAATTGTAAAAGGTCAGGGAAAGTCAAAGAAATTTTGTAAAAAAAGGTTGACTTTTCCAAAAAGCGGGGTATAATAACAGTAGTTAGCACTCCAAAGTCGAGAGTGCTAAAACCGAAGAGGAGGGAAAACCTATGCAGTTGAGTCCCCGTAAAGAAGCGGTGTTGGCCGCGGTTGTGCGCGCCTATCTGCAAACGGGCGAACCGGTCGGTTCCAAGACGCTCGCGGCAATGTTGGAACACGCTCCTTCTTCGGCAACCCTTCGAAATGAAATGAGTGCTTTGTGTGCGCTGGGTCTTTTGTGTCAGCCCCACACCTCGGCCGGCCGCGTTCCGACGGGAAGCGGTTATCGGTTGTACGTTCATCATCTGATGCAGGCGGGGGAACTGACCGAAAGCACCAAAGATTATATTGATATGCGCCTGATGGGGGCCGAGGCTGAACCTGAGCGCCTGTTTGCCCGTGCGGCACAGGTTCTCTCGGAATTGACGGGTTTGCCTTCCTTCTCTTATTACGAGGCCGAAAGTTCGGTGACGGTCAAGCGGGTGCAGTTGGTACCCATCGGCGGCCGCAACGTGATGCCGGTACTCGTTTTGTCGGACGGACGAACGCGCAGTCGGCTTTGCTGTTTGCCCGAGGGTTTTGGCGCCGAACATATCGAGCGGTTTTCCGAAATCGTGCAAAAGCGGTTGTGCCGCCAATCCATTGGGGAACTCAATAAGGCGTATTTACAAAACGTGATTGCTTCAGCTGGGTTGGACTCGCTTGTGTTGATGCCGCTGTTGACCCAACTGTTTGAAATGGTGGAAGAACTCAAAAATCTTCCCGTTTTATGGAATAATACGACCGCTCTTTACGGCATTTGCGGGGAAGAGGGGGCCCATCGGCTTTTAACCCTTTCTAATCAGCGCGAACCGTTTTTGAGCTTGCTGGAATCGGTGAATAACGGTGCGGATATTCTTCTTGGAAGTGACAGTCGCTACCGTGAATTGCAAAACATCTGTATGGTCGTGTCGGAATGCACCGCCGAACAAAGGGCTTGCGGAAAAATCGGTGTTGTCGGCCCTTGTCGGATGCCGTACGAACAAATTATTCCGAGCACACAATATATCGCTTCGCGACTTAATAAACAACTTTGCGAAGCCAAAAAGAATATGGAGGACTGATTTCGTGGCAGAGTCAGAGAAAAAGGTGGATACCGCGGTTGAAGAAGAACCCGTTGTAAAAACCGAGAAAAAAGAAAAGAAAAAAAGCAAAAAAGACGGCGAACTCGAAGCCTTGCGCGCCGAACTTGAGCAACAAAAAGAATTGCTTGTTCGCACCGCGGCCGAGTTTGACAACTACAAAAAGCGTACCGAACGCGAACGCCTTTCGGTGGCCGAGTTTGCCAAAAGCACCGTCATCAAAGAACTGTTGCCGCTTTTGGATAACGTCGACCGTTCGGGCGAACCCGATTTTGAAAATGCCGATTATTTGAAAGGTATGGAACTGATTGTCAGACAGTTGATGGGGCTCAAAGAACGTCTGGGCGTTGTGGAAATCGGTGCCGTGGGTGATGCGTTTGATCCCACCATTCACGAGGCGGTCTTACACATTGAGGATGAAAACCTGGGCACAAACGTGATTTCTCAGGTATTGCAAAAAGGCTATAAATTCGGAGATACGGTAATTCGCGCCGCCATGGTGCAGGTTGCCAACTAACGAATTCTTATAACAAAATTTTACGATAATTTGGAGGAATTTATCATGGGAAAAATTATTGGAATTGACCTTGGAACAACCAACTCTTGCGTTGCGGTTATGGAAGGCGGCGAGCCGACCGTTATCGCCAATGCCGAGGGCTCTCGCACGACCCCGTCGGTCGTTGCTTTTTCGAAAACGGGCGAGCGTATGGTCGGTCAGGTGGCCAAACGTCAGGCTATCACCAACCCCGATCGCACCATCAGCTCGATCAAACGTGAAATGGGCACCGATTACACCGTGCAGATTGATGATAAAAAGTTCACCCCGCAAGAAATTTCGGCCATTATTCTGCAGAAATTAAAGGCCGATGCCGAAGCTTACCTTGGTCAGAGTGTTACCGAAGCGGTTATCACCGTTCCGGCTTACTTTACCGACGCACAGCGTCAGGCAACCAAAGACGCGGGTAAGATTGCGGGCTTGGAAGTAAAGCGCATCATCAACGAGCCGACCGCAGCCGCATTGGCTTACAGCATCGATAAAGAAGACGATCAGAAAGTTATGGTTTATGACCTGGGCGGCGGCACCTTCGACGTTTCGATCATCGAAATGGGTGACGGCGTTCAGGAGGTTCTCGCAACGGCCGGTAACAACCGTCTGGGCGGTGACGACTTTGATAAACGCGTGATGGATTTCATCGTCAGCACCTTCAAGGCCGAGCAGGGTATTGACCTTTCGGGCGATAAAATGGCGATGCAGCGCGTAAAAGAAGCGGCAGAAAAGGCAAAGATCGACCTTTCGGGTATGACCACGGCCGATATCAACCTGCCCTTTATCACGGCCGATTCCACCGGTCCGAAACACTTTGAAACGACCTTGACTCGCGCCAAGTTCAACGAACTGACCGCCGATTTGGTCGAAGCGACCATGGGCCCCGTTCGCCAGGCACTTTCGGATTCGGGTCTTGATAAAAACGAAATCAATAAGGTCCTGATGGTTGGCGGTTCTTCGCGCATTCCTGCCGTTCAGGAAGCGGTCAAGAACTTTATGGGCAAAGAACCTTTCAAGGGCATCAATCCCGACGAGTGCGTAGCGCTTGGCGCCAGCTTACAGGCCGGTGTTCTGGGCGGCGACGTAAAGGGTCTGTTGCTTTTGGACGTTACGCCGTTGTCGCTGGGTATTGAAACCATGGGCGGCGTTTCGACCAAGGTGATCGAGCGCAACACCACCATCCCGACCAAGAAGAGCCAGATCTTCTCGACCGCGGCCGACGGTCAGACCTCGGTAGAAGTTCACGTATTGCAGGGTGAACGCGAGTTTGCGAAGGATAATAAGACCCTGGGTGTCTTCCACCTGGATGGTATTGCCCCCGCACCGCGCGGTATCCCCCAGATTGAAGTTACCTTTGATATCGATGCCAACGGTATCGTACACGTTTCGGCAAAAGACCTGGGCACCGGCAAGGAAAACGATATCACCATCACGTCCAACACCAATATGTCCAAAGAAGATATCGATAAGGCCGTTCAAGAGGCCGAGGCCTATGCGGCAGAAGATAAGAAGCGCCGCGAGGCTGTTGACACCCGCAACAATGCCGACCAGATGATCTATCAGACCGAAAAGACGGTCAGCGAGTTCGGCGACAAACTTTCCGACGAAGAAAAGGCGAAGATCGAATCGGCCAAAGAGGCACTCAAAGAAGCGCTCAAGGGCGAGGATATCGAAGCCATTAAGGCCAAGCAGGAAGAACTTCAGAAGGAAATTTATGCCATCAGCGAAAAGGTCTATAAGGCCGCTGCAGAGGCACAGGCAGCGCAGGGTCAACCGGCCGACGGCGCCAATGCCGACCCCAACGTTTACGAGGCTGATTATACCGACGTAGACGACAATAAGTAATTTTTTCGGATAGGGCGCACACCGTGCGCCCGACTCCTTTACTTCATAACGGGAGAAATTGTTTGTGGCAGAAGAAAAAAGAGATTATTATGACGTGCTCGGCGTTGATAAATCGGTCGGGGAAGACGAACTGAAAAAGGCCTACCGTAAGGCGGCCAAAAAGTACCATCCCGACCTGAATCCCGGCGACGCCGAAGCCGAGAAAAAGTTCAAAGAGGTCAACGAAGCGTATGAAGTTTTGTCCGACCAGGAAAAACGCGCGCGTTACGACCAGTTCGGCCACGCCGGTGTAGACCCGAATTTCGGTGCCGGCGGCGGTGGCTACGGCGGCGGATTCACGGGCGATTTCGGCGACTTGGGCGATATTTTCAGTTCCATCTTCGGCGGTGGCTTCGGTGGCGGTTTCGGCGGCGGACGCCGTTCCAACCCCAATGCGCCGCGCCGCGGAAACGACACCTCGGCCACGGTCAACCTTGCTTTTGAGGAAGCGGCCAAGGGTTGTAAAAAAACCGTGAAGGTCACCAAGATCGATACGTGTGACACCTGTCACGGCAGCGGCTGTAAAGAGGGAACACAGGCCAAAACCTGCCCCGCTTGTCACGGCAGCGGTCAGGTGCGCGTCGAACAGCGTACACCGTTTGGTATTATGCAGACCCAACGCGCCTGTGACCAGTGCCGCGGTACGGGTAAAATTATCGATAATCCTTGTCACGTTTGCGCGGGCAAGGGGCGTATTCGTCATACGGTGGAAAAGGTTGTGGAAATTCCGGCCGGCATTGATGACGGTCAGGTTATCAACCTGCGCGGCGGCGGCGATGCGGGCGTCAACGGCGGCCCTGCGGGGGATCTGCATATCAACGTAAACGTCCGTCCCCATCCCATTTTTGAGCGCGACGGGTTTGACGTGTTCTGCGAAATTCCCATTACGCTCACTCAAGCGGCCCTGGGCGCGGAAATCACGGTACCCACGCTGGACGGCAAGGTGAAATTCACCGTTCACGAGGGCACCCAACCGGGCGACGAATTCAAACTGCGCGGCAAGGGAATCCAGCGGCTCAACTATTCGGGTCGCGGGGACCAGTACGTAAAAATCGTGGTCGAAATTCCCAAAGACCTTTCCAAAGCCCAGCGCGAAAAGTTGGAGGAATTTGACGACCTTTTGGATGATAAAAACTATAAAAAACGCAAGAGTTTTGCCGAAAAGGTAAAGGATTTTTTCAAGGATTAAGGCGAAGAAACGCGTAGCTTGTGTTGGAGAATTTGAGCAATATTCGAAAAGACCTGTACGGACATTCTGTACAGGTCTTTTTTATCGTTTATTTGGCAATACTGCCGTTCGAGTAAAGGGCGGGTTGATCGCGGCAGGTGTCAAGCGAACCCAACCAACTTACCGTAAAGTTTTCGGGGTTGTTTTCATTGAATCGAACGACCCGCCCGCCGCGGCAGCGTTCGTCGCTGTAACACCCGGTTGAAAGTTTCCCCGTAAAGCCCAGAAGAACGTCTTTATATGCGCCGATGAGGTTGGTTTTGTGTACGTGGCCGAAGAGAATCGCCTTGACGTCACCCTGTTGTAAAACGGTCCGAAACAGTCCACGGTCGTTTTTTTGGGCCGTTGCGCGAATCCAACTTTTTTCGACCACCACTGAGTTTTCACACACGTAATTTTTCATACCGTTTTCTTTTTCGTTTACCACGCCGAAAACAGGGGAGGTGCCGCCGTAGTATAAATCAACGGTCTGCGGCAGGGGAATATGGATACACAAAAGCGAGGGCAGGGGGGTACCGCCGTGCCGAGCTTTCAAATCTTCGCTTTGCGCTTTGTACCAAGCGATTTGTTTTTCGGTCACGCCTTCGTACCCGTATTCGTTCTCGGTGCCCGTATCCATTCCGTAAACGGCGAAAACGACGCGCTTTTTATCGTGCGAATAAATGGGCAAAACGTAATTCATCGGCCGCGCTTCTTCGTAGTTTTCGTCGGTTGTTTTCACGAGTTGGTTCAGGCAGTATTCATCTTGGCGGTACATTTCATAATGCTCTTTGGTAAACGGATCATGGTTGCCGTTGAGTGTGGCCCAGGGGATTTTTCGTTTGTTGAGCGGCAAAATAAACTGTGCCCACATTTTCGGGGGAATCTCGTTGTCCGAATTCATATCACCGCAGATCATTACCAAATCGGGATTGGCGCGCAAAAGCAAGGTTTCGAGTTCGCGCGTTGCTTCCTGCCATTGCTCTTGAGTGTCACATTGGGGGTCGGAAACGGCCAGAATGGTAAAATCGCCGTTCTTGTCGCAGGCAAGTTTCCCGAAATATCGGGGCGATTGAAACGCGGTGAAGGTTAAAAGAATTGCCGAAAGCGTCGTGCAAATCAACAAAACATAAGAAAATTTTTTCATCGTTCCTCCTCTACTTAAGACTAGGTTGTGCCAATCGATTGCTTTCAACCGTAGAAAAAAGTGGGGATTCGAAGGTTGTTCATTTACAATTGAAACGAATTGTGGTAAAATAGAAAATGATTTGAAACATTGGGTTTACGTCCCTCACCGCGTTCGGGACGCGAAACGCAAGATCCGTAGACAATCATACCAACAAAACAAAAAGAAACCAACCGTAAAGGTTGATTTCTTTTTGTTGGTCGAGATGACAGGATTCGAACCTGCGGCCTCTGCGTCCCGAACGCAGCGCTCTACCAAACTGAGCCACATCTCGATATGAAATTTTATAGAAACAACAGAATCTTCAAGACCGTGTACCGCGCTGCTACACAGCTTACTCTTGCGGTGCCCGAACACGCACTCGCTTGGGGCGCGGCGCGTTGTTCGACCGCTGCGCCTTCCCGTTCTCCTTTTCTCCGCCACCGGCGGCAGTCGAACGCGAAGCTACCAAACTGAGCCACATCTCGATATTCGGTTGTTTTCTGCGGTTTTGCCGCAACATTTGTAATTATATATAATTCTTTTCCAAAAGTCAACTGTTTTTTCAAGTTCTCTGAAATTTTTTGAAAGGAAGAAAGCCGTGAAGTTGAGTTCTGCCTTCTTACAACAAATCCGTGACGACGTTGCCTTCTGCTCGTCACTTCATTATCTGGAAGAAACCACCTCGACCAACGCCGTGTTGAAGCAGATGGCGCTTGAGGGGATGCCCGAAGGCGCGGTCGTTTTGGCCGCGCGTCAGACCGAGGGCCGAGGGCGCCTTGGCCGTTCGTTCTTTTCGCCCGAGGGCGGACTTTATATGAGTGTGCTCTTTCGTCCGACCGCTTCGGTTCAAAACCCTTTGATGCTGACGGCGGCCGCCGCGGTGGCGGTGTCCCGCGCCGTTGATAACGTTTTTTCGGTAGAAAGTCAAATTAAATGGGTCAACGATATTTACGTCGATGGAAAAAAAGTCTGCGGTATTCTGGCCGAGGGTCAAATCGACCCCAATGAACCCGACCGGCCGGCGGTCGTGCTCGGGATCGGGGTCAATATCTGCGCTCCCAAGGAGGGCTTTCCGCCCGAGATTGCCGACCGCGCAGGTGCACTGACCGACGGGGACGAACCCGATTGCGAACAACTCGCGCGATTCGTTAAAGAAATCCTAAACAATCTTTACGTGGATTATGTTCGCTTGGAAGAAAAAAACTTCCTGTCGGAATATCGTAACCGTTCCTTCTTGACGGGCAAGACCGTTCAGTACCAAAAAAACGGCCGCACCCGTTCGGCCGAAGTTGTCGGCATCGATGACGAGGCGCGGCTTGTTGTTTTGGAAGAAGGGCAGGAAACAGCCCTGTTTGCGGGCGAGGTTCAACTGTTAAACTATTAATCTTTGCTGAATGTGTAAACCCAGATGATGATAAACGCCAAGGGAGAACCGATTAAGGTGGAAATGAGTGTTGCCCAGAATTGCGGCAGTTCCAGGGTGTTAATGGTAATAAAGGTGACGAGGAAATAAACGATAAAACTCGGCACGTAGGAAAGGTAAAAACGAAACAACGGTTTTAATTGAATTTTTCGCTTGAAGATAAACCGACAGTTAAAAATGTAGGCAATGCCGAGCGAAATTACGTAACCGAGCAAGGCCGCAATATTGGGCTGAATGTGTATCAGATGGCACAACCACGAAATCAGCGAAGTGTCCAGAACGTTGATACAACCGAACAGGCAGAAGCGCAAAAAACGGCGGCTTAAAAAAATGGTTTTCAGTTTTTTTGCTTTGCTTAAAAACTTCAGCAAAAGGTCTTTCACGCTTGTCACCTACCTTTCTGAAAACTTCTTCATCTATTATACCATACGGTGGGTAAAATTACAAGGTTTGTGTTGACAACAAATGGGGATTGGGGTAAGATAAAGAACAGATTAAAATTAAAAATGCCCGTATAGTTCAACGGATAGAATAAGGTCCTCCTAAGACTTAGATGTGCGTTCGATTCGCGCTACGGGTGCCAAAAAAGCCGCCACAGTTTTTCTGTGGCGGTTCTTTTATTTCTTATTGTTCGCGGATTTCCACGCCGAAATCTTCGCGGTTTAAGGTTAAGTTGGGATTGTAATAGGGGTCGCCCGCTTCGAGTTCTTTGCTCCAACGAGAGCGGAAACGGTTGATCTCCGATTGGAAACGCGCAACCTTTTCGGGCGAATCTTCAAAGCCGCGGCTCTTGGATTCGTAGTGATAAAGTTCGGCATAAGGAGTGTAAACGATCAGGTAACCCGCTTCGCGAATCTTCATACAAAGGTCCACGTCGTTAAAGGCGACGGCGTAGCCTTCTTCCAAACCGTCAACCTCGTCGTAAACTTTGCGGGGAATCATTAAACAGGCCGCCGTACAAGCGCTCAGGTTTTGAACCAGAGTAATTCTGCGCATAAAGCCGGGATCCTCTTTGGGGAAATACTTGTGTGAATGTCCCGCAACGCCGCCGAGACCGATGATAACACCGGCGTGTTGAATGGTGTCGTCGGGGTAGTAAAGTTTCACACCAACGGCGCCCACGTCTTCGCGTTGAGCGTACATCAGCATTTCCTGTAACCAGTTTTCCGAAAGAATTTCAACGTCGTTATTGAGCAACAATATGTAATCGCCGTTGGCTTCTTTTACGCCGAAGTTGTTAATGGCCGAATAGTTGAATTCTCGCTCCCAGTAAAGAATTTTCACCTTCTCGTGTTGTTGAATTTTTTCGTAATATGCGAAGGTTTCGGGTTCGGTACTGTTGTTTTCTACAATCAGAATTTCGTAATTCTTATAGGTTGATTTTTCAAAGACCGATTGTAAACACTTGTCCAGGTCGTCGGTGTGGTCCTTGTTGGGGATAATAATCGAAATCAAGGGTTCGCCGATAATATCGTAGTTGATGCGGTAAACCGAGGGGGCCGCACCGTCTTCCACCGTGCCTTTCAAGCCGACGCGCTCAAGATGTTCGCCCAGAGCCTTGTGCGCCGCGTTGATGATATAGGGTTTTGCCGAAATGGAAGAGGCGGTCGACTGTTCGTGACTGCGCCAGAAATACAACGGCTTGGCAACGTGAACAATTTTTTCGGCCTTTTCGGTCAGACGTAAAATCAGGTCGTAGTCCTGACTACCGTCAAAACGGGCCTGGAATCCGCCGCCCGCTTTTTCCATCAACTCGCGCGAGAAGGTGGTGAAGTGGCAGATATAGTTGTAACTGCGCAGCGTGTCGGGCGAATAATCGGGCTTAAAGGCAAAGTTTACAATGTTGGAAACGGCTCCTTGGAAGGTGACTTCGTCGGTATAAACCATATCGGCGTTTTGGTTTTCAATGGCGTTTGCCACCTCGAATAAAACGCTCGGGTGCAACAGGTCGTCGTGGTCAAAAAGACCGATATAGTTGCCCGAGGAAATTTCAATACAGGCATTGGTGTTTTCGGAAATGCCCTTATTTTCATCGAGTTTTTTGTAGACAATGCGCTTGTCTTTTTCGGAAAGTTTGCGGCAAATAGCGCCAACGTAATCGTGTTCTTCATCGCTGCCGTCAGCCAGGCAAAGTTCCCAGTTTTTGAAGGTTTGATTCTGAACCGACTCAATCATTTCAACCAAGAACTTCTCGGGGGTGTTGTAGAGCGGAACCAAAACGCTGATTTTAAGCTTTTTGCTGAACTTGGTGGATTCTTGCTGTTTCCGTTTGGCTGCAGAAATCTCGAACAAGGTTTCCTGGTTTGCTTTGGGCAGGAAAGCGCGGTATTTCTGTTTGGCAGGGAAGTACCCTTCGCGCAGCAGGCATTTTAAGAAAATGCAGATGGCAAGCAGGCGCGGATGTCGGGATAAAAAGTTTTTAATTCGTTGCATAATTTTCCTCGCAGGGCCGGTCAATCGCCAGAAGAAACTGTTGGCAATTTCAATGTAGTTGTTGCTCAAACGGTGGTTTTCTTCGGTCAGTTGACCAATGGCTTCGTTTTTGGCGGTAATCTGTTCTTGCAGGTCTTCGCGTTCGGCGTTTAATGCGCCAATGGTTTGATTGCATTGGTTGAGGTTCTCTTGCAAAGCTTGAGTGTTTTTCAAAAGCTCTTCAACCTGGTTTTCAAGTTCAAAGAAACGTTCTTGCCCAAACTTTTTACTGTTGTGAAGGGAAGGGAGCCGTTGCAGTTGATAAAAATCGTGCAACGTGAAACCAAATTTGGTTTCGGCCAATTCGATGTATTCCTTGTCTTGGAATAATTGTACGAATTTGTTTACCGCAAGATGGCTGTTGGGCAACAGGGGAAGTACCGCATCAATCATCACAAAAGCTTTTTCCAATTCGATTTCCTGCGGCGTGTGATCACCTTGCAACTTCAATTTGTCGGCAAAAGCCTCTAAAAACACGTTGTCGGGCAAACGGTTGATGGCGCGTTCCATCAGACGTTCGTATTCGGTGTCGTGGCTGTTCCATTTGCCGAGGTTCATTTTGCTGTTGCTGTTTTCAACCATTCGGTAGCAGGTCAGCGGTTCCTCAAGGACACCGATTCTCGTGTAGCAAAGCGCCTTCATCCACAAATCGAAATCGTGTAGAAGGGGAAAGGTTAGGTCGTAGGGCCCGACCTTGTCCATCAGTGCTTTGGTAGCCAAAAAGCTACAGTGCGAAATGTGGTTGGCTTCGTCGTACAAATAGCGGAACATCTTTGCCTGAGACATGTCTTCAATCTCAAATACGCTCTTGGTGGCGGCGTATTGCTCGTCGGCGTCGTTTCCGTCGGCATCAATCATACGAACATGCGTGACGCACATTTCGCAATCTTTGTTTTCTTCCAGATATGCCAGTTGTTTTTCAAGTTTATCCGGCGCCCAGGGGTCGTCAGCATCGGTATGCGCTACATAATCGCCCTTTACGTGTAAAAGAGCGGTGTTTAACGCGTTGGAAATATGGCGGTTCGGGGAAACGGTATAAACTTCGAGACGTTCATCCTTTACCGAAGCCAAAACTTCGGCTGTTTTGTCGGTAGAACCGTCGTTAACGACAATGAGTTGAAGGTTTTTATAGGTCTGATTCAAGACGGAATTTACCGTTTCAAGAATAAACTTTTCAGCATTATATGCGTTAATATAAACGCTTACGAGTTTCAAGAGAACCACTTCCTTTGATTAGAACAAATTTATAATTACTATAATTATATCATATTCCTATTTTTAAGTCAATCAACAAAACCGACAGACGCGAACGGCCGGCGCAAAAAACATTTTCTTGCCAAGCGGAAGATATTGTGGTAAAATGATAGAAATTTTTTGTAGAGGTGCGGTTATGCAAAGAGAACATTTGGGAAGCCGTTTGGGCTTTATTCTGTTGAGTGCCGGTTGTGCCATCGGTGTCGGAAACGTCTGGAAGTTTCCGTGGATGGCCGGTCAGTATGGCGGCGGCGCTTTTGTGTTGGTTTATTTGGTGTTTTTGGTGATTTTGGGTCTGCCCGTTATGGTTACCGAGTTTTCGCTCGGCAGAGCCAGTCAGGCCAGTCCCGTCAAGATCTATCAGACCTTGGAAAAACCGGGTCAGAAGTGGCATATTCACGGCTACGTGGCCTTGGTTGCCAACTTCTTTTTGATGATGTTCTACACTTCGGTAACCGGTTGGATTGTCTACTTTTTTGTTAAGTTTTTGAAGGGTGATATGACCGGCATTACCGATCAACAGTCTTCGGCACTGTTTGGCGAAATGCTTTCAAGTCCTGCGGTTACGGTTGGGTTTATGGCCGTGGTTGTGGTGCTCGGGTTCTTGATTTTGTCGTTCGGTCTGCAAAAAGGCGTGGAACGCGTGACCAAGTATATGATGAGCGCGCTGGTTGTTCTGATGGTTGTTTTGGCCATTAACAGTTTTACGCTCGAGGGTGCCAAAGAGGGACTTAAGTTCTATCTGATGCCCGATTTCACTAAAATTAACGGTAATGTTATTGTCGGCGCCATGAATCAGGCGTTCTTCACCCTCTCACTGGGTATTGGTTCTATGGCCATTTTCGGCAGTTACATCGGTAAAGACCGTGCGCTGTTGGGCGAATCGGTTAACATTCTGGTTCTGGACACCTTTGTTGCTGTCACGGCCGGTCTGATTATTTTCCCCGCTTGTTTTACCTTTGACGTCGAACCGGGGGCAGGTCCGAGCCTTTTGTTTGTGGCGATGGCCAAGGTTTTCAATAATATGGTCGGCGGAAGATGGTGGGGAACCCTGTTCTTCCTGTTTATGGTGTTTGCCGCTTTTTCAACCATTATCGCCGTGTTCGAAAATATCCTTGCCTGTGTGCGGGAACTGACCGGTTGGGGCCGCATAAAAGCTTGTATTGTCTGCGGCGTGGCCGTTTTGGTGCTTTCGGTACCGTGTGCACTCGGCTTTAACCTGTGGTCGGGCTTTGAGCCCTTTGCTTCGGGTTCTTCGGTTCTCGATTTAGAGGATTTCTTCGTCAGCAATATCTGCCTGCCGTTGGGTGCGCTTTGCTACGTTTTGTTCTGCGTTTCCAAAAAAGGCTGGGGCTTTGAAAATCTCTTGAATGAAGCCAACGCGGGGAAGGGAATGAAACTCGGCCGTTGGATTCGTCCGTATATGACCTACGTGTTGCCGGCAATCATTCTTGTTGTTTTTGTGGTCGGAATCCTGAATTTCAGCTTTGCCGACAATTTCACGTTGTGGGGTTGGCTGAAAGGCATTTTGGTATAAAAGTTCAAAGGATGGGCAAAAAACGCCCATCCTTTTTCATTTTTGAAAAAAATTTTTTCTTGATTATTGAAAAGCAATGTGATATAATAGCCGTTGCTGTCGAACAGTATGCGCTGATAGCTCAGTTGGATAGAGCATCTGCCTTCTAAGCAGAGGGTCGGGGGTTCGAATCCCTTTCAGCGTGCCAATTAAGAGGAATCGGTCCAAAGGATCGGTTCCTCTTAATTTTTATTCAAAAGAAAGGGATTCGAACAAGTGTGGTTTTCCGCAAAGTTCTTCCAATCCATCACCTTTTTCAAGCCCTTGCTATTTTGTTTTTTCAATGTTATAATAAATAAAAATGTCGAAAGGGAAACTTTTATGCCGAAAACGAAAGGGAAAATCAATCCGAAAGTGATACTTTTTTCCGCCGTTGCGGCGGCTGTCGCGGTGGTTGTCGTTTTGTTGCTTTTGCCGAGTTTCAAGCTTTCTTCCAAGTCGGTAAAACTGGAAGCGGGTGCCGCTTTTAAGGCAACGTCTTATATTGCAAAAGTTCGGAATATCGATAAGAAGGAAATTGAAATTTCCGGGGACGTGGATTCGAAGGAACCCGGGGAATATAAAGTTCGTTTTGCCTACAAGAAAACCGAGAAAAT
This sequence comes from Acutalibacteraceae bacterium, assembly GCA_045545515.1. GTDB lineage: Bacteria > Bacillota > Clostridia > Oscillospirales > Acutalibacteraceae > UBA737. The sequence goes on from JAZQBA010000003.1 coordinate 45,786, forward strand.
CTTGACGGTCAAAGTCGAGGACACCGTTGCCCCGAAACTGACCCCGAAAACCGACTGTGCGGTTTATGCGGGGGAGTCGGTTGCGCCCGAAACGTTGGTGGAGGTCGCGGACGAAACGGCCTGTGAATTGAAACTCGATACCAAGGGACAGGACCTGTCGGTTATCGGGGAATATACCGTTAAGGTAACCGCAACCGATTTGGGCAAGAACACCGCTGAATGTGACGTAAAATTGACGGTGAAAGACCCCGACGTAACCGCGCCGACCATTTCGGGGGCCAAGAACATATCGGTGGTTGTGGGAAGCGCATTCGACCCGAAAAAAGGCGTTAAAGTCACCGATGATTACGATAAAAATCCGACCTTGACGGTCGATGATAAAAGCCTTAATACAAAACAGGTGGGCAAGTACACCGTTGTGTATACCGCCACCGATAAATCGGGGAATAAATCCACCGTTAAACGTGTCGTTTCGGTGGTCAATTCCGTTTCCAACGCGTCCGTCGGTTCTTCGTTTGACCGAAAAGGAATTGCCAATCAGCCGTATCTCGTGGCCGTGAACCGAGCAATGTGTACCGTTACGGTTTACGGAAAAGACGCCGAGGGGAATTACACCATTCCGGTCAAAGCTATGGTTTGCAGTGTGGGACGTGCCGGGCACCAGACCCCCACCGGAAGATACAATACGACCACCCGATATGATTGGCGATTGATGGTCGACAACAGTTACGGCAGATATGCCATTCGTATTAACGGACCCATTATGTTCCATTCGGTTTGCTATTACACGAAAAACGAGGCCAACCTGGAATACGAAGAATATAACAAGTTGGGTAGTCCTGCGAGTCTTGGCTGTATCCGCCTGTGCCTGGCCGACATTAAGTGGATGTATGACAACTGTCCGCACGGGTTCCCGACCGTCATTTATGACGACACTTCTTCGCCCGGGCCGCTCGGTAAACCGTCGAGCATAAAAATCGACGTAAACGACGTGGCAAAGCGCGGTTATGACCCCACCGATTGGAGCCCAAATAGCCCTTGGAATCAATAAAAATCGGCGTAAAATCTTGCGGTTTTCAAAGAAATATTGTATAACGTTTTTGTGAGAGTGAGGGTGTATTATGATTCGAATTTTATTCGTCTGCCACGGTAATATTTGCCGCAGCCCGATGGCCGAATTTCTGATGAAAGAATTGGTCGAAAAAAACGGACTGGAAAAGGAATTTTATATCGAATCGGCCGCCACCTCGACCGAGGAGATCGGGGCAGGGGTCTATCCGCCGGTTCGCCGCATCTTAAACGAGCGGGGAATTGATTGTTCCGAGAAACGCGCCCGTCAGATGACGGCGGCCGATTATGAACGTTTTGACTACATTGTTTGCATGGACGAAATGAACCTTCGTAACATGAAGCGCATTGCGGCGGATCCTTATGGAAAATACCGTAAATTGCTCGATTTTTCGGGCGAATGCAACGACGTTGCCGACCCGTGGTATACCGGCAATTTTTCCATTACGCAGTACGATATCGAGCGGGGTTGTCAGGCCTTGTTGAAAACCTTGTTGAACGGATAAAAATGTGACGGTTTTTTCGTATGGAAAAAACCGTCGCTTTTTGTTTTTTTGAAACAAATTTGTGGTCGAAATGGACAGATGCGCGTTTCTTTTTTGGTTGTTTTAACGGAAAAATATGCAAAATTGTCAAAGAAAATCGACCTGTTTTTATGATTTTGTGATAAAAAACGAAAAATTGTGTTATAAATATAAAAAAATTAACATTTTCAACAACGGCATACTTATGTTATAATTTGTAGTACATTGAGAGGAGTGGGCTTGATGCGCAAAAAATTATTCAAAGGAGCGGTTTTTGCTCTCGCATTGTCGATGCTTGTAACGACATTGCCGGTTTACGCCGCAGCAGAGACCGACAGTTCAACCAACGCGGTTGCTGTTTCCCAGTCGGCAGGTTCTTCTGCCGACAAGGTGGAGTACAGCGATTATCTCGCCAAACATACCGATGCGGCGCGACCGGCAACGGGCGTCAGCGTAGACGGTATTTCGTTCACGTCGGCGGTTCCCGAAAGTTCGGTCGAACGCCTGGCCGAGTACGAGGGCAGACCCAACGCGTTGTTGCTTCAGGATACGGCTGAGTCTGTAACCTACCAAATTTCGGTTGCCGAGGCGGGCTTCTACCGTATGGCGATCGAATACTACCCGTTAAACGAAAAGGTTTCCCACGAGGAGATCGCCATTCGTATCAACGGTGAGGTTCCGTTTGATCAGGCGGGTCGGTTGTATCTGTATCACGATTACGTTCCGGAAGATGACGAGCCCTTCCGCACGGCGAACGGGGACGAGTTTGCTTCCCGTCGCGTGGTGAACACCGATTGGACACATGGAGAACTGGTCACCCCCGATCACGATTACGACGGTGGCTTGTGGTTCTACTTTGAGAGCGGTGTCAACACCATCACCTTGGAACAGACCGGAAACAACGGTTTTGTGGTCGGCGGCATTTCGTTACTGCCCACCGCACCCGCGATCGGTTACAAGGAGTACATAAAGAAGTATAAAGAAACCAAGAACGACAACCATGTTCAGATTGAGGCCGAGGACATTGTGCTTCAATCGAGTTCGACGGTCAGCCCCGCCAGTGAGCAGGGCGATCCGCTTTGTTCACCGCAGAGCCTGAAGAAACAGGTTATCAACGTGATCAACGAATCCTGGAGCGGTCACGGACAGTGGGTTGAATGGTCGCTCAAGGTTCCCGAGGATGGCTGGTATCGCCTTTCTGTTCGTTACAAGCAGAACAGTCTGAAAGGTTTGAGCGTCGGCCGCAAGCTGATGATCGACGGTGAAGTTCCGTTCGCCGAGGCTGAAAACATCAGCTTCCCGTACACCAACTCGTGGAAAGTGATGACCCTGGCTGATAAAGAGGGCGAAGAATTCCTCTTCTATCTCGAAAAGGGTGACCACAAGCTGCGTATGGAAAGCATTCTCGGTGAGTTGGCCCCCATTATCCGAGAAATCGATAATATCGTTTATGAAATGAATACGGCCTACCGTTCGGTTGTTATGGTCACTTCGACCACGGCCGATAAATACCGTGACTATCAGATTGCTAAAGAAATTCCCGACCTGGTCGACAAGTTGAAGGCCAGTGCCGATATGCTGGATGAGTGCAACAAGAAGATCAGCGCTCTGGCCGGCGGCAGCACGGCGGACAGCGCCATTCTGGTAACGGCTGCCGTTCAGTTGCGCAGCATGATCGAGGATACCGAAACCATTCCGTTCCGTTTGTCCTCCTGGCAGAGCAACATCGGAAGCGTTTCCTCCTGGGCAAGTGAAATCCGCGTTCAGCCGTTGCAGCTAGACTACATGGTCTTCTCGGGCAAGGATTATGAACTGCCCCGCGGCAAGGCCAACTTCTTCCAGAAAGCAAAACACACCTGCCTTTCGTTCATCGCTTCGTTTACCCGCGATTACAACAATCTCGGCGGCGTTTCGGATGAAGATATGGTCGTGCTCGACATTTGGTTGGGTACCGGCCGTGACCAAGGTGAAGTTTTGTCGCGTATGACCAACGACCTGTTCACGCCCGAACATAACATCGGCGTTCGCGTAAAGTTGGTTAGTGCAACGATTGTTGAAGCCTTCCTTTCGGGTCGCGCACCCGACCTTACGATTCAGGCCGCCCGTGACATTCCCGTCAACCTGGCCGTTCGTAGCGCACTTTTGGATCTTTCTTCCTTTAAGGATTTCGATACGGTTCGCGGTTGGTTTACCGAGGACGCTCTGGTACCGTACAGCATGAACGGTTGCGTTTACGGTCTGCCGGATTCGCAGTTCTACAATATGCTGTTCTACCGCACCGATATTTTTGAAGAGTTGGATCTTTCGGTTCCGCAGACGTGGGAAGAGTTTATCGATATCGCCAACCAGTTGCATCTGCGCCAGTTGGACGTCGGTGTTCCCGTTATGCTGAACGACGTTACCATGTACTACACGCTGTTGATGCAAAACGGCGGTGAGGTCTTTACTGAAGACCTGTCGCAGACTCTGTTGGATACCCAGGTATCGATCAACGCGTTCTCGCAGTGGACCAAGATGTTCACCGAAACGGGCTTGCCGGTATCGTACGATTTCTTCAACCGTTTCCGCAGCGGTGAAATGCCGATGGCTATCGCCGCGTACAACGCTTGCAACCAGATTTCCTCGGCTGCACCCGAAATTCGCGGACTGTGGAATATGGTTGAAATTCCCGGAACGGTGATGGAAGACAGCAGCATTAACCGTGTTCAGAACGCTCAGGGTACCGCATCGGTCATTCTCGGTTCGACCGAACATCCCGAGGAGGCCTGGACCTTCCTCAAGTGGTGGGTCGGCGAGAAGGCACAGATCCGTTACGCACAGGATATTGAATCCCGCGTCGGTGTCATCGGTCGTGTTACTTCTGCCAACACCAAGGCTTTAGAATCCCTTGGTTATTCCACCGAAATGAAAGCGGCACTGTTACGTCAGCGTGAGAGTGTTCACGAAATTCCGCAGGTTCCCGGTAACTACTACCTGGATCGTGACCTGTTGAACGCCTTCCGTGACGTAATTTATAACGGCAGAAACGAAAAAGAATCCATCTTGGATTACAGCCGCAGAATTAACAGCGAAATCCTGCGTAAGAGAAAGGAGCTTGGACTTGGCTAAGTTAAATACAAAAACTCGCGGTCGCATTACTTGGCGTCAAGAGTTGAAGATGCATGGCGAACTGTATTGGCTGATGAGCCCGTTCTTCATCTTCTATTTTCTGATGACGGTCTTACCCGTTGTTGTTGCGATTGGTTTGAGCTTTACCTATTATAATATGTTAGAAACTCCTTCGTTCGTGGGGTTGCAGAACTACGTAAATCTTTTTGTCTCGGATGAGATTTTCGGTATTTCATTGAGAAATACCTTGCTGTTCTCGTTGATTACCGGCCCGTTGGGATACATTCTTTGCTTTGTCCTGGCTTGGTTGATCAATGAATTCGGACATTCGGTCCGTGTTATTCTTACCTTATTCTTCTATGCGCCGTCCCTGGCGGGTGCATCGGTCTACTTTATCTGGCAGTTCATCTTCTCGGGTGATACCCACGGTTTCATCAACGGTATTTTAATGAATATCGGCCTTGTCAATGAACCGATTCAATGGTTGACCGATACCAAGTACACCTTCGCGGTGTTGATTATCGTTCAGTTGTGGATGAGTTTGGGTACCGGATTCCTTTCCTTTATTGCAGGTTTGCAGGGCGTTGACGGTTCGCTTTACGAAGCGGGTAGCATCGACGGCGTAAAGAACCGCTTGCAGGAAATGTTCTACATCACCGTTCCGATGATGAAACCCCAGTTGCTGTTCGGTGCGATCATGCAGATTTCGGCTTCGTTCTCGGTCAGCGCGTTGTCCACGCAGTTGTTCGGTGTAACTAGTACCAACTACTCGACGCATACCATCGTTCTTCACATGAACGACTACGGTACCGTGCGTTACGAAATGGGTTACGCCTGCGCCATTGCGGTTGTGTTGTTTATGATGATGTTGATCTTCAAAACGTTGGTCAACTTCATCCTGCGCTATGTAGCGAATGATTAAGTGAGGCGGTGCGATTATGAAATTAAGCTTAAAGTTAAACAAGTACCGCCGCGGAAATCGCAGTAACGTCGCAAGTGCAGTTTTATTGGTCTTGCTGTTTGCGTTCGGTTTACTGATGATTTTACCGCTCGTTTATGCGATACTTCAATCTATCAAACCGTTGGACGAATTGTTTGCCTTCCCCCCGAGATTCTTTGTAAAAAGACCGACGGGTGAAAACTACACCATTTTGTTCGACCTGGTTGCCGATATGCGCGTTCCGTTCTCGCGATATGCTTTCAACAGTGTGTTTATCACGATTGTTGCTACGGCCGGATGCGTTATCATCGGTTCTATGGCGGCCTATCCGTTGGCAAAGTTCAAATTAAAGGCCAGTTGGCTGTTTGAACTGGTTGTTTTGACCCTGTTGTTTAACGGAACGGTTTTGGCTTTGCCGCAGTACGTTATCTTGGCTCGACTGGGCGCCATCAATACCTATTGGGTTTACATTATTCCCAGTTTGGCAACCCCTTTGAGCTTGTTCTTGATGAAACAGTTTATGGAAAGCGTTCCGATGGCACTGATCGAATCGGGAAGAATTGACGGAGCAAGTCAATTCCGAATCTTCTTCCAGATCGTTATGCCGCAGGTAAAACCCGCGTGGATGACCCTGTTGCTGTTCACCTTCCAGGCTGTTTGGGCACAACAACCCCTGAACATGGTTTTTGATGAACCGATTAAGTTGTTGAATATGGCATTTACCAACGTCATTGCCGGCGGTATTTCCCGTGTCGGACCGTCGATGGCCGCGGCCGTTGTTTTGATGCTTCCGTTGTTGTTGGTCTTCGTGATCACGCAGGGTAACGTTATCGAAACGATGACTTCGTCCGGTATTAAAGAATAAAATTTGAACAAGACGGTTCGCGCGAAAGGAGAGAGTCCGTTGAAAAGACGAAATCCCATAAAATTTCTTGCGATTCTTTTGATTGTAGTCCTTTCTATCGGAATGATTCCGTTGCAGGCATCGGCACTTTCGTATCAGTACGATACGAATAATACGGCCGTAGAAGCCCCTTCGGGATATGAAATCAAAAAGATCGTACACAGTAGCGATATCGGCAACGAAGCTTGGACACTGACCGATATCGTGATCGACGAAACGGGCACCGTTTATTTGTTGGAACAACAAAGCGGTACCATTTTGGTCTTCGATAAAGAATTAAACTACCAGCGCACGATTCGCTTCTACGAAGACGGTTTTGAAGCGATGCTGATGAACCTGAACGGTTTCTGTAAGCGCACGGTAGACGGTGTGACCACCTTCTATGTGGCCGATACCGATAACAAGAGAGTTTTCTTCGCGGATGAAAACGGAAATATCTTCCGCGAGATTACCAAACCCGATTCGGCAACCTTTGACAGTATGAGTGCTTTCTCGCCGATGAAGGTCGGTATTGATAGTAACGGAAACCTGTACGTTTTGGTTTCGGGTATCTATCAGGGACTTTGCGTGTTCTCGGCCAAAGATGATTATAAGTTTATGAACTTCCTGGCCGGAAACAAGGTAGAGTCTACGGCATCGATTATTGCGGACTACTTCTGGAAACAGATTTTAACCAGTTCGCAGACCGCTTCCATGAAGCGCTACGTTCCGGTTTCTCCCGCAAACTTTACGATCGATGACCGCGACAATATTTTCACGGTTACCAACAAATCCTCAAAGGGTACCAACTTTGAGAACGAAATTAAAAAGTTCAATGCCACGAGCGTTAGTTTGTTGGATGACAACGATTGGGGCGACTTGGAACTCGATACCGATGAGAACTGGTTGCCGATCGATACCTCTTACGTCGATGTTTCGATCGGGGAACATAACCTCATCGCCGCGGTTGACGGAAACCTTTGCCGCGTAGCTATCTTCAATGCAACGGGTGACCGCTTGTTTACCTTTGGTGAACGCAATAACGTCCAAGGCGCGTTCGATACACCGGCTGCCATTGAGATGTTCGGCACCGACGTTTATGTTGTCGATTCCTACCTGCAAAACGTTACGGTTTTCACCCCCAATGAATACGGCAAAACGGTCTTAAAGGCCGCAATGCTTTATGAAGAAGGCCGCTACGAAGAAGCACAGCCGCTTTGGGAAGAGATTACCAAGAAAAACGGTGCCTTCTCGCTGGCTTTCACCGGTATGGGTAAACAGTACCTTGCCGAAGGGGACTACGAAAAGGCGATGGAAGCCTTTAAGATGGGCGATGACCGCGAGGGTTACTCCGAAGCGTTTATGTTCCATCGCAATCAGATGATGCAAAAAATCTTCCCGTTGATTGCCATCTTGATGTTGGCAGGATTCGTCGCCTTGTTGGTGATTGACTACCGTTTGAAGGATAAACGCCGCAAACAGGTCAACCCCGCCGACAAGAGCCTCGTCGGAAAGATCGTTTACACACTTTTCCATCCCTGTGAAGGAAGTATGGAACTGGCCCGTAAGACCGACGCCAAAAAGACCATGATTGCCTCTCTGGTGATCGTTGCCGTTTGGTTTGTGGTTGCCGTTCTTCGTTGGTGCTTCTCCGGCTTTATTTTCAACGAGAACAAACTGGCCGACTTTAACGTCTGGATGCAGGTGGGCGCAACCTTTGGTGTTTTTGTTCTGTGGATCGTCAGCGGATGGCTGGTATCCAACCTGATGGACAGTAGTGCCCGTTTCACCGATATGGTGATTGTAACGGCCACGGCGTTGATTCCGTACATTATCGGACAGCTCGTTGCCACGGTACTGACCAATATGCTGTCGCTGGAAGAGGGCAGTTACATTGACATTATTGTTATTGTGTGTGTCCTTTGGGCGGTTGCCGTTTTGTGGGGCGGAATGCGAGAAGTTCACGAAATGAATTTCCGAAATGCCTTCTTGTGCATTCTCTTTACCATTTTCGGTATGGCCCTCGTTGTATTCTTAGTTATCCTGTTGTGGTCCTTGTGCCAGCAGGTTATCGATTTTGTAACGCAGATCGTTGTTGAGCTGAGAAAAATGCTCGGCTGATGAGCGAATCATGATTCTGGAAAGGAATGACAGTTAATGAAGAAAAAACTTATTCGTTTTTGCTGCATTGTGTGTGCCGTCTGTCTGATTGTCGGGGCCGTTCCTTTCAGTGCCGCACCGCAGGAGAGCACCTATGCCGGAAGCAAAGTTTCCGGCACGGCAACCCTGTCGGCTGATTCGCTGACACTGAATGTTAACGACAATGGTCTGATGACCGTAACCGACGCTTTGAGCGGCTACACCTGGACCTCCAACGCGCTGGATATGTCCAAAGATACCATTTCCTACGGCGTAAACCGCACCCGTGCGGCTTCGCAGTTGTTGATCTCTTACTTGGGTTCCACCATCGTGATGGAAACTGCAAGTTTTGAAGACGGTATTGCCGACGGAAACAGTGTGGACGTCTATGCCGCTGATGACGTTGTCACAGCAGTATATCACTTTGAAAAATTAGGCTTTGAGATTCCGGTTGAATATCGTTTGAACGGCCGTAAGTTGGTGGTTCGTATCCCCAACGAAAAGGTTCTCGAGACTAAGAAAAACCGTTTGGTCGATATCGGCCTCTTGCCCTTCTTCGGTTCCGGTAATATGGAGGAAGAAGGCTTCCTGATGGTTCCCGACGGCAGTGGTGCCATTGTTCGTTTCAACAACGGCAAAACTGCGGAAAACCGTTTGGAACTGGATGTGTTGTATGGGGACCGTTCCAAGGTTCCCGAGACCAAAACGACCGACAACCAACCCTTGTTGATGCCGGCGTTCGGTATTTGCCATGAGCGTGCAGAAGGCAATGCCACCGTTTTGGGCTATGCCACAAGCGGTGAGTGGGGCGGTATGATTGCAGCCAATATTGCCGGTCGTGAAACGGCTTATAACTACGCATACTATACCTTCTTATTTAGAGAATATAACACCGAAACCATGCTCGACCGTACCTATGCGGCCAAGAGCAAGTTGGTCGTGGATAGCCGAAAGGTGGATACCGAAAACTTTGAAATGACCTATGTGTTCGGTGACCCGAGTCAGAGCGGTATTGCCGCCATGGCCGCCGCCGCCAAAGAAGTTCTGTTTGGCGAAACCAAAACCGAAACCAAGGAATTGCCCGTGTATCTCGATATGATTATGGGCGTTCGCGTCAAGAAAAACTTCCTGGGTATTCCTTATAAGACCTTGCAGCCCTTGACCACGTTGTCCGAGGCGCAGGATATTGTAAAGGAAATCGGAGAACTCGGCGTGGATGAATTTGAAGTTCGTATGCAGGGTCTGACTTCGGATGGTTTTGCTTCCGGCAAAATCGATTCCAAACTGAAGATCGACGGTAAACTCGGAACAGCCAAAGAACTCAGTAAGATGATCACCGATAAGGTTCGCGCCTATCCGTCGGTTGATTTGACCGATTACAACGCTTCGGGTAACGGCGCTTCGACCTTCCTGGATTCGTCCTACGACCTGTTGCTCGATACCATTCGTTGGCCGCAGTTCTTCCTGGCCTCGGGCGGCGAGAACGACAGCGTAAAACCCGACCGTTTGCTCAATCCCAAAAAGGTTGAAAAGGCTTCGGATAAACTCATCAAAGACCTGGCTTCCAAGAAGATTACCGGTGTAGAACCGAGCTCCTTGGCACAGGGCGTTTATCCCGACCATACCCGCAAACAAAAGGTCAATATTATGACCACGGGTAAGAAGTTTATGAATGCTCTTGACAAGATGGGCGAGAAAAACAACGTGATGCTCGAAAAGCCGATTGCCGAGGCTTGGAATTATGCCGATGCAATCCTGTACCTGCCCGCCACCAGTTCGCACTATAATATTTGCGACGGCGACGTACCGTTCTTACAGATGGTTCTTTCGGGTGTCGTAACCTACTCGACCGATGCGCTCAATAATGCAGGTAATAAAGATGCGGCAACGCTGCTTTGCATCCGCAACGGCGCAGCCCCGGCCTATCAGTTGATGGCTGCCCCCTATAAGACCGTTATGGATACGGATGCGCGTGATCTGTATGCCGCAAACTTCGAGGATTCCAAAGATTTGATTAACGGCACCTATGCCACCGTCAGCAAGGCTTTAGCGCCCGTTTACGGTATGGCAATGACCGACTATGAAGTCACGGCCGAAGGTTTGCAGATCAGCACCTATTCCAACGGTTATGCAGTCGTCACCAACCCGACCGCAGTGGAACTCAACTACCTCGGTCAGAACATTCCGGTGAATGCATTTATCACAGTAGAAACGGAGGCGGTATCATGAAAGGAAATGCACTGACAAGACGCTGCGTCCGCACGCTGTTTGGTAAAACGGTTGAACAACGCCGCGATTCGATGGGATATCTCTTCCTGTTGCCGTGGTTTATCGGCCTCATCAGTTTCTTTATTGTCCCGTTCTTCGAGGCAATGTACCAGATGTTCTATTCGATGACCATCGGTAATGATGGTGTTACATACACCTACGTCGGCACAAAATTCTTCAAAGAAGTTCTTTGGGAAAGTTCCGACCATATCCGAATGCTCCTCGGGAGTATCGGAAACACTCTGCGCGATTCGCTGTTGATCGTTATCTTCAGTTTGATCGTTGCCATCCTTCTCAACAAACCCTTCCCGGGCCGCGGTTTCTGCCGTGCGTTGATGGCACTGCCCATCATCGTTTCTTCGGGTGTGTTGATGCAGGTTATCAAGGGTGACTTGTTGCTTTCCTCGGTGGAAAGCGGTGCCGCAGCCAACACCGTCTTCCAGGGCGCCATCATTGAAGACGCGCTGATGAAGATGGGTCTGTCGGTTTCGATCGTAAACTTTATCAGTACCAGCGTGGCCACCATTCTGGACCTTATCTGGCAATCGGGTATTCAGATCTTGCTGTTTGTCGGCGGTATGCAGGCGGTTCCTTCCACGTATTACGAAGTATGTAGCGTTGAAGGCGCTTCGCCGTGGCAGTCGTTCTGGCGTGTTACGTTCCCGATGTTAACGCCGTTCTTGGTGTTGAATATGGTCTACGCGGTAATCGATAGCTTTACCATGCCGGAAAACAAAGTGATTGTGGAAATTAACGATTACTTCCATAACGTTTTGTATTCACAGGCAACGGTACTGTCGATGGCGTACTTTGTATTGGTATTGGTTATCGTAGGCGTCATCGCCCTGATTTTCTCACGGCGTGCGTTCTATATCGAGAAGTAAAGGAGGAATGGATATGCCGTCTCAACAGGCGCTTGCAAAAAAGCGTGAAGGGAAGCTTCTTTTGAAGAAAGTTCCCGGCGTTCTTTTGTCAATCTTTCGCTTTCTGGTTTTATTCGGTTTGATTTTCATGATTGTGTATCCGTTCATCTTCATGTTTGTCACCGCGTTCCGCGACAGGGTAGACCTCAACGACCCGTCGGTTGTTTGGATCACCCGCCACTACACCTTGGATAACTTCAAAGAGTTCCTTGGTATGGTCGATTTCCCCGATATGATGATCTTCACCATCATCATCAGTATTTCCTGCGCCGTACTGCAAACCTTTGTGTGCGCTTGGGCGGGATACGCTTTTGCACGATTTAATTTCCGCGGCAGAAACGTTTTGTTCGTGTTGTTGCTGTTCACCATCATCGTTCCGCAACAAACCTTCATTATGCAGTTGTTCTTGCAATTCCGTTTCTTCTCGCCGCCGGTTCTTTCGTGGCTCTTCAAACTCTTTACGGGACACGATTCCATTAACTTGTTGAATACGCCGTTCCCGTTCATCATTCAGTCGATGTTTGGTATGGGTATTCGTTCGGGCCTGTTTATCTACATCTTCCGTCAGTTCTTCCGTGGACTGCCGGGTGAATTGGAAAGCGCCGCCTGCATCGATGGAAGTAACACCTTCCACACCTACTTTACCATCATGGTTCCCAATGCCGTTCCTGCGTTTGTAACGGTATCGATGCTTTCCTTTGTTTGGAATTGGAACGACTATTTGTCCCAATCCTTCTTCAATATGTCGAAGCATTCGGTGGCAACCTTCCTGTACTCCATTCACGGAACCCTCTCGACTCAGACCCAGGGGTTGGAAGACCCCACGGTGCTGTACATCCTGATTCAATCGGGAACCTTGCTTTGTATCGCACCGTTGATTTTCGTGTTCTTGTTCGGTCAGCGCTACTTTACCGAAAGCGTTGAGAGAACGGGTATTGTTGGTTAAGTTTTTTCAAAAAACTTATCAAATAAAAAAATTAGGAGGAATTTGTATCATGAAAAAGATTCTTTGCATGATGCTGGCTGTTTTAATGGTCGTCTCGCTGACGGCTTGTGGCGGTTCTTCGACCGTTACCGAAACAACCGATTCAACGCTCGTTACCGGCGATATGACCACAACCGGCGGCGGCACCAGCACAGACACCACGGTTGATGGTTCCGATACCATTGTTGGTACTCCCGGAACCGACAACGAGCGTGGCTGGGAAGGACCCGACGACAATCTGACTGCCGAGCAGTTGGATGCTCCGTATCCGACCCGTACCGGCATTAAGGGCGTTATTAAACTCTTTACCCCCTTCGCGGATGACGACCTCTTCAAAGAGGCTGTTTCCCGTATGAAGTCGGTTTATCCCGAAGTGAACGACGTTCAGGTTATTTCGACCAGCAACGTTGCTCGTCACGAAAAACTGTTGGGCCTCATTCAGTCGGGCGACTCGCCGGACTGGGTGTACACCACCTATCAGGACTTCCCGTTGCGCGCCGCAAAGGGTATGTGCCAGCCGATCGATAAATACATCGTAAAGCATCCCGGTCAGTCGGATGCTTTGATGAACAACAACTGCTCCTTCAACGGAAAGCGTTATGCTGTTATCATCGAAACCCCCATCAGCGTTTTGTTCTACAACAAGACCTTGTTCCAGCGCGCCGGCCAGAAGACCCCCGAAGATTACTACAACGAGGGCAACTGGACTTGGGCAACCCTTCGTCAGTTGGCCAAGAAGATGACCGATGCACAGAACGGTATCTACGGTTTCTCGATGGACGCCGACTGGTTCTTCTCGGCATGTATGGGTCAGGATATCATCAAGTTTGAGAAGGGTAAAGCCAAACTCAACATGAAGGGTAACCAGGAATACATGGACGGTCACCAGTTCCTCATTGATATGATCAACGTTGACAAGTCGACCTTCCCGACCCACTGGGCTGCTCATACCGAGTTCGGTAAGGGTACCGTTGCAATGTGCTTCACCGGTACCAACCACAGATCGTTCTTCACCAACATAGATTACGATTACACGTTGTTCCCGCGTCAGGATAAGGATAGCCCCTACTACTCCACCGTTGGTGGTGTAAACGGCGGTTTCGCTATCGCTACCGGCGCGAAGAACGTTGAAGGCGGTATGGCTTTCGGTGAGTTGTACACCAACGTTGCTTTGGAGAAGAAGGGTAACCAGACTGCTGAACCCAAGGCATTCCAGTTGTCGAAGAAAGAAAAAGTTGTTCGTGTTGTTCCGTGGTTCTACGGTTTCGGTCTCGAAAACATCTACATGCAGGACTTCTGCGGTTGGGCCCGTACCGGCACCAAGGATCTGAACACCTTGATCGAAGAAAACGCAGCCATCTTTGAAGCAAAACTCAAAGAGTACAGCTAAGTTTTCGCGATTTGTGAAATGCTTTCGGGCAGACCTTTCGGGGTCTGCCCGTTTTTTGGTTAAAAAAGGACCCGAAAGGGCGCAAAAATGCAAGAAAAACCATTGACAAAACAGTAAAAAGTGTGGTATAATAACACAAATTTTCAAAAGCGTTGACGAAGAGGGTGCAGTGTTCCTTCCCCAAAGAGAGACGGTGGTTGGTGTAAACCGTCGGGAAAGACCTGTTACTGTAACTTCCGAGCCGAAGGGAAGAAAGCAAAATGCCGGTAGAACCCTTCCGTGATTGCTGCGTAAAGGCATAAGGGTTGTTAGACCCTGAGAGGCGGCTCTTGTCGCAATTTGAGTGGTACCGCGAGTGATTTATGTCACCCGTCTCAAAGCACAACTTTGGGATGGGTGTTTTTACGTCCCAACAAACGGAGGAAGAACTATGCAAACGATGACAGGGTTGGACCTGAAAATCAAGGAGATGGCACGCCGAATCGTTGAACTGCGTGAAATTCAAGGGTTAACGGTTGCCGAAATGGCCGAGAAGACGGGTGTCAGCGAAGAGGAATATCGTATTTGCGAAATGGGTCAACAGGACCTGAACTTTGCTTTCTTGTACCGTTGCGCGCAGGCATTGAACGTTGACGTTACCGATATTATCGAAGGTCAAAGCCCGACCTTGAAGTCTTACGTGATGACCAAGCGCGGCGAGGGACAGCGTATCGAACAGGCGCACGGAATGACCTACTTCAACCTGGCTGCCGCGTTCCGCAACCGTATTGCCGAACCGTTGTACGTTCGCAGTCAGTATTCGTATGAGGCGGAACATAGTCCGATCGAACTGACCACCCACGCGGGTCAGGAATGCGATATCGTGATCGAAGGTCAGTTAAAGGTTCAGGTGGGCGACCACCAGGAAATCTTGAGCGCCGGCGACAGTATTTATTACGATAGTTCCGCGCCGCACGGTATGGTGGCGGTCGGCGGACAGGACTGTCTTTTCTACGCCATTGTGTTGAATCCCACGGGTGAGCCGGTGCCCGAACTGCAAAAGGCACCGATTCTCAAGCAGAAACCCCGTGACCGCGACCCCGAAAAGCGCGTTTATCAGAACTTTGTCGAGCGCGAGGAAGACGAAAACGGAACGCCCTACGCCATTCGATTTAAGAATTGCGAAAACTTTAACTTTGCTTACGACGTATTGGATGCTATCGCGAAGAAGACGCCCGATAAGACGGCCATGATTCACGTTTCCAACGATTTGAGCGAACGTCGTTTCAGTTTCTCGGATATGAAAAAGTTTTCGTGCAAAGCGGCCAACTACTTTAAGTCGTTGGGTATTAAGAAAGGCGACCGCGTTTTGTTGGTGCTCGGGCGCCACTATCAGTTCTGGATTGCGATGCTCGCTCTTAACCGCATCGGCGCAATCGGTATTCCGGCCGTGAACCAACTTTTGGCACATGATTTTGAGTACCGTTTCCAATTTGCGGGTGTCAGCACCGTGCTTTGCACCGCCAAGGGCAACTCGGCCAAAGAAATCGAACAGGCGCTTGAAACCTGTCCTACGGTGGAACAAAAGATTATGGTTGGCGGCAAACGCGAGGGTTGGCGCGATTTTGATGAAGAGTTCTCGCTTTTCAGTACCCACTTTGACCGCACCCCCGACTCGCCCGGCGGCAAGGACACCATGCTTATGTTCTTCACCTCGGGTACGACGGGTTATCCCAAACTTGCGATGCATAACTATTACTATGCGCTCGGTCATTTCCACACCGCCAAGTATTGGCATAACGTCGACCCCGAGGGTGTACACTTTACCATTTCGGATACCGGTTGGGCAAAATCGATGTGGGGTAAATTCTACGGACAGTGGCTTTGCGAAGCGGCAACCTTTGTTTACGATTTCGATCGCTTTAATGCGGCCGATATCCTGCCGATGTTCAAAAAGTATAACATTACAACCTTCTGCGCACCGCCCACGATGCTTCGAATGCTTGTTAAAGAAGATATTTCGAAATACGACCTCTCGACCGTCAAACATATGACCACGGCGGGCGAGGCGCTCAACCCCGAAGTTTACCGCCAGTTTGAAAAGGCAACCGGCCTTCAGATTTTAGAGGGCTTCGGTCAGACCGAAACCACCATGGTTATCGGCAACCTGACGGGCGCGCCGCATAAACTCGGCTCGATGGGAAGACCCGCCCCGATTTACGGTGTGGAACTGCTTTCTTCCGACGGCAAACCCGTGGCGGTTGGTGAAACGGGTGAAATCGTTATCAACACCAAAGAGGGCGCACCGTTCGGTCTGTTCACCGGCTATTACGGCGACCAACAAAAGACCGACGAAGTTTGGTACGACGGATATTATCACACGGGCGATATGGCCTGGCGCGATGAAGACGGCTTCTATTGGTACGTCGGCCGCGCGGATGACGTGATTAAGTCTTCGGGCTACCGCATCGGACCGTTTGAAATTGAAAGCGTTATTATGGAATTGCCCTACGTTCTGGAATGCGGCGTTTCGGCTGCTCCCGATGAGGTTCGCGGTCAGGTGGTTAAGGCCAGTATCGTTCTGGTGAAGGGCACCGTTGGAACCGACGAACTCAAGAAGGAGATTCAGGACTACGTCAAGAAACATACCGCACCTTATAAGTATCCGCGTATCGTGGAATTCCGCGAGGAACTGCCCAAAACGGTCAGCGGCAAGATTCAGCGTAACAAGCTGTAAAGGGTGCAGGTTATGGAATTCAAACGTATTACCATTCTGTCGGGGCATTACGGCAGCGGAAAGACCAATATTGCCGTGAACCTGGCGCGCGACCTGCGCCGCCAACACGATAAGGTCGCCATTGCCGACGTGGATATTGTAAACCCCTATTTTCGAACCAAGGATAGCGAGGAACTGTTGCAAAAAGAGGGCATTCGCCTGATTTGTTCGCCCTATGCGAATTCCAACGTTGATATCCCCGCGCTTCCGGCCGAAATGTATAGCGTAACCGACGACAAATCGCTCTACAGCATTATTGACGTCGGCGGCGATGAACGCGGCGCGTTGGCGCTGGGTCGATTGGCACCCGCGATTGAGGCGGAGGGGGACTACGATATGTTCCTGGTAGTCAATTGCTACCGACCGCTGACGAGAACGGCCGAGGCTACCATTGAAGTTCTGCGCGAGATTGAAACGGCGTGCCGCTTGAAATTTACGGGGCTCATCAACAACTCGAACCTGGGCCTTGAAACGACGGCCGAGGACGTTGAAAACTCGCTGTCTTACGCAGAGGACCTCGCGCAAAAGACGGGGTTACCCATTTTGTTTACAACGGTCACACAAGACCTGTATGAACCGCTGAAAGATTGTATACAAAATCTGTATCCTTTGGAGATGCAGAAGAAACTGTAAAGGAGTCAAGTTATGGCAGTGTTAACCTTCAAAACCGACCTGTGCAAAGGTTGCGGACTGTGTGTAGAAGCCTGTCCCAAAAAAGTACTTACTTTAGCACAAGACAAAATCAACAAAAAAGGACACCATCCGGTAGAAGCCGCACATCCCGAAGATTGTATCGCGTGTGCCTTCTGCGCCACTATGTGTCCCGATTGTATCATCAAGATCGAGCGATAAGAAGGGAAGGGTGAATATGGCTGATAAAGTTTTAATGAAGGGAAATGAGGCAATCGCCGAAGCCGCTATTCTGGCCGGTTGCCGTCATTATTTCGGATATCCGATCACACCGCAGACCGAGGTTGCCGCTTATATGGCAAAGCGTATGCCCAAAATCGGCGGTACGTTCTTGCAGGCGGAAAGTGAAATTGCCGCGATCAATATGGTTTACGGCGTAGCCGCAACCGGAAAAAGAGTTATGACCTCGTCTTCGAGCCCCGGAATCTCCTTGAAGGGGGAAGGCCTTTCGTACCTTGCCGGTGCGGATCTGCCTGCCGTTGTCGTCAACGTTCAGCGTGGCGGCCCGGGTCTTGGCGGCATCCAACCCTCGCAGTCGGACTATTTCCAGGCAACCAAGGGCGGCGCACACGGCGACTTCCATATGATCGTTCTGGCCCCTGCTTCGGTTCAGGAAATGGCTGAACTGACCGTTCGCGGTTTCGAATTGGCCGATAAATACCGTATGACCTCGATGATTCTGGCCGACGGTACGATGGGTCAGATGATGGAACCCGTATCGCTCGAATTCGCGATGGGTGAAACGGTGGAAAAACCGTGGGCCGTTACGGGAACGGGAATGCAGCGTGAACATAACATTGTCAACTCTCTGTATCTGCAACCCGATGCTTTGGAGAAGACCAACTTCGAGCGCTATGAGCGTTATCGTGTGATTGAAGAGAACGAGGTTCTCTACGAAGAGTATATGATGGACGATGCCGAAATCTGCGTTGCCGCGTTCGGTATTGCCGCGCGTGTGGCCAAGAACGCCATTAAGAGCGCGCGTGAAAAGGGTGTAAAGGTCGGCCTTATCCGTCCGATTACCCTGTGGCCGTTCCCGACCGAGCGTTTTGCCAAGGCGGCCGAACAGGTCAAACACTTTATTTCGGTAGAACTTTCTATGGGTCAGATGATCGAGGACGTTCGTCTGGCGGTCAACGGAAAGGCCCCGGTTACCTTGTGTAACCGTACCGGTGGTATGATTCCGCTGCCCGAACAGGTAGAGGAAGCCATCCTCAATATCAGTAACGGAGGTGCAAAATAATGGTTGTATTTGAAAAACCCCATGCCCTGACCGACGTGCCGCTGCACTACTGTCCGGGTTGTACACACGGTATCGTTCACCGCTTGGTGGCCGAGGTTATCGATGAACTCGGTATCGAGGGCAAAACCATTGGTATTGCACCGGTTGGTTGCTCGGTTATGGCTTATGACTACTTTAACTGTGATATGATCGAAGCGGCCCACGGTCGCGCTCCCGCTGTTGCAACGGGCGTCAAGCGTTCCGACCCCGAAAACATCGTTTTCACCTATCAGGGCGACGGCGACTTGGCTTCGATTGGTACGGCCGAAACGGTACACGCCGCGGCCCGTAACGAGAATATCACCGTTATTTTCATCAACAACGCGATCTACGGTATGACCGGCGGTCAGATGGCACCGACCTCTCTGCCCGGTCAGGTTACCCAGACTTCGCCCTACGGCCGTGACGTAAACCATTGCGGTTTCCCGATTAAGGTCTGTGAAATGTTGTCGCAACTCGACGGTCCGGAGTATTTGGAGCGTGTTGCAGTCAATAACGTTAAGAACGTGAAAAACGCCAAGAAGGCCATTAAAAAGGCTTTTGAGAACCAGTTGAACGGCAAAGGCTTCTCGCTGGTTGAAGTGGTTTCGAGCTGCCCGACCAACTGGGGTATGACACCGCAAAAGGCGCTTGAATGGATCGACGAGAAAATGATTCCTTATTACCCCTTGGGGGTCTATAAGGACCGTTCGGCAGAGTAAGGAGGGGAAACGTATGGCTTCAACACAATATTTGTTTGCCGGCTTCGGCGGACAGGGAATTTTGTTCTCGGGAAAACTGATGGCCTATAAAGGTCTGATCGATGATCAGAACGTTAGTTGGTTGCCTTCCTACGGCCCCGAAATGCGCGGCGGTACGGCAAGTTGCAGTGTGGTTATCAGCGACAAGCCCGTCGGTTCGCCGATTGTCAACACGCCCGACGTTTTGGTCGCGATGAACCTGCCCTCTCTGGATAAGTACGAGAGTGCCGTTCGTCCGGGTGGTATGATTTTCGTGGATTCCACCTTGATTGAACGTAAGGTTGAGCGCACCGACGTCAAAGCGTTCTACATTCCCGCAACCAAAATTGCTTCGGATAACAACATTCCGAAACTTGCCAACATTATTTTAATGGGCAAGGTTCTGGCCGAAACCAACGGCTTTGAAAATGAAGAGGCTGTTGTGGAGGCGTTAAAGAAGGTCGTTTCGGCCAAACACGCCGATATGTTGGAAACCAACCTCAACGCAATGCGTATCGGTCGCGACTATCAGGAGGGATAAGAAATGGAAATTTCGATTACCAAAACCACCACACCGGCACAAAAACCGGATGAGAGCGCACTCGGGTTCGGTAAAATCTTTACCGACCATATGTTTTTGATGGAACACACCCCCGAAAAGGGTTGGCACAATGCCAGAATCGTTCCGTTCGGCAACCTTTCTATTCACCCCGCTTCGACCGTTTTGCATTACGGTTCGGAGATCTTTGAGGGCTTGAAGGCTTATCGCACGGCCGATGGCAGTGTTCAAATGTTCCGCCCGATTGAAAACGTTCGCCGACTCAACCGTTCAGCCGAGCGTATGTGTCTGCCGACCATTCCCGAAGAGGATGCGCTGGAGGCGATGCGTCAGTTGGTTGAACTCGATATCGACTGGGTACCCCAAACTGAAGGCACGAGCCTTTACCTTCGTCCCTTTATGTTCGGTAACGACCAGTCTTTGGGCGTTCACGCCGTGCATAACACCACCTTCGTGGTGATTGCCTCGCCCGTTGGCAGCTACTATGCCGAGGGAATCAACCCCGTTCGCATTATGATTGAAACCGATGACGTCCGCGCCGTGCGCGGCGGTACGGGTGAAGCCAAGTGCGGCGGTAACTATGCCGCAAGTACCCGTGCGGGTGAACGTGCCGCACAGCAGGGCTATTCTCAGGTTCTGTGGCTCGACGGCGTTGAGCGTAAGTACATCGAAGAAGTCGGCGCGATGAACGTCATGTTTATGATCGACGATGAAATCGTTACCCCGATGTTGGCCGGTTCCATTCTGCCCGGTATCACCAGAAAGTCTTGTATCGAACTTTTGAAGAAAGAGGGCTACAAGGTCAGCGAACGCCTTTTGAGCATTGATGAATTGCTTTCGGCGCTCAAAGAGGGCCGCTTGAAAGAGGCTTGGGGTTGCGGTACGGCCGCCGTTATTTCGCCCATCGGCGAGTTGGCTTATAAGGACGAACGCTACGTCATCAACAACGGTGAAATCGGCGAAGTTTCGATGCATCTGTACAACACCTTGACCGGTATTCAGTTCGGCAAGGTTGAAGATCCCTTCGGTTGGGTTTTCTCGGTAAAATAAATAATAAAAAACTGTCGGAAATCTTCCGACAGTTTTTTGTTTTTACGGGATTGTAAAGTCTAAAATACGAAGGCCTTCACTCGTTAGTTCCACGGCCGAGCGGTATTCGCCAAGGCCGATGCGCACCGTGTTTTCATAGGCTTCTTTGATGCCAAACCCGCCCAAAATCAGACAGGCGAGTATGACCGAAGTCAGCGCAAACGAGCGCCAGAATAAACGTCTTTCGTTTTTCATTTTTCATTTTTCTTCTCTTTCTTAGGATAGTTCGGTTAAGAGCGCCGCCAGAGCATTGCCTAAAAGTTCTGCCGAGTAGGCCGCCTCACTCAGACTGTTGGCGTCGGTGCCTACTTCAATGAGCATTGAGCCTGTCGTGAGGTTTTCGTTGTATTTTCGCGGCATCAGACTTAAAGGCCGCGCCAAGGTTGGATACATTTTTTCAATTTTTTGTTGTAACCGAACGGCGAGTTTCAAATTTTCTTTCCATTTCGGAAAGTTTTTGACCGTCCCGTCCTGACACCCCATCACGAGCATAATCTGCGCCGCTTTTTTGCCGCCGATTTCGGTGACGAGTTTTGTTTTATCGTCGCCCGAAGAAATGGCGTCGCGATGTAAATCGATGACGATTTTAATGTTGGGGTTTTGTTTTAACTGTTTTCGAATGGTCTCGGCCGCGCGGTCGTAACTGCCGTTATATTCGGGGTAGTCGTGTACCGTGGTGTCGTGAACCACGCCAAATCCCGCGTTTTGCACCTTTTCGGCCACAATCTTGCCGATGAGGGTCATATTGTAGTTGGCGTCGCGTGTGCGCGAAACGTCGGTCGTCGTGTAGTAGTCGCGCGTTTCGGGTAGAAAGGTTTCGGTGGTGTGGGTGTGTAAGATTAAAACCTGCGGCGTGGTACTTTTCTCGATTTTATAGGGCAAATCTTCGCGCAGTAAAGAAGCGATATCAATCTCTTTGGTGGTGCTGTTTTTCAGATAAACGCTGTCGTAGGAGAGCGGTGCGGTGTAGGGGGTAATGAAGCGTTCCAAAACCTTTCCTTTCGCGCTTCCTTTGGCCGCCGCTTCAAGCACTTGCGGGTCGACCGTAACGCTTTGCGGTGTGGCCGAAGTCGGCTTGTTTTCAACCGTGCTTTGCGCGGGTTCCGAAGCAGTTTCGCTGTTGACCGTCCCCGTCGAATTGTGCCAGGCTGCGGCCGGGAGCAGCGGCGTTGGCGCGGTGTTTTCAAACAGGCTCATATAGCCGTTGTAACCGAGAACCGTAAGGCATAAAACAACCGAAAACACCAGCCGAAAAACGGCGCCGCGCTCACGCATAAAATCCCTCCCAACACGCTTTTTCCTCTTAATATCTATGCGAGGGGGTGGAAGGTTATGCTAAATAACGTAGCGTTTCGCGGTCTAATTCGGGTTGTAAAAAGCGGTTGATGGCGCCCGACAAGAGTGCGGCGCAACGGTCCATCAACTGGTCGATATCTTTGGGCGTGACCATCATATCAGCGGCGGGCGCGTCTTCTTTTCCCGTCAAGTCATAAACGAGCGAGGCTACGTCTACCACCGTCGGAATTCCGAGGGCAATTACGGGAATTCCAAGCGTTTTTTGGCTGATTTCCTTGCCGCTGTTCTGAACGCCCGAACCGGGGGAAAGCCCCGTGTTGGAGAGTTGAAGCGTTCGGCATAACCGTTCGGGTCGCCGCGCCGCCAATGCGTCCAAAACCAGTAGGGCAGAAGGGTGCGCCCGTTCTACCACACCTGCGATAATTTCCAAGGTTTCCATGCCCGTTTTTCCAATCACATTGGGGGCGAGGGAAGAAACCGCCTGTAAAGGGGGCAATCCGTATTGTTCGGAAAATTCCCGACCGATGTGCCGCGTGATGAGTAATCGGTCGACCGTGAGCGGGCCGAGGGCGTCGGGCGTGATTTCGCGGTTGCCAAGCCCCACCACCATCACGCTTTCCCGGTGTTCAGGTAAAAGCGTTTGTAAGGCGTTTACAATCGCTTCTTCCAACGGTTCCAAACACACAAGTGTTTGAAGATTTTCAAACGAAAGGGTAATGTATTGGCCAACGGGTTTGCCGAGTTTTTGGGCCGCCTCAGGCGTTTGAATGGTGATTTTTTCGGTGCAAACGCCGTCTTTTTCGACGGTTTCGCGAAAAGCGCCTTCCAACGTTTCGGTGTGCAGTTCCCGCCGTTCGGTTACAAGGTCGGTGCGAATGTTCATACAAACCATTCCTTTCAAAGTCCCGGTTAGTATGCCCGAAAATTCGCCCCAAAAAACAAAAAAGCCCCGTTTCAAACGGAGCTTTTATCGATATTCTTATTTTGCCGAAACGGGAACCTTTGCCGAAACGGTGTACTTATTGCCGAGCGGACAATCCTCGCCGTCGAAGAAAAGGTAATTGTCGCGGTCGGCTTCGACCGAAAATTCATAGCCGCGGCATTCAAAAAAATGCTTTTCGGTGCGCTTGCCTTTGTTGAATAATACTTTCAAAAGGGAAAACAGCGCTGTAACGGGATTTTTGCTATGTACCACGACCAAGGTTAGTTTTCCGTCGGGGTCGGTGCGGTTCTGATAGGGGGCAATCATCATTCCTCCGCCCACACACGAGCCTTTCATCACCGAGGCTAAATAAATACCCTCAAAGTGATGACTTTGCCCGTCGATCGTAACGGTGGCGTTGTAGGGTTTGTAATTGAAAAACGCTTTAATAGCGCCCAAAACGAAGTTTTTGTTTTTTCGTTGCTCGTCGGTTTCGCTGTAATGTGCGGTGGCGCCGTCCATACCAAGACCCGCGCCTAAAAAGAAGCGCTTTTCGAAGGTCCCCCCGTTGATGGTAGGCAGATTTTTCAGATAATCATTCATCTTGACAAAGGTTTTCCGAAGTCCCAGATCGCGGAAGAAATCATTGCCACTGCCCATGCTGTAAAAATAAATATCGTTTTTGATCGAATCGGGGTCTAATTGGTTAAAGAAGTAATTGAGTGTGCCGTCGCCGCCGGCAAGGTATAACGCGTCCTCGTCGGTCAGTTTGGCCGAAAGTTCTTCGTAATCGGTATCGTTTGCAATAAGGATCTCTTTTTCTTCGGGAACAAGGGCCAACATCGAAGACAAGGTATCGTCGCGGTTGGTCTTTTTGGTTCTTTTGTTCACAAGAATATAATTCATAAAATACCCCTTTTTATTGCCGCGTTCTCGTTTTTTTTGACAAGATTTTTTATATTATATCATAAAAAAGTTCACTTTTCCATCTTTTTTCTAATTTACGAAAAATTTACAAGAAATCGATGGCAACTTTCCCGTAAGTGTGCTATAATTTTTTAATAGGCGGTGTCGGTACTGCCGTAGACTAATTAGATGGGACGCTTGCGTTGTGAATCCAAAAAAGTGGTTTTGGTTGTTTCGTATCTTAAAATTTTTCTTGCGGGTGGTCTACCCCAAACTGCAGGTGGTGGGCATAGAAAACGTTCCCGAAGACCCCTGTGTCGTGGTCGGCAATCACGCGCAAATGCACGGGCCGATTGCTTGTGAGCTGTATCTGCCCGAACAGTACTACACCTGGTGTGCGGGTCAGATGATGCACCTTCGCGACGTTCCGCCGTATGCGTATGCCGATTTCTGGTCGAAAAAGCCGAAATCGGTTCGTTGGTTTTATAAAATCGCCTCGTACTTGATCGCGCCGCTTTGCGTGTTGCTGTTCAATAATGCGCGAACGATTGCGGTCTATCACGACACCCGAATTCTTACCACCTTTCGCGAAACAATCGGCGCATTGCAATCGGGCAAAAATATTGTGATTTTCCCCGAACACGACGAGCCGTTTAATAACATTATTTACGATTTTCAGGATAAGTTTATCGACCTTGCCAAGCATTACCATAAACGCACGGGAAAGGAATTATCCTTTGTTCCGATGTACGTTGCACCCAACCTCAAACAAGTGGTTTTCGGCCGTCCGATTCAATTTTGTGCAACCGAAAATATTCTCGCGCAACGCGAGAAAATCCGCACGTATCTCATGAATGAAATCACCGAGATCGGCCGAACGCTCCCGGAACATACGGTGGTGCCTTACGCGAACATTTCGAAAAAACTGTATCCTTGCAACAAGGGGAAAGAGGGGAAAAAATGAAGAGAACTCCGGTTGTGGATTACCGAGAATTCCGCCTCAAAAAACTCAACGCGCCCGAATTTCGGCACCTGATGTTACTGTTCGGGTGGCTTGTCTACTTTGCGCTTTATTTCTTAACCGAAAATTTGATTCCGCAGGAAAATTGTACGCCCGTTCACAGTGTTTTGGATGATTGGATTCCGTTTTGTGAATTCTTTGTACTGCCCTACGTCGGGTGGTATCTGCTGATTGTGGCGTCCCTCTTGTATTTCGCGCTTTATAACGTGGAAAATTTCAAACGGTTACAAATTTTTATTATGGTCACCCAAGGCGTGGCAATGATTGTCTACATTCTTTTCCCGACGCGACAAGACCTTCGCCCGACCGAATTTTTGCGCGATAACGTTCTGGTTGATTTGGTGAAGTTGCTCTATGCGGCCGATACCAATACCGGCGTTTGCCCGTCGTTGCATTGCGCCTATTCGATTGGAATCGCCTCGGTGTGGTTCAAGGAACGGTCGGTCGGCAAAGGTGTGAAACTGTTCGTTCTGGTCTTTGTGATTCTCGTGTGCCTGTCGACCATGTTCATCAAGCAACATTCGGCGGTCGATTTCTTTGCGGCCATTCCCGTTTGCGTGTTGGCCGAGATTGTTGCCTGCGGTTCCTATTGGCGCGGGTGGAAAAAGAAAAGGAAACGACCATGAAGATAAAAATGGTTCTTTTTGATCTGGACGGCACCTTGTTGCCCATGCAACAGGAACGTTTCGTGGCCGATTATACGGGGCGTTTGTCCGCCGCGGCGGGCGAATGGGGATATGACCCGAAACGCTTCACCAAAGCGCTCCTTTCGGGCACGGGTGCGATGATGAAAAATGACGGCGCCGTCTTCAACGAGCAACTGTTCTGGAAGACCTTCGAGGCCGTTTACGGCAAATCCGCCCGAGAGGACGAGGAAAAGTTCGAAGCGTTTTACAAAACCGAATTTCAAAAGGTCAAGGCGGTTTGCGGCTTTGAAAAGACGGCAGGAGAAATTATCAAATTCGTAAAGGGGAAGGGGCTTCGCGTTGCGCTCGCAACCAATCCGCTGTTCCCGAAAATTGCGACCGAAAGCCGTATGCGTTGGGCGGGACTCGACCCCGATGATTTCGAAGAATATACCACCTTTGAACACTATCATTACGGCAAACCGAACCTAAAATACTATGAGGAATTGCTACATAAATTGGACGTGCAACCGCGAGAATGTCTCATGGTCGGCAACGACGTCGGGGAAGATATGATTGCGCGTGAACTCGGGATGCAGGTCTTTTTGCTGACCGACTGCCTGATCAATAAAAATAACGCGGATATTTCCCGGTACCCAAACGGAAGTTTCCCCAAATTAAAAGAGTTTTTGAGCGCACTTTAAGGAGAAAAACAAATGGCTTTTGAGGAGATAAAGAATAAACTTGGCTTCGGCTGTATGCGACTGAAAATGGTGGAGGACAAGGTCGATACCGAGGAATTCAGCCGTATGATCGATGCATTTCTGGCCGCAGGTTTTAACTATTTCGACACAGCCCACGGCTATATCGACGGCAAGAGTGAACTTGCCCTTCGCGAATGCCTGACGTCAAGATACCGCCGCGAAGCGTATATCCTGGCCGATAAATTGTCGGATTGGTACTTTGAAAAAGAAGAGGATATCGTGCCGCTTTTTGAAAGTCAGTTAAAGGCGTGCGGCGTCGAGTATTTCGATTTTTATCTGTTCCATTGCCTGACGAGAACTTCTTATCCGAAACATAAAAAATGCAACAGTTTCGAGATCATCAAAAAACTTAAGGAACAGGGGAAAATCAAACATATCGCCATGTCTTTTCACGACACGGCCGACGTGCTCGATCAGATTTTAAGCGAACAACCCTGTATTGAAGCGGTGCAACTGCAAATCAATTATCTCGATTACGATGACCCCACCGTGCAAAGCAAGGCCTGTTACGACGTGGCGGTCAAACACGGCAAAAAGGTCATCGTGATGGAACCCGTCAAGGGTGGTGCGCTGGTCAACCTGCCCGATGAGGCGGCGGCCGTTTTGGATGACTTAAACGGCGGAAGTTACGCTTCCTATGCGCTTCGTTATGCCGCAAGTTTCCCCGAGGTGTTTTTGGTACTTTCGGGGATGGGCAATATGGATATGATGACGGATAATCTTAAGACGTTCAGCGATTTTGTGCCCTTGAACGACAAGGAACTGGAGGCGACCGACCGCGTGCGCCAAATTATTCGCGCGTCGCGGCAAATCCCTTGCACCAAGTGTAATTACTGCGCCGAAGTTTGTCCCCAAAACGTGCCGATTTCCGAACTGTTTGCGGTTTATAACGCGTTTCTGACCGCTAAAATCACGGCCGAACAGGCCAAGGAGACTTTCCCGAAAGACGTTTGCGCGGGGGACTGTATTCGCTGCGGAAAGTGTGAAGAAATCTGTCCGCAAAATATCGGCATTCGTGGCCACCTCGAAGATATTTCGAAACTGTAGTTTGGTGCGGAGTGTGAAGATGAATAACGATCTGTTAACGGCCAAAAATATTCTTCAAAAAAACGGCTACGCCTGCGTGCTTTGCTTGAACGGTACTGCGTATCATTCCAACCTTCGCGGCGTGCGACCACTGGTTGATTTTTTGGAATCGGGCACCGATTTTTGTGGGTTTTCTGCGGCCGATAAAACGGTGGGCGCCGGGGCGGCACATCTGTACGTTTTGCTGGGCGTCCGATCGGTTTGGGCGAATGTTTTGAGTCGTCCCGCGGCAGAAATTTTGCGAAAGAATAACGTCGCGTTTTATGGCGAACAAACCGTCGATTTCATAAAAAATCGGACAGGGGATGGCACCTGCCCGATTGAATCGGCCGTCAAAGGAATTTCCTCTTGTAAAGAGGCTTTTTCCATTATCAAAGAAACCCTCGAAGAATTAAGAGGGTAGAGGTGTTTTTACAAAAAAAGAAGGGCGACTCGTGTCGGAATGTACCGATACCGAGCCGCCTTTTTTCGATTAAAATGCCCCAAAGAAAGACTCCTCGGGGCGATTAAAAATCAGGGGTTGTATTCTTCAATGTAAAGTTTTTCCAATCGTCGGTGAATGTTATATAAACGGTTGTGTTCGTTGAAAAGTCGGCGCGCAATGCGCTGGAATTCTTTTTCCCGCTCTTGGTCATCGGCGATGTAGATATAGTCGATATAACACTGGTGGCACCAGTAATTGCGAATTTCCCGAATATCGTCGAGAAGTTCATAACTGGATTCTTTGATATCCAGCGTGCCGTCGCTCGAATCGAGTTTTTTAAGTTCTCGAAGTGTCCGCCCAAGGCTCGAAGTTTCCAGCGTGTCCATCGTGTCTTCAAAATCACCGTCCGACATTCCCGAATAAATACGCTTCAAATCGAATTCGATCGATTGGCAGTATTTAATCAATTCGCTATGTAAAATTTTGAATTCATCTCTCGTCAAAAGAAACACCCCCTAAAAGGTATCGTTTTTTCAATTATACCACAAAAATAATATCAGAGGCTTGGCTCATCGACTTCTACCGCTTCCACCGCTACACGATTTTCCGAACGTCCGATAAGCACGTTAAACTCCTGCAAAAATTCTTCGAACAAAACAGCGGCAAATAACCTTTTTCGCCATATTACTTGGTGACGGTTATGCCAAAGACTTTAGTGCCTTCTTAAACTGAACGGTGAAAAGGATCGCGGTAAAGGTTACGGCTATCACGTCGGCAACCGGTTCTGCCGTATAAACACCCAGCGTTTTGTCTGCAATCAGTTGCGGCATAATGTAGATCAGCGGCAAGAGTAAAACAAACTTGCGAACGATGGCAACGATGATGGAACAAGGCGCGTTGCCGATGGAAACAAAGGTCATCTGACAGGCGATCTGAATACCGAAAATGCACATCACTCCGCAGTAGATCCGAAGTGCCGTTGCGGTAAACTCGAGAAGTGACGTATCGGGCGTGAATATCCCTGCAAACAATTGCGGGAACAACATAATAGCGCCCCAAATGACAAAGGAGTAAGTAAGGCAGGAGATGAGCAAAAGCCGAAAGGTTTTTTGAACGCGTTCGGTATTTTTGGCACCGTAGTTGTAACTCAGAATCGGTTGTGCACCCTGTGCAATGCCTTGCATCGGTAGCATCGCAAACTGCATCACGCTTGTAAGAATGGTCATCGCGCCAACGGCAATATCGCCGCCGTATTTTAAGAGCGACGAATTAAAACAGACCGAAATGACACTTTCGCTGCTTTGCATAATAAAGGTCGCTGTTCCCAGAGCGATACAAGGGAAAATGAGTTTTCCGTCTATGCGAAGATTCTGCTTTTTGAGTTTCAGAATGGTCTTCTTTCCGCAAAGGAACAGAAGTACCCAAATGCAAGAAATGGCTTGGGAAAGGATGGTAGCAAGCGCCGCACCTTTGACGCCCATATTAAAACCAAAAATGAATATCGGGTCAAGAATAATATTGCTGACAGCGCCGATCAGCACCGTGATCATACTGATTTTGGTGTAGCCTTGCGCGGTGATAAATGCGCCCATACCGAGTGTTAACTGAACGAAAACCGTACCGATGGCGTAGATGTTCATATAATCGTTGGCGTAGCCGATGGTGTTTTCGCTTGCACCGAACGTCAAAAGCAAATCTTTATTCCAAATCAGTAAAACGGCGGTCAGAACGGCAGAAATAATAATCTGCAGAGAAAAGCAACCGCCCATAATTTTTTCGGCGGAATCGTTGTCGCCCTTGCCCATTGAGATGGATGCCTTGGGAGCGCCGCCCGAGGCAATCAGCGCCGCAAATGCCGAGATGATCATAATAATCGGCATACAAACGCCGACACCCGTCAGTGCAAGGCTTCCGTCGCCCGGCATGTGACCGATATAAATGCGGTCAACAATGTTGTATAGCATATTGATGAGTTGGGCCACCACCGTCGGGACTGCTAATTTGAACAGCAATCTGCCAATCGGCGCCGTGCCGAGCATTTCTTTGTTATCGCTCATAATTTCGCTCCATTACGTTCAAAATTGCAAGAAAACAACCGCAATCTTAAGACTGCGGTTGTACGACAAGCTAATAAAAACAGGCCGGTTCCACGCACCGGTAACTCGGAACCGCGTTAACGCGCTCGTAAACCTGCCCCTTGCGGTTCACCGGCTGAGCATAATGCTCTAAACCGAATCCAATGATGAATATACTATACTACAAAATAGCAGCAATTTCAATACGAAAAGAGAAAACTCCTTGAAGAATGAACTTCAAGGAATACTCAAACAAAAAAGAACGTTCACCCTACGGACTTTATATGCTGCAGTAGACGCTGTAAAGGCGCCAAGAAAACCACCCACCTCAAAAGAGGTAGGCGGTTTTCTTGAAGACTCACCCTAATTTTAATACAAATGCACCCCCTTTTGAGATTAGGGGGTGCATTTTTTATAAGGGGGTGCAAATAAGTTACTGCAAATAATTGGGCGTACGATAAAATTTCACTTTATCATATTTGTAATCTTCTTGTAGTACGATAGCCACATCATCTGCATTCTCGATATAGCGGCCTTTCTCGAGGACTTTCCACTGTTTCGAATTCAGATCATATTCTTTAATGGATATCCATAGTCCACTTTGCGATTCCGACCGACAACAAGCACGTTTAAATTCATTGTGGTCAAAAACAAGAAATTCTGTGCCAAAATCTATATCGGCAAATTTTCTGTTTGTTACATAATCCATCAAGGCGGGGTATTTCCATATCATCGGTATTATTATAATCAGCGCAAAAGCTAAAGTTGATACGCCGGAAACAATAATGATCGAGAGTGGTAGCATAGCTATTGACCAATCATCGTGAGTATACTCTGAAAATTCTTTATCACCCAACAAACCATCTGTAGCATAGAAAACAATAAGCAGAATCACCAAGCTAATTAACATTCCTACGAAACAAATTCTTGATTTTTTATTCTTGAAGTCAAACATTTTCTCCACCACCTTATTGATAGTATAACATAAATGTTCTAATCTTTCAACGATTTGGCCTATAATATAACGATTATCCCACTAAATCAACGATTATGGTTGTAATTTAACGATTACTTGTCTTTTAACGATTTGAAATGAAATTTAATTGTCAATTTAGAGATTCCTTTCTTAAAAAGTTATCGAAATAGTGATTTTAAGCATAAAATAACCGTCATTCCGTTGTATCAGAATGACGGTTATTCTTTGGCGGAGACGGAGGGATTCGCTTGGCACCTGTCGGTGCCGACACGCCCGCGACCTTTGCGACCGTCCCCCGGAAGGTCGCAATTCGGCAAAGCCGAACCGGTCTTTTCGAATCCCTCCATTTCGAAATAAAAAAAACACCCACCTCAAAAGAGGTAGGCGGTTTTCCTGGCGGAGACGGAGGGATTCGAACCCTCGGTACCGTGAGGTACAACTGATTTCGAGTCAGTCCCGTTATGACCACTTCGATACGTCTCCATATATGTTAAACTCCTTTCGGAGTGTAACGCAGTATTTAGTTTTTATCGAACGGGACGTCCCGTTCTGTCCTGTTGCGGTGCCCGAAATTTGTTCCTCGCGCAAGGCTCGGTAAATTTCGACCGCGGCCACTCCTTTTTGCTCGCTTCATCTGCCACCGGCAGCGCTCGCAAACGTCCCCACTTCGATACGTCTTTTGTATATGTTAAACTCCTTTCGGAGTGTAACGCGAAACAAGATTTTAAGCGTGAAAACACGCGAACAAGATTATTATATAGATTGCCAAGCGGAAAGTCAAGCATAATTTTGTGAGAATTTGTTTTTCCTTTCGTGGGACTTTTTGTAAAAACACTTCGCGCGAATATATAAATATTATATATACTATGCCGAAAGGCTTGACAAAACGGGCATGAATCTGTTAAAATAAACTGATTATTATGCCGTTTTATCGCCTTTTTTAATTTTGGCGGAAAAACGGGGGAAAGGGTGAGTCTTACGGTTTCGAGTATGACCGGTTTCGGCCGCGCCAAAGAGTTGGTCGGCGATTTTGATATTACAGTGGAGATTCGCGCGGTCAACCACCGCTATTTCGAATTTTCTTCACGGCTTCCGCGCAGCTTTCAGTTTTTGGAGGAAAAGTTAAAAAGCACTTGTCACAACCGAATCGCGCGTGGCAAGGTGGAACTTTCGTTGAGCCTTGAAAACTGTGCGCAGGATGCCGTTGTGTTTGAACTCAATGAGCAGTACACCGACGCGTACGTTGCGGCGCTTCATCAGTTGGCCGCGCGTTACGGACTTCGCGACGATATTTCGGTTTCTTCGCTGATGCGCAATAACGACGTGTTTACCGTGCGCCGAAATGAAGCCGATGAAGAGGCGGTGACCGAGGCGGTTTTGAAGGTGACCGAGGCGGCTTTGGACAACTTTGTGGAAATGCGCCGCGTAGAGGGCAAGCGCTTGGCCGATGATATTTCTTCGCGTGCCGATACCATTGCCGAACACGTTTCTTTCATTGAGGAACGTTCTCCCGAAACGGTGGCCGAATACCGCGAGCGTCTGGAACAGCGCATTCGCGAACTGTTGGGCGATGCTTCGGTGGACGAGCAGCGACTCTTAACCGAAACGGCCGTGTTTGCCGACAAGATTGCGGTGGCCGAGGAAACGGTGCGCTTGCGCAGCCATCTGAAACAGTTGCACGCCATGTTGGAAGCCGAGGGCGAGATTGGCCGAAAGTTTGACTTTTTGATTCAAGAAATGAACCGCGAGGCCAACACCATCGGGTCTAAGGCACAGGATCTGGAGATTGGTCGCCGCGTGGTGGAGATCAAGGCTGAGATTGAAAAGATCCGCGAACAGGTACAGAACATCGAATAAGGTGAAGCAACGATGAAGTTAGTAAACATTGGATTTGGTAATATGATCTCGGCGGCGCGGATGATTGCCATCGTCAGCCCCGAGTCGGCCCCCATCAAGCGTATCATTCAGGACGCCAAAGAACGCGGCACGCTGATCGACGCGACCCACGGCCGCCGAACGAGAGCTGTTATTATTACAGATAGCGACCACATTATTCTGACCTATTTACAGAGTGAAACGGTTGCCAACCGCATTGCGGATGAGAACGCCATGGACGAGGAGGACGAGGACGATGAGTAAAGGCCGTTTGTTTATTCTTTCCGGTCCTTCCGGTTCGGGTAAAGATTGCATTATGAAAGGCGTGTTCGAGCGGTTGCCCGAAATTCGTTTTTCGATTTCCTCAATTACCCGTGCGATGCGCGTGGGTGAAGTCGAGGGCGAGAAGTATCACTTCATTTCGCGCGAGGAATTTGAAGACCTTCTTTCAAAGGATGGCTTTTTGGAGCATAACTGCTACGTGGGCAACTACTACGGTACGCCCAAAGCCCCTGTGGAACAGGCAATTGAAGACGGCGCGGATATGATGGTTGAAATTGACGTCAACGGCGCCGAACAAATTCGAAACAAGGTGGCCGATGCGGTGAGCATCTTTATTATGCCGCCTTCGGTAGAAGCTTTGCGCGAACGTCTGAAGGGTCGCGGCACCGAGGACGAAGCCAAGGTGCAACGGCGTATGGAAGAGGCGCTGGTAGAAATCGCCCGAGCCAAAGAATACGATTTTGTTGTCGTCAACGAGGACGGTCAGTTGGAAAAGGCCGTTGAGGACGTTGTCAAAATTATTGAGGCCGACCGCTTGCGTGTCGACCGCGCCGAATTGGTTTGAAACAAGTAATGCTTGTTACGATAAATTACGAAAAAAAGAAAGTGAGTAGAGAACTATGTTAAACCCTGCAATCGGAGAATTGATTATGAAGTACGAGAACCGTTACCGTCTGGTAACCGATATTTCGCGCACGGCACGTGATATTTCCAAGGATGCCGAGGAACGCGGCGAAATTCTGATTGAGAAACCGGTCAGCATTGCCATCAACAAACTGGCGGACGAAAATCGATAAAAACGTTTTGAAATGAAGTGGGGAGGGAGCAAGGATGGAACTTCAAACGGCAAAGGTCGCGATTGACGGCGCATTGGGTTCGTTTGATAAACTGTATTCGTACAAAATTCCCGAATCCTTGCTTTTGACACTTGCGGTCGGGTGCCGCGTGACGGTGCCGTTCGGCCAGGGAAATCGCACCCGTCAGGGAATGGTTTTTGCGCTCGAAAGCGCCGCCGACCATAGCCGAATGAAATCGGTCATCGACCAGACCGACCCCACCCCCATTTTGAACGAGGAACAACTGAAACTTTGCGCGTGGCTCAAAGAGCATACGTTTTGCAACTATTTTGACGCGATTCACACGATGTTGCCCGCGGGGCTCGAATACCGCCTTAACGATTTTTTTGAAGTAAACCCCGAGTTTTCGGCCGAATCGGCGCTGGAAGAAGAGGAACTGGAACTTTATGCGTTCTTAAAAACCTCGGGTCAGACCGAACGCAAAAAAATCGAAAAGGCATTCGAAAAAGCCGAGGAGTTGTTGCAGGCGCTCACCGAAAAGCAGGCGCTTCTTCGCGACAGCGTACCCGTTCGCCGAATGAATGATATGACTCGCCGTTGTGTGCGGCTTGCTTGTAGCGAAAGTGAACTCGCTGAACGAAAACTGACGGCGCGGCAACGCGAGATTGCCGACCTTGTTTGCCAGATGGGCAGCGTCAGTATTCGCGAGTTGCAGTATTTTACGGGGGTCACGCTTTCGGTCATCAAAGCGCTGTTGGAAAAGGGTGTTTTGTGTGACTTCGCCGAGGAGGTTTTTCGCAACCCTGTGCGCCAAACCGAACCGGTCAAGAAAACCGAAATTGTATTGAGCGAACCTCAGGAAGCCGTTTACCAAGGACTAAGGCGGCAAATGGCGGCCGGGGACGGCAGTACGGCGCTTTTGTACGGCGTAACGGGCAGCGGCAAAACCCAGGTTTTTTTGCGGCTGGTTGATGACGCGGTGGCAGAGGGCCGCGGCGTTATCGTGATGGTACCCGAAATTGCCCTCACACCGCAGATGATTCGTATTTTCAGCAGCCGTTACGGACAAGCAATCGCGATTTTCCATAGCGCCATGTCTTTGGGACAGCGTATGGACGAGTATAAACGAATCGCCCAAGGCCGCGCAACGGTGGCCATCGGCACGAGAAGTGCCGTTTTTGCCCCCGTAAAAAATTTGGGACTCATCATTATGGATGAGGAACAGGAACACACCTATAAATCCGAAAAATCACCGCGTTTTCACGCGCGGGACGTAGCACGTTTTCGGGTGGGCTACCATAAAGGAATGTTGTGCCTGGCTTCGGCCACGCCCTCGATGGAAAGTTACAGCGCGGCACTTGGCGGCAAGTATAAACTTTACCGACTGACCGAGCGTTACGGCGGCATAGATTTGCCCGAGGTTACGACGGTGGATATGCGCAAAGAACTCGCCGAAGGGAATAAGGGCAGTATCAGCCGCGTGTTGTACGAACAGGTTTCCAACGCGCTGGAAAACGGCAAGCAGGCAATTTTGCTGCTCAACCGCCGCGGACACAACACCTATATTACCTGTCCGTCCTGTGGATATATCGCCACCTGCCCGAATTGCAGCGTATCGTTGACCTATCATTCGGCCAACGGGCGAATGCTCTGCCATTATTGCGGACATTCCGAACCGGCCGTGCGGACTTGTCCACAATGCGGCAACGAACACGTTCGCTATTTGGGGATTGGTACACAGGCGGTTGAAGAAGAATTAAAACAGTTATTTCCCGAGCGCAAGATACTGCGGATGGATGCCGACAGTACCATGACGCGCGGTGCTTATACCGAACTGCTGACCGCGTTTGCCGAGAAGAAGTATGATATCATGCTCGGCACACAAATGGTGGCAAAGGGACTCGATTTCCCCGACGTTGCCGTGGTGGGGGTCATCGGTGCGGACCAGACGATGTACAGCGAAGATTACCGTAGTTTTGAGCGGACCTTTTCCTTGTTGACCCAGGTCATCGGTCGCGCGGGGCGAAGCGGCGGCACGGGCACGGCCATTGTGCAGACCATTGACCCCGACAGCCGCATTGTGGATCTGGCGCGTCGGCAGGATTACGAGGCTTTTTACAAACAGGAAATTATGACCCGACAGGTCATGGTCTATCCGCCTTACTGCGATCTTTGCGTCATCAGTACGTCGGCGACCGATCGCGCGGCGGCACTTCGAACGTTAGAGGAAATTTTTGCAAATATTCGGGAAAACTTAACCCGAGACTACAACGACGTTAAGGTGATTATTTTGGGCCCTGCCGCCTGTGCAATGCCGAAAATCAATAATCGCTACCGTTTCCGATTGACCGTAAAGTGTAAAAACAACGCGCGTTTTCGCGAATTGTTGCACCGCGCAATCGATTCGGTCAACGTCCGAGGCGTTGGGGTTACGGTGGATATCAATCCCGAATCTTCCACGTAAAAGGAGTAATAAAAATGGCAATTCGCAATATTGTGACATTGGGAGACGACGTTCTTCGTAAAGTCTGCCGAACACAATTGAATTTTGATGAGCGGCTTCACGAAATTTTGGACGATATGGCCGAAACGATGTATGAAGCCGAGGGTGTGGGCCTTGCCGCACCGCAGGTTGGTCTGTTGCGCCGCTACTGCGTGATTGACGTGGGCGATGGGATTATCGAACTCATCAATCCCGTTATCACCAAAACGAGCGGTAGTCAAACGGGGGAGGAAGGTTGTTTGTCGCTTCCCAACCGTTCGGCGACGGTTACGCGCCCCAATAAGGTAACGGTAACCGCCCAGGACCGCAACGGCAAAAAGTTCACCATCACGGGGGAAGGTCTGTTGGCAAGAGCACTCTGCCACGAAATTGACCACCTGGACGGTGTTTTGTATATCGACCGAATTGATAAATAAGTAGGAGGGGTTCTCCTTGCGTATCGTTTTTATGGGTACACCCGATTATGCCGTGCCGACCTTGGCTTCGCTGTGCGAATCGGGACACGACGTGGTTGCGGTATTCGCGCAACCCGATAAACCGGTTGGCCGAAAGCGCATTCTGACTGCGCCGCCGACCAAGAGTTACGCCCTCGAACAGGGGATACCGGTTTTTCAACCGACCACCCTGCGCGACGGCGAGGCGCTTGAAATCTTAAAAGGCTTGGCCCCCGATTTGATCGTGGTGGTGGCCTACGGCAAACTGTTACCGGACGAGATTTTAACCCTGCCGCGCCTTGGGTGTATCAATGGCCACGCTTCACTTCTGCCGAAGTACCGCGGCGCTTCGCCGATTCAGTGGTGTATTGTTTGCGGCGAGCGCGAAACCGGCGTTACGGTTATGCAGATGGACGAGGGAATGGACACGGGCGATATTTTGCAGATGCAAAAAGTGGCCATCGGCGAGAATGAAACGGCCGAGGAACTGTTTGAGCGCCTGTCGGTTCTCACGGCCGAATTGGTGCTGGATACCGCCGAAAAACTCCAAAACGGCGCCGTTACACCGGTTCCTCAACCGAGCGAAAACATCAGTTACGCGCCCATTCTCAAAAAAGAAATGGCCGAACTCGATTTCAAGAAGACGGCCGAGGAACTGCATAACGCCGTTCGCGGCTATTATTCGTGGCCCTGTGCCTTTTTCTTCCGAAACGGCAAACGCGTGAAGGTGCTCAAAAGTCTTTTGCGTTCGGAAACGACCGCAAAGGCGGCAGGTACCGTTGTGGATAATAAAGGAAAACTCGATATCGCTTGCGGCGAGGGTACCGTTCTCTCTTTGGAAGTCTTACAAGCCGAGGGCAGTCGCGCGATGACGGCCGAGGAATTCCTGCGCGGTCACGCGTTGAATATCGGCGAGCCGATTACGGGGGAAGAGCATGGCTAATGCAAGAGCCCTGGCGGTACGCGCCCTCGTAGCGGTTGAAACCGAACAGGGGTATTCGAACCTCGTTTTGGCGCAGTTGTTGGGGAACGGAGAAATTTCCGCCGCCGACCGCGCACTGACGACCCGTATTTTTTACGGAACGCTCGACCGCAAAATCACGCTTGATTATATCCTGTCACAGTTTTTGAAAACACCACTTAAAAAGTTAAAACCCTTTACCCGTGCAGTCTTGGAATCGGCGCTTTACCAGATCGTTTATGCCGAGCGTATTCCCGATAGCGCGGCCGTGAACGAAGCGGTCAAACTGATGAAAAAAAGTAAGGAAAGCTATCAGGCCGCATTTGTCAACGGGGTATTGCGCAATATTCTTCGCCAAGGATATATCTTGCCTTCGGGAGAGGATGCGCCGTCGCTTTCGGTGCGCTTTTCCTGCCCGCAAACGATTGTTGAAAGTTTTCTCAAAGATTACGGTCTTCAAAACACCCTTTCCTTCCTCGAAGGAAGCCTTGAAGAACCGCCCGTTTACCTTCGGGTGAACACGGTCAAGACGACGCCGAAGGAACTTTGCCGAAAACTCTCACACGAAGGCATTTCCGCAACCGTTTGCGAAGGTTTGGATGCACTTCGGGTTCAAGGCGGTATCGACGTCGGGCAAAGTGCTTGCTACCGCGAGGGACTTTTCCACGTGCAGGACCTTGCCTCGCAAAAAGCCTTGGCGGTTTTCGCCCCCAAGAGCGGCGAGCGGATTTTGGACCTTTGCGCCGCACCGGGCGGCAAAACCTTTACGATGGCCGAAATGATGAACAACGAGGGCGTTGTAGAGGCTTATGAATTACACCAAAGCAGAGTTTCGCTGATTGAAAAGGGCGCTTTACGGTTGGGACTTTCCATCGTGTCGGCCCGTCAGGGAGATTCTTCGGTAGAAAATAGGGAACGCGCCGATTGGGCCGATGCCGTTTTGTGTGACGTTCCGTGTTCGGGATGGGGTGTTCTGCGCCGAAAGCCCGAACTGAAATACCGCGTTGCCGAATCGTTTGAATCGTTGGAAAAAGTTCAACAACAGATTCTCGACTGCGGCGCGGCTTCCTTGAAAAACGGCGGCAGACTTCTTTATTCAACCTGCACCTTGCGCCGTTCGGAGAACGAGGCGGCTGTCGAAGCGTTTTTGGCGCGACATCCCGAATTCTCAAAAAAATATGAGCACACCTTTTTTCCGCATATCGACGGAACAGATGGTTTCTTTTGTGCACTCTTAGAAAAAAGAGGGTGAAAAAATATGCCCGAAAAAATCGATATTGGTTCCTTGTTGCCGCAAGAGTTGGAAGAATTCCTCCAAGAACTCGGCCAACCGCGTTTTCGCGCAACACAGGTCTTTTCCTGGCTGCAACAAGGTGTTTCTTCCTTTGAAGAAATGACCGACCTTCCAAAAGGCTTGCGCGAGGAACTGAACGAGCGTTGCTTTTTGAGCGGCGTTTCGGTTGAACGAAAACTCTGTTCGCAACTGGACGGTACCGTCAAATACCTTTATCGTTTGCAGGACGGCGCCTTTATCGAATCGGTGCTGATGAAATACGAACACGGCTATACCGTTTGTATTTCTACCCAGGTCGGTTGCCGAATGGGTTGTAAGTTCTGCGCTTCGGGTCTGGGCGGATTGGTACGCAACCTTTCGGCCTACGAAATGCTCTCCCAGGTAATGTTTGCGGGGCGCGACAACAACGTTCGCATTTCCAACGTTGTGATGATGGGAATGGGCGAGCCGCTCGACAATTTTGAAGAATCGGTTCGGTTTTTGCAGTTGGTGTCCCACCCGAAGGGCCTGAATATAGGACTGCGGCATATTTCGCTGTCCACGTCGGGACTCGTTACGGGGATTTATAAACTTGCCGAATATAATTTTCCCATTACCTTGTCGGTTTCTTTACACGCACCCAACGACACCTTGCGCCAATCGATTATGCCGGTGGCGCGGCGGTGGAGTGTGAAAGAACTGATTGCGGCCTGTCGGGACTATCAAAAGGTAACCACCCGCCGAATTTCATTTGAATACGCCCTCATGGAGGGGGTCAATGACAGTAACGCGTGTGCCGAACAGTTGGCCGCCCTGTTAAAGGGCCTTTTGTGCCACGTGAATTTAATTCCGGCAAATCCGGTTCGGGAAAACAGTTTCAAAAAGCCCGACCGAAAAAATATAGAGCGTTTCCGCGCGCGACTTGAAAAATTGGGGCTCAACGCCACCATCCGCCGTACCCTGGGAGCCGATATCGAGGCTTCTTGCGGTCAGTTGCGACAGCGCGCCGAAAAAGAAATGCAAAAGGAGGGGAAGAACCCTTGAATTTTTACA
Organism: Acutalibacteraceae bacterium; assembly: GCA_045545515.1. Lineage (GTDB taxonomy): Bacteria > Bacillota > Clostridia > Oscillospirales > Acutalibacteraceae > UBA737. The sequence continues at coordinate 86,382 of JAZQBA010000003.1, forward strand.
GTTTAACCGATGTGGGAATGGTCCGAAGCGCCAATCAGGACGCATTCTGGACAGGGGACCTTTCGAAGGAAGTGTCGCTTTGTCTGGTTTGCGACGGAATGGGCGGTGCCAAGGCGGGAAATATTGCCAGCCAAACGGCCATTCAACTCATTACCGATTACGTAAAACGGTCGTTCCACAAGCACTTGAACGCCCAAGCGAGCGTTGAACTGTTGAAGAACGCCATTGAATCGGCCAATATCGGACTTTACGACCTTTCCCGAAGATCTCCCGATTACGAGGGAATGGGAACCACGGTGGTGGCCGTGCTTATTGGTTCGGATTTTCTGGCGGTGGCCCACGTGGGCGACAGCCGCGCCTACCTTTCGGGGCCGACACTGATGCAGTTGACGCGGGACCATTCGATGGTGCAAAGTCTTGTGGAAAGCGGAAAACTTACGCCCGAGGAGGCCGAGGTGCATCCGCGAAAGAACGTGATTACCCGAGCGCTCGGCACCGAGGAAGAAGTCTTGGTCGATTGCGCTATCTTCGACCGCGTGGCAGGGGAACGGTTGCTTCTCTGTTCGGACGGACTTTCTAACTTTGTGGATAGCGAGAAGCTTCAACAACTTTTGCAAAGCGAAAACCTTGAAGAAACACCCAAAACCCTGATTGAACAGGCCAACCAAAACGGCGGCAGCGATAATATCACGGCCGTTGTGGCGTTGTTGTAAACAGGATATTCTATACGAAAGATTGGAGAATTTGGTATGGATAAATATGTAGGAAAACGTTTGGATGGACGCTACGTCATTCAGGAAATTATCGGCGTTGGCGGAATGGCCGTTGTTTATAAGGCACACGACAACATAGAGGACCGAACGGTCGCCATTAAGATTTTGAAGGAAGAGTTTACTTCCAATGAAGAATTTGTGCGCCGTTTTAAGAACGAGTCCAAGGCGATTGCAATGCTGTCGCACCCCAACATCGTCAAGGTTTACGACGTTAGTTTCGGCGACTTGATTCAGTATATCGTTATGGAATACATCGAGGGCATTAACCTCAAAGAGTTTATTGAGAGTCAGGGCAGTCTTCGCTGGAAAGACGCGGTGCATTTTGTCATTCAGATTCTGAAGGGCCTTCAACACGCCCACGACAAGGGCATTGTCCACCGCGACGTAAAACCGCAGAATATTATGGTGCTCAACGACGGCACCATTAAGGTGACCGACTTTGGGATCGCCCGTTTCGCGCGTAGCGAACAGCGCACTATTACCGATAAAGCCATCGGTTCGGTGCATTATATCAGCCCCGAACAGGCGCGCGGCGAGCGCACCGACGAAAAGGCCGATATCTATTCGGTCGGTGTGATGATGTATGAAATGCTGACGGGTCAATTGCCGTTTGAGGCCGACAGCGCCGTTTCGGTGGCCATTATGCAACTGCAACGCGACCCGAAATTGCCGACCGAGATCAACGGTTCGATTCCACAGGGCCTGGAACAGATCACCATGCATGCGATGCAGAAAAACGTCGAGCGCCGTTATCAGTCGGCGGCCGAAATGCTGTGTGACTTGGATGACTTCCGAAAAGACCCTGCAAAACTCTTCTCGTATAATTATTTTGTAGATGATTCGCCCACAAGATACGTCGATGAGCGCCCCGCGCCCCACGTCGAGCCCGAAGCGAAAGAGGAAGAGGTTGTCGCCGCCAAGGAAAAAACCAATATGATTCCGATTTTGGCCGGTATTGCCGCGGCCTTGGTGATTGCATTGGTGGTTCTGGGTATTATTTTCGGCAAAAAACTCATTTCCAGCACGGGTGAAGAACTCGTTTGTCCCGATTTTATCGGTATGTCGATTGAAGACTTGCGTGCCAACAAAGAGTATAACGCCAACTTCAAGTTCATTGAAACCTGGGATTATCACGATGAAATTGAGAAGAACCACATCTGCGCACAGAGTATGAAGAAGGGCAAACCGCTCAAAAAAGGCGCCGAGATCACGATCACCATCAGTTATGGTCAATCCAGTGTTGCAGTACCCGACGTATACGAAAAGACCGAATCTTATGCAAAGTCGCTTCTGGAATCGCAGGAATTCAAGGTAACCATTGTTGAAATGGCAAGCGATACCGTTGAAAAGGGCCAGGTCATTAAAACCGAGCCCGTTCGTTCTAAACGCGTGGTTAAGGGCAGCGAAGTCAAGGTCTTTGTCAGTTCCGGTAAAGCGACCAAGTATGTCAAGGTTCCCGACGTTGTGGGTCTTACCGAAGCGCGCGCCAAAGCCGATTTGGAAGAGGAAAACTTAGTTGTAGATATTGAAACGGTGGACCTTTCTGCGAATAGTAAATATTACGGCAAGGGCTACGTGATCTCGCAAGAACCCGCTTCTTCGTCGGATAAAGTGGCTGAGGGTACGACCGTTAAAATTAAGGTCAGCAGCGGTAAGATCAAGTACACCTACGACGTAAAGGTCAGTCTGCCGAAAGATTGCCGTTTCGACACCGGTACGGTATCGTTGTGGGTCAACGGCGCACTGCTTGTGGAAAGCGAAAAGATTGAAATTAACTCGGGCGGAAGTTATACCTTTAAGGGTCTTGAATACACCGAGAGCGGCGACCCGCAAAAAGCCGACGGAAAAATGACCGCAACGGTCAAATTCTCGAGTGACAGCAAGACCTATTATAAGTATCAGGATATCAACTTTAATTATCGTACCAACCAGACCGACTCGGTACCCGATAATCAGTATCCCGAGTATGCCAAGTCGGAAGACGTAAACGATGAGCAGGCTTAACGGAATTCTGGTAAAAGCCATTTCGGGTTTTTATTACGTCTTTTGTGAAAATGGGGAAACGGTTGAGTGCAAAGCGCGGGGGAACTTCCGTAAAAAAGGTTGTTCCCCTGTGGTAGGCGACAGGGTTTCAATTTCGGTCGAAAACGGCAAAGGTGTGGTGGAAGAAATTGCACCGCGCAAAAATTTGCTGGTGCGCCCGAGTGTTGCGAACGTGGATAAACTGTTTATCGTGTCGGCCTTTGAAATCCCTGCGCCCGACGCGCTTTTTATCGACCGAATGACGGCGCTTTGTGTTTACCACGATATTGAACCGGTGATTGTGTTTAATAAAATGGACCTGGGCGATTTTTCGACTTGGATGGAAATTTACCGAAAAGCGGGTTTCAAAACCTTTGCCGTTTCGGCGAAAACGGGCGAGGGGATTGCCGAAGTCCGCGCGGAATTGAAGAATTGTGTTTCGGCCTTTTCGGGCAATTCGGGTGTCGGGAAATCCAGTATTCTGAACGCCGTTTTTGGGGAACTGTCCCTCAAAACGGGCAACGTCAGCGAGAAATTGGGCCGCGGCCGCCACACCACACGGCACGTTGAACTCTACGCCCACGAAATGGGCGGCTTTGTAGCCGACACGCCCGGTTTTTCTTCCTTAGAACCCGATATGACCGACTACCGTTTTAAGGAATGTCTGGCGGATTGCTTCCCCGAATTTGCGCGGGTGGAAGAGCCTTGCCGATTCACCTCTTGTTCGCACACCTGTGAAAAAGGGTGCGCCGTTTTGGCGGCGAAAGACAGCGGCCAAATTGCGCCGTCGCGTCACGAGAGTTATTGTACGCTTTTTTCGGAATTAAAAGATTTACAGCCTTGGAATACCAAAAATTAAAAAAATTGGAACCCTTTTTTACAATTCGGCTATTATGATAAAGGAACGGGAAGAAATCCTGTTTGCCGAATGACGGAGGGGTGTTATGCGCAGACGAAAGTGGAATCGAGGCATTGTGGCGGTGACTTTTGCGGCCGGAATGTTGTGCAGTTGCTTTTGTCCGCCTCGGTTTATGATCGCCATTCTGGCCGTTTGGGTCATCGTTTTGGGATGCACCCATTCAAGATGCTGACGGAGGGATCGGTATGAAGGTTGTACTCGTAAAAAGTCCAAAGTTTTTAAGCGGATTTTTGCGCTTGATCTTTGGCATTAAAAAGACTGAAGTATAAGAAACGTTTGATCGACAGAACCAAGGAATGTGAAACAGAACATAAGAAAATTTCACGCTCTGAAAGTCCTGTCACAAGACGGGACTTTTGTTTTTGAGAAAGGGAGGATGCGTTTTGGAAGAAAAGATTTTGGCATTGATTGAGGAAAAGAAGTACGGGTTATTGCGCTCGGAACTTGCCGAAATCAATCCCGCCGACTTGGCGCAGGTTTTCGAGGAGATTCCCGAACGCGAACAACCCGTTATTTTCCGTATTCTGCCCAAAGAACTGGCGGCCGAAACGTTTGTTGAACTCGACAGCGATATGCAAAAGCGCCTGATTGAAGCGTTTAGTGACTTTGAGTTGCGCCAGGTTATGGACGAGCTGTTTATGGACGATACGGTTGACATTATTGATGAAATGCCCGCATCGGTGGCCAAGCGCATTCTGCGCCAGACCGATGCCAAGACCCGCAAGATGATCAATCAACTGCTTGCATATCCGGATGATTCCGCGGGCAGCATTATGACGACCGAGTATATCGACTTGAAACGGAATATGACGGTCGACCAGGCGTTTGACCGTATTCGTAAAATTGGGTTTGATACCGAAACGGTTTACGTTTGTTACGTCATTGATACCAGCCGCCATTTGTTGGGCTTTGTGACCTTAAAAGATTTGTTGTTGAGCCCGAAAGATTGTGTCATCGGCGATATTATGGACGACAACGTTATCTTCACGACGACGATGGAAGACCGCGAAGAAGTTGCCGCCATGATTAAAAAATATGATATGTTGGCGCTTCCCGTTGTGGATATGGAAAACCGCTTGATCGGTATCGTTACGGTTGACGATGCGATTGACGTTATGCAGGATGAGGCCACCGAAGATATCGAAAAGATGGCCGCTATTTTGCCGAGTGAAAACACCTATTTCAAAACGGGCGTTTTTAAGACCTTAAAAGCGCGTATTCCGTGGCTGCTGCTGTTGATGATTACGGCAACCTTTACGGGAACGATTATTTCAAGTTTCGAAGCAAAACTAACCTTGTTCCCCGCACTGATTGCCTATATTCCGATGTTGATGGATACGGGCGGTAACTGCGGTAGCCAGGCCTCGGTTACCATTATCCGCGGTCTGTCTTTGGGGGACGTGAAGTTTTCGGACATCGGCCGCGTTATTTTCAAGGAAATTCGCGTAGCGTTTTTGTGTAGTTCAATCTTGATTATTGTCAATTCGTTAAAACTGTTCCTTGTGGACCATCTGTTGTTCCATAATTTCGACCCCAATATGGCGCTGAAAGAGATTGCGGTCATTTGCGGCACCTTGTTCTGCACCGTTCTCGTTGCAAAAACGGTGGGGTGCACCTTGCCGATGTTGGCTAAAAAGATCGGGTTGGACCCGGCGGTAATGGCCAGTCCCTTTATTACAACGACGGTAGACGCCATTTCTCTGAGCATTTATTTCACGATTGCGGCCCGCGTTTTGGGAGCATAAGGAAAATAAACGAGAAAAAGCGTTTTTCTGCAAAGAAAATCTTGACAAATCAAGATAGAATCGATATAATAAAATTTGCTGTGGTAGAGGTGAAAGTATGACTCTTGATTTGAAACGCATTTTTGCGACCGATGGGTCGACTTTGCCGTTTGAGTATGAAGGAGATATGAGCGCGGTGGATTATGCGGGTGGATTTCCGCTCCAAAGACCCGTTATTGCCCAAGGCTCTGTTTCCAACGAGGCGGGACTCGTTCAGTTGCGCCTTGAGGTCCGGTACGTTTATGAAGCGCCCTGTGACCGTTGCGGTATCTTTACCTCAAAATCGCATTCGTTCGTTTTCGAACGTGCTCTTGCCACCGCCATCGAGGCGGAGGAAAGCGATACCATTTTAACCGTGCCCGATATGAAACTCGATGTGGACGAGTTGGTATCGACCGAGGTTTTGGTAGACCTGCCGACAAAACATCTTTGTCGCGAGGACTGCAAAGGTATCTGTTCAAAATGCGGAAAGGACTTGAACGAAGGTTCTTGCGCGTGTCCCACCAAGGAGATTGACCCGCGCCTTTCGGCATTGGCTGATTTGTTAAAACAATAATGAAATACTATTACTAATTTAAGGAGGTGCTGAAAATGGCAGTACCTAAGAGAAAAACTTCAAAGGCCAGACGCGATAAGAGAAGAAACAACGTTTGGAAGATCAGTGCTCCGACTTTGGTTCGTTGCACCAGCTGCGGTGAGTATAAGCGTCCGCACAGACTTTGCCCCGCTTGTGGCAAGTACAACGGCCGTCAGGTCATCGAGACCGAGGCTTAATTACAGGTCAATGCAGAGGGGGAGTAATATCCTCCTCTGATTTTTTAGGAAGAAAACGTGAGGCGGTGAGGGAATGTCGGTAGTAATTTCTGCAGTAGAAAAGGGCAGTGCGGCTGCGCGCGCGGGAATTTGCGCGGGGGACGTGTTGGTATCCTTGAATAAACACGAAATTATGGACGTTCTCGATTATCGCTTTTTCGAGACCGAGCGCCACCTTATGGCCGAAATTCTGACGGCTTCGGGCAAAACCAAACGCGTTCGCATCCGGAAAAAAGAGGATGAAGAACTCGGCCTTTTGTTCGAAACCTATCTGATGGATGAAAAACGGTCTTGTAAAAACAAGTGCGTTTTCTGTTTTATTGACCAACTTCCCAAAGGTTTGCGCGAAAGCCTTTATTTTAAGGATGACGATTCGCGCCTTTCCTTTTTGTTTGGCAACTACATTACCTTAACCAACATCACCGAACACGAGGTTGACCGCATTATTAAAATGCATATCAGCCCCATCAATATTTCGGTGCATACCACCAATCCCGAACTGCGCGTGAAGATGATGACCAACAAAAACGCGGGGTCGGTTCTCTCAATCATTGACCGATTGAATGCGGCCGGGATTCGGATGAACTGTCAGTTGGTGCTTTGCCCCGAGTGGAACGACGGGCAAGAACTCGAACGCACCCTCTCGGACTTGACACAACTTGAAATGGTCGAGTGTATCGCGGCCGTTCCCGTGGGATTGACGAAATTCCGCCAGGGATTGGCGCCCTTAAAGCCGTTCGACCGCGAATCGGCGGGGAAAACACTCGATATTTTGGATCGTTTCGGCAACGAATGTTTGACCCGTTACGGACAGCGCCGCGTCTTCGGTGCCGATGAATTCTATTTGTTGGCCGAGCGCGAAATGCCCAAGGCTTCTTATTACGAGGAGTTTTTGCAACTCGAAAACGGTGTGGGTCTGTGGGCGCTTTTGTTGCAAGAAGCCCAACAGGCACTCGAAGAATTGCCGAGTGACCCCCTAAAAAAACCGAGAAAGGTCACCTTGGCTACGGGCGTGGCGGCTTATGAACTATTAAAACAGATTGGACAAGCGTGTCAGCAAAAGAGTCCAACTCTTGATTGTACGACAGTGGCTGTTGTCAATCATTTCTTTGGTGAGCGAATTACGGTGGCAGGACTACTGACCGCTACCGATCTAATCGAACAGTTAAAAGACAAAGACCTCGGTGAGGAAGTGCTGATTCCCTCGAGTATGTTGCGAAACGAGGGCGACCTGTTTTTGGACAGCATTTCTCTTCAAGAGGTATCCGAACGGCTTGGCGTTCGGGTAACTCCCGTCGATAACGACGGTTGGCAGCTGGTCGAGGCCATTTTTGGGCAGAATAAAGCATAGGAAAGGAGTTTTCACAGATGGCAAAACCGGTTGTTGCGGTTGTGGGTCGCCCCAACGTGGGAAAATCGACCCTGTTTAATAAATTGATTGGAAAAAGACTTTCCATTGTAGACGACACCCCCGGTGTAACAAGAGACCGTATTTACGGTCAGGCCGAGTGGTGCGACCGTCCGTTTTTATTGATCGATACGGGTGGTATCGAGCCCGACGGCGGCGACGTAATCCTTTCGGGTATGCGCGCACAGGCGCAGTTGGCGATTGAAATGGCCAACGTGATTATCTTTGTAACCGACTTAAAGTGTGGCGTTACGGCGTCCGATCTGGAAATTGCTTCGATGTTGCAAAAGAGCGGAAAACCCGTTGTTTTGTGTGTGAATAAGTGCGATAAAGTGGGCGAATTGCCTCCCGAAATTTACGAGTTCTATAACCTTGGGATCGGCGAGCCGATCGGGGTTTCTTCGGTACATGGTCACGGTACGGGCGACTTGTTGGAGGCGGTTTTTGAACATCTGCCGCAAGAAGACGAAAGCCAAGAGGACGACGACGTGATTGAAGTAGCCGTCATCGGCAAACCCAATGCCGGCAAATCGTCGCTTGTCAACCGTATTGCAGGGGAGGAGCGTTCGCTCGTTTCCAACATTGCGGGTACCACGCGCGACGCGATCGATACCATGATCACCCGACCCGAGGGACGGTATAACTTTATCGATACGGCGGGACTTCGCCGCAAGAGTAAAGTGGAAGACAAGATTGAAAAATATAGCGTTTTGCGCGCCAAAATGGCCATTGAACGCGCCAATGTTTGTGTGATTATGATTGACGGCGTCGACGGTTTCACCGAACAGGATTCCAAGGTGGCGGGTCTGGCACTCGAACAGGGAAAGGCCTGTATTATCGCCGTGAATAAATGGGATGCCGTTGAAAAGGACGGCACGACGATGGATACCTACCGCAAACGCCTGATGAAGGACTTTTCCTTTATGCCCTATGCGCCCATTATTTTCCTTTCGGCCAAAACGGGTCAGCGCGTCGACCGTCTGTTTGATTTGATTCGTTTTGTATATGAACAGAATAATATGCGCATTTCGACGGGAAAACTAAATGATATCCTGGCCGATGCTACGGCGCGCGTCCAACCGCCGACCGATAAGGGCAAACGCCTGAAAATCTACTATATGACCCAGGCGTCGACCTGTCCGCCGACCTTTGTTTGCTTCTGCAACAATGCGGAACTGTTTCATTTTTCCTATCAACGTTATTTGGAAAACCAGATTCGCGCGACCTTCGGTTTGGAGGGTACGCCCGTTCGGTTTGTAATTCGTGAAAGGGGCGACAAAAAAGCATGATAATTTATGCCATTCTGGTGGTCCTTGCCGCCTATTTGATCGGCAGTATCAGTTTCGCCGTTATCTTTACCAAAACTTTTTCCAAAAAAGATATTCGCGATTTCGGCAGTAAAAATGCGGGCGCGACCAACGCCGTTCGTATCGGCGGAAAAAAAGCGGGCGCCCTGACCTTTTTGTGTGACCTTCTCAAAGGAACGCTTTCGGCTTTTCTTGGCGACCTTGTATTTTCCTATGTTTTCGCACAAACCAACAATGCAATATTCCATCCTGCGTATGGCGCACTTTTGTGTGGCGTAGCGTGTATGTTGGGACACGTTTTCCCCGTGTTTTTCGGATTCCGCGGCGGCAAAGGTGTTGCAACGGGCGTGGGGATTATCTTCGCAATCTGCCCGATTGCATCCGTTTGCGGTTTGCTCGCGTTCGTTCTTTTGATTCTTTTCACAAAAATTGTTTCCATCAGTTCGCTTTTGGGCACACTGGTAACCGTGACGGTGGCGATTGTTCTGCACGATCCTTCAGCGCTTTTCTGGCCGCAGTGTGTGCTCACGGCCTTGATGGGGATCATCATTTTCCTGAAACATCTGCCGAATATCGATCGTCTTTTGAAGGGTGAGGAGAAAAAACTCAGTCTTGGAGGAAAAAAGAATGGCTAAAATTGTAGTTTTAGGTTCCGGCGGTTGGGGAATGGCCTTGGCTATTTCGGCCAACTATTGCGGTCACGCGGTTTCCGTTTGGTCTCCTTTTGAGCAAGAGGTTGCACAGTTAAAGGAAAAGCGCGGGAATGAGCGCTTGTTGCCGGGCGTGGTTTTGCCTGAGGAGATTGAAATTACAGGCGACCTTTCTTGTGTGGAAGGCGCTTCGATAACGATTGTTGCTTGTCCGTCTTCGGCGGTGCGCGACGTGGCCCAAAAACTCTCGGCCTACCGCGATTTCGGGATTGTGGTCAACGTGGCCAAAGGTTTTGAAAAGGGAACGCTTCTGCGCCTTTCCCAGGTTTTGACCGAGGAATTGCCCGAATCCCCGATTGTGGTTTTGTCGGGTCCTTCCCACGCCGAGGAGGTTGCAAAGCATATTCCGACCACGGTGGTGGCCGCTTGTAAGAGCCGCGCCGTTGCCGAAGCCGTTCAGGATATGCTTTCCAATGACTTTTTCCGCATCTACACCGCCACCGACGTGGTTGGCGTAGAATTGGGCGGTGCGCTTAAAAACGTGATTGCCGTTTGTGCCGGTTTTTGCGACGGGTTGGAACTCGGGGACAACACCCGTGCGGCCATGATGACGAGAGGGCTTGCTGAAATGGCGCGTTTGGGCGTTTGTATGGGAGCGAAAGAATACACCTTCTCGGGATTGACGGGTATCGGCGATCTGATCGTTACCTGTACGTCGCGACACAGCCGCAACAATAATTTCGGCCGCCTGGTCGGTACGGGAGTTGCGGTCGAAGAAGCGCTCGAGCGTATCGGTACGGTCGAAGGCTATTATGCCGCCGCGATTGCGTATGAACTTGCGAAAAAGTATAAGATCGAAATGCCGATTATTGAGGAATGTTACGGCGTTTTATACGAGAATAAGGACGTAAAAGGGGTGCTTTCGCGCCTGATGTTGCGTCCGAAGCGCTCGGAACATTAAGAAAAATAAAAAATATTGGCAGAAAATAAAAAAAAGTCTTGCAAATGGATTTGGAATCTGTTACAATATCCTTTGCTATGTGACGATTTTGGTTGAACATTAAAGGAGGTGCAGACCATGGCAAAATGTGAAATCTGCAATAAAGAAGTTAAGTTCGGGATTAAGGTATCCCATTCACACAGACGGACGAATAGAACTTGGAAACCGAATGTAAAAAAGGTTAAGGCTATTGTTAACGGGAGCCCCCGTCGTATTTATGCCTGCACCCGTTGCCTGCGTTCGGGCAAGGTTACCAGAGCTATCTGATTTATCTGTATTCACAGGCCTCGAGGGTATCGGCAAGTTGTCGGTAGAATCGAGGCTTTTTTTATTGGAAAGGAAGAATGGATATGATTAAGGCGATCCTCTTTGACCTGGACGGCACCTTGGCCGATTCGATCAAGGATTTGTCGACTTCGACCAATTTGGCCCTCGAAAAAAACGGCTACCCGACAAGACAGCGCGCGGAGTTTAACTACTTCGTGGGCGACGGTATGCCCAAAATGATTGAACGCGCTCTGCCTGAAACGGCACGGGACGAAGATACGGTTAAAAAAGTCTTGGCCGATTTTTTGGCGCATTATTCGCATCATTATGCCGATAAAACGTCTTCGTATGAAGGGGTGCCGGAACTGGTGGACACCTTAAAGAAACAAGGTCTTATCGTTGCCGTGGTCACCAACAAGGAACAGGATATGGCCAACGTGGTGGTCGAGCGCCTGTATGGCGAAGGCACCTTCGATTTGATTTTCGGCAAACAAGAGGGATTGCCCGCCAAGCCCGACCCGACCGCAACCCTGTTGGCAATGAAGCAACTCGGTGTTGAACCGCAGGAATGTGTCTTCCTCGGGGATTCGGGTGTCGACGTGTTGACCGGTGTTCGCAGCGGTGCGGTGCCGGTGGGTGAACTGTGGGGCTATCGCGATGAAGCCGAACTTTTGGAAAACGGCGCACAGTATATTATTGAGCGACCCGAACAGTTGCTCGATGTTTTGGCGGAGGTTCAAGGTACGTAATGCAACCCTATCAAAAAACGCGCCTCGTTTGTTATTCGGGATACGTCGTTCAGGCGATCGTCAATAACTTTCTGCCGATTCTGTTTATCGTTTTTCAGACTTCGTACCATTTGAAGTATGAACAACTCGGCCGATTGGTACTGGTGAACTTTGTCGTTCAGATTGCTGCCGATTTATTAACCCCGTTTATTACGCGAAGAATCGGCTACCGCTATACGGCTTCACTCAGTCAGGCTATGGCGGCGCTCGGCCTTTTTACCTTGAGTTTTCTGCCGAACTTGATGGAAAACACCTATCTTGCTATGATGCTTTCTATCGTGATTTATGCTTTTGGAAGCGGCATCATGGAGGTTGTGTTGAGCCCCTTGGTGGAACTGTTGCCCACCGTTAATAAGGTCGCCAATATGGCGGTGTTGCACTCTTTTTATTGTTGGGGGCAGGCCTTTACCGTGGTGGTGACTACTGCGTTGGTCTTTGCTTTTGGCTATGGCGGTTGGCCGCGGATTCCGATGATCTGGGCACTTTTACCCGCGCTGAATGCCGTACTGTTTCTGCGCGTGGCGGTGGTTGAACCGCAGCCCGAAAACGAATCAAAAAGCATTGTAAAGTTTTTGAAAACGCGTGAATTCTGGTGCTTTACCGTCTTTATGTTGTGCGCGGGTAGTAGTGAAATCGCTCTGGCGCAATGGGCTTCTATGTTCGCGCAACAAGGCCTTGGCGTCAATAAGGTGGTCGGCGATTTGTTGGGCCCTTGCGCTTTTGCCGTTTGTATGGGAACGGGGCGCGTAGTCTTCGGCCTCTTCTCGGGTAAGTATTCCATTCGAAAAGCCTTGATTCTCAACAATCTCTTGTGTTTCGCGTGTTATATTGCCGTCGGTGTTTTGCACCAACCGGTCTTTTCGTTGTTGGCCTGTGCGCTGTGCGGGTTCTCGGTCAGCCTGTCCTGGCCGGGCACCTATTCGATGGTGGCTTCGACCTTCCCCAAAGGCGGTACCGTATTGTTTAGTTTCTTCGCCTTTTGCGGCGATAGCGGTTGCTCTTTAGGTCCGTGGCTATTAGGATTTTTGGCCGACCGCATTGGTCTTCAAAACGGTTTTCTCGTCTGTGCGGTGTTTCCGCTCTTGATGATTATCGCGGCGCTCACATTACTTAAAAAAGAAGCATAAAAAGAAACCCTTTCGCTCGAGCGAAAGGGTTTTTCGTTTTATCAACGGTTATTCAATAATGGAAACACCCGTCATTTCCTTGGGTTGGGGCAGGCCCAACAACTTCAGAATGGTGGGGGAGATGTCGCACAAGCGGCCACCCTCACGAAGAACGCAATCCTTGCCGATTACGGCGAAGGGAACGGGGTTGGTGGTGTGCGCCGTGAAAGGCGAACCGTCGATGTCAATCATGCGGTCGGCATTTCCGTGGTCGGCGGTCAGGAGAATGACGCCGTCCATCTTCGCGGTCGATTCCACTACGCGGCCCATACAGGTATCTACCGTTTCAACCGCCGTAACCGCGGCTTCGAAAATACCGGTGTGACCTACCATATCGCAGTTGGCGAAGTTGAGAATGATTACGTCGTATTTGCCCGATTCAATTGCTTCGCAAACCTTGTCGCAAACTTCATTCGCGCTCATTTCGGGTTGCAGGTCGTAGGTGGCAACCTTGGGCGAGTTGATGAGGGTGCGGTCTTCGTTTTCAAACATTACCTCGCGGCCGCCGTTGAAGAAGAAGGTTACGTGGGCATATTTTTCGGTTTCGGCAATGCGAAGTTGGTTTAACCCTTGTTTTGCCAGATATTCACCCAGCGTGTTGGTCAGCGATTGCGGACGGAATGCCACCGTAACGTTGGGCATCGAAGCATCGTACTGGGTCATACAAACGTAGAAAACGTCGGGACGACCGCCGCGGCGCTCAAATCCGTCGAAATTGTCGTCGACCAAGGTGCGGGTAATCTCACGCGCACGGTCGGGGCGGAAGTTGAAGAAGATCACACTGTCACCGCTTTTGATGCGCTCGGTACCGCTCACAACGGTCGGCAGAACGAACTCGTCGGTCAGGAATTTGCCTTCTTCATCCTTTACGGTGTAGGATTCGCGCACGGCTGCGGCCGCATTGTCGGTCTCGATGCCTTCGCCGTAAACCAAAGCGGCATAGGCTTTGCCAACGCGTTCCCAGCGATTGTCACGGTCCATACCGTAGAAACGGCCCATCACCGTGGCCAATTTACCGCAACCGATTACGGCAAACTGTTCTTCTAATTGGTCGATAAAATCGGCCGCGCTCGAGGGCGGAACGTCGCGTCCGTCCAGAAGAGCGTGAACGTAAACGCGGGTCAGTCCCTGTTCTTTGGCCAAACGCAACAGACCGTACAGGTGGGTGTTGTGACTGTGAACACCGCCGTCCGAAAGAAGACCCATCAGGTGCAGAGCGCTGTCGTTCTTCTTGCAGTTCTCAACGGCCGCAAGAAAGGCTTCGTTCCGGAAGAAATCCCCGTCAGCAATGGACTTGGTAATGCGGGTGAGTTCCTGGTAAACGATACGGCCGGCACCGATATTGGTGTGACCGACTTCGCTGTTACCCATCTGACCGTCCGGCAAACCAACGTCCATACCCGAAGCACCAATCAGCGTGTTGGGGCATTCCGCAAAAATGCGGTCGAGATTGGGGGTTTTGGCAGCGGAAATGGCGTTGACCGATTTCTCGGGGTTGTAGCCAAAACCGTCCATAATCGTTAAAACAATCGGTTTTTTCATTTGAATGTCTCCGTTATTTATTTGCTGCTTTGACAATGATCGAGAAGTCCTCGGCTTTGAGGGAAGCACCGCCGATGAGACCACCGTCGACGTTTACTTTCGAGAGCAATTCGTCGGCGTTGCCGGCATTCATCGAACCGCCGTACTGAATGGTCATACCCTCGGCCGCGGCCTCGTTGTAGATTTCGGCAACAACGCCGCGGATAATGGCGCAAACTTCTTCGGCCTGGTCGCTCGTAGCGGTTTTACCCGTGCCGATCGCCCAAACGGGTTCGTAAGCGATAATGACGTTCTTGGCTTCCTCGGCGCTGACACCCAAGAGTGCGATCTTGGTCTGCATCGCAACCAATTCGGCGGTGATGCCCTGTTCGCGCTGTTCCAAGGTTTCGCCAACGCAAAGGATAACCTTTAAGCCTTCGCTCAAAGCGGCCTTTACGCGCTTGTTTACGGTAACGTCGGTCTCGCCGAAGTACTGGCGGCGCTCGCTGTGGCCGATGATAACGTATTCAACGCCCATCTCTTTGAGCATAACGGCCGAAACTTCGCCCGTGAAAGCACCCGACTTTTCAAAGTGGCAGTTTTCGGCGCCAATGCCGATGTTGGAACCTTCGGCAGCCTTCAAAGCAGCGTCCAGATCAACAAACGGTACGCACAGAACAACGGTGCAATCTGCGCCGGCGACCAACGGTTTCATTTCGTTGATGAGGGCCGTCGTTTCCGACGGGGTTTTGTTCATTTTCCAGTTTCCCGCAATGATTGCGGCTCTTTTTGCTTTATCCATCATAATTCTCCTTCAAATTGATTCTAAACGAAAATTAGGGCGGTGTGTAAACCGCCCTTTTTTGATTTCTTATTTGTCGTTGAGTGCGGCAATGCCGGGCAGTTCCTTGCCCTCCAAGAATTCGAGCGAAGCGCCGCCGCCCGTGGAAATGTGGGTCATCTTGTCGCCGTAGCCCAAGGTGTTTACAGCCGCCGCCGAGTCGCCACCGCCGATTACGGTAACCGCGTCGGTTTCAGCCAGGCTCTTGGCAACAGCGATGGTGCCCTTTGCCAAAGTCGGGTTCTCGAACACGCCCATCGGTCCGTTCCAAACAACGGTCTTGGCGTTCTTAACTTCGGCAGCATAGAGTTCTGCGGTCTTCGGACCGATATCCAAACTCTCTTTGTCCGAGGGGATTTTGTCGGCGTCGACGTATTCTACCTCAACCGGAGCGTCGATCGGATTCGGGAAGTCGGAAACGACGGTGCAGTCGATCGGCAACAGAATCTTAACGCCCTTTTCTTCGGCCTTCTTCATCATATCGCGGCAGTAGTCGATCTTCTCGGTATCCAAAAGGGACTTACCAATGTCGTAACCCTTGGCGGCCAAGAAGGTGTAGGACATGCCGCCACCGATAATGAGGGTGTCGGCCTTGTTGAGAAGGTTTTCGATAACGGTCAGTTTGTCGGCAACCTTTGCGCCACCCAGAATGGTAACGAAGGGACGAACCGGATTGTTTACGGCGTTGCCGAGGTATTCGAGCTCTTTGCCGATGAGGTAACCGGCAACGGCTTCCTTCACGTGGGCTACAACACCAACGGTGGAGCAGTGTGCACGGTGAGCGGTACCGAAAGCGTCGTTTACAAAAATATCTGCCAGGGAACCGAGTTCAGCCGAGAAAGCCTCGCCGTTCTTGGTTTCCTCTGCGCGGTAACGGGTGTTCTGAAGCAACACAACGTCGCCGTCCTTCATGGCGGCAACAGCGGCTTTGGCGTTTTCGCCGACAACGTTATCATCGGCTGCAAAAACAACCTCTTTGCCCAAATGCTCGGACAAACGCTTGGCAACGGGGGCCAGGGAAAGTTCCGGCTTGGGTTCGCCCTTCGGCTTACCGAGGTGGGAGCAGAGGATTACCTTGCCGCCGTCGGCAATCAGCTTTTTAATGGTGGGCAGAGCCGCGATGATACGGTTTTCATCGGTGATGACTCCGTTTTTGAGCGGAACGTTGAAGTCGCAACGAACCAAAACTTTTTGACCGGCAACGTTAATATCGTCAACGGTTTTCTTGTTGAGTGCGTTCATGAAAAACATCCTTTCAACTTAAATTGATATTTTTATCACAATATATTTTAACACATTTTTTCCAATTTTCAATAGTTTTTTCGATATAATAATTATATTATTACTTTTTATTCGGCGTCTTCCCAGCGATAGCGGTGCAGTTGCCCGAAGTTTTGAAGTTCGGGGTAGCCCCATTGGCGAAGAATTTCATAAACACCAATGGCGACCGAATTGGAAAGATTGAGGCTTCGAATCTCACCCATCATCGGAATGCGCACACACTGTTCGGGATGTTGCAGCAGCAATTCTTCGGGCAGACCTTTGGTTTCTTTGCCGAAGAAAATATAGCAGTTGTCGGGGTAGGAAACTTCGGAATGTGCCTTTCGCGCCTTGGTGGTAAAAAAGAAAAATTCGCCTTTATTTTTTTCGAAAAATTCGGAAATATTATCGTAGTAGGTTATGTCCAGATATTCCCAGTAATCAAGACCCGCGCGTTTTAACTTTTTGTTGTCAATGGTAAAGCCCATGGGACCTACCAAATGAAGCCGCGCACCCGTTGCCGCACAGGTTCTGGCAACGTTTCCCGTGTTTTGCGGAATTTCCGGTTCGACCATCACGATATTGATTGTAGACATAGTTATCACCCAAGCCTTATTATATTCTTTGGAAATAATACTTGTCAAGTGTCACAATCGGCGGTATAATGGGGGAAAGAGGTGTTTTGATTGAAAAAATATGACAGTATTTTGGAACGCGTTCGTTACGTTGAGTATAAATACGGGATTCAGTACGCCAAACCCGACGGGAAATTGTTCGCCGCGGTGCGCACGGCCTATCTGTTGTTTTTCATTTACCACTCGGTAATGGTCTTGCTGTTTTTGCTCGGCCAGATTCTCAAATACGGCAATACCGAGAATTGGGCCCCCAATGCGGCAGGTTTCTGGATGGTGCTTGGCGCCGAACTGTTTTCTATCGGCGGATATGTTTTGCTCAAAACCCCGTGGAAGATCTGGGGCGTTGCCGTCAGTATTCTTCAAGCGCCGCTGTTGGCCGTGTTGTTCGGTGAACGAATGACGGATGATCTGGTGCGCTTTGGAATCCGCGTTTCGTTCTATTGGCGCCATTTGATTCCGCTTGTCGTAATGTTTGTTCTTTTGTTGTGGATGCTCGGTATTATTGTCCGCGCCGCAGTCAAGACCAATCGCCAATATAAGAAAATCGTTGAAACCCTTTATACGCAGTATCACGTCGGCGTTACCGAAGAGGGCGAGGGCATTTCGGACCAACAGTGGGACGAGTTTTTAGCCAACTACGACCCGCGCAAGGACCTTCCGAAAAAGACAAAAGAAACCGAAGAATAAACAAAATCCCCACCGTCTTGGTGGGGATTCTTTTATTTCATCATCGCGTTATACGAAACGGCGGCCGCCTCGTCCTCGGTGTTGCAGGTAAGTAGATATAACGGCGTCTTTTCGGCGACCGTTTCTAAATATTTCAAGGTTAGATTCATCGCCTCTTGCTCGGGCGGACGGTAGGTCTGACCGATGAGCAGCGGCATTACTTTTAAGAAGGGAACGGGCTCGATGGTGTTTTTAGACCCGCGGGTCAAGACGCAGATTCCCGCGAGCGGGACGACCGCGTTTTTGCCGAGGTTTTCTTTGCCCATCCAGGGGGTTCCGCAGATGAAAACGCGCCCGCCTACAAGGCGAAGAATCGGTTTGTCGCCGTTTACTACAAAACTTTCGGGAACGTTTTTCAGCCACAGGCGCGTGTGGGTGGTTTTGCCCGTCCCCGATGGGGCGGTAAATACCACGGCTTTTTCTTTTACCGCGACTGCGGAACCGTGGAACACGAAAGCGCCAAAACGCGGAAGTTCTTTTGCAATTTTGCGGTATACGGCGGTGCGTTCCAGAAGTGCTGGGGTCAGGTTCGGGTAGGGCAGTCCCTCGCGGGCATATTGCAGTTTGCACCGTTCTTCTTCGTCTTTTATATCCGCCTTGTTGACCGCGACCGAAAAATCGGGCGCCGCGCAGGGGACGGCGTAATCGGAGAGGAAGCCGAGCGTTTCTTCACACAAACATTCCACACCGATATTCAGTTCGGCCATACGAATGGTAATCTGCGGCACAAAACCCCTCCTTTTCGTTCGTTTTCCTTCATTGTAATACATTTCACCTCATTATTCAACCATTTTGTCGCGGTCGGTTGAAAAACGAAAATTAAATGGTATAATGAAGAAAAGAAAGGGGGAGTGTCCGTGATTCAAATTCGCTATCTTTCGGTAGCGCCACTTTGCGACGAGCGGTTGTTTTCGCATTTTATGGAAAAAGTCTCCCCCTGCCGCCGCGAAAAGATTTTGGCGCTTTCTTCCAAAACCAATCGGGCGTTAAGTCTTGGCGCGACCCTTCTTTTGGACGATGAATTACAGCGCAGAGGTCTGCAAGAAAAGGAAATGCAATACGGTTTTTCCGAACACGGGAAGCCTTGCTTTTCCGATTTGTCCGACCTTCATTTCAGTATTTCCCATTCGGGGGAGATGGTTGCGGTCGCCTTTGGTGAGCGCCCGATCGGGTGTGACCTTGAAAAAATACGACCGCGAAACTTCAAAACGGCCGAGCGGTTCTTTGCCCCAACAGAAACCGAGTGGTTGAACGCTTTGCCAAAAGAACAACAAAACGCGGCCTTTTTGCGCCTATGGACTTTGAAAGAAAGTTATCTGAAGGCTACGGGCGCGGGGTTTGCGCTTTCGCTAAACGCATTTTCCGTTGAGATCAAAGGGGAAAAAATCACCCTTTATCACCCCGAAAAAACGGCCGAATACCATTTTGGCGAGATTACCGATATTCCGGCATATCACCTTTCGTATTGTGTGGTGGGCAAACCGCAGGAAATCCGAATAGAGGAAAAGAAAATTTAATCATATTTTGGTAGGGTGCGACGCCTTCGACGCACCGCTCAATCCACAGCAAAACAATGATACGGGAGGGCCTGTGTGCCCTCCCGTATTTTTATTTTTCAACTGTCAAGAAAAACACTTGACAGGCAAGTTCTTTTGTGATACAATACCCTACGCTAAATGAGGTGTTGAGATGCAAAAAGATTGGTTCGTTTCAACATTGCTGGATGTTTACGGTCGTTTTTTGGCCGAAAAACAACAAGCGTTATTGAATTATTATTATAATGAAGACTTGTCCCTTTCCGAAATTGCCGAGAACGAGGGAATCACCCGTCAGGGTGTGTGCGATTCGATTAAGCGCGGCGAAGCCCAGTTGCGGCGGTTTGAGGAACAGTACCGTTACGCCGAAAAGTTTGCGCAGATGAAAAAATTGTTGCCCCAAGTAAAATCGGGGGACAGCGCCGCGGCCGAGGAACTGTTCGGATTGATTGATGGTCTTTAATCGTACGAGTTTGGAGGGAATGGAATGGCGTTTGATAATCTTTCGGATAAATTAAGTGGCGTTTTCAAACGTCTGCGTTCCAAGGGAAAACTTACTGAGAGTGACGTAAAAGAGGCGATGCGCGAGGTTCGACTGGCGCTTCTGGAAGCCGACGTCAACTATAAAGTCGCCAAAGATTTTACCAAAACGGTTGCCGAAAAGTGTATCGGCGAAAACGTAATGGAAAGTCTGACCGCGCCGCAAATGGTCGTTAAAATCGTCAAAGAAGAATTAACGAATTTGATGGGCAGCGAACAGGCGCGACTCAAAACTTCTTCCAAATTGCCGACCGTGATTATGATGTGCGGTCTTCAGGGTTCGGGTAAAACGACCCATTCGGCAAAACTCGCCAAACACCTGAAAGCCAAAGGACACCGTCCCTTACTTGTCGCGTGTGATATTTACCGCCCCGCCGCCATTGAGCAGTTGAAGGTGGTCGGGAAAGCGGTCGAAACGCCTGTTTTCGAAATGGGTACCGAAAAGCCCGAGCGTATTGCCGAGGCGGCCATTCGTCAGGCGCGTGATTACGGCTACGATTTCGTTATTTTGGATACTGCCGGCCGTTTGCATATCGATGAAGACCTGATGGGTGAACTGACCCGTATTACCGAAGCGGTCGAGGTTCACAACATTCTCTTGGTCGTCGACTCGATGGTCGGTCAGGATGCGGTCAATATCGCCAAGGCTTTTGATGAGATTCTGGCGATCGACGGTGTTATTCTCACCAAGTTGGACGGTGACACGCGTGGCGGTGCGGCCCTTTCGGTGCGCGCCGTAACGGGCAAACCCATTCTCTTTACGGGCGTGGGCGAAAAGTTGGATGATCTGGATGAATTCCACCCCGATCGTATGGCTTCGCGCATCCTTGGTATGGGGGACGTCTTGTCGCTCATCGAAAAGGTTGAAAACGAAATTGATGAGAAAAAGGCCGAAGAAACGGCCAAGAAACTCCAACAGAACAAGTTTGATATGAACGATCTTCTCGAACAGTTCCAACAAATCAAGAAGATGGGTTCGCTCAAAAGCGTTTTGTCGATGCTTCCGGGTATGGAAAAACAGTTGCGTGACGTCGATATTGATGACCGCCAGATGCTGCGCGTCGAAGCGATTATCCAATCGATGACCAAGCGCGAACGCGCCACCCCCGATATCATCAACGCTTCGCGCCGCCGCCGTATTGCGGCCGGTGCCGGGGTTACGGTGGAGGAGGTCAACCGCCTGCTTCGTCAACACGCGGATATGAAGAAAATGTTCAAACAGTTGAACAGTAAGGGCGGCCGCCGCAAATTCTCGCGCGGATTTGGCGGTTTCCCCGGTGGTTTTGGTTTTTAAGAGTCTAAAAGATTCTATTAAAAATAAATAATTTGATGATGGAGGTGTTATCCAATGGCAGTAAAGATGAGACTTCGTCGCATGGGCGCAAAACGTGCTCCGTTCTACCGTATCGTAGTTGCGGATTCCCGCTATCCCCGTGACGGCCGTTTTATTGAAGAAATCGGTTACTACGATCCCACCAAGGATCCGGCCGACGTTCGTATCGATGATGAAAAGGCTAAGAAATGGATCTCCAACGGTGCACAACCGACCGATACCGTTCGTGCTTTGTTGAAAAAGAACGGCATCCTGTAAGTTGAATAATCAAAAAGGAAGGTGCACACTATGAAGGAACTTTTGATTGCCATCGCTTCCGGTTTGGTAGAACATCCCGAAGCCGTTACCGCGGTTGAGGACCCTATCAACGAGGAGGGCGTTATTGTGTACCATCTGCACGTTGCAGAGGAAGACATGGGTCGTGTTATCGGCAGACAGGGCCGTATCGCTAAGGCGATCCGTACCGTGATGCGCGCCGCTGCCAACCGTAACAATCAAAAAATTTCGGTTGAAATCGACTGAACCTTTTTAGAAACGACCCTCGGCAAACGAGGGTCGTCTTTTTTTGGAGTGTATGATGAAGAAACAATTTTTAGAAACAGGAAAAATCGTCGGGACCCACGGCATTCGCGGAATGCTTCGCGTGCAACCGTGGTCGGATAGCCCGCAGTTTTTGACAGAATTTCAATATTTTTATACCGACAGTTCCGGCACCACCAAGTGGGAGGCCGTTCAGATACAGCCGCACGGTAATATCGTGTTGCTGAAATTAAAGGGAATCGATACCATCGAGGCGGCCGAGCGTCTGCGCGGTAAGGTGTTGTACCTGGACCGCGCCGATATCACTCTGCCCGAGGGTCGTTATTTTATTGAAGACTTGGTTGGTTGCACCGTTTATAACGCCGAAGGGCAACTGCTCGGCAGTTTGAGCGACGTTTCGGCTACGGGTGCCAACGACGTGTGGCATATTGTAAAGGACGAGCGCGAATATCTCGTCCCGGCTATTGACGAAGTAATTGTATCGGTCGATATCGAGGCGCAAAAAATCGTGTTGAATCCGATGAAAGGAATTTTTGACGATGCGAATTGACGTGATGACACTGTTCCCCGAAATGTGCGAGACGGTGCTGAACGAAAGTATCCTCGGCCGCGCAAGAAGGGCGGGGAAGGTGGAGTTTTCCTGTGTCAACATTCGGGATTATTCCGATAATAAACACCATAAGGTGGATGATACGCCCTACGGCGGCGGAATGGGTATGGTTATGACGGCCGAGCCGATTTTCCGTTGTTTCGAGAGTTTGTATCAAAAAGATACCGAAGAAAAGCCGCACTTTATTTATCTTTCACCCAAGGGCAAGACCTTTACCCAAAGCCGCGCGGTCGAACTTTCTAAAAAAGAGCGGATCGTGCTGCTTTGCGGTCACTACGAGGGCGTGGACGAACGCGTTTTGGAAGAACTCGTGGACGAAGAGATTTCCATCGGGGACTACGTGCTCACGGGTGGGGAACTACCCGCGCTTGTGGTGGCCGATGCCGTTTGCCGAATGCTGCCCGGTGTTCTTTCGGATGACCTTTGTTTTGAGGAGGAAAGCCACTTCTCGGGACTCTTGGAATACCCGCAGTATACCAAGCCCGCCGTTTGGCACGAACGCGAGGTGCCACCCGTACTTCTTTCGGGCAACCACGCCGAAATTGCGAAGTGGCGCAAGCAGAAATCTCTGGAAATCACGGCCGAACGCCGCCCCGATTTGCTGGACAATCTTGAATAAACCGTATTTTTTGGGAGGAATCGGCAAAAGTATACGACAAAATGCCCAAATAAATTGGTTGTCTTGACCGACTCGTTGGCAAAATATTAGAACTTATGAACAAATTGTTGACCTTTTCATTAAATGTGGTATAATTATGAAAGTGTTTTGAAGACAACAATTTTTGATATTGATATTAGATGAGGAGATTTGTATCATGTGTGTTAAAGATGTAACTATTCAAAATCAAGTCGGCTTACATGCACGTCCTGCTACGTTCTTCATTCAGAAAGCAAATGAGTATAAATCCTCTATTTGGGTTGAAAAAGATGAGCGCAAGGTAAACGCCAAGAGTTTGTTGGGCGTTCTCTCGCTCGGTATCGTTGGCGGAACCACCATCAAGATTATTGTAGACGGTTCGGACGAAAAGGAAGCTTTGGAAGGCCTTGTTGCTTTGGTTGATTCCGGCTTCGTCGATTAAGAAGTTCTGTACGCCCGATATGGGAACGTATCGGGCGCCATTTCCTTTTTAGGATTTGGTGCATACATAATAATTATACTATCCGGGTGTGGCGCAGCTGGATGCTTGTTCTTCGGGGGTTCAGAGCACTGCACGAAAAAACAATATATCATAAATATCCGGGTGTGGCGCAGCTGGTAGCGCGCTTGACTGGGGGTCAAGAGGCCGCAGGTTCAAGTCCTGTCACTCGGACCAAAAGAGGGCTTTGTCACTTGACAAAGCCCTCTTGTTAAATAAAAAGAAAGGATATATAAATATGGCTACGGAAAGAAATCCTGTTATTTCTATTGCCAGAGTAATAGGGATGTTTTTTATTGTTTTGTGTCATATCATCCACTATTATTCTTTTGTTCCCGGTAGTTCTTTTTTAGGACAGTTTTTCATTTGCGGTGTACAGTTATTTATCTTTATTTCGGGATATCTTTATGGAGGAAAAACGGTTACACACTTTGGAAAGTGGTATGTGCGAAGGGCGTTGACGGTTTCGCTACCTGCGATATTGTTATCAGTGATTTTTATAGTTGTTTTATTTATAACAAATACGGCCGTTGCGTCTAGTACGATTATTGCGTACTGTTTAGACTTGGAAGGGTTGCTCTTTTTAGGCGGTTTATTTTCCTCTTTCTTTAAGAGTATACCTTCTTTGGATCCGCTTTGGTTTACAACGGTTATTATGCTTTGTTATTTGCTGGTCCCGATTTTGCAAAGAGAGAAGTTTATCAGTCGACGTGTGAATTCGATTGTCGGTATGAGTGCTTTTTTGTTGATAGGGACACTTCTTTGTGTGTGCTTTTTTTCTTGGGTTCGATTGCCTTATTTTTTCTTTTTTACAATTGGTTATTTTTTAGGGAAATTTTCATTTTTAAGTAAAGTTAATGGAAAAATCTTTTCCGTTTATACAGTGCTGTTTTTGCTTTCAATAATGGTAAGAATGGTCTTGAATCGTTATATTGATGGGACAAACATATATTTTGTCTACACTGAATTTTCCAAATTTGTTGCCGGAACATGGATTGTTGTTTTATTATCATTTACGCATCGAAAAATGCCTGTGTTGCTTTCTACCGTTGGCGATTGGAAAGCGGTGAAATGGTTCGATAAATACTCGTTCTATATATATTTAGTACATGGGATTTTCTGTATGGGTTTATTCAATTTGTATGAAAGATTTTCATTGGTTCTTGCAACAACGCTTTTTGTTGCTTGTACGGTTGTTTCCGCTATGGTGTTAAAATTTGTTTGTGACCATATTTCTAAAGTCTTAACGAGACTTTTGAAGATTTAGTTTTATCAAAAACGGTATTCTTTATAGAATTGAACAGAAGGAATAAAACAACACCGTTCGCGTAGAACGGTGTTGTTCATTTCTTCATTCTCTCCATCAACACGTTGCCGTTTTCTTTGAGCCAACGGTAACTTTTCTTGTAATCGGGCAGAACGGCCGCAACCTCTTGCCAGAAAAGGGAAGAG
>JAZQBA010000004.1:0-231976 GCA_045545515.1 Acutalibacteraceae bacterium
GGTGATGCGGTCGGTAATACGGTGCAGAACGGCATAGGGAATTTCCTCTACCGTCGCGCTCATAGCGTCGGTCGTGTTGATGGCGCGGATAATGGCCGGCCAACCTTCATAGCGGCTTTCATCCTTTACGCCGACACTCTTGATATCCGGCACAACGATAAAGTACTGCCAAACCTTTTCGGCAAGGCCGCAGTTGTCAAACTCTTCGCGCAGAATAGCGTCGGCCTCGCGAAGCGCGTGCAGACGGTCGCGCGTGATAGCGCCCAGGCAACGAACGCCAAGGCCCGGACCCGGGAACGGCTGACGGTAAACCATCGCGTGCGGCAGACCCAACGCCTCACCGACGACGCGAACTTCATCCTTAAAGAGCAGTTTCAGCGGTTCAACCAACTCGAACTGCAAATCCTCGGGAAGACCGCCAACGTTGTGGTGGGATTTTACGGCCTTTTTGCCTTCGGCCTGTTTAACGCTTTCCAGAATATCGGGGTAGATGGTGCCCTGTGCCAAGAAGGTAATATCCTCGAGTTTACGGGCTTCATCGGCAAACACGTTAATAAACTCGGCACCGATGATCTTACGCTTTCTCTCGGGGTCGGACACGCCGGCCAACAAATCGAGGAAGCGGTCGGTCGCATCGATATAAATGAGGTTGGCATCCAACTCGTCGCCAAACGTTTTCACAACGTTTTCGGATTCATCCTTTCGCATAAGTCCGTGGTTGACGTGAACACAAACCAACTGTTTGCCGATGGCTTTAATCAACAATGCGGCCACGACCGAAGAGTCTACACCGCCCGAAAGCGCCAACAGAACCTTCTTTTCGCCAACCTGTTCCCGAACGAGAGCAACCTGTTCTTCAATGAACTTTTCAGCCAATTCCTTGGTCGTAATGCGTTGCATTTCGGCCGGACGTACGTTACTGTTTTCCATTTTTCTCACTCCTAATTTTCAAACAAAGTCTTCTTTTCCTTTTATTTTGGATTTATTATACAACAACGATTCGCGTTTGTCTATCAGAAATTCGCACTTTTTTTCAACTTTTTTCATATTATTTGCAAGGATTACCGTTGCAAACGTCCTGCCAGGGTGGTAAAATTATCTTGTATGAAAATCCTATCACATAATTGCGGCCAACATCAGCATTTCGCGCAGGCGGTCGTAAATTGTATAGGCATCCTCTATGGGCAACGGATTTTCTCCCAGTCCCATCTCGACCGTAAAGGCCGGGCGCCCGATTTCCTCGATAAACCAATCCTTAAAACCGCCGCCCGAAGCCAACCCTGTCGGCACGTCGAGCGCATACCCCGACGAGGTCGCCAATATTTCGGCCATTCGCTCACTCTTGGGCGGTCGCGTGTCCCCGTAGGACCAATAAATAACCTCGCCTTGGGTATGGAGTGCCAAGGCGTGGCGAATGCGCCCCGAACGGCAAAGTTCGGTCAGTGCCACCGTTTCGGGTTCGCTTTCGGGTCTGGGACCGCCAAAACGCGTTGGTGCGGGACCTAAAATTCCCGATTTTCGTTCGCGTTCGTGGAGTTCTTTCCAACCTGCATTAAAATTATGGTTGATATCCACCCCGCGCAGATTGGCGTTCCAATGCAGAAAATCGCCGTGGCAAAGCCGCTCAATGGCCGCCGCCAACGGGCCGCAGGCATTGCGACCCCGAATGGCAATTTCGCACCCGTCGGGATTGACACACGGCACCAGAATCACGCCCCGACCAAAGAGGGCGCGGCGCGCGTTCATGCCCGCGATATTACCGTTTTCCTCCAGTGCGCGGCAAAGTTCTTCGGCAAAAAACAGGGTGATATTCTCGCCGATATATTCGCTGCCGTGAAAGGCGGCGGCAATCAAGGCATACTGCGCCCCCTTGCCGATACGAAGTCCGAAGATTTCGCGTCCGGCGCAACTACTGCCAAGGCGCACTTCTTTCAGAAAATCGTACCGCTCACACAGTTGTTTGGTCACCTTTCTCAAGGACAGATAATCATAGGCTTTGGCTTCTGTAAACATTCTCGTTCTCTCCGTTTCTTTGACAGTTACTACCCCATTATATGAAAGGAAAAAATCGTTCATGAATCTAAGAGAAACCACCACCAAGGAAGAAATTCTTTTTGAGGGGAAAATTATCCGGTTGCGGCGCGATGAAGTGGTCTTGCCCGACGGGAACAAGGCCATTCGCGAGGTTGTGGAACACAACGGCGGCGTTTGCGTCGCCCCTTTGACCGACGCGGGCGAACTGTTGATGGTCCGCCAATTCCGCTACCCCTATAAGGAAGAAATTTTAGAACTTCCCGCCGGAAAACGCGATTCGCTCGACGAGGACCCGCTCGCTTGCGGCATTCGGGAATTAAAGGAAGAAACAGGCGCCGTGGCCGACAAAATCGTGCCGCTCGGCAAACTCTACCCCACCCCCGGTTACTGCGGTGAAATTATTTGGCTCTACGCGGCAACGGGATTGCATTTCGGCGAACAAACCCCCGATGAAGACGAGTTTTTAGAGGTCGAACGCTATCCGTTAGACACGGTGGTCGACTGGGTTCTTTCGGGCAAAATTACCGACGCGAAAACCCAAGCGGCGGTACTGAAAATCAAAATTTTGCGCGAGCGCGGAGAACTTTGAAATAATGGGTTTTAATTTTTATAAATCTGTGATATAATAATATAATAACAAAATTTCGGAGGAAAAATATGCCTGTCAATGTTACGCCGATTGCAAACGGTGTGGACGGTTTGTTCTACCGCGAAAACCGTTTTCGCACTACGCTCATTTCGTTTAACTTCTATCTGCCGCTTCATAAAGACACGGTAGCCGCCAACGCGCTGCTGCCCTTTTTGATGACGACGAGCAGCAAAAAGTACCCCGATTTTTCCTATCTGAATTACAAATTGAGCAAACTGTACGGTGCGCGGCTCGAAGCCTCGGCCGAGAAACAGGGCGACCTTCAACTGTTGCAGATGTCGATTTCGGTCATCAACGACCAATACACCCTCAACGAAGAATCGCTCACCGAACAGGCTTGTGAACTGTTGATGGAATTGATTTTCAATCCCAACGTAGAAGACGGCGCCTTTTGCGCCCAGGACGTGGAACGCGAAAAGCGCAAAGCGGTCGAACACATTTACGGAGAAATGAACAACAAGCGCTTGTATGCGCGCAGTCGAATGCTCAGCGAAATGTACCGCGACGATGTTTACGGCACCCCGAAATGCGGTACGGTTGAACAGGTCAACGCGCTGAACGGCGAAGACCTCTACCGCGCCTGGCAACACCTGTTGAAACACGCGAAAATCCGCGTGAACGTTTTGTCCAACGCGCTGCCGCAAAAGTTGTTCGCCAACATTGCCGAACAGTTTGCAATGCTTGAGCGCGGCGAGATTACCGACACCAAGAAGATTACGCCGACCGCCGCTTGCCGCCAGGTGCAACACGTCACCGAGCGGATGCCCATTGCCCAAGGCAAATTGGTCATGGGCTTTTCGAGCGAATTGAGCGGTCCGGACGAAAAAGCATTACCGCTTCTCGTGATGAGCGACCTGTTTGGCGGCGGACCTTATTCCAAACTCTTTTCCAACGTGCGCGAAAAGATGAGCCTTTGTTACTATTGCTCCTGCCAGTCGTTCCGCGGCAAAGGTCTTTTGATGGTCGACTCGGGCGTCGAAATGAAAAACGCCGAACGCGCCGAACAAGAAATTCTCAACCAACTTGAAAGCCTTCAAAACGGTGATTTTGATGATTTTGTATTTGCCGCTTCCTTAAAGAGTCTTGCCGATTCGGTTTGCTCGGCCAACGACAGTCAGGAAGGACTCAACAGTTGGTTCGCGCTACGTATTGCCGACGACCAATTACAAACTCCCTCGGACCTTGCCGAAATGGTTTCGAAGGTCACGCGCGAAGAAGTGTTAGCGGCCGCAAAAGGTATTCGTCTGCACACCGTTTACCGCCTGTTACCCGAAGAAAAAGGAGAATGTGAATGAAGCGTACCGTTTATGAAAGCCCGCTCGGGGAAAGCTACCTCAAAGTCGTTCACCCCAGCGGCCTTGAAATCTATTTGATGGAAAAGCCGCAGTTTTCTTCGGCCTACGCTATTTTCGGCACCCGTTACGGGTCGATTGACACGCGCTTTGCCAAAAACGGCGGCCAAATGACCGACGTGCCCGAAGGCATTGCCCACTATCTTGAACACAAACTGTTTGAAAGCGAAGACGGCGACGCCTTTAACCGCTACGCCGAAACGGGCGGCTACGCCAACGCCTTCACGTCCTTTGACCGCACCTGTTATCTCTTCAGTTGCACGAGCCGTTTTGAAGACAACCTGGCCATTCTGTTGGACTTTGTTCAGTCCCCCTACTTTACCGAGGAAACGGTGGCCAAAGAACAAGGCATTATCGGGCAGGAAATTCGTATGTACGACGACAGTCCTTCCTGGTGCGTTCTCTTTAATCTGCTCAAGAATATGTATTCGCAACACCCCGTTCGCATTGATATTGCCGGTACGGTCGAATCGATTGCCCAAATCAACGCCGACCTTTTGTACCGCCTCTATGAAACCTTTTACAATCCGGCCAATATGTTCCTTTGTATTGCCGGCAATTTCGAAACCGAAAAAACGCTTCGCCAGATTAACGCGGCGATTAAGTTCTCGGAACCCGTTACCATCGAGCGCGGCGATTTTTCGGAACCCGAAGAAATCGTTGCCCCCTACGTCGAGCAACGTCTGGCCGTTTCGTTGCCGCTCTTCTGTTTTGGTTACAAACACGCGATCAAGTCGCCCATTCGCAGTCTGAAGACCCGCGTTTGTATGGCGCTGTTGATGGAAGTTTTATGCGGCGAAGCCTCGCCCTTGTACGCGCGGCTTATTCGCGAAGGACTCATCAACGATGAATTCGAGGCCGAGTATTTCCACGGTCACGGTTACGCGAGTATGCTCTTCTCGGGCGAATCGCGCGACCCGAAACGCGTGGCCGAAGCCATTCAAGAAGAGGTCGAACGCCTGAAAACCGAGGGTATCGACAAAAAACTCTTTGCCGCCGTGAAACGCAGTTTATACGGCGACGCCATTCGTCGGTTTGACAGTATTGAAGGACTGGCCATGCAACTGACCGAGTGCGCCATGTCGAACCTTTCACTCTTTGAAGAAATCAAACTCTTAAAATCGGTCACGGCTGATGATGTTTACCGCCGACTGGAACTTTTCCAATCGGATAAAACGGTGCTTTCGGTCATTCTGCCGCAAGAAAAAACGGAGGATGAAGCATGTACGAAGTAACTCTTTTCGGCATTCATTTGACGCTCAACCCCGTAGCCATTACCATTCCGCTGGGTAGCAGCGAATGGAAGGTCTACTGGTACGGCATTCTAATCGCGCTCGGCTTTTTGGCGGCGCTTCTTTACGGTTTGCGCAATGCCCGCCGCTTTGATATTGACCCCGACCGTTTGTTGGACGTTATCTTGATTACCACCCCTCTGGCCATTCTTTGCGCACGAATCTACTATTTGATCTTCGACGGCGTAAAGCTACAGAGTTTTAAGGATTTTTTCGGCTTTGGCAATTCCTCGGGTTTTGCCGGCCTTGCCATCTACGGCGGTGTTCTCGGCGCCTTGGTGATTGGCGGACTGTTGTGCCTGTGGCGCAAAATTCCGCTGTTTGCCGCCTTTGATTTGACCGCCGTCGGCTTCCTCATCGGGCAAAGCGTTGGCCGTTGGGGCAACTTTATGAACCAAGAGGCCTACGGCACCTTTACGGGCAGTACCTTCTGGGGAATGGAAAGCAACCGCACGATTGCCGAAATGGGCCCGGGACTGGTACACCCTTGTTTTCTGTATGAATCGCTTTGGTGTTTGGGCGGATTTTTCCTCTTGCACTTTTTGAGCAAACGCAAGAAATTCCACGGGCAACTCGTCCTCACTTACGGCGTGTGGTACGGTTGCGGCCGCGCGGTGATTGAACTGCTTCGAACCGACAGCCTGATGCTCGGTAACATCCGCGTATCCTGTCTGTTGTCGGTATTGGCCGCCCTTGGTTGCGCCGCGGCATTATTTGTTCTTCTTCGCCGCCAAAAAGACACCGCGTTGAACGAACAATATGAGGCCGTCTTTGCCGAACAAACCGCACAAGAGGAACCCGAAGAAACAAACGAAACAACCCCGATGGAGGAGGATACTTATGTACAAGAAGATTGATGGAAAGGTCATTTCGGCCGCTGTAAAAGAACGTATAAAGGGCGAGGTCGCCGCGCTGGGCGAACAGGGAATTTCGGTAGGCTTGGCCGTTATTATCGTCGGACAAGACCCCGCCTCGCAGATTTACGTTGCCAACAAGAAAAAGGCTTGCGAAGCGCTTGGTATTCGCTCGGAAGAGTATGCTCTGCCCGAAGAAACCACCGAAGAAACCCTGCTGGGACTGATCGAAGAACTCAACGCGCGAAAGGATATCAACGGTATTCTTTGTCAGTTGCCCTTGCCGCGCCATCTCGATGAAAAGAAGGTGCTCAACACCATTTCGCCCGAAAAGGACGTTGACGCCTTTCATCCCCACAACGTCGGCCGCATTATGATCGGCGATTTCGATTTTGTTCCCTGCACCCCCGCGGGTATTATGGAAATGTTGCATTATGAAGGCATTTCGGTCGAAGGGAAAACCTGTGTCGTTATCGGCCGTTCCAACATTGTCGGCAAACCGATGGGTATGTTACTGTTGCACGAAAACGGCACGGTCACCATTGCCCACAGCCGCACCAAGAACTTGAAAGAACTGTGTCAGACGGCCGATATTCTGGTCGCCTCGGTCGGCAAAGCGAAGTTCGTTACGGCCGATATGGTCAAAGAAGGCGCCGTCGTGATTGACGTCGGTATCAACCGCGTGGACGGCAAGGTCTGCGGCGACGTAGACTTCGAAAACGTTTGCGAAAAAACCTCGGCCATTACCCCCGTTCCGGGCGGCGTCGGTCCGATGACCATTGCAATGCTCATGCAAAACACCTTAACGGCGGCCAAACGCCAGAACGGTATTCGCGCATGAAACGACTGTTTGCGTTGATTTTTGCGCTCTTGTTGACCGCCTCGGTATTGGTTGCCTCGGCCGGGGAGCCGTTGCCCGAATACCGCTTGGAACTTGGCAAAGAGTACACCGTCGTTTCGGCCGATAACGTTGAGAAATCCGCCAAACTGTTTGGGCTGACCCCGGAGCAGATGGCCGATTATATCCAACAAAACGGCGTCCTATTGGTGGCGGCCAATGCCGACCGTTCGGTACGCCTGGTGCTGACGGCAAACAAAAACGATTTCAGTAAAAAAGCGGTTTCGTTTTACGACTACACCGCCAAGGATTTGGAACCGCTGATGTTACAATTCTTGAGCGAGGGTATTTCG
Source organism: Acutalibacteraceae bacterium (assembly GCA_045545515.1). GTDB lineage: Bacteria > Bacillota > Clostridia > Oscillospirales > Acutalibacteraceae > UBA737. The sequence continues at coordinate 7,373 of JAZQBA010000004.1, forward strand.
GGAAGTTTGGTAAGCGACCACAAAAAACTGCCCTATTTTCGGCTACACAGTACCGCCGCGGACGAAACGGGCGCCTACACCATCACCCAGTACCTGACGGTCTATGACCAAACGCAGTTTACTCTGTTGGTCGAAGCCGACGCGCAAAGCCAAGACACCCTGCCCGACACCCTTTTTCGAAGTTTAACGGTTGGCAGCGAAAAGAAAGACCCCTCCCCCCTGCCGCGCTATCTGGTTATCCTCGGAATCGGCGCGTTCTCGCTGTTGGCACTTTGGTGCCTTGTGCGATTGGTGGGCGATTTGAAAACTTCGAGTGAAGAAACAGACGAATGAAAGCACCCTCTTGCGGACAAACTATCCGCGGGAGGGTATTTTTATGACCGATTATAACCGTTTCGTTGGGATTTTGGATGAAAAACTCCAACCCGATCGAAGTTTTGACCTCATCAAGCGGCACTTGAAGATTGCCGAACGCCGCGCCGTTCTTTACTTTATCGATGGCTTTATCAAGGACGAACTGTTTGAAAAAATGCTCGAATTTCTTTTCAAACAGACCAACAAGACCCTGTCGGGCATTCACACGATGGAACAGTTTCATCTCGATAAAATGCCCTACGTTGAAGTCGATTACACCTACGACCCCGAAGCGGCCGTCACGGCAGTTCTTTCGGGCCCTGCCGTCCTTTTAATCGACGGCATTGAGGGTGCGCTCATCATCGACACGCGTACCTACCCCGTGCGCTCGATTGAAGAACCGCAAAAGGACCGTTCGCTTCGCGGCTCGCGGGACGGCTTTGTGGAAACACTCATTTTTAATACAGCACTCATTCGCCGCCGTATCCGAACCGAAAATCTTCGGATGGAGTATATGCAGATCGGCAAGCGTACCAAACTCGACCTTGCGATTGCCTACGTCGACGGTCTTGCCGACAAAAAGACGCTTGAAATTCTGAAAAAGAAACTGAAAAGTTTGCAACTCAACGGCATTTCCATGACCCAACAAGCCTTGGCCGAAGCGCTTGTACCCAACAACTTTTTCAATCCTTTCCCAAAATTCAAATTCACCGAACGCCCCGATTATGCGAGTGCTTGTCTGTTGGACGGAAAAATCGTCGTCGTGCTCGACAATTCCCCCTCGGTAATGGTGTTACCGACCTCTTTCGGCGACTTTTTCCGCGAGATCGACGACTATTATTTTATGCCGATTGTCGGCACCTACACGCGAATTCTTCGCGCCATTGTCGGCATTTTAACGGTGGTGGCCGCCCCCGTTTATCTGCTTTTTGTGAACCATTCGATCTACGCGCCCGAGTGGTTGCGGTTTCTGTTGCCCGACAGTTCGGGAACGGTTTCAATTTTTGTACAGTTTCTGATTCTGGAGCTGGTGGTCGACGGGTTGCGATTGGCCTCGCTCAACACCCCCGACGCGCTTTCCAATTCCTTGGGCGTCATCGGTGGCCTTTTGCTCTCGGAATTTGCCATCAACGCGGGATGGTTCGTCAACGAAGCCATTTTGTATATGGCCTTTGTGTCGATTGCCAGTTATTCGCTGCCGAGTTTCGAAATGGCTTATGCGCTCAAGTTTGAACGAATTTTTCTGTTGATACTCACCCAACTTTTGGGTCTTTGGGGACTGGTGGGTGGTCTTGTATTGAGTTTTGTTTTGAAACTTTTCAATCAAACCCTCACAGGAAGAACCTACCTTTATCCGCTCATTCCCTTTAACGGCAAGGCGCTTTCGAAAATTTTTATTCGCAAAAACATTCAACAAGACCATTAAACGGAAAGGTGGAACGATATGCGCGCGCCCTTAAAACAACGCCATTTCTTTCCACTTCCGACCCGATTTCTCTTGTCGGCATTGCTGTTGGGTGTTCAGTTTTCCCTCTTGTTCGCCTTTCTCTACACCCTGTCGACCAAGTTTTTTTGGATCTATCTGCTTTCCCAAATCGGCGGTGCGGTGAGTATTATCCTCATCGTCAACCGCCGCGGCAATTCGGGATATAAAATCGCGTGGATTGTCTTTATTTTGCTCGTCCCCGTCTTTGGAATAGCCGTCTACTTTTTGTGGGGCAGCGACCGTCTGTCCCTACCGCGCTACCGCCGAATGACGACCTGTGAGAGCGGTTATCTGCCGCAGTTGAACCGCAACGGAAAATTGTTGGAACACCTGCGCCTTCGTCACGGTGTTCTCGCGCGGCAGGCCGAGTTTTTAATGCGCGAATCGGGGTATCCGCTTTACCGAAACACGGCGGCCGAATACCTTGCAGGCGGCGAAGCCTTTTTCGAGCGGGTTTTACAGGAACTCGCAAAAGCCGAGCGCTTTATTTTTTTGGAATTTTTTCTCGTGGCCGAAGGGAATTTGTGGAACGAAATACATAGCGTTCTGCTGAAAAAACGGCGTGAGGGCGTGGAAATACGGCTGTTGTTTGACGATTTGGGGTCGGTCAAACGCCAAGCAAAAGACTTTGTAAACCGTTTGCAAAAAGAGGGCATTTCGGTGGCGGTTTTTAACAAGATCCGTCCCTCGGCCGACCTGTTTCTCAACAACCGAAACCACCGAAAAATCATTGTAATTGACGGACGCGTTGCCTTTACGGGCGGCGCCAATCTGGCCGACGAATACGTCAACCGCCTGCCGCGTTTCGGGCATTGGATGGACAGCGGCGTTGTGCTCACGGGCGCGGCGGTCGAGAGTTTTACGGCAATGTTTTGTACGATGTGGGAATTCACCACCAAAAAGCCGCTCGACTTTTCACGCTACCGTGCAACTTCTTTTCCCCCGTCACAGGGGTTTGTTCTTCCCTACTGCGACGGACCGCTCACCCGAAAGAACCCGGCCGAGGGCATTTATATGCAGATTTTAGGCACGGCCGAGCGATACGTCTATCTTTCAACCCCCTACTTGATTCTTGATAACACGATGATTTCTGCCCTTCGAATGGCGGTGAAATCGGGCGTGGACGTGCGCATTTTAACGCCCCATATTCCCGACAAATGGTACGTACACCCCGTTACTCAATACAATTATCTCGAACTGCTGGAAGCGGGGGTTCGCATTTACGAATATTCCCCCGGTTTTATCCACGCGAAATTCTTTGTAGCCGACGACCGCGTTGCCACCGTCGGCACCGTGAATATGGACTACCGAAGTTTCTTACTGCACTTTGAATGCGGCGTGTGGCTTTGCGACAACCGTGCCGTTTTGTCGGTGCGCGACCATTTTTGTACACTTTTAGAGGACAGCCGCCAGATCACCCTTTCTTCTTGGAAGAAAAGTTCGGTTTTCAAACGGTTGTTGCGCGCGGTGTTGCATTTGTTCTCCCCTTTTATGTGAGAGCCGAAAATCGACCGATTCTTGTTAAAAATATTCAAAAAATTGACCGCTCTTTTCGTTTGTAAAGCATTTTTTATATATTTATACCAAAAAACACCCGAATTATAGTCATAGATACTACTTGAAAAAAGGTGCGGAATATTGTATGATAGTAAAGTAAATACTAATTTGGATTAAAAGAAACAAATATACTCATTTTTTTGGAGGTATGAAAAATGGCAAAGACCACCATTACGCAACTTTGTTCCATGTTGGAACGCAAGTTGTCGCACAACTTCGGCGTCACCCCCGAACAGGCTTCGGACGAGATCTTCTACAAAGCCACCGCGCTGGTGTTGATGGATCTCATGAGTGAGCGCCGCGCACAGTTCAAAAAGAGTGTTGACGAGCAGGAGGCCAAAACGGTTTACTACCTGAGTATGGAATTCCTGATGGGCCGTTCGCTCAAGAGCAGTCTTTTTAACCTGGATCTGACCGAAACGATGGAAAAGGCTTTGGCTCGTTTTAAGGTAAAGCTCGACCGTCTTTATGATTTTGAACCCGATGCCGGCCTTGGCAACGGCGGTCTCGGCCGTCTTGCCGCCTGTTTCCTGGACGGCCTTTCTTCGGGCAGTTATCCCGCGATGGGTTACTGTATCCGCTATGAACTCGGTATCTTCCGTCAGAAACTGGTCGACGGTTGGCAGACCGAATTGCCCGATTTCTGGTTGCCGGGCGGCAGCGTTTGGCTGCAACAGCGTCCCTCCTCTGCCGTAGACGTTCATTTCGACGGCCAGATTTCCGAATGGTGGGACAACGATTACCACCACATTGAGCACACCGATTACCACAGCGTTCGCGCAATGCCCTACGACTTGATGGTCGCGGGTAAAGACGGCAAGACCGTCAACGTTCTGCGCCTGTGGAGTGCCGAGTGTCAGGATTTCGATATGTCGGCCTTTAACCAAGGCGACTACGTACGCGCCCTCGAACAGCGCGCCATGACCGAGGCCATTTCCAAAGTCCTCTACCCCGAAGACAATCACCACGAAGGCAAGTCGCTTCGTTTGCGTCAGCAGTACTTCCTCGTATCGGCTTCGATTCAGGACATTCTGAACCGTCACCTGCGCAAGTACAACACGCTGGACAATCTGCCCGAAAAAGTGGCCATTCACATCAACGATACCCACCCGACCCTGTCGATTCCCGAACTGATGCGCTTCCTTCTCGATGAATGCGGTTACAGTTGGGAAGGCGCGTGGGACCTCGTTACCCGCACGGTTGCCTACACCAACCACACCATTATGTCCGAGGCATTGGAATGCTGGTCGGAAGGCTTGATTCGCGCTCGTATTCCGAGAATTTATCAGATCATTCAGGAGATCGACCGCCGCTATCGCGGTCAGGTGTTGAGCGAAACGGGCGACCCCGCTCTCGTCGAGCGCACCGCCATTATTCAGAACGGCGTTGTTCGTATGGCCAACCTCTGCGTTGCCGCTTGCCACACCGTCAACGGTGTTTCGCGTCTGCACAGTAACATTCTGGTCGATGAACTCTTCAAGGATTACCACCGCATGACCCCCGACAAGTTCACCAACGTTACCAACGGTATTGCACACCGTCGTTGGTTATGCCAGGCCAACCCCGAGTTGACCAAGTATCTGACCGAAGTTATTGGCGACGGCTTTATCAAAGATGCTTCCCAGTTGGAAAAATTGGCCGCTTTTGCCGACGATAAGGCGGTACTCGAAAATCTGGCCAAGATCAAGCACAGCAACAAGGTTCGTTTTGCCAACTACGTCAAAGACAACATCGGCACGACCATTAACCCCGATTCGATCATCGATATGCAGGTCAAGCGTCTGCACGAATACAAGCGTCAGCACCTCAACGCCCTGCACATCATCAGCGAATACCTGTATTTGAAAGACAACCCGAACGCCGACTTTACGCCCAAGACCTACGTGTTCGGTGCCAAGGCGGCTCCCGGTTATCTCTTTGCTAAAGAGATCATTCAAATGCTCTATAAACTGTCGACCGTGATCGAAAACGACCGCGCCGTAAACGACAAACTGAAACTTCTGTTCTTGGAAGACTACCGCGTAACCCTGGCGGAAATGATGATTCCCGCCGCCGAAATCAGCGAACAGATTTCGCTGGCTTCGACCGAGGCAAGCGGTACGGGTAATATGAAGTTTATGATGAACGGTGCCGTAACGCTCGGAACCGAAGACGGTGCCAACGTTGAAATTCACGAAGCCGTCGGTGACGACAACATCCTCATCTTCGGTATGCACACGCCCGAGGTTCTCAACCTGCAGAAGAACGGCTACTCCCCCGCCCCCTATTACAACAACAACCCCGAGTTGCAACGCGCACTCGACTTTATTGGTAAGGGCATTGGCGGAATGCAGTTCCAGAGCATTTACAATGCGCTCAAAACCCAGGACCGTTATATGGCTTTGGCCGACTTTGCCGACTACTGCCGTGCACAACAACATGCAACCGAGTTGTACAACAAACCCGAAGTATGGAACCGTATGTCGCTCATGAACATTGCCAAATCGGGCATCTTCGCCGCCGACCGTTCCATCAAGGATTATGCCGACAACATCTGGCATATCAAACCTGTAAAGTAATATGAGTTCTTATTATCCGTTTGATTCAAGAAACAATCTATATCGCGAAAAAACAGGAGCCGCAGCAGCAGGGGAAACCCTCGCTCTGCGGCTGCTGCTGCATCGGGATGCACGTTGTCACGAAGTCTTTTTACAACTGCGCCGTGACGACGAAACGGCCGTGCGCGAAATCGCGCTGACGGCGGGCGAAGCGCTCGACGACTACTGTTTTTATGAGGCGACGTTGTCGCTTGACACCGGCCTTTATTGGTATTCTTTTCGCTACACAAGTGATTTCGGCACCTATTTTGTAACCAAAGACCCTGCCCACCCCTCGCGCGGCATCACTTCCGACGGTTCGGGCGATTGGTGGCAGCAAACGGTCTATGACGCCGATTTCACCGTGCCCGATTGGTTGACGGGCGGCGTAATTTACCAAATCTTCCCCGACCGTTTTTGCGCTTCGGGCAAGGAAAAGAAAAACGTTCCGCAAGACCGTTTTTTAGTTAGCACCTGGTCCAAGCAACCAGAATACCGCCAGGAGGGCGGCCCTTGCACCTTGAGCAACGATTACTACGGCGGTGACCTTGCGGGTATTACCGAAAAATTGCCCTACATCGCTTCTTTGGGTGTTACCTGTATTTACTTAAACCCGATTTTTGAAGCGCATTCCAATCACCGCTACAATACGGCCGATTACCGCGTTGTCGACCCGCTTTTGGGCGACGAAGAAGATTTGCGCGAACTGTGCCAAAAAGCCGAAAAACTCGGCATCAGCATTATTTTAGACGGTGTCTTTTCCCACACGGGTGACGACAGCCGCTATTTCAACCGACTGGGCCGTTACCCCGAAAAGGGCGCTTATCAAGACAAAAATTCGCCCTACTACCCTTGGTTCAGTTTCAGCAAATACCCCGACCGCTATGCGGCCTGGTGGGGCATTGCCGACCTGCCCGAAACACAGGAAAACAACCCCGAATTCACGGAGTTTATCACGGGTGAAAACGGCGTGTTACGCTATTGGTTGAAATCTGGGATCCGCGGTTGGCGACTCGACGTTGCCGACGAATTGCCCGACGCTTTTTTGGACCGTATCCGCGCGGCCATCAAAGCCGAACGCGAAGACGCGTTCCTTTTGGGCGAAGTCTGGGAAGACGCTTCCAACAAAGTCAGTTACGGCGCAAGGCGGCGCTTTCTTTTGGGCAAACAGTTGGATTCGGTGATGAACTATCCGTTTGCCAACGCGATCATCGATTACGTTTGCGGCGGTGCGGCCGAAAACCTGGCCAATACCACCCTTTCGATTCTCGAAAACTATCCGCGCGACGTGGTCCACGTTTTGATGAACCACATCGGCACCCACGATACCGCGCGTGTTCTGACCCAACTTGCCAACTACGGCAAGGAATATGGTGACCGCGCCTGGCAATCCCGACAGGTGCTCTCCAAAGCAGAATACGACGAGGGCATTCGCCGACTGCGCTTGGCCGCCGCCATTCAGTACACCCTTCCCGGTGTCCCCTCGCTCTTCTACGGCGATGAAGCCGGCGTTCAAGGTTTTGGCGACCCGTTCTGCCGCGCGACCTTCCCGTGGGGACAGGAGGACAAGGAACTGACCGCGTTTTATCAAGCACTCGGGCAAATGCGAAAGACCTGTTCGGCCTTCCAAAAGGGCGACTTTTTGGTCCACTGCGCCGAAGACGGACTGTTGCTCTATGAACGCCGCGACCAAAACGGTTCGGTGTTGATTGCCGTGAACCGCACCGAAAACGAGGCAGAATTTACCCTCCCGAGCGGTTTTAAGATTGGAAAGTCCATCTTCGGAAATAAACCGAAAAACGGCCGTGTGTGCGTTTGCGGCAAAGATTTCGCCGTTTTCACAGCAAAAGAGGCCACGTTATGAGTCGGGTGGTTGAACACCGCGTAATTGCGCACATCGAAAACGACTATACCGAAAAATTCGGCATTCCGCGGCAAAGCGGTTTGGTGCGCGAATTGGAATCGGTGATCGTCTTTGAAAAGGACTACCGTTCCCCCGAAGCGTTGCGCGGCATCGAGGGGTATTCCCACCTGTGGCTTCTGTGGCAGTTTTCCGAGGCCGAGGGTCAAGGTTGGCACCCGACGGTGCGCCCGCCGCGTCTTGGCGGAAACCGCCGTGTCGGCGTTTTTGCCAGCCGTTCCCCCTTTCGCCCCAATGCCATCGGACTTTCTTCGGTTCGGCTTTTGGGGGTAGAAGAAACGCGTGAATATGGCACGGTGTTACGCGTGAGCGGTGCCGACCTGATGAACGGCACCCCCATTTTCGATATTAAACCGTACCTCGCCTTTACCGATGCCCACCCCGAAGCGCTCGGCGGTTTTTCGACCGACGTCTTCGACCATCATTTATCGGTTCACATTCCAAAAGAACTGTCGCAAAAACTGCCGCAGAAAAAAGCGGCGACTCTCTGCGAACTGTTAAGTCAAGATCCGCGTCCCTCCTACCAAGAGGACCCCGCGCGCATCTACAAAATGAGTTTTTCCAACTACACCGTTTGTTTTCGGGTAGATAAAACCGAACTGTTCGTAACGGAAATATTAAACGAAACATAAAAAAATGTCCTGTCGTAATGACAGGACATTTTTTTAATTTTCTAATAATATTTGACGAATAGAAGCAATTTGGTTCGGGGTCACACCTGCCGATAACAGCAAATTTTCCACCTTTTGTTGGGTAGAGTTGCCCGGCAAGGTATCGACATGGGCAATCAATCCCGAAAAATCTTTAACGTCCACATAATCGTTAACGAATCCGCTCAATTCATATTCCTTATACAAATCACTGTCTGATACGCCCAACAACGCTTCCAAGAGATAACAAATTGTTCCCGTTCGGTCGCGCCCGTAGGTACAATGCATATACATCGGGTAATTCGAAGGATTTGCAAGATCCGAGAAAATCGCCTTTAATACACCATAGTTTTCTTCCTTAATGGCGTTTCTATACATAGCGGTGCCATAATACTTGTGCCCAACGGCATCGCCCAACGCATTCACGGGATTGGCAATTTCCGATTCGCTGCGCAAATCCATATCATAACGGATCCCCAACCGATGCACCATTTGTGACAGTCCGTTTTCGGTTAAACGATAGTCGGTTTCAACGGCACCGTCCAACTCACTGCCGCGGTAAAGCATTCCGCGACGAATCTTTTGGCCTCCGACAACCTGCCAGCCGCCAATATCCCGCACGTTTACAATGCCGTCAATCTGCATCATACGAACGGTGTCTTTCGTAACAAAGTTCCCCGATGTCCCAACAACATTTCCGCCGGTCAACGTTATATCCAATCGGTAAAAATACTTTGTAGCGGGTTTTAAGTTATAAACGTCAATGTTATCCATTCCCGTTTTCATTTCATAGACCCAAGCATTTTCAAACGTTTCTTTCTCACTTAAATAAAGTTGAACCTTCTCCGCCTTAGTATCGCTTGGCATTCCCGATAAATGATAGGAAAAATGCCACGGCAATCCTACGTCCAAACGCGTTTTGTCGCCGCCGTATGCTTTGAAGAGTTTGCTAAGGCTATCTTTGTTTTGTTCATCCATATAAGAAAGAACCGCTTCGTTTACAAGTTGAACTTCTCCGCTGTAAACCGATGTTTCAATTTGAACAGAATCTTGTGTCAAGGCAGTGTACTTTGTATCTGTCGGTCTGCCTGTGACACCGTCAAACTTGACCGCCAAGAGAATGAGCAACACAACCGAAACAGAACACGACACTACGTTGACAATCGTGCTGCGATTTTTCTTAAAAAAACGTGCCCATCTACGATTCTTTTTAGAAGAACGTTTTTTATGGTGGTGATGGTGGTGATGGTGGTGGTGTTCCTTTAATTCCAATCGGTTTTCATATTCCGGGTTTTCTTGAATCTCTATCTCGTTTATTCTGATATCTTCTTCCATCGTTACTCCTTTAAGAAACCTCTTTTACGTTACCGCTTCATAATAATTTTTACCATTTCAGCGAAATATTTTGGATTTAATGCCTTTAATAAAAGTGTGTTGTTATAACGAACCGGTTTAATAAAGTATGCCACCAAGAAATTCGTGGCAAACTGTGTCAAAACCGACGCCCACGCCGCGCCCGTAATTCCAATCAGCTCAATCAACAGCAAATTTAACAGAATGTTGGTTATGGCACCGAAGAGGTTGATTATCCACAAGAACCGCTGCTTCGCCTCAGCCAGAATCCAAACGTTTCGAACCGTTCCCAAATTCGAAAACAGCGTGTACCACGCCATCACCCGCAAAGGGGCTATGGTATCCATATACTGTGCGCCGTACAAAATCTTCACAACCAAAGGTGCAAAAATAAAAAGTACAACGCCCTGCATAAAAGATGTATAGATAATGATCGAATACAATCGAATCACATTTTTTTCAAAGGTAGATTGATCCACCGTTTTACTGGACAAAACGGTGGGTCTTGCGGAATCAATAATTGCCGCAAACACAAAATTCGTCATCCCCGCGCAGGTAACGGCCGCTGTGTAAAACCCGACCGCGGCATCACTCATTAAAAATTTTAATAAAATACTCCCGATATGGCCAAAAACGGTCACCATCATACCGGATACAATATAATGTTTGCTGACCGATAACATTTCTTTTCCCGTCGAGAAAGAAAAGGACAACCTTTGCGGTGAAAGTTTGCGGTAAAAAAACAATAACAAAACCGCAATAATCATAAAATCCAGTGCCTGAGAAACGGCAAACCAATAAATGTTTTTTCCGCTTACCAGCAAAAAAATACGATACGCCGAAACCACGACATAGGCAAACAGCGAAATGACGGACGTGTATTTGGAAAGCAGTTTGGATTGATACCAATACTGCACCATTTCAAGTGCCTGAAAAATCAAATTCAAGCTATACAATCCGCAGACAATGATCGTTTCGGTTTCCCCGCGGTTGGCAATCGAAACAAACGCTACGATACCCGCTACACAAAGAATCGCCGAAATCAAATTGTAAACCAAAGCGGTGCCCAGCACCTCGCCCTCTTTTTGGGGCTTGTTAATAAACTCTCGCACTAAGGTGTTGCGAAAACCCAATTGCATAATAGGGATCACAAAGGCGACCACCGCCGCCGCATAATTGATAACCCCGTAGTTGGAAGGACCCAGATACCGTGCAGTCAACATACTGACAACCAACGACAATACCGATTGCGCAACTCTGCACACAATAATCCAGGTGGCATTTGTTAAAACTTTGTTAGACTGCATCTTCTGTCCTCCTTCCCGAAAGTGTAGCCATACGAATATAAAATCTTCAGAAATATAATTAATATAACTTTTTTAGCATTCGAAATCTTTGGCGTTTTGAAAGAATATAAATCCCTGTGCTCAGGCTCATTGTACAAAGTGCAACCAATAAAAAACGAATTGAATTTCCAATCTGAATACCTGTAATTTTCAAAGTGATTGAAACACAAACAATAACTGCACAATGCAGAAAATAATTGAGCGTACTGCACACGCGCATACATTTGTTGCCCTTTATTTCTAAAGAACAAAAATGAAGTAACCCATAAAACACCGAACATGCCAACCCCGCAACCGTAAGGTAACAAGAATTATCTCTTGGGATTCCGACGGCCCTTATCATCACGGTATGTTCAAGCAACAACCCCATCGAAAACAGCACTACTCCGACCAAAGCCCAAATCGCACTCCCCGTTTTTTGGATCGCCAAACGGCCCTGTTCTTTCTCTGCGAATGCTTTTCCCAAACTCATCGGGAGCATTGCCATAAAAAACGATTTTTCCATTCCTCCAAAAAGATTTCGGGAAATGTCGCACAAAGGTTTGGCAAAAGTGTTACACACCAATCCCTCATAGTTCGATACCAAACTACAACAAAGATACAAAACCGATGAAATAAGTACAATAAAAACCGTTCCTATTTTTTTACTCAATGCATAAATCGCAAGAACCGAAAGAACACTTGCCGAAATATACCACGAGCCCTTAAAAGTGCTGCCGAAAAGCAATTCTCTAAAAAAGATCAAACATCCTTTGATAATTCCGTTATGAAACCATTCACTTCTCGCATAAACGGTGAACGGAATTAAAATCAAAAACCAAACAACATAAAGTTGAACGTTTCTTAAAATGTACTTTTTTAAGGCGGGTTTGTCTGCTTTTCCCCGAAAAAAAAGAAAAGAGGAAATCATAAAGAAAAGCGGTACTGCCACTCTTAAATGCGGAACGTCGTTTTCAAATCCACAATGAATCGCAATAATGAAAAAAGACAGCAACAGTTTTACAAGATCAAACACATCGTATCTCATTGTGCTTTTCATGCCGCCAAATTCCCTTCTTCTTTTTTCGGAACGCACTTAAACGGTTTGCATGATTTTAAGTGTTCACCCTCCCAAAGCGAAAAACTTTGGGAGGGCGATACGCTGTAAATCTTTACAGGGTTTTCAAGGGATTGCCGTTCTCATCTACAGCATAACCATGCACAGCATCGAACAAAAATGCCGTATTCTTGGTCAACATACCGTTCGAGTTCACAACCGTTACGGTGTACTTACCGGTTCGCATTGCGCCCGTGTTGGATGAGAAGTAGTAGTAGTTTCCATCAATCAACTGCAAACCTTTTTGCATCATATTGTTGATATAGTAATAGGTGTTGCCGTCTTTCTTCACAAAACCGTTTAACGGTTTTTCTGCAGCCGCGCCCGTTACCGTATCAAAATTAAAGGTGGTGTTCTTATCCAACATACCGTTCGAATTGACAACCGTTACGGTATACTTGCCGGTTCGCATTGCGCCCGTGTTGGATGAGAAGTAGTAGTAGTTTCCATCAATCAACTGCAAACCTTTTTGCATCATATTGTTGATATAGTAATAGGTGTTGCCGTTCTGCTTTACAAAACCGTTTAGCGGTTTTTCTGCGGCCGCGCCCGTTACCGTATCAAAATTAAAGGTGGTGTTCTTATCCAACAAACCGTTCGAATTAACAACCGTTACGGTATACTTACCGGTTCGCATTGCGCCCGTGTTGGACGAGAAGTAGTAGTAGTTTCCATCAATCAACTGCAGACCTTTTTGCATTTCATTGTTGATATAGTAGTAGGTGTTGCCGTCTTTCTTCACAAAACCGTTCAGTTTCTGAATTTCTGCAGCGCCCGTTTCAACATCAAAATTAAAGGTGGTATTCTTATCCAACAAACCGTTCGAATTGACAACCGTTACGGTGTACTTGCCGGTTCGCATTGCACCCGTGTTGGATGAGAAGTAGTAATACTTATCCTCAATCAACTGCAGACCTTTTTGCATTTCATTGTTGATATAGTAGTAGGTGTTGCCATCTTTCTTCACAAAACCGTTCAGCGGCTTTTCGGCAGCAGCACCGGTATTCTCATCAAAATTGAAGGTGGTGTTTTGGGTCAACAGACCGTTCGAATTGGTAACCGTTACAGTATATTTACCCGTTCTGGCCGCGCCCGTAGTGGAAGAGAAATAGTAGTAGTTTCCGTCAATAATCTGCAAACCTTTGAGCATTTCTCCGTTTACCACGTAGCGAATACCATCAAAACCGTAAATAAATCCGTTGTAATGATCATCACGACCGATGTAAACGCCCTTACTATCAAACTGATGTACGTAATACGGTGCATTGAAGGAAGAATGCAGAACTTGATATCCGGTCAGCACCAGACCACCCGGTGCGAAGCAATACTGCTTGCCCTCAACCATCGTCCAGGTGCCCATTTCGGTGCCGCTATAGAAGGTCGGACCGTAGTAGCAACGGTAACTGTCAGCATATTTTCTCCACACAACGTGTAAAAGTTTACCGGTCTCATCAAACTCGTAGGGGAAGTCCGCAAAATAGTAACGTGTGCCCGTGGCGGCTGCCAACGTGCCGGTACGGAAATAATGCCAATCATTTTCAATCATAAACCAACCGGATTTTGCGGCACCAACAATCGCATAACGATAAACCTTGGCATCCTCATCAAAGAACAGACCGGTAATCTTGCCCTGGCTCTTACCATCTTCTGCGAAGTTATAGAACACGCCTTCAATCTCGTGTGCGCCAACAAGTTTTGCGCCGTCACGATAGTAGAAGTCACCACTCCAACCGTTTGCAAGAACGCCGTCCACATAAACAAGTCCGTCCTTCTCACCGTTAAACAGTTTGCCGCAAGCGCACTTCATCATACCGTCCTCGAGCACGTAGCTATGGCCCGTAGCCGCTACAGTGGTGCCCCAATCCACAACCGAATCGCAAACTTCACAGTAGGTTCTGTCGGTAAAGCCGTTTTCTGTACAGGTGGCTGCTTTATTGTCAACTGCCTGTGCCGTGTGCACGTGAGCCGTACCGCGCTCTGCAAAGAAGGCGGTATCCATTTGGGATTTAACGGTATACATTTCGGTGTCCACGCTGAATTCTTCGTTGGAGAAGACGTTCAGAACACCGGCATTGTAGCCATCCATATAGGTAATTACACCCATATCAACGTCCACTTTCAAGTCATAGGGCCAGAAGTCATACGATTTCCAATAGGTTTGGGCCGTATGCCCATTGATGTGGATATCGGTATCGTAATAAAGAATACGAATCGGCAGCGAAGCCAAGGTGGCCTTGCCGGTTTGCGTGTTTTCACCCGTGCGGGTAATTTCAATCGTCGCGGTATTGGTTTCGGCGTCTACCGAATACTCTGCGGTAAATCCTTCGGCCAATTCCATATGATCGAGTTCCCAGTGGTTGGTGTTGTTGATGTCAACAACCGTCTTTACGGATTGAACGGTTTCAATTGCGGTTGCATCGAGGTTCATCCAATACAAAGAACCACCGTAAAGTCTATCCAACGAAGCATCGGCAGGAACAAACTGAATGGTAGAAGCCGCCTTACCGGAAGCCACCTTAATCAATCGGATAACCACCGATTTATTGCCGGCTTTATCGGCAATTTCAAATTTAACGCGGTGCACACCGTCTGCAACGGCAACGTTGTTGATTGCCATCAGACCGTTGGTGTAGGTCACGTCCACCTCAACGCCGTCCACAAAAGCCTTGGCCGTAGAAACGTCAAGACCCGTAGCGGTATCCCGAGTTTCGTTCTCGACGACACGGGTAGTCACGTTCAGAACGTTATTATCGGTAACCGGAACCTTGTACTTTTCAAGAGCGATTTCGCTGTCGTTTCCGGTAATCAGCGAAACATTCTTAAAGATGGGTTCTTCGCGGTCATCAACCGCCTCGGAATAGTCGGCCGTGATGTTATCAATGTAAAGGGTGTAAGGTCCGTTAATGGAACCAAAATTTTTCCACAGATCATTGGTACTCGTGTGCGGGAACATAAGTTCAATGAAACGATAGTCATTGGGCTCTTTGGCGGTTCCCTTGTTCGGGTGATTGGCTGCAGGGAAAATCGTATCGGGATCGTTTACACCCGGAATCAGAATGCTCGAATATGCACTTACGTCTACCGAGAAATATTTCCAACCGGACTCATCCCAAGTGTTATAAACCTCGGGCTGATTGATAACGGTAATGGTGTTTTTCTTATCATAAGTACCATTTCCGTCGGAATCATAAAAATAAAGTACGCGAATCCAACAGTGTTCATATTCGTCGGGAATATACGCCCAGAAACCGATGGAAAGCGCGTCTTTGACGATGATGCCGTCCTTCAAATAAATCGGAACCTGTGCATAGCCACCGGCCGATACACTCTCTGCAGAAAGACCGTTCGTTTCCCAACGAAGAGCCCCGTTTCCGTTGTGAACCTTGCCGTCATCGGCAGTTGTATGGCTGATTTTGGCCTCAAATCCGCTTGTATGGTGACCGTTTACAACACCGGTCTTCCAATCGTCAACATCTGCTTCCTCTTCAAAATCATAGAGCACCTCAGAAGGAGCGCCCAACTTTAATTTTGCCTGGGCCGTAAGGTTTGTGCCGTTCAGTTTTGCGGTCATCACGCCTTCCAAAGAAGAAAGGTTTTCATCGGAAATTGCAGAACTGAACGTTAAACCGTTGATGGTTCCGAGTTTCTCGTCGCTCATCGAAAGCGAAATCTGTTCGTCACTCATCGCAACCTCGTGCAAGCCGTCGTGAATGGTTGCCGTCATACCGATGTTAACGGTAGCCCCGAAAGGAACGACGATCACGCGTTGAGAGAACTTGAAGACTTCGGGCATAACCACTTCAATCGAGGCCTCGCCAACGACTTTATCTTTATATACCATCTGAACGGTAACGGTGCCTTCTTTTCCGTTCGATACAAAAACACCGTCTTCAATCGAACCAAACGATTCATCGGCAAGTCGCCAAACAGCATCCTCGGGAATTTCGGCAACGGTACCCACCAGGTCGGTACCCAACGCAGAGAAGGTTACCGTACTGCCGGGAGCATAATACTTATGTTCGGCCGTGATGTTTGCGCGAACAAACTCACCGCTTGCAGGGGCGGTGGAAATAACCAGAATACCGTGAGTCGTCGGACGTTCTGCACCATCGGAGGGAGAACAGTTGATCTTTAATTCCTCACCGGGACGCTGGGACAAGAATGCCGATGATCCGCCACCGTCACCGTTCACCGCGACAACACAACCAAGCGACAGCATAAACTCTGCCATTTCGTAGTTGTTAAAGCCGGTGGAATAAGGTGCCTGACGGCCGTCATTCATCACCATAACAAAGGTACCGTCCGCCTTCACGCCGACAAAAGAACGGGAAGCAGGATCTGACGTGTGATTCTTGGCATACTGATTTTTCCCATCCTTAACCAAGAAACCGAAGTTGGCAGGAATGACCTGTTCTTCCCAACCGGTGATTTCATCCGCGGTAGAACGAATCGCAACCTTGGGCATATCCGCAGGTCTTTTTTCGCCGTTTTTCTCATCAAAATTGATGACCACGCAGGTCTGTGCACCCGATGTCTGCCCCTGAGAGTTCACGTAAAC
This sequence comes from Acutalibacteraceae bacterium, assembly GCA_045545515.1. GTDB lineage: Bacteria > Bacillota > Clostridia > Oscillospirales > Acutalibacteraceae > UBA737. The sequence continues at coordinate 24,270 of JAZQBA010000004.1, forward strand.
TTGACCGTCGAGGACCATATAGCCGAGCGGTTCACCGACCAATTCGGGATGACTTTCATAATAAGCATTATCATACCAACTCAAACTCAAGTTCATCGCGGCGACAACGTTTCCGTAGCCGTTTGCCTCTGCAAATTTAGCCTGCTCGGACATAATTTGCACACCGTAACTGCCGGGTGTGGGCACCATTCCCTTATAAGAAGGAATGACCTTGGCATAGGGGTTGCTTAAATCAACCTCCACCACGTGCGCCACCTGACGGTGCGAACCCGAAGAATTGTCGAGCACGATTTCAGACTCTACAATACCGGGAGCCAGGTCATAGTCTTTTTGGGTAATGAGTTTGTAGTAATCGTCTTCTCGTTCAGTGTAATCGACCGACAGAGCCAAAGCGCTCATCGGAAGGACACTCAACAGCATCATTACTGCAAGAGTCATTGCCAAAAGTTTGGAAAAAAACTTTGCATTCATCATCTTTTCTCCTTTTCGTGAAAAAATTTTATCTATTAAAAAATAGCAAATGCTATTCGTTTTCACAAACGATACGCCACAAAACGGTGGTGTGTTTTTTGCTTTTCAAGCGGAGGGTCTTGTTCGTAATCTCCGTAAAGACTGCGAAGATAAATATCGTACCCCGCAGGTGCTGAAAACCGCTCTCCCTCAAATTCAACCTGTACCGTTTCGGAAAAAACCGAGGCGGGAACAACCTCGCGCACCCCGTACACCGGCCAGACCACACAGCCCATATACGTCGGATTTTGGGTTGAACTCCGAGCCGCCTCTTTCAAGCGATTCACAAAGTAAGTCGAGCCGAACTGTTTGCAAACGCGTGCAGCCGCCTTTTTGAACACGCGCTTCAACGGATTTCGAGCCGTAATGGTTCGATTCTTAGCCAAGCGCAGCCAAATCATTCTTTTGGCCTGTTTCTTGGCGTGTTTTTGCGCATTTTCATCCCACGCATCCAGCGGAAAAATATCCACGTCCACCCCAAGAACGGCACCATTATTGTTATTGGGTTCTTCTCTGCGTGTTGTCCTGTCACAAAGTTTTGCAAAAGGGAAAGCGTATCCTTTTACTCGTTCGGGCGAAAACAGTTGATACTGTTCCGAATCGACGAAATGTTCAATGAAATAATCGTAATCCTTTCGTGGGAGAAAAATATCAATATCGTCATCCCACGGGATAAAACCTTTGTACTTGACCGCACCCAACAAGGTGCCGTTCGACAAAAAATACCGCAACTGATGTTCTTCGCAAAAATCACGCAGGAGTACGAGCATTTCAAACTCGAGCTGCCGCAACTCTTTCAACGACAACTGTTGCTTTTCATTCATTGCGGTCAACCTCCATTTTAACGTTACTGCCAAAAGAATAAATACGGGTTTTGTCCCTGTCCGTTTCCCCGGACGTTTCCTACAAGCAAATAAGCAAAAAGTGCGAACACGGCCACCTTAATTAAAAAGTTCTTTTTCGTGTTCTTCTGTTTGAAAATATAGCCGATATATACCGATTCAAAGATGTAAAACACCAGACCGATTCTGTCTACAAAACGCCAGGCGTAACCAAGACTTGTAAGCAACAACGCCGTAATATAAGAACAAACCGCAATTCGCCGCACCTTTTCGCCTTGCGGCGTACAACACATCGGTTCGGTTCTGTCCAAAGCGAACAAAGAAAACACCAACAAGCAAAACTTCGCAATAATTAACAGACCCATACCGAAGGTCAGTTCGTTGAAGTAACTGGAATACTGCAAAAGATTTTGATACACAATCGCAACAATCAGCGGCGAAATTGCACCGATAACAATTAAAAAACTCTTTTGATTTCTTGTGAGAAATTTCCAGGTCGTAATATTAAAATAAATAAACAAGATACTAATCAGCGCACTTTGATGGAAAAGTGCCGCCACGACAACAAAAATAAGAAAGCGAATATTTTTGCCTCGGAACAAGTACCGTGTTGCGTAAAAAACAATGGACATTGCGATAAATTGCCGCATTAAGTTGAGCGACATCATATAAAACATTACGTAATAAGCCGCAACCGAAGCACTGAAAGAAATATACTCCCTTAATTCCCACAGTCGCCAAACAATGAGTCCGTTGGAAATCAGCGCAAAAAGCAACAAAATCAATTGCGGTTCTTTCACAATAAACGTAAGTGCGTAACAGATATACCGAAAGGACCACTCTAAACCGTATGCCAGATCCAATCTGCCGGCCGCAATATTTTGAAAAGCCTCTATGTATCCCGGTGTATCCAAACCCACCGTAACACCACGCAAACCCGAAACCAACGCCAGTGTCAGAAAGGTTACATACACATATGGAACTTTTTTGGTGACCTCGGCCGTTTTGGCAAAACAAAACGCCAGAATCAACACACCTATATAAACCAAATACGTTTGCATTCTTAATAGATTCCTACCTTACAAAACCCGATTGATAAACCAGTATAACCGCGGACTGATGCGGTACAACAATGCCTTTTTTCGTGTCTTATTTCGATATGCATTGGCAACAATAAAATCTTTGTGCAGATACGCCGCACCATATCGGTACAATCGACCGCTTTGAAAAAGAGACAAATATTTATTTACTAAAGAATCTTTGAGAAGAAGTTTTAATTCTTCATCCTCGAGCGCATCATATAATCCGCAAAGGTTCTCACAAGTTTGAAAAAAATCATTGGCGTTTTTACGCTTATCACCCTGCGTGGTAATGGAATTTTCCCGAACAATATAACGGTAACCCGCGATTCCCGTATTCACAACCGATTGGGCCGCCAACAAAGCACGGGGGGTGAATTCCTCGTCCTCGTGGTAGATGCCTTTGTTAAAACGCAGATTCTTATCGTTCAAAAACTCCCGACGGTACACGTAAAGCCACGCCGCCATCGGAACCCGCCCGCGCAAAAGCGACTGTCTTAAAAACTGTGTTCCCGTATATACCACACGGTTATCAATACCGCTGTGGGTCAAATTTACCTTTCCTCCCTCACAAACACCATCCGTAACGATAACATCGGGGGTTTGCAGGGTGAATTCGTGTAATTTTTCGCAGTAATTTTGAGAAACGTAGTCATCCGAATCTACAAAAATCACGTATTCTCCGGTTGCCTTTTCGATCCCCTTATTTCGCGCATCCGAAAGACCGCCGTTTTCTTTGTGAATTACAACAACACGGCCATCCTCTTTCGCAAACTGATCGCACATTTCAGGGCAACGGTCGGGACTTTCATCGTCAACAAGCAAAATTTCAATATCTGTTTCGGTTTGGTTCAAAAGCGAACGAACGCAACGTTCCAAATACGGCTCAACCTTGTAAATCGGTACAACAATTGAAAACTTTGCCTGTGGCACGCCGATTCCCTCCCTTTCCGTTCTCTATTTATTGGTGAGATTTTATAAAACTCTCATAATCCATCAGTTTCCGAAAGCCCTCTGCACCGCGGCACATCCACCGTACTTTTTCAGCAAAGGAAAGTTCTTTTTCCCGACGTTTTTTTAACGCCATATAAAAAAACCAAATGTATTTCGTGCGTCTGCGCGCCGCTTGATAAAAGGCGCCCTTTCCGTAAAAAAATGATTCATTATGTCCCGTAAACCAAGACGATTTCTCAAAAGAAACTTTGCCGATGGTTTCTTTGGAAACATAAAAGGTTAATCCCGCACGCCGCAATTCGGTCAAAAACAAACTATCCTCTCCCGAGGAGAATTTTGCGCCGCCGCCAAACAGCGTTGTAAACCAAACGTTGGCTTTCCGAACCGACGACAAACGGAACGCAATCCGCACTCCACCCCAAGCAAGGCCCTTATACCACGGCCATTTTTGGGTTTTAGGATATTTCTTCAAATGTCTGCTTTCGCTGAGAGAATCCAAATGAAAAACCATTACGTCAGCATCGGGGTGTGCCTCAAACTCGGCAATCACACGTTCGGGCATATCGTCTGCATAAACTACATCGTCATCCGCCAACAAGCAGTATTCCGCCGAAGCATGCAAAAGTGCCGTGTTGCGGTTTTTCCCCACCCCACGCGTAGCCGTGGTAATCATCTTGGCCGTATGCCCTTCAAAAGCATATTCGCGATAGGAATATCCTTCTGCTTGATTGGCAAATACAACGTCGGTACGAATATTCATTTGTTCGATTTTCGAAAAATCGTTTTGGTGCATGGTTGCGCACAAAACTTCCAACCGCGCCATACTACCCTCCAAAGTCACTAATTTTCCACAATCTTTTTATACTTTATCTTCTTGATAGATCCCCAGAACAAGTTTCTGAGCGTTAAAACACAGGCCGAGAACACCGATTTTTGTTCGGCCTCACGCCACAAAATATAATGGTGCTTGATAAGTTTTAATTTACTGCCGCTGGAAACGGAACCCTCGTGCTTAATATAGAATGACAAACACTCGGGGAATCGATAACAAGGGGTTTTTTCAATAATTTTTAACCACAGCGCATAGTCATTATTTTTACGAATGGGCTCAATCTGTATAAGTCCCACATACTCACGGTCATACATCACCGTAATGGTCGAAAAATAACAGTAATCCTTCATCTTGCGTTTGGTTACAACATCGGGGCCGTAATAAACATACGGCAACCACATACCGTTTAACTGAATTTTATAATCGGTATAGGTAAATTTATATCCCGTTTCGTTCATAAACCCAATTTGCCGCTCGAGTTTTTCGGGAAGCCACACGTCGTCACTATCCAAAAAAGCAATCCACTTGCCGCTCGCTTCCTGCAAAGCCTTATTTCTGGAAACAGCAGCGCCGCTGTTGGTTTCGTTTTTGAAGTACTTAATTCGCTCGTCCGAAAGGAATGCGGCCACGACCTCATCGGTATTATCAGAAGAGCAGTCATCTACAATAATGAGTTCCCAGTTCTGATACGTTTGTGCCTGAACGGACGCTATGGAATTTTTTATGTATTCTGCCGTATTGTAAGACGGCATAACAATGGATACCAAATCTTTCATCATTTATCCTTCGTGAATATCATAGTAATATCGCTTGAAAAGTTTTGTTTTGCGGACGGTACCAACACGTACAAATCCTGCTTTTTCGATTCCTCTAACAGAAGGATTATTTTGCGAATCGACGCTCATATAAAACGTTGTTCTTTCGTCGCCCAAATTGGCACAAATGTATCGCAAAACCTGCGGATAAATTCCTTTGCCCCGACAAGCCGGTTCTGTGAAGCAAGGTCCAATCGTATAATCTTCCTTTCCGAGATCGGGGAATTTATAACACCGCCCAACCACGTAAGAAGTGTGCATAACTTGATTATTCTCCCCGACAGCACAAACCAACTTTGCTTTTCCAAACGTCATACTCTGAAAAAGAAGACGTACAAGCAGTTTTTTGAAGTTCCTTTGTTCACCTTTTCGAAAAAATCCGTTCCAAACAGACGGGGTAAACTCCACAACCGTATATTCTCGGTTTGTACAATCATTTGATTGAGATATTTGCTTTTTCGAACAATATAGAAGCCTCATGAGCCTTACCTTTCATCCGCAATTTCCTGCATTTTCAACACAGAATTGATTAAGTGAATTGTTCTTTGATGATCCAATTTCAAAAGAATTTTTCGAAACGGGTAAAGCATTCGTATCAACCATTTGATTTTAGGGTTGTATTCCAAATGTAGTTTGCAATACGCTTTGCGGTATCCGAATCTTCGGATTTTATACTCCTGCGTTCCGGTAACGTGGTTCATCGTTCTTTCCCCCGAGGAAACGTATTTCCTTTTTCCCTCGTTCAGGTAATGTGTCAAAATGTTGTAATACAACGTATCGGACACCCGAAATCTTGAATAATCCGGATCAAATTTCGCAGATAAGGTCTTGGCAAACTCCCCACAATCATGAACGACAACGTATCCGATCAACGTATCCGTTTCGAGATCAAACCCGCCCCAACACTGATATTGTTTATCGCAGGTTTCGCAATAGTCTTGAAAGGCCTCAAAACTCATTGGCGTTCCTGCGTTTTCATACTTTTTGTACGCCGTCAAAAACACCCGATACAACTCTCGTGTGTGTTCGCACATTAAAATCATACGCGCTGAACTTTTATTCAGCGCTTGGCGGATCATTTTCCGCTCTTTGGCGGAGATTTCGTCGAAATCAAACGGGGTATCTTTAATCACGTACCACCAATTGGTTTCATAACCGCAATCAAAATCCGTGGTCCATCTTGCCAACAGCGGCAGACCACCATCTATTTTCCATATACTCTTGTCGTGCAGTGCCGCCAGGTCGGGATTCTCGTGCGGTGCGGCTGTAGGTATGGCTGCGTGATTATAATATTCCCAACCCTTTATCGTCATCTCTTACACTCCCAGTAATTCTTTGGCCTCTAACTGTTTGGCTTCGTAGGTTTTTCTGTCAACCCTTCCCTCCATTAAAAGCCAATCCCCGAAATCAATATCCGAGTCGGTGCCTTCGCGCACCGTATCACTTCTTTGAAAAACCTTGACAACCGTTTTCAAAAGTATTTTGAAATCACCCAAGAAGGTAATTCCGTCATCGATATACTTTAGGTCGTAATCTATTTTTTGTTCCCAGGTAATATTGTTGCGGCCGTTCACCTGCGCAAGTCCCGTAAGGCCCTGTCGCACGTCGTGACGGCGGCGTTGCTCGGCGGTCATAAAAGTGCAATCCCGCACCAAGAAGGGGCGCGGCCCCACGAAAGAAAGGTCACCCACCACAATGTTGAACAGTTCGGGCAACTCATCCAGCGAAGTAGACCTTAAAAAACGGCCATATCCGTTTAACCGAAGCGAATCGGGTAATAAATTGCCGTTTTTATCTTTTTGGTTACTCATCGTACGAAACTTTATAAGGGTGAAGATTTTTTCCTTGCCGTCCGCACCTTTTTTCCCCGGCCGCGGCTGTGCAAAAAAAGGGTTTCCCCTCATAGCAATCGCACCCACAACGATCAGCACCAGCAACAAAGGACACAACAGACCCACCGCCACCAATGCAAGAACCAGGTCGAGCGGTCGTTTCAAAAATCTTGCGTACATTATGTAAACCTCGTTCCGTATTCTCGCATCAACGAAAACAATTCCGGATAATTTCGATAACGTTGGTTTGCTCTTCTTCGGTCATTTTAATATCGCTGGGCAAACAAAGACCGCGCTGAAATACATCATTATCCACGCTCAAATCTTCTGCCCCTTCACTCTTGCCGTGCTTTGTCACAAAATCATATTCTCGATAAAGCGGTTGCAAATGCATCGGTTTCCAGGCCGGTCTTGCCTGAACGTTGTAGCTTTCAAGACGCTCTAAAATCTCATCGGGACAGGTTTTTCCCGGGGCGGATACGTACCTCGTTTCCTTATCCGAGCGAATCTGCTCACACATTGCCTCTCGGTCAATGAGAATACAAGAAAGCCAGAAGTTCGGCTCCATCGTTTTTGCATCATACGGATTCATGGTCAAAGGCAGATCCTTGAGCCCTTCTTTATAACGCTCGTAAATGGCCTTTTTCTGCGCAATATGTTCTTCCAGATACGGCATCTGGCCACGAATCACACCTGCAACCACATTGCTGATGCGGTAGTTATAGCCAAGTTCTTCGTGTTGATACCACGGTGCTTCCTCACGGCTTTGGGTCGACCACTTTCGCGCTTTTTCGGCCATCTGTTGATCATTGGTCAAAAGCATTCCGCCCGAAGAACCCGTGATAATTTTATTTCCGTTAAAAGAAAGCACGTTATAACGGCCAAGCGTTCCCGTTTGTCTTCCTTTATAAGTTGCGCCAAACGATTCGGCAGCATCTTCGATCACAATGGCACCGTGTTTCGCTGCAATCGCGCAAATCTCATCATATTTCGCGGGGGTCCCGTAAAGGTTCACCACCACGATCACCTTGGTGTCGGGATACAATTCGAACGCCTTTTCGAGCGCCTTCGGATCCATATTCCACGTATCGTATTCCGCATCGATTAAAACAGGTACGGCTTTTTCCATTAAAATGGGGTTCACCGTAGCGCTAAACGTCAAGTCGCTACAAAAAACACGGTCACCCTGCTTTACTCCGGCCAATCTTATTGCCAGATGCAACGCGGCGGTACCGCATGCGAGCGCAACGGCATATTTACTGTCGGTCTTTTCGCACACCAACCGTTCAATCTCATTGATATTCTCACCAATAGTTGTCATCCAATTGCTGGTGTACGCCTCGTTAATATATTGCATTTCCTCGCCGTGCATTGTCGGCGAAGAAAGCCAAATTCTTTTTGCAAACGGTTTCACACCTAAACCTCTTTCCGCATAAACTCTGTTACTTAGGTTGGTAAAACAAATCGATAACCAGTTTCTCCACAGAGTCTTTATTGGGATAAAATTCCAGAAACTGTTCTCCTGTTTTCAGTTCTCCCTCAAACTGTTTTATACCCTGAAAGGCATAGTCATTCATTCGCTCAGCCAGGTCCTGTAACTGATTCACCGAGCGGTCGGACACAATATGATCCGACAGTTTCGGCGCAGCCTTGGCCAAAAATTCCGTATCGTTTTCCATACACTGGTTGAGTTTTTTTCTCAACGCTTCGATATACTGTTGTTGACGCGCCATACGCGTACTGTTGCTACTGTCTTCAAGACCTTTACGGGAGCGAACGAAACGAAGCGCCTGTTCCCCCTTCAAAAGAACGGTTTGACCTTTAACGAGCGTATCGTCGATTCCGCTGAAATCATCCTGAACCGTGACTTCAACGCCGCCGACCAAATCGTTCAGAACGGCAACCGAATCCATCGTCATCGAAAGATAATGGTTGATACCAACACCCAAAAGCAACGCGGAAACCGAATCGGCCGTGTTGCGGCAACTAACGTCCTTGCCGTTGCCGTAGGTATGGCTGAGTGCGATCTGTTTTTGCACGGTATCCACCTTGTTACCCGCTACGTCCAGCACGTTAACGTCGACCATCGTGTCGCGGTTAATATGTACCGCCGAATAGGTCTCGGCCTTTTTTTCAAAGACCAACAGCATCAAAAAGTCGGCCTGTTGATCGTTGTTGTAAGAATCCGCCTCTACGTCGTCTTCAAACTTATCCAAGCCTATCACCAAGAAAGACTCCACGTCTTGCTTCGGTACGTACTCCATTCCTTGATAGGTTACAGTTTCTTCGTCGGTATCAACACCTTGATAACGGCCCCGTTGATTCTCCCAAAGTCTTAATCCAAACAAAGAGGCCGACACCAAAAATATTACAACCAATGCAATCAACAGGATTTTAAGCGCTTTTTTGCGGTAAGATTTTGCCATCACAGCCTCTCCTTTCTCTTCAATCTATGTGAAAATCAGGCTCTCGATTTCTTGGCTACAACCACGATTGCCGCAGCAGACAGAACCATCATTGCGGCCAGAACGACCAACACGGTGTCGGCACCGGTCTGCGGAGAAGAAACGCCCGAATCGACAACAATGGCGTAGGTCGTCAGCGTTTTGCTGGTGAAGATGAGGTGACCGTCCGAAACCTTGGCACCCTGTACCAATTCCCATTCACCCTTTTCGTTAAGAGCCAACAAACCGACAAAGTTGTCGAGGGTATCGGCCTTGAGCGTCAGATCAAAGTTGAAGTGGTCCTCGTGCTTGTCGCAATCGGTTGCATGCGCATTAAAGAGGTCGCTGACGGCCAGGCGGTCGTTATCGATCTTCATATTGGCAGCAAGTCTTGCCAGATCTGCATTCAATTTGCTGATATCTTCTTGCGAGAGAATGCCCTGGTAGGCCTTTTCAATGCGTTCCTGTAAGTCCTTCGGAAGGTTTTCTCGGTCACCAAACGGCGTGATAACAACCTGAGCGGTACAGTCGTCGTCCTTGGGGTCAAAGCCGACGACGATCGGCGCCTTATTGGTCGAAGGGCTCGATACGAAACCGCCCGCCGCAAATACAGATACGCTGATGCTCATCAGCATTACCAATGCCAGACAAATAACCATTACTTTTTTCATTGCAGATCATCCTTTCAGGTGATTAAAAATTATTTATTATCGGCGAGTAGGTGTTGCCCATACTCGTTCATTTGACAAAGAAAACGGCTTCCCAATTTTTCTTTGATAACCGAGAAAGCCTTTCCGATTTGGGGCGGTCTGGTTGTCAGTCCGTGACAATCCGACCCGATAAACTGAACACCGCCGCGCTTTAGAAGCGCCAACGCTTTTCGTTTGGCAAAAACGCCGTCAAAAAAGCTCGCGTTTACCTGCATCAGAACGCCGTTTTGTGCCAAGGTTTCCCAAACGGTTTTTCGTTGCAGCGGCAGATACCGTTCAATATGCGCCAAAATGAGCGTGATCCCCTTGGCGGAAGAGAGTTCCAACAGTTCGCGCACCGTATAATCGGTCCATTCGCTCATCGGCATTTCCAAGAGCAGCAACGGGGTTCCCTCAATGCGCAATTCCTTGAGCTTTTCCAGCCGACAAATGCCCGGATAATAGCGAACCTCGGCCCCCAGGCGAATCGTGGGCGCCCCTTCGGGCAGTTGTGCCGACAGTTTTTCGTAGGCCGCTTTACGCCGTTCGAGAAACTCATCCACCGATTCATCGTTGGCATAAAAGTGCGGCGTTGCGATCACGGTATCCACGCCCTGTTCGTTTAGCAGGTTCAACAAAGCGATACTTTCCTTCACATCCCGACTGCCGTCATCCACAGCGGGAAGAATGTGGCTGTGCCAATCAATCACGACCGTTCATCCTTCGGGGTGCTTTGATAGTAGCGGTAACTGTTTTTATAGTAGCGATATTTACGGTACTTGCGGTAAGAACCCTTGCCTGTCTTGGTTTCGTTCATCACGCAACCCAACACCTTCACGTTGGAAAGTTTTAATTGACGAACGCAATGTTCCAACTCTTTTTTCTCGGTGTAATCCTCACGCACGACCAAAATTATTCCCGTAATAAGTCCTGCTATCGACAGCGCATCCGAAACAATGTTCACGGGCGGCAGGTCGATGATGATATAGTCGAAAACTTTTTTCAGTTCCTCGAGTACCGATTCCATTCTGCGCGAACCCAACAGTTCGGAAGGGTTGGGCGGAATGTGGCCCGACGGCAGGATAAACCAGTTTTTCAACAGTTCCGATTGGAACTCCGAAATATTTGCGCCTTTGCCCATCAACAGGTCGGTCAGACCCGGGGAATTTTCAATTTCCATTTTCTTGGCAACCGAGGGAATACGCAGGTCCCCGTCGATTAAGAGAACCTTGTTTCCTTTTTCAGCCAACACGTACGAAAGGTTGACCGCCGTGGTACTTTTTCCTTCGCCGCGCATCGAACTGGTTACGCCGATGATGGGACACTTCTCATCTTCGGGCAACGTAAAGTCCAGATTGGTGCGCAACAGTTTATACTGCTCGGTAGCCGTGAATTCCAAATTTTTATGTAACGTCTTTTTGTTCTCACCCATGGAGAAATAAGATTGTTTTCGCTTTGTTCCGTTTTTCATCGAAGTTCACCCCGTTTTCTTACTTGTTCTTGCCTTGGTAGTAATATCCGTACTTTTTGTTGCCGGTATTGAGCAGATCCGGCACCTTGGCAAGAATGGGATATTCATAAGTCGTCAAAACGTAATCCTCATCGTGAATGGTGTCATCGTTAATGGCCGAAACAACCACGAGACCACACGTCAAAAGAACACCGAGCACAAATCCGAGCACCGTAAACTTAGTCACACTGGGTGCCACCTTTTCAAGCACGGGAATGGCCGAATCGACAACCTCCATCGAAGCGCCGTCGATGATCTCGGCGATGCGAACCGGCAAAACCTCGGCGATGGTGTTAGCAATCTTGGAAGCCTCATACGGGTCCTTGGCGGTAACCGTAACGCGCATAATTTCAGTATCGTTTGAGGGGGCGGCTTTAATCATTCCGGAAAGAGTTTTATAGGAATAATCCACCTTGGCTTTTTCGATCACGCGTTCGAGCGTTGTACGGTTGTTCAGAATTTCACCGTAGGTTTTTACCAGACTTTGCGCCGCCGTGATTTCCGAAGAACTGATACTAAAACTGGTGTTGCCGAGCGAGAAAGCACTGTTATTTACATACAGCATAATTGAAGAAGAGTATGTAGGCGCAATCACAAAAGACGACAACGCAAAACCGCCGGCCGCCGCCAACAGACCGGCCAACACGATTGCCCACGCGCGACGCCACAGGCTTTTCGCGATGTGAACAAGATCTACCGTGTAGTATTCTGTTATCTTTTTTTCTTGATTATCCATTTGTTACCTCTGCTCCTTACGTCTTGAGAACATAATATACCTATTTTCTATTTTATTATATCATTGAAGCATATAAAACACAATAGTTTTTCCGCTTAATTTTAGGGATTTATCTTTCCTTTTTTGTTCGGTTTCCACAAAGAAAAAAAAGAGGGTTGGAACCCAACCCTCACACACAGATTTTCAATGCTTTTTGTAATCTTTTCGTCATCCACAGCGCCAAAAACAGTTTCGCAAAATCCGGCAAAACAAACGGCACTACACACCAAAGCAACGCCGTGCCAACGCCAACGGGACCTGTTTGAACCGTGTAAACCGCGACAAACCAAACCGTGCCCACCGTGTAACACAACAGTTGCGCCAACACCAATGCCGCAACGCGCCAAAACGGTTTTTCAGAACCGATGATTTCGGCCATCCGCAAAACGGCCCCCATCAAAAGCCATCCCGTCATATAACCGCCGTTCGGCCCTAACAAAACCCCGACGCCCGCGGTGAAATTGGAAAACACGGGAAGTCCCAGAGCCCCCAGTAACAAATACAGTAAAATCGCTGCTGTGCCGCGTTTGGCTCCCAAAAGGCAGAGTGCGAGAAACACGGCAAAACTTTGCATCGTAAACGGAACCACGCCCGGCACGGTAATCCACGCACAAACGGCCATAAACACCGAAAACAACGCAACCAAAACGACCTCTCTCGTTTTTGTTTTCATCCGCACTCCTCCCTTTTTATTCTTAAGTATGAAACGAAATTTCCCCCGACTTTATCGCATGGGCGCGGTCGTTTATCATCAACGTATACGGCAGATTGGTCCGCACCGATACACAATTCCCCTCTGCAATAATATCGGTCACAACCTCGCCGAAGCGAAGATTTTTGATACCGATTTTCCCCGTAACGTTTTGCGGCTTGTACCATTCGACCGTTTTTTCAAACGCGTTAACGGCATGAAAACCGAGCACAAATTCGAGAAAAACCGAAATCGGGCCCAACGCCGACCAGCCGCAAAAATCGGGGCGAACAAACCCGCCTTCTTCATTTCGAGCCGGTTTTGGTTCGCTCGGCGAATAACATTCCCAAACGGTGTGCGGCGAATGTTGTTCGTAGGTCTGATAGATATGTTCGAGCAGGCGCGCGGCCGCCTTTTGCGCCTCGTCCATCCGTCCGTACCGTTTGAGTCCGCACAGCGCCGCATAGGCCGTCGGCAACCACACCGAGCCGCGCCAATAGTTTCCGTCCTCACAAAAATCGGCATCGTTTCTTGCCAACGAAACGAAGGGGACCCTTCCGCCGAATTCGCTTGGTTCCAACAGGTGTTCGACCAATTTTTGCGCGCGTTCTTGGGGGACCGCATCGGCCGTCAACGCCCAGAAAGAGGCCATCGTCGGCACCTTGAAAAACTGTTTGGAAGCCCTGTGAATATCATAATAAAATCCGTCTTTCTCATCCCAATAAAGGCGGTTGAGCAGTTCTTTCTTTTCCAAAAAGCGCCCACGCCACACCGCCTCGTTTTCATCGTCTTTCACCGCGGCGAACAGATTGGCAATCATCTCGGCCGAGAGCGCTTGCTGACAGAGCGCGTCCACCCAAAGCATTTCGGGATGGTTCGGTCGCGAGGCCGTGGCCTTTTCCCCCGTTCTTCCGCGCGGCGTGTTGTCCATTCCCGAACGGCCGCCCTCCCAACGGTAGCCCTCTTGTTCGGCAATCAGACAGGTCGGCACAAAAACGCCGTCGGGTTTTTCAGGCGTTTTTCTCGTTTCAAACCACGCGTAATGTTTTTGCAGATATTGCTTTTTATAAAGCAGATCTTTTATCCGTTCCAAGTCCCCGCTCAACAGTACATTTTCGTACTCCGCCCACGAAAAGAGCGGCGGATTATCGGCCACGTGCACCTTCATCGGATAGGGTTGCCCTTCTTTGGCCCCTGTCCATTCCGGTTCGGTTTTGCGCGGATAGACCACGGGCAATTTTGCCCCCTCGTACAGCACACGGTAAAAATTATCCAGCGTTTCAACACCGGGAAAAACGTCGGGCGCATATTTACAAAAAAGCGCCATAAAACAAGAATCCCAAATCCAGATTTGCGTATCGCAAAACCCCTCGTCCATAAAGGGCGTTTGCGGCATACCCTCTTGTTCTTTCCGATGCGCAAAAGCGAGTTCCCACGTTTTTTCGTACAGTTCAACGTATTCGGGGTGCACTTCGAAAACAGGCACGGGGACAGACTCTTTCCAAGAAAAATCCTTATACTTTTCCATACCGTTTTCTCCCCTTTCCCTTGCGCTATAAAACAACAAAAGGCAGCCTTCAAAAGACCGCCTTTACACCAGCGATTCTATTTCAACTCCATGGCGATATGAGGAACGCCCTCTTCCAAAAACTCCTCGGAAACGGCGGTAAACCCGAGTTTTTCATAAAAGCCGACCGCGTGTTTCTGCGCGTCGACACAAACCTTTTGGCAGGGCATATTCTGACACAAGTCCGCCTTTACCCGTTCCCACAATTTGGCACCCAGACCAACACCGTGCGTTCTCGTTAACACCCGACCGATTTTGACCGCCGTGTGTTCTTCATCGAGATAAAAAGCGCGCAAATAGGCCGCTACCCGACCCTCTTCCCAAAAGAAGAAGTGGCGGCTTTTTTGGTCGGCCCCGTCCAGGTCCTGGCAACGCATTCCCCGCTCTACAATAAAAATCTGCGCACGGGCTTTTAAGATTTCATAGAGTTCTTCTTTCGAAAGTTCTTCGTAATTCTTGGCGTTAAAAACCATGGTCTTTCCCTTCTTATTCCAGAATATTGGAGGTAATATAATCCACGCCCCAGGCGGATAGTTTCTCGGCCGTTTTGGGGTCGTCCACCGTCCAACAATTCACTTTCAAGCGGTTTTTGTGCAGTTTCTTCACCCATTCTTTGGTCAACGCTTTGGCGCGAATATCCAAGTCCATTCGGTCGGCCACCAACCGCGCCACCGTCGTTTGATCGATTTTATCGGTTAAAAACTGCAAGGACTGTTGCGGCAAAAGCGCGCGGATTTTCCGTAAATTTTCGTAAGAAAAAGAAATGAAGGTCGTATTCTGAAGCCAATCTTTCGCCTTGAGAATTTCAACGATCTTCTCGATTTCCATTGCGGTGAATTCGGACTTTAATTCCAGAACACACTGTTTTCCGTAAGTTTTGCAGATTTCAAGATAATCTTGAAGACTCGGTACGCGCAGGTCCCTGCGGTCCACCTTCCCCTGTTTGTCGTACAAAACGACCTGTTGCAATGAGGACAAATCGTTGTCTTCAACACTTAAGTCTATGCCCGCAACACGGCAAAGGTCCTTGTCGTGAACAACGGCAAACTGCCCGTCGGCCGTGCGATGAATATCGGTTTCGATCCCGTAGTAGGAACGGTTGCCCGCCGCAATAAACGCGGCACAGGTGTTCTCGGGTTCAATGCCCGAAAGTCCGCGGTGGGCAATGACCAGCGTATGCCGTTTCTTAAACTTGAGCGTATCCATAATTCCTCCAAAAAATCAATGCCAGAAAATGTACCCCACGCCCATTAAAATGTACAAAGGGCCAAAACAGTAGACCATAAACATTTCGGTATGCGGCACCTTTTTTTCAAAGCAATCGGTAATGGCAAGGCATTCGAACAGGTAGGCGAACGAGCCCATAATATAGCCGAGCGCTTTCAGGTCGTTATGAGCATCCGAAAAGAAAAAGGACGCAATAAAGAGAAGGCCTGCCCCCGCGACAAAAAGATTTCGCAACCACAACAGAACATAATCGAACGTCGGGTGACTGCCGTGGGTCAATTCTTCTTTGTCGGGAATGGTGGCATCCAACGCGTGCTGAATTTTTTCCAACAGTTTCAAGGCGGTACTCCTTAAGTTATTTTTTTACAGTATACCATATTCTATGCCGCCGGGCAAGTTTTTCGTGCAACAAAAAAGGGACGGTATCCCGTCCCTTTGGCGTTATTTTTCTTTTGCCGCTTGGCGCAGATGATAAACAAAAATCGGCACCGCCACCAGGGGGAACAATATTCCCACCGAAAGGCCCAATTTCATCCCCAACTGCTCGGTTCCGCCCGAAGCCAGGGTCCAGTCGGTAATGAGCCCCACCAACTGCGGTCCGACCGAAGCGCCGAGGTCGCCGCCCGCCGCCATCATCGCAAAAACGATTACGCCGCCTTGCGGAAAACGGTCGGTAGCAACTACCAGACTTCCGGGCCACAACATCGAGGTGCAAAGTCCCGTCAAAGCGCAGGCCACCAAGCCCAGCAGCGCCACGTCGACAAACGCGGCAACCGCATAGCACAAAACCGCACCGATTGCACCGAGCAACAAGATCCGCTCGATATTGCGTCCCCGTTTGGCATAAAGCGTTCGGCCGATTCCGAGCATTACCGAAAACATGGCAACGCCGAAAATATCGCCCCAGACCTTTGGAATATTCAAGGCCTGTTCGAGATAACTCGAACTCCATTGCGCCATCGTAACCTCGGCCGCGCCGCCGCAGAAGATCCCCGCAACACAAAGCCAAACGCCCGGTTTTCGTAGCAACTGGGAAGCGCCGCTTTGCGTTTGTTGTTGCAAATCTGGAATTTCGCAGCCCATATAAAGAAGCGCCGCCACCACGGGACCGACGGCAAACAGAAGCGTCATCCATTGCCAGGAAGAACGGCCAAACACAAACAAGAACAAGGATCCGAGCAGCACAACACCCACCGAACCCCAGGCATAAGAGGAGTGAAGAAGGCTCATTTCACGGTCGGGATTTTCCGACGGCAACGCCGCAATCACGGGGCTGATCAGCACTTCGCCAAGTCCCGCCGAGGCCGAAAAGACGACCGTTGCCAAGAGAAGACCTACATAAACGTTCCCCGGAAAAATCAGCGGAGACAAGGCGTATAAACCTAATCCCAACGCCGCCAAAACGGGAGTCCCCTTTACGGCCAGGGAAATGTTGAACCTGTTCGAAAAGAACGAGAACAACAGGTCAACCCCCAACTGGGTGCAAAAATTCACAAGCACCAAAAGGCCCAACAGCGAATACGAAATCCCGTAGGTTGTGCGCAAGGTCACGAACAAAAGCGGCGAGAGAAAGGCAATCACCGCCATGGTAATATTGGTAATATAACACGCCGTTTTCAAGCGTTTCACGTTTGGTTGCATCAAAGTCACCTCGTTTGAAATCAAGCGTATTTTAGCACACAAACAAGCCAATGTAAAGAAAAAAAGATGCACAAAAAACGTGCATCTTTTCCGTTGATTTTACCGATGTTCATTTGAGCGGTTTTGGCAGTTGCAACCGCCGTTTTTTGCACACTGTTTGGCGTGCGGGCACCCAATACAGGTCGCCCCCTGTTTCTTCGCGCGGTACAGATAGAAAACGATCCCCGCAACGATGGCCGCCAACAAAACGACCACAACAATATTTTCAAGCATAGATTATTTCACAACCTTCATTTTTTCTTTGCTCAACGGATCATCGGCTTTCATTTTTTTATCGGTGTTATAAATGAGTCCCAAAACCACACCTACGATCACAAGAACCGCTACAAGACCGCCAATGGCCGCACCTGTCTGCAACTTGCCGCCGACGACAAGCGTACCGATGGTGTAGACCAAATAGGATACCGTGTAACCGACACCCAGTTGCAGTCCGATTCCGCCCCACAACCATTTGGCACTCTTCATTTCGGCGTTCATCGCCCCAATGGCCGCAAAGCAAGGCGGTGTATAGAGGTTAAACATTAAGTAAGCAAGCGCCGCAACCTTGGTGATGGCCATAATGCCGGCCACCTCGGTACCCGCGCCCTCCATAAGAGCCAGTTCTTCGGTGTCGATCAGATTTTCAAGACCAACAAAACAGACGGCCAAAGTGCCGACTACGTTTTCTTTGGCAATAAAGCCCGTAATCGCGGCCGCCGCCAACTGCCACGAAAGAACGCCGACGATCGGAACGAGCAGATACGCGAAGGGCGATGCAATCGAAGCCAGAATGGAAGCATCGGCACTTTCCGCCACCGTAAAACGCCAGGTAAAAGTCTGCATCAACTGTACGGCCATATTGCAAAGCAGGATGATGGTCGCGGCCTTTACAACATAGGCCCAACCGCGGCTGCACATCGACTTAAAGGCACCAAGGAACGAGGGAACTTTATATTCCGGCAATTCGATGATGAAGAAGGATTTTCTTGCTTTATAACCGGTAATGCGGTTGACAAGCAACGCGCCCAGAAAGATGAGCACAATGCCCGAAAGGTACATCAGCGTGCTGACCCAACCCGCGTTATCAAAGAACGCCCCTGCAAACAAGGCGATCACGGGGATTTTCGCGCCGCACGGCATAAAGGGCGCCAACATTGCGGTAGCGCGGCGTTCGCGCTCGTTGCGAATGGTACGGCTCGCCATAATACCGGGAACGGCACAACCGATGGTGATCACAAACGGAATGACCGATTTGCCCGACAGACCAACCCTTTTGAAGATGGGGTCCAACACGACCGCCACGCGGGACATATAACCGCAATCTTCCAACAGCGCAATCAGGAAATACATCACCATTACAAGCGGCAAAAAGCCGACAACGGCAATGACGCCACCAATTACGCCGTCGACCAAGATGGCCGAAATCAAGGGGTTGGCGTTTTCAAGCAATCCCCCGACAAAGCCCTGAAAAACTTCCAAAAGCGGCACAAGACCGGGAATGAAGGTGCCGTTTTTGAATTCATAACCTTCGGCAATCCAGGTGCCGAGGGTCGTCTGCGAAATGTAGAAAACCAGGAACATCACGACCGCAAAAATCGGAATGCCGAGCCACTTATTCGTGAGCACCGCGTCGATTCTGTCACCGACGTTTCGGTCTTTGGTCAAGACTTTACGGGTTTCCACTTCTTTGACAATGCCGTTCACAAAGGCAAAGCGTTTGCGATCGGCCGACTGTACCGCCGCTTTATCGGTCAGGTCCACTTCCCCCTGTACGTAGGGGGCGCTCTGTGCCGTACCGATAACTTGGACGGCCGCTTCGACGACGGCTTTCAATCCGTTGGAAGAGGTCGAAACGGTGTTGATCACCGGACAGCCGAGTTTTTCACGCAACGCCGCAACGTCGATAACGGTGCCCTTCTTTTGGTTGACGTCGCTCTTGTTAAGCGCCACCACAACCGGAATACCCAGTTCCAACAACTGCGTCGTAAAGAAAAGACTGCGGCTCAAATTGGTCGCATCCACGATGTTGATAATCACGTCGGGGTTTTCTTTCTTCACATACGAACTTGTAATACTTTCCTCGCTCGTAAACGGCGACATCGAATAAGCGCCGGGAAGGTCGACCGCAACGAGTTGGTTCTCTCCCGCGTAGACCTTTTTGATGGTGTGTTCCTTCTTATCGACCGTAACACCCGCCCAGTTTCCGACCTTTTCATTTCGGCCGGTCAAGGCGTTATACATCGTCGTCTTTCCCGAGTTGGGATTTCCTGCCAATGCAATTCTCATAATTTTCTCCCGATCTCCTCTTATGTTTTTTGTTTGAATAAGTACCAAATTCAATCGGTTAGCAACCGCTAACTCGACGTTAAAAAACAATCAGCAGGCTGTTTTCGCCGTTCAGATCTGAATGGCTTCGGCCAACTGATTATCGATATTGTATCGCCCATCTTTAATCGAAACCACACATCCACCCTTCAAGTGGGAGACCACTGTAATCGCTTCGCCGCTATAACAACCAAGCGAAAACAGAAACGCATCCAACTCTTCGTCGTCCGTGTCAATTTGCTGAATAATGTATTCCTGGCCTTCAACTGCGTCCTTCAACGTCATAAGTATCCACCGTAACCTGTCTATATTTTATCGAAATCGTATTCAGTTAGCAATCGCTAACCAAATCCCTCAAAAGAAGTTAGCCACCGCTAACCATTCCATATTATATCCTCATTTTTCCTGTTTGTCAAGCGAAATTTTCAAATTTTTTCTTCTATTTTCGTTTTAACCGATTATCATTGATTTTTTCGTTCCTTTATGGTATTCTTAAAGAAAGGATAGCCCTATGGAAAAATTTATGGTTGGGAGATTTGATTATGTCCTTAAATCCTTCGGGTGAAATGTATCTTGAAACTATCTACGTTTTATGCAAAAGCAAAACGGCGGTGCGTTCCATTGACGTGGCCGAACACATGAACTTCTCAAAACCGAGCGTCAGCCGCGGCGTCGGTATTCTGAAAAAGCACAAATACATTAACGTGGATAAAGACGGCTATATCACCTTGACCGATGAAGGTCTTACGCTTGCGCAAAAGATCTACGAGCGCCACACCGTTTTAAGTCAGGTACTCGTGATGCTCGGGGTCGACGAAGAGACCGCCGCCGAAGATGCCTGTAAAATCGAACACGTCATTAGTCAGCGTTCCTTTGACGCCTTGAAAGATTATCTGAAAAACCAATAAACAAAACCCGCAGAGTTTTCACGCTCTGCGGGTTTTTTTATAATCAGAACTTTTGCTTAAATCCTTTGGTTTTTTGCGCCGAATACAGGCTGATCTTTCCCGAAATTAAGAACGAAACAACGACGGCGACAATAAAATACCCGCTCGCCTTTCCCGAAAACAGTTCCAACCCCAATGCAATTGAAGCCAACGGACAGTTGGTCACGCCGCAGAAGACCGCAATCATACCAATCGCGGCGCCAAACGGCAGCGGAATTCCTAGGAACAACGCGAGCGCACTGCCTATCGTCGCCCCCACAAAAAGGCTCGGCACGATTTCGCCGCCTTGAAAACCGGATCCGACCGAAACGGCGGTCAGGAGAATCTTCAACAAAAAGGCATAGCCCACCACGGTTCCGCCCGCAAAAATGCGCTCAATGACCGAAACCCCGGCGCCGTTGTAATCCTTGGTACCAAGTAAAAGCGTTGCCGCGACAATCAGTACGCCGCCCGCAACAATCCGAAGATACGGGTTTTTGAATCCCTTCCGAAACAGTTTTTTCGCGTATTTGAGTGCAAAACAAAAGAGAATGCTCGTCAGCGCACCGCCGACGGCTACCAGCAGCACCTTGAGGACGATACTCCAGGAAAACGAGGGTACACTCACCAATAAAAAGCGTTCGGGATGCGTTTTGAGAAGGCGGGACGTCACATAGGCTAAAATCGACGTAAAAAAGGTCGGCACTGCCGCAAAAAACGGAATTTCGCCCACAAAAACCACTTCTAAAGCAAAAACAAACGCCGCAAAAGGTGTGCCAAACACGGCCGAAAACAACCCGGCCATACCGCAGTATACGAGGGTCTCCCCTTCCTTTTCTGTCGCCTTAAAAATTCGGCCGAACAAAGCAGAAAGACTACCGCCCATCTGTAGCGCGGCACCCTCGCGGCCAACCGAAGCGCCAAACAAATGGGACAAGAGCGACCCGAAGAAGACGGCCGGAATCAACCGCCAACTCAACGTCTCTTTCCCGTCGGCCGCCAGGAGGACCTGATTGGTACCAACGCCCTCAACGCGCAGCCGCCGATATAAGAACACCGAAAGCGGCGCTACCAAGGGCAACAGAAAAACAAGCCACGCGTAATGCTCGCGCGCCGCGGTCACCCGGGAAACGCCGTGCGAAAACGCCGCGCCCAAAATTCCGCAACAAACCCCCATCGCCGCGCACAAGAGTACCCACCGAAGAAGCGTAGAAACCTTTTTCTTCACCCAAAACACCGTCCTTTCGTATCGTTTTTGAACTCAAATCTGAAACCGCTATTCGCCGAGGGATTGAATTTCTTCCCACGCTTGCGGGTCCATTTCCTCGTTTTTGAATAGTTTCTTTTTGTCCTCCTCGGTAATAGAGCGAAGAACCCGACAGGGATTTCCCGCCGCAACGCACCAATCGGGGATATCTTTGGTTACGACACTTCCCGCGCCGATAACCACGTTGTTTCCGATATGAACACCGGGACAAACCACCGTGTTTCCGCCAATCCAGACGTTATTACCAATCGTAACTTCCTTGCCGTATTCGTACCCCGAATTACGCGTTTCGGGATGAATCGGATGGCCCGCCGTATAAATGGCAACGTTGGGACCCAACAAGCAACAATCCCCGATCTTCACCTTGGCCACATCGATAATCGTACAGTTATAATTGGCAAAGAAATTCTTTCCCACTTCGATATGCGAGCCGTAATCACAGAAAAACGGCGGGAAAATGATCGCATTATCCGATTTGCCGAGTAAGGCCGTTATCACGTCTGAAACTTCCTGCAGATTCTCAAAATCGGTATGGTTGAGTTTATGCAAAAGTTTGCGGCATTTGAACATTTCTTCCAACACGGCTTCGTCCGCTTTGTACGCCAAACCGCGATCTCTTCGTTCGATCTGATTCATCGGGAAAACACCTCGTTCTGTTTCGTGTTCGGTTTTGATTATAGCACAAGAAAAAATTGAAATCAATGGTTGATTGACCGCTTTATTTGGGCTCGTTCCTTTCTATTCACGCAATATGCGCGACTCTCTCTGCCCTCTTGCGGTGCCCGAAAGTTCTTACGGCTTGAAGCGCCGAGAACTTTCGACCGCGGCGCCAACAACGCCTTACTGCATCGTCCACCGGACGCGTGCGGCGTTGTTGCCCGGCACGCGCGTGCCTCGGAATGTTCCTCGTACTCCTGCCAAAACAAAAACCACCCTATTGGGTGGTTTTTGTTTTGGCAGGGGCAGAAGGATTCGAACCCTCGGCACGCGGTTTTGGAGACCGCTGCTCTACCAACTGAGCTATACCCCTATATTCGATTTTGAAAAACTGGTGGGCCATCAGGGGCTCGAACCCCGGACCGACCGGTTATGAGCCGGTTGCTCTAACCAACTGAGCTAATGGCCCATTTTGGCGGCGACTTTACTGGTCGCCGAAGTTTATTATACCATAAATCCGTTTTTTGTCAATGTTTTTTTGCTTTTCTTCTGTGATAAAGCCGCCACAATTCTTGTGGCGTCTTTTTTCAGACAATTATCGGTTCTCTAATGCATCCAAAACCAGTGCAAGGGCCTCTTTGGGGTCACCGTAAGCTTCGGTCGGGTAGCATTTAGAAAGCGTTGTAAACAGATATTCCGCATCGTAGCGCGTATATTCCATCGGTTGTTCGCCGGTGAGCATAGCGCGGCGCAGAATATTGATATAAGACTCCCAACGCGGGCGGTAGAAATCGCTCAGCATTCCATCCCACTCTTTGGCGGCATAGTCGCGCAGTTCCTCGGCACCCTGGCGGTTGGCCCACAAGGTTACGAGCGTTCTCGCGAGGAATTCGAAGTAAGCCTTTTCAGCGGGCGTATTGCCGTTGGCCTTGGCGCGTTCGAGCCACGGACCCAACATCAGATGTTTATCACAAGCCACAACCTTTTCCTGAATGTCATAGCACTGCATAAACTTGGCGACGCTCTCCTCGAAATAGTCTTCTTCCTTATACTTATAGGCTTTTTGAATGCCAACGAGGTAGATCCACGCAAGGTTCGCAATCGTCGCACGCGCCAGATCGATCAAATCGAGGCGGCCGCTCTCGGTTGCCAACAGTTTATCCTGTGCGGTGCACAACAAACGAAGTGCCTCCTCGGCGCGTTTGGGCTCAAACGGGAAACGGGTGCCCGAATAAGCGCTAACCTTATTGACCGTCAAGGTAGGACGGGTCAAAAGTGCCGATTCTTTGGGGTCTTTTTCGGTATCGTAAACCAAAAGTTCATCGCGAATGATCTTCCAACCCGCTTCGACTTCGGGCGTAACGAAACCGTAGCGAATTTCAAGGCGGCGGCGAAGCCAAGCATCGGGATTGATCGCCTCCTGACGGATGGCAAGATCGGCAAAGATATCGTAAAGAATTTCGTTATCTTCAACACCCTCGGGGATAATGCCGATACCAATACAGGTATATTCGGGATTGGTCAGGCATTCATAAGCCTGGGTGAGCATTTTATTCATATTGCCGCGGAGAATACGCTGACCGCCAAAGTTATTAACGCAGCAGTACATCCACGGATAGTCGGCAAAGTTATCGCCGCCGTCGGCCTTATCGGTCGAACGAAGGTTACCAATAAGCACATTGGCCGGGGACATGGCACGCAACATATCGCGCAGCGGATTGTTTTGCCAACCCTGTAAGAACCAAACGGGGTTTTCGGAAACGGCACCCATATGCGCCAAACACTTTTGAGCGTAGGAAGGCAGGTCCACAAGACTACTGTCGCCGCCCTCATGGAACGGGTCGGCTGAGAAGTAATGGAAATTGTCGCCCATCAAGTCTCGTTGGGTTTCATAGAACAGGTCGGCCACCTTATCAAAGTAAGGATCGGTCGGCAGCAAAATCGACGGGCGCGGCAAACCGCACCAAATGCCCTGATCCAACGGATTGGAATCGGCAAAATGCTCGGCAAAATCGCTCGGTACCATACCGGCGTAACCGGGCAACATCACCGCCGCACCGAACGACTGCAGGCGCTCATTGATTTTATGAGCCAATGCTACGCGTTCTTCATACCAGGCCTGCGGTGCTGCACTCGCCCAGGATTCGAGGTTCATCATACACTGCCACGGATAGAAGGTCGGCGCCGCAACGAATTTACGCGCATCCTCCGGGCTGTAACCCATTTTCTGTAACAAATTGATCCAGACCAATTCGTTGCCCAAGGGGTTGAGAACAAGGTTATACCCTGCCAACATCATCCAGTCCAGCAGATTCTCCCACTCGTCCCACTTCCAGAACGCTAAAGAATAACCGTAGGTGCAATAGTTTAAGAAATAGCGGTAGAGGCAACGGCTGCTGTCGGTGTGCGCCTCGCCCACCTGCGGCGGGGTTGCGGGAAAGTTCAGGCGGCGCGTCATCGGGCCGACGTAACTGTTACAACGCTCTTCCAGATACCAACGGAACGCCGAAGCGGCCGCAACTCCCGAAGTAGCCTCAATGAGAATTTTTCCGTCCTGATCGCTGATTTTATAGGCATCCATTCCCGCCTGAAGCGGTTCCATCGATGCGAACGAAAACGCGTCGGCATACGTTTGACCTGCAATACGGCCAATCAATCCGCGCACAACTTCCTGATTAAAAACAAAGGGGATATTTTTTTCTTTGGTGGCAACAGCCAGTGCTTTGTTGGTTTCTTGAATACTCATTTTTCTCACCTTTTCTTTGAAAAATGGAAATGAAAATAAAATGGTAATTTACCAAAATAGGTGATGTCCTGCGCTGATGCAGAACATCACCTGTTTTTTAGGTATGAAATTTATTCGACAACCTTATTCTTCGGTTTTTTCAGCAAAAGAACCAGGAAGAAGATGGAGCCGCCCAACATCAGACCGCCAACAACCAACAAGGAAATCCACAGAATGTATTCCAAGGTGGTCGGACCGTTGGTGATAGTCTTGGTCTTGGTAACGGTTTCGTACAGGTCTTGTACCTGGGTTACGCCCTCGTTAGTGATATAGGTCGTGGTGACCTTTCCACCGCCGGTAGAACCGCCGGAGGAACCAACGTTGCTGCCCAGAGAACCGCCGGCCGTCGGACCCGATTTACCGCTAGCATCCGCTAACAGCTGCGGATAGATTTCGAATGCTTCACCCTGGTTATTGTAACCAACAACCTGAATGACGTATTCACGCGGATCAAGACCGGTGAACTTATAATCCTTGGTCATCGGGGACAAATTGCCGCTATCCTCTGCCAACGAGTAAGAACCGTTGTCGTTCACGAACGCATAGACGCGATAGAAGGACATCGCACCGGTTCCGTTCCAGCCAACCTCGATTTCACCGTTGCCCGCTGTTCTAATACCACAATCATCTTCCGAACGATTGGAATCCAGCGGTTTAGACGGAACATTTCCGTCACTACCGTCGCCGGAACCACCCGAGCCGGAACCGCCGCCCGAACCCGAGCCGCCACGCTTATCGGTGGTAAACGGACCACCGAACAACATCGCGGTGTTGTTGGAAGTATCGGTAACCGTCAACGCAGCATAGTAATCCTTACCCGATTCGAGCATGGTAACACGCTGAGAACCACCCGAAACCTTCATTGCCGTTTCTTCCAAAGCGGGGAAACGGTCCTCGGTTACGGGAGCAGTGTCAAAGTACAGTTTGTAAACCAGGCTGTCATCACGGCTCATTGCATCGTATGCAAGCGGCCAGTTGAAGGTCAACGAGTTGGTGGATTTTGCCGAAACGGTCAAAGCACCTTCATCGAACACCGGAGGTTCTTTGTCTTCGATCTTCTGGGTCATTACCATACGAACGTACGCTGCAACCTGATGCAACCACGGAGAATCCGGCGTAGCCGTAAAGGCTCTGGTTTCAACACGAATGGTGTCCCCTGCAAGCAGTCGCAGATTCTCGATGGTCGGAATCGGGATGCTGCCGGTGGGCGTGCGATAACCCTGAATGGTTGCGTAGCCGTCCTGAATGGTCAGGCTCGAATCATTGGACTTCGGCCAAATAATCTCTTCGCCTTCGCTATCCACGCGGACGATGCGAACACCCATTACGTAGTCGCGCGAAGCACCGTCGGCTACCGCGAAGTTGGCACCCAAATAATCGTCCACAGCATAGGCCTGGTTACCCTTTTCAAAGGTGTAAACACCGGCCGAGGGAGCGTTAAAGGTGAATGCCATCTGATAATCGAAGCTTGCATTTACCGAAGCGGCTGCCTTGGTCGGGTTCAAACGAGCATAGCAACGCTTGATTACCGACTGACGCGGAGCGCCAAAGGAGTAGCCGGGGTAGTAACCGCCCCACTCGGGAGCAGCGATATTACAGTACACACGGTCATCCAATCTCGAGCAGAGGGTGATATCCTGCCATTTTCCGTTGTAGAAAACCTGGCCAACCCACGGAGACTGGGTCTCGCCGATTTTTACCTTTTGCGATTCAAAGGGCAAACGATCGGCAACTTCATCGAGGTAATCGTAAACCTCGTAAGTAGCAACTGCCGTGCTGGTGTTTTTCTTCGTTCTGAACGGACCACCCGTAATAAATGCCTTATTATAGGATTCGTCCTTTACCAGAACAGCAAAGTAATACTCGGTATCGCTCTGCAAACGGGTGATACCGGCACCGGCTGGACCGGCACCTACCGACTGACCCTTGGTCGGAAGTTCATCCGGCGAATAGGGTTCGGTATCGTAGTACAAGGTATATGCAAGGTTTGTATCCTTGGTAGCGTTGTCCTTCGCGGACGGCCAAGCCAGAACGAGGTGATTCTCGCCGGATTCTGCCAGAGCAATGTTGCCATTAGCGAACTTCGGAGCCTCTTCGTCCTTGGTGGTGTCGGTCGAAACACGGGTCATCGATACGCAACCCTTAACACGCTGATCGTACGGGGCATCCATCTTCTCGGTAAAGCTGGTAAACTCTACGCGAAGAACATCGCCCTCTAACATTTTGAGGTTGGCGAGTTTCGGAACAGCGATCTCACTCGGAATTCCGTTGATCTCGCGGCCGAACAATGCATAAGTTTCCTGTACTTTAGCATTGTAGTTATCGGTCGTCGGCCAAATAACGGTATCGTTCAGCGTAATACGAACACCGAAGGTAATACCGGTATAACTAAGTTGATACTGCGAAAAGTACTGAGTATCCGAGAACGATGCTGCTTTATCGGCATCCGAATAGTGGAACTCATACGTACCGGGCAGTGTTGCCGTAAAGGTGTACGACATATTGGCGTCGTAGGTCTGGTCAATTGCCGCATTCGTCGGCGTTACAACCGCCAACTCATTACGGGTGATGTGGGGATTGTAGTAGAAACCGTAACCGGGATACATATTACCCCAGCCGTTTCTTGCACTAGAACCGACATAGTAGTACTGGCCGTCCTGATAGAAGGTATCCGGTTCGTTCCACTTGTCATCAAAGTATGCTTCTACCTTCCAGTTCGATTTAGAGTCGAAAGTCATAGGCTGACCCGTGACTTTTCCTTCGTCCTCAAAGAAACCGTACATCTCGTAGAAGTAATCATATAATTCATAACGATCATTGGTCGGAATACCGCCCGCAGTGGGATCGTCCACTTCGTTCTGATCGATTTCTGTCAATTTCATGCTGACACTGCAGTTGATTGCCTGCTGTGCGCCGGCGGTTGCCTTATTTAAGTCCTCGCCATCCAGAATTCTGGCTTCCACACGGATCATTTCACCCTTATCAAGGTGAATACCTGCAAGAACAGGAATTTTAATATTGGGGTCGCCCCACTCGGGGTCGTTAAAGGAACCATGGCCGAAACGAGCATAGCCCTGGTTGGCATATTCTTCCGAACCGGTAGGCCAAATCACCTCTTCCGTAGCGCCTTTGTACTTTACAACG
Source organism: Acutalibacteraceae bacterium (assembly GCA_045545515.1). Taxonomy (GTDB): domain Bacteria; phylum Bacillota; class Clostridia; order Oscillospirales; family Acutalibacteraceae; genus UBA737. The sequence goes on from JAZQBA010000004.1 coordinate 52,821, forward strand.
CGCACACCGTAGGGCAGGTTTCGGTCTTGCCAATTGATCTGCTTGAAGTAATCGCAGTCTTCATCGGAAAGTTTCTGTTCGTTAGCGGTACGGCCAAACGTATAGGTACCGCCTACAGGAGCGGTAAAGGTATAAGCGGCATCGATCTTCCACGTACCGGAAGTCTCTCCGTCCTTATTACAAGGATACAGGAAAGCCTGATACTCGCCGTCATTGATATTGTATCCGAAACCGGGAGAAGCTTCCCAGTTTTTTGCGCTGGAATAACCGGTTGCTTTACCCGCAGCAGAAACTGCAAGGGTATCCGGATTGGTCCAGGCCCCGTCAATTCTCATCTGAGCCGACCACGGAGAGTCGGAGGTTAAGGTCGTCTGGTTTTTGAACGAAGTATCTACGTCTTGCAGATAATCGTACAAATCGTAAGTAAAGGGCAACTGTTCATTGGACGGCAACAAAGCCGTAACCGCCGTGCCCAAGGTGAGTACACTGCACAAAATAGAAAAAACCAGTAACACAACCAACCCTTTTTTTGCAGCAGTCATATGTTTTCCCCTTTTTTCTAAATTCATTCAATTACGTAAGTTCTGGTTCATACCCGATGGAACAGGTTTCCCTGCCCCATCGGGCATTTTATAAAACTAAAACAAACCGAAAACATCTGCAACAAGTTCACCGACTAAGGTTGATTTGTTGCGACCGGTCTTCTCTCTTGTAAGAAAAGTTGGCTAAAATTAGCTCAGCTTCAGTACGTAAGAAACGCCCGGATTCAACGAAGTCGTGATCTGGTTGCCAGAAACGGGTTTCGCATTGTTCCATACGATTTCCTGTGCGGCCGAGAAGGTACCAACCACGTTGGTATCAACCGTCACAGTAACATCCTGATAGGAATTGGTGTTGTTGTACAGAACAATGTAGGTTGCGCCGTCTTCAGTCTTATCGCCGAAGCGCTCGATCAAAACGTTGCCGTTATTGACGTAAGCGCCGGTTACGGCTTCCCAACCAGCCTCAGAGATGGTCTTTACAACCGGCTGATAGCGCTTCCATACTGCACGGTCACGCTCGTAGTAGTTGTTCGAGCAGGTGAAGTACTGAGTCCACTCGGTGGTCTCGTTGTAGGTATCGTGCGGGCTAACGATAATACCGTAAAGCATGCAACGGCTGATCCACTGTTCAAGTTCAGCGGAACCAACAACTCTCCAGTCGTTGGAGTTCAACAGGCAGAACGGCTTATTGTAAGCCAATGCACGCCAGTCAGACAACATCTGGAGGCTCAACGGAGAATAGCTGCCGTCAACCGTAACGGTCTGTTCGTTACCCATAACGTCTGCCAAGGTGGTGAAGAACGCGTTGCGGTCCGGACACTTGTTGGCAAATACGATCTTATTGCGGTTGTGCAGATCGTCACGCAGAGCCTTCATAGCTTCCCAGTTGGAGCTTGCTCTGTGGAGCATTGCACGCTTGTGGTAAGGCGAGTAGGTCAGCGGAACGGTGGTGTACTTGAAGTGTGCTCTGTTGAAGTTGGCGTTACCAACCCAGAAACCGCTGCTTTCGTCGAGGTAGATACCGTCGAAGGTACCTGCACCCTGAACGTATCTCTCATCGAACCAGAGTTTGAGGTTCGATTCGCTGTAATACAGGTTGAAGAAGTTCCACTTGCCGGGGAGGTTCGGGTTCGGGTTGATGTGCAACTGCGCACCATTCGGAGCCCATGCACGGTCAACGTAGTTGCAAACGACAGTGCCGTCTACGTTCAAAGCCTTACAGAACTCATTTGCCTGAGCCTGTCTGCCCTTTTCGGTTCCGTCACCCTCTAAGGCGTGTTCGGCAACCTTCTTCCAAATTGCCGCGTCGGTCTGGGACTCTAAGTTGCTGAGCCACCAGTCACCCAACTCGATGTAACGCAGAGTCTGCATGCCGTTGTCGATATCGGCCTGAGCAACGCTATCGAAACCGGCCTGTTTGAACTGAAGGTTAAAGTCTTCGATGTTCGGAACGTTGGACAGATCCTGCCAAGCAATCCAAGAGCCGTGCTCGGTAGCGCGGGTCTCGTAGTACTCGGGATGAATCTTGGTGTACTTGGACATTGCGCTGCGGAAGCCCCACGTGGGATCATCCAGCTTGTAGAGCGTAAATCCGAATTTTGCGGAGTCGGGAGCTTCACTGGTAAGACCCAACTGATAGGTGATGACCAACTGATTGGTCGTTGCGTTGTATTCGAGTTCCCAATAGGTCGGGAAATCCATATCGGTAGCAATACCGATACCGTAGCTGCCACAGGTAAGTGCGGCTGCCGGATAGTAAGAGTGTGCCTCAGATTCCCAGTCAACGTTGGACATCCAGCTACCGTCTACCCAACCCAAGTGCTTGTAAACTGCACCGTTTACCGTGAAGTTATGGGCAAGGTCGGTCTGGAAGGACCAGCCGGTGGCCGACAACGGAATTGCGTAGGACAACTGAATACCACGGCCGTTAAAGTCGCGGGTCAGATCCTTAACCGTACCGGTTACGTGAACACAATCTTCTTCAGCGGTGAAGTTTGCATCGAGTTCCAAACCGATCTGTTCCTGCAAGCCGTTGAAGTTCTTGCCGTCGGTCGTGGTGGTGCCGAAGGAGTAAACACTCTTGGTGTCATCGGCAACGTCGCGTACCATAAAGCCGGACTGGGTCGAACCGGCAACACTGGCAGCAATATTGGTGCCGTTTACGTATACGCCGGTAACGTTGGTTTCACTCAAGCCAAGGCCAAAGCCATCCTGAGTATCCAACTTGCTGATTTCGTTGGTATCTACTGCAACGTTCTGATCGATCATCGGCAGATCCTGAACTGTCTTGGTGTCGTTCACACTACGAACGAGGCTCATGCCTTCGAACTTAGCCGTTGCGCGAACGGGATCTCTCAAGAATATAGCAAAGTTGATGCTGGAAGCATTCTCACGAACAACGAAAGAGGTCTCACGGTATTCCCAATCGTGGTTACCGTCGCTGAAAGAGGTATAGAACTCTTCACCGCTACCGTCGCTGTAAACAACCTGTGCATACAACGAGTAGCTGTAGTATTCAATTGCATCGTTGCGGAAGAACTCCGAACAAGAACTCCAACCGGACATCACGTAAACACCCTTGCCGGGGTTCGAAATGGTCTGGGTAACCCAACCGCTGGTAGTGCCATCGCTCGAAAGCACGTAAATGTTTGCATTACGCTTGTTGTTGTGGTCGTAACCTTGAACCTTGCTACCGCCCGATTGGATGGTGAGGTTGGTCAACAGGTTGGTCGAAACTTCGTTCGAGTTTGCACCAGCGTACAACTTGTGGGATTCTTTGGTGGAAATCGGGAGTTCCTCGGTTACAAGGATCTCTCTGCGGAAAGCGGTAAGAGCATCTGCATTCAATTCATAGCCCTGACCGAAGGTTGCTGCATATTTCTGTGCATCCGAAAGGGCTACGTTGCCGAGAGCACCCTTCTTCATGCGGATAAGGTCTTTAATGTTGACCTTTGCGTCACCGTTTACGTCACCGCCGACACTCAAGGTGAAGGTTTCAACGGTGTCTGCCTTGGTAACGCTGCCGCCGGTAGCGGCCGTCATCGGAACGGTAACGCCATCGCTATCTTCCATGTAGTAGCGAATGCGGGTACCATTCAGACCGTACTTCGAATAGACGATGTTCTTCGCGCGGTCTACGTGGCAGGGCTGACCCTCTGCATAAGCGGGAGCAGCACCGGTAACGCGAATAGCGGCAGAAGAGTAGTTCGAAACGCCGACACCGTAAGAAACAGTATCCAGAACGCCAAATTCTTCTGCAAAAGTGGTGCCGTTAACCGTAGCGGTGAAACGGGCGCCGACGAGATTATCCGAAACTTCTTCGGTGCCTGCAACGTAGTTGTACAGACCCTGAAGCGAAACGGTTACGTCGTATTTGCCGTCCGCGGCAACGGGAAGCATCATGTAACGGAAATCATCCGCGCCATTGTGATGCTTGTAGATGTAGCTGCTCTCGCCTGCAATGCGCAGAACGTAGCCGCCGAGGGTTACTTCAACCGGCTCCGAAGCGTTTACATCCAAGAAGGTCAAGGACAGGCTCTTGTTGGTAGCTTTGAAGTTGTTGTTGTTGAGCGTGCCGCCTGCTGCCAACGAAGTCGAAGCAACGTAATTGGTCAGAACGCCGGTATCTTTCCAGGCAACCTTTTCGGCCTCTTTGACGTCAGCCGGGCCCTGGTAGGTCATACCGACCAAACCGTGAATACGCTGTGCCCAAGCAATGTTGGTGGGCGTGAAGTTGGTGAACTCAACACGGATCACATCACCAAACTTGAGGTTCAATGCCGAGAGGGTCGGAACAGGAATGCTGGAAGCAGCAGCACCGCCGGAACCGAAGACCGCAAAACCTTCCTGCTTTTCGGTCGTGGAATCGCCGTTCCAGATCACTTCGCCGTTCTTGGTAATACGAACACCGAAGTTCAGTGCGGCATCGGAACCAACCTGTTTGAAGTTGTTGGTATCGTCCCAAGCGATGGACATATCCTGGTTACAGGGACGAAGGGTATAGATACCGTCATACGGAACGGTAAAGGTGTAGGCGGAATCAATTTCCCAAGAAGCATCGGAATCACTATTGGTCGGAGAAATCATACCGAGGTACAAACGACCCGAAGTATAATCGTCCGGATAATAGTAAGCGAAGCCCGGATACATACCCCAGCCGCTCTTTCTGGAATCGTTGACATAGGTATAACCACTGTCGCGAGTGAAGGTGTCACCCCAGTTTTGCCAATCGGCATTGGGCTGTTTTGTCTGGATGGTCCAGGGAGAAGTCGAGGTGATCGCGGTTTTGTTTTTACGAGCAGACTCTACATCGTTGTAGTAATCATACAATTCGTAATCAATCGGGAAAACGCTCGGTCTGGTAGAGAGGCTGACGAGTTTCATCGCAACCGTACCGGTAATACGTAAGGTCCAAGGAGCGTTTGCGCCGTCGAACGCGGTGAATTCTACGCGGAGAATATCGCCTTCGTTCATGACAACGCCGTCCATAGACGGAATTTCAATATACTCGTTTACAGCAGTATTGGTGCCGAAAACAGCAAAACCGTCACGCTTCTGGGCGGTGGAATCACCGTTCCACAGAATCTTGCCGTTCATGGTGATACGAACACCAAAGTCTAACTTTTCGCCGGAATCGTACTGCTTAAAATAGTTACAGAGATCCCAAGAAGCAGACTTATCCTGGTTGCCCTTACCAAACGAGTAAGAACCGCTGGAAGGAGCCGTAAATACGTAGGCCGCATCGATCTTCCAATCGGTCGAATTCGCGCTGTTGGTAGGCGAAATATAGTTCTGGTAGTAACGACCCGAACGATCAGCCGGCATATAATATGCTACGCCGGGATAGTTACCCCAAGCGGTGGTCTCACCGGCCTTGCTCCAATAGGTGTAGGAACCGTCAAGAGCGGGGGTATCGATCCAATCGGTCCAGGTACCACCTGCGGGTTTGGCCTGGAATTTCCACGGAGAATCCGAGGTAATTGCCGTGCCGGCGATGCGGCTGTCATCCGCATCTTCAAAGTAGTCATACAGTTCATACGTGATCGGCAATGAACTGACAGCAGACGAAGTGTCTGCGAGCGTGGTGAAGCCGGAAATGAATACCGTTTGCATAATGAGCAAACAGACGATCACTACGGCTCCAAGCTTACGTAGATGTTTCATGTTTGTCCTCCTGTTTTAGTTTATTTTACCGAAAAACAAGTGCTCCCCTGTTTTTCGATGAAATCCAATGTACAGCACTCTTCCTTATATAATATAGAAGAGTTTTCAAAACCGATGAAAGGAGAATCGATTATTTCGAATCTCCGTTTCATCTGTAGTCAAACAATCAAGAACTCTTTACAGAGTGCCTTTTTTCTTTTTGCGCCACAGTAAGAAGGTTGTGACACCGAAGGCCGCGGCCAAGGCATCCACGACAATCAACGTGATGGTCCAGGGCAAGGTCTTCTTATTAATATGGTTGTTATGATAGTTGGTCAGGTGGTGCTTGATGGTTTTGAAGAGATCGGCCTCATCGGTCGTGATGGTGTGCGATCCGCCCACATTCATAGCACCCAAGGACTGACCGTTACCGTCGTTACTCGAGTTGTTGTTGTTACTACCGGAACCACTGTTGCTACCCGAACCACCGCCGACTGTACCGCCGCCGGTACCGCCCTGGCCGTCATCACCGTCACCCGTTTGAATCTTGTTCGGATCGCGGATCACGAGAACTTCAGAACGTTCGGGTTCCAAATGAACCGTTACGGTGTTGTTTTCCAAGGTGAAGGCCTTGTTTTCAAGATGCTTCATAAAGGTACAGCCTTCAACGAGGTTGAACTTGGTCATATCCAGATTTACCTGAACGTCGACCGCACTTGCAGTCGGGTTAAACAACGCAATGTGGTAACCCTCGGCATCGTTGTCGCCGTAGCGCTCAACAATAATCTCGGGATTATTCACCGTAGCGTTGGTTACAGGTTCCCAACCCGATTCGGCCATTTCTTTGAGAATGGGCATATAGGTCTGGAAGATCCAACGGTCACGCTCGTAGAACTGTTCGGCACCCTTCCAATAATAACTCTCACCCGTACCGTTTACGGTATCGGTGTGCATCATCGGAGACGGGAAAATACCGTAAACCAAGCAACGGTTGAAGTAATCTTCCATTCTCTCGGTCGTCAAGAGGTTATAGTCGTTGTTGAAGAGAATCGAGAACGACTTCTGGTAAGCAAGTGTACGCCAAGTGCTCAACTGGCGAATGGTCTGCGGCGTGTAAACCGAACCGGAAAGTGCCGTCTGCTCGGTACCCATTGCATCAACAACGGTGGTATTCCAAGCGTTCTTGTCGGGGTTTTTGTTCGAGAAGACGATCTTGTTGAGACTGCGCATATCATCCGAAATGTACTTCGCACATTCCCAGGTGGTGGATGCGCGGTGCAAGATCGGACGCTTAAAGTAAGGTGAGTAGGTCAGCGGAACTGTGGTGTACTGATAATGTTCTTTATTGAAGTTGGCATTACCCAGCCACCAACCGCTGAATTCATCGAGATAGATACCGTCGAAAATACCGCCCTGTGCCTTCATCGGGTTAAAGAGCATTTCGCGAATCTCGCTGTCATACCAACAGGTCAAGAAGTTGAATTCACCCGGCAACGCAGGGTTCGCGTTGATGTGAACCTGTGCACCGTTCGGGCTCCAAGCCACGTTTACAGGGTTCCAAGCAATCTTTCCGTTCTGATCCAGAACCTTACAGAACTCGGTTGCAATCGCCTGACGGGCAGCTTTTTGCTTGTCGTAATCATCTTGGACCGTTTTATCTTTCGCAATTTCGCGAATGCGATTCCAAACCGCAACATCATCATCGGCGGCAAGGTCAGCTAACCACCAGTCACCTAATTCGAAGTAGAAAACACCCTTGATGTTATTCGAAACCTCGAAGATGCTTCCGCTACGGACCGGAGAACCGATTTCGCGGAACTTCAGGTTAAAGTCTTCCACATCAATCAAGTGATCCAACGAAGACCAAGCAACCCAAACACCCTGATCTTTCTGACGAACTTCAAACTGTTCGGGATAGATGGTGGTGTATTTCTTCCAGGCCGAACGGAAACCGTAGGCCGGATCATCTAATTTGTAGATTACAAAGTCGAACTTGGCCGATTCCGGAGCTTCTTTGACAATACCCAACTGATAGGTAATGGCATACTGACCGGTAGAACCGTTGTATTCCAACTGCCAATAGGAGGGATACTCCATACTTGCGGCAATGGCAATACCAAGTTCTTCATTATAAATACAAGCCGCAGGATAATAGGAACGCGGAGCGGTATCCCAGTCGACAATCGAGAGGGTGCCGTCGCCCACCGGTTTATACTCTGCGTGAGAACCGGATTCAATCACGTCGGAATCCAACAGATTGTAACCCATCTTCCAACCCGTGGCCGTAATCGGCAACGCGTAGGAAAGTTGGACGGCGCGACCGTCATCCGAATCTTTTTCTTCGGTAATAACGCCCGAAACCTTAATGCAATCGTCTTCTGCGGTGAAGTTCGCCTTCAAGTCCAGGCCCAACGTCGGCTGATTACCGACAAACTTATCGGCGGCCGAACTGCCCTTGGTGGCAAAGGAATAAACACCGTCTTTATCGGGAGCAGAAGCGATATCACGCACCATAAAGCCCGAGAAAGCATCGTTCTTCAGTTCTTTGCCGTCTACTTTGAGCGAAGTAACCTGTGTAGCGCCAAGACCAAGTTCCAAACCGTCCTGGGTTTTAAGTGTGGCCTCGGTTTCCTGATTGCTGCCTTTTTTCAGTACGGTAACCGGAACGTCATCAAAAACGCCCTTATCGGTGCCGCTCGACTGTAAGGTTACGCGAAGATCATCGAAATAAGCCGTTCCCAATGCAGGGGGACGCAGGAACGCGTACAAGGTGACGTGTTTTGCGGGCTTATAGATGGTAAAGGTAAACTCCTGATATTCCCAATCGTGGGTTCCGTACTCGAACTGAGTATGGAAATCTTTCGAGGTGCCGTCCTGATAAGAAATCATGGCAACTATGGCGTAACTGTAGTACTCAGTTGCAGTGTTACGCTTTACGTTTTCGGCCTTGCTGTAGCCGCTGAACGTATATGTACCAAGCGTGGGGTTGTTAATTGTGTGCGACATGCCGGCTTCGGTCGAACCAAAACTCTCCATCTTGTAGACGTTCCCCGTCTGACCGGTGTGGTTTTTCATGCTGACGGTTTTATAACCGCCGCCGAAATGGCCCCAGTTGCTCACCAGGTTTTCCGAAGTGTTTTTATCAACCTGCATTACTTTGTATGCATCTACTGCTGCACTATTCGCCATCGTTGAAATCCCCGCCACTCCTATAACGTTCAAGAGTACAACCACCGCAATCAGTAATACGACTGTTTTCCGAATGCTCAAGGTTTTTGCTCCTTTCAAATGTATCATTCTCTTACTTATTTAATATCCATCGGTTTACCGCCGTTCACGCGGGACTCTTCGGCCAAGAGAGCAATCTTATGGCTTTCAATGGAGGTTTCCAAGGTGGTGAGCGTGTTGCTCATCGGACGGTCGCCTCTCAGATACTCTAAGAATTCTTCCAACATCTTGTTGTCGCCGCCGCCGTGACCGCTGAAGTCCGTGGTGTACTCGGTCAAGTCGATCACCTCGGTCGGTTGACCAAAGGTCGTCAGATACAACTTGTTTTCAGACATATCGCCGCGAATCGAACCGCGGGTGCCGTAAATTTCGGTCTTGCGGGAGAACTCACCGGTGAAACCACACATCGTGAAACCACAGGTGACGCCATCCTCAAATTCCAGGTTGACGACCTGATGGTCGACAACGTTGTTATCGCAGTGGTAAACGCAACGTCCGTAAGGGCCGGTGCGCAGAGCTTCGTAAACGCCCTCTCTGGTACGGTCTTCGGTCAACGCGCCCGAACGGGAGTAGTGAGAGTTTACCGAGCCGTAACGTTCAAATATGTAAATCTTTTCGGCATCGTAGGGGCAACCATCTTTTGCTTTGCAGTTGCCATCCAAGCAACGCTCGGAAGCACCATAAGGGGCGTGTTCAGCATTGAAGTGGCCCAACGAACCGAACGAAGATACGCGCTTGCAGGGTTTGCCGATGAGCCAACGGATGATATCCATATCGTGGCAGGACTTTGCCATAATCATCGGGCAGCTCTCATCCGAATTGCGCCAGTTGCCGCGAACAAAGCTGTGGGCCTGATGCCACCAGCCAACCTGTTCAAGTTGCGTCATCGACATAACGTCGCCGATACGGCCGGATTCGATATAGAACTTTAAGAGTTGATAGAACATAGTGTAGCGCAGTACGTGACATACGGCAACCTTTCTATCGTTGCGGTTTGCTGCTTCCAGGATTGCCTCACAATCGGCAATGGTCGTAGCAACGGGTTTTTCCAACAACATGTGATAGCCTTTATCGAGTGCCGCAACAGCCTGGGAAACGTGCTGCTGGTCCTGTGTGCACAGGAACACGACATCGGCCATCTTGGGCTGCTCTAAAAACTCTTCCGCAGATTTGAAACAAACCTCTTCCGGAAGGTTATATTCCTTGGCAATGCCTTCCCGTCTTTTATCATCCGGCTCGGCAACTGCAACCAGTTCCATCAGGTCCGGACGAATCTTGGAAAACGGGGCGTACATAAACTGTCCGCGCATTCCACAACCCAAAATTGCAACTTTAATCGGTTCGCTCATAGAAACATCTTCCCCTATCTTATTATCTGTTTATAATATACAAAATTTTGCGTTGTTTTACAAGACTTTTTTTTACGATTTTGTGTTGTTTTCTTTCGATTTTGAAAAAAAACTAAAAAAAATCTAAAATTTCTGGTATTATGTCCCTCAAACCGTACCGAAACACGGGTAATTATAGATAACGAAAAAAAGAAATAGACAGTCTGAACGCTTTATGATATAATGTAAAAAACATTTTTATATATATTTAACAATTATAATATACCATTATAGAACGGAGGCCCCGTATGGAACAGAACTATCGTATTTTAATCGTAGACGATAAAGAGTTGGACCGCAACGGCGTTTGTTACTTAATTGAACAAAACGCCCTGCCGTTCTCCCCCGCTACCGCCGCTTCAGCGCAAGAGGCGCTGAACATTCTGCAACGCGAAAAGTTCGATATTATGCTAACCGATATCAAAATGCCCGAAATGTCGGGACTGGAACTGATTAAACAGGCAAAAACGATTCAGCCCGCAATGAAGTGTGTGGTATTCAGTTCCTACGACAATTTTCAATATGCCCAATCGGCCATTGACGTAGGCGTCACCAAGTATCTGTTAAAGCCGGTAAAGATCGACCAGTTTGTCAAATGCCTCAACGGCCTGTTGGATGAAATCCGCGAACAGTCCACCGACCGCGAAGTACACCGCATTTACGACCTGATCTCTTCCGTGGCCGTATCCCCCACCCCCGAAAATTTACACGGTTACGTTCTGCTATTGGACTTTATTCATCCGTTCTTCAACAAACCCGATTTCGAGGACTTTTTACCTGCATTGCCTCAACATATTCTTCAAATCCCGATCAATGAATATCAATGTTTGTTTGTCGCGCACCATGAACAGGATGCCGAAATTTATATCGAAGAATTAAAACAATATTTGAAGCGTTGTGACAATCTTTGTTTAATTACCTACGGCGGCCGATTTGAAACGGCCGAGCAGTTGCAAACCCTCTTCCGCGAAATGGAACAATGCTCGGCGGCAAAGTTCTACATCACGGAAAACGAAACGGTTTATCTCAACAACAAACCCGCCAACCCCGTTATGCCCAACGTTCGGGCGATTTGGAAAACCTGTGACAAAATCGCCAAACACGCGTTGCGCCGCGAATTCGATATAGCCGACGATTTGTTGGACAAACTGTTTTCCGAACTCCAACTCAACCGCGGTATTCCGATTACCATCATCAAATCGGCTTGTGCGGAGATTGCGCGTGGATGTCTGCTTGAAAGCGACGAAGAGCAAGACGCTTTCGTACAAGCACTCTTGAAAATTGATCGAAACACCAACATCGAGGGCCTCAAGGACACCGTTTCGGAAATCATTCACCTAGCCACCAGCGACAACTCCGAAACCCTTGCCATTCAACGCGCCCTGGAAATTATTCACCAGAAATATATGGACGATATCGGTCTGGAAAACCTGGCGGCTGAAGTTTATCTTTCATCCTGCTATTTCTCTTATTTGTTCAAAAAGACCACGGGGGTCAGCTTCCTCAAATATCTGACGGCCTACCGCGTGGAAAAAGCCAAGGATTTATTACGCACCACCCAACTACGCATCGGTGAGATCTGCGAGCGGGTCGGTTATTCCAACCGTTCCTACTTCTGTCAGATTTTCCGCAACCATTGCGGAATGTCCCCGATGCAGTATCGTGAGATGAAGTAACCTATGTTCAAAAAAATTCAAAACCGTATCCGACGGATGAAACTTTGGCAGAAACTGCTGGCTCTCTATTTGGCCCTATCGGTCATTCCGGTCATTATTCTGACCTTTTTTGCTTTTTCCTCGTCGGTACAATTGATGCATGTGCAGGTGACGCGAAGACTCTCGGCCATCACCACCTCAACCGGTGCACAAATCGATGAAAACCTCGAATTGACCGACCACGTCTGCCAACCCACCATCTACAGCGATGAATTTCTGAAACATCTTTTCACAAGGGACGCTTCCATCGCTTCGGTACAGGCATTACACAACGAGATTCAGGAAATCAAACGACAACTGGACCCCTCTTTTGATTCTTCGGTGCACGTGGCCTTGGTATTCCCCGACGACGAGACCATCTCCTGCGACAATTCCACCTCGTTTCTTTCGTTTGAACAGGCCGCAAAGTTCTTCCAAAAAGACAGCGTTCGCTTCGTCAACTGTACCCAAAACAAGATCACGGTGATCTATCGCGTCATTAATGCGTATGAAAGCAGTAAACCCATTGCCTTTCTGACCGTTACGGCCGACCCGCAGGTCTTCTTGGGCAGCGAGTCTTTACCGTCTGCCGAAGAATACATCTTCATCATTCAGGATTCGGGGGGCAAAACTCTTTATATGGACGCCCACACCCAGCGGAATTTCGGTCAGACCGTTATCAACAAACTCAACCAATCCAACGACAACACGGTGCGCATTCACAACGAATCCTACCTATACGAACCATTGGCCATTGAAAGCACCGATTGGAACCTGTGTATGTTGGTTCCCCGTTCTATTCTGTACGAGGGATTTGCCACCTTTGCCGTCGGCGCGATTACCATCGGCGTTTTGTGTTTGGTGGTGGTTGGCATTTTCTCGGTCATCAGTTCTCTGGGCATTTCGCGCCGTATCAACAACATCAGTTCCGAAATGGTGCTCATCGGCGAAGGTCAGATCGACCTAAAGACCGATATCGACCCTGCGAATGATGAAATCGGTCAACTTTCGGTACTGTTCAACCGAATGATGGAACGCATCAATTCGTTGATTATCGAGCAATACAAAAACGAAATCAAAAGCAAGGAAGAACAGCTGAAAATCCTGCAGAACCAGATCAATCCGCACTTTTTATACAACTGCATGGACACCATCAACTGGCGCAGTATTATGAACAATGATGAAAAGACCAGTGCGTTTGCCAACAATTTGGCCGATTTTTACCGCACCTGTTTGAACAAGGGCAACACCAAGATCCGTATGCACGACGAGTTTCGCAATATCCGTGCCTACGTTTATCTGCAAATGGATATGCACGACAACTCCTTTGATTACGAAGAGGATATTGACCCCGCGCTTTATGATTATCAGGGCATTAACCTGATGTTACAACCCGTTGTGGAAAATGCGTTGGAACACGGATTGGAACCGTTGCAAGGCAAACGCGGTAAGATTAAACTGACCGCTAAATTTAACAACACCCCTACCGAACAACAAATTAAGATCGATATTTTCAACAGCGGAAAACCCATCGACCCCGAGACGGCCGCCGCCGTTGCCGAAGGTAAAAAAGGGTACGGGCTTTCCAATGTGAACAACCGTATTCGCCTGTTTTTCGGCAACGAGTACGGTATTCGCATCGGCGCTTGTGAAGAGGGCACCGTTTGCACCATTATTATTCCGGCAAGGCGGTGGGACGAAGAATGAAACGAATCAAAAAATTTCTCTCTTTACTGTTTGCCGTTCTTTTCGCAATCAGCACCGTTTCTTGTAAACCGGAAAATCAAGCGGCACCCCCGAAAAAAGAAAAGACCGCTTCCACGCTGCGTTGGGTCATTTGCGATACCGACACAACGCTGAACGGAAAATGGTCGAGTTACGAAGTGCTGAAAGGCGTTTCCAAAACGCTCGGCATCTCGCCCGAATTACAACTGGTGAAAAACGATTTTTCCACCGAAGTGGCCACGCGGATTCTATCCGACACTTATCCCGATTTGTTCACCTTGCCGCTTCCCGATAAAAACTTGTTGAAACTAAAGTCAGCCATGCCGCACCTTGAATTTTCAACCGAAAGTTCGGTATATTCGGCCCTGCCCGAAACGGTCGCGAACGCGCACCGACAAGAGAACGTTCTTTGGTATGTCCCCGGTGGATTTTCAACCGTTGAGCAACTTGTTCCAAAAGAGGGGATTTACGTGCTGACCGATGTGCAGCGTTCGATCCCCTCCCCCGACGTTTCCAACTTTCAAGAACTGATCGGCTTTATAAAATCCTGCCGGTTTGCCGGTGCAAACGGTGTGAGCGACCAGTTGTTATTCGGTCCCTCGGGGAATGAAACGCTTGAGCATTTGTTTGGAATCGACACCAATATGCGCTACGGTTTTGAAGGAATGCACCCCTCCGATCCGTCGGTTGCGGCCCTGAAAGCGTTTTACACCAGCCTTACTCTGGCCGATATTTCCCCGCGCCAATTAACCGACTTTAACGAAGCGGCGCGGCCTCTGGTCTTTATCGGAGAACAGGACTTTGTGGTGCGATGGAACCAAGCGGCTCGCCGCACGTTATATCAACCGCTGAACCTTGTCGGCACAGACGACGGTTTCCTTGCGGCCTACCCGAAAAACGGCAGTTATGCGACCCTGGTTTTCGACGGGAAACGTTCGCAAGACGCGGTAAAACTCGTGACCCATCTTCTGCGCGAAGACGTTTCCAAAACCTTGATGCTTGGGATTGAAAACACCCATTGGTTGAGCAGTAACGCCCAAAACGACCCCGTTATTACCAACTACCAGGCGCAGGAAATGCGCAAAGGTAATTCCAATTTATGGAACAGCGTTGGTATTTCGGCTTTTCCGTATCTGAGTTCTTACGGTGCTGTTTATCCAAAACTCGATTTTCCGAAAACTCTTCCCCGGGACCTTTTCACGCAACAACAAAAGACTTTTGTTGACCCCTTTTCCGAAGAAGGGTTGCGACAAACGGCTGCGGCCAACGAACTTTTACAACGCTACCGCACAAACTAAAAAAATCCCGAACCGTTTTCACGGTTCGGGATTTTGATTTTCTTATTGATATTCCTTCAATTTGTTTTCAAAAATCGAAGCATTTTCTTCAATCAAGGTGTTCAGATCCTTGGTGCCGGTACGAGCCCAACCGCAGAAGTCCTGCATGTAGATGCCTTCGAGACCGAAACCGTAGAACCACGGAACGATTTTAAGAACCTTGTTATCCTGATCCAGTTTGAACGCCTTCTGGTTGTTGGGTTTGTCATACATACCCTCAATTGCCTCGCTCATGATCAGTTCACCGAATGCCATACCGCCAACGGGGTTTTTCGAACCCTGTGCAATCGCGAAACCGCCTGCCATACCGCCAACGGGCGAATAATAAGGACTGGTGGAATCCTGATGCGGGAAGATGGTGAAATCATAATCAATGTTCTTAAAGAAGGTGACGTGCTGAAGACCCGTAAAGCACATCGCAACCGTGCCCTTGCCGAACTCGGTGTGAGCGGCCCAGTGGGTCGGGAAGGTCGATTTGTCTACGTTGATCATATCAATGAGGAACTGGTGACCGTCCATATAGGTCTGGTTGCCCTTCATATTCAACTTGGCAACGCCTTTTTCAAACTTGATGATATCCTGGCCCATACACTCCGAGAAGTACCAGTCGGCATCCATCGAGAAACCGTAGATACCGTTCTGTGCATCGGTCATTTTCTTAGCCAACTGACGAAGGGTTGCCCAGGTCCAGTTACCCTCGTTGTAGTAATCTTCGGGGGTCTTTTGACCGGCTCTCTGGAAGAGCGTTTTGTTGTAGAACAGAACGTCCATCGGCGTTTCGATAATAACTGCATAGCGTTTGCCGTTGAAGGAACAGTTGTTGTTCATCAACGCATCACTCTGTGCCGGGTGGAACTGAATCAAATCGTCGATCGGGCGGCACATACCCTTAGCCGCACGCAACGGGAAATCCTGATAGGTGGTGTATACCCAGTCCGGGGAATCGCCCGACTGAATGAGCGCCAACAACTTTTCGTGACGCGCAAAGTTACTGGTTGTAATCAACTGAAGATCGGTAACTTCAGGATAAATTTCCTTCATCCGCTTCATCGCTTCTTTGAAGCCCTCGTCATCGGCGAACGGTGTAAACAGTTTGATAACACCTTTAACGCCCTCGCGCTTCGGATACGGTGCTTCCAACTGGTCCGTGGTGTATTTGCCCTTGGTGGACTCCCAACCCGCGGATGTTGTGGTTCCGCCAACCGTACCCGTGGTGGTCTGGGCATTGTCTACGGTCGAACCCGAGGTTGTGCTTCCGCCACCCGTCGTGGTCATATCACCGGCTACCACAGTGGAATCGGTCGTTTCGGTAACCGTAGACCCGCCGCCGCAAGCCGTGAGCGATACGATCATCAAAACAGACAAAAGCATACAAAAAATCTTTTTCATAAAGTTCCTCCTTGAAGGTTTATTTATTACGATATTATTCTATCACACCGACCCTTTTCTGTCAAGGTAAAGAACAACACAAAAAAATCCCGAAGCCACAAGGCCTCGGGATTCTTTTCTCATTAAGATACTGCTTCAGAAACGGTTTCTTCCTGTTCTTCGGCTACTTCTTCCGAAGAAGTGGGGTTGATTTCCTCACAGTGCATACCGGTACCGGCCGGAACCAGTTTACCGATAATAACGTTTTCTTTCAGACCAAACAACGGGTCAACCTTGCCGCGGATAGCCGCTTCGGTAAGAACCTTGGTGGTCTCCTGGAAGGATGCTGCCGACAGGAACGATTCGGTTGCCAACGAAGCCTTGGTAATACCCAAGAGGGTCGGCTGATAAACCGCCTTCTTGAGGTCTTCTTCACCGGCCGCGATGCGCGCATCGATTTCGGCATTGGCTTCGGCAATTTCCTTGTATTCGTAGCTGACGTTCTGCAACAGTCCGGTCGAACCGGCGTCAACAATGCGCAGTTTGCGCATCATCTGACGAACGATAACCTCGATGTGTTTATCGTTGATGTCAACACCCTGGGTGCGGTACGCGTTCTGGATTTCAGCAATGATATATTCCTGAACCGCCTCGGTACCCTGGGCTTCGAGAATATCCTGCGGATACTTGGCGCCCGGCAGAATCATATCGCCGGCCTGTACGTAATCCCCGTCGTTGACAAGGATTCGTGCGCCGTAAGGAATGGCAATCTTCTCTTCGCTGGCCGTTTCATCATTGGTGATATAAACGACGTTGCTGCGCTTCTCTTCGGCCAGGCGAACGCGACCCGAGATCTTGGCGATCACGCCGCAATGCTTGGGACGACGGGCCTCAAAGAGTTCTTCAACACGGGGAAGACCCTGTGTGATATCTTCGGTACTTGCGATACCACCGGTGTGGAACGTACGCATGGTCAACTGGGTACCGGGTTCACCGATCGACTGTGCGGCAACGATACCAACGGCTTCGCCCACCGTTACCGGCAGGTTGGTTGCAAGGTTGGAACCGTAACACTTCTGGCACACGCCATGGTGGCTGTGACAGGTCAAAATCGAACGAATGGTAACGCGGGTAATGCCGGCAGCAATAATGCGCTTGGCATCTTCCTCGGTCATCATGTGTTCATTATCACAAATAACCTCGCCCGTTTCCTCGTTGACAATCGGATGCAACAGGTAACGGCCAATCAAACGTTCCTCCAACGGTTCGAGCAGATGGTTGCCGTCCTTGATGTCAAAGACTTCTAAACCTTCTTCGGTGCCGCAATCGAGTTCGCGCACGATAACGTCCTGCGAAACGTCGACCAGACGACGGGTCAGATAACCCGAGTCGGCCGTACGAAGTGCCGTATCGGCCAAGCCTTTACGGGCACCACGCGAGGAAAGGAAGTATTCCATAACGTTGAGGCCTTCACGATAGTTGGCGCGAATCGGAACCTCAATAACTTTACCGGCGGTGTTGGCAATCAAGCCACGCATACCGGCCAACTGACGAATCTGGCTCATCGAACCACGGGCACCCGAGTCGGCCATCATGAAGATGGGGTTGAACTCATCTAAGTTGCCCTTCAGTGCGTCGGCAACGTCTTCGGTTGCCTGGTTCCAGATTTCAATAACGTGACGGCTGCGCTCTTCGATGCTCATCAAACCGCGGCGGTAGTCACGCGTTACATTGTCGATCTGCTTTTCGGCCTCGGCCAGAATATCCTTCTTGGCCGGCGGAATAACCGCGTCGGAAACCGAAACGGTAATGGCGCCCTTGGTCGAGAACTTAAAGCCGGTAGCCTTGACGTTATCCAAAACAATAGCCGAATCACTGGTGCCGTGCAACACAATGCAACGGTCAATGATTTTGCCGAGTTGCTTTTTGCCAACCTTGTTCTGAATGATATCGTCGGCACTCTCAATCATCTTCTTGTCGGGATCCTTCAACTTGAAGTTCCATTCAAGATCCAACGGGTTCTTCTCGCGGTCGGCAAAGCCCAGATCCTGCGGAATCGACTCGTTGAAGATGATCATACCCACGGTACACCAAATCAGCGCCGCGTTGCCGTTCTCGTCCGACATACGAACGCGAATCGGCGCGTGCAGACCGATGATACCGTCGTTATAAGCCATAATGGCCTCATTCTTATCGCGGAAAACCTTGTTCACACCGGGTTCGTCGGTCTTGACCAAGGTCAGGTAATAAGAGCCCAAAACCATATCCTGCGTCGGAACCGCAACCGGTTTACCGTCGGACGGTTTCAAGAGGTTGTTGGCCGCCAACATGAGGAAACGAGCCTCGGCCTGAGCCTCGGCCGAAAGCGGTACGTGAACCGCCATCTGGTCACCGTCGAAGTCGGCGTTGTATGCCGTACAAACAAGCGGATGGAGTTTCAGCGCCTTACCTTCTACCAAAACCGGTTCGAAGGCCTGGATACCCAAGCGGTGCAAGGTCGGTGCACGGTTCAGAAGTACCGGATGCTCCTTGATGACCAATTCCAACGCATCCCAAATCTCGGCCGAAGCGCGTTCGACCATCTTACGGGCCTGCTTGATATTGGCTGCCGACTTGGTTTCCACCAAGCGCTTCATCACGAAGGGTTTGAAGAGTTCGAGTGCCATCTCTTTGGGAAGACCGCACTGATACATCTTAAGTTCGGGACCGACAACGATAACCGAACGACCCGAATAGTCAACACGTTTACCCAACAGGTTCTGACGGAAACGACCCTGTTTACCCTTCAGCATATCCGAAAGGGACTTGAGCGCACGGTTGCTCGGACCCGTAACGGGTTTACCGCGGCGACCGTTATCAATCAGGGCGTCGACCGCCTCTTGCAACATTCTCTTTTCGTTGCGAACAATAATGTCGGGGGCGCCGAGTTCCAACAAACGCTTTAAGCGGTTGTTACGGTTAATAACGCGGCGGTACAGGTCGTTCAGGTCACTGGTCGCAAAACGGCCACCGTCGAGCTGAACCATCGGGCGCAGATCGGGCGGAATAACCGGAATAACGTCCAGCACCATCCATTCGGGACGGTTGCCCGAAAGACGGAAAGCCTCCAACACTTCGAGGCGCTTGGTAATGCGCAAACGCTTCTGTCCGGTGGCATTTTCGAGTTCTTCACGAAGTGCCGTGCACTCGTTCGTCAAACCGTCAACCCCCGTTAAGAGGTCTTCGAGTTCGGCCAAACGCGCGGCATCGGCTTCTTCGAGTTCCAAACCGTCGAGCGCCAGTTTTCTCTGCTTTTCAAGCAGGTCTACCTGCTCCAATTTCAGACGGCTCTGTTCATCGTTCAAACCAATGGTGATGAGCAGTTTCTTCACGGCTTCGGCACCCATGCCGGCCTTGAAGTCGTCCTCATATTTTTCACGGTATTCCAAATACTGCTTTTCGTTCAAAAGCTGTTTCTTCTCAAGCGGCGTCGTACCGGGGTCGGTAACGATATACTGCGAGAAGTAAAGTACCTGTTCGAGCGCCTTGGGCGAAACGTCCAAGACCGAACCCATACGGGAAGGAATGGTCTTAAAATACCAGATGTGGGAAACGGGGGCGGCCAATTCGATCGAGCCCATACGCTCACGGCGAACTTTGGCGCGTGTAACCTCAACACCGCAGCGTTCACAAACCTTACCCTTATAACGGATACGCTTGTACTTACCGCAGTGACATTCCCAGTCCTTCTGGGGCCCGAAGATGCGTTCGCAGAACAAACCGCCGGTTTCGGGCTTTAAGGTACGGTAATTGATGGTCTCCGGCTTGATGACCTCTCCGTGGGACCAGCCACGAATCTGCTCCGGAGAAGCAAGACCAATTTTTATGGATTCGAATTCAATTTCGTTTTCAATATTAGCCATAATATCCTCCGTTACAATTATTCTTCATCAAAGCTATACGAGTCTTCGGTCGAAACCGCGTCCTCAATTGCTTCGCCGTTTTCATCCTGCAGACCGAAACCGCCGTCACGCAGTTCCCCGTCCAATGCGACGTCGTTGTCGAAATCGTCGGGCAAATGCTGTGCCGAAAGGCCAAGGTCGTCATCTTCATCAAAGTTCTGCTTCAGGTCAATACATTCGTTGTTCTTGTCGAGAACCTTTACGTCCAGGCCCAACGACTGCAATTCCTTAATCAAAACCTTAAAGGATTCGGGAATGCCGGGCTTGGGTACGTTCTGACCCTTGACAATCGCCTCGTAGGTCTTGACACGGCCGACAACGTCGTCCGACTTGACGGTCAGGATCTCCTGCAACGTGTAGGCGGCGCCGTAGGCTTCGAGTGCCCAAACTTCCATTTCACCGAAACGCTGACCACCGAACTGTGCCTTACCACCAAGCGGCTGCTGAGTAACAAGGGAGTATGGACCGGTCGAACGAGCGTGAATCTTATCATCAACGAGGTGATGCAGTTTCAGATAATACATATAACCAACCGTTACGCGGTTGTCAAACGGTTCACCGGTGCGGCCGTCATACAACTGAACCTTACCGTCTTCGGGCATACCCGCCATCTTGAAGCACTCGCGAATGTCGGATTCGTGCGCACCGTCGAATACCGGTGTGCAGATGTTCCAACCCAGTGCACGGGCGGCGTAACCCAAGTGAACCTCCAAAACCTGTCCGATGTTCATACGGGACGGAACACCCAACGGGTTGAGAACGATATCGAGCGGTGTACCATCGGGCAGGAACGGCATATCTTCACTCGGGAGAATGCGCGAAACAACACCCTTATTACCGTGACGACCGGCCATTTTATCGCCGACCGAGATCTTACGCTTCTGTGCAATATAGCAACGAACCACAACATTGACACCGGGGCTCAATTCCGAAGCGTTTTCACGGGTGAACACCTTAACGTCCACAATGGTACCGTATTCGCCGTGCGGCACGCGCAAGGAAGTATCGCGTACTTCACGCGCTTTTTCGCCGAAGATAGCGCGCAACAGACGTTCTTCCGCCGTCAGTTCGGTTTCGCCCTTCGGGGTAACCTTACCAACCAGGATATCGCCTGCCGTAACCTCGGCACCGATGCGGATAATACCGCGCTCGTCCAGATCTTTCAACGCGTCTTCACCAACGTTGGGAATGTCGCGGGTAATCTCTTCCGGTCCGAGTTTGGTATCTCTGGCTTCGAGTTCGTATTCCTCAATATGAATCGAGGTATACATATCCTCGCGAACCAATTTTTCATTCAGAAGAACAGCGTCTTCGTAGTTGTAACCTTCCCAGGTCATAAAGCCGATGAGGGCGTTACGACCCAAGGATACTTCACCGTTATTGGTAGCAGGGCCGTCGGCAATAACCTCTTTTTCCTCAACCTTCTGGCCGACCGATACGATCGGACGCTGGTTGATACAGGTGCCGTGGTTGGAACGCAGGAACTTAATGAGCTTGTACTCATCAATTTCGCCGTTCTTGGCACGGACCTTAATGCAGGTAGCGCTGACGTAGGTTACCGTACCCGCGCGTTTGGCCAGAACCACAACGCCCGAGTCGACCGCAGCTTTATACTCCATACCCGTTGCAACAATGGGGCTTTCGGGTTTGAGAAGCGGAACAGCCTGCTTCTGCATGTTCGAGCCCATGAGTGCACGGTTGGTATCGTCGTTTTCAAGGAAGGGAATCATCGCCGTGGCAACCGAAACGACCATCTTAGGCGAAACGTCCATAAAGTCGGCGCGGTTGGCTTCAACTTCCTGGAAGCCGTCACGGTAACGAACGTTGACCTTGCGGTTGATAAAGAAGCCCTTTTCGTCGAGCGGCTCGTTGGCCTGTGCGACAACGTACTCGTCTTCCTCATCCGCGGTCATATAAACAACCTCGTCGAGCACGCGGCCGGTTTCCTTATCCACGCGGCGGAACGGTGCCTCGATGAAGCCGTACTTGTTGATCTTTGCAAAGGTTGCAAGATAGGAGATCAAACCGATGTTCGGACCTTCGGGCGTCTCGATGGGACACATACGGCCGTAGTGCGTATAGTGAACGTCACGCACTTCGAACGAAGCGCGGTCACGCGACAAACCGCCGGGGCCCAACGCCGACAGACGGCGCTTGTGGGTCAATTCCGACAAGGGGTTGGTCTGATCCATAAACTGCGACAGCGGCGAAGAACCGAAGAACTCTTTAATGGCGGCAACAACGGGACGAATGTTGATGAGTTGTTGCGGCGTGATGTTCTCGGCATCCTGCGACTGAAGGTTCATCTTTTCACGAACCACGCGTTCCATACGGGAGAAACCGATACGGAACTGGTTCTGCAACAATTCGCCGACCGAACGGATACGGCGGTTGCCCAAGTGGTCGATATCGTCCACGGTGCCGATTTCGTGCGGCAAGCCGAGGAAATAGTTGACCGAAGCGAAAATATCATCGAGCGAAATGTGTTTCGGAATCAGGTCGTCGGCATGTTCCAAAATCGCCTCTTTAAGAGCTTGCTTGTCGGTGTTTTCTTCCAACAAGGTCTGCAACACGCTGAACGAAACCTTTTCGTTAATGCCCAAAGCGTCAAGTTCTGCCAACTCTTCGTCGGTAAAATCGGTAAAGTCTTTCAGGTTGACCATACCGTTGGAAAGCACCTTCACTTCGCTGACCTTGCCCTCGCTGTCTACCACGTTCAGATAGACCGCCAAAACGCCGCAGCGTTCAAACTGCTCGGCCAGTTCCTTGGTGACGGTAACGTCGGCATCGGCCAACAGTTCACCCGTCATGGGGTCGGCAACCGGGCGCGACAAAACCTTGCCGCGAATACGAGCGCCAAGTGCTAATTTCTTGTTATATTTATAACGGCCAACGCGGGAGAGGTCGTAGCGGTGTGCATCAAAGAAAAGCTGTTCCAAATAGGTGCGGGCACCTTCAATGGTAACCGGCTCACTCGGACGCAGTTTCTTATAAACCTCAACCAACGCCTCCTCGACCGAATGGGTATCATCCACGTCAAGGGTCGCCGACAAACGCTCGTCCTCGCCCAAAAGTTCACGAATCTGCTCGTTGGAAGCAAGACCCAAGGCGCGAACCAGAACGGTAACGGGCAACTTGCGGTTTTTATCGATACGTACCGAAAGTACGTCGTTGGGTGCCGTTTCATACTCCAACCAGGCACCGCGGTTGGGAATGATGGTTGAAGCAAACAATTTCTTACCTGTTTTCTCATCGGTGTGTCCTTCGAAGTAAACACCCGGAGAACGAACCAACTGAGAAACGATCGCTCGTTCTGCACCGTTGATTACAAAGGTGCCCGACTCGGTCATCAGCGGGAAGTCGCCCATGTAGACTTCGCCCTCTTTGATTTCACCGGTCTCGTTATTGGTTAAGCGGACGGTTGCACGTAAAGGTGCCGCGTAGGTCGTATCACGCGCTTTACACTCGGTCACGTCATACTTGGGGGTTTCATCGATACGGTAATCGATAAAACTCAAAACGAGTTTGCCGTTGTAGTCGGTGATGTCGGCCATGTCCTTAAAGACCTCTTGCAGGCCTTCGGTCACAAACCAATTGTAAGAGTCCTTTTGAATCTCAATGAGGTTGGGCATGTCGATAACTTCATTGATCTTGGAAAAGGTCATACGAGTGTTTTTACCCACTTGAACTGGTTTCACCATTGCAGTTTGCTCCATAGGTTCAGAATCACTCCTATATAAAATTTACGGTATTTTAGATACCGCAGGAGAACCAAAAGCCGCGAAATTTGTGCAAAAAAGCACCGAAATTCCACGAAAATTTATGAAAAAGGCGGATATTCCCCCATCTTCATTGGTAATTCATAATTATAAACTCTCGGCCAAAAAAAGTCAAGAAAAATTTTCTAATTTTTTTCTTGCCCTATTTTGCCCGAAAAAGGGCAAAAAGAAACCGCCCGAGTACACAGAAGACACTCGAACGGTTTTTTCAATTTTATCGAATCAGCGCTACCGCTTCATTCAGACTTCGAACGGCTATGAGTTCCATTCCCTCATTCTGACCGTTCAGTTGCCGCAGACAACTTTTCGGCAACACACACTTGGTAAAGCCCAGACGCGCCGCTTCGCGAATGCGATCCTTCACGCGCGGCACACTGCGCAGTTCACCCGAAAGGCCGACTTCCCCGAAAACGATCATATCTTCCTCGAGCGGCACGTCGCGAAGTCCCGACACGAGCGACATACAGACCGCCAGATCGGCCGCAGGTTCTTCCAACCGAAGACCGCCGACAATATTCAGATAGGTATCCAAATTCGAAAAATAGAGTCCGATTCGTTTTTCCAGGACCGCCAGCAGCAAATTCAAACGGTTATAATCAAACCCCGTGGACATTCGGCGCGGATTACCAAAGCCCGTCGTCGTGACCAGGCCCTGCACTTCGGCGAGAATGGGGCGCGTTCCTTCCATCACGCAGGTGATACATCCGCCCGAAACCTGACTCATTCGGCCCGACAGCATCATAGCCGACGGGTTTTCGACCTCCTGAAGACCCTGTTCGCTCATTTCAAAGACGCCGATCTCGTTGGTGGAACCAAAACGGTTTTTGACGGCGCGCAGAATACGGTAAGCCTGGTTGCGCTCACCCTCGAAATAAAGAACGGTATCGACAATATGTTCCATCACTTTCGGTCCGGCAATATCGCCGCCCTTGTTGACGTGGCCGACGATAAAGGTGGGAATCCCTAGTTCCTTGGCGGTGCGCAACAAGAGATTGGTACTCTCGCGTACCTGAACGATACTGCCCGCCGAGGAAGAAAGTTCACTCACCTGCATGGTCTGAATCGAATCGACGAGGACGAGGTCGGGCTTTGCCGAAGCAATATAGTGGCAAACGGCCTGAACGTCGGTTTCGGCCATCACCGAAATATTATCTCCCGAAATACCGACGCGGTCGGCGCGCAGTTTGATCTGAACGGCCGACTCCTCGCCCGAAACGTATAAAATTTTCAAACGGTTCTGCAACACGCGGCACATCTGCAACAGAATGGTCGATTTACCAATGCCCGGCTCACCGCTCAACAGCACGACCGAACCCTCGACAATGCCGCCGCCCAACACGCGGTCGAGTTCGCCGATTCCCGTTTGAAAGCGCACCTCTTCGGCCGCGTTGATTTGACTCAACGGCGTTGTGGTCAGCGCATTGCCCCCACTCGCAACGGGCGCCTTTTTGGTCGGCGCCGACAACATTTCGCTCATCGTGTTCCAAGCGCCGCAACCGCCGCACTGCCCCGTCCATCGGGCACTTTCAAAGCCGCATTCCTCACAGACGTATACCGTTTTGTTTTTTGGAGCCATTGTTTCTCATTCCTGTTCAAAGTATTTTAGAATTCCCGATAAAATTACAAAAGAAAGTTTGGATTGATAGGTGGGGTCTTTTAACTCTTTGAGTTCCTGCCTGTTGCTCAAAAACCCACACTCAACGATCACGGCAGGCACCTTGGCGTTTTTCAGAAGGTAGGTACTGCTTGTTCCCTTCTTGATGGTGCGCTTGTTTTCGGGTTGCAGTTCTTTCACAAACGCGTCCTGAAGACACTGTCCCAACACGGCCGCCTCGTCGAAATTGGGCGTGTAAAACACCTGGGCGCCACTCGCCGCACCGGTGGTAAACTTATTCAGATGAATACTGACGTACAGCGCGTTGGGGTGTTCCTCCATCAGCGCCAGGCGGTTTTGCAAATCACTCTTTTTGCGGCGGGCAATCACCGCCCCCTCGTCACGGTCGGTGCCGATATCCTCGGTACGGGTCATAATGACCTCGGCCCCGTGAAACTGCAAGAGTTTTTGGAGTTTGAGCGCCACGCTCAAGTTAATCTCTTTCTCAACCGTTCCATCCAACGCGACGGCGCCGCCGTCAAACCCGCCGTGGCCTGCATCCACAATGATACAGGGTGCGCTGTCCCGTTGTTTGGACACCAAAAGGGTGGAGCGGTCCATCTGCCGACCAAACGCCAACCCCAACACCACACAAACGACCAGTCCCAAAACCACCGACGTTTTCACCATTCTATTATACCAATCTTTCGGTCGTATTGCAACCGTTAGCACACGTTTCAAACCCAACAAAATCGCCCTTTCCTAAAAAATCCCCCTCACAATATTTATGCCGCTATCAACATTTTCATGTTTTTTGTAAAAAAATATGGCCTCTAAAGTCATAAAACTTTAAAGGTCATATTTTTATTACATAAGGTTGTTTATCAATTTCAAGTAAACTTAATTAATAATAGCACTTGAACCGACGTCTAAAGATGCTATATCAATATCCATGCCCCATTTCCCTGTAGAGAAATTACATGAGATTTCCGCAATCATATTAGCAGTAGTGTAACATGGCTCTGTATATGGATCTTTGGCCCCCATCATCGCATGTGCCCAATCATAACTATGATATGAAAATATTTCAGCTTTATAGGGAATCTCAAAAGTTCCTGTCTGCGTGTCAAATTCACAGGAAAAAGGAACTGTAACACTTTGTTTAATACTTTGATATTTATCCTTCTTATCATGCGGCGACATTATAAACGTTCCGGTGATCTTATTACCACTTATAGATGTAACTGTTATTTCGCTGTCAACCCACGGATTTATAACATTGATAACATAATTCCTATTTTTATCATTTTGATTCCGATAATATTTCATCGAACAAATAGCATTTTTAGGCCTGTATAATATGCCGTCATGATCATACTCACCGGATTTGTTAGTTGTATAATAGTGTCCTGATGTCCAATTGGGTACTGCAGATGACAATACGAAATCATCTGAGCGAATCATAGACCATTCATTATTCTCAAAATATGTAGTTGCGTAACCCTCAACCACGAATCTATCATCACTATATTTATAGTTAATTGTTGATGTGTATGTATAACTATCATCATCTAAAGTAATATCGGTTATATAAGACGACGTTAAATCTATCTTTGTCTTTAATGCGGTTACTGTTATCTTATCAACGGAATCTTTGGGAATAGGTGCAATTGGAACTGTTGTATCACTAACAACACTGCTACCGTCCTTTATCCAACCACCATCATCATAATAATTATACACTAATTTAATTTGAAGGTCTGTCTGGTAATACTCATTGGATATTACCACATTGCAATAGACAATATCTTCTTTATCATCGATATTAGTTTGTCTTTTTTCAATTTCGACTGAATCAACTGTATATGGAGTAAAAGGAGTATATTCTGACTCAATTACACCATTTGTAACCACAGATAATTCGCTTATATCTGATTCAATTTGATTCATTGATACACCCGAGAGTTTGCTCCCATTTACTATCAAAGAGATAACAAGTATAACCCCAATAACAACCGCAGAAATTATACCTACTTTTTTATAATTGACAGGTTTATTTTCTTCGGCATCGCTATACGCGGAATTATAGGTATTTTGCAATTTGTCTGATGTAGAATCTTCAATTGCACTAACATTAGCAGAAGCTTCGTCTTCCTCAGCGACTGTTTCATCCGACTCTAAAGACGAGTATCCACAAATAGTGCACAAGCCAACATTAATATCATATTTATTATTGCAGTTAGGGCATAATACGAAATTGCCCTCGGTATTTTCTTCTACAAATGCTTCTTCAGTATCGGTTACAGATAAAGGGATATATTGATTATCGGTCAGTTCAATATTGTCTTCTGCAAGTTCAGTGCCACAGAAGGGACACATTCCAAATTCTTTGTTAAAGAATTTACCACATTCACTGCATTTTACAGCTTCTTTTTCCTTACTTTTGCAATCCGCACCGCAAGCAGCGCAAAAAGTGTCGTCTTTCTGTAACTGAGCACCGCATTTTTTACAAACCATTTTAACAACTCCTTTTTAACACATAATCCGAAAGCAACTTGATAATTATCATTATTTCATATGAATTAACTTACTAGTCGCTTTCGGACATATTAAGCGTTAGTTTAATTGAGTATTATTTTCTACGATAACTATATTGTATTTCTCTATTACTATTTGAAGAAGGTAAACTATTCGTTTTAGTCCACGACCCCCAATTGTAATAATTATGAGTATATATTATCTGCCTGTCTCGATACATATAAACAGTTCTTGTACCATAACTATAAAGATTATTAGCTCGTTCACTATTACCTGCTCCAGGCACATATATTGCACAATTATCACAGACATGCTCATAAGCATTGCCACTCCAAATAACCTTTCCTGTACTACGATGTTTATATATATATGTGGTTACAACTTTAAGTTCACTATCTGACCATACAACTTTTTGAGAATCCATTGCTGTACATCTTAATCCCCCAACACAATTATTATACTGTTCTTGAGTTATAGGATAGTAACCCCACCTATTAACATTGTCTTCTGCATCGTAAAAATATAATTTGTAATGGTAGTATCCATACTGAGTTTTTGATTTTATTTCTCTTCCTGTAGCGGTATTAGGACGATTTTCGCTCCATAAACTCCATTTTCCGTAGTCGCCGAAGGCACTAGTGGTATTAACATATGTATAGCCCGATTTGTTCGGCGCGGTAGCAGAAGAGCTTGTTTCTGAATATGGTTTTTTATCTCTATACTGATACCTTATTTCATAATTATCACTTGTAATGCCCGATGGTAACGAACCAGACCAAGATGACCAATCGTCACCTTTACTCAATGTTAAATGAATTGTAGAACCTTCAATTTGCGAACTGCCTGCTGATGGTGATTGAGAAAGAACACTACCATATGGCACACTCGAGTTATGACCACCATAAGACACCGATACCTTAAAACCTTGATTTTTTAACGTTTCCTCGGCATCACTTTGCGTTTTACCCACAACATTTGCAACTGCATATGAAGGCTTACCGCTTGAAACCGTAATAGTAACGGTATCGCCGGATTTAACACTACCGCTTGCTGGGTTTTGACTGATAACAGTGCCCTCTGCAACCGAACTGTCTTTCGCATAGGAAACACTTACCTTTAAGCCTTTGCCATTAAGGGTGCTCTTGGCCGAGGCTTCACTTTTACCTACAACGTTCGGCACAGCAAAACTAGCGGCACCTTGCGAAACGGTTATTTTAACCTCTGTTCCGGGTGTCACTTCTTTTTTAGCTGCAACAGACTGCGACATAACAAGACCTGCCGCAAAGGAATCGCTGTTTTTATATTCAACAGTGACTTTTAATTCCTTTTCGCGGAGCATAGCTTTAGCATTAGCTTCAGTTGCACCAATAACATAAGGCACAACAACGGTCTTTTTACCGAGAGATACGGTCAGTTCAATTACCTTATCGTTAGTGATTACACTGTCAGCAGGGACAGACTGTGCCATAACGATGTTTTCGGGAACAGAATCGCTGTATTTCTTTTCGGATACCTTAATAACGAGCTCTGCCTTAGCCGCTTTTTTTATTGCATCTTTATAAGACATTCCGACAAAATCAATAACCTTAACTTCTTTTACAGGATATTCTTTTGACGGGTCTCTGCCCTTTGATACTGTTAAAACAATAGTGCTACCCTTGGCGGCTTCTTTGCCTGCTTCTACGCTTTGTTTCATAACGCATCCTGCGGCAATAGTAGCATCAAAATCTTCGGTTGTTTCACAAACAAACTCAAGTGCTTCAAGCTGTGCTTTAGCATCTTCTAATGGCAAACCGTATAAATCAGGTACAACTTCACCGTCAATACCGGCACTTATATGTACATTGATGTTGGTCATTTTATCAACCACAGCACCGCCGCCCGGGTTCTGTGATTTAATAAAGTTCATAGGAATATCGTTTGAATATTCCTGACCTTCTACAAAAATCTTTAATTCTAAATCCTTTAGTTTATCTTCAGCGGAATGAAGTTCCGTATTGACAACATTTGGTATTCTTGTCATACCCTCAGGAATTTCGGTTTCATTTTTAAGATTTGAGTCAAAACCTATTATACCCAAAGCAAAGAGGACTCCTGTAACAATCAGGGTAAGTGCCACTAAAGGCACAGATATTTTCGCCCAAAGCGGCCAACGTAATAGGTCTATACGGCGAATTTTATTGCCGACACGTTTTACATGATCACTTTTAAGTTCGCCTATGAAAGCGGCCATTGTTGGTGTACGGTCTTCTATACGAACATTAAGAGCGTTCATAATGGCATTTTCCGTGCTTTCGGGAATTTCCTTTACAAATTTATGTAATGGGAAAAGAATATCTTTATTAGATTTTTCAAACTCAACACGACGCTTTAAGGAATCCGGCGGAGTTTTACCGGTTATGGTTTTATACAATGTTGCCGCCATAGAATAAACATCGGTATGCGGTCCTTGATCGCCTCTTGTACGATACTGTTCCTCGGGAGAAAAACCGGGTTTTATAAGAACAGTAAGGCTCATACTATAACCTGTTGTAGCATATCGAGCCGCACCGAAATCTATTAGCTTTGCATCGCCGTCTTTAGTGATAAAAATATTATCGGGTGCAATATCTCTGTGTAAAATACCTTCTTCATGCACCGTTTCAAGTGATTCCATAATTGGCATAAGCAGAGCAATAGCATCATCTGCCGCCATTACACCATCTCTTTTAAGTTTTGCGGCTAAGGTTTCGCCATCAAGGTATTCCATTATTATGTAAGCAGTCTGATTTTCTTCGAAAGAGTCAAAGACCTTTACGATACCTGTGGTATTCTGGAATTTTGCAAGACGCTTTGCTTCATCAACAAATTGGTTAAGTCCCTTTGAAAACTGTTCGGCCTTGTCACCGCTATAAATAGTGAGTTTTGAATGACCGGGAGCGCGCGTTGAAAATTCACTTGGCAAATACTCCTTTATAGCAACCTTTTGCTCAAGCTTTGCATCCCAACCGATATATGTAACACCGAATCCACCGTAACCGACAACACGACCGACAATATATCTATCGGCAAGGTATGTTCCGGGTTCCATATGAAGTGGACTTTCAGGTTCACTGTTTTCGATAAAACCGCAATATGGGCATATTTCAAATTCTTCGCTGTATTCATTCATACAGCCCATACATCTTTTATTCATTATCTCTTCTCCTCAAAGGAATAATTGTCCTTAGCACCACTAACTACTTGGAGTTCAGGGAAAATCTCATTTATATAGCTATTAAATGTTGATGCGTTCAGTGGTAATATTCCGCTTTTTACTTCTGCATCAAAATAGATTATATCTTGCGATGCAGATGACAACATAAATTCAAGCAATTTTTTAGCCGCTTTAATTTCATCCTTAGTGCCGTTACCGACACTCCATTCATTGTCAAACCGGCAATAGAATTTTTCTGCATTATTTCCAATAACTTTATATCTGCCACCAAAAGCAGACTGAACATTGAAATAGTCCTTTGTAGTAGCCAATAGAACCTGATTTTCACCGCTGTAAAACAGTTCCTTGTCTCCGCCTGTAGAATAACTTGTTATTGTTTTAGAAATGATGTCTTCAAACTCTTTGTCGATACTAATTTTGCATTCGCCAAGGTCGGCTAATTCATTAAAATAATCCTCACTATATGATATAGAATTGCTTCCCGAAACAATAGCATAAGTTACAGGAATATTCACACCCAAAGGCATTTTGTATTTATTCTTATAACCTGCTAGGAAATATGTATTCTTACCATTCTTGGTTTTAAGAATTGAATATATATCAGTAGCGTTGGATAAATCCTCATCACTAATATCCGTAGAATAAAACAAATGCGGCAATTCGGCATTTTTATTTGCCTTTGTAATTTTGCTTTCGTATTTGTCTTCTTTAATTGCAGTAACATTAACCTTTACTTGAGGGTAAGCATCGTTAAACTGCTTTACTAGTTTGGTCATAGTAACATATTGTTGTGATGTTTCATCACCCAAAGTCCATACCGTTATATCTGCCGGCTTTAACGTTTCCTGCATTTTTTGATATTCCAAAGCACCAAACACACCTGTAATACCGATAACTAAAACTAATAAAGCAGCAACAAGACCAATAAGTCTCCTTTTCTTACGTCTTTTACGCTCTTTTTCAACAGGAAGGACTTTTAAGTCGCCTTGAATCGCCTTCTTAAAATCAGATACATTTTGAAAGCGCATATGCATATCAATAGCCATCGCTTTCATTACTGCATTGCTCAATTGTTCACTTATTTCCGGATTAACCTCCATAGGTGATTTCAGTTCATCCAATACCTTACGGTCAGGTGAAGCATCAGGTTTTTGACCGGTAAGAAGCAAATATAGGGTTGCGCCCAGTGCATAAACATCTGTCCAAGGTCCTTGGCGGTTTTCAAGTTCATATTGCTCGGGCGGAGCATAACCTGGTTTGATAACAACAGGTAGCTCATTTTTTCCGTCCGGAAACTCTGCAGTGCCAAAATCAAATAGCGATATGATTCTGTTTTCACAAATCATAATATTATCTGGGCTTATATCTCTATGTATTACTCCTGCCTTATGCAATGGTGCAAAAGCATCACACAGTTCGGTAACTATATTTAGCGCAACTTCTGGATCCAATTTTCCACCATTTTGTTTTAATACAACATTCAATGGTGTTCCATACAAGAATTCCATAACCATATATGATGTGTTATTGGCTTCGAAAAATTCAAAAACATTTACTATGTTTTTATGTCCGCTAAATTTTGCTACATTTCTTGCTTCTTGTAAAAGTCTTTGCTTTCCGTATTCAAACTCTTTACGCTCTTTAACATTAGCTAGCAATACTTCGCCTGTTTCAAAAACTCTATTAACAATACGTTGCGGATAATATTCCTTTACTGCAACTATTGTTTCTAATTTTTTATCCCAAGCTTTATAAACATTACCAAATCCACCACTACCTACAGCTTTACCTATGATATAACGTTCCACTAAAACTGTGCCAGGTGCTAATAAATATTCATCTCTTTGTATATCTTCGTCACTTTGTCCGCAATACGGGCAGAAGCCTAACTCTGCATCATATTCTTTAAAGCAGTTATAACAAATTGCCATTCGTTAAAAATCCCCTTAAGTTATTTTATATAATTATCCCAGCTGAATTTATCCCCACACAAAGGAATGAAAATAAGTTCACAGTCACCCAACTGAACTTTATCGTATGCATTAAGTTGTTGCGGCATTAATACAGGACTATCATTCAAATAGGTCATTTTATCTGTTTCACCTGACTGTATGTAGAAAACATTGTTTTTAGCATCAAAAATTATATAAGCATGTTTTTCTCTTGAAACGCTTGGTTCATTTTCTAATACAACCTTGTTGGTGCGCATACGACCTATAGAATTTTTTCCGTCATTAAGTTCGAACGATAAACCTTGAGAAGTGCTATTAGTTGCAACCAACCATCCTACAACTGGTTCTGCATCCTCGGTGGTATATCTGCCCGTT
The DNA here is from genome assembly GCA_045545515.1 of Acutalibacteraceae bacterium. GTDB lineage: Bacteria > Bacillota > Clostridia > Oscillospirales > Acutalibacteraceae > UBA737. The sequence goes on from JAZQBA010000004.1 coordinate 86,620, forward strand.
GTTTTAGCATCAATAGTGTTAGCTTTTTCTTGTACCTGCTTTGAAAGAGAAGGCGGGGTTTCCTTTTTGGTTTCGACCTTAGTAGGTTCGGGAATTTCTTCTTCATTGCCTTGTTCTTCAATCTCTGTTTTTTCCTCTGCTTCTACAGGGGATACACCGCCACCTTTTGTTTGAGGAATATCATCAAGCCCTCTTGTTTTATCATCAGGGATGTTAATTTCATCCACTTTCTTTTTACGATGTAAAAAGTCAAACATTCCAACCTTTTCTGCAACTTCTTCTTTTTCTTGCTTTTCAGGTCTTGGTCTAAGTTCTACAACCTTAGGCGCAACTTCTTCCTTTTCAGGAGCTTGGCAGATAGGACAAAGTTCATATTTGTTCCCATCGTAATAATGACCGTTTGTACACTGAACTTTTCTGATTGACATAAATATTCCTCCGCTTTTATTTAATTTTTATTAATGAAATGGTTGTATTATCTAAAGAACTGCCTTTGGTAGCTCTTTGAGCCTTTTTAATTAAAGCTTCCGTAGCTTCTTTAATATTAGAAAAATTTGAAATAATTTTCAAAATTGTTTCATCATTTAACGCTTTATATAAACCGTCTGTAGTAAGTAAAACTCTATCATCAGGATATAGTGAGAATGGTTCAGAGTTTATATCAACAAGTTCTAAGCCACCGACACCGAGAAAACTAATAAGCGCTTCGCCATCAATGATTTTTTCTTTATATTGTTGTAAAGAAATTTTGTTTTCTTCAAGTTGATTATCTAGTCGAAATTTATAATTATGGTCTTTAGTTACCTGTACGATTTCATCACCGCGGATGATGTAAATTCTGCTATCGCCTACCGATGCCCAATGAATACACCGTTTTTCTATAAATGCCGCAACCAATGTAGTACCGGCCTTCATAGGTGTACCGTCAGAATTCTTAAGATTCATAACTTCAGAGTCGAGAGTATCTAAAATGTTTAGAAAAGTGGTTGGTATATCTGCGTTTTGAGGCTTATTAATGAAGTTTTCAGCCATTTTCTCTACAGCAATACTGCTTGCCAACTTGCCACCTTTATGGCCGCCCATACCATCACAAATAACTATAATTCCATTATCGTAATTTAGTCTTACAGCGGCACTGTCCTGTTGTTCCTCACGCGTACCTATAATTGACTTTAAGCCAACTTCAAAACAGCTATTTTCTTCGTAAAAATTGTAATTCTCTTTAATAAATTGCAAATGTGGTAGCTCCTTTACTTGCAAAATACTGTTATGGCTGAAAAATTATCCATATCATTGCCTTTTCCATTAGCTTTAACTATTTCAACCATAGATTCACACCATTCCTTAGCAGTTTTACTTTTCTTCAACGTCTTTTGCATCATTTTTTCGTCTATAAAATCCCAAAAACCATCAGTGCATAAAAGAAATGCTGTGTCTCTTCTAAGTTCTACAGGATTAGCCAGTTCATACTGCGGTTCATCCCATTCGGTTCCAATAACCTTTAAGAGCATATTTCTATCCGTGTGTCTACGAATATCTTTTTCCTTAATATCGCCCGCAAGTGCTAACATCTGCGGCACACTATGGTCAAGTGTACGCCATTTAAGTTTGTTCTTTCGGAAGCAGTAAAGTCGTGTATCTCCCACATGACCTGCATAAGCAATACCATCATCAATAACTAACGCTACTAAAGTGGTTTTAAGTTCGTGCGGTTTGTGTTCTTCTGTTTGTCTTTTAATTATGTACTTTTGGGCACATTCAGTTGCTTCACCTATAAGATTTACAAGGTCCTCCGAACGATAGAATACATCTGTAAATGTACTTGTAGCAATACTTGAGGCAATTTCACCTTGACCATGACCGCCAAGCCCATCACATACCACAAAGCAAAAGTTGCCTTGTTTTTCAAGACATACTACACTGTCTTCATTTATCTCTCGGTCGCCTTTATTAGAAAATTCAAAATACTCTATCGTCATTTAATATTCAACACCTTGAAAATCTGTTTTGTGCATTCTCTTGCGCAGAAGAATATTGTTTTGCGCATTCTCTTAAATATTTGCTGAATTGTTCAAGATATGCAATCAACTGCTTATTGTTACTGTCGCCGTCAAGTATGACTTTTTGAAATTTATCACGAAATTTCAAATAATCCTCACCGCGCCAAGCAGCCATAAGCTCATCTTGAAGTTTTTGTAAATCATTATTTCTTTTTTTGCAGTTAGCCACGTAATCATCAATAGCAGTCGCTGCAGTTAAAAAAGAATCAATATCTGTAATTACTTTTGACATGTTATCACCTATTAATTAGTAGAATTTTTATTCGTTAATTGTTTTTATAATTCTGTGTACTTATATAACAATAAAACTTAAAAATCATTCACCAAATCCGGCTTTTTTCTTCATAGCATCATTCCACCATCCCATAAAATACAATCCATCTATTTCGGTATGGCAAAATTCAATTAAATCACAACACGAATCAGCACCTTGTGGATAATGAAATCCTTTATATTGTGTTTTATCACCAGACACATCAACACTAACAATTAAAACTTGTCTATCGTCTATCTTAACCACACTTCCGAGTGGAAAGCAATTACCGTAAGCCCAGCTTTTTAATCTTTCTTCATCTTTTTTTCTTTCTTCCCAATCTATTGGCTTACCATTTGCATCAACAATTTTATATTCTTCTGGTTGAGCTATAAATCTTTTCGACTGTTCTGTATCAAATGTATATTTTTTTGATTTTTTCCAAAACATCCTAATCCTCCATATCTGTAATTACTTTTGACATAGATATCACCTAAACAAAATTAATGTTTTTCAAAATTCTTTAACTTTTGGGATAATTCATTTACCCCAGTTAAAATATCTTTCGCATGGTTATTTGTATAGCTTTCAAACATAACTTTTAATATTTCGTCCCTGTCAAAGCACAAAAATTGATTTTCATCAATTAAGCCAAACGGGAAGGGAACTGCACTATAGTCATAAATTCTTTCTTCTTTTTTAGGAAAATATCCTGCTATCATAAATAACAAGTTATCTGGATATTTAACTTTCACTATCGAACCTATTGTTAAAATTTTTTCCATCTTTACAACTCTCCATTTGAAACAACTCTCTTATATTCTTTAATCATTGTATCAAGTTGTTTTCTATCAATTTTCTCAGACAACAAAAATATTTTTTGGATTAATTCTAAATATTTCTGAGATAAAGAATCGCTATATCCCTCCGAAATCACTACAAATGGTTCCTCACATGAAATAAAAAACACTCTTTGAATATCCAAGTATCCAATTGGATAAGGCACCATCTTGTATCCACAAATAGTTTTATCATTTACCTCAATATCGCCATATCCAACAATACAAAAAATATTATTGTTTTTATTTATTATTGTTCCAATAGGCATAATTTTTTCCACTTTACTCCATCCTCCAAGCAATTAAAAAATCATACTACAAATCGCACTTCGAAATTCTACGATTGTATCTGTCACGTAATTAACGCCATCTGAAACATAATCTGTTATCGTATCTACACCTTCCGCAAGAAACTCGCCTGTATCTGAAATCCACGCACCGATTGATTGCCCCGTTAAATCAGTTGTGGCATTATTTAATAATGGCAAACTATTATTTAACAAGCCATCAGTAGCGCCTCCCAATAAATCGAAACTCACGTCTATAACTCCGCCGCCTACAACATCAACAAAACTTTCTACCAAATCAAAGGTTGCTCCATATAAATCACCTTGCATAATTTGATTGGAAATATCTTGCACTGCTTCTTCGTATCTTCTGTTGCCGATATCTATCGAATATTTTATCGTCTCAATAATTGCCGCTGATTTGGTTGAACCATCACCTATATAATCTATCATTTCATATATGTTTTCCATCGTGAATTCACCTTTAAGCAAATCGCTAGTGTGTTTGTAGGCTTCTTTAAGAGTAGATGGTACCAATTTATCAATTTGTTCTTTTAGTTCTTTTGGAAGTTCATCATAATAATTCTCTATTATTTCAAGAGTTGCCGCAACATCTTTTATTTCATCAGGGATTCCTTCGATGTTATCTTTAATTCCTCCCAAAATATCTTGTAAAGTTATTCCTTTATTAGATGAATCTGTCGATGAAAAATCATTTTTAATTAGTACAGATGTAGATGATACCATGCTTGATAAAGGCGACTCTACAACCTCAAACAAACCTTCCAATATTTTCTTATTTGTATTTTCCGCTTCTTCATAACCAATACCAACAGCATCGCATAAAAACTGAGCGAGTTCGCGTCTTTCAGTAATTGAAGGCTCAAAAAACTTAGCCTTAATTTCATCAAAGCAGGCAAAAGCAGCAGAAGAAACCTTTTGCGGTTGCTGCCAATCGGTTCTTAATCTATTAATAGCTTGCTCTACCGCAGAAAAATCATCTCTATAACGATTGTTTATATCAATCATTTCACTAGCAATAGCTTTTACTTTGGAGGTATCTATATTAGGCATTTTTACACCTCGATTTTAAATAGTTAATTATCTTTTTCTTTATCAACAATTTGATTAATTAAAGCCACATAGGCGGCAAAGTCCTCGTTTTTATAACCCAGATGGACAACTTCGCCAATATCATTTTGATTAAATGTAAAGAAAACATTCGTGTTTATGGCTCCGGTTGGATATTTAACAGCAATATAGTCTTTTTGATTTCCTTTATCATCTTCAACACTTAATCCTATAACCATAAATAAATTCTTTTTATCGTCTTTACTTAAAGTAACAACAGTTCCAATAGGATAATATGCTAACATATTAATATCTCCTTTATTTGAATAATTTGCCGATGCTTGCATCCCAAGCATTTCCAATCAATTCATAACCTTTATCTATACCTGAGGATACTGCATCACGAATGCCACCACCGATAGTATCAACCCACAATTCTTTTTGCGCAGTAAACACAGCTTCTAGTCCTGTTTTTCCAGTTAATCTTTCGTATTCAGCAGACAAATCATATCCAACGGCCTCGCATATTTGATCTATTACTGGATAAGTAGCCGCTGTTGCCGCTTTATAGTACGGTTTGGCTGCATCCGCAACTACCGTTGAAACAGCTCCTACGGTGGTATCGTAAACAACCGTTCCGGCTGTTCCCTCACCATTCTCTGCATAATTCCTTATGCCCTCAATCCAATTTTGTGGCATTTCAAATATTGTATCCACTAAAACAGATTTTGCTTTACCTGCAATACCCACATATTTCTTGAACTGCCTTTTAGCATCAATAACCTTGTCGGTCCATTCGAAAATTTGCTTTCCGTCTTTCCAGATAACATTTTCTAAACTATCCCAATCACCGTTTATAAGTCCTTCACCAATAACTTTGATATTATCGATAAGTAAATCACCATACTTTAATATGTCAAGAGCGCTCTCGATTTCTTTGGGAAATTCATCTTTGTAACCTAAATCCTCGCGCATATCTTTCAGTGTATTAAAATCAGCGAGAAGTTCATCTTGAAACCAATCATAAACACCGACAATTGCTTCACCAAGTGTTGTTGAATTTGTAATATTATCAAGATATGCTTCAACCTTGTCCCCCACATAATCACCTATCATATAGGCATAATCTGTGGCAATTTCAACTATGAATCTCGTTTTTTCTTCTTTGGTAATATCGTAATTAGCAACACCATTAATCAAATTTACAAAAATAGTCCTTATGTTAAAACGATTTCTACCATTTACATCTTTTAAGGAATCCAAACCATTTAAGAGTAATCCACCAAAGATAACATTTTTTTCTTTCTGTTCGAATTCAGTTGCGGTACTTGAAAGAGCATCGATACATTTCTTTATTTTTTTGTCATCCTCACGAATGATGTTGGATTGCATTAATTGCCATATTTCATTCTTCCCCGTATGCCAATAAAGTTTAACTATTTGAGACTCTAGAAAAGATGCCGACCTTCTTATTCTTGTGAGACGTGAAGCATTATATCTTAAATTATCGTTATCAATGTTTATATTGCCAGCCATTTCTTCACCACCTAAAATCTTCCGCCGCCTGAAGCGTTTTCTTCATCATTGAGATTAATTTGTTCTAATTTTGACAAAATTCTACGGTACTGTTGAGCAACGGTTTTAAGGCTTTGCGCACATTTCTCAATTTCTATACCTTGATTATTATTTATATCATCGGAAACACTTGAGATTTGGGCAATGATAGCTCTAAGATCACTTTTAATATTATTAAGTTCTTGCTGCGTTGTTTGAGCCATTTTACCGCCTCATTTCTTAAAGTTTTATTTTGCGGGAGAAATTTTTCTCCCGCATTTCAAAATTTATTTAAACTGTTCTGCAAGGTTAATGCTTTTAGTTTCAGTGTTGAAGTAACCTTGTGCAACCTTTTCTCTTAAGAAAACTACGTAATTTGAAACAAGTTCCTTATATGTCTCAAAATACTTTCCGGCAAAAGTATTAAAAGCCATTTGAGTAGCATCATAAGCTTCGCCTTGCCATGTTGTACCTAAAACTTTAATAGCATTCTGTGCCTCGAGTAATTTGTCATTGAGTTTGTTATTAAGACTTTCTATAGTAGTAGCAGAAAGTTCTACTTCTTCAGTTGTAATTCTAATTTCTCCAGCCATTGTCATTTCCTCCTTATTTCAAACCGTCAATAACAGCTTGTTGTTGTGCAAGATAATTTTGTCTTTCAGTATCAATTACATCTGCTGCGTTATTAAGAGATGTAATCATTGCCTGTAAACTATCCAGTGCTGCGTTGATTTTTTCAGTGAACACGCGGTTATCCTCGCCCTGCCACTTCGCACTAAGGTTTTGTACCTCGGTAAACATTTGCTCGCGAATACTTTTATATTCCTGAGCATAAGAGCGAATTTGCTCTGCAGTTTTTGCCTGAATTTCGGGGGTTACTTGAATTCTCATTTTTCATTTCTCCTTTTCAATTTATATCAACATAAGTCGACTGCCGTTCTTTATTCCAAGTTCGGCAACAAACTTGTTAATATCTAAAATTTTTCCACTTTGGGCATCACATAAAACAGTGGTGTTATTTGCGATAAATCTTCCCTTAGATAAGCCTTCCAATTGTTTCATTATAAGCATTGCGACTTCACCTAATTGACTGTCAAGCGGGATTCGTACATCATAAACCTCACCAGAGGCTGGAAGCAATACTTCAACTAAAACCTTATTCATACGACTACCACTCCTTTCCTGCTAACGGCAATTTAATTGGCGTAGCAATACCATCAATAATAGCAAAGCCTTGATTTGATTCCGTGCTTTTAGCATAACGATTGTTGCGGTTTTCAACATTTATTCGATACTGCTCGGCAAAACCGCTGCCAACCCATATGCCATTGTTATTACCAATGTTCTGCTTATACCACAATTCACCAGCAATAGAAAACAATTTATCGCATACTTCAGTTAATACGATATTCATACCAAGTGCATTAGAACCTTTTTGTAGAATCAAATCAATTCGGTCGCGGTCATCTGAACTTAAATTTTCTCTCAGCTGGGCAATATTGTTAATAAAAATCAGCTTTCTTTCAAATGTCGCATTTGCATTTGATTTCAATTCTTGGAAGCGCTTGACGGTTAAGTCAAACAGTTCACGGACATCATCTAAGCTTTCAGAATTTAATACGATTGTTTTATCATCACTGATTAGGTCGTAGATAGCTTTAGAAAATAATGCAGGATTTTTGCTATTACCTGTTATTAAGGTAATATAACGGTCATACAGCGGATAGTTGAATATCGCTGTATCTTCGGAATTAAATCCTATTGGAACAGTATTTGAATTAACTTCAAAATGACCTCTTAAATCCTCGATTGTCACATTATTGGGTATTACCGAGATTCTTTTTGCATTGTTGGAATATTTATTACCAAGAGATTCACAGAATTCCTTTACGTGCTTATATGTATTTCCTTCATTTGTGATATTAGCAGTTTGGAATTCAAGAATTTCATCCTTTTTAAACAATCCTCTGCCCTTAAACTTATCGGGATATAAGCCATCAGTTTTTCCAATAACATTTGCATATTCGCTTTCATCAGAAAGTTGCATAGTAAATATCTGTCCGAAGTTTTGCATCATTCTATAACGAATAGTATTTGTATTAGGCACCGTCATCACAAAATAAATTCCATATTTAGTGCATTCTCTTGTAATTAAAGCAACGACTTCTTCTAATTCTTCATACTGTTCAATAAATGCAGCATAGTTGTTTACCGCAACAACTATATTGGGAACTTTAGTTTCAGCCTCTGCTAAATATGACCTGAAATCACCGCCAAAATCAGCAAATAATTTTTTTCTTTGTTTTATTTCATTTAATAAATAATCAAAGAAACGATTTATTTTTTCTTTATCATCAGAGAGCATCACTTCTCCAATATGCGGTGCTTTTTCAAAGGCTTTTAGTGTCTCAGAAGCAAAATCCAAAACATATGCTTGAACTTCATCTGGTGTATACTGAGAAACCAATGAATAAAGCATAGTCGTTAAAAATGTAGTTTTACCACTACCTGCAATACCATAAACCAAAGCGTTGCCGCATTCAGATAACGGTAATGTACTAAGTCCCTTTTGCTGATTATAAGGATTGTCATATTCACCAATAGGCAAATTAAGAACAAAGGGTAATTTATTAAATGAATACTCATTAATTAAATCGTCAATCGTTCGTCCTGCTTCAAGCGGCGGCAACCATAACGGTCTTACCGAAATGTTTTCCTCATCAGCAACAAATCTTAAATACTTTGTTATTGCATCCATTTGTTTCTGTGTATCTAAACCGTAATTAATATTAGCGGGTTTAGCCTGACTAATAATGTGTCCCGTCCTGCTTATAACTTCAACACTATTATTCTTTTCTTTTACATTACTATCTGACGGATAGTAGTTAGCCCCCGCCCACGCCGATTGACCAAGTTCAAATAGCTCATTATATCCGACCTGCAAATAAAATCTACCTGTCTGTGAAAGTTCTGCAGCGTCTGGACGTTTTAACATATCCATACTGTCGGAGCGCTCCTGAACCTTAAGACAAACTCGGAATTTACTGTTACTCCAAATTTGGTCATCAACAACACCACTTGGTTTTTGTGTGGCAAGAATAAGATGGATACCGAGACTTCTACCAATTCTTGCTGCACTTACTAACTGTTCCATAAACTCAGGCTGTTGTGTTTTAAGTTCAGCAAACTCGTCAGCAATAATAAACAGATGTTGTAATGGTTCTTTAACCTTACCTTCACGCCTTAATTTTTGATATTTGTAAATATCAATATTACTTACGCCTGTATCCTTGCTAACCTTAGCGAAAATTGCTTGTCTTCTTTTTAACTCGCTTTGAATAGATACCAAAGAACGTTTAATAGAGCTTCCATCGAGATTGGTGATTATACCTGCGGTATGCGGTAGGTTTTCAAAAGATTTTGCCATTCCACCGCCTTTATAATCTATGAGTATAAAGGCAACTTCATCGGGATGAAAATTTACTGCCATAGAAAGTATGTAGGTAATAATAAATTCCGATTTACCCGAACCCGTCATTCCGGCAACCAAACCGTGAGGCCCGTGGAATTTTTCGTGAAGATCTAACTTAAACAACTTTCCGTTTGTATCTACGCCAACAAACGCTTCCAATGATTTAGAAGGAGTGCTTTCTTGCCATCTTTCCAAAACGTTTAAATGTTCAACTTTACCAACATCATATATATTAAGGAAACTTACTGTATCTGGAAGATTAACAGCTTTCAAATTAGGATCTAAGGGGATGTTTGAGATTTTTTTCGCAATCTCAGTTAAATCTTCTTTTACGGCAATATCGGGTTTAAAAATAGAAACCGTATCAGAAATATTATTTTTGTCATATAACTTTCCGTCAGAGCCACTTAATTCAACAACAATAGAACACTCTTTAGGCAATTCTTTAAGTTCACGATAAGCAAAAAGCGTACTTATATTAATATTTTTATTCATGGATAACAGCTTTTTTATAAAATCTGTTCCAACACCCAGATTTTTATCTAAAACAAAAACAATATAATATGGCGTTGTGCCCTTAATCTCTGCTTCATTAATTTCAGAACGGTTATTTATAATTTGCTCAAAATATGATGTAAGGTCTTTTCCATCTTCATCGTTTGTTGCAATAAAACGATAGTTCATTTCATCGTCCCAAACATGAGGTAACCACTTTACAAACTCAAATTCTTCAGATTGCTTTTCATCGTATAGAAAGACCAGTTTTACATCGTCTTTGCTGTAGAAGGTTATAATTTGAAGTATTAAACCTTTAATAAAGGAATATAATTCTTTTTCATTTCCTATAGCACCAGAAATGTAGTTTTCAAACAATGAAATAGTTATTGGGATATTTTTTAAAATCTTTGGACTCTCACAAAGGGTAAGCATATCCTCATTAAGATTATCTTCATCTAATGTAAACCGTCTTTCAGAGTATAGAATTTCGGCATCTAATTCTTTTATTCCGGTGCCAAGTCGCAGTTCTAATAAATCCTTATGATTTAAAGTTCTTTCCCATAATGTTCTGCTAACATCATCAATACGCTCTACACATTCTGGAATAGTAACACTGTTCTCTCTGAGTATCTCTTCCTGACGGGCTATTTCATCGGTTATTTGAGTTTCTTTTTCTTTAAGGTATTCACTATACTTCTTTTGCCTTTTTTCTTCCTTTTTAAGACGTCTGTTTTTATCATACCTTTTAGAAATAACAGGCCATAACATTGTTCCTAAAAGCATACTAACAGACATAGCAATAGAGGGTATAGCATTACTGATATTACCTGTTGTAATGGCATTATTAATTGAAAATACTGCCATAGTAACAGATGCCAAACCCATTGTTATTGATGGTCCCAAAACTAGCATCAACGGCATTTCTTCGCCGAATTGATTAGACGGCGGATTATCCACTTTGATTTTTGCGGTTTTAACCTCACGCCTAAATCTTGGTGAACGATAAAAATATTCAGGTTTGTCTAATTCATATTCGTCAACAGCCACATCGAAATTTGGCTTATTAAAAAGACCTACATTTGCTTCATTAACAACAACTTGATTATCAGGATTATTAACGGCAAAGAAGCAATCTCCAATAATTAACTTCATACCCATTATGTAAATAACATCACCAGGTTTTAAAAGCACTTTGTTCACAGGATAGTTGTTAACATATGTTCCATTTTTACTTTCTTTATCCTCAATATGCCAAACACCATTCTTATAAGATAAAACTGCATGCGTTTTTGAAACAAAAGGATTATTATAAAAAATATCACAATCCGGTGTTTTTCCAATTACTAATTCAATATCTTCAAGTACACCATATTTAACATAGGTAGCCCTGTTTTCAGTTATAGGCTCAGCAAAAACAAACGAGCATTGTTCTGTTTCTTTTGAATAAACTCGATTAATACTCATCTGTTGTAAAAATATTTTCTTAATTTCATTACCGCTTTCATCTAATAATACATTGTTTTTATTAGACTTTAAGCACCATTTTTGTTCTGCACTCTCAATACTGACTATATTTTGATTATCAGTATCTTTAATCCAATATCTACCGCTAATTTTTTCTGGCAGAACAAATGATTTTATACCGTCAATTGAAATATACGATATTTGCATAGTTTATTCTCCTTTTCTAATATCCAGGAAATCATCCAAAACAGTTCTTCGCTCGTTTGTTATTGCGTTCCAATTCACTTTAAAAAAATACATAAACGCAACAAATGTATCCCAGGTCATTTCTGCTTCTCCGCGTTCTAATAGTGAAATCATCTGGCGGCTTTTCCCAACTTTTTTCCCAAAATCAGTCTGAGATATACCAAGTTCCTTTCTCATTTGCGGTAAAACTCTTTGAAAAGATTGAATCATCATCTGCTGCTCATTTGATAGAAAATCATTAGCCAAAGCAACACACCCCTTTAAATCAACTGTATTTGCGTAGAACTAGAAGTTCTAAACGATATAAAATTTACCAATTTGATAAAATTATTATATCAAACGACTAATCATTAGTCAATATCTTTTGTGTAAAAACTTTAAAAAATAAAATTTTAGTAATTCTAATGAAGAAAATATTCTTTTATAATTTAATTATGGTCATAAATATGGTCAAAAAATTATGTTAAAGGAGAACGGTTATGTCACGTAGAGGAGAAAATATAAGAAAACGTAAAGATGGATTTACAATTTATTAGGGATAGAATTTCTGTTTTAAGAACGAAAAAGAATGTTTCGGAATATAGAATGAGCACCGACTTAGGGCATAGCAAGAGTTATATGCAGAGTATTTCATCTGGCAGATCAACGCCGTCCTTAGGAGAGTTTCTTTATATATGCGAATATCTTGGTGTTACTCCCAGAGAGTTCTTCGATGAAGATTATAAAAGAGCCTCAACTGGTTCAGAAATTATATTACTTGACTCGCAATATGTCCCAGGAAGATCTTGGTGTGCTTATTAGCACCGCCGAACGATTAAATAACAGATAAACGAATAGCAGCCTCACCATCAAAGTGAGACCGCCTTTTTATATAACGAAAAATCCCTTATAGTAAATCTTATCTACTACAAGGGATTTAGTCTTTTATTTAATTGCTTGATAGCGGTTGATTACAAAATCGACAATTACTTGAGATTTTACTTTCATATTAAGTTTATTGATAACTTTCTTGATCATCTGCTCTGTGACTTTCGGCAAGTATTCCTTAAATTCAGGATATTTTTCCATTAGTTCATTGTAGAGGGTTATTAATAGGTCTTTTGCAGATTTACTTGAGGGATATCCACGGGCTATTAGAGCCATATTGTTATCAAAGTTTGGTGCGAGTCCTAAAAGTTCACCCGACTTAACATCACGCATTAAACCGAAGTTTCCTGTATGCCTATCAGGATTGGCGGTTATGGTATCAAGAAAAATCATTTTAATATAATCTGGAATTGCTTTAGGACAAAGTTCCTTAAGTTTTTCAACTACCTTAATATAATCTTCCTCATCACCCATAAAGGAAGAAGCCGGTTCAAATATGACCTCTGCTGAATCGGTGAAGTCAATACTAGCTAAAAATTTATCCCAAAAGCATTATTTCACTACTTTATATTTCACTCTAGGTCCGTATTTAACAGATGATAATAACCCTAAATTTTCAAATTTTAAAACAAAACCTCTGATGGTTGCATAAGCGGCATCGCCAAAATCCTTTTCAAGCTGTTTTGTAGAAAATTCCGACGTACCATAGAGGGATAGCACAAACTTCCAAAGCTTTGTTTCCTTTTCAGTTATCTTGCCATCTTTAACGGCATTATCATAAGCAGTTAATGTTTCAACCATAGTTGTTCCTTCATTCATCTTATTATAAACATTATTTATAAAATACAGAACGAACGGAGTAACATCAATCTTGCCGCTGAGTTTCTTATTTTCTTCAATGGCAGTATAAGCATCGTAGTACGCTTTTCGACTTTTTTCAATTTGACTTGAGAATGGAATGAACAACGCATACCTATAACCCTTTTGAATTAAAAACCATAAGTGGACAAGACGCGCCATTCTGCCGTTACCGTCAAAATACGGATGAACAAATGCAATATAAAAATGAATAATTGCTGCCTTGATTAAATCATTAATATCATCTTTTGCATTAACAAAAGCAATAAGTGATTTCATAAATTCGGGAACTTTTTTATGGTCGAGTCCCGAATGTTCAACACGGTCACTTACAATATAAACCGTATCATGCCTATACAAATTATCTTCTAACAATTTGTCATCACCGGTTAGGAAATCTCCTACCGTCATCATATAGAGCCTATATAGATTTTCTTCGGTAATTTTGTTGGTTGAATCTGCAATAAATTCAAGGCCATTCTTTATACCTAAAATTCTATTTTCCTGCTCGTCTTTAGGTGCCATACCTTTTAAGATATTGCGCACACTGTCACGGCTGAAATCTATGCTCTCAATGGCCGAGGTCGCAACAATTTCATCCTCGGCAGCTTTTATACCGTAATTCCCATCCTGCGACTGCAATAAAAGCTTGATAGCACTTTGACTCACAGCCGCATGATTTTCGATAAAAACAATATTACTGCTGTCAAAATCTAAAAGCGGTAAAGTTTTATAATACAATTCTTCCAAAGTCTGCAAAAAGGCGCTAAAATCCTCGCCGTATTTATACTGCATTTTTTGATAATCAATAAAATGCTTGTCCTTTAACATTTTTGTAAATAACTTTATATCCATAACGCTCTCCCCAATATTTATTGATATCAGTTTGTATCAGTATATCATTAGTTTGAAATTTTGTCAATCACAATTTAATTTTTAACCTACGCTCTACAAATTTAATCAAATTTGTAGGTTAATTCTGTTTTTGATGTTTAAGTTATCGCAAAATGGCGAAAACCCGCTTAAATAGCGGGTTTTCGGATGGTTTTTATATTGAAATTTTCACGGCAGGTTTGGACCTAATCTATAATGATTGTAATTTGTTGAAACGCCAAAATGCGTTTCAACAAGCCGAGTTATCGGCTTTAGCAAAATTGAAATTCGATTTTCAATTTTGCATAACAATCATTGCAATGGCTATATTCAAATTTTCTTTGAAAATTTGTTGTCAAATCTATGATTTGGCACCGAAACAGTGCGGTTGCACTGTTTCGAAAAATATAGCCATTATAGTATTAGTTAACCCGCCGTGGCCCGCATCGACAATGATACAAGGTGCGCTGTCCCGTTGTTTGGACACCAAAAGGGTGGAACGGTCCATCTGCCGACCAAACGCTAACCCCAACACCACGCAAACGACCAGTCCCACAACCGCCGCCGTTTTCACCACTCTATTATACCAATCTTTCGGTCGTATTGCAACCGTTAGCACACGTTTCAAACCCAACAAAATCGCCCTCCCGCTAATATTTATTCAGCGGGAGGGCTTGTTATGAGTTTCGCAAACGGAATTATTCGCTTCGAAGCGCTACCACGGGGTCTTTCTTGGCGGCACTTCTCGAGGGTATAATCCCCGCAAACATCGTGAGGAACATACTGATAAACACCAGCACCAACGCCACCTGCGGCGGCAGATAGGCCGAAAGGTTCTGAATGCCCGTAATGGCGTGGAGAATAAGGTTAATCGGAATACAGAGCAAGTAGGTCACGAGAACGCCCAACAGACCCGACGTCAGGCCGATAATGACCGTTTCGGCGTTGAACATACTCGAAACGTTTTTCTTGGAAGCACCAATCGCGCGTAAGATTCCGATCTCCTTGGTGCGTTCCTGCACCGAAATGAGGGTGATAACGCCAATCATAATGGACGACACGATTAACGACACCGCCACAAACGCAATCAACACGTAGGTAATGGCGTTGATGATGGTCGTAATCGAAGACATCATCAATCCGATATAGTCGGTATAGGAAATTTCGTGCAGGTCGTCGGTTGCCTTGTTGTAGATGGCAATACCGTCTTCAATCACGTCTTTATCGGCAAAACTCGCCGCGTACAGATTGATGGTCGACGGGCTATCCAGATCCACACAACCCAAGGTACTCAAATTCCCTTCGTAGGTCGCTTCGGAAAATTCCAGAACCTCGTCATAATACAGCGCGCATTGTTCGTCGGTATAACTGCCCATCGCCATCTCCAAGGCGCCCACCAACTGAACGGGCGGCATTGCCGACAGTTGCGCACGCGTCTGTTCGGCATATTTCTGGCGGAACTGTTCTTCAATCATGCGGCCGAACAGTTCGTTCATTTCCTCGTCGCTCATTTCGGCAACGTAGTCCGCCACCTCGTCGGCGCTCATACCCATCTGTTCGGTCAGGGCGGTCGCGAGGGTCTGTTCCATCTGCGGACGGCTCATCGCCTGCAGGGTGCCCGAGACGTTCTGCTGAACCATTTCTTCCGAGGGAATGCTCATCATTTTGATATAGGACTGCGCCTTGCCGTTCGAATCCTGATGGTTGATATATTCCTTAAAGTCGGCGGCCTTTTGTGCGGTATCCATTTTGCCGTCGTTATCCTCAAAAGGCAGTCCGGTGAAAATATCGGTGGTATCGTCGGCCAACTGCGCCTGAACGACGGCCGATTTTTTGGATTCCTCAATCACGTGTTCGGTCAGTTTATAGGTATAAGCAATCGACCCGGTCAGTATACTGGCCACCGCGTCCTCTTTGGGGCGGATGATCCCCGTAACCTTCAAGTCCAAACCGTTATCGTAAAGATACTGAAGACCGGCCTTGGAATCGCGCAGGTCGGTGTAAATTCCGGTTTTGGGGTCTTTGGTATAACAGTTAAAGTTCAAAATCGTGCGGAAGTTGGTCTTGCAGATTTCCTCATACGACCAACTCTTGTTTTCGTATTCGATCTCGGTCTTGTTCTTAACCGCGTCCAACACAACCTCAATTTCATCCGAGGATTTAAGTCCCATCGAATACAGGGTCATATCGTCCATTTCGTTATTTTCGTCGACCACGAGAACAATTTCGTTATACGCCTTCGGCCAATCGCCGTAAATAACGTCGTACTGTTTTTCTAAAATGGGGCTGATGAGTTTTCCGTCTTCCCCCGGCAACATTTCCTGCCACAGCGTGGGCGACGCCATCATCGAGGAAGAACCCATGGCCGACTGTTCGCCGAGCGCCATCATCGAGGATACGTCCATTCCCATATAGTCGCGCATAATGTCCTGCATAATCTTTTGCGAATCCGAGGGAATAATCTCGCCGTCTACATTTTTGGTGTAGATCAAAAGATTCATATCATAGGTATATTGAACGGCGCTGACCGCCGAATAAAAATCGGTCTTTCCGTTTTCGTCCTTTCGCTCGGCCTCCAGATACTCTTTGAAGGAACGCAGGTCGTTTTCCTTGGTTTCGGCCGTGTTGAGCGCGTTCAACAAATCGTAGAACATCGCCTTTTGGTAAACGGCGTCGTTCTCGTGTTCAAAGGTTGACTCCGCCTTGCCCATAAAGGTTTGTATCAGCGTCGACATATCCATTTCCTGCGCCTGCAACGTGAGCGGATAGGAAGAAAGGGTTTCCTCCTGTACCGTGTCGATATATATGGTCATACCCTGGCTCACGGCATAAATGAGCGCAATGCCGATAATACCGATCGACCCAGCAAATGAAGTGAGTACCGTTCGGCCCTTTTTGGTGAAAAGATTTTTGAGCGAGAGTCCGAACGAGGTTGCAAAACTCATCGAAGGTCTTTTCTTTTTGGATTCCTCCACCGCCTTGACCATACCCTTTTCGGTCTCTACCCTTGTTTCTTCTTCGCTCAGCGGTGCCGAGTCGTCGGTAATCTTTCCGTCGAGCATACGAACGATTCGAGTCGAGTACTGTTCGGCCAATTCGGGGTTGTGAGTAACCATAACGACGAGGCGGTCTTTGGAAATTTCTTTTAAGATTTCCATAACCTGAACGCTCGTCCCCGTATCCAAGGCGCCCGTCGGCTCATCGGCTAAAATAATTTCGGGGTCGTTGACAATGGCGCGGGCAATGGCCACGCGTTGCATCTGACCGCCCGACATTTCGGCCGGTTTTTTCCCGAGTTGGTCGCCGAGTCCCACCTGTTCGAGCGCTTCTTTGGCGCGTTTTCTGCGCGCCGATTTGGACACGCCCGAAAGGGTGAGCGCCAGTTCCACGTTCTGCAGTACCGTTTGGTGCGGAATTAAGTTATAGTTCTGGAACACAAAGCCGACCGAATGGTTGCGGTAGGTATCCCAGTCGCGGTCGCGAAAATCTTTGGTGGATTTTCCGTTGATAACGAGGTCGCCGCTCGTGTATCCGTCCAATCCGCCAATCAGGTTGAGAAGCGTTGTTTTGCCGCAACCCGAAGGGCCTAAAATCGAAACGAATTCACTCTCGCGGAATTGAAGGTCAACGCCCTTGAGCGCCTCGACCACACCGTTTCCCGCCGGATAGTGTTTTACAATGTTTTTTAATTCTAACAAATCTTATCCCTCCTGCCGCACTTGTGTGTCGTGCGCAGCAAAAAATTTGAGCACTGTGCGTTCATACCCTTCGCGGTCTTTGAGATAGCTCAAGCCGTGGTCGGCACCCGATACGACGAATAATTCTTTGGGCCCCGCACACGCTTCGTAATTTTCAATCGACATTTCAACCGGCACAAAACTGTCGGCATCGCCGTGAATGAACAGAACGGGCGTTTTGGTCACGCGCATGGCGTCGAGCGTGGAATACTCGTCGGGGCTCATCTGAATACGGTCGTTGCAAAGGCGGTTCATCCCCTTGCCGTGGAAACGGTAGGGCAATTTATAATTGGTTTCAATTACGTGTTTCCAAATGGCACTGGCCGAGGTAAAACCGCAGTCGGCAATCACGCCGCAAACGTTTTTCGGCAGGTCTTCATCCCCCGCCGCCATCAGCACGCTCGAAGCGCCCATCGAAAGACCGACGAGATAAATCGGCGCCGTATCAAATCCGTTTTGATTGAGCCATTTTATCCAGGCGATACAATCTTTTCGCTCGAGCATACCAAAGCCCATATACTCGCCGTCACTCAAACCCTGTCCGCGCTGTTCAACGTAAAGCACCGAGCAATCATTCGCTTCCCAAAAACTTGAAATGACTCCAAAGTCGCGGCTCCATTCCGAACGCCACCCGTGCATCGCCAAGAGTACGCGCTTTTGGTTGGGTGCGCGGTACAAATGCCCCACCAGACGGGTTGAATCAAAACTCTCAAGGGTCACCGTTTCGAGCGGTTGAAGTTCCAATCGTTCCTGTCCCCTGGCAGCGCTTTTTGCCACCTCATCGTCCAAATCGTACCCATCGGGCATCATATTGAGTTTTTCCATAAAAACCGGCACCTCGCGGTCGAGAGCGCCTTTGGCAAAAGTGCGATTAATTTGATCGGTAATCAGTTTATAAATTCCTGCCGCCGCAGCAGCCGCACCAACGCCGATCAACGTGGCTTTCAAGGCTTTTTTCATTGCAATCTACCTCCCGTCAGCAGACTATTTCTCTCCAAACAAATATGAAATTTTTTCTAAATTACATTTTATCGATTTCAAAAACGGCTGTCAACCGATTTTACCGTTTATTTACAATATGTTTTCAAAAAACGCGATTATACACAAAACCCACATTCAAAAAAAGAATGTGGGTTCTCGGTTATTTTCGGACGCGCGTGACCGCGACCGTTTTATCATACGGCGCGGCGGCATACAGTTCGTGAATGCGAAGCGTCATTTCTTTGGTTTCGAACAAATACGCGGTCAACTGTTTGATATCCTCAATTTCATCGGGCAGCAGTACGCCACCTTGCGGACGGTACTCGACGTCGCCGTGGTAATCACAGCCGCAGGTTAAAAGAACCCCCGTTTGGTGGTTGATTTCCAACAGTTCTACCGAACAGGTGCTGCCGTACTTCGGGTGGCAGTTGATTTCGTAACCGTCGACACAAGAAAGCGGCAACGGCTCGGTTGCGTTGCGGTAGGGGTGGGCTTGTACCACGAAAATCCCGTGTTCGTGACACAGTTTATACAGTTCTTCGGCCGACAGATAATAGAGCTCTTTATAGGTGCGCAAAAAGTCTTCATCGGCACCGTACAACAGCATATGAATTCTTCGGTCAAACTCCATCGTTACTTCGACCCCGAAGAAAACGCGAAGGCCTTGTTCTTTGGCAATTTGTTCGGTGTGGTAAAACTCTCGAATATATTCTTCAATCCACGCGTCAAAACCGTTTTGTCGGGTGTAGTCGGTGCAATAATGGTTGGAAAGCACAAATCCGTCAAAACCCGCCTTTTTGGCTTCTTCCACGATTTGACGCGCATCCATCTGACAGCACCAACTAATACCGCCGGTGTGTTCGTGTAAATCAAGAAACATACTTACAACTCCATCTTCAAAACGCGGTTGCCGATTGTTTCAATCGCGGCTACCAAATCTTCAAACGAAAGCCAAAGGGTGGCGTTGTGCTCATTGGGATGAACACCGATTTTCCCTTTTTTCGAAAGCGCCGCTTCAAAGACCACGACAACCTCGTGTTCAGCATCGTTGAGCACCCCAAAGGGCGACACACAACCCGCCTCAACGCCGAGGTATTTTTGCAACCGTTCGGGCGAAGCAAAACTCACCTTACCCGCGCCGAGTTTCGCACCCAATTCTTTAAGATTTATTCGGGTGTTCATATCGGCCAACACCAAAAAATGCTGTTTGCCCGAAGCGGAACGGATAAACAAATTTTTACAGAGTGTTCCGTATTGGTCGAGTCCCAGGTTGACCATATCTTCCATGGTGTAAACGGGTTCATGCTCGGTCATTGTATACTCCATTTTTTCCCGATCTAAAAAGTTTAATACCGCCTGTTTCACAAAATTTTCTCCTTTGATTCAATGTTGTTCAACAATTCTATGGACCCGTTTTTTAAGAATTCAATATTCTCTTGTCGGTAAACGGTGTCGCGTTTGGTGTGAATCCGGTCCATATACAAAACGCCGCCGATTTTGGATTTTTTGAGTGCCGCCACACCCACGCCGCAAGGAAAATTCACCTGGTCGGACGGGTAAAACACGCCGCGGCTTAAAATTTCAACCGAACAATGTTCATTCGAGCCGAAAGACTGTTGCAAAGCGGGAATATATTTTTTGGCCTTTTTGCGGACCGAAAACAAAATATTCTCCCCGTCTGAAAC
The DNA here is from genome assembly GCA_045545515.1 of Acutalibacteraceae bacterium. Classification (GTDB taxonomy): domain Bacteria; phylum Bacillota; class Clostridia; order Oscillospirales; family Acutalibacteraceae; genus UBA737. The sequence continues at coordinate 107,365 of JAZQBA010000004.1, forward strand.
ACAGTCGAAATTGATGAGTAATTTATCTTTCATTTCTTTTTTATGTTTCGAAGCAAAGGACGCCGAGCCGAGCGTACCCAACTCTTCCAAATCGAAAAACACAAACGCCGCTTTCTGCCGCTTTTCTTGCGGAAGAGATTGCATCAAATCCAACAGCGTCGTAACGCCCGAAGTGTTATCGTTGGCGGTATGGCGGTTGGCGGGGCCAAACAGTAACAGCGCCATCAAAGCCACCCACATCAATTCCGAAACCACCGTTACAATGCTCGTCGAAAGATTAAACTGCATACAAATAAACGCCGTGATTCCGAGAACCACCGCCAAGGCAATCGTATACGGAACGACGATCAGTACAACAAGCAAAATCTGATACACTAGATAAATGAGAAAACTTTTCGGGGTAATAAAATTCGGGAACGGCAACACCGCGCAGGTATCATAATGTGCCCCGAACACGACCTCGGCCGTTTTGGGGTCACCCACAACAACGTTTCTGGCCCCGAACATTCCCTTTTCAACCGTAACCGAATACCCGTTTTGTTGCGCCACTTGCGCCACAAATTGCCGAAACGCCGCCTTTTGTTTGCGGTTTTTTCGAATTTGGTATTTTTCAAAAATAATTCTTGTAGTTTCTGTCATAAAAAATCACCTTTTTTATTGTAACAAAAACTCGAAAAAAATCAATCGTTGCACAAAAACTTTTTTACCCGTTTGCGTGAGAGGACGCAAAAAACCAAGAGGTGTGTTGCCGCGGCAACACACCTCTTTTTTAATCAGAAGATATCGTTTAAGAAAATATTATACATCATCTGAGCGACTTCACAACGCTGTGCGCTGCCCATCGGGGCAACCGTTGTTGCGGTCTTTCCTTTAATGACTTTACGGTCTACCGCCCAATAAACGGCGTCTAACGCGTAGTCACTGATCTGATTGTAGTCGGCAAAGGTTGTTTGAACACTTGTCACCACACTCGGTGCAACCGAAACATTCAACCCCTTATACTTGGCGTAACGCCAAAGGAAGGTGACCAACTGTTCACGGATAATCACATCACCCACACCGAACGAACCGTTCTGGTATCCGGTAACAATGCCTTTTTCATAACCCCAATGTACCGCCGCCGCATAATACGTTCCGGCCTGAACATCGGTGAAGACACCACTTACCTGTTCGTATTGCGAAAGGTCCACGCCTTCCAAGCGGGCAAGCATTACCAAGAAGTCCTGACGCTGAATGCTGTCGCTCGGGCCAAAGGTTCCGTTACCGTAACCGTTGATAAATCCGCGACCGACCGCATAGGTCACTGCCTCGTTGTACCAGGCTTCGGCACTGGTGTCGGGGAAGAGTGTATTGGCAACCTTGGTCAACACAAACGTTGCGTTATCAACCGTCGTTCCGTTATAGCGCAGACGAACGGTATACTGCTGACCCTTTACCAAGGGGAATCCTTGCTTTTTGGTATTGAATTTCACCTCGTTGAAATCCTTATCAAACAGCGCAATATCGTTGCTGTTGATTCCCGCCGCCGTCACCTTAAAGACGGCCGTCTCAACGGGCGAAACCTTCCAATCTCCGTAAAGGTCGCCAATCGCCATATAATCGGTCAGATAACCGTAATCATACTTCAGGTATACGTACTGCACGTACTCACTGATACGAACATCCAACACTTCGGCAGGTTTGCCGTTGATGTTTACCGTGGTATTCGGCGAGAAGTCACACTCGCTCCAAATTGCTTCAATCTGCATATACAGGGTGTATTTGTTTCCTTTGGAGAACGGTTCTCCGGCATACCAGTATTCGTCGTTTGCCTCCCAACTGAAGGTATCTACAAAATAAAGGGAAGGATCGCTCAACTGATAGTTCCACGAAGGCATTTGCCCTACAACCGGTTCTTGAACACCCGTGACGTCAATATGCTGTACGAGCGCCTTTGGAATGTCTTCGAAGGTATACTGCACCTGAATATATTCGGGATCATTGAGGGGAATGATCTTGGCCGTCTTTCCGTTTACGGTCGCCGTAACGTCCCCCGCAAAGAAGTTGGCGCCATTGGCTTTCAACACGATGTTCACGCGGTAGGTAAAGCCGCCGCGGAAATTCTGATTGGGATAGAAGGGCTCGTAGTTGGCATACCAGTAAATACCGTTTCTACGGTAGGAAGTAGCACCGATATCCAACGAATACTTATCCGAGCCGAGCGTGACCTCATAGGTCGGGTGCTGACCCGCAACGGGTGCGGTCAAGCCGGTAATGACGATGTTTTCAATCACGCGGTCTTTCGGAATGGTGTAACCGTATCGCAGAATAAGGTCGCAATCCTTACATTTGAGGTCGCCCGAATAGCCCGCTTTCGACGCCGAGGGGGCCACGTAACCGATGACCTCTATTTCTTTATGGTCGGGGGCCAACAAGGTGCCCTCTTCCAACAGTTCACCGCAACTGCAATAGGTATCCCCCGAGTAACCGAAGTCATAACAAGTCGGGGCCACGTAACCCGTTACACTTACAAGGCCGGTGTGTACCTTCGGGGTGGAATTGCCGCGAACCGACATTTTGCAAACCGAACAGCGCGAGGTTCCGCTGTAACCGCGGTGGTCACAGGTGCCTTGCTGCACCGTCAGCGGATTGAGTGTTAAGGTGCCTGTGTGTCTGCCGTAACTGGGAATGACCTGACCGTTTTGGACCACATAGCCGCAGTCCACGCAAACCGTATCGCCCGTATATCCGTCCTTCACGCAGATGGGGTCATAAGCGCCCTTAATACGCGTGCCGTGATTATGAGTGCAGGGGTTCGAATCGACAATCGGGCGGAAGACGAAGATTCCGCCGCCGGTGTATCCGCTGAAGTTGGGAATGCTCACTCTCCAGGTCGGTTTGCCGGTTTCCTTGGTAAAGGAAAAATGTGAAGAAACGTTGGTTTCAACCGGATAACCGTTGTTCTTTTCGTAAATGTAGTAAACACTCCACGCGATACAAACCGGATACTCATTTTCAATCTCGTAGAGTTTTTCATACGCCGTCGGATCGAAGGTCACGCGGATCTGTTCTCCGGCCGCTGTCACCTGGGTGTCGGCGTAGCCATACTCCACGTGCACCAGGTCGTTATTCTTGGTCCAGTCGACCGCAACCATTTTATTACTCGACGGATCGTATTTTTCGGGTTTTTTCGTGTTCTGATAGGAACAGACCTGACACTCGCGATAGGAAATTCCGATACCGTTGGGCGCGGTATGCGGTGTGGCCATATCCCGGTAACCCATAAACGCGTGGTTTTCACGCGTGGTATAGTCACAACGAACCCCCTTGAATGAGAACAAGCACTGCATCTGGTGCTGTAATTCGTCCTCGTAACCGTAATCGATATCACAGTCCCCTGTTTCGGGGTCGACATAGTAGTGTTCATGAAGTTTCTCGTATTTTTTACCGCCGCAGTCCAGACAGGTATATTCCATCCACTCGCTGCCGTCACCCATAGGAACACCGTACTGATTGGTGCCCTGATCAACGAGAATTCGCGTTTCCTTGCTGAAACGGTGGGGTACCAGTATTTCTTCGGTACAACTGTCACCGATACATTCTACCCAGTGGCCGCTGGTATGATAAACGGGGATATTGGGACCGTACTGCGCAATCGCGTGGTACTGTTCGCCATATTCCGCGCGCATTTCACCCTTGTATACGTGTTGCGAGCGAATCGACGCCACGGCCGTTTCAACCGTGTTGTTTTCCGCATCGGTAATCACGCATTTGTAGGAATAGGTTTCATAGCAACAGGTACTCGGAACCGACACCGTTAAGGTGGGGGTCTTTGCGCCCTCAACATCTTCAAAAGAATCGCCGTTAGGCCACCACTCGGTTGTGTGGTCGACCAGTTTTATCCAATTGCCACCGGTGGAAAAATACCATTGGTAACTCAATTCCGAAAGGCCTCTTGCCGCCGTAACGAAGGTGACCTGATTGTCTTCGGCATTTAGCGGGTCGCCTTGTTCGGCACCGTAATCGGTCACGGTAACGACACGGCTTTGGGGTTGTTTCAAAATCAGTATTTTGGCAAAACTGTCAAAGCCGCAACTCTCACAAATGCCGTATTTATTCAGAGCATGTGCTCCAAAACCGATTTTACTGTGAGCGGGGTCGGTACAATAGCGGCAAGCGTGCCAATGGCCCGTTGCATCCATTTCCCAACCGCTTTGGGGCGTTGCGGAATGGTTGTCAATATCCTGGCCGGCGTGTTCATACGTCACGTGCCACGCAAAATCATCCTCGTTAAAGCAACGGTCGCCGCAATCGCAACCTTCATCGGCGGTAAGGACCGCGCAACAATCCGAGCAACGAAGTTCCCCGACCAAATCACAGGATTCGCACAAATCGTTCACACAGAAGCAATCGCCGCAATCGACACAGAAATGGTAGTCGTAATCGGGATTTTCGACGCACATTCCGTCGATACAATCCGACATACTTTCGCAGCAGTCCAGACAGAAGCCGCAATATTCACATTGATCGATTTCACAAAAGGCCGCGCCGCAATCGGTACAAACGTGTTCAAACCAATCCGAACTCTCGACGCAGTACTGCGCGCAACTACAACCGTTATCCTCGGCCACTTCGACGCAGCAATCGGGACAAAGGCCACAGAAATCACAAAGGAAAATGCCCTCTTCATAATAGCAATTTTCACAGGATTCGCAAAGCTGGCAACAATCGGCACAGTGCGAATCGTTTTGGTTGTCGGCCTGGCAGTTCCCAACGTCTAAAAAACAGGAGTTGCAATCGGGACAGTGCATACCGCCCTCGGATACCTGGCAATCTTCGCAAAAACCGCAGGTATCACAAATGGTACCGACACAGTCTTCGCAGCCCCAGCAACTTCCGCAAAGGCCGTCCGGGTCGGTGAAAAAACACTTGGTGGGGTCCTGACATTTTGAACAATGCGCCCCATTACTCAGATAACACTCTTCACAGAGATGGCAATCCGAACAGAATACTTCCGTCTCAAGACAAGTGCCGCACTCATTACAGTGGGTTGTAACAAAGCAAGTTGCGTTCGTGCACTCTATACTGCACGCGCCGCAAATTCCGCACATGTATTCGTCCCAATGGTAGTGTCCGCAAAACCAACATTCCTGACCGTCTTCATAGTCGGCCCATGCCGTCATCGGAAACAGGGTCACCACAAGGAGCAGTGCCAACAGTAGGCTGATAATTTTTTTCGAGATGTTACTTCCCATAAAAAATCCTCCCTTTTTTGGGGTGCAAAAACGCCCCGTATCAATACTAACGGTACTATTATAATAGATTGAACCGCCGTTGTCCCCACCCGAAAAGTGTGGGAAAGCGGACTTTTTCAAAAAAACTGCAAAAAAATTCTCTTTTCTTTGAAACACCCAACAAAAAAGAGGTATGTCCCAAACGCAGCATACCTCTTTTTTCTTTCAATTAGTCACAAACCACAACGTCCAGGTCCTCGGTTAATTGGTCGTTGACAAAGCGCAACGCCAAAGCACCGGTCTTTTGGTCGACAACCGCCTCGGCCGGCTGTCCATTGACCGTAAAGGTGCGTGTGCCCTTGCCGCTGTTCTGATAGCGCAGGTGCAATCGAACACCCTTGACCTTCAGTTCGATTTCGGTTTGGTCGAACGGGACGTTCATCGCGGGGCTGATGGTCAGCGAATTCAGGTCGGCGCGAACACCGAAGATGTACCAAATCAACACCTTAATGAGAACGCAACCGCTTCCCGTGAACCAGTCGCTCATCGACTCGCCGTCGTAACCCTTTTCGAGGTTTTCGATGTACGAGTTGGGCATTACGAAGGGCGTGGTCGAAACGTCTTTATGTAAGACCGGCAAAACCTTATAGAGTTGTTCAAAGGCGCGCTCGGTCTCGCCCATTTCAAAGAGCGACCAAATGGCAAACATGGTCGCGTGAACGTAAACCGCGCCGTTTTCGGCCGTGCCTTTGGGCAGGCGGGTAATACGGCCAACGTCCTCGTTGTCGGGCGCAAAGTAGGGTTCAAAGGTCTTGAGTCCGTACTTCGAATCCAAGCGGTCATAAGCGGCCAGAATATCCTTTTTAAGGGTTTCGTCACTGGCAATGGCGCGGGAAATGACCCAATACGCGTTGGTCGTTACGCTGTCGCGGCTCTCGCCGTCGTTATCGCAGAAACTGCCGACCATAAAGCCGCGCTTGTCACTCCAACCGTGAACAACCTTGCGCTGGCCCTGTTCGTTGGAAACAACCGCGTAGGTCTTCAAGCCTTCGAGAAGTTGCTCGGCGTGTTTCTGATAAACGCTCGCTTCTTCCTCGCGGCCCAAACGGTTGAGAATATCGGTCATTTCGTTGAGGTTGCGATAGAACTGAAGTGAGGCCATGACCGAAACGCCGCTGCCGTACTCTTCGTTCGGGTCATCGGATTTTCCAAGCCCGTCCAAAGCGTCGTTCCAGTCGCCGTAAATAATGCGCAGGCACTTCGTTTCGGGGTCGATCTTCGAGAGCAGATAGTTGGTAATGTTCAACATGTGATCGAGCACGCTGTCGCGGCGGTCACTCGGTTGTACCCAACCCTCACTCAAATTATAATAGCCGCACTCTTCCTCTAAAATCGAGAAATCATTGGTGTGTGCCAAATAGTTATAGATGGTCGAAATGATCCAAACGCCCTGGTCGATGTAAGGACGAAGGTCCATCATCGGCATCTCGTCGGGTTTGGAGGGATAGGAATACTGACGGGGTGCGCAACCGTTATCGCCGATAAAGTTGAGCGCCTCGACGATCTTGCGGCGGGTATACTCGGGAATCCACAAAAGGGAGGCTTCCAACTGTTGGAAGATATCGCGGATACCAATCAAGTAACCCACGTAGTTCTTGGCGCGGGCACAGAACTCTACCTGGCGGAAGACGTTCTTTAAGAAGTAGCCGAGGTTCTGTTCGCTGACAACTGCGTCGTCGTGGGCGCCTTGAAGCGAAAATTCGGGAATCTGCATACCAACGGCGTCGGGGCCGTATTCGGTGTTGTACAGAATATCATCGGCCGAAAGCGCACTTTGCGCCTGTGCGCGGGCGACGTTTTCGTCGTCATTCATCGCGATAACGTAATCAACCGTGAACTCTTCACCGGCGGCAAGCGTCAAAGGAATAATATCGGCGCCGACGGCGAAATCGCTGAACTCGGTTACGGGGCAACACTTTTCAAAACGGCCGTTCTGAAGCGCCGAGGAAGCGTTTATCTGAACGTATTTGCCGCCCTTGTAATCGGCACGCGAGGTGGTAGCGTACAACGGAACGTCTTTGCATCTGCGGGCAATGTAGGCCGAGTGGTAGAAACAGGTATTGCGGTCCACCGGCTCACTGGCGCCGATTTCAAAACCATCTTCGGTAACGCGGCTGTGGCGGTACCATTTACTCTCGGGGAACTCAAATCCGCTTCGCAGCAAAATCATATTGAAATAGGCCGACGTATAGGTTTCGACCGTTTGGTCGGAATTGTTCAGAACGCACTGGGTAAAGCGCATATTCTTCTGCGGGTCGACAAACATACGAACGCAGGAAACAACGCCTTCGCTCTCGGCAAAGTAATAGGCCGCGTGGGGCGTAAAGACGACGAAACGGTGAATGCCCTCTTCAAACGGCAATTGGGCCGCGCCCGTCACCGAAATCGGGAAAAAGCCCTCGCCCTGTTTGCGACCGATAAAGAAGCAAACGTTGGGCTGTGCCCCCTCAAACGCGGGCAAAATATAGTTGAAGACGCTTTCTTCGGCGAGTACGTTTCCCGAAGTATAGGCCCACAGATTGAGTCCGTCGACCGAATAGGGATAGCGCGCGTCGCCGTAGCCGCGGTGGTAGGATAAAACCTCATCCGCATTCAAAAAATAGCACTGACCCGCAATGGCGGAATCAGCCTTTTTTTGCGCATCGTTTTCGAGTTCTTTCACCATTTGGTAAAGCGCTCTTGCTTTGTCTTGAAATGTCATAAAAATACCTCTTTTCTCCACAAAAAAAGTTTTCGCCTTCACTATACCATAGCCCACCCTTTTTCGCAAGAACATTTTTTGCTTTTTTCAATTTTTTTACAAAAAAAGAGGCATACCGCGGCGGTATGCCTCTTGGAATGTTTTTATCAGTCGCAAACGACAATTTCCAGATCCTCTTTCAGTTCTTCGTTCTGGAATTTGAGAATGTAAGCGCCCGTTTGTTCGTCAAGCGTTGCGGCAACCGGTTTGCCGTTTACCGTAAAGGTGCGCTGACAATGATCCTCGTTTTTATACTGCACGTGAATGCGAATCCCCTTGACCTGAAGGGTCAGTTCGGTTTTGTCGAACGGAAGGTCTTTGGCAGGGCCGATGGTGAGCGAATTCAGGTCGGCGCGCACACCGAAGACGTACCAGACAAGAACCTTTACGAGTACACAACCGCTACCCGTAAACCAATCGCTCATCGATTCGCCGTCAAACCCTTTTTCCGCGTCTTCAATGTAGGAGTTGGGCATCACAAACGGCGTGGTCGAAATATCCTTGTGCAAAACGGGGAGAATTTTATAAAGTTGCGCAAAGGCGCGCTCGGTCTCACCCATTTCGAAAAGCGACCAGATGGCAAACAGGGTCGCGTGGATATACACGGCGCCGTTTTCGGCCGTTCCTTTAGGCAGACGCGTAATGCGGCCGACCAGTTTATTTTCGGGCGCAAAGTAGGGTTCAAAGGTCTTGAGTCCATACTTTGAATCCAGGCGGTCATACGCGGCCAAAATGTCTTTTTTGAGCGTTTCATCCCGCTGCAACGCCTTGGAAATGACCCAATAGGCCGTCGCGGTCAGACTGTCGCGGTTCTCGCCGTCGTTGTCGCAGAAACTGCCGATACAGTGTTCGCGCTTGTCGTTCCATCCGTGCAGAATCTTGCGTTGGCCCGCCCCGTTCGAAACCACGGCGTATTTTTGCAACGATTCGCCCAATTTTTCGGCGCGGTTGCGGTAATCGGCGGCCTCATCCGTGCGACCGAGTTTCTCCAAAATCTCGGCCATTTCGTTGAGGTTGCGGTAGAACTGAAGTGAGGCCATCACCGAAACGCCGCTGCCGAATTCTTCACCCTCGTCCTCGGTTTTGCCGAGCCCGTCCAAAGCGTCGTTCCAGTCGCCGTACAGAATGCGCAAACATCCCGTGTCGGGGTCGATTTTCGAGGTCAGATACTCACAAATGAGCATCAAATGGTCGAGTACGCTGTCGCGGCGGTCGCTGAATTCCACGCGGTTGCCCAAGAGTTTGTAATAGCCGCACTCTTCCTCTAAAATCGAGAAATCGCCCGTATAGGCCAGATAATTGTAAACGGTCGAAATAATCCAGACACCTTGGTCCACAAAGGGGCGCAGGTCCATCGCCGGCGGCACTTCGGGCGACGTCGGATAAGAATACTGACGCGGCGCGCGGCCGTCGTCCCCAATATAGTTGAGCGCTTCGATAATCTTGCCGCGGCTGTACTCGGGAATCCAAAGTTGGGCGGCTTCGAGTTGTTGGAAGATGTCGCGAATGCCGATAAAGGGTCCCGCGTAGTTTTTGGCACGTGCGCAAAATTCCACTTGGCGGAAAACGTTCTTTAAGAAATAACCCAAATTCTTCTCGTTCGAAACGGCCCCGTCGTGGGCGCCCTCAAACGAAAAGGCGGGAATCTTGGCCGCAACGGCGTTTTCGTCGGGCTGTTTATCGTATAAAATCGCGTCGGCATCCCGTGCGCTTTGTGCGAGCGCCTTGGCCGTTTGGGCGTCATCATGCACCGCCACGATATAATCGACCGTAAAGTCTTCTCCCCCGCCGAGTGTCAACGGAATCAAATCCCCCGCCACGGCGGTATCGTTAAACTCGGTATAGGCGCGGCAGTTTTCAAACCGACCGTTTTGCAGTGGCAACGCGCCGCTCAATTGCTCGTGCATACCGCCCTTGTAATCGGTGCGCGACGTGGTAGAATAACAGGTTTCTGCGGCACTTCTGCGCGCAATATAGGCGTTGTGCAGAAAACAGGTGTTGCGGTCAAGCGGTTCGGTCACGCTGATGGCAAAACCGTCCTCGGTCTTTTGGCTTCGGCGGTACCACTTGGTTTCAATATATTCGTAACTGCTGCGCTGCAACATAAGGTTCATATAAAGCGAGGTGTAGGTTTCGGCCGCCTCATTCGACGTGTTCAGCACGCAATGGGTAAAGCGCAGATTCTTCTTCTCGTCAACAAACATTCGAACACAGGAAACCAACGCGCCGCTCTCCACAAAATAGTAGGCGGCATCGGGCGTAAAGACCACAAAGCGGTGAATATCCGCTTCAAACGGCAGTTTGGCCGCACCCGTAACCGAAACGGGGAAAAAGCCCTCACCCTGTTTTTTGCCGATAAAGAAACACAAATTCGGCTCGGCGCCCTCGGCCGCGGCGAGAATGATATTGAAAATACTCTCCTCAACCACCACGTTGCCCGAGGTATAGGCCCAAAGGTTCAACCCGTCGACCGAATAGGGGTAACGCGCATCGCCAAACGAACGGCGGTAGGACAACACCTCATCCGCGTTCAGAAAATAGCACTGACCCGCAATGGCACAGTCCTTCTTTTTCTGCTCGTCGGCCTCCAGTTCCTTGACCTTAAAGAGCAGTTCTCTCATTTTGTCCTGTAACGTCATTTTTCACACCTCAATAATACGTTAGGCTTCTACGCCGATTTCCTGTAAAGAGTATCCAAACTTAACCACACCGTTCACGTCAAAAAGTATGTAAACGGTTTTTTCGTTGATCTGAACGCTGGTGTACCCCAACGAAGAATTGTCCAGATATAAGTCGTTGTTCTGATTCTCATTCTGCTCGGAAGCGGCCCCCGAACGGTAATATAAAACCGACACCTCGTCCCCGCCCTCGACCGCGTATTTGTCGGCCTCTAAATTCTGGCAGGTCTTTCCCCCGGCCACGATGGTGCCGTTGAGCAGAATGGTCATATCGGTGTAATTCCAATACTTTACGCGCGTGTAGTAGTTGTTTTCCCCGACGTTTGGAATAGCCAATCGAACGTGAAAACTGTTTTTAAGATGGGCAAAGAGAATATCGGTCTTGCAGTTGACGCAAATTCCGTTGCCGTCATCCTTGCAAGGGCCCTTATTCCCGATGGTCTTGTTACATTTCAGACAGGTTCTCGGGGCAAGACAGGTTGCCGTTGCCCATTCGTGTCGGCAGGTGGGCGTCTGTAAATCGGAACTGACCGAAAAATCGGTCTCGGGAAAATCGTGAAGATTTCCAACACAACCCGACAACCCCAACAGCAGGCACAAAACCGCTATCAAAAGAATTTTTTTCAAATTCAGAACACTCCTAAAAAACAATGCGAATCTACAAAAAGTCAAGGCTTTCAAAGCCTTCGTTTAGTTTATCAAATTTTGTCGCAAAATGCAATCCCTTTTCCAATAACAAAACACAAGACCAAAGGAAACCCTTTGGTCTTGGTTGTTTTTCGATAAAATCTTTCCTTATAGCATCGCGGCAATCAATTCCGAAGCGCTTTTTTCGCTCAGATATTTGGGGGCGATGTCAAAGGCGGTCATACAACCGTGCTCACCCTTTTCGTTCAAGCGGTAGGCCGCGCGCGCATACGCCGTCAAGACCGCGCCCGTAAATTCGGGGTTGGAATCGAGTTTCAGACTGTACTCAATCAAATGCTGATGCTCGCCGCCAAGGCCCGTTTTCCCGCTTCGAATAACGAAGCCGCCGTGCGGAATGCCGCTGTGCTGCGCCTTCATTTCTTCGGCGGTGATAAAGTGAACAATGGTGTGATAGGGCGCAAAGTAGTTGGGCATCGTCACGATTTCCTGTTCGATTCTCGCCAAATCGGCGCCCTCTTCGGCCACCACGAAACACTCGCGGATATGCTTATCGCGCACCGACAGATCGGGGTTTGCGCCGCTTCTTACGGCCGACAGGGCTTCTTCGACGGGAATGGTATACTGTTTGGCGTCCAAAACACCCTCAATTCGGCGAATGGCATCCGAATGCCCTTGGCTGACGCCCTTGCCCCAAAACGTATAATCTTTTCCGTTCGGTAAAACGGCCGAAGAATACATACGGTTGATCGAGAACATTCCCGGGTCCCAACCAACCGAAATCACGGCCACCTTGCCCGATTTCTGCGCCACCGAGTCCACCGTTTCAAAATGTGTGGGGATATTGGCGTGGTTGTCGAAACTGTCGACAACGTTGAAGTGCTGTGCCAAATCGGGGGTCTGCTTCGGCAAATCGGTCGCACTGCCGCCGCAAAGCACCATCACGTCGATTTTATCCACCCATTCCAACACACTGTCGGTTTTCACGACCGGCACCGCAGGCGAATTGGTTTGAACACTTTTGGGGTCGCGCCGCGAAAAAATCGCCACCAATTCAAGGTCGCTCGCCGCGTTCACAGCCAGTTCCACACCCTTGGCAAGATTTCCGTATCCATAGATTCCAATTTTAATCATAAGGCTGTTCCTTTCGCATTTTCTCATTAGAATCATTATAATACAAGCGACAGAAGATGTAAATAAATTTTTTAACGAAAAAGAGGTACCGTTTTTACGATACCTCTTTCGATAGAATACGGTTAATACGTTTCCTTAAAATATATTATTTTTATGAATGTTGAACATAATCTGCGCAACTTCACATCTCTGTGCATTACCCTGGGGCACGATTGCAGTGTTATTCTCTTTGCCGTTAATTACGCCGCGGTCAATCGCCCAATAAATTGCATCCATTGCAAAATCGCTCACGTTTCTGAAATCATAATACCTATTTTGGATACGTTGTTTTGCCGAAGGCGTAACCGATGTGTCCAGACCTTTATATCGGGCGTACCGATACATGAAGGTTACGATCTGTTCACGCGTAATTTTATCGCCTACGCCAAACGCACCGTTTACATACCCGTTCACAATATTGTTTGCCTTACCCCAGTTAACCGCGGCTTCGTAATACGAATCTGCGGACACGTCGGTAAAGTTTCCGTAATTATTTGCATACGCGGTCAAATCAGCTCCATCAAAACGGGCAAGCATTACAAGAAAGTCCTGACGCTGTATTCCGTCCGACGTACCAAACTTTCCGTTTGTATAACCCTTTAACAAGCCGGTAGAAACCGCATAAGTCAACGCTTCGCTATACCACGCATCGTTTGAAACATCAGAAAACATTTCTTCGATATTGCAATCCACAAAACCGCATACGTCACAGATATAATCCGTGCCGCAACTATGTGTTGCACAATTAATTTTAATCAATTTTGAAGAATTGACGTTTAATATCTCAGTCAAATCGTTTTTTGCGATGACGTTAACGCCAACGTTTTGCGATTGCATAGAAGAGGTTTTGGCTTTTAGAACAATCTTAAAAAGATTTCCGTTAACATTGGGAGAAGAAAGAACTCCCAATGCACCTTTTTTTGTGGATACATCAAATACTGATATAGAGCCGTTTTTAATCCACGTCCCCGACACCAGTTCAAAATCGTCACTGTGAGTTACCACAACGGCGACTGACGTTGCATTACCACAACCCTCTATATTTACAGTCAATTCAATGTTATTGCCTACAGTCACAGAATTATTTCCATTCACAGTCGAATTGCCTGCCGCACTTGCTGTTATACATACCGACATCATTAAAATAACAGTAACTAAAAAACAAATTATTCTTTTCATTTTTATTTACCCCCCTTTTTAATGTAGCGGATATTCTTCCGGGTGCCGTGTAAACATCAGCAAATACTCTGCATCTGCATCGCTAACCTTCCCATCACCATTGAAATCACAATTCTGATTTACCGGATAATCTTCAGGGAAGAATGTATACATTAACATATACTCTGCATCCGCGTCGGTAACCTGATCGTTCCCGTCAACATCGCCGATAATATATGGAGGTCTTTCATATCCGCATTCATTACAAATCATGTCATCATTATGGTCAAAAATATGTGGAGCTTTTCGTTCGAAATCACATTCATTGCATTTTGAATCGCAATCATTGTCGTATAAATGATTAACTTCACGCTTAGCATTACAAACATTACAATTTGTATCGCAATTATTAGAATATGTGTGCTCTATATCACGCTTAAAACCACAATCGTTACATTCTGTATCACATGTGTTGTTATATTTATGTCCACCTAAACTTTGTATAGCACGACCTTTTTCAATAATTTCTCCACAATAACTACAACAATAATCACCAGTATACCCAGAACGTTCGCAAGATGCATTATATCCGTATTTTAACACCTTATTTCCAAGTTGATGATTTAAGGCAGCGTCACAATAGAAACCTCGATCATTTTCGCCACTAAAATCCAAAAATCCGACGCCGCCAATTCCACAACCAACCTCATCGAGTAAAAAGACATGCATAGATGTGCATAACAATTTCAAATGGGTGTTAAATAATTGATGACCGTTGCTACCATCTTGATAATCGTCTAGATGTATATTACTTGAGTTAGTATATGTTGTTCTGTCAACCGATGCCTCAATCGTTAACGTAGAAATTAAATTTTTTCCGTAATATCCCTCAACAAGTAAGGTCGGGTCGATGTATTTACTGTTTGAAGTAAGCGTGAAACCAAAATAATATTTCACTGATGTGTTTGAACTAGATGTCGAAGAATATGTGCTACAGTAAATACCGTTAGGTGTTTTTTCAAAGTAAATATATGTAGAACTCACCAATTTCGTAACTCTTTTATTCCCGTTGGAAAGTGTTGTGCCATATATATCAATATAGTCAGACAACATACTCTGGCAAAAAGCTACTGATGGATTCATATCCAAGTTAACAACAAGTCCTTCGCTTGTATCACTAGCCTTATGGGTAGCGGTCTCTTTAATTCTTTGATAAAGCGTATATGATTCTCTCCATCTCAAATTATTGAATACAGGCGAAGTTTGCCAACTGCCGTCATCAATTTTGTATTCATATCCATCAACTTTTAACAAGGAAATAGAGTTATTACTCGCATTAACTAAAATTGGTTTTTCTGCTTTGTTTATGCAATTGCCTTTTGGTAAAGTCGTTACCAAAAGTGCTTCGCTTTTTTCATTTACCTGGTTTGACTCGCTTTCTGCTATGCGTTGATAGAATGTGTAAGTCATCTCTACTTCAAGACCTGTAAACATGTTGTTGCTTTGCCAAGTTATACCATCCATACTGTATTCATAACCTGTGTAAGGCGCAAGAGTGACGGATGTTGCGGTAACTCTAATTGCTACAGGAACTTGCTTTAGACTACAGACGTTACAAGCACCGCTCACAAAAGTGTGCTGTACATTTCTTACATAGCCGCATTCATTACAGGTAGTATCGCAAGAGTTGTCGTATAGGTGGCCGGGTATTGTGCGAGTAATTCCGCACACATTACAATCCGTATCACAGGCATTATCGTAGGTATGAACGGTAGAAGCAGGCTTTACGGTAATTCCGCAGACGGAACAAACGATGGGACCTACACAGGTTGGCTCCATATCTTCAGCATTTTCTTTTGTGCCGCAAGCACAGGGATCAATTTTGAAGGAAGCTGTGTCGCTTCCAGAAGATTGGGAACTATCCTTGGAGTAGGTGAAGGTTAAAGCATCTCCCTCTACCAAATTAATCGTTAAACTCGTTTCCGAAACAGTACCGGAAACTATTTTAAGAGTAGTAGAATTCTGTTTGATGCTTAATTTATCATAATTTTTTTCACTGGAAGCCTTGTATTTTATAACAAGAGAACAATTATGTTTCGCTGTTAACGTAAAGGTAGATTGTGAAGAATTTGATTTATTGGTAGAGGTATACCAACCATCAGATAAAGAAAACGGATAAGAGGAACTGTTGGTCAAGATATGCGGTATAGCATTTTCGACAACAAAATGAGGGCCTGTTTTACGGACTTGGTTGCACACATTACAAGTAGTATCGCAAGCGTTGGAATATATGTGAGGCGGTACTCTTATTTCGCCACAAAAAGCACACGAATCATCACAACAATCATCATACTTATGGTAAGATCTTGTCGCATCTGTTAATTTTTCATTGTAAAACGATATTTCTATCATATCCCATTCATCAGATGTTCCGCAATAATAAACTTCGTTTAAGCTACTACAACCATAGAAAGCATATTCACTTATACTTGTTACGCCGTTAGGAATAGTTACACTTATAAGTGATGAGCAATTGTAAAATGCATTCATGCCTATACTTGCAACACTGTCGGGGATTGTTATCGACGTAAGTTTACTACAACCATAGAAGGCGTATTCACTTATACTTGTTACGCCGTTAGGAATAGCTACGCTTGTAAGTGATGAGCACTTGTAAAATGCATACATACCTATACTTGCAACACTGTCGGGGATGGTGATGCTAGTCAAATATTCGCAGTTACAAAACGCACCATAAGGTATTTGCGTAGCATCAGTTATAGTTACTGTTTTTATACTAGATGGTATATAATAATAGAAATAAGAACCACTAGAATAATACTGTATCATCGGTGTTTCGGGTCTTATTGAACCGGCTGGACCATCATTACTTATACTAGTTGTATAGCCAAATATATATCCAAATACTGCATCTGCAGTGCCACTTGCCGTTTTCGATGATCCTATAAATGGCAAGGTAATGTTTTCGAGGCTATCACACCAAAAAAGCGCACCTTTTCCTATACTTATTACACTGTCGGGGATGGTTATTGACGTTAAGCCTCTGCAATAGTAAAATGCATAATCTTCTATGCTTGTTACACCATCGGGGATGGTTATTGATGTTAATCCTCTGCAAGCCTCAAACGCATCTTCGCCTATGCTTGTTACGGGATAGCCGCCAAGTGTTGATGGAATTGTTATGCTACCGCTAATTGATGTTTTACAATCGGTTATAGTTGCTTTTCCATTTTCAACTATATAAGTATAATATCCTTCAGTATATTTAGTTGCCGCACCTGCAGTAATACCAAACATCCCCATCGGCCAGATGGATATTATTAAAACGACAGATAACAATACCGATAAAAACTTTTTCATAATTATATTTCCCCCTCAATATCGATGCTTTTATTTTTCAATTTATAGTAACCGTATTCACAACTGACCATATCATCCCTATATTCATATTCCATATTACCGTGATAAACAGAATTCCTTAAGCGTCTAAGAATTTGTGTCAACGGAATATCAGGATTGCTTTTAAAAGTAGTACGTATCTTCTTTAGTATATCTGAATCAACGTAATTGTCTGGAACGTACATAGAATGAAAATATCTTTCTTTTGGCACAACCAGAAGTCCTACCATAGAATTAATTAACAAAGCAACATCATATTCACATTGGGTACTACGCAGAATATTTAATGTTCGTTTGTAAAAATCTTTAACAAAGTATTCCTTGCTGTTATCTGTTGGCATTGACATAAAATCACCTCACATTCTCAAAAGGTACACCTTTTGAGAATGTGCTCAAAAACAACTTGATAATCAAAATCTCTTTCCAAAATCTTCAAAACATCGCCTAAAAAGGTTGTAAATAGGAGCTCGTTGTGCTAAAATATATGATGTATAAATAGTTCCAAAAGGTGTACCTTTTGGAACTATTTATTTTTTGATTATATTGTATTCTCTGACCTTTCTATAAAAGGTGGATTTGCTAAGTCCTGTCAGTTTCAAAACTTCAGAAGTTGTTATTTGTCCCTTTTCCCATTTTGATAAATGTGTCCCAAAATTGTCAGGCATAGAAACCTCCGGTCGGCCAAACTTAACACCCTTTGCTTTTGCCGCTGCAATGCCCTGTGCTTGTCGCTTTTTTATATTCTCACGTTCACTTTGTGCCACGAAAGAAAGTATTTGCAAGACAAGGTCAGCAATAAACGTTCCCATCAAATCCTTACCATTTCGAGTATCAAGCAATGGCATATCAATTACACAAATATCAACACCAATATCCTTTGTTAGTATCCGCCACTGCTTTTGAATATCCTCGTAATTGCGTCCTAATCTGTCAATACTCAGTATGTAGAGCATATCTCCCGGTTTTAATTTCTTGACGAGTTTCTTATACTGTGGCCGTTCAAAATCCTTGCCGGACTGCTTATCAATATAGACGTTACTCATTGGAATGCTTTTTTCATTCATAATCATTAGTTGTCTATCTTCGTTTTGATCAACGCTTGACACTCTTACGTATCCATAAATCTTCAAAACAATCACCTCAGTGATATTATAAAATAAAAGTGAGACTCTATTGAGTCTCACTTTTATTATGATGCTTCCTTTAGTTGTTCTTCTGCCACACCTTGTGCCGTTTCGAGCATATTCTCGGCGAAGATGCCGTACCCCTTGGTTGGGTCGTCGATAAAGACGTGGGTCACGGCGCCGATGAGTTTTCCGTTTTGGAGAATGGGGCTGCCGGACATACCCTGTACAATGCCGCCCGTAGTATCCAAAAGTTCGGGGTCGGTTACGGTGACGACGAGGTTTTGGGTCGCGGAATGGAAGGCGCCGTTTCGTTTCTCGACGGTGCAATCATAAAGTTTTGGCGTTTGCCCCTCGACGGTCGAGAGGATTTGCGCCTTGCCGTCCTCGATGTCCTGTTTGAGAGCAATTTCGGTCAAATTTGAAAGGTCCATCTCGCCAATCAGGCGGCCGTAGACCCCCTGTTCACAATTTCGTTCGATATCGGCCACCGTTTCATAGGTGAACTGCCCTTGAAGTTCACCGGGGCTCCCCTTTTCGCCGCGTTTGTTTGACAAAATGGTGGCGGTGACCATCTGCCCCGAATTGACCGTCATCAGCGAACCGGTATCCTCGTCACAAATGCCGTGTCCCAAGCCGCAGACCACCCCCGTGGCGGGGCTGTAAAACGTGAGGGTGCCGATGCCCGCCGAACTGTCGCGCACCCAGACGCCAAGGCGATACCCCTCGGACTCGGCCGCGTAAACGGGGGTGATAGTGAGCGTTTTGTTTTTGCCATTTCGCAAGATTTCAAGCCGCACCGGCTCGCCTTGCGAAGCGGCCACGATTTCGGAAAGGTCTTCGTTACAGGCAATCGAAACCCCATCGGCAAACAAAATGTAGTCCCCTTTTTTGAGCCCCGCTTCGTTGGCGGGGTGCACCGAACCCTCAGGGCCCTCGACCGCGGAAGTATCGATAACCAGAACGCCGTCGGTATAGAGTTTCATCCCGAACGGATGGCCCAAAACCGCGACCGAGAGTTGGTCGATAATTTCGACCTCGACGGTCGAAAACGGAATAGCGCCGAAAATTTTCAGTTCAACGGGAAAGGTTTCCCCCACCGAGCCGTTCCAATTCACGCGCGAGGACTGAACCCCCTCGAAGGTGGCGGTGACGGGGATTTTGGTCCCGATTTCCAGCCGTTCACCGCGTACCAATTTATATTCGCGCTCGACCGTATACTGAAGATAGCCGATGAGCGAAAAGAGGGCGACCCCGCAAAAAACTCCGACAAAAAACAACGTTTTTGTCAACACGCGCAAAACTTTCATAAAAAAATCAATTCCCTTCTTTTTTAATCTGCCCAAACTCGGTTACAATTAAAAAAGAAAAAAATTGAAACAAAAAAACCTCTTTGAGAAGACGGTGACACCTAGTACAGCGAAGTGACGAAAGGAACAGCTGTTGCAAAACCTCTCCCTCAGTCAAAACCTACGGTTTTGCCAGCTCCCTCTAGGAGGGAGCCTTTATAAAAAAAGACCCGCCTTTTAAGGCGGGTCGATATGATTTTAGTAGATTGGGAATTTTGCGCAGAGTTCCTGAACCTCTTTGGAAACTTTTTCCTTATTGGCTTCGAAATCGTTGATAACGAGGTAAATCCACTCGGCGATGAGTTTCATTTCCTCTTCCTTAAAGCCACGCGCCGTAACGGCCGGCGTGCCGATACGAACACCGCTCGTAACAAAGGGGCTGTTGGGGTCGTTGGGGATGGTGTTCTTGTTGGCGGTGATGTGTACCTCGTCCAAGCGGCGCTCGAGTTCCTTACCCGTTACGCCCACGTTGGTGAGTTTCAAGAGCATCAGGTGGTTATCGGTACCACCCGAAACCAGTTCGATGCCGCGCTTCATCAATTCTTCGCTCAACACCTTGGCGTTCTTGACGATCTGTTGCTGATAGGCCTTGAACTCATCGGTCAAAGCCTCGCCCAAAGCGACGGCTTTAGCGGCAATAATGTGCATCAAGGGACCGCCCTGTGTGCCGGGGAAGACCGCCTTGTCGATCTGTTTGCCGAGTTCTTCGCGGCAAAGGATCATACCGCCGCGCGGACCGCGCAGGGTTTTATGGGTCGTCGTGGTCACCACGTCGGCATACGGTACGGGCGAGGGATGAACCCCTGCGGCAACCAAGCCGGCGATATGGGCCATATCGACCATCAAATAAGCGCCGACTTCATCGGCAATTTCGCGGCAACGCGGAAAATCAATAATACGCGAATAGGCACTCGCACCGACCACGATCAACTTCGGTTTGCACTCCAGCGCGATGCGGCGCATTTCGTCATAGTCGATCTGTTCGGTTTCATCGCTGACGCCATAGGGCACAACGTTGAAATACTTACCCGAAATATTGACGGGCGAACCGTGGGAAAGGTGACCGCCCTGTTGCAGGTTCATACCCATCACGGTATCGCCGGGGTTGAGAAGCGCAAAGAAAACGGCCAGGTTGGCGTTGGCACCGCTATGGGGTTGCACGTTGGCATACTCGGCACCGAAGAGTTCCTTGGCGCGCTCGCGGGCAATTTCTTCCACGCGGTCCACGCAGTAGCAACCGCCGTAATAACGCTTGCCCGGATAGCCCTCGGCATATTTATTGGTTAAAACACCGCCCGCGGCCAAAAGCACCGCTTTGGAAACAATGTTTTCAGAAGCAATCAATTCAATATTGTGGCGCTGACGGGTCAGTTCCGCCTCGCAAGCATCGGCCACGGCAGGGTCGAAGGCCGACAGTTCTTCGAAAAAGTTACTCATAATCTTTCTCCTTTATAAAACATATATGGTTAGTATACCACGCCTGTCCCCTGTTTTCAAGTTAAAATCGACAAAATTTGTCACGACATAAAAAAACACCGCTGAAAAAATCAGCGGTGTTCACAACTATTCAAAAAATCAGGCGTTTGCATTCAACTTGGTCATCAAAGAAGCCTTTTTTCTTGCGGCGTTATTCTTGTGAATAATGCCCTTAACGGTTGCCTGGTCGATCTTCTTAACAGCGACCTTTACAACCTCACCTGCATCGGCAGCATTCGACTCGATAGCGGCATCGGCCTTTTTGATAGCGGTTCTTAAAGCAGAACGGTAAGCCTTGTTCCGCTCGTAATTTGCCTGACTGACAAGTACACGTTTCTTCGCAGATTTAATGTTCGGCATAACGACACCTCCTCATCTTTACTCACAGTGCTAATCATTTTAACACATCTTTTCTTAAAATGCAACACTTTTTTTAATTTTTTTAAGAAGGTAACGTGGGAAGCGCCGAAACACACCGCTTTGAGGCGGGTTCGGAGAATTTGCCCTACCTTAACGTCACGTCGCGGAAAACACCCGTAAGGCCACAGGCCGGCACTTCAAACGAAAGCGGCAGACCGAACGGGGAAAAGAAAAAGCGGTACCAATCGTCCCCGACCTTTCCCTCGCGGCAGACCTGCCCCTCTTTTTGTTGCGGCAGATCCTCGGCCGTTTCGGCAAGTCGCAACAGTTCATAAAGAACCGTTGTGGCGCAACCGATGGGCATTTTGCCGTTGTCGGGGGTGTAGGTGAGTCCCATATACTCGGCCTTGACCGTTTGGTCTTTGTAGGTGAGTTTCAGTCCCGAAAGGTCTTCGGGCGCGGTGACTTCAAGGGTCAAGACCCCGTCGTTTGAAACCGCCCCCGAAAGTTCGTATTCCTCATTATAATAGGCCAGATCCAACCCGAACGAGAAGCCCACTCCCCGCGTCTTCACGGGTTGCTGACCCTCGCATCCGCACAAAAACAACACCAAGACTATGAGGCAAACCATTCTTTTCAAGCATCATCACTCCGAGCCGACAAAGGGCCCGTGAGTGCCCTTTACCGCATAATGAAAAGCTCTTCTGTGATATCGCTCGGCAAGAGGGCGCGTTCACCCAAGCGTTCGGCCGCCGACTCGGCCGCGCGGCCGTGCCAATAAACAGCCGCCTCGGTTGCCGCTTCGGGGGACATTCCCTGCGCCAACAGGGATACCAGCATACCCGAAAGAACGTCACCGCTGCCGCCCGTTGCCAGACCCGAACAACCCGTCATGTTCCAAAGAACGCGGCCGCTCTCGAACGCGATGACCGTTCGGAAGCCTTTGAGCACGACGGTGCAGTGGTTTTCCCTCGCAAAACGCGTTGCCGTGCCGACGCGGTCTTGTTCCACTTCGGCCACGCGCACCCCCAAAAGCCGCGCCATTTCACCGGGGTGGGGCGTTACAATCACAGGAGCCTTTGTTTCCTTGATGAATTGTATGTTCCCACACACGGCGTTTATTCCATCGGCATCCAAAACGGTCGGCACCTGTGTTTTTGCGAGTGCATCGAAAACCGTCTGCCGCGCCGCATCGCTCTGTCCCAAGCCGCAACCGATCAACAATGCCGCCGCACCTTTGAGCGCTTTGTCCATTTGTTTTTCGGTGACGACCGGTCCGCCCATCGGCGACATCGTCACGGGAAGGGTTACCGCCTCGGGCACTGCGGACGAAAAAGGCGCATAGTTTCTTTCGCACACCACGGCGCGAACGAGTCCCACACCGCAGCGCAAGGCCGCCCTGGCCGCTAAAATCTCGGCGCCGACCATACCGTAACTGCCGCAAAGCAGCGTTGCCGTTCCAAAGGTTCCTTTGTGGGAATTTTGGGGACGAGCGGGCAAGGGCTTCGGGTCGGTCGTTTCCCCGACCCACGCACTTATCGGCACGCCGATATCCTTCACCGCGACCCGACCGCAATATTCGGCCGAGGGGCTTTCGACCATACAGGGTTTGAGCGCCGTTAAACTCACGGTCAAGTCGGCGCGAATGGCCGCGCCCTCTACCCCGCCGTCGCAATAGACGCCGCTCGGCAGATCGACCGCCACCACAAACGCACGCGCGGCGTTCACCTGTTCCACCAGGCGCGAAAGTTCCCCTTCGATCGGTCGCGCAAGGCCGATGCCAAAAAGCGCATCGACGACCAGATCGGCATTCTCATCAAATTTTTCTAAATGTTCCAAATCTTTGGCGCAAACGTAGTTTTCGGCGGCCGTTTGGGTACGCGGCGCGCCCAAGGGCAAGAGTACCGCCACGTCGGCCCCAAGTGCCGCAAGGCTTCCCGCAATGCAGAACCCGTCGCCGCCGTTGTTCCCGTTTCCGCAAAGAACGACCACGCGTTTTTTCGCCACCGAAAAGCGGCGGGTAATTTCTTCGACCACGGCGTTGCCCGCGCAACGCATCAACGCTGCCGCCGAAACACCGCGCGCAAATTCGGCCTCTTCGGCCGCAACCAATTGTTCTCGGGTTAAAATTTTCATAAAAATTCTCCTACAAAGAAAGGGAACGACAAGCGTTCCCTCTCAAAATCAATCAAATGCGTGATTGGCAATATATTTGGGCAGAAATTTCACGATTGCCTGTTTCATACGCTCTTCGGGCGAGAAGACCAACAAGCGCGTTCCCTTTCGTTCTTCGCAAACTACCAGGAAGAACACGTCGGGGTCGTTTTCATTACAGGCGATAATAGTTTTGTCGAAATTGCCCACCGGCTTGGAAGCGGGGTTATAACGTTCCAGTCGTTCCACCTTGGAAAGGTCGAACGAGAGCACACGTTTGCGCGAACTTTTGGCAATAATCTTATCGACGTCCATCGTGCCGTTGGTTACAATATACTCATACTCCACCGTCAGGCGGCTCGACAGATAATAGGCGCCGTACAGGACACCCGCCATCAACAAAAAGCCAATGGTTCCCAAAATGCCGGTAAAAAGAACCAAGACAACACAAAGCACGACGGCGGCCAGCCAAATACCGACAAAAGCGGCAATATCCTTTCCGGTTTTTCGAAGGGCAACGATCTGTTCAAAAAAAGTATCCATAAGGTCTAATCTCCTTGCTTTTTCATTTATTTTAGTATATAATAATAAAAATTGCAAGTATCTATTTTGCAAGACAAAACTGCGAACGGAGTGAGCGTATGAAAATTAAAAACGAATTTATCCTCAAACAGGACGGCGAACGCCTTTTTATTACCACGGACAAGCCCTGCGATTTCGAGCCGCTCACCATTAACGAAATGGACGCGGTGTTGTTTGAACAACTCAAAAACGGCATTTCTTCCAAAGAACAGTTGTTAAACGCCATTCTCGGCCGCTTTGATATTTCAACCGTTTTAGCATTGAGCGAAATTGATTTGTTTTTGAAAGAATTAAAAGAAAACGAGATGTTGGAAGCATGAAAAAAATCATTACCCCAACACTAGGTTGGGTCTATCGGCGCACCTCTTCTTTCTTACCGCGCATCTTTTTTCTGACCTTTTTAGAGGTGGTGGTTTCGCTCGCGGGCGTTGGCCTGGCGCTCGTTTCCAAAGAGGTTATCGATTCGGCCACGGGCCAGTTCGGCAAACAGTTTTTGTTGAGCGCCGTTTTCCTTTTTGTGGTGATTGCCGTTCAATTAATTGCCCAATCCGGTGTGATGGCGCTTCGTATTCGCATCAGCGGAAAGATGACCATTTCCCTTCGGAATTATATGTTTACGCGTCTGGTCCGCAAAAACTATAAAGGCATTTCGGCCTACCATTCGGGCGACCTGTTGAACCGTTTTTCCTCGGATATGGACGTTATTGTGACAGGCGTTACCAATATTATTCCCAATCTTCTGTCCATTGTGGCGCAGATTATTGCGGGGATTACCGCCCTTGTGGTGATGGAACCGCTCTTGGCCGTGTTGGTGTTGGTGCTCGGCATTCTCTTCCCCCTGTGCGGAAGACTATTGAGCAAAAAATACCGTCGGTTACATAAGGCCGCCCACCAGACCGAGGGCGACACGCGTTCCTTCTTCCAGGAAAGTTTTGCCAACATTGTCGTCATCAAATCCTTTATCAGCGAGTTGCCGATTTTAAGAAAACTCAACGATTATATGGACAAAAACTACCGCATTAAAATCAAGCGCAACTTTATTTCGATTATCATCAATATGGGGCTTTACGCCTTTTTCACCATTGGCTACTACGGGGTTTTAATTTGGGGCGCGGGACAAATTGCCGCAGGGCTCATTACCTACGGTACCTTGAACGCCTTTTTGCAGTTGATTATGCAACTGCGTTCCCCCTTGCAGAGCATTTCGGGCATTTTACCGCAGTATTATTCCATGCTCGCTTCGGCTGAGCGCCTGATAGAACTTGAGGATATTCCCACCGAACCCGAGGCCATCGTCGGCGAAGAACTGCAACAACTCAAAGAAAACTTCCAAACGATCGAAGTGAGAAACGTTGCTTTCGCTTATGAGGATGAGCTCGTTCTGCAGAACTGTGATTTCACGCTGAACCGCGGCGGCATTACCGCCATTATGGGCGAATCGGGGTGCGGAAAGAGCACCTTCTTCAAGTTGCTTTTAGGTCTTTACGAGCCTTCGGGCGGTAGTATTAAAATCAACGGAGAGCGTTCGGTCGACGCTTCGACGAGAGGCCTTTTCTCCTACGTGCCGCAAGGCAATATGATTCTGTCGGGCACCATTCGCGAAAACATTACGATGTGCGATGATACCGTGTCGGAAGAAGACCTTTGCCGCGTGGCCAAGGCCGCCAACATTTACGACCACATTGCCTCCCTGCCCGACGGGTTCGACACCGTGTTATCCGAACGCGGTGCGGGACTTTCGGAAGGACAGATTCAGCGCATTTCGATTGCGCGTGCCCTCTTAACCGACGCGCCGATTCTTCTTTTAGACGAAGCCACCTCGGCTTTGGACGAAGCCACCGAAACGGCGGTTTTGGCCAACATTCGAAGTCTGACCGACAAAACCGTTTTATTCATCACCCACCGCAACACGTCCGTTTCGGTCTGCGACCACATTATTCACGCCGACGGCAAAAAATACCACACGGTAAAATAAAAAAATTAAACGGCTACGGAAATTCCGTAGCCGTTTTCTTTATTTTCCGTTGGAAGCAATCTTCAGATCGGTTTCGTAGTATTTGCCCGAACGGTAGAGTTTTACCGTTACGGTATCGCCCGGTTTGGAATAGGAAATGCTTTCATTCAACAGGTTATAATCTTCAATCGTTTTCCCGTCAAATTCGGTGATGATATCGCCGCGGCGAATCCCCGCTTTGTCGGCAGGACTGTCTTCATCAACGCTCAATACCACCGCACCTGCGGGATAGCGGTAATAATTGAGTACCTCTTTGGTGTAACGCGTACTCAAGGTGAGCCCAACGTAGGGTTCGGGGGTGTTTTGCTTGTCGATAATCTTCTCCATCATCTCGACCACCGCGTTGATCGGAATCGAGAAACCCATTCCCTCAAACTCGGTCGACACAATTTTGGAACTGTTGATACCGACCAACTGGCCCTTGGCATTGAGCAGCGCACCGCCCGAGTTACCGGGGTTAATGGCCGCATCGGTCTGAATGAGTTGGACGTTGGAAGCGCTCGACAGAACGCGGTTCAGTCCGCTGATATAGCCGCTCGTAACGCTCCCCATAAATTCAAGACCGCCGGGCGAACCGATAGCGACCACCTGTTGGCCAATCTTCAATTCGTCCGAATTACCCAGTTCCACCGCGGGAAGACCGGTTGCATCAATCTTTAAGAGCGCCAGGTCGGAAGCAATATGATACCCCACGATTGAAGCGGCGTAGGAGTCGCTGTCTTTATTATTGAAGAAGACGGCAATTTTCCCGTCGCCCGATTCGGCAACGCTTTCAATGACGTGGTAGTTGGTGATAATATAACCGTCCGACGAATAAACCACGCCCGAGCCTTCACCCGTGGCTTCCTGACTGCCGCCGAAGAAACTCATGACCGACGTGGTGGTGCGAATACCGACCACGCTGGGCGACGCCTTGGTTGCCACCGCCTCGACGATCGATTCGGCCGTTTCATCGACCTCGATACGGATATTCGAAGGGGTTCCGCCAAACTGCGGCGAAGGGGACTTTTCCTCCGAATCGTTTGCTGCAATGCCGCCAAACAAACCGATGAGGGCCGACAAAACAGAACAAAGAATCACGATACCCGCCCCATAACGGCGTTTTTCTTTTTTTGCGCGCGGCGGTTTCTTTCCCGATTGCGGTTGTGCACGAAAAGCTTCAGCGCCCTCGTAAAGCGGCTTTCCCGTAAAGGGGTCGAAGTGATTGCCGCTCTCGCGCGGCGGTTCGGCCGTTGGCTTCAGCTCGTCTTGAATAATATCTTCATGGGGTTTGGTGTAAAACCCGTTTTCACAAGTGTTTTCCGCCGTTTCAGCCGATTGCGCCGCGGTTTCTTCCGACACGTCGACTTCCGGTTCGGACAGGTTGTTTTCCTCCCACATCATAAATCCCTCTTTCCTTTTATCTTGCGAAAAGTATATCATAGAATTATGACAAAAAAATCCAAAATATGTGAACTTTCCGTTAATAGTTTGGACCGCCCAAGACCGTCTTATCCCAAATAACGCGCTTCCAAATAAAAGCGTTTATCGTCGGCGTGACCCATCGAGAAGGTCTTTCTCGGCAGAGAACCGTCGCCGTCGACCGCCGGGAACAGTTCCTCTTTGGTCATGCCCTCGAACAGGAAGCCAACCGTGTTTTCCTGTTTGCAAAGTTCTTTTACGGTATCTTCCCCGTGGATATAGTCAATCTTAACCTGTGGGTGGCGTTTCAAATAATCATCCAAAAACGTCTGAAGTGTACCAACGGCTAATTTCGCGGTAGCGCGCACCGAAATTTCGCGCACACGCTCGCCCGTAATCACTTCAAAACGTTGAGCCGTTTCGCCGTGGTCCTCGCCGCAGGTTGCCACAAATTCATCGACAAGAGCGTTCGCGTCCACCCCGAACAACACGCGGTAAATGGGTTCGAACTGCAGAGCCTTATCGTGGATATTGACCACTTCCACCAAGGCATACTGTGCCAACGGTTTGCCCGTTTTTAAGTAACTCTCTTTGGCCGAAGCCAGTGAATGGTTTCCGTCACCCACGCAGAAGACAAGGCCGTTGCCTTTTTCTTTCAATTCTTCCAGCGCCGCCATTACGCCCTCGGCCGCGGCATCGGAAACCTTACGGCCCGTGATGTGGCCGCCGTTTTGCATCAGATCAAAATCGTAAAGCGGTTCCATGTCCTCACGAGCGGCGGTCAGCGGTTCGATCACCGTGCCGTCGGGGTCGTCGATGAGAAGCATCACGTGGGGCAGTTCCAAACTTGCGCCCTCGCGAATGGCTACGCGCGGCGGAATGCGCTCGAGCACCGTTTCCTCGGTCGCGCGAACGGCCGCATCGGTACCTTTATGGTAATCGTACGCCGTCAAATCAATTTTGCCGACGATCCCGTGACGAATGGTACCGTCCTGTTGGGCGCGTTCAACGTAAACAAAGGTGTCCTTCACTTCGCAGAAAACGTCCTTCTCGGTATATTCTTTCATCGTTTGGTTGATGGTTTCGATCCGCTTGGCATCGTCTTCCCCGAGCCACGCTTCGGGCAGAATCAAGCGCAGCGCCGACGGCGCTCCCCCCACGATTTGTTCGGTTTCCTGCCAGTAGGCTGGCTCGGACGTGTGTTGGTCGCAAGCGATTACGGCAAACTGCTCAAAACCTTTTTTGGGCAGTAAAATGTCGGCCGGTGTAAAATAACCTTTGTTTTGCATATTTTATCCCCTTAAAAATATTTTTTAAGAAACAGCCACCCGCGGTTGCGGGCGGCTGCCGTTTTTTTAGTTGAAAATTTCAATTGCGGTAACGCTGTCTTCCCCGACGTCAATATGAACGGTGAGGCCGACGCGTTTATCTTCTTTGGTTAAATAGTAATCGAAATAGTATTCGTTTTCGCTGACGGCATAGAAGTGCGACGGGGCACCCAGATATTCCACCACGTCGGTAATGGCCGAATGGTTGGTAACGCCGTTGAGCCAGAATTGACCGTAGGGCGAATCGCTCTTGAGCAGCACGTTCTCGTCCACAACCACACGCACCAAGTCACATTTCTTCAATTTGGCCGTGGAGTTGGAATTGTTGCGGAAAACACATTTCAACTGTATTTCATATTCATTGACGAAAAGAACCTCAACCGTCTCGCCCGATTTTACAAGAGAGTCGGGGGTGAGCCCCTCGCCCAAAATTTTCCAATCCTTTTTGGTCAGTTGTTTACAGGAAAGGGGGATTTCGAACTCATCACCCGCGTAGGTGAATTTTACCTCGTACTTTTTGCCGAGGTAAATATCGGCGTAATTTTCCTCGTCGTAACGGCTGATATCGAAATACAGCGGCATCACCTTATCGGTAGAGCGAATGGTTGGAATTTCGGTCGTGCCTTCGCTGACCGACTCGTTCGGTTCCGATTCGACCCCGTATTGGTCGTCGACTTCGCTGCAAGAGGTCAAGGTGCCCAGCGCAAAGATCAGCACCAACAGCAATGCAACTATTTTTTGAAGTTGAACTTTCATCATAAAACCTCCCGACACAAAGTTCCTGTTTTTATTGTACTGTTTTCCAAAACACATGTCAAGCAAACATCCAAATTTTCGCCCGACAAAAAGGCCCTTATTCCCCAAAAATCTTTCGGGCTTCGGCAATATCACGTTCCACCGCCGCTTTCAGTTGCTCTTCGGACGAAAAGCGCACTTCTTCGCGCAGAAACTTTTTAGGGTAGACGGTAACCGTTTTACCGTACAGATCACCCGAAAAATCAAACAAAAAGGTTTCGCTGAAAATCTCTTTGGTTTCAAAGGTCGGCCGATGGCCGATATTGGCAACGCCGCCGAAAATACGGTCCCCGACGGCAACCTCTACGGCATAGACGCCGTTTTTGAGCGCCACCAATTCTTTGGGATATTGCTGATTCACGGTCGGAAAACCGAGGGTCCTTCCGCGACTGTCCCCGTGAAGGACTTTTCCCGAAAAGGAAAAATCACGGTATAAAAATTCGTTGGCTTTTTCGATTTCGCCCGCACTCAATAAGTCGCGAATCGCGGTCGAAGAAACCACCGTTCCCTCTTGTGTAACGCTTTCCACAACCTTGGCTTCGATCTCATTTTTCGCGCAAAAATCCAACAGCGTTTGGGTGTTCCCCGCGGCACCGCGACCAAACCGATAGTTAAAGCCGCAAACCAACCGCTCGGGCTTGAATTTCTTGACAAGAAGTTCTAAAAACGCTTCGGGTTCCAGGTCGCGCACTTCTTCGAAATCGAGGAGATAAACCTCCTCAATGCCAAAATCTTTGAGCGCTTCGATTTTTTCTTCGGGTGTCATCAAAAGACCGCCACGGCCCACCGCTTTCGGGGGGACACGAAAAGTTACGGCCACCGAACGCAGATCGAGCGTTTCGGTCAAGACCGCACGATGCCCGGTATGCAGACCGTCAAAACTGCCTAATGCGATGGCGTTTTTCATGGTTGGTTCTCCTTAATCACACATCGAACGGCAAGTTCCTCCCGTAGGGAGTCTACCCTGCCGAGCCCTAAAAATTCTTCTTCACAGCGAACGCGATAAAGTTTTCCGTCTTCGGCTTCGATATTTTTCAAGCGTTCAAGCGCCAGTTGACCGCCGTTGCAAAAACGAACGGCCTGTTTTTCGGTAACCGAAACGATCGGAAGGCTCTTGACCGCCACTTCGCTCGACAATAAATGTTCGGACAAATTTTCACGCGTGAGTTCCGAAAGGGGCACACATTCATCGATTAAAAAACCGTAGGTTTCGGTTCGGCGAAGCGTCGTTAAGGTCGCGCCGCAACCCAAAGCCTTTCCCATATCCCGACAAAGGGAACGAATATAGGTGCCTTTGGACACGCGCGCCGAGAAGGTCAATTCTCGGCCATCTTGCGAAAGACTTAAAAACTCGTTTTCGTAAACGGTAACGGTTCGCTCGGGAATTTCGACCTCTTTGCCCTCGCGCGCCAGGCGGTAAAGCGGAACACCGTCGCGTTTTAAGGCGCTGAACATCGGCGGAGTTTGCTGTTGCGTTCCGCAAAACTGTTCGAGCAACTGCCGCGCTTGTTCCTCGCTCACGGCCGCGTCGCACGCGCGTAAAACCGTTCCCGTAATATCACAGGTGTCGGTTTCTACGCCGAAGCGCAGGGTGGCTGTGTAACGCTTGTCGGCATCCAATAAATATGAAGAAAGCGCCGTGGCACGGCCGAGAAGCACCGGCAGAACACCGGTTGCCATCGGGTCGAGCGTACCGGTGTGGCCGACACGCTTTTCTCCCGAAATTCTCTTAACGCCTGCTACGGCACCGTAAGAGGTCACGCTTTCAGGCTTGTCCAGAAGTAACAATCCCTGCATAGACTTCCTCCATTGTTTCTTTTACGGCAGATAAAATCTGTCCTTTGACTTCCTCCAGGTTTCCGTGCAACGTTGCACCCGCGGCACCCGAATGACCGCCGCCACCCATTTTTTTGCAAATTTCCGATGCATCCAAGGGCGGGAAGGTTCGAAGCGAAGCCTTGTACTCAAAATCGTCGGTCTGTTTTAAGGTGATGCCGACTTCAACGCCCTCAATACTGCGCGAAATGACGGCAATCCCCTCCAGATCCGAACCGCCGCAACCCGTTTTCTCCTGCATTTCGGCCGTAACCGTCAAGAGAATGCACTTATTGGCAAAATGATACTCGGCGGTATCCAAAACCATACGCTCGAGTTCCAGGAGTCTGCGCGATTTGGTGTCGAACATCAAGCGGTTGATTTCCGAAGCATCGATATCATATTCATACAGTTGCGCCGCAATCTCGTGCGTTTTGGCGGTAACGTTGGAATACTTAAAGCAACCCGTATCGGTGGCAAGGCCCGTGTAAAGCGCCTTGGCCGTAACGGTGTTGATGTTGACGCGAAGTGCCAAAAGCAGTTCAAAAATGATTTCACACGTGGCCGAAGCCGCCGAATCCAGGTACAAATTTTTGGCGTAATGCGCATTGGAAACGTGGTGATCGATGTTCAGTTCGATCGAGCCTTCAAATTCTTCGCGCAAAGAGCCCAACAGCGAGGGCGTCGCAACGTCCACCGCCAGAACGGTAGCGTCTTCACGTTTGATATGGTCGGTCTCGCGGACAAAATAATCATACTTTTTCGGAATGACGTCGGGGCAAATGACCGAAGCCTCTTTCCCGAGTTCTTTTAACCCGTAATAAAGCGCATATGCTGCGCCCAGAGTGTCCCCGTCGGGGGAAGCGTGGGTCAAAATGACGTAGTTATCCTTCCGTTTCAAAAAACGAGCCGTTTGTCTGAGATTCAGCAGACGGCATTCGTCTGTTTGTTTGGTCTTCACAACGGCATCCCCTTTCTCTATTCCCCTTCGTTGAAAGAGTCAATAATCTTGGAAATTTCCGCGCTTTTTTCAATGGAACGGTCGGCAATAAAGCGAAGTTCGGGCACCTTTCGAAGCGACAGCGCCGAACCCATTTGGCGGCGCAGGAACCCTGCGGCACTCTTGTTGAGTGCCTTGACCGATTCCTCGGTCGCCGTTGTTCCTTCAATTGCGCTGACGTAGATATCGGCGTAGGACATATCGCCCGAAACGTCCACCTTAACAATGCTCAACAGTTTGCTGACGCGCGGATCCTTGACCTCGCGCAGCAGTTGCGCCAAGGCCATTTTAATATCCGACTGTACGCGGTTGATTTTGTATCCTGCCATCAGTCTCTGTACTCCTCCATCACAAAGGCTTCAAAAACGTCGCCAATCTTGATATCGGCAAATTTTTCCAGACCGATACCGCATTCATAACCTTGGGCAACTTCCTTGACGTCGTCCTTAAAGCGGCGCAACGAGGCAATTTCATCTTCGCAGATAACAATGCCGTCGCGCACCAGACGAATCTTACAAGCGCGGGTAACCTTACCGCTCGTTACGTGGCAACCGGCAATCATACCGACGTTGGAGATCTTATAGGTATCGCGAACTTCAACGGTACCCAATACCGTTTCGCGGAACTTGGGCGCCAACATACCCTTCATGGCCGCCTCAATTTCCTCGATACAGTCGTAAATGACGCGGTACATACGAATATCGACACCGTCGCGCTCGGCCGTTGCTTTCGCAACAGAATCGGGGCGAACGTTAAAGCCGACGATGATCGCGCCCGAAGTTTGCGCCAACATAACGTCCGACTCATTGACGGCACCAACAGCACCATGAACCACGTTTACGCGAACCTCATCGTTCGACAATTTGACAAGGCTATCCTTAACAGCTTCTACGCTACCCTGAACGTCGGCCTTAACGATAACGTTGAGGTCTTTGAGGTCGCCCTCGTTGAGTTGCGAGAAGAGGTTATCCAAGGTAACCTTCTGTTTGGCGTTAAAGATTTCTTCTTTGATCTTCTGTTTACGCTGTTCGACCAATTCACGCGCAAGGCGCTCATCCGAAACGGCGTCGAAATTGTCGCCCGCCTGGGGCGTTTCGGTCAGACCCGTGATTTCAACGGGGACCGAGGGACCTGCGTGTTTAACGGCCTTGCCGTTTTCATCCGACATCACGCGGACGCGGCCGACCGTCGTACCGGCGACGATGATATCGCCGCTGTTGAGCGTTCCGTTCTGGACCAACAGGGTGGCAACCGGACCGCGGCCCTTATCCAGACGCGCTTCGATGACAACACCTTTGGCGCGGCGGTCGGGGTTGGCCTTGAGTTCCATCATATCGGCAACCAACAAAACGTTTTCCAACAGTTTATCAATACCCATGTGGGTTTTGGCCGAAACGGGCACACAGATCACGTCACCGCCCCACTCCTCGGGAACGAGCGAGTGTTCGGTCAACTGTTGCAACACGCGGTCGGGATTGGCTTCGGGTTTATCCATCTTATTGACCGCAACCACGATCTGTACACCGGCGGCTTTGGCGTGGTTGATGGCTTCAATGGTCTGGGGCATGATACCGTCATCGGCGGCAACCACCAGAATGGCAATATCGGTTGCCATGGCACCGCGCTGACGCATGGCCGTAAAGGCGGCGTGTCCCGGTGTATCCAGGAAGGTAATATCGCGGTCGTTGCAACGAATGCGGTACGCACCGATGTGCTGGGTAATACCGCCCGCTTCGGTGTTGGTAACAGCCGTATTTCGAATAGCATCGAGAAGCGAGGTTTTACCGTGGTCAACGTGACCCATAACGACCACAACGGGACTTCTCTCTTTGAGGTTCTCGGCGGTGTCTTCGGTAACGTCCATAATCTTTTCTTCGATCGTCACGACAACGGCGCGCTCAATCTTGGCACCCATTTCGGTCACCACGATTTCGGCGGTATCGTAATCAATCACCTGGTTTACGGTGGCCATCATCCCGAGTTTCATCAACTCTTTAATGACCTCGGCGGCCGTTTTCTTCATCGCCGCGGCCAATTCGCCGACCGTAATTTCATCCCCGACCGTTACGGTAATGGGGGTCTTCTTAATGCGCTCTAACTGCATTCTGCGCAGTTTATCGGCCTCGGTCTCGCGCTTGGAGCCCTGGGGACGGCGGTAATCCTGCGATTTCTGCTTGATTTTCTGTTTGCGCGTATAGTTGTCGCGCATCGAGTTTGCCGGCGCGATACGCTCGTACTTTTCGTTATATTTATCGATGTTTACGTTCGAGGTTCTGGTGTCCACGTGGCGCAACTGAGCAGGACCGCGATTGGGGGCCTCACCGTGTTGCTTTTCCTTTTTGGGCGGCGCCACCAACGGACCGGTATAAACCTCTTTTTCAACCTTTTTCTCGGGTTTCTTTTCGGCCTTCGGTTCAGCCTTCTTCTCAGCCTTTTTCGGTTCGGCCTTGGCTTCTGCCTTCGGTTCAGGCTTCTTTTCGACCTTCGGCTCGGCCTTCTTCTCAACCTTCTTTTCAAGTTTCGGTTCAGCCTTGGGCGGTTCTTTGGCCGCCTGTTCGGCCGCGGCCTGTGCCGCAGCGGCTGCCTTTAACTGCTCTAAAATCGCCATTTGGTCGGCTAATTTCTTATCCTTTTCGTCCTGGCGTTTCTTGGCCGCCTGTTCGCGCGCTTCGGCGCCGGTGGCAAAATAATCATCAAAGCTCTTGACGGCGTGTTTCTTAGTCAACGCGTCAAAAACCACCATAATTTCCGCTTCGTTTAAGGCCGCACCCGATTTTTTCTCGGCACCGGTCAATTCCAAAACAAGCGCTGAAATTTCCTTCGACGGAATGCCGAAATCTTTGGCCATTTCACTGACTTTATATTTTTTTGTCATTCGCATTTCCTCCCTTATTGAGCGCTGATTTCGCTCTCTTGTATCGCTTTTACAATGGCCGCCGCAAACGATTCATCGTTTACCGAAAGGACGGCGCATTTGCGCCCGACGGCGTTTGAAAGCGTTTGGCTGTCATTTGTGGTCAATCGGATTACCGGAACCTGTTTTTTTGCCGCATGAAAGGTTATTTCCTTTTTGCTTTTTTGAGAAAGGTCACTCGCCGTGACGATCAGATGCGCGCGCGCCCCGTAAATACTCGCGGTGGCTTTGGCGGCACCGTAGGAAAGTTTTCCCGCTTTGGCGGCAAATCCCAACAACGTGAGGGTTTTATCGGTCAAGGCCGGCCAACTCCTCCCCGAGTTTTTGGAACAGTTCCTTCGGAACGGCCATGGAAAAAGCTCGACTGATTGCGCCCGATTTTTCGGCCTTTTGCAAACATTCGGCACAGGCGCACACATAGGCGCCGCGACCGTTGGTTTTACCCGTTGCATCCAACACAACGTTGCCTTCGGGGGTTTTTACCACCCGTATCAACTCGCGTTTGGGTCGCATTTCTCTGCACCCGACACACATTCGCATCGGAATTTTCTTTTCTGCCATACCGTTCTCCGTTCAAAAAATTATTCGCCGAAATATCCGCTTTCGGGATGAATATCAATCTTCCAACCGGTGAGTTTCGCGGCCAGACGAACGTTCTGACCCTTGTTACCGATTGCCAGGGACAACTGCGCTTCGGGGACACAAACCTTGCAGACCTTGGGGTCTTCGCTTTGAATCTCTACCGAAACGACCTTTGCGGGAGAAAGTGCCTCGCTGATGAAGGCGGCGGGGTCTTCGCTGTAACGAACAATGTCGATTTTTTCTCCGGCCAATTCTTCAACAATCTTATTTACACGCGCGCCGCGCGGTCCGATACAGGCGCCAACGGCGTCAATCTCGGGGTCGGCACACCAAACGGCCATTTTGGTACGGGAACCCGCCTGGCGGGAAACGGCCTTGATTTCAATGGTGCCGTCGAAAATCTCGGGGACCTCGGTTTCAAACAGACGCTTTACAAGACCCGGATGGGTACGCGAAAGCATCACTCTTGCGCCGCGGTCGGTATCCTTTACGTCGACGACGTAAACCTTAATGTGGTCGCCCTCGCGCAGTTCCTCGTCGGGAACCTGTTCAATCTTGGGCAGGGTGGCATCGTTGTGACCGATGGTCAGAATCGCGTTGCCCGTTTTGGGGTCGATACGCTGAACCACGGCCGTAACGAGTTCGCGGTTGTGGCTCTGGAATTCAGCCAACATCTGACCTTTTTCAGCCTCGCGCACACCTTGGCGGAAGTTGTTCTTGGAATTCTGCGCCACGATTCGGCCAAACTTTTTGGGGTCCAGACGAATGTCGATAAATCCGGCTTCCAGACTCTTGGCGTCAATCGCCTTGGCATCCTCTACCGAAATCTGTGTAAAGGGGTTTTCTACCTGTTCAACGATTTCTTTGCGCGCCGTAACCAGGAAGAGTTCCTGTTCGGGGTCAATCGTACAGGTTACGATATCGCTGTTGCCGAAATCTTTCCGCGCGGCAACAATAATCGCCTCGGAAAACTTGTCGGCAATAAATTCCTCGGAAATACCGCGTTCGGCCGCCATCAGGCGTAACGCTTCGAAAAATTCCTTATTATCCTTCTTTTCTTTTGCAGTCAGTTTAATCTTTGCCATTTTTTTACATCTACCTCCAAGCACGTCGGTGCTGTTTATTCATCTTTTAAGTGGACCTTCGAGAACTCGCCTTTTGCGAAGGTGCGTTCTCCCTCGTCGGTTTTCAGGGTAAGACCGCCGTCATACGCCAACAGCACGCCGACGAATTCCTTTTTCCCGTCCAGCGGGCGGAAGAGCCGCACGCAAACGGTGTGGGAAATCATTTGTTCAAAGTGTTCCGGTCGGGTCAACTCGCGCTCAAGCCCCGAGGAACAAACCTCCAAATAATAGGAACAGTCAATCGGGTCGTATTCGTCCAGAAGCGGGTCTACCGCATGGGAAACTGCGGTACAGTCATCGATACAGATCCCCTCGGGTTTATCGATGAAGATTCGCAAATAATGCGAAGCGCCTTCTTTGACAAACTTCACGTCCCACAAAGAAACGCCCTGTTGTTCTACCGTTTCTTTCACGAGCGCATACACGCGTTCGGCTACACCGGCCATTGTCATACCCCCATAATAAAAGTGAGCAGGTCAACCCTACTCACCTTTCTACCATTATTTACTACGGTTATTATACCACATTTCAAATGAAAATCAAGTCTTTTTTCTCATTTTATATATAATAAGTAGAAAAACTTAATTTTCTTCCTTTTCAAACGAGTTGACGCAGATACGAATCACGCTCTCGGCGTTGACCTTGTTTCCCGACTCAGGTGTCTGTTCCAGCACAACACCCGGTTCCTTTTCGGAATCGTACATATCGACAACCTCGATATTTTCAAACAGGAATCCTTGCTTCAACAACTCCAATTTAGCGGCGTTCTCGGTCATACCAACCACGTTGGCCACCTTAAACTCCTGCGGTCCCAAACTAATGGTCACCGTAACGGCCGTATCCAGTTCAACGTCGGTTCCCGGTGCAATCGACTGGGCGCAAACCGTACCGCGCGGTGCTTCGTTGGAATAGGCTTTGCCCGCAATCGAAATTTTGAACTTCTCATTGCCCTCGTCCTCTAAAATCTCGGCATAATATTTGCCGCCGAAATCGGGCATCGCGTAGAGCGTCGTCGACTCAACCAACTCACTGTCATAATCCCCCAACTGGTCGACGTCGGGTGCCGAGGTGTAGTCGGAAGGACTATTGAGCGAACCTTCTTCTTTTGGAAAAACGTCATCACGGAAGACCGTGACACACAAAATTCCGCCGATGACCGCAAAAACGAGAATGGTAATGAGTGCCGTCAAGAGTGCCGTTTTCGCGCCCGAACCTTTTTTCACGGGTTCGGAGTCGGTCTCCTTTTCAACAACCTCGTTTTCCTTTTTGGGCGCCTCTTCGGTCTTTTTCCGTATGACCGGTGTCGGCGCACCCTCGCCCAACAACTGTGCGTGTAACTGCGCGATCGATGCGGTGCGGTTTTGCGGTTCGATCTGCAAACCGCCGGCAATAGCCATCAACACGCTGCGCGGCAATTCCTCGGCAAAACGGGCCGGAATGGAAAGACCGTCCCGCGTAACGCGCTCGGGCGCCTCGGGCGGTGCAATACCGATCAACACGCGGAACAAAACCGCACTGAGTGCATACACGTCGGTTGCGGGAGAAACTTCATATTCCCCGGTGCCATACTGTTCAATGGCGGCAAAACCGGGATAAACCTGTGCCGCGGGGTTCTTGCCGAGGTCACGGGTACTGTCAATACAAAGACCCGATAAGCGCAATTTGCCGTCGCGCCCGACCAGAATGGTTTCGGGAGAAATACCACCGTGAACAATGCCGTGCTTGTGCAACAGGCGAACGGTATCCAAAAGCGGCATCAACAGTGCGCGGGTCTGTTCCCATTGCAAGGTGCCGCCGTTGCGAATCAGAAAATCCTGCAAGGTAATGCCCGAAAAGTTTTGCAAAACGGCGTAGGCCGTTCCGTTTTCCTCAAAGGAAGAAATAACCGGAATCAGGCTCGGCAGATCCAACTGCAACAACTGGTCCTGTAAGGCCAAAAACTTCATCAATCCCTCGTTATAGGGAAATTTCTGTTCTTCCGAAGCGGCCGACACGGTACGGTCGGGGTTGCGCACGGCAATCCCCGTCGGGAAGTATTCCCGAATGGTAACAATCGAGTCCTCGCCGTTATCCCAGGCAATGTAGGTCACGCCCTCGGCATTACTGTTCATCGCGCGGCCGACCAGATAGCGGTCATTCAACCACGATTTGGTAGGAAGTTGGTCTTTGGCGTTCTTTGTTTTCGCATCATAGCCACAGATACCGCAAATCGGCTCACCGCCGCTATCATTCATGCATCCGAGACAAAGTCTGTCAGTATTCAGCATAACTGCCTCCTGTACTGTCTTAATGTTTCAAAACGAACAGTTGAATTATACCACAAAAATGCCTTTCTGTCAAATTTTGCCCCGAATCGAAAGCGTTTTAGTCGGCTTCGCGGGTCGATTCCGCAGGCAAATCGCCGTTGGCGGGATTGTCAAGCACCCTTCCCTCTTTTGAAAAGCGCGACCCGTGGCAGGGGCAATCCCACGTGTGTTCGGCCGCATTCCATTGGAGCGCACACCCAAGGTGGGGACAGCGCTTTGGGGAAAAGGACAGAAGATTCGCCACCGCATTGAACCCGTTGACCAACAACTGCTTGTGCCAGATACTGCGCGCGGGTGAAAGAATATCGGACTGTGCCGACTTCCCCAAAATCTGTTGGCACAACCGTTTTGCCGCCACCATCGACCCCGTCATGCCCCACTTATTAAAACCCGTTGCCACCCACAGGTGCTTGGTGGTGGTCGAATAGGGCCCCACGTAGGGCATTTCGTCCAAGGTTATGCAGTCCTGTGTTGCCCAGTGCGCCACCTCTTTTGCCTCGGGGTAATACCGCCGCGCCGCCGCGCGCAAGGTACCCCACGCACCTGCGGGTCTGCCCGTGTGAGCACCCGCGCCGCCGAGCAAAAGAAGGTCTTGGTAGGTCCGAAACGAAAGGCCGCTTTCCTTGGCATCGACGTACATTCGTTCTGTGAGCGGTGCGCCTTTAAGTGCCAGAACATACGAACGGTACTGATACATTTTCATAAAGTATAGACCGTGTTTGTTGAGAAACGGAAAATGGGTCGCCACAAGAATCTCTTTGGCTTCGATTTTTCCCGTATCGGTCACGGCCGTGGTGCCGACCAATTCGCGCACAAAGGTGTTTTCGTAAATTGTAAGCCCTTGTGTAAGCGCGGCGGCAAATTTTAAGGGATGAAACTGTGCCTGATGCTCGAAGACCACCGCGCCGCCGACCGAAAACGGCAGGTCGGTTTTTTGCACCACCTTGGCCGAATAGCCGATTTTTTGAAGTGTTTCGGCCTCGCGCTCGATTTCGCGGCAGTCCGAAAGCGCATAAACAGCGCTTTCCTTTCGCTCAAAATCACAATCCATTCCCGTTGCCATTCGTTCAAAAT
This sequence comes from Acutalibacteraceae bacterium, assembly GCA_045545515.1. Classification (GTDB taxonomy): domain Bacteria; phylum Bacillota; class Clostridia; order Oscillospirales; family Acutalibacteraceae; genus UBA737. The sequence goes on from JAZQBA010000004.1 coordinate 147,850, forward strand.
CGCCCAGAGCCGCAAGGTTTAAGTCGAGATATTCCCGCGCCGTTTGCGCGCCGAAGCGGCTGTATAATTTCTGATAAACAAGGCCGTGTTGCGCCGTGATTTTGGCGGTGGTGTTACCGCTCACGCCCGAGCAAATGCGCCCCTTTTCGACGACGACACAATCCACCCCGTTCTGCCTTAAAAACGCGGCGCACAACAGACCGCAAAGTCCCCCGCCGATAATCAACACGTCGGTTTTTTTATCCCCCGACAACGACGGGAATTTCGGGAGTTCTACTTCTTGCCAAATCGATTTCATACCAATTTCCTCTCTTTTTTATTAGTATGAACCGAACCGACAAGAAAAAACCGCCGTGTTTACCACGGCGGTTTCGGTTTTCTGTTTAGCCCTGTTCGGCGATAATTTTTTGGGCGATTTGCGGCGGCACATCCTCATACCGCTCAAAGTCGAGCGTAAAGGTGGCCATACCCTGTGTAATCGAGCGCATTGCCGTTGCAAAATCGGACATTTCGGCAATCGGCACTTCGCCGATAACCTCCTGCATCTTGTTGGGGGCAGGATTCATGCCGATAATACGGCCGCGGCGCTTGTTGATATCGCCGATAACGTCACCCAACGTTTCGTCGGGCACCAGAGCTTTGAGCGTGCCAACCGGTTCCAACAGCACGGGATTCGCCTGGGAAATGCCTTCCTTGAAAGCAATAGCGGCCGCCATTTTGAAGGACATTTCGGAAGAATCGACCGGGTGATACGAACCGTCGACCAGCGTGGCCTTGATTCCGACCATCGGGTAGCCGACCAACACACCCTTTTGGGTGGCTTCGCGCAATCCCTTTTCAACGGCGGGGAAGAAATTCTTGGGCACCGCGCCGCCAAAGACGCGCTCTTCAAAGACAAGTTCGTCCGAATCGCAGGGCTCGAACTCGATCCACACGTCACCAAACTGACCGTGACCGCCCGACTGTTTCTTATGACGGCCCTGTGCCTTGACCGCTTTGCGAATGGTCTCGCGGTAGGCGATACGGGGTTGTTGCAATACGACGTCGGCGCCGAACTTAGCTTTCAGGCGCGAAGCAACCACGCTGATATGCTGTTCGCCCAAGGCCGACAGAATGAGTTCTTTGGTTTCGGTATCGGTATGTACGCAAACGGTCGGGTCTTCTTCGGCCAGGCGATTGAGTCCGGCCGCAATCTTTTCTTCGTCCCCCTTGTTCTGCGGATAAACCGCCACCGACAAACAGGGATTGGGGAAGGCCATAGGCGCGACCTGAATATCTCCGTCGGCCGACAGGGTGTCCCCCGTCAGCACACTGCCGAGTTTCGCCACCGAGCCGATATCACCCGCCGAAATCATATCGGCATCCTCTTGTTTGCCGCCCTTGAGCCACATCACTTTCGAGAGGCGCTCTTCCTCGCCCGTGCGGTTGTTCTTCAGACGCGTATCGCCCGTAATTTTGCCCGAAATCACCTTAAAATAGGAAAGTTTTCCGACAAACGGGTCAGCAATGGTCTTAAAGACGAACAGCGCGTTTTTGCCGTTTTCGTCGTAAGCCACTTCACTGCCGTCCTGCAACGCCACCTTCGCATCGGCCGCCGAGGGCATAATTTCCATCAGAGAATCGACCAACAACGGCACGCCGTCACCGTTCTGCTGAACGCCGGCGTAAACGGGGCAGATATCACCCGAAGCAATACCTGCGCGCAGACCGCCGATAATCTCTTCGCGCGTAAACTCCTCGCCGCCGAAGTATTTTTCCATCAACGCCTCATCGGTCGAAGCAATGGCTTCGAGCATCAGACTGCGAAGCCTGTCGGCATCCTCCGACACGGGCAGGCGCATTTCTTTCTTTTCAATCCCCGTAAAGGAATAAGCCTTGTTTTCGACAAGGTCAATGTATCCGCCAACCGTTTCCCCCTCTAAATAGGGAATCACGATGGGGCAAACCAGCGCACCGTACTGACCGCTCAACAACGAGAGGATCTGATAGAAGTGCGCGTGGGTGGAATCCAATTTTCCGATAAAGAAGCCGACCGCCTTTTTGGCGGCACGCGCTTTTTCAAAGGCCTGTTTGGCACCGACCGTCAGACCCGATTTGCCCGAAATAACGATGAGCGCCGAATCGGCCGCGGCAAGACCTTCGCTGATGCCGCCCGCAAAGTCGAACTGACCGGGAACGTCAATCAAATTAAGTTTCTGTCCGGCGGTTTCCAGAGCGTAAACGGCGGTCGAAACCGAAACCTTGCGCTTTTTCTCCTCAGCGTCAAAATCCATTACGGTCGCCCCGTCGGCCACTTTGCCGATACGGTCGATGGCTTTGCCGTAATAAAGAATCGCATCGGCCAGGGTGGTTTTCCCCGAGCCGCCGTGACCCATCAGAGCAATGTTTTTAATGTTTTCTTTGGCATACTGTTTCAAGTTCGAAGCACTCCTTTGTTTCTTCGGAAAGACCCCTACGCGGCATCTTTCATTAACATAATTTAAGTATAGCATAGTTTTTCGGTGAATACAACTAATTTTTTCAAAAAGTTTTTCACAATTTTGGTAATAAAGCATAAAAACACGCTTTTGCGCGGAAAAGTGCCCCAATCTTACAAAAAGGGCGGTATTTTTTGCTTGAAAAGTTACAAAATTGATATCATTTGTAACCGGATTGTAGTCCCTATTTTTATGAAATTTATGTATAATATAAAACACAGAAAGGAGTGGAGAAAATATGAAACGTCGAATGATTGTTCTTTCGTTGGTTCTTTGTCTTGTTTTGCTCTGCTCTTTTCAGGTAGAGCCCAACGCGACCCACCTGGTTGCCGAGGCCACGACCGAAACCGATTCTTCGCAGGTTCTGTCGGCGCGCTTCCTCAATATGCTCAACCATAATCAGGCCTACGGGGAAGATTTTTACGATACCGAAACGCTGACCGAGCGTTCGGTCGTCTCGCTTCTGGACCGCCGCGAGGACGCCGATTCCGATTTCATCGACGCTACCTTTGTCCAAGACTATCTGCTTTCGATGTACGGCGTTGAAAAATCCGATTTTTCCGATTTCCAGACCGATTGGCCGCAAAAAGAGGGCTACGTTTACATCATCCCCCGCGGTTATACCGAGTATGACCACGAGTTGGTATCGGCCGTTCGCAACGAGGACGGCAGTTACACCGTCGTGACCGACGTTACCGTTACGGCACACGATGGCGAAGCCCAATCCTTCGAGGGCGTTTCCCTGTTCCTCGAAAACAGCGAATCCCCCCTCGGTTATCAACTCATTTCGGCCGAACTGTTCGAAAAGAGCGTTGCTTAAACGAAAAAGAAATCTATCAACCGGAAGTTCACGCTTCCGGTTCTTATTTTTTATTTTTGAAAGGAGTATTTCTCTTGAAACTTTCCCCCGAAAAACGGGCCGCCCGTCGGGCCAAGATCGCGCGGTGGGTCGGAACGATTCTGTTCGTATCCCTCGTTTTATCCCTTGTCTATGCCTTTGTTCGGTTTTTAATGGCACCCGCCGAACTTTTAGACAGCGAGCCCTACCAAAAAATCAAGACTGACTATCTGTTGATGATGACCCAATGCCTTTTGGGACTTTTGGTTATGGCGCTGCCCTCATTTATCGCCCACCGATGGAAAGTGGTCGTCCCCAATACCATTGTTATTCTCTACTTCATCTTTTTATACTGCGCCATCTATCTGGGTGAGGTTCAAAATTTTTATTACGTCATTCCCCATTGGGACAACATACTCCACGCCTTTTCGGGCGCAATGCTCGGGGCGCTCGGCTTTATCCTCGTCGACCTGTTGAACCGCGACCGGAAGGTGCGCGTTCATTTGAGCCCATTCTTCATCGCCGTCTTCGCTTTCAGTTTTGCGTTGGCGGTCGGTGCTTTGTGGGAGGTTTATGAATTCGCGTTTGACGCGCTTTTGGGACTGAATATGCAAAAGCACACCACCGAACAGGGCGTGGCCCTCATCGGCACAGCCGCCCTTTCGGACACGATGATCGACCTGATTGCCGACTCCCTGGCGGCGCTGGTCGTATCGGTGCTCGGTTTCCTGTTGTTACAGCGAAACGCCAACCCCGACGACAAGGATGAATAAACAAAAAAGGACCCGCGTTGAGAGCGGGTCTTTTATATATATGTATTATTCGTTCACTTTGTCCAATGCAAAGATTCCGTCGGCCAACTTTTCGCGGCAGGTCCATTTGCCGTTGGTAAAGTCGGGCACGGCCACCGGGGCACCGCCCTTGGCGATGGATTCTTCGCTCAATGCGGTAATGCACATATAAGCGGCCATATCGTACACGTCAATGGGCATCGGGGTGCCGCGGCGCGCCGCATCGACAAAAGCACGGAAGACAAGGCCGTCCATACCGCCGTGACCGCCCTCGGGAACGTAATCTTTCCAAAGCGGGTGCTGATGTTCTTCGACAAAACTTTCGGCATTGCCCCACAACTTTTTGGGTTCAAACTCGAACTCGTTGTGTTGGTGGTCGATAAAGATGCTGTCGGTATCCTCGAAATAAGCCGCCTTGGTACCGCGTACCGTAAAGCCACGGCTGTAGCAACGCGGCAGCGTGGTGTCGAGCGTGATGGTCACGGTCTCGCCGCCGGCACAGGTAATCACGGTGGTCACCACGTCGCCCTGTGCAAAACGGGCATTGGCGTACTTATTATCTTCACCCTTGCGGTCTTTAATATAGGTATTCAAACCTGCCGAACGCGAAGCGGTAGATGTCAGCGACAACATACGGTTGCCGTTGTTGATATTCAAAACTTTGGCAATCGGGCCGAATTCATGGGTCGGGTAGTTTTCACAGTTGCGGTTGAGATAGTTGCGCAAACGGTAATGGCGGTTTTCTTCGCCGTCGGCAACCTCCTGGCGCAGGTCGTGCATATAGCCGCCCGAACAGTGTACCACGTCGCCGAAAACGCCGTTGCGCACCATGTTGAGCACCATCATTTCACGCTGACCGTAGCAGCAGTTTTCCAAAAGCATACAGGGCATTCCGGTTTCTTCCGAAGTACGGACCAGGCGCCAACAATCGTCAATCGAATAGGCGCCGCCCACTTCCGAAGCGACGATTTTTCCGGCCTTCATCGCCTCAACGGCAATTTCAATATGCGATTCCCAGGACGACATAATGACCACGGCGTCGATATCCATTTTTAAGATTTCGCGATAATCCTGTGTCGTGAGCGGACGGCGGCCGCACATTTCTTCAACCTTGTCGGCGGCCTTTTGCGTGCGGTCTTCGTACAGGTCGCAAACACCGACCACCGTAATCTGTTTGCCCTCGAGCGGCAGAATGGTATACTCCAAAAGTCCCATACCGCGGCAACCGAAGCCAACGAATCCCAGTTTTAATAAATTTTCCATAAAAATTCCCCTTTTGATAAGCGCAAAAGCAAGTTTTATCTTTTATATACCGCATCTTTTTCAAAAATGCAATATCAAATTTCAAAAATTTGAAGATTTCTCAAAAATAAGGAATTTTTGCGCGCGAAAATCAAAAATGGCGCGTGAGATATCGGGAGGAAAACGGAGGAAAAACGAGAAAACGAGAGTTCGCGTTTGGTAAATTAAATTTTTCAAAAAAAGTTGTTGACAAGGGTTTTCGCTTGTGGTATGATAGTCGGGCTGAAAGAATTTATGGAGGTTTTTAATTATGTCTACATTTATGGCAAAACCTGCTGAAATTCAGCGTAAGTGGTATATCATTGATGCCGCCGGCAAACCCCTCGGCCGTACCGCCGTTAAGGTTGCCGATTTGCTTCGCGGCAAGGGTAAGCCCGAGTTTACCCCCCACGTTGACTGTGGCGATCACGTCATTGTCATCAACGCTGAACAGGCAGTATTGACCGGCAAAAAGCTCGAAAACAAGTATTACCGTCGTCACACCGGTTATATCGGTGGTTTGAAGGAAGTTCAGTACAGCACCTTGATGCGTACCCGTCCCGAACTGGCTGTTGAGTTGGCCGTTAAGGGTATGGTTCCGGATACGACGATCGGCCGCAAAGCCCTGACCCGTCTGCACGTTTACAAGGGTGCAGATTATGCTCAGGTTGCTCAGAAGCCCGAAAAATTAGACTTTTAAGAAGGGAGACAGAAATCATGTTTGAAGGAAAGCCTTATTTCTACGGCACCGGCAGAAGAAAGAGCTCTGTCGCCCGTGTTCGCCTGTACAACGGTACCGGCAAAATCACCATTAACGACCGCGATATCGACGATTATTTCGGTCTGGAAACCTTGAAACTCATCGTTCGTCAGCCGTTGACTCTTACCGGATTGACCGATAAGATCGACGTTGTCTGCCGCGTTGAGGGTGGCGGTGTTACCGGTCAGGCCGGTGCAATCCGTCACGGTGTTGCCCGTGCCCTGCTGCAGCAGGATGCCGAGCTTCGCCCCGAACTGAAGAAGGCCGGCTTCCTCACCCGCGATCCGCGTATGAAGGAAAGAAAGAAATACGGTCTCAAAGGCGCCCGTCGCGCTCCGCAGTTCTCCAAACGTTAATCGTTTGCCGAAAACAAACAAAAACCCGCAACTTCGGTTGCGGGTTTTCTTTATGCCCATAAAAAGACACCCGACGGCAAATGCTATCGGGTGGTTTTTCATTCTTCCTCGCTCAAAACGGGTGTGATAACGGGTTTGCCGTCTTTGCCTAAAAGCACGGTCAGTCCGCCGGCGTAGCCGGTCTGGCGGTAGACGTAATGGACACCGGTTTCTTTATCGAGAATAATTTCCATCGGCGAAAGGCCGCCTTGGGAATAAACTCGTTCAAAACGTTTATTCTTTGCCATTATTCTTCCTCGGGCATTTCCCAGTTGTGCCAAATGGACTGAACGTCATCGTTTTCTTCGAGCATATCGATGAGTTTTTCCATCTTGGTAACGGCTTCTTCGTCCTCGATCGTCGAGGTGGTCTGCGGAACGTACTGAATCTCGGCCGAAACAAAGGTAAAGCCCTTTTCTTCGAGTGCTTCGCGCACGGCGCCAAACTCGTTGGGATCGGTGAGAATTTCGAAAATATCGCCGTCGGAAGTAAAGTCTTCGGCACCGGCCTCCAAAGCGGCCTCCATCACGGTATCCTCGTCCTGTCCCTCGGCCTCGATATCGATAACGCCCTTGCGGTCGAACATAAACATCACCGAGCCCGACTGACCGAGGTTGCCGCCGCACTTATCAAAATAGTGGCGCACGTCGCCCGCGGTGCGGTTGCGGTTGTCGGTCAAGGTTTCGACGATGACGGCGATGCCGCTCGGGCCGTAACCCTCGTAAACGAGTTCTTCGTAGTTGGTATTATCGCCCTCGCCCGCCGCTTTTTTGATGATACGCTCAATATTTTCATTGGGCACGTTGGCGGCCTTGGCCTTGGCAATCGCGTCCTTCAATTTGCTGTTTTCGGCAGGGTTCGGACCGCCCGCCTTTACGATAACGGCAATTTCACGGCCGATTTTGGTAAAGATCTTGGCCTTTGCCGCATCGGTTTTTTCCTTTTTGCGTTTAATATTATTCCATTTCGAATGTCCTGACATAAAAATCCCTCTCTGAAATAAAAATACTGAAAAAATTATATCACAAACCCTTGTTATGTTCAAGGGCTTTTTCGCACACCTTTTCAAGGTCCGAAAGACTTGAAATTTCGCCGCACATACGCCGCAACTCGGCCGCCTCGCGAAGGCCGTTCATATACCAGGCGGCGTGCTTTCGCGCCTCCAACATGGCGATGTGCTCCCCCTTGTATTCGCGCATCAAATCAACCTGTTTTTTAAGGACCGAAAGGCGCTCTGAAAGGGGCGGTTTTTCATAACTTTCCCCTTTGAAAAAGGCGTTGATTTCGGCAAAAACGAAGGGATTTCCCATCGCACCGCGCCCAACCGAAACGAGGTCGCAACCCGTGCGCTCAAACATCTCTTTGGCGCTCTTTCCGTCAACCACGTCGCCGTTGCCGATCACGGGAATTGATACGGCTTTTTTGACGGCGGCAATCACCTCGTAATCAACGGGTGGTGCATACATTTGCACCCGCGTTCTGCCGTGTACCGTAATGGCCGCGGCCCCTGCCGCTTCGCACCGCTTGGCAATCTCGGGCGCGGTAATATGGTCGGCGTCCCAACCGCTGCGCATTTTCACCGTCACGGGGACCGACACGCTTTTCACCACCGAACGAACGATTTTTTCGGCCAATTCGGGGTCGCGAAGCAGTGCTGAACCGCCGCCGTTTCCCGCAATTTTCGGGGCGGGGCAACCCATATTGATATCGATAAAATCGGGGTGGAAATCCTGCGCTTTTTCGGCCGCGCGGGCCATGGTTTCGGGGTCGTTTCCAAAGAGTTGCGACGCCGCGGGACGCGCTTCTTGCGAGCAGAACAAGTACCCCGCCGACCGATGGTCGTCGAGGCAGATTCCGCGGGCACTTGCCAGTTCCCCTACCGTATAAGCGGCACCGTATGCACGACACAGTTCCCGCATGGCTCGGTCGGCCACGCCCGCCATCGGCGCCAGACCCACCAAACCGTCGATTTTTACACTTCCGATTTGAATCATAACGGCCCTATTATAACCTAAAAAAAATTTTCTGTCAAATTTGAAAAATAGTAGTGACAAATGCACTAAAAAGTGGTAAACTATATTTAATTATATAAATTATATCTTTATAAAGGGAGGGACTCACTTGAAACTGCTCGCCATTGACGGAAACAGCCTTTTGAACCGCGCCTTTTACGGCATTAAACTGTTGACCACCAAGGACGGCCGCTACACCAACGCGGTGTACGGGTTTATCAACATTTTGAACCGACTGTTGGAAAGTGAGCAACCCGACGGCGTAGCCGTGGCGTTCGACCTGAAAGCCCCGACCTTCCGCCACGAGAAATACAGCGAATACAAAGCCGGGCGCAAAGGTATGCCGCAAGAGTTGGCCGAACAGTTGCCCGTGATCAAAGAATGGCTGACCCTGGCCGGTTACCATTGTCTCTCCCAAGAAGGCTTTGAGGCCGACGATATTTTGGGCACCCTGGCCGAGCGTTGCGAACAGGAGGCACACACCTGTGTCATCGCCACGGGGGACCGCGATTCTCTTCAACTCGTTTCCGAAAGGACCAAGGTTTTGTTGACCGCCACCAAGATGGGGCGCCCCGAAATTTTGGAATACACCCCCGCGGCCTTATTTGAGCGCTACGGGTTGACCCCGAGCGGTATGATTGAACTCAAAGCCCTGATGGGCGACTCTTCCGACCATATTCCGGGCGTGGCCGGTGTGGGCGAAAAGACCGCGACCGATTTGATCTCGCGGTTTCACACCATTGACGAGATTTACGAAAATCTCGAAACGCTCGACATCAAAGAGAGCGTTCGAAACAAACTGCGTGACGGCAAAGAGAGTGCCTATTTGAGCCATTGGTTGGGCACCATTTGCAAGAGCGTTCCGCTCGAAGGCGAGATTGAAAGTTTCCGAACCCGCGAACGCGACGAAGCCGCCCTTTCGCGGTTGATGACCGACTTGGAATTCTTCAAACTGATGGAGAAGATGGGTATTCACCCCGCCGAGCAGGCCGCCGCGGCCGAAACGGACGCGCAGACCGAAATTATGCGCGTGGGCAACGGGCAAAACCTCGTCGGCACGGTGGACCTTTACTACAACGATGCGCAGTTTGCCGCCGTTTGCGATCGAGAAGTTTCGGCGTTGACCGAGGAACAGTTCGCAAAAATTTTATGTGACCCAAACCTCAACAAGCGCGTACACGACAGCAAAACGCTTTACAAAAAATACCCGAGTGCCTGTGGCCTGGTGTTTGACAGTTTGTTGGCGGCCTATCTTTGCAACCCGTCGGCTTCTTCCTACGCGCCCGACCGCCTCTTGCAAGAATACGGCACCGCTCTTCCCGCCATCGAGGGGGAAGCGAGTGACCTGCACCGTACCGCCGCGGCGTTCCACACGGTCTACAACCAATTGGACCGCGCTTTGACCGACAGCAATCAGAAGAAACTGCTCGAGGAAATTGAACTGCCCTTGGCGCGCGTGTTGGCCGAGATGGAAACCTATGGTTTTCTGGTCGACCCCGAGGGGCTCCAACAAATGGGCTTGGAATTGAGTTCGAAAATTGCCGACATTGAAGAACAGATCTACGAGCAGGTCGGCTACCGCTTCAACCTCAATTCGCCCAAACAACTCGGCATCGCACTGTTTGAAGATTTGGGCATCACCCCCGCCAAAAAGACCAAGAGCGGGTACAGCACCAATGCCGAGATTTTGGAAAAATTACAATACGAATACCCCGTCGTGGGACTCGTTTTACAGTACCGCCAATTCGCCAAACTCAAATCGACCTATTGCGACGGATTGTTGAACGCCGTGGGCGAGGACGGGCGCATTCGCTCGACCTTTAACCAGACCGAAGCGCGAACGGGCCGTATCAGTTCTCTGGAACCGAATTTGCAGAACATTCCCGTGCGCACCGAGGAGGGGCGGCGGCTTCGCGCGTATTTCATCGCGCCCGAGGGCCGCGTTTTGGTCGACGCCGACTATTCGCAGATTGAACTGCGCGTGTTGGCCGCGATGGCCAACGACACGGCCATGATCAACGCCTTCAAGAGCGACACCGACATTCACACCGCCACGGCCGCACAGGTCTTTAACATTCCCGAAGGAATGGTCACGCCGCTACTGCGCCGTCAGGCCAAGGCCGTGAATTTCGGTATTATCTACGGCATCGGCGCCTTCTCGCTTTCCAAGGATATTGGGGTCACGAGAAATGAGGCCGACCAATATATCAAGAGTTACCTGGCGGGGTACCCCGCCGTAGCCGCCTACCTCGAACGCTGCATTGAAGAAGCGCGGCAACAAGGGTTTGTGACGACCCTGTTCGGACGGCGGCGTTATCTGCCCGAACTTTCGTCCTCCAACCATATGCTTCGCGCCTTTGGCGAACGCGTAGCGCGCAACGCCCCCATTCAGGGAACGGCCGCCGATATCATTAAAATCGCGATGGTCAAGGTACGCGAACGGCTCGCCCGTGAACTGCCCGACGCCAAGTTGATTTTACAGGTACACGATGAACTGATTGTCGAATGCGCCGAACAGGACGCCGCGCAATGCACCGCCCTTTTAACGGAGGAAATGGGGCGCGCCGCCAATCTTTCGGTTCCGCTGTTGACCGATGCGCATTGCGGCAAAAACTGGTTAGAGGCCAAGGGGTAACGACATGCGAATCATTTTTGTATGTACCGGCAACACCTGCCGCAGTCCGATGGCCGAAGCCTATTTGAAATCATTGGGTTTCAAAGACTTTACCGTTGAAAGCCGCGGTTTGGCGGTCGACGGTTCGCCCGCTTGCGAAAACGCTGTTTTGGCGATGCGAGAACGCGGTATCGACCTTACCGCCCACCGTTCCCGACCACTGAGTATAGCCGACCTTTCGGCCGATTGGTTTATCGGTCTTGCCGAAAGTCACGTAAACGCGCTTTGCGCGGTTGGGGTCGACCCTCAAAAAGTATTGCTTTTAGGCGGCGGTATTGCTGACCCGTTCGGCGGCGATCTGGATTGTTACCGCCGTTGCCGCGACCAAATTACGGCCGCGATCGACGAACTGTTATTGGACGGGGCGCTGACGGGCGTTCGCATCGCGCCGATGACGGCCGACCACGCGGCGGCCGTTGCCGAGATTGAAACGGAATGTTTCAGCGAACCGTGGAGTGAAAACGCGCTCTTGGAATCGCTTGCGGCCGGCACCCATTTCTTTGTAGCGCTCGACCGCGAAGACGCCGTTCTCGGCTACGTCGGGGTGAGCACCGTTCTCGACGAGGGGTATTTCACCAACATCGCCGTGAAAAAGGCTGCACGCGGCCGCGGTGTTGCTTCCCTTTTGATGCACCGTGTTGCCACGTTGGCAAAGAGCAAAAACTTGAGTTTCGTTTCACTGGAGGTTCGCGCCTCCAACCAAACGGCCATTCGATTATACGACCGTTTCGGCTACCGCCAAGTCGGGTTGCGCCGAAACTTCTACCGCGCGCCCGTGGAGGACGCTATGATTTTAACAAAAAGGTTTGACCGAGAAAATGAAAATTCTGAGCATTGAATCTTCTTGTGACGAAACCTCTGTGGCCGTCACCGAAGGAAGAGAGGTTCTCTCGAATATTATTTCGACCCAAATTGAAGAACACCGCATTTACGGCGGCGTTGTCCCCGAAATCGCCTCGCGCCGACACACCGAGGCCATCAGCCTCGTGACCGAGCAGGCGCTGGCACAGGCGGGCATCGGCTACCGCGATTTGGACGCCATTGCCGTGACCTACGCGCCGGGACTCATCGGCGCACTTTTGGTGGGGGTAAACTTTGCCAAAGGGTTGGCGCTTTCGCTGGGTCTTCCGCTCATTCCCGTACACCATCTGCGCGGACACATCGCGGCCAACTACATTGCCCACCAAGATTTACAACCGCCGTTTTTGTGCCTGACCGTTTCGGGCGGCAACACGCTTTTGACCGAAGTGACGGGCTACACCGATTTTGAGATCATCGGACAAACGCGCGACGACGCGGCGGGCGAATGTTTCGACAAAACGGCACGCGCGTTGGGTCTTCCCTATCCCGGCGGCGTAACCTTGGATAAGATCGCCACCGTATCCGATTTGAAACGCTATCCGCTTCCCCACCCGCGGGTGGAAGGCGGCGAATATGATTTCAGTTTTTCGGGACTTAAAACCGCCGTCATCAACCTGGTCCACAAAGCCAACCAAAAGAACGAGGAGATCGACGTTCCGGTTCTCGCGGCAACGGTACGCGAACGCGTTTGTGATTTATTACTCGAAAAGACCCTTGCGGCCGCCGAAAGCCGAGGACACCGCACCCTCGTTTTAGCGGGCGGCGTTTCGGCCAACAGCGAACTGCGCGCACGTATGCAAACGGAATGTGACAAGCGAGGAATTACCCTCTACTTCCCGCCCCTTTGCTACTGCGGCGACAACGCCGCAATGATTGGCGCACAAGCCTATTACGAATATCTTGCCGGTCATTTGGGTGACGTTCGCCTCAACGCTACCGCCACCCTTCCGATTGAAGAGAATTATTGCCAAAAGAGATGATTGCTATGCCAAATAAAAATTTGCTTTTGATCGTCAACCCCTATTCGGGAAAAGGAAAAATGCGCAGTGAGTTGCTGAGCGTTGTGGAAATCTTTTCCGCAGGCGGCTACAACGTCACGGTCTACCCCACCCGAAAGCAGGGGGACGCCACCAAGTACGTGGCGGCACTTCCCAAAGACGTTTTTGATATAATCGTTGTCAGCGGCGGCGACGGAACCCTCAACGAGGTCATTTCGGGCCTGATGCAGAGTTCGCTGGATCTTCCGCTCGGCTACATTCCCGCGGGAACCTTGAACGAATGGTCCTCGGGTCTCGGGATTTCGCGCGACTTCAAAGAAGCGGCCAAGGATATTATCAACGGCCGCGAGATCGTTCTGGACGTCGGAAAATTCAACAACCGCTATTTTTCCTATACCGCTTCCTTCGGTGCCTTTACCGAAGCGTCCTACTCGACCCCGCAGGACATCAAAAACGTCCTCGGTCAGGCAGCCTACTTCTTTGAGGGGATCAAGTGTCTGGGCAACATTAAACCCATTCATCTCTCCCTCAAGAGCGACACCAAAAACGTCGAGGGCGACTTTTTGTTCGGCGCCGTTTCCAACTCGATGTCGGTCGGCGGTATTGTAAAATTCGACGAAACTTTGGTTAAACTAAACGACGGTAAATTCGAAGTGTTCCTCATTCGCAACCCCGCCAAACTCTTGCAGTACCAAAACCTGGTAGACGGTATTTTGCGACAGGACCTCAACCGCGAGGGGATTGAATTCTTCCACGCCAACGAAATTACCATCGAAAGCGAAGACCCCATCAGTTGGACCCTGGACGGTGAATACGCGCCGGGTCTTTCCCCGTTACGCATCACCAATCTACACGATGCCGTTCGGCTGATCGTTCCGAACCATTGCACCACAGAGTAAGCAGAGAAGGAGTATAACGTATGTTTACAAGAGATATCGGTGTCGACCTGGGCACCGCCAACACCCTTGTTTGTCTGAAAGGCAAGGGCATTATTATGAGAGAGCCTTCGGTTGTAGCGTATGACGTTCGCAACGATGCCGTTCGCGCCGTTGGTACCGAGGCCAAAGAAATGATTGGCCGCACCCCCGGTTCGATCGTTGCCGTTCGCCCCTTAAAAGACGGCGTTATTGCCGACTTTGACGTAACGGCCGCAATGTTAAAGCGTTTCGTTCGCGAGGCGCTCAAGGGGTCGTTCTTCTCGCGGGTGCGTATGGTTATCTGTATTCCGGCCGGTGTTACCGAAGTGGAAAGCCGCGCTGTGTATGACGCCGCCAAGCAGGCCGGCGCCACCGATATTGACCTCGTAGAAGAGCCGATGGCCGCGGCCGTTGGCGCGGGTCTTCCCATTTGGGACGCCACGGGCAATATGGTCGTCGACATCGGCGGCGGTACGAGCGAAGTGGCGGTCATTTCGCTGGGCGACATCGTTACGGCACAGTCATTGCGTGTCGCGGGTGACGACCTCGACGAAGCCATTATTTCCTATATCCGTAAAAAATACAATCTGCTCATCGGGGAACGCACCGCCGAGCAGATCAAGATCGACATCGGCTCGGCCAAGCCCTATGAAAACGAAACTTCGATCGAAGTCAAGGGACGAAACCTGGTCGACGGTCTGCCCAAAAACATCACCATCACTTCGGAAGAAGTGCGCGATGCGATGGCCGACCCCATTTCCCAGATTATCGATACCATTCGCTCGACGCTGGAGAAAACTCCGCCCGAACTTTCGGCCGATATTATCGACACCGGCATTACCCTCACGGGCGGCGGCGCACTCTTGCGCGGACTGGCAGAACTCATTGCCGAAGAAACGGGTATGCCCGTAACGGTCGCGGCCAATCCGCTCGATTGCGTCGTTTTGGGCACCGCCAAGCGCCTGGAAGCCGACAGCGGCTTTGACAACTACGTCTTCCGCCGCGGAAAACGCTTCCGCTAAATTTAGAAGTAAGGACGATTTTTCATGCGATTTTTCTTTCGTAGCCGACAATTCAAAATTATCGCGGCCGTTTTTTTGGCCGTTGTGCTGCTCGTTGCCATTTCGGGTTTTGTCGGCGGTCGCATTTCGCCGCAAGCCGATATTGCCGGCACCTTGATTGCGCCGTTTCAGGCGGCGGCCACCCGTATTCAAAACGCCGTTTCGGATTTTTCGGCGGCCTATCGGGACGGGAATGAATTGATGCTTGAAAACGCGCGGCTGGAATCGGAGCTCAACGACCTGCGCGAAAAAACGGCCGAATATCAGGAAGCCATCAACGAAAACGAGTTTTACAAGCAGTATCTGGGGCTCAAAGAAAACAACCCCGATTTTGAATTGACCCCCGCCACCCTCATTGCGCGGGACAGCGAAGACTTGTACGGCAGTTTTATCATCAACCGCGGCTCGGCGGCCGGTATCAAAGCCTATTGCCCCGTTATCACCGATGCGGGGTTGGTCGGTTACATAACCGAAGTCGGGCTGACCACCGCCAAGGTGACGACCCTTTTGGACCCCGAACTGACCTGTGGCGCGCTCGACAACCGCACCGCCGACTCGGGCATCGTTTCGGGCAACGCCGACCTTTTGGAAGAGGGTTGCTGTAAATTTTATAATTTGGCGCGCACCTGTAGCGTTGCCATCGGCGACTACGTCGTCACTTCGGGCGAAGGCATTTTCCCCCAAGGTTTGATGGTCGGCACCATTGAACAGATCGGCAACGACGATTACAACACCTCGATTTTTGCCACCGTCCGCCCCTTTGTTGATTTTGAGGAAATCCGAAACGTTATGGTCATTACCAATTTTGAAGGTCAGGGCGGTCTTGACCCGTCACGGGAGGGGTCTTAATGCAAAAGCTCTCCCGTTTTGCGGTTCCGCTTTTACTGTTCGGTTGCTTTTTCTTACTCTTTTTACTGCAATCGACCGACATACTGACCATTCATTCACTCTACGCTTCGGCGTTTCTGCTTTTTCCGTTTACCGTAACCTTCTGTATGTTCCGCGATGAAATCACGGCCACCGTTACGGGCCTTTTGGTCGGTATTTTTCTGGACAGCCTGTCCTCGGCGGCAAACGGATTCCACACCCTCTTTTTCCTCTTGATGGGACTGGCCGTTTCCTTTATTCTGCACTTTTTCTTTAATAACAACCTGCGTTCGGCACTACTGCTGTCGATTTCGCTCGGGATTCTATACTATCTGCTGCGCTGCATCTTTTTCGATATGAGCCACGGTCTGTTTGAAGACGCCGCTCACTACATTTTCCGCAGCGCACTTCCCTCGTTGATTTACACGAATCTATTTACCGTTCCGTTTTATTATTTCCATCGCGCACTCGCCAAAAAGTGAGGTGACAAGGGGTGCCCTTTCAAAAGAAAAGACAGTTTTCACTCAGTCTTTTATCCATTCTTTTAGTTCTCGTGGTGTTGCTGTACACCGCGCGCATCTATTTTATACAGGTCGTCACGGCCGATGAATACAAGAGCCTGGCGCGGGGCGCCTCGGTTAGAACGGCGGTTTTGAAAGCGCCGCGCGGCGAAATTCTCGATTGCTACGGCCGCCGCATTGCCGTCAACCGCGATGGCTACAACATTGTCTTCAACAAAGCCTATATCAAAGACAATCTGAATGACGTTATTTTAAGGCTTTCGCAACTGCTTTCCGAAAACGCACTTTCCTGGAACGACAGTCTGCCGTTGACCAGAACCGAACCCTTCTCTTTTTCGGCCGAAAAGGAAAGTGACCTTGCGACCCTTCGCAAAAAATTGGGCCTTGCCCACTACGCCACGGCGCAAAACTGTTACGACCGTATGGTAGAGCGGTATGAACTGGAAAAATATTCGGCCGAAGAACAGCGCATCATTATGGGCGTTCGGTACAGTATGGATATCGCCGATTTTTCGATTTCCTACCCCTTCACCTTCGCCGAGGACGTGCCCACCGAGATTATGCGGCGCGTCAGCGAATCGGGCTTTCTGCTTTCGGGCGTTTCGGTGGACATTGTACCGTTCCGCCAATACGTCGACACTTCCCTGGCCGTAAACCTCATCGGCTCGGTCGGTCCGATTTACGCCGAAGACTGGGAAGAAGGCAAAAAGTTCAAAGAAAAAGGTTATTCTTATAGCGACAAGGTCGGCAAAGGCGGTATCGAAGAATGGGCCGAAGAATATCTGCACGGCACCGACGGTGAGATCACCTACTACATCGACGGCAACGGCAACATTCTCTCGAGTGAGATCACCAAAAACCCGATTGCGGGAAAAACGGTAATGCTCACGCTTGATAAAACCATTCAGCGCACCGCCCAGGACACCCTGGAATCGACCGTTCGCCAACTGCAAAGCGAGGGCGGAACGGCCAAGGCGGGTGCCGCGGTGATGATCGATATCCACACGGGCGGCATTATCTGCGGGGCCAACTACCCCACCTATGATTCGGCGACCATGAACGAAAATTACGAAGCCTTGTTAAACGACCCGCGAAAACCGCTCACCAACCGCGCGTTTCAGGGTGTTTACCCCATCGGTTCGACCATTAAACCGGCCGTTGCGGTGGCTTCTTTGCAAAACAATCTTTCGGCTCCGACCGAAACCATTCGCTGTGTGCACACCTATAGTTTGTTCGACGACTACAAGCCGAGTTGCATGCGAACCCACGGTTCCATTAACCTCAAAACAGCTCTGGCCAAAAGTTGCAACTACTACTTCTTCGAACTCGGCCGCCGAATCGGTGCGCTGACCATGACCGAATACTTTGAATCGTTCGGTCTTGGAGTCAAAACAGGCGTTGAAGTCGACGACAGCAAGGGTTTGATGATTCGCCCCAAGAACAACGGGCTGGGCGGCGACACGTTGCAGATTGCCATCGGCCAGATGAACGCCTTTACACCCCTTCAATTAGCCACCTATGCCGCCACCCTTTCCAACGGCGGCACGCACTATAAAGCAACCCTGATCGACCGTATCACCTCTTACGACTTGACCGAAGTTTACAACGACAACAAACCCGTCGTTCTCAACACGGTTGAAATTTCCGAAAACACCTTAACGGCCGTAAAAGAAGGTATGCTTTCGGTAACGGTCGACGGTACCGGCCGCGCCGTTTTGGGTAATTATCCCATTAAGATCGGCGGTAAAACAGGTACTTCCCAGACCGATAGCGGTCCCGACCACAGTACCTACATTGTGTTCGCGCCCTACGAAAATCCGCAGATTGCCATTTCGGTTATTCTCGAACACGGTAATTCGGGTTACGCCGCCGGTAGCATTATCCGCAGTCTTTTGGATGCCTACTTCTTCGGCAACGAAAACACCGAGCAAACCCCACCCCCTTACACGGTGCTTTCCTGATTTGACACCCTTGTGAAATTATGTTAAAATTTACTGTTAGAAATTGAAAGGAGGACCTCGGATGGGAAATATTTATGCCGTTTTGTCGGGCAAAGGCGGAACGGGAAAATCCACCGTTTCCATCGGACTCGGTCTTTCCTTTGCCAAAAAAGGAAAACGCGTTCTTTTAATTGATTTGGACGTAGGACTTCGGTGTTTGGACCTGATGGCCGGTGTTTCGAGCGAGGTTGTGTTTGACCTGGCGGACCTTTTATCGGGTCGCCCTTTGGAGGACGCAATTTACCCCACCGCCCTTTGTGACAACCTGTTTTTAATTCCCGCCCCCGCCAAGAGTGTCCGATTGGACACCGCGGCGCTCACGCGGCTGATAGACACGGTCCGACTTCAGTACGACGCCGTCATACTCGATTTTTCGGCGGGACTTAACGAAACGCTTTTACCCGCCCTGCCCACCGATACGCGCTGTTTCGCGGTTTGCAACCCCGACCCCGTTTCGGTGCGCAATGCGGCCACGATGGCTTCGCACCTGAACCGTTTTTCCTATCCCGCGTTTTTGATTTTGAACCGTTTTGCCTATTGGAACTTCCGCGAAAGCGGTTTCAAAACGCTGGACGATATTATTGATTCGGGCGGATTGCGACTGTTGGGCGTCGTTCCGTTGGAACTGGACTTGGCCCAACTTTCCACGCGACACAAATTGAAAAGAAATTCAAAGGCCTTTCGTGCCTTCGATAGAATTACCGCGCGGTTAGAGGGCGAGAACGTTCCTCTGCCCAAACCCAAAAAGATCTAAAAAAGCAACCACTTTTTCCCATAGAAAGGAAGTATCAATTATGACGATTGCACTCATCGCACATGATGCAAAAAAGGAACTAATGGTACAATTCTGTATCGCTTACTGCGGTATTTTGTGCCGTCACAATCTGGTAGCAACCGGTGCTACCGGCAAAATCGTTTCGGAAGCCACCGGGCTTGAAATCACGCGTTTTTTAGGCGGTGCTCAAGGCGGTTCTCAACAAATCGCTTCGCGCATTGGCTGTAACGAGATCGATTTGCTGCTCTTCTTCCGCGATCCTTTGAACCCCAAGCCGAGCGAACCCGACGAGCGGGCGCTTCTGCGTTTGTGCGACGTTCATAACATTCCCGTAGCCACCAACATCGCCACGGCCGAAGTGTTGATTCACGGTCTGGAACGCGGCGACTTGGAGTGGCGCGAAATCGTAAAGAGCAACTAAATTTTAACCAATAAAAGAGGAAGATCATGGCAGAAATAAACCGTGCCGTAAAAGGCACAAACGACGTTTTACCTTCGGAGAGTTATGCGCTTCGATTTGTGGAAGAAAAAATGCTTGAAACCGCACAGAAATTCGGTTTTCGGGAAATTCGCGTGCCGGTTTTTGAACATACCGAAGTTTTTTTGCGTAGCGTGGGCGACACGACCGACGTCGTGCAAAAAGAAATGTACACCTTTGACGACAAGGGCGGCCGTTCGATTACGCTTCGCCCCGAATTAACCGCAGGCGTGATCCGCAGCGCCATTGAACACGGTCTGGTTCACGGAGCCCTGCCCGCAAAGGTTTGTTACGTGGGCGGTTGCTACCGCTACGAAAAGCCCCAGGCGGGTCGACTGCGCGAATTCCACCAGTTTGGCGTGGAATGTATGGGCGCGGCTTCCCCGTCGGCCGATGCCGAGGTGATTGCCCTGGCCAAACAGGTGCTCGATAACATCGGCGTTCAGAAAATTTCTTTGGAAATCAATTCGATTGGTTGCCCCGAATGCCGCAAGGCCTATCACAAGGCGTTGAAGGACTATTTTGCGCAACATTTGGAAGAATTGTGCGATACTTGTTGCGACCGATTTGAGCGCAACCCGATGCGCATTCTCGACTGTAAATCCCCCGTTTGCAAGGAAATTGCCGCTAGCGCACCGGTGGTTCTCGACTACTTGTGTGACGATTGCGCCGCGCATTTTGCGGCGGTGAAAGAACACCTGCAGGCGGCCGGTATTCCCTTTACGGTCAACCCCCACATTGTACGCGGACTCGATTACTACACCCGTACCGTTTTCGAATTCATTTCGGGCGATATCGGTGCGCAATCGACCGTTTGCGGCGGCGGCCGTTACGATGGGCTGATTTCGGGTATGGGCGGACCGCAGGTTCCCTCGCTCGGATTTGCGATGGGTATTGAACGCTTGATGCTCACCCTCAAAAACCAGGGTGTCCAACTGCCCGAGGCGCCTGTTTGCGACTGTTACCTGGCCGTCATGGGTCCGAGAGCCGCGACCAAGGCCAGCGCGCTTTGCTACAGGCTTCGTGCCGACGGATTTTTGGTCGAAACCGATATTTGCGGCCGCGGACTTAAAGCCCAGATGAAGTATGCCGATAAGATCGGCGCCCTCTTTACCGTTGTTTTAGGTGACAACGAAATCGAGACCGGCACCGCCGTTTTGAAACGGATGAGCGACGGTCAGACGACCGAGATTTCGCTGAATGAGTTGAGCGAAACGTTGCTGAAATTAAAAAATGAGGCCGCGTTGGAAAACTTGGCCGACGCTATTTTATAAATTGAGGTGACCCCCTTGAAATTAGATCGTATGAACGGGATGAAGCGTACCGACTACTGCGGAACGCTTCGAACAGAAGACATCGGCCGCAAAATTGTGGTTTGCGGTTGGATTCAGCGCCAACGTGATTTGGGCGGACTGATTTTTGCCGACCTGCGCGACCGCACGGGACTGTTGCAGTTGGCTTTTGACGATACGACCGCGCCCGAAGTTTTCCAAAAAGCTTCGCTTTTGCGCAGTGAGTTCGTCGTGATGGCAAGCGGAACGCTGCGCGCGCGTTCTTCGGTCAACCACGAACTGCCCACGGGCGAGGTTGAGGTTGAAGTGGAAGAACTGAAAATTTTGGGTGAAAGCGAAACGCCCCCTTACGAACTGTTGGACGAAACCGACGTGAAAGAGGAATTGCGCTTAAAATACCGCTATCTCGATCTGCGCCGCACCCCGTTGCAGCGCAACATTCAGATGCGCCACCGCATCACCAAGGTTGCGCGTGACTACTTTGACGAAAACGGCTTTTTGGAGATCGAGACCCCGACCCTCATCAAGTCGACCCCCGAAGGTGCGCGCGACTATCTTGTACCTTCGCGTATTCATAAGGGCAGTTTCTTCGCCCTGCCGCAATCGCCGCAAATGTATAAACAACTCTTAATGCTCTCGGGCTTTGACCGCTACGTGCAGATGGCCCGTTGCTATCGCGACGAAGACCTGCGCGCCGACCGTCAGCCCGAATTCACCCAGATCGACCTGGAGATGTCTTTCGTTGAACGCGAGGACGTTTTTGCCGTAGCCGAAGGCTTTATCCGGCGCGAATTCAAAGAGGTTCTGGGCATTGATATTCCGACACCGTTGCCGCGTCTGACCTATACCGAGGCGATGAACGATTACGGTTCGGACAAGCCCGATACCCGTTTTGAAATGAAGATCAAGGACTTGAGCGACCTGGTAGAAAACTGCGGGTTCGGCGTTTTTGCCAACACCGTAAAAGAGGGCGGTACCGTTCGCGCAATCAACGCCAAAAACGCCGCCGCGACCTACACCCGCAAGGAAATCGACAAACTGACCGAAGATGCCAAGGGTATTGGCGCGAAAGGTCTTGCCTTTATTCGTTGGAGTGAAGACACCCCGACCTGTTCCTTCGCCAAATTTATGCGTGATGAAGAAATGCAGGCCATTTACGAGCGCATGGGCGCCGAAAAGGGCGACGTGATTCTCATTGTGGCCGACCGCAAAAAGACGGTGCTCTCGGTTTTGGGCGCATTGCGACTGACTGTTGCCAAGCGTTTGGATATTATTCCGAAGCAGTTTAATTTCCTGTGGATTACCGAATTCCCGTTCTTTGAATACAACGAGGAAACCGGCGGTTGGGACGCGATGCACCACCCCTTCACTTCGCCGTTGGATGAATGTATCCCCTACCTCGACAGCGACCCCGAAAAGGTCTTTGCCAACGCGTATGACCTGGTGCTCAACGGCGTGGAACTCTCGAGCGGTTCGATTCGTATTACCGACCCCGAACTCCAGGCCAAAATGTTCAGCGCCTTGGGTCTTTCCGACGAGGAGGCCGAAGAGAAGTTCGGCTTCTTGACCGGCGCTTTCCGTTACGGCGCACCGCCCCACGGCGGTATGGGCATTGGGCTGGACCGTTTGTGTATGCTGATGTGTGACGCCGATTCGCTGCGCGACGTTACGGCCTTCCCCAAGGTTGCCAACTCAAGCGAATTGATGTCGGGCGCACCCGCGCGCGTCGACGAGCAACAACTAAGCGACCTCGCCATCACGGTGACTCTTCCCGCCGAAGAAGAATAACCCAAACAATCTGAACCCCCCGATGGACGTTTTGTCCGTCGGGGGGTTTTCATATCTGCGCTTTTTTTGCATATATATATTATATATAAGGTAGACGACCGCTGTTTTTCGGAAACAAACCGTCCTTTTCGTAGCGTTATGAGCCGCTAAAATCCCGTTTTTTCGCATAAAATAGGGAAAAACCGTTAACATAACCCCCGAAAACCCCACCTTTTCAAAATTGGCGGTTTGCACAACAAAAATGACACAAAATGTCATTTTTTACCCGAAAATCAAAAAGTTACAAGTTTGTAACCTTTTGTAATCGGTCTGTTTTTCGGCAATTTGCACAAAATCAACCCCTTTTCTTTGCTTGACATTTCAAAAAAGCCGTTTTATAATGCGTAGGACTTGGAAATTCGTTCTAATTCGCCTTTTCGAAGGAAAACGAAAGGTAAACAAAGGAGTCATTGAATGTTTACATCGATTAGAAACAACCTGAAAAGCGAAAAACTGAATCGTGTTTTTCGTATGGTTTTGGCCGTGTTGTTGATTGCTACGACGGTAGCCTCCTCGGCATACTTCCTCGGTTGTTCCGTAAAGACCGTTCAAATTTTTGACGGAAATAAGGTTTACACTCTGCGTACCCTGAACCAAGACATCTCAAAACTTTTAAGTGTGGTAGACCTTTCTTCCAACCGTTACCGTGTCATCGGAACCGAAGAAGAGAACGGCAAAACACTGGTTACAATTGAATACACCTTCCCCGTGTACATCACGATGGGCGACAAAACCGTTACGGTTGAAACGGGCGAAGCCACGGTTGGCGAGATTTTAACCGCCGCCGGCTACGCAATCGACCAACACGATCTGGTCGAACCCTCGGTGGAAACCGTTCTGAAAGAAACGGCTTATATCGACTTTACCGATATTAACTACGTCAGCGGTACGTATACCGAAGCGATTCCCTGCAAGACCGACGTTGTCTACTCGTCAAACCTTGCTGCAGGTACCAAGACCATGCAGAACGGCAGTGAGGGTGTTCGCCTGGTGAGCTACACCGCGAAGACGGTCAACGGCGTTACCGTTGAAACCAATATTCATAACACCCAGGTCGTTACGGCCGCTATCAATAACAAACAGATCATCGGCACCAAGAAGCAACCCGCTCCCCTGCCGACGGTTGGCGTGATGACCAACTACGATCTGCCCTGTATTTCTACGCTGACCCCCGCCGCGCCGATCGAACTCGATGCCAACGGGATCCCCGTGAACTACTCCAAGAAAATGACCGTTCAGGCAACGGCCTACACCTATACCGGTCACAACTGTTCGACCGGCGTTGCTCCCCAGCCCGGCTACATTGCCGTAAACCCCAAGGTTATTCCCTACGGCACCAAGATGTTTATCCGCTCGACCGACGGACGCTACATCTACGGTTACGCCGTTGCGGCCGATACCGGCGGCTTTATCAAATCCCGCCCGACCAACGTCGACCTGTTCCTCTCAAGCGAAGCCGCTTGTAAGGCATTTGGTCGCCGCAACGTCGAAATTTATATCATCGGTTAATCCTTTACGCATACCTCTTTTCGGGGTATGCGTTTTTTCTATTGACAAGAAAGGTTTCGATAAACTACAATAAAAGAGTATAAACAACTTATCGGGAGGAATCGGAATGAAAATATCCACCATTCTCGAGCGCCAAAAACCCACCCTTTCGTTTGAGGTTTTTCCGCCCAAAACCGACGATACCTATGAATCCATTCATTCGGCCGCCAAACAGATTGCCGCTCTACGGCCCGACTTTATGAGCATTACCTACGGCGCGGGCGGCGGCACGAGTGCCTACACCCTCTCGTTGGCCGAAGATTTGAAAAAACAGTTCTCGGTGCCGACCTTGGCGCACCTGACCTGTGTTTCCTCGACCAAAGATACCGTTGGCCGCCAGATCGAGGCCATCCGCGCGGCAGGAATCGAAAACGTGATGGCATTGCGCGGGGATATTCCCGAGACGATGCGGCAGAGTGACCGCAAGAACTGGCACTATCACCACGCCATTGATTTGATTCGCGAACTCAAAGAAAAGGGCGACTTCTGTATCGGCGGCGCCTGTTACCCCGAAGTACACCCCGAAAGCCGCGACCAAAAAGAGGATATCCGCTTTTTGAAAGAAAAGGCCGACGCGGGTTGTTCCTTCTTTACCACCCAGATGTTTTTCGACAACAACCTTTTATATAACTTTCTTTATAAGATCCGCGAGGCGGGAATTACCATTCCCGTAGTGGCGGGCATTATGCCCATCACGAGTGCCACCCAGGTGGAACGCGCAATCAAGCTCTCGGGTTCTCATATGCCCCAACGCTTCAAAGCGCTTGTAAACACCTTTGGCAACAACCCGGCGGCTATGAAACAGGCGGGAATCGCCTACGCGACCGACCAGATTATTGACCTTTTGGCCAACGGCGTTAAGGCCATTCACGTTTATTCGATGAACAAACCCGACGTGGCCGCCGCGATCCGCCAAAATCTTTCCGACATTATTCCCACAGAGGTAGATTAACGAATGAATTTCAGAGAACGTTTACAAAAAGGCCGCCTTTATTTCGACGGTGGTTACGGCACCTGTTTTCAGGCACGCGGTCTCGGGTTCGGCGAACTTCCCGAACGCTGGAACCTCACCCACGAAAAAGAAGTCGTGGCTTTACACCGAGAATACCTGGCGGCGGGGTGCCATATCCTGACGGCCAACACCTTTGGTGCCAATCCTTTCAAATTCGAAACCGAAGAACTCGGCAAAATTATTTCGGCCGCCATTCGCCACGCGAAAACGGCCGTTGAAGAAAGCGGCCTTTCCGACCGCTTTGTTGCCCT
This sequence comes from Acutalibacteraceae bacterium, assembly GCA_045545515.1. GTDB lineage: Bacteria > Bacillota > Clostridia > Oscillospirales > Acutalibacteraceae > UBA737. Next base: position 173,486 of record JAZQBA010000004.1, read on the forward strand.
GGATATCGGCCCGTCGGGTCGGCTTTTGGCCCCGATGGGCGATTTGGACTTTGAAGAAGCCGTGTCGGCCTTTGCGCAGGTGGTGCGCCTGGGTGCGGCGGCAGGGGCCGATTTGGTGCTGATTGAAACCATGAACGACAGTTACGAAACCAAGGCCGCCGTTCTGGCCGCCAAGGAAAACTGTAATTTGCCGATCGTGGTGACCAACGCCTATGAAGAAAACGGCAACCTGATGACGGGGGCTTCCCCCGAAGCGATGGTCGCTTTGTTGGAGGGGCTCAGGGTTGATGCCTTGGGTGTTAACTGCAGTTTCGGTCCCGAAGGAATTTTGCCGATTGTAAAACGGTACGCAAACGTTTCCTCAACCCCCTTGGTCGTCAACCCCAACGCGGGACTGCCGACCGTGGTAGACGGAAAAACCCGTTTTTCGGCCGATTCTGAGGCTTTTTCCGAAGCGATGAAAACCATTGCAGGGCTCGGTGTCGGGCTCTTGGGCGGTTGTTGCGGCACCACACCCGACCATATTCGCGCCTTATGTGAAAAAACGGCCGCGCTTCCCTTCTCGTACCCGACGAAAAAAAACCGCACCGTGGTCAGTTCCTACACCAAGGCGGTCGCCTTTGAAGACAAGCCCTTGTTGATTGGCGAGCGCATTAACCCCACGGGCAAACCGCTTTTGAAAGCCGCTTTGCGCGAGGAAAACATTTCGTATATTTTGGAGGAAGGTCTTGCCCAACAGGAAGCGGGTGCGCATTTGTTGGACGTCAATGTCGGCCTGCCCGATATTGACGAGGCTTCCCTTTTGCCGCAATGTGTCACGGCTTTACAGCGCGTGATCGACCTGCCCTTGCAGATCGACACGGCCAACCCCCAAGCGCTTGAGAACGCCCTGCGCCGCTATAACGGCAAACCGCTCATCAACTCGGTCAACGGCAAGGACGAGGTGCTCGAGCGTATTTTGCCCCTGGCGGCCAAGTACGGCGGTTGTGTGATTGTGTTGACCCTTGACGAAAACGGCATTCCCGACACGGCCGACGGGCGCATGGCCGTGGTCGATAAAGTGTTGCGCCGCGCCGCCGACTACGGCATTACGCCTAACGACCTGATTGTCGACCCCCTGGCGTTGACCGTGAGCGCCGATACAGGTTCTGCCAATATCACTTTAGAATGTCTGCGCCGCCTGAAGGAACGGGGCATCAAAACCAGTCTTGGCGTTTCCAACATTTCGTTTGGATTGCCCGAGCGCAATCTCTTGAACACCACCTTTTTCACGATGGCGCTTCAAAACGGGCTTTCGGCCGCGATTATGAATCCCCTTTCGCGCGCGATGATGGGCGCCTACACCGCCTTTTGCATCTTAACCGACCGCGACGCGCAGTGTGAAGCCTATCTGCGCTTTGCCACGAAAGAAACGGCGCCTTCGCCGACGGCCGAGCAGACCGCCGAACTCGCGCCGATGGAACAGTTGCAACGCGCGGTACAAAAAGGCCTCGCCGCACAGGCGGCCGAGGTTGCCGAACGGTTGCTTGTCACGGCCGAGCCGCTTGCGCTCATCAACGACGGCATTATTCCCGCGCTCGACCAAATCGGTCAGGCATTCCAGGAAAAAAAGGCGTTTTTACCGCAACTGCTGATGAGTGCCGAGGCGGCCAAATCCGCTTTTTCACAGGTCCAAAAAGCGCTTGAACGTTCGGGTGAAGCGCGCGTGAAAAAACAAAAAATCGTGTTGGCAACGGTCGAAGGCGATATTCACGATATCGGCAAAAACATCGTTCGCGTTCTTTTGGAAAACTACGATTACGAGGTTTTGGATTTAGGAAAGGACGTGCCGAGCGAAACGATTGTCGAAGCCGTCCGCCAAAGCGGTGCCAAAATCGTGGGACTCAGCGCTCTGATGACCACCACCGTGCCCTCGATGGAAGCGACCATTAAACTCTTGAAGGAAAACGGTCTTGATTGCCGCGTGGTTGTGGGTGGTGCGGTCCTCACGCAAGAATATGCCGACCGCATCGGCGCCGATTTCTACGCCAAAGACGCGATGGACCTGGTCCGCTACGCCGAAGAAATGTAAACATCAAAAACCCGTGTGACGGTTTGGTCACACGGGTTTTGTTTTTTCTTATTCCAGGTTCGAACGAACCGACTGAATGTATTTATGAATTTCCAACAGTTGTTTTCGGGAAGTAACGCCCAGTTTTCCATAAATGTTTTTGTTGTGGTATTTTAAGGTGTTTTCGGTAATGTTGAGGTTGGCCATAATCTCTTTGGTGGTCACCCGCGCCATGTAGGCTTCGTAAATAGCCGTTTCGGTCGGTGTCAGCCGCTCAAGCCCTCCCACAAACAGTTCCATCTGTTCGGCTGAAACAAAGGCGGCTTCCAACGGTTGTGCCAACATTCTGTCGGCGGCGGTGTTTTCCCGCGCAGAATAATTTTTGGCCATTTCGACCTGTTTTGCAATCTCGCGCAGACGCTGATTTTCTTTGACCACCAGGTGAACGCCCAACAAGAACAGTTCGCTGATGATATAAGAAACCGAAAGCATTTCAAAATCATTGTTCAAAAGCTGCTCGACAAACCAAACGGCGATATTCACAAGCACCGCACTTAGGAGAATAACGGCGTGTGCCGTGCTGTTGACCATTTTGCGCACAAACGCCCTCACGATCACCCAGATCATGGCCGCAAAGTAGCCAAACAAATACACCATATAAAGCGGATGGAGCGGTCCGTAAACCTTTACAAGGGTAGAAACACCGTCCACCACCGCAAAGGAAACCTCTTTATAGTAGATATCCAAAATACCGGGACTTGCGGCAACGAGGAAGACCGCAACCGCCAGACAGCCAAGCGTAATCGGAAGACCTTTTTTCCACGGGGTATTGGTCACGTTTAAGAGGATCATCAACATTGAAAACGGCAGGAACACCGACCCCAAATAGGAAAGTCGGTTGGCCATTAAGGCCATTTCCAAGCCGGTCGAGACCGACAACAGGGTGTACCCGATATTTACCACCAGTACGGAAGAAAAGAGCAAAATGAACCATATCCGCTTTTTTTGAACGACCGACACACAACCGATCAAAAGCAACAAGGAAAGCGCCGCAGTTGCGCCGTAAACGAGCGACAGGCCCGCATTTTTTCCTTCGGCGGCGGTACAACCCGATAATCCGAAGATGAACATCCACGCCGACAAAAAACCAACCAGCGTTTTTTTCATTTGCCCGAGTCCTCCTTTCTTTTTATCAAAAAATGCCCCAGCCCACACTTTTCAGGTGGGGACAAACGGTATCATATTTATTATAATTATACTTGTATTATACTACAAATCTAAAAGCAGGTCAAGTTTACCCTTGGCTTGCGGAAAAGGAGAAACATCTTATGAAAAAAACACTTGCTATTATTTTATCGTTTTTATTCATTTTTGGTATGCTGCCGATGAATGCACTTGCGGCCAAAGAAAACTTCATCAAGATTTCCGAAGTTACGGTTAATGAGGTTTATAGTCCTGCAGCAGGAACAGAGGTTCAGTTTAGCGCCAAATGTACTACTCAGTATGTTTCGGTGAATTCGGTTAAATGGTATGAAAAAAAGACCCAATCCGAGACCGGAACCGCCCTTGCAAACGGTGCAAAATTCAAACCCGGTTATTACTATACCGTAAGAGTAGAACTTGCCAACACGAATAATGCCTATTATTTCCCCGGCAACGGTGCGGGTGTTACAGCTACTGTCAACGCTAAGGCGGCAGAAGTTGTAACCAACAATTCAGCGCAGGTTATCGCTGTAGAATACACGTTCCCTATGTGTTTAACCACAGTATCTAAGTTTGATTTTACCTTGGCAGCACCTGTTGCGGGTGCAGCACCTCATTATCCTTTGCTCACCGGTACAGGTTATGAGAGCAACAATCGCGGAAACAATGGCAAAGCGCTTGAAAACGGAATCTATTGGCGCAATGAGACTGACAATAAGGTGCTTTATCCTGATGAAAACCCCAAATTTGAGGCGGGTAAAAAATATTCTGCAAATATCACCGTAGCCACTACCACCGGTTACCGTGTGGCCTCTTCTTACACCGTAAAGGTGAATGGCAAGAACGTTACCTCAACAAAAGTAGATAATGAGTGTATAACTTTCAAGGTGGAATTCAGTGTCCCAAAGGCACACACCCATACTTCTTCGGATTGGAAGAGCGATAACGACGGCCACTGGAAGGCCTGTACCGAGTGCGGCTCCCTGATTGGGGAAAAAGCGGCGCACACCTTCAAAGGCATCAACTGCTCGGTTTGCGGCTATACTCAAATTACTGGTGTAGAAACCGAGGACGGACAGACCTCCGACAAAAAAGAGCCCTCCAACGATTCTGAAACGCCCTCGCTTGAAGAAGACGCTACTCAAACCGACGGCGAAGCCGCGGGCGAAGAGGACGACAAAAAGGGCGACGATAAAAAGGGCGACGATAAAAACGACGGCGACAAAAACGACAAAGGCAAAAAGAAGAACGGCAAAGGATGGATCCTTTGGGTTGTGATCGGTGTCGTTGTTCTGCTGGGCGCAGGCGGTACCGTAACCTTCTTGCTTTTGAAAAAGAAAAAAGAACAAACGAGCGAGGTTGAAAATAATGAATAAAACCATTCGTTTTCTTAGTATAATCCTTTCCTTCCTTTTGATTTTTACATTATTCCCGACAACGGTGTTTGCGGCAGACGTTTACACGGTTTCCTTTGACGCAAACGGCGGCACAGGTACGATGACATCGGTAAATAATGTTTCCGGAGATTATACACTTCCTCCAAACGGCTTTACGCCACCTGCAAACAAGCAGTTCAAGTGTTGGAGTGTAAACGGTAATGACAAGAATCCGTTTGAGAGCATTTCCGTTACGGCAGACGTAACTGTTAAAGCGATTTGGAAAGATATTACAGCAACCACCTACACGATTTCCTTTAACGGCAACGGCGGTAGTGGTAGTATGGCAAACGTAACCAACGCACCATCATTCTATACACTGCCCTCCAATGGTTTTACACCGCCTGCAAACAAACAGTTCAAATGTTGGGCCGTCGGAGCGCAAAACGATGAGTATGATCCGGGTGATAAAATCACCATCACCGCTAACGTCACTGTAAAGGCCGTGTGGGAAGACATAACCTCCTCTCGACAGGTGATTTCGGACGTTGTGGCAACCTCTTCGGATCTGGATACAATCCTCAAATTGTACGGATTATTGAAAATTCCTACGTTTAATATCACTCAAGGTGCACCTGCCTATATCAATGCCTCAACAAGCAATCTCAGATGGCAGAAGAAGATCGGTGGTGTCTGGACGAATCAGGATTCCGGAAGGTTTACACCGGGCGAATGGAGAATCTCCTCTTCGTTACGTATTGACGGAACAGATGGGTATTCTTACGAGTTGGGCAATCCAACTACTCTTACGGTCAACGGTCAAGCATGGACCGTGGAGAACGACGGAAAGCCGAGTGTGCATCCGAATTACTCTCATGCCAATATACTTTCTCCTACCTTTATAATTGTTGACGATCCCAACGTTCAGCCTCCGATTCCCGTGCCAAGCGTAGATATGGTACTGAAAGGTTATCAGGTTGGTGCGCCGGTTTCGGCCGCTACGGTAGAAACGGATGCTATGGTAGACGTTGAATTGCTTGGAATTTTGGAAGTTATCGATAGCGACCAGGACGGACAACCGGATAATGTCGCCCTGGCAACGGGCACGTTCAAAACGGATACAGTATATGCCGCCGCCATTTCCTTACGTGCGAAAAATGGCTACGATATCAGCGTATTGACCGCTCAGACCGTTTCTCTGGACCGTTCGCTCTTTGATTTGGCAGAAGAGGGCAGCGACGATGAAACCTTTACCGGAATGTACTTGCTTGACGATATCGTTCAGAATACCGTAACCTTTGAGACTAACGGTGGCAGCACGATCAGTCCGATACAAGTCAGCAGAGGCAAAACGCTCGCACCACCCGCAGACCCGACTCGCGCGTACTACGCTTTTGCAGGTTGGTATAGCGATAGCAATTTGACACAAGCTTTTGATTTTAATACGCCGATTGACTCAGACATCACTCTTTATGCGAAATGGACTCCGAGTCCTGTCGGCGGAATGTTCCTGATGACGTTTGATTTTAACGGTGGAACAAGCACAATGCCTTCCAGTGGTGAAGTTCCTGCCGGTTCAGAAATATACTTCGAAACCGGCGAAACGATTCAGAGTGTTGTTACTCCGCCAAGCGGAAAAGCATTTGACGCCTATGAAATTGATGGTGTGCGATACGAACACGGAGACGAATATTTTGTAACACAGAATTTCACCTTGAAATTTTTGTGGAAAGATGCTCCGGCAGGACACACCTGCGATATTAAGCCTGTCCAAAAAGTTGACCCCTCCTGCACAGAGGGCGGTAAAGAAGCATACTACAAGTGTGAAGGCTGTGGCAAGTTCTATGAAGATGCGCTGGGCACAAAGATAATTACCGACCTTGCAGCTTGGGGCAATCTTGCCAAGAACCCTCACACCGAGTCCGATTGGAAATCCGACAAGGATAACCATTGGAAAGAATGTACCGTAGCGGATTGCGGCACGGTAATTCTAAACAGCAAATCTGCGCACAAAGATGACAACAAGGACCACAAGTGTGATGTCTGTGCGCGCAACCTTGGCACCACTTCCACACCGGATAGCACCCAGAAACCCGCGGATAAACCTCAATCACCGCAAACGGGTGCCCACTCGGTGCTTTGGTTCTTATTTGCGCTTCTGTTTGTGAGCGGCGGCTTTTCCTTTACGTTTTATCAAAAAACAAAAATTTTCAAGAAATAATTCCTGTTGAAAATATTCTTGAAAATAGTAAACGGGCGATGACAAACGCGTCATCGCCCGTTTTTTATCCTTGATTCTTTAAGAAATCCAAATAACTTTCCAAAATGAGCACGGCGGCAACGGTGTCGACCGTGTCTTTTCGTTTTTTTCCGTAGGTCCCCGCGGCGTCAAGCGCCGTGTAGGCGGCAACGGTGGTGCACCGCTCATCCCAAAGGACCGTTTCAATTCCGCTCTTTTGCCCAATAGCCTCGGAAAGAGCGCGGCATTCTTCGGCGCGTGCGCCGTAACTGCCGTCCATATTGCGCGGATGACCTACGACGATGCGCTCGGCACCGGCCGCTTTGGCTTCGGCACAAATTTTTTCGACCAAGCGCTCGGCCACGTATTCTTTGATAACACCGCGCGGAAAGGCAAACTGACCGCTTTTGTCCGAAACAGCAAGGCCCGTTCGCGCTTTTCCCAAATCGACCGACAGAATAATCATTTCTGTTCCTCCTGCATTTCTATCGCGGCATCACGCATACTAAAACGGCTCCGTTTCGGAATCAGTTCTTCGGGCAGATGGGAATGGTCGTTATAATACTGCATCGTGGGATTCAGTTGCTCGTCAAACTCCACTAACGATACGGCCGTGTTATCGACCCAATTCATTTCCTTTAAGAAAGAAATATCTCCCTTCAAAAGGCGACAGTTGAGGCAGCGCAACACCCCGCCGTGTAACGCGGCGGCCACCGTTTTGTTGGGGTTTTCTTTGGCAATGGAAAGCACCGCTTCCCAAATACGCTCATAGGCGTGGCGCATCGATTCGCCGCCCTCGGGATGAAAATCTTCGGGGTGATTGGTCCAGATATCGGCCAAATGCGGCTTGGCGAGAAAGGTTTCGCGAAAGGGTTTATTTTCGACTTCGCCGCCGTCGAGTTCAATCAGTCCATCGACAATTTCAATTTCGAGACCTTTTCCCCTTGCCACGGCTTCGGCCGTTTTACGTGCGCGAAGCAACGGGCTTGAATAAATGCGGTCGAGGTGCACGTTTTCAAACCGGCGGTGAAGATATTCCAATTGTTGCGCCCCGATATCGCTGATATCGGTATCGGTTACGCCCTGAAACAGGCGTTGCACGTTGCCCATTGCCTCGCAATGGCGAATCAGATAAACTTTTGTCATTTTCGTTTTCCGTTTCCTTTGTTGGATTTTTTTGGTTTATGAACGTTGCGAATGGCCTTTCGGCGCGGCTTTTGTGTTTGCGATGCACTCGTCATCGGTTTATCGGGCGCCACGAGGCAGTTTTTCCCCGTACCGATCAGGTCGGTGCGCCCCGCGTGTTTGAGCGCGCGCAACACAAGTGCGCGGTTTTGCGGCAGAAAATACTGTAAAAGTGCTCTCTGCTCGGCCTTTTCTTGCGGCGTGCGCGGTACGTAGACCGTCTCGAGCGTTTCGGGGTCGAGCCCCGTGTAGAACATACAGGTGGACACCGTGCCGGGCGTGGGATAAAAATCCTGTACCTGTTCGGGGCGCAGTCCCTCCTTCTTCAAGAAGAGGGAGAGTTCAATCGCATCCTTCATAGTGCTTCCCGGGTGGGAAGACATTAAATAGGGCACGAGATACTGTTGTTTGCCAAGTTGTTCGGTGATATGGAAAAACTTTTTCTTAAAGGCTTCGTACACCCGAACCGAGGGTTTACCCATTCGTTTGAGCACCGCATCGGAACAATGCTCGGGCGCCACCTTCAACTGACCGCTCACGTGGTGTTCGACCAGTTCGCGGAAGAAGGTGTCGTCGCGGTCGGCCATCAGATAATCGAAACGAATACCCGAACGGATAAAGACCTTTTTGACCTTCGGCAGAGCGCGAAGTTTGCGCAACAACGCCAGATAATCGCTGTGGTCGACCCGGACGGCGGGGCAAACCTCGGGCGCCAGACACTTTTTATCGGCGCAAAGGCCGCGCTTTAACTGCGCTTCACAAGAAGGGGCGCGGAAGTTGGCGGTCGGACCGCCGATATCGTGAATATACCCCTTGAAATCGGGAAGTTTTGTAATTTTTTCGGCCTCTTCGAGTACCGATTCGTGACTGCGGCAAGCAATCTGCCGCCCTTGGTGAAAGGCTAAAGAACAGAAATTACACGCGCCGAAACAACCGCGGTTGTGAATGATGGAAAACTTGACTTCCGTAATGGCGGGAACGCCGCCCAAAGCCTCGTAAGAGGGGTGATAATCGCGCATAAAGGGCAGCGCATAAACCGCGTCCATCTCCTCGGTCGAGAGCGGCGGCATCGGTGGGTTTTGAACCACAATCTTCTTGCCGTGGCGCTGAATGACGACCTGTCCGCGCACGGCGTCCTGCTCGTGCTGTTGAATGCGGCAGGAAATGGCATACTGCCGTTTGCCGCGCTCATCGGGAACCCGCACCGCCTCAAACGAGGGGCATTCCTTGGCGTGTTGCGGTTGGTATTCGGTCGTCGGGACCGCGTAACAGGTGCCGCGAATATCGGTAAGCGCCGTAATCGGCTGACCCTCATTTAGGCGGTCGGCAATCTCGACCACGTGTTTTTCGCCCATTCCGTACATCAACAGGTCGGCCTCGGCATCCATCAAAATCGAGGGGCGCACCGCATCATCCCAATAATCGTAATGCGCAAAGCGGCGAAGCGAGGCTTCGAGACCGCCAATGAGTAGCGGAATATCCCCAAACAGGCGCCGAATGGCTTTACAGTACACGATAACCGCGCGGTCGGGTCGGCCGCCCGATTTTCCGCCCGCGGTATAGGCGTCGTCGGTACGTTTCTTTTTGGCCGCCGTGTAATGCGCGACCATCGAATCGATGTTTCCGCCATTGACCAAAAAGCCCAATCGCGGACGACCGAAACGCGTATAATCCGCATCGCTTTTGGGTTGCGGCAGAATACAGACCTTATACCCCGCGTGTTCCAAGACGCGCGAAATAATGGCCGTGCCGAAACTCGGGTGGTCAACGTAAGAATCCCCCGTAACCAACACGAAATCGGGTTGTTCCCACCCGTATTCAAGCATTTCGCGTTTTGTCATCGGTAAAAACGGCATAATCGGTTGTCCCCCTTTCATAAAATGTATCAAAATCAACCTTATTATAACATATCGTCGGCTATTTGACAACGATTAGGAGGAAGAATCTTGTCGCAAACGAACACAAACGAACCCAATGACCAACACACCCACCCGTTCCTGTCGGTTTTTTACGTTCAGGCGGTGTGTGTCGCGGTAATCCTTTTATCCCTTCTCGGGTTAAAATTCTTTTTCCCCGCCCTTTTTTCGCAGGTAAAAGAACGCTATGAAGAACACTTTTTGACTGAAACTTCCATCGAACAGGTTTTTGGGGACGAACGTAATGACGGTTAACCTCTTCGGCACCAAGATTTACCTTTCCTTTTGGTTTTTCGCGTTTCTTTCCCTGATGCTTTGTATCGACCAAACGGGGATTTTGTTGCCAACGCTTGTCGCCACCCTTTTACACGAAACGGCGCACCTGTTGGCGATGAAGCGTTGCGGCGTTGCCCCCTTGTCCATTCGGTTGATTCCCGCTTCGATACAAATCGTTCGCCCCCACTGTAAAACGGGCGGCGACGAGGTTTTTATCGCCCTTGCAGGACCGCTTTGCAATCTTTTATGGTGTCTTTCTTGTCTATTGGTCTTTCGATGGACGAAAAGTCTTTTGTTGCTCACCTTTTCGCTCGTAAATCTGCTGTTGGCGGTTTTCAACCTGTTGCCCGTTGCGGGGTTGGACGGCGGCACGGTGCTCTTCGGCCTACTCAACCGACGGTTTTCCCCCACCGTGGCGCTCTTGTGTTTTCGGGTCGTCGGCATTCTGTGTTCGGGCGCTTTTTTCGGGGTGGGCATTTGGCTTTTGCAAAACGGAAAAATCAATCTTTCCTTTTTTATTCTTCCCCTTTATTTTACCCTTTGTTCCATCCTTAAAATTTAGTTGCAACCAAGGCGTTTTTGTTGTATTATAAGAAGGAATGAAAATCCGCCTTCTGAAAGCGTTTTTCAGGGCGAAAGGATTGTGAAAAATGGACGACAAACGATTGGAAGAACTGTTACTGACCGTGCAAAAACCCGGCCGATATTCGGGCGGCGAATGCGGCAGTATCGTTAAGGATAAAAACGCGGTCGACGTGCGCTTTGCCTTCTGCTTCCCCGATACTTATGAAGTGGGGATGTCCCACCTCGGGATGAAAATTTTATATTCCCAGTTCAACGAGCGCGAGGATATCTGGTGTGAGCGCGTTTTCGCCCCGTGGGTAGACTTTGAAGAAGTTATGCGCCGCGAGAACATTCCGCTTTTTGCGCTCGAAAGCCGCGACCCCTTGACCGACTTTGATTTTGTCGGCTTTACGTTGCAGTATGAACTTTGCTACACCAACGTTCTCAATATGTTGGACCTGGCCGGCATTCCGCTTCGAAGTGCCGCGCGTGACGATGGCTACCCGTTAATTGTGGCGGGCGGTCCGTGTACCTGCAACCCCGAACCCTTGGCCGACTTTGTCGATATTTTCTTTTTGGGCGAGGGCGAAGAGGTCGATTTAGAGGTTATCGACCTTTACAAAGCCTGTAAAAACGAGGGCAAGACCCGCGCCGAATTCCTGGAACTTGCCGCCAAAATTGAGGGCGTTTACGTTCCCTCGCTGTATGACGTGACCTACAACGAGGACGGTACCGTTTCGGCCATTACCCCCAAAGGCGATGCGCCCAAAACCATTAAAAAGCGCATTATCAAAGACCTGGACAAGGCTTATTATCCGAAAGAATTCGTCGTACCCTATATTGAAATCGTCCACGACCGCGCCGTTCAGGAAATTTTCCGCGGTTGTATTCGCGGTTGCCGTTTCTGTCAAGCCGGCTTTATCTACCGCCCCGTGCGCGAAAAGAGCGTCGACACGATCAATACCCAAGCCCGTGCGCTTTGCGAAAACACGGGTTACGATGAAATTTCGCTTTCTTCTTTGAGCACGAGTGACTACCGCGAGATCGAGCCGCTTTTGAACAAGCTTCTCGATTGGACGAAAAAATCGGGTGTGTCGCTTTCCCTGCCCTCTTTGCGCATTGATAATTTTTCGGAAGAATTACTCGAAAAAATCAGTCAGGTGCGCAAGAGCGGTCTGACCTTTGCCCCCGAAGCGGGAACCCAACGCCTGCGCGACGTCATCAACAAAAACCTCTCGGAAGAGGAAATTTTACGCACCTGCCGCACCGCCTTTGCGGGTGGCTACACGGCCGTAAAACTTTATTTTATGATGGGTCTTCCCACCGAAACCGACGAGGATATTGCGGGCATTGCCGATTTGGCGCAACGCATTGTCGACGAATATTACCACTTGGAAAACCGCACCAAAGGAAAGGCGGTAGCCGTTTCCATCAGCGTGGCCAACTTTGTGCCCAAGCCCTTTACCCCGTTCCAGTATGAACCGCAGATCACGCGCGAGGAAATGTTGCGCCGTCAACAACACCTGCGCGACTGTATCCGCTCGAAGAAAATCCAATTCTCGTGGCACGAAAGCAAAACGAGCCTTTTAGAGGGCGTTTTTGCGCGCGGCGACCGCCGCCTCTCGGCCGTGATTGAAGCGGCCTTCCAAAACGGGTGCCGAATGGACGGTTGGGACGAATGCTTTGATCTGGATTTATGGATGAAAGCCTTCGAAACCTGCGGGATCGACCCCACCTTCTACACCACACGGGAACGCTCTTACGAAGAAGTCTTCCCCTGGTCACACCTCGATTACGGTGTGAGCGAAAAATTCTTAATCTGCGAAAACCGTTTGGCGCACGAGGGCAAACCCACGCCCAACTGCCGTGAAAAATGCGCCGGTTGCGGTGCCGCCGCTTTTGGGGAGGGTGTCTGCTTTGAAAAACGTTAGAATTTTTTATAAAAAGGGCGGACGAATGCGCTTTGTTTCGCACCTGGATATGACCCGTTTTATGACGCGAATGGTGCGCCGCGCCGGAATTCCCGTCTGGTACACCGAGGGGTTCCACCCCCATTTATACCTCACCTTTGCCCTGCCGCTCTCATTGGGCTTTGAAAGCAGTTATGAAGTGATGGACCTTCGCCTCACGGACGATGATTTTCCGCTCGAAGAGGTCACCGCCGCGCTCAACCGCGTGTTTCCGCCCTACGTTGAGGCGTTTCTTACGGCCGAACCTGTTTTGAAAACAGGAAAAATCGCTTTTGCCGATTTCGAAATTTCTTTTGAGGACGGCGGCGAGCTTCGAAAACCGCTTGAAGCCTTTTTCACTCGACCCGAAATTTTATGCGAAAAGAAAACCAAAAAAGGCGGCGTCAAGCAGATTGATCTGGCCCAAAAAATTTCGCATTACGAATGGACCGAAAACGAGGGCAACACAACGTTAATCCTTCGCCTTCCCGCGGGCGGCGAAGACAACGTAAACCCCACGCTTTTGTTGGACGCCTTTTTTGCCGAACAGGAACCTTTCGTTTATAAAATTACACGAACGGCCCTTTTGGATAAAGACAAAAATCTTTTTCAATAAAAACACAAAGACGGACTATGGAAAAACCATAGTCCGTCTTTGCTTTAAGGGGTTTGAGGAGAGAATTCCCCTCTCGGGGAATTATACCGAAACGGGTGCGGCTCCCTTTTCGGTACAATCATACTATACCCCAAAATTATGGCGAGGATATGAACGCGCTTTGAATTTTTTTCTTTTTTTGTTTTTTGTTTTTTCGGTATAGCATCGCGTGAAAAGGAACATACTATAAACAACTTGCAAAAAAGGAGTGTAACCACGATGAAATATTCTTATCGTCAACAGTTTCCGCGCCACGTCGGCCGCGCGGGACTTTATTCGCTGATTGCTCTTTGCCTGGTGGTCATTGGTGCCATCGCCTGGATTGTGATCGCGCGAAATAATCTACCCGAGCCGAAAATGCCCATGACTTCCTCCAAAGAAGATTCCGTTTCTTCCGAATATGACAAGCCGTCTTCTTCATATAATGAATCAATTACCCAGTCGCCTACCGAAAGCGCGACCAATGAAGTGAGCGACGTTCCCTATACTGAAGAGCCGCAAGAGCAAGTCGACCCCACGCCGACAATGCCGCAACAGGCGTTTCAACTGCCCTTAAACGGGGACGTTCTGAAGAAATTCAGCAGTACCGAGTTGCAACCCTCGGCCACTTACGGCGACCTTCGTTTGCACGAGGGCGTGGATATCGCCGCCAAAAGCGGCACCAACGTTTGTTCCGCGGGGTTCGGTACGGTAACGACCGTTGAAGAACACGCTTCGCTCGGTAAAACGGTCGTGATCGACCACCGCAACGGTTTGCTTTTACGTTACTGCGGACTCGACAGCGTTACAGTAAAATCGGGTCAAGCGGTCGAGCCCGGTCAGGTGCTCGGCACGGTGGGTGTCGTTCCTTCGGAATGCGCCGACAAACCCCACCTTCATTTAGAGGCCACCAAGAACGGCCAACCCATCTCTCCGATAGAAGCCCTGGGCTTTGAATAGACCTGCCCCCGACCCTTTTCGCTGAGGGGCAAAAAAAGACGGTATACCTCTTTTTGGTATACCGTTTTTTTATTCTTGATTAAAATAGGCCTCCAAGCGGTAAATCGGCAAGCCCTGCGACACAAACCGCTCTTCATACTCGGTCATAATGTTGCCTTCAAAATCGCTGTTATGAAGGTCCAAAGAAACGTTTTTGAGCCCCATCGAAAAGCCCGACATCTGCTCAATCGAAAATTCGAAAAGTTGCTGATTGTCGGTTTTCTGATGAATTTCGCCGCCCGTTTTCAAGAGCCGCCGATAGATTTCCAAAAAATTTCGGTGGGTCAGGCGGTGGGAAGCATAACGCTTTTTGGGGAACGGACAAGAGAAATTCAAGAAAATGCGTTCGACCGAACGCTCTTTCAAATGCCGTTCTAAATACTCGGCCCCGCATTTGATAAAGCGCAAATTCGGCAGGTTTTTTTCGCTTGCCGCCTCGGCCGCGTCGACAATCACGTTGGCGCTTTTTTCGACCGCCAACAGGTTGATTTCGGGGTGGCGAAGCGCATACTCTACTGCAAAACGCCCCTTGCCGCAACCAATTTCCAGATAAAGCGGTTGCTCTTTTTCGAACCAGGAAGAAAGGTCGATATATTCTTTCTGTGTTACCGCCGCGCGAAAATCGCGTTCCTCAAAATTCGAAATATACACGTAATCCTTTACGGCCGCCAACCGCTCGTCGAGGTGCTTTTTGCGCCGCATTCTCATAATAAAACGGCCCCCATTTCGCGGCAACGCTCAACTTCACTCTGCGGCCAGACGCTGGCGTGAACTTCGCCGATGTGCGCTTTTTGCAAGAGTTGCATACAAAGACGCGATTGACCGATACCGCCGCCAATCGTCAAGGGTAGGCGGTCTTCGACCAAGGCTTTGTGAAACGGCAACTGTAACCGTTCTTCCTTGTTTTCTTTTTTGAGTTGGGAAAGAAGCGTTTCTTTATCGACGCGAATGCCCATCGAAGAAAGTTCCAGGGCACTATCCAACACGCGGTTGTACACCAAAAGGTCGCCGTTTAACGTCCAATCGTCGTAATCGGGGGCGCGGCCATCGTGTTTCTGGCCGTTTTTCAATCGGTCGCCGATTTGCATTAAGAACACGGCACCGCATTCTTTTACAATGGCGTTTTCGCGCTCTTTGGGTGTTTTATCGGGATAGCGTTCCTCCAATTCATAAGAGGAAATAAAGGTAATCTGGCGCGGAAGATAGTTGTCCAGCGTTTCATAGCGTTCGGCCAACAAGGCGGCCACCTTATAAATAGCAGCGTAAATTTTTCGAACGGTATCCTTCAAAAACGCCTCGGTGCGGTCCTCTTTTTCAATGACCACTTCCCAATCCCATTGGTCGACGTAAATCGAGTGAATGCTGTCGCAGTTTTCATCGCGGCGAATGGCGTTCATATCAGTATAAAGACCGGTGTGCACGGGAAAGCCATAGTTTGAGAGCGCCATACGTTTCCACTTAGCAAGGCTGTGAACAACCTCCATTACTTCCCCCGTCTCGGCCACGTCAAAGCAAACGGGACGCTCAAACCCGTTGAGGTCATCGTTAATTCCGCTGCCTTTTTTTACAAACAACGGCGCCGAAACGCGCGTCAGACAAAGCGCGGTCGCCAACTCTTCCTGAAAGCGGTGGCGCAAAAATTCAATGGCGCGTTGGGTATTCAAAAGATCCAATTTTTGCACATAAGCCATGGCAAAATCTCCTCTTTGGTGAAATTAAGAAATGGTACCAACCGTTCTCGGGTACAGAATAACGTCGCGAATGTTCTGAACACCCGTAACGTACATAATCATACGCTCTAGACCCAGTCCGAAGCCGCTGTGCGGTACCGAACCGAAACGGCGAAGCGAGAGGTAATCCTCGTAATCTTCGAGCGCCATTCCGCGCACCTTCATCGCTTCCAGAAGTTTATCCAAATCGGCCTCACGCTCGCTGCAACCGATAATCTCGCCCACACCCGGTACCAAAAGGTCGGTGGCGGCAACGGTCTTGCCGTCGGCATTTTGTTTCATATAGAACGACTTGATCTCTTTCGGGTAGTCGGTCAAAAAGACGGGCTTCTTGCAGATAACTTCCGAAATGTAGCGCTCGTGCTCGGTCATCAAGTCACAGCCCCATTCCACGGGATACTGGAACTTTTCGCCGCAGTTCTGCAACTTTTCAATGGCCTCGGTATAGGTCATTACGGCAAAATCATCCGCGAGAACCTTTTCGAGTTTTTCGATCAGACCCTTTTCGAAATGCGCGTCAAAGAACTTCATTTCATCGGGGCATTTTTCCAAAACGGCGCGAATGATGTGTTTAATCAGTTCTTCGCCGATTTCAATAATATCGGAAAGTTCGGCAAAAGCCACCTCGGGCTCGACGTGCCAGAACTCGGCCACGTGGCGCGGCGTGTTACTCTTTTCGGCGCGGAAGGAAGGCCCGAAGGTGTAAATCTTGCCCAGAGCCATGGCCGCAACCTCGCCCTCCAACTGACCCGAAACCGAAAGTGCGGCGCGGCGGCCGAAAAAGTCGGCGGCGTCGTACTCTTCTTCGGTTTTGTAGTCGTGGCTGTAACCAATCGTGGTCACGCGGAACATTTCGCCCGCACCCTCACAGTCGCTGCCCGTGATGAGCGGCGTGTGGATATAAACGTAGCGGTTTTGCTGAAAATATTCGTGAATAGCGTTGGAAATCACCGAACGCACACGGAACACGGCGTTAAAGGTGTTGGTACGAACGCGAAGGGCGGGAATGGTGCGCAGATATTCCAGCGTGTGGCGCTTTTTCTGCAACGGATATTCGGGCGGACAGGTGCCCAAAACGGTGATTTTTTCGGCGTTGATTTCGACCGAATCGGCCGCAACGACCGAGCGCACAACCGTTCCTTCTACCTTGAGCGACGTGCCGAGTTTCATAAATTCCGACGGGTCGGCAAGGACCTGTTTGTCGATGACGATCTGCAGATGTTTGAGGGTCGTTCCGTCATTGAGTTCCAAAAAAGCCATATTCTTGGAGTCGCGCGAGGTACGCACCCAACCGCAAACCGTTACGGCCGAGCCGATGTACTCCTCTTTCTGAAAAATATCAAAAATATCGGTGTGTTTCATATTTTCCACTCCTTTTCAAAAATAAAAGCGCCAATCCATCCTTTATAGGACGAATTGACGCAAAATCCGCGATACCACCTACATTACCGCCCCAAAAGGGCAGTCCCTCAGCCGGCCAAAAGGCCGTATCGGTTTAACGCACCGCAACGGCGCACCTACTGCGCCCGAAGGCGGTTCAGATTGCAGCTAAAAAGTGTTCTTCCCGAAGGGCGTGTCCCCGCATTCCCACTCTCTGCGGTTCACTGCACACCGTTTCCGACGGTACTTTTCTTTCTCAACGCTTTTCAATTATTTCATACAAAGGAATTATAGCACGGTCGAAATTTTTTGTCAAGCCTAAAAGCCGCGTTCAAGCATTGCCACCGCCACCGTAATGTCGTCCTCGTGGCGGTCGGTTCGCCGCCGCGCCGCCGCACAGCAAAGGTGTTCGGCAAGGGCGGTCGCATCGTCGTTTTCCCAACGTTCCAACTCCTCGGCAATCCAATCGGTGCCCTCGGTCGTGGCGCCGTCGGACAAGAGCACGAGAATATCGCCTCTTTTGAGTTTCAAGGTCGCGCGGTCGAACTGCACGTCGCGCAAAATTCCCGCCGGCAGCGAGGTGCTTTCGGCCTTTCCCGTTCGGCCCGAACGGCGCACCAGGGTGGGCGCCGCACCCGCTTTATAGAGTTTTGCCGTTCCGTTATATAAATCGACACAGGCAATATCCACCGTAGCCAACGATTCGTCGGTCGACTTAAAGAGCATCGAAGAATTGAGGATACTCAAGGAACAATCAAACCCGAACCCTGCTTTCAATAGGCGTGACATCAGTCCGACCGCCATGGCGCTGTCGACCGCGGCGCGGCCGCCCGTTCCCATTCCGTCACTTAAAATCAAAAAGGTTCGGCCCTTGCCGTCCGAAAAGGTTTGAAACGAATCGCCGCAAACCGAGGAATTTTCGGCCCCTAATTGATGCACCCCGATGTTGAGCCGATAGGCCGCGCGCTCGCTCACCGCGAGATACACTTCCCCGCCCATTTCGCTGATATTGGGCACGTCGAAATCGCGTTCGAGCGCAAAACTTAACTGCTTCATAATATCCAGTTTATTGAGCACACATTCGCGCGGTTTTCGCAGGCGGCATTCGACCGTCATTCGCCCAAAGGAATCGGTGTGGCAACCGCATTCCTGAACGCGAATATCCAAATTTTTAAGGGCTGAGGCGGCCGTCAGTGCGGCCGAGGCATCATAGCGTTCCTCTTGTTGCAGATCCCTTGCCAAATCCGAAAGCATATGCGAAATGCCGTCAAATTGATCGGTCACCACGCCGCGCACTTCCTGAAGCCGATTTTCGGCCGCCGTGCGCGAAGCATAAAAGGAATAGTTACGGTAGACCGCGCGCCCCATCGCCGTCAGCCGCAAACACCGTCCGCGAAACTCCTCGGGGGCGGATTGCTCGGGCGGTTCTTTTCCGTCTTTCACGGCCGTCGTCATCGCAAGAACGGCCGCGAGGGTATCGTCGTGTTTGCTTTCCCAACAGTGAATCCGCAGTTTACAGCCGCTACACGCTTCGCGTTCAATGCCGCAAAGAACGTCGGTAAAATCGGGCGCATTAATACGGCCGAGTTCCCGCGCGACCTGTTCAACGGTCGAGCAAACGTCACAAAGCGCCCCCGCCGCGCGGTTAAGCCGCAGCGTTACCGCTTTTTTTACGCCGTTGGGCGCACTCACTTTCGGCGAACAGGACAGAAAACGCCCGAGCCAAACGCCCACGGCGCGCGGCATCATTAAAAAGAGGGCGCTACCGAACAAGGCTTCGACCGCCATCATCGCGCTTTGCGTGTTGGCACCGCCCACCATCACTCCCACGCAAACGGCGGCCAAAAGGCCCAGAACCTGAATGTATTTTCCAAACGCTGTGAGACACCCGACGGCCAGTCCCGAAAACAAAAAGGAGGCCGCGGCGGCGAGATTACCCGTATGTAAAAAGGCCGCCCCACAGGCCACGGCGCCGCCCAACGTTCCGCCGAGGGTTCCGCCGTAACGCGCGCATAATAAAATGAGCAGTACACTGATCACCCGCCCGAGGGAAAGTCCCGCGACGCCGATTCCGCTCAACCCAATCAGCAACATCCCCACCATACAGAGAATGGCCGAAAGTTCGTCCCCCGTCAGGCCCGAAAAGGCGGTTTTAAGTGCGCGGCTTCCGCGGAAGATTACGTAGGTCCCCGCCGCCGCCAATACAGTTTCTCCCAAAAGCACCAACAAATCAGCCGTTTTGGGGCCCACCGTCACGGCCGCCGTCAAGCCGTTGGCAAACAGACAAACGACCGTCAATAAAACGGGATTTTTTTCGGCCGCGCGGTAGCCCGTGAGCAATAATCGGATGGCAAAAATGGCCAACATGGCCGCCAGGTACCGAAATCCGCCCACCATAATTGCCGAAAAAAAGTATCCGAAAAACACGCCCACGGCCACCGAGGGCACCAAACTGCTCGGGCAACCCGCAAGTGCCGAAAGCCCAAACGGCGCCGCTTTGGAAAGAACGGGACACCGCGCTGCCGCAAAACCAAAGACCGCGGCCGCCACGTGCGGCAACAAAGAGGTTTTTTCCAAATTCAAAACAATCTTTTCGCGAAACACCGCTTTGATAGTTTCCTTCAAAACATTCCACCGCCAAACAAAAATTTCTTATACGAATAGTATTATAGGACAAGCCGCCCGTTTATTTTGTCAAACGAGGCGGCTTTATTTTGGCATTTTTTGTTATCTTTTGTTTCATGAATAAAACGCTTCAAAAAGCGAAAAACTATACAAAAAAGAAAATGGAAAGGAGAACGGCAAATGAAACACAAACTCGCCCTTTTACTCCTCGTTACGCTCTTGTTTTTAACCTTTTCGGGGTCGGTTTGTTCGCTCTCGCGTATGGGATCTACCGGAAAAGAGGTCCGCGAAATTCAGACCGCGCTCAAAAAGAAGGGGTATTCCATCGGCACGGTCGACGGCATTTACGGCACCAAAACCAAAAACGCCGTGATTGCCTTTCAGCGAGACGCGGGGCTACAAGTCGACGGCGTGGCCGGGCAAGAAACGCTCAAAGCCCTCGGCGTTCAAAACGGCTCTTCCAATTCTTATGGCGACTATTCCTCGGCCGACTACGAACTGTTGGCGCGTATCATTTCGGCCGAAGCGCGCGGCGAACCCTACCTCGGGCAGGTGGCGGTGGGGGCCGTAGTGCTCAACCGCATTGAACACCCCTCCTTCCCCGACACCCTATCGGGGGTCGTTTACCAGAACGGCGCCTTTTCCTGTTTATATGATGGGCAGTTTCACGAAGAAGTTGCCGACAGCGCCTACACCGCCGCACGCGATGCGCTCAACGGGCTCGACCCCTCGGGCGGCGCAATTTACTACTACAACCCGAAAACCGCCACCAGCAAATGGATCTTCAGTCGCCCCGTGATTACCACGATTGGCGAACACGTTTTTTGCAACTAAAAAAGCCGATGGTTATTCCATCGGCTTTTACTGTTCGAAAATCTTTTGGAGAGCGTGTCGTTCGGCCGTGTTTTGTTCCTGTTCGGAAAAGAGCGAGGAGGCCGAAAAGAAGACCACCCCTCTCACCCCCGACGTGCGCGAAGTTTCGACCTGCCGCGCCAAAAGGTCGGTCGTGTTTCCCCATTCCTCGCGGTCGGCCGCCTGAGTGGTGCCGAGTTTATACGGCGCCAGACCGACCAGCATTTTTGTTTTGGAGGGTTTTGCCAGTTCGTTCCACCGTTGCAACAGCGCTTCAAACCGAAATTCCTCGGCGGGATATCGAAAACCGAAATACAACTGCGGAATCAACCAATCGACACATCCGCTTTCGCACCAAGCGGCAACGTCGGCATATAATTCGGTTCGGTTGCCGTCGATATCGGCGGCAGGACTGATCGAAAAAATGCGGTCACTCCCGACAAACTTGACCGCTGTATAACATCCGCTCACCAGGGCATTGACGTTGGCGGTGCGCCAACGTGCGAGCGTTAGCGGTTGTTCACAGGAAGCAACGTAGGCTTGATACGAAGCGGCGTCAAACGCGGGGTCGGTAGTAGGATAAAAATAATCGTCGAGGTGAATACCGTCAAGCTCGTACTTGGTCAACACCTCGCGAATGCCGTTCAGGATCAATTGACGCACTTCGCCCGACGCGGGGTTTAAGTAGATACCGTTATACACGCAAACAGCCGTGTCGTTTTGGGCATTTTCGTCGGTCTTCCAGATTCGCGCAGGGCTTTTTTCGGGAAGCGCCGTAACATCTTCATCGGCCGTGCGTACCCGGTAAGGGTTGAGCCACCCGTGTACGCGAATGTTTTGTTCGTGCGCCTTCGAAATCATATATTCAAGCACGTCTTGGTCGTATTCGGCCGCGCGGGCGGTAAGTGGGTAATAGTCCGACGGGTAGATCGAATCACAAAAGGCGCGGATATGTAAAAACAGGTCGGTCAGCCCAAGCGCGGTACAGTTTTCTAACAGGTCTTTATAGTTTTGTTCCAGACCGCCGTCGGCAAGAATGGCGTTGACCTCGCTATACGAAACCCAAACGCCGCGAATTTCCTCGGGTTGCGCTTCTTTCTTTGTCGGATCGTTTTTCACGGGTTGACACGCGGCTAAAAAGATCATCAACCCCAACACAAGCGCCCCTGTTCGCCATACGCTTCGCCTTGCCACCCCGCTTCACCCACCTTTTCGAAACAGTATATGTTCGAAAGAAACGAAAAAGAACGCAAAAAAAAGACTGCCTCGCACTTGCAAGACAGTCTTTCTTCGTTTAATTATTCTTCTGCAGCTGCTTCTTCAACAACTTCGGCAACTTCCTCGGCGGCGGGCTCAACAGCCTCGGCCTCGGGGCCAACCTCTGCAACAACCTCATCGGCTTCTTCCGAAACGGTGGGTTCCAAGAGTGCGCGAATCGACAAGCTGACACGCTTCTTCTCGAAGTCGATCGCAATGATCTTTGCCTCAACTTCCTGACCGACGGTCAGTTCATCCTGCGGCTTTTCGATGCGACGATCGGCAATCTGAGAAATGTGGATCAAGCCGTCAATACCCGGAATGATACGGGCAAATGCGCCGTAGGTCGTCATGCTGACGATCTTTACCGGAACAACGTCTTCCACGTGGTAGCCGTTCTCGAAGATGACCCACGGATTCTCATCCGGCTTCTTGTAGCCCAAGGAAATCTTGCGCTTCTCGGGGTCGATCGCCTTAACGTAAACTTCAATCACGTCGCCAACCGAAACGATTTCGGACGGATTCTTAATACGGGTCCAGGAAAGTTCCGAAATGTGAACCATACCGTCCACACCGCCGATATCGACGAATGCGCCGTAACCGGTCAAGGACTTAACGGTACCGGTGAAACGGTCACCCACAGCAATCGAAGCCCAGATCTTCTCTTCGGCCTCTTTGCGCTGCTCGCGCAGAACGCTGCGAATCGAGCCAACCGCACGGCGGCCGCGGCCGATTTCAATAATACGGAACGAAGCTTCGGTTCCCTTTAAGTCTTCCAAGGAATCGTTGCGGGAAGCCGTAGCCTGCGAAGCGGGGATAAATACGCGAACGTTGTTCACGTAAGCCACAACACCGCCCTTTACAACGTCGCGGATCACACCCGTAAGGATTTCACCCGACTCTTTGGCGGCAACTATATTGTCCCAACCGGCAATGGCATCGTAACGACGCTTCGAAAGCATTGCGGTACCTTCTTGATCGTTGATCTTCATAATAATAAGATTCAACTGATCGCCGACCTGGACCTCCTCCGTCAGTTTCACATCGGGATCTAACGAGTATTCCGAAGCAGAAATGTATCCTGCCAATCCTCTTCCGATGTCCACCTGAATTTCCGACGAGTTTACGGCCAAAACGGTGCCGCAGACCTTCTGATCCCCCGTCAAATTTTGGAGCGAAGCCTCAAATGCTTCCTCGTCTGTCATTTCGTCGAAGCTCTTTTGAACAGTTTCAATTACCTCCACTTGTTCTTCGACCGGTTGCAAATTTTCCGACATGTCTTTAAGTACCTCCTTTATTATACCCGCCGGTGTAGACGCACCGGCGACAACCCCAATCGAACAGCAATCCTGTAAGGAAAGCGCGGAAAGTTCGGCCGCAGTTTCAATAAGGAAGGTCCTGTCACAATTCTGCCGACACACCGCAAAGAGTTTCGCGGTGTTGGAACTGTGGCGCCCGCCGATGACAATCATGGCATCGCACTGGCTCGACAGTTCGCCGGCTTCTTTTTGTCGTTTGGAAGTCGCATTACATATTGTATCAAATATTTTTACATTTGTACATACTTTTTTTGAAATTTCTTGACATTTCGCCCAACTTTTTGCGTGAAAGGTCGTTTGCGAGACGATTGTTACGCTCTTTTTTTGCAAATCGGGGCGGTTTTCGAGCAATTCTTGCAAACTTTGCTCATCGGAAAAGACCAGAACCTCCCCCTCACAGTGACCTTTAATGCCGATCACCTCTTGGTGGTTTTCGTCCCCCGCAATTAAAATAACGTCCCCCGCGCGGCTTTGCTCGGCAACAATGCGGTGAATTTTCGCCACAAACGGACAGGTGGCATCGGCCACGCGAACCCCACACGAAGCGGCATTCTCATAAAGCGTTTTACCCACCCCGTGGGAACGGATCACAAGCACCTCGTCGGGCAAAACCTCTTCGAGGGAAGACACGGTACGAACGCCGCGCGCGGCCAATTCCGCCACCATTTGCTCGTTGTGGATAATCGGACCCAAGGTGCAGACCTTTTCCCCTTGGTCCAAAAGTTCATAAACCATTTCAACGGCGCGGTTCACCCCAAAGCAAAAACCCGCCGTTTCGGCCAAACGAATCTTCACGCGCGATTCATCCTTTCGCGAATGGTTTTGAGAAGCAGTGCCAAAGACTCGTGGATCTCCAGACCCGTAGTATCGACAATCACCGAATCCTCGGCCGGTTTTAAGGGGGCTACGGCGCGGTGGGAATCGTTGTAATCACGCTGGACCATATCCTCGTAAACGTCCTCATAGGTCACCTGCTGACCTTTTTCAATCAGTTCTGCATAACGGCGGCGCGCACGTTCTTCGGGCGAGGCAGTCAAGAAAATTTTCACCGTCGCGTCGGGCAGTACCACCGTACCGATATCGCGGCCATCCATCAACACGTCGTTTTCACGGGCGAGTTGACGCTGCATTTCCAACAAATGGGCGCGCACCGGCAGCTTGGCCGAGGCGGCCGAGGCCATCATCGAAACCTCGGGGGTACGAATCAGCGCACTCACGTCTTCCCCGTTGAGGTAAACGTGTTGTTCACCCTCCACAAAACCGATGGTCACGCGCAGTTCTTTCAAAAGACTCTGCCAATCAAGGTCGGTATCAATATCTACTCCTTGTCGCAGCAGATAAAGACCGATGGTGCGGTAAAGGGCACCCGTATCGGCATATAAGAAGCCGAGTTCTTTGGCGGCGGCGCGCGAAAGACTGCTTTTGCCGGCGCCGGCCGGTCCGTCAATGGCGATTGAAATCATATCGTTTCCTCTTTTCCTAAAATCATTTTTCCGGCAAGATAACCGGTTGAAAATGCGATTTGTAAATTGAATCCGCCCGTGTAGGCGTCCAGATCGAGAATCTCCCCCGCAAAGGAAAGGTTTTCGATTTTTTTGGAACAAAGGCGTGCGGGGTCGACTTCGGAAAGTTTCACGCCGCCGCGGGTGATTACGGCTTCTTCAATCGGGCGAAAACCCGTAATATGCACCGTAAACGCTTTGAAAAGTCGCACGAGCGTTTCGCGCTCGGTTCGGCTGATTTGGTTGACCTTGGTGCGCTCCCCCACCCCCGAACACCGCACGAACACGGGAATCAGACTTTTGGGCAACAGCCCGTCGAGCGCGTTGATGAGGTCGCGGTTGGAATTCTCGGAAAAATCGCGCAGGATTCTTTTGTCGAGCATTTCTTCACTCAAGGCGGGTTTCAAATCGATTTCGGCGCGGTACTGCCCCTTTTCGGGGTTTTTCAAGTGGGCCGAGGCGCTCAAGACCAGCGGTCCCGAAATACCGAAGTGGGTAAAAAGCATTTCGCCCTGTTCGCAAAAACAGGGTTTTTTCTTGCCCTCTTCAAACACTTTTAAGGCCACGTTTTTCAACGACAGTCCCGAAAGGATGGAACAAAACCCCTCGTGGCAACAAAGCGGCACCAACGATGGTGTCGGCGCAACAATCGTGTGGCCGAGTTGTTGGGCAATGCGGTATCCGTCCCCCGTGGAACCTGTTGACGGGTAGGACAATCCGCCCGTGGCCAAAATAACGCCATCGGTCGGCACGCGGCTACCGTCTTCAAGCAGAAGTTCGGTAATCTTCTCCCCCGCAGTTAAAAGGCCTTCAACCCGCGCCGTCTGAATGCGCGCCCCCGCTTTTTTCACAGCGCCCACCAACGCGTCGACAATATCGACCGCGCGGTCGGACGCGGGAAACACGCGGTTGCCCCGCTCGGTTTTCAGCGGTACGCCAAAACCCTCAAACAGAGTCATCAGGTCTTGCGGTGAGAGGGCGGACAGCGCCGAATACAAAAATTTTCCGTTTCGCGGTGTGTTTTCAATGACGGTGGCGGTCGTGCAGTTGTTGGTGAGGTTGCAACGCCCTTTTCCCGTAATCATCAGTTTTCTCGCCGGTCGTTCGTTGCGCTCGTATACCGTAACTTCGGCACCCGATTTGGCCGCACTGTACGCCGCCATCAGGCCGGCGGCACCGCCGCCGATTACTGCAATCCGCTTCATCATTTCTCACCGCTTTTCATCGTAAAGTATCGAATCAGAACATCGACATCTGACTGGTTTCGGGCAGGTCGCCCATCGCGCCCAGATCGGCCAGGTTCTGAATAATCGTTTTGGAAACGCCCGCCTCGATCGCAAAATCTTCGCGCGAGACAAAGTTTCCTTTTTGGGCGGCTTCATAAATCGCGTAGGCCGCCTTTTCACCAACGCCGCCCAGCGCCCCGAACGGCAAACGCAGTTTTCCGTCTTCGGGCAGGAATTTTACGGCGTGGGAATGGTCGATATCGATCGGCAAAACTTCAATGCCGCGCGACATCATTTCGTTGAAGATCAAGAGGTTGTTGTAAACGTCAATCTCTTTCTTGGCCGCTTCTTTGGCCGCAATTTTGCTCTTAATGGCCGTGATCTGACGGCGAACGGCATCGCGCCCTTGCAGAATGGTGGCAACGTCAACGTCCTCGGGACGCGCCGTAAAGTAGGCGCAGTAGAAAGCCAAGGGTTGATGTACTTTATACCAAGCCAGGCGAAGCGCACCAATTACGTAGGCCGCCGCATGAGCCTTGGGGAACATGTACTTAATCTTATAACACGAGCCGATGTACCATTCGGGCACGCCGACGGCGCGCATATCTTCTTCCATTTTCTGCCAATCTTCTTTGGAAACCTTGCCTTTGGCAACCAAACCTTTACGCACCGTTTCGGTAATCTTAAAGGCGCGGCTTTCATCCATTCCCTGGTGAATGAGGTAGACCATGATGTTATCACGCGTTCCGATAACCTCGGAAATGGTGCAGGTGCCGTTATCGATCAGGTCCTTGGCGTTGCCAAGCCAAACGTCGGTACCGTGGGACAGACCCGAAATCTGCAACAAATCGGCAAAACAGGTCGGTTTACAATCGATGAGCATTCCGCGAACAAACTCGGTACCGAATTCGGGAATACAGTAGGTACCCGTTTGCGAATAAATATCCTCGACCGTAACGCCCAACGCTTCGGGCGAAGTAAACAAACTGTAAACGGCGGGGTCGCTCATCGGCACGTCGGCAATCTTCACGCCGCTGTATTCTTCGAGGTATTTATAGGTCGTCGGTACCACATGACCGAGTTCGTCGAGTTTCAAAATGGTATCGTGAATCGAATGGAAGTCGAAATGGGTCGTAATGATATCCGACTTCATGTCGTCGGCCGGGTGTTGCACGGGGCAGAAATCGTAAATGGTCTTATCCCGCGGAACAACGATCATACCCGCCGGGTGCTGACCCGTCGTCTGTTTGACCTGGGCTTTTTCAACCTTACTGGCCAAGCGGTCGAGTTCGGGGCCCGAGAGCACAATGCCCATTTTTTCGGCATAGGCCTTGGAAAAACCGTAGGCCGTGCGCTCGGCAACGGTCGAAATGGTACCCGCCTTGAACACGTTTTCGCGGCCGAAAAGGGTTTCGGTGTATTTTTGCACCTTGCCCTGTACTTCATCGGCAAAGTTTAGGTCGATATCGGGAACCTTGTCCCCCTTGAACCCAAGGAAGGTTTCGAACGGAATATCGTGGCCGTTGCGGTCGAGTTTCGCGCCGCATTTCGGGCACTCTTTTTCAGGCAGGTCAAAACCCGAACCGACCGAACCGTCGGTAAAGAATTCACTGTATTGACATTCGGGACACACGTAGTGCGGCGCGAGGGGGTTTACCTCAGAAATGCCCGCCATCGTAGCAACGAAGGACGAGCCGACCGAACCACGCGAGCCGACGAGATACCCTTGTTCTTCGCTATAGGCGACCAACTTTTGCGCCGAGATATACATAATCGAGAAACCGTTGTTGATGATACCGTCGAGTTCCTTCATCAAGCGTTTTTCAACGATTTCGGGCATCGGGTCCCCATAAATACGGTGGGCGTTGTCGAGACAGATCTGACGCAACAGCTCGTCCGACCCTTCAATCACGGGCGGATAGTTGCCCTCGGGTACGGGTACCACGTCGCCGTCGATCATATCGGCAATGCGGTTGGGGTTTTCGACCACGACTTCATAGGCGCGCTCGCCCAGATAGTCGAAATCCGAGAGCATTTCCTCGGTCGATTTGAAATACAACGAGGCTTGGTTTTCAATATCGTCAAAACCCTTCCCCGCCATAATGATCTGGCGGACAATACCGTCACTCTTCTTCAAAAAGTGCACGTCGCCCGTAGCCACAACGGGAATACCGAGTTCGTCGCCGAGGGCCAGAACCTTACGGTTAAAGTCGCGAAGAACCTCGTCGTTGGTGACGTGGCGGAAACGGTTGGGGGTTACCTCCCCCGTCTTTTTATCCACCTTGTCGGGATAACTCGATTCGCGCACCATAAAGGCGTTATTGCCAAGCGGTTGAATTTCGAGATAATCGTAATACGAAGCAATCCGCACCAATTCTTCGTGCGGTTTGTTGTCGATAATTGCGCGGTAGAGTTCACCCTGTTCACAGGCCGACCCCAAAATCAACCCTTCGCGGCGCGCATCGAGTTTACTGCGCAGCGTAATCGGGCGACCGTGAAAATCGTTGAGGTGCGCCTCGGAAATGAGTTCGTACAGGTGTTTAAGCCCCACGCTGTTTTTGACCAAAATGATTTGGTGGTAACGGTGTTTGGCAATTTCCTTGGCCGTCATATTGCTGATATCCACGCGGATATCATCGACAAAATAGGCCTCCACGCCGTAGATGACCTTGAAATCGCCACCCGCTTTGCGAATGGCCTTGACTTCGCCCGCCGCCGACGGATAGGATTGCACCACGCCGTGGTCGGTAATGGCAACGGCCTTGTGTCCCCATTCATAGGCCTGGCGCACAATTGAAGCGCCCGAAGAAACGGCGTCGCCCGCCGACATATTGGTGTGGCAATGCAATTCGACGCGCTTCAACCCTTCATAGGTGTCGGTCTCGGTATATTTTTGCAACAGCGCCAAGGAACGGACCTTGACCTGGTATTCTTTGCGGTAATCATCAAATTCATAGGTGCCGTTGACAAGCACAAACGCACCGTTCTTTAAGGGGGCCAATTCGCCGCGGCGCGAAGCGTCGACAAACATCGAAGCCTTGAGCGAATTGGTGTAATCGCTGAAACAGAAGTTGACGATATACGCGTCGGTTCCGCGCTTGGTGGTGATTTTGCGGTCTTCCAACTTAAAGACCTCGCCCCAACAACAAATGACCGCATCTTCTTCGGTAACGTCGATCATTCGTTTGGTATCGTTGTCAATCGAACGGCCGTAAAACAGTTGGGGGTCGTCGAGGTAAACGACGCCGTTTTCGGGCGGAGCCGTCTGTTCCTTAAAGGAAATCTTGCGCTCATTTTTGGGCGCAGAGCCTGTCCGACGGACGGGAGCCTCGCGCGGTTCACTCGCAGGCGGCGGTGCCATTTCAACATCCTCTAACTGACCGTCGAACGTGAGCGTGACCGTGCGGCCGAAACGAGCGCGCACCAGGTCGCAAAAGCGTTTGGAAAAATCGCTGCCGTCGATATGGTCATAACCGCCAAATTGCAAGGTAACCGTAACGGTATCTTCCGCCACGGCATACTCGGCGGCGTTGAGGTAGCCGTTGAGCACCGCATTTCGACTGCAAAGTTCGGCCGCAAGTTCGGCACAAGCCGCCGCGCTCAAAGCGCTCGGATCAAACGATACCGAGAGTTCCATCCCGTTGAGTTGAAGGCCCGACTGTACCGCAAGGCGCGCCGCGCGTCGGTCGGCCGCCGAAAGGTATTCCCCGCTTTGGCACCGAACCGAAATGGTACGGTGTTCGGCGTCCAGATCGCAACTTAAAACCTCAACCTTCGAAAAGCGTTCGGCTGTTTTTTCATCTATGTAATTTTGGAAAACTTGAGTAAACAACGTCATCTCTTGTGTTCCGCCTTTTTAGTTTTTTTGAATTTCTTCCATAAGTGCATCCAACAGATGCGCTTCATCCACTTTACGAATAATCTCGCCGCGGCGGAAAACCACGCCGCAACCGTCGCCCCCGGCAATACCGAAGTCGGCTTCTCGCGCTTCGCCCGGTCCGTTGACGACACAGCCCATCACAGCAACCGTAATATCGCGGTCGAGCGAAGAAAGGCGCCGTTCGGCCTCTTGGGCGATGGAAATCAAGTCGATTTTCGTGCGCCCACAGGTCGGGCAGGAAACGAACTTTACGCCGCCTTTTCGAAGTCCCAACACCTTCAACAACCGAAGACCCGTTTCAACTTCTTTAACGGGGTCATCGGTGAGCGAAATGCGAATGGTATCGCCGATTCCGCGCAGCAACAGTCCCCCGACACCGGCGGCCGATTTCAACGTGCCGCTCTGCAAGGTGCCCGCCTCGGTCACACCGACGTGCAACGGATAGGGACAGACTTCGGCCGCGCGAACGTAGGCCTCGTACATACGGCCCACGTCGGACGATTTGAGCGACAAAACAATATCTTCAAAATCATATTTTTCAAGCAGTGAAATATGGTACAATCCGCTTTCCACCATCGCTTCGGGGGTGGGCGAACCGTATTTGGCTAAAATCTCTTTTTCCAACGAGCCCGAATTGACCCCGATTCGAATCGGAATCTTCTTCTCGCGGCAGGCGTTTGCCACCGCCTTTACGTGCTCATCTTCGCCGATATTTCCGGGATTGATGCGAATTTTATCGACCCCTGCCGCGGCGCTTTCAATCGCCAGACGCCAATCGAAATGGATATCGGCCACCAGGGGAATCCGAAGCGCCTCTTTGAGCGCGGCCACCGTTTGAATCGTTTCTTTATCGGGCACCGAAACGCGCAAAATCTCGCAACCGGCCGCCTCTAAAGCCAACGCTTGTCGAACGTTTCCTTCTACGTCGTGAGCCGGGACGTTGAGCATCGACTGCACCGAAACGGGCGCACCGCCGCCGACGGGCACGTTGCCGACCGAAACTTGTTTTGTATTCGCATGGGTCACCATAGGACCATCCCTCTTTTTTTAGAATATTAATTGCCAGACATCCTTGGCCGTAACCAAAACCATTAAACTCAACAGTAGCGCAAACCCTACCGCGTGGACCACCGCTTCATACTTTTGCGGCACGGGTTTTCGGAAAATCATTTCAAACAGAATAAACAACAGTCTTCCGCCATCGAGCGCAGGAAGCGGCAACAGATTGAAAATACCCAAATTGATGGAAATGAGTGCCAAAATCGGCAGAATATTGCGCAATCCCGATTTGGCAACCGCGCCGATACCCACCGTGATACCGACCGGACCCGAAACGGCATTCAAGCCGAATTTACCCGTAATCAGGTCGATGAGCGAACGCCACACCACCGCCGCATAGGAAAGGGCGGTATTGCCCGTTTGCAACAGGTAGTTGGGAAGCGTTTTTCGGATTCCGTACACGTAAAAATCCATCGTCAGGTAGGTGATTCCGTCGACCTCTTCGGTGGCAAATTTCACGTCGTCAAGCTGCACCTTTTTGCCATCGCGCACAACGGTCATATCGACTTTGCCGTCTTCAATATTCGAAAACGAATAACCCAAATCGTAACTCGAGAAGATTCTTCGGCCATCGACCGCGACAATGCGGTCGTCGACCTTTAGGCCGTGTTCCCGACTGACGGCCTCTTCCGCAAATTCGGCCACCACAGTCGAAGCAAAGCGGTCTTGCGGGGCCAGAATAATGGCAATCAACAAAAGACCGAAGAGTAAATTAAAGGTAGCGCCCATCACGACAATCAGGAAGCGCCGCCACGGTCTTTTTTTACAAAAAGCGCGGTCATCCGAACTGTCTTCGTCCTCGCCCTCCATGGCGCAGTAGCCACCGAACGGAACGAGCCCGACAGCATATTTTGTTTCGCCCCACTGTTTTTGAAAGAGTTTCGGACCAAAACCAATCGAAAACTCATTAACCCGAACGCCCAACAGTTTTGCGGCGATAAAATGGCCGAATTCGTGAATCACAATCAGGATTAAAAATACCCCGATGGCCACCAAATAGGGCCAGACGTTGTTCCATACCGTGCCTATCATCAAAAGACCTCGCTCAAATTATTTGCTTTTTTCAATCACCAATTGACGCGCCGCGCGGTCGGCTTCGAAAATATCTTCCACGCCAAAGTTCGCGGTCGACTGCGCCGCCTGTAGCGCCGCCTCAACCAAATCGGCAATCTGTAAAAAGGTGATTTTTCCCGAAAGGAATAAACGGACCGCTTCTTCGTTGGCGCCGTTGACCGCCGTGGGGTACAATCCGCCGCGGCGAATGGCCTCCATACAAAGGGGCAGACAGCGGAACGTTTCGGTATCCGCCCGTTCAAAGGTTAGGTTGCCCACTTGGAACAAATCTAAACGCGCGCCGTTGACGGGTCCGCGTTCGGGATAGGTCAGCGCATACTGAATGGGCAGGCGCATATCGGGGGTGCCGAGTTGCGCCAGTACCGCGCCGTCCGAAAGTTCCACGGCCGAATGGAGAATACTCTGTCGGTGCACGAGAACCTCGATCTGTTCAACGGGAACGCGGAACAAATGCACCGCCTCGATGACTTCGAGACCTTTGTTCATCAACGTAGCCGAATCGACCGTGATTTTAGCCCCCATCGACCAGTTGGGATGTTTGAGGGCATCGGCCGCCGTGACCGTTTTGAGGTCCTCGGCCTTTTTGCCGTAAAACGGGCCGCCCGAGGCGGTCAGTAAAATCTTATGAAGGGCGCCTTTGGGCACTCCTTGAAGCGATTGAAAAATCGCCGAATGTTCGCTATCCACAGGCAGAATGGAAAGGCCTTTTTCATCGGCCAGACGGTTGACAAGTTCCCCACCCGTAACCATCGTTTCTTTATTAGCCAAAGCCAGGGTTTTACCCGCCGACAAAGCCGCAAGTGTGGGGCGAAGACCCGCAATGCCCACAATGGCGTTGAGTACCAGGCCGCCCTGCCCTGCCGCGGCTTCGCAAACGCCGTCGATTCCCGACAACACGCGAACGGCGGTATCCTTCAAACGGATTTTCAAATCGGCGGCGGCTTGTTCGTCAAACACAGCCACCGTCTGGGGATGAAATTCACGCGCTTGTTGTTCCAAAAGGTCGACGTTGCGCCCGGCCGCCAAGGCCGTCACGCGCCAACCGTTTTGGCGCACGACCTCCAACGCCTGGGTACCGATCGAACCGGTAGAACCGAGTAAAATCAATTCTTTCATTACAGCAACCCTGCTTCCACACACAGCCACAACAACGGGGCAATCAACAAAATGCTGTCCATACGGTCGAGCACGCCGCCGTGACCGGGAATCAGTCGGCCGTAGTCCTTAATGCCCACCGTTCGTTTAATGACCGAAGCGAACAAATCGCCGCAAACGCCCACTGCGCAGAACGGAATAGTCAGCAATAAAGTCTTCACCAAGCGGTCGCCAAAGCCAAAACTCAGGCACAAGATCACCGCCACCACAAGCGAAGAGGCAAAACCGCCCAAAAGACCCTCAACCGTTTTTTTCGGGCTGATTTCGGGGCAAAGTTTATGCTTGCCGCAGGTAACGCCCACAAAGTAGGCCCCCATATCGCAAACGCTCGAAAAATTAAAGAGCAACAGTAAATAATAGTAACCGTCTCCGCCGTTTATGACACGGCCAAGGCAGGAAAACGCAAAAGCCAAAGGCAAAGGCATCGCACAAAGTACGGCCAGGTGGGAAAGCGAAAAACTCTTATGATTTTTAAGACACAGTACCACCACGATCAAAAAGTAAATGACCGCCAACCAAAGGGTAAGATTGGGAACTTTGAGTCCCAACGGGTCGCCAAAACCCAACACGGCGAGTACCCCGAACAAGGTTGCCGATACGATCGAAGCGGTATCCTCTACCCCGGCGGCCGTGCGAACCAATTCATAAACGGCAACCCCCGAAAGCAGCGCAATAAACACGGTAACCACAGCAGGCACGTAAAAGCCCGCCACCAGAACCGCCGCCACGATCAGCGCCATCACAATTCCCGAAATTATTCTTGTTTTCATTTCTTGTAACCTCTGTTCTTCTCCATCAAATTCCGCCGAACCGACGGTTGCGCCGCGAAAACTCCTCCACCGCCGCATCAATGTCGCGGCTACTGAAATCGGGCCACAGTACGTCGGTGAACCAATATTCCGCATAGGCCGCCTGCCAAATGAGGAAATTGGAAAGACGGTATTCCCCACCCGGGCGGATGATCAAATCGGGGTCGGGTTGACCCGCCGTATAAAGCGCGTCCGAAACGGCCGACTCGGTAATCTCCTCGGCTTTCAGGCCCTTTTCCTGTAAATTTCGAATGGCGTGAACCAATTCATCGCGGCCGCCGTAATTGAGTGCGATATTCACCTGTAATCCCGTCGCGTCGGCCGATTCGGCCTCGTCCTTGCGAATCAGTTCCAAAATATCGGGGGCCAACGGGGCAAAATCGCCGATAAATTTCAATTTAATGTTTTCCGATTTGAAATTGGTTGCATCTTTGAGGTATTCGCGCAGCAGATTCATAATGCCGTCGACTTCCTCTTTCGGGCGTTTCCAGTTTTCGGTCGAAAAAGCGTAAACCGTCAAATAACGAATCCCGATCTTATTGCAATACCGCGCAATATCCTTAAAGGTCTTGGCGCCCGCAACGTGACCCGCGCTACGCGGTAACGAGCGATTTTTGGCCCAACGGCCGTTGCCATCCATAACGATAGCGATATGCTTCGGTAGGATTTTTTCTGCGTTGGTTTCTTTCTTTTTTCGAAACAGCATAAACGCCCTCCTGTTTTTTTCTGCGAAGAACAGAGTGCACTTTCGTGCACTCTGTTCCTTCTTAAAGTTCCATTATTTCTTTTTCTTTGTCGGCTGCAGCCTCGTCAATTTCTTTGACAAAACGGTCGGTGAGCGCCTGGATTTTCTTCTCGCAGTTTGCTTCGTCGTCCTCGGTGATTTCGCCGGCTTTCTTCATCGCCTTTAATTTTTCCAACGCGTCGCGGCGAAGATTGCGAAGTGCTACCTTGCTGTCCTCCGCCTTTTTGCGAACATCTTTGCCGATTTCTTTACGGCGCTCCTCGGTCAAGGGCGGGAAAGAAAGACGAATCACACGGCCGTCATTCTGCGGATTGATACCGATATCCGAAACCAGAATGGCTTTTTCAATATCTTTGAGCGTAGTCGCATCCCAAGGCTGGATCATCAGAATGCGCGGCTCCGGAATGGAAACGGCCGCCATCTGCTGAATGGGGGTGGGTGCGCCGTAGTAGTCGACCGTAATGCGGTCGAGAACCGAAACGTTTGCGCGGCCGGCGCGAATGGATTTATAATCGCGGTCCAAAGCGCCCAACGTTTTGGTCATTTTATCTTCTAAAGCATTCAATAATTCTTTCATCGTCATTTTTCCTTTCTTTATTTCACCAAGGTGCCGTTGTGGTTGCCCTCTACCGCGCGGACAATGTTATCGGGGTCGTTCAAATTGAAGACCAAAATCTCAATGCCGTTATCCATACAAAGGGAAGCCGCGGTACTGTCCATCACGTGCAGTTCTTTTTGCAGAACCTCCATATGGGAGAGGGTGGTATATTTCTTGGCATCGGGGTTCTTTTTGGGGTCGCTGTCATAAACACCGTCCACGTTCGTGGCCTTGAAAATGACGTCCGCACCGATTTCAGCGGCGCGCAGAGCGGCGGCCGTATCGGTCGAGAAGAAGGGATTGCCCGTTCCGCAACCAAAGATCACGACGCGGCCCTTTTCCAAATGGCGGGTTGCCTTATTGCGAATGTAGGGCTCGGCAACCTGGCGCATTTCAATCGCAGTCTGAACGCGGGCAACCACGCCCAACTGTTCAAACGCATCGGCCAGCGCGAGTGAGTTGATGGCCGTAGCCAACATCCCCATATGGTCGGCACGGGTGCGGTCCATTTTACCGCTCGAGCGACCGCGCCAGAAGTTTCCGCCACCGACAACGATAGCCACTTCAACGCCCATATCGACACATTTTTTTACACTGGTGCAAACCTCTAAAACCTTGTCAAAATCGATTCCGACGCCTTTTTCACCGGCCAGAACCTCGCCGCTGAGTTTCAGCAAAATGCGCTTATAAACTGCCTGCATAACGATCCCTCTTCTGCGTTTATTTTTACCTTTTTATTGTACAATATCGACCCCTTAAAGTCAATATATTTCAACGAAAAAAGGCGGCAGAGTTTACGCTCTGCCGCCTTTTGTTTTAACGATTCATTTTAAGGAACCGATCAGACGATCTCGGTCTCGGTATCCTCGCCGGGTTCAATGATAAAATCACTCGTGGTGATAACGTCCTCGGCATCAAAATGAACGATTTCAATTTCAGGCTTATTCAGCTCTTTCATTAATTTCACCGCCTAACATTTCTCAATCAGAAACCATCGGTTTCGATTATTTGGAAGCCGCGTATGCAACTGCGGCCGTGTAGTACTCGTAAAGGGCAGCCATGGTGTTTGCTGCATTGCCGCTGGCATTCTTGGCCAGGTTGGCGGCGCAATAATCGAGAACAGAACTCGTGAAGCTGACGCCGTTTACGGTTACGGTGTATTTGGTAGCATAATCTTCTGCTTTGATGTCTGCAACCGTGATGAGGTAAACGTTGTTATCCTTTTCGGTAACGGTAACGTCCTTACCATCACAAGTAACGTTTCCAACAATGCCGCTGCCGTCCTTCACGCGAACGTAGAAGTTGAGCGCAGTCTTGCTTTCGAGGTAGAGCGAACGACCGTACAAAACGGTGTTGTCGTCTGCATTAGCAACCGTAGCCTTGCCGTCACCGAGTGCAGCCTTGGCAGCCTCAACGTTGATGTCGGCATCTTCGTAAGCACTCATTGCAGCGTAACCGTCTTCACCGATGACAACGTCGCTGTGCAGACCGGCGAGGTAATTCTGTGCATAGAAGCCGTAGTTCGAGGTCTTCTTAGCAAGCATTACTGCCTCATCAGAGTAAGCAGCATCGGCATTTGCAATAATGGTGTCGAGGTACTGCTTTACAGAAGACTTCTTGACGTATTCTTTACCGTCAAGCGTGTAGGTCGCAACAATTTCCTCTGCCATTTCAAGCGAGTTGACCGGGCAGGAGTAGAAGTACTTGCCGGCCTTGTCATTGAAGGAACGAACCGCCTCAACCGGGTTGCCATTTACCGTGAAGGCCATGGTGCCAAGCTGAGTTTCGTCGGTCTCGTCAACGTAGAAGTTAGCATCGATCTGGCTGGAAAGGGTGATCGACGAACCCATGTACGGATCAAACTCACTCGCAGCCTCTGTGCCAACCAAAATTGCAGCAGATCCGAGATTTTTAACGCTCAAGCCGTTGTAAAGCGCGTTGATATCGTACTTTTCGGTGATGGTCATTCCATTTACGGTAGCCGTGAACTGAACACCGTAAACGTTACCCTGCGTATCGCCAATTGCCTGCTGTGCAACGGTTACGTTGTAAACGCCGTTGTTCGCAGTGGGCAACTCATAATAGCGGAAATCTTCAACGCCGTTATAACTTCTGTAAAGATAGCTGTTGACACCTGCCAAACGCAATACGTAGCCACCCAAGCTCACCTCAACGGGATCTGCGGTCGCCTTCGAAATTACGAGAGAAACACTCTTGTTTGCAGCGTTGAAATCGTTGTTTGCTACAACTTTATTTGCGCCCACACGAACAACCTTATCGTTACCGATGGCCTGTGCAAATGTAACTGCCGTAGCGTTAGAAACTGTTTTGGTCATCGGAGCGGTATAGGTCATACCGACCAAACCTTGAATACGCTGTGCCCAGGGGTTGCCGCTAATGGGCGTGAAGGAAGTGAATTCCACACGAACCACGTCACCGGCCTGCAAAGCAATGTCCGAAACGGTGGGAACCTCAATGCTCTGCACTGCGGCACCGTTGGTACCGAATACGGCAAAACCATCCTGCTTTTCGGCATTAGCGTCACCATTCCACAACGTGGTGGTGCCGTTCTTGGTGATACGAACACCAAAGTTGATTTTCTCATCTTTGTTCCACTGGAAGAAGTAGTTGGTGTCGTTAGCAGCCCAAATCATATCCTGGTTGGCCTTGCCTAAGGTGTAGTAACCGTCGTGAGGAGCGGTAAAGGTGTAGGCCATATCGATCTTCCAAGAAGCATCCATTGCGCTGTTGGTCGGTGCAATGTTACCGATCCACAGACGGCCGCCGGCGTAATCATCGGGCTTGTAGAAGGTAACGCCGGGGAAGTTGCCCCATTCTTTGGCGGAATTTCTGAAATAGGTGTATCCGTCGGCACGAATCGTGGAGTTACCCCAAGCAGTCCAGTCGGCACCGGGGCACTTTGCCTGAATCGACCAAGCAGAGTCGCTCACATAAGCGGTTCCGTTCAAACGGGCAGCGTCGATATCCTCGTAGAAATCATACAATTCATAGGAAGCGGGAGCTACGGGAGCCGTTGCATCCGTTTTTACCGAACTCAAGGTAACGGCAGGAGTACCTTTGACACGTGCCGTCCATGGAGAAGTCGAAATACCGTCAAACAAGGTGAACTCCACGCGAAGTACGTCGCCCTTGTTGAGTTCAATGCCGTCAATCGTCGGGATTGCAATCTGACTGTTCACAGCGGTCTTGGTTCCGAACACGGCAAAACCGTCGCGCTTTTCGGCGGTGGCATCGCCGTTCCAGATAATCTTGTTGCCGTTTACGGTAATGCGAACACCGAAGTCTAACGCTTCACCGGCATCAGCCTGTGCGAAGTTGTTGGCATCGCCCCAAGAAATAACCTTATCCTGATTACACTGGCCAAACGTATAAACGCCGTTCAGCGGAGCGGTGAAAGCATAGGCCGAATCAATACGCCATCCATCCAGGTTGGCACGGTTCATCGGGGAAATGTAGGTCATCCAATAACGACCCGATTGGTCTGCGGGATAATGATAAGCAAAGCCGGGGTAATTGCCCCATCCCTTATTTCCGTTCAACCAATAGTACCAAGAACCATCTGCAGCGGCTCCGGTAACCCAACTGCTCCAAGTGCCGTTCTCAGGCTTTGCCTGATAGGACCAGGGAGAATCGGACGAGATGGCAGTACCCGCCGCACGGCAAGCCTCTGCATCATCAAAGAAATCGTACAGTTCAAAAACGTCTCCCGCAACGGGGTCGGGTGCGGTAAGTTGGGTCAAGGTCACAGCGGGAGTGCCGTTAACACGAGCCGCCCAAGGAGAAGTGGAAATGCCGTCAAACAAAGTGATTTCGACGCGGAGAACATCACCTTTGTGAAGAGCAATGTTATTAATGGTGGGAACCGCAACCATAGTGGAAGCAGCCGTCTTGGTGCCGAACACAGCAAAACCGTCACGCTTTTCGGCGGTATCATCGCCATTCCAGATGGTCTCGCCGTTCTTGGTAATGCGAACACCAAAGTCTAATTTCTCATCCAGGTTAAGCTGCGAGAAGTAGTTTGCAGCATCCCAAGAAATAACCTTATCCTGATTACACTGACCAAACGTATAAATGCCGTTCACCGGAGCGGTGAAAGCATAGGCCGAATCGATACGCCACTCGTTCGAGTTGGCACTGTTCATCGGGGAAATGTAGGTCATCCAATAACGACCCGATTGGTCTGCCGGATAATAATAAGCAAAGCCGGGGTAAAAATCGCCCCACTGTTTATTTGCATTATTCCAATAGAACCACGAGCCGTCTGCACCAGCTCGGGTAACCCAATTGCTCCACTCGCCATTCTCAGGCTTTGCCTGGAAAGACCAAGGAGAATCGGAACTGATGGCCGTACCTGCCGCACGGCAAGCCTCTGCATCAGCAAAGAAATCATACAGCTCAAATGTGGTAGGAGCCGTGTAACTTGTTTCGGCCGCCGAAGTCAAACCGAAAACACCGCAGACAGCAGTTAAAACCAGGGTGATTGCTGTTACGATCGCCAGGATTTTTTTCATTTGTCTTCCTCCTAGAAAATATTTTTGTTCGCACTGCAGACACTTCCCGACAGTACGATATTTTTACTCCTACAGTATACAACATTCCTCTGCTAAAGTCAAGCACTGAAACCAAAAAAACGAACAGAATAAACAAAAATTTTCCGCGGACATTCTTTCCTTCTAAATATATGCAAAAAGCAACCGATAACCACAAGATATGCGAAAATTTTGCCCACAAAAAAAGAAGACGCCCCCGTTTGAGGGCATCTTCCCTTTTGGTTTTATTTTGCCTGCGAATAGGCATTTGCCGTCTGATAATACTCGTACAGCGCCGCAACCGCCTCGGCGGCAGTGCCGCTTTCGTTTTGCGTCAGCGAAGCCGCACAGTAATCGAGTACAGAACTGGTAAAGCGAACACCGTTGACCGTCACGCTGAATTGTTTATCCAGGTGCGCCGTCTCGATTTTCTCAACGGTAATCGCGTACAAACCGTTTCCGACGTCCTCAACCTTGAGTTGTCGGCCTGAACAGTATGCCGAGCGAATTCCCGTGCCGTCGAGCACCTGAACGTAGAAGTTGAGTTCGGTCTGGCTCTTCAGCGAAATCGAAAGACCGTAAAGAACGGTATTGCCATCGGCGTTTTCGGTACGCGCTTGACCCTCCCCGAGCGCCTGTTTGGCGGCCGCCACGTCGACGTCCGCATCCGCGTACTTGGGCATTACAGCATAACCGTTTTCGCCCAGCACCACGTCGTCGTGAATCTCGGCCAGATAGCGTTGGGCATAGTGGCCGTAGTTGGCAATCTTCTTGGCAAGTGCAATCGCGTTTTCGGAATAATGACCATTGGTGTTTGCAACCAACAGTTCAATATACTGTTTGACCGAAGTCGTCATTTGGTAGGTCTTTTCGCCCACGGTATAGGTAGCCGTGATTTCCTCAGCCAATTCGAGTGCGCTGACCGGGCAGGCATAGTAATATCTGCCCAACAGTTCGTTATACTGCTGTTCGGCCGCAATCGTTTTATCCCCCAGGGTCAACGTCATCGTACCCAATTTTTGAGAATCGGTCTCGGCAAGGTAGAAGTTGACGTCGATCTGACTGGACAGGTTGACCGAAACACCATAGAAAATTTCTTCTTGCTCGTCGGGGTTGCCCGTTACCAAAATCGGTACGTCGCCATAGTTTTGTATCGACAATCCTTTTGCAGCAGACGAAGCGTTCTGCTCTTTGGTAAGGGTTACGCCGTTTACACTGGCAGAGAACTTCTCGGCGACAAGTAAATTGCTTTCCTTGTCACAAAGTTGCTGTTGCGAAAGTGTAATATCGTACCGACCGTTTTCGGGTTCGGGGAAATTGAGAAATTCAAATATATCTTTTCCTGAATGATGGCGGTAAAGATAACTATTTCCCCCTGCGATACACAGCGTATAATCGGCATAGCGCAACTCAACCGGCTGGTCCTTTTGCGCCTGTAATATCGAGAACGAAATGGTTTTATTTGCCGTTTCAAGGTTCTTATTTTCGAACTTTTCTCCCGCAGCCAACTCGGTTGTCTTGCCGGGGTCGGCATTCACGGCCGTGTCTTTGAAATCGAGTGTTTGCACCACGCCCCACTCGGTACCGCTGATGATTCTTACGGGTGTGCTCCCGTAATTGTAGATCGTCATGCCCTGCCACGCATCGTAAACGTCATAATAGCTTTCGTCAAAAGCCTGGCCGTTCACTTCACCGCGCAACCGAGTACCCACTTGATTCTTGGTGCCTTTTTCCAGAAGCACTTCTTGTTGAACAGTAACTTTATAACGGCCGTTTTCAGGTTCGGGCAAGGTGAAGCGGCGGTAATTATTCTGTCCGTTGATCGAACGGTAGATGTAACTGTTCCCCCCGGCAATGCGCAGATAGAAGCCCGAGAAGGCAATTTCAATCAGATGTTTGCTGTTCGGAACATCCAGAATCTCAAAGGTGACACCGTTTTGGTGGCCCATAAAGTTCTCGTGTTTATAGGTTGTGTTGTTCCCCGCAATCGTCACCATCGGGCTGTAGGCCGAATCTCCGTTGAAGGATTCTTTCCAGGAAACGATAGGCGTTTCTTTATCGTTTACCAACGAAGATACATAAACATCTGTCGTTCCCAAGTTCGACAACTTAAAGCCG
This sequence comes from Acutalibacteraceae bacterium, assembly GCA_045545515.1. Lineage (GTDB taxonomy): Bacteria > Bacillota > Clostridia > Oscillospirales > Acutalibacteraceae > UBA737. The sequence continues at coordinate 215,756 of JAZQBA010000004.1, forward strand.
GTATCAATCCAATTTATCGGATAATCCTCATAATAAGTCACACCGTTTACAGTGGCACCCGCACGAACGCCAACAACCTGTTCGGTTGTTTCGTCATAAAGGAACATCTGCGAGAAAAGGATGTCATACCGACCGTCATCCGGCGCCGGGAAGGTCACCATTCGTTGATGATCCTGTGAATTATACCAACGGTAGAAATAACTCTGGTCCCCGTCAATATTGAGAACGAAGTTGACAATCTGCAGTTTTAACGGTTGACCTTCATTCACTTCGTGAACCGACATCGTCAGCCTCTGGTTTTCAAGTCTGACGCTGTTCCCCACAAAAGCGTTATTCTCTCCCGGACTCAAACACGAAGACTTATCCGGTGTCTTACCGAGTTGCAACTTTTTCCAAGGCACCTCGGTCATTTTTGCTTCTTTCACACCGCCGCTGACCTTAACGGGTGTGTTGCCGACATTTTGAATGCCAAAACGCTTGGCTAAATATTTGTCATCATAATCAAAAACAATCGTTTGACCGTTGACCGTCGCCGTAAAGCGAGCTCCCTGCTGAACGGTCTTGCCGTACTCCACACGTGCTTGTTGAGTAACGGTGACGTCGTAACGGCCGTTCTCAGGCTCGGGCATGGCAAAATAATGGTAAATATTTTTACCTCCCGACCAATTGTAGACGTAACTCTGATCCCCGGCTATGCGCAGGTAGAATTCGCCCAAAACCACTTCGACAGGCTGACCTTTCTGCACCTCTAAGAAAGAGAACGAAACACTCTTGTTTGAGCCATCGAAATCATAATTATAAATAGTCTCCCCTGCCTCTAAAACAAAGGTTTCGGTGGGATTCTCGCGCAATCCGACCTCGGCCCAGGTAGCCTTTTGTGCAGGAATCTGGTCATAATCCCCCGTGTAGGACATACCGACAAGACCGTAAATACGCATCGTCCAAGCGTGTTGCACAATCGGGGTAAAGCAGGTAAACTCCACGCGGACGATATCGCCCTCTTTCAGATACAGATCCGAAAGCGTGGGCACCTCAATTTTGTCGACCTTGGCTCCCGCCGTGCCGAATACGGCAAAGCCGTCTTGCTTTTCGGCGTTACTGTCACCATTCCAAATCGTTTCGCCGTTTTTGGTAATGCGCACACCAAAGTTGTGTGCTTCATCCAAAGACTGCTGTCTGAAATAATTGGTGTCTGCCCACGAATAAACCAAATCCTGATCGGCAGGACGAAGATTATAGAATCCGCTATAAGGTGCCTCAAAGGTGTAAGCCGAATCTATTTTCCAGCCGGCGTCGGTCGCATTGGTCGGCGCAATCGAACCGAGATACAGACGACCCGAATAATAATCCTCGGGATAATAGAAGTTGTAACCGGGATAAGCGCCCCAGCATTTACTCTCATTTTTTACGTAAAGATAACCGCCGTCACGGTGAATATCCGAACCGGCCGAAACCCAATCTTTTCCCTGTTCCTTGGTTTCGACACGCCACGGAGAATCCGAAATGATTTCGGTGCCGTTTTCAAAAGAGGTTTTTACGTCTTCATAAAAACCGTACAGTTCAAACTCCTCGGCCTTTCGGGGGTTAACAATGGTCAACACCTCGGTGCGCTCGGGTTCCAGGTGCAGCGTTACCGCGCCACTCTGTAAAGCCTCGGTTCCACCCGTAAAGGTTTTGGTAAGCGTGCAGGTGTCGGCAAAATCCAACGTTGCCAAATCAATATTGACCGTAACGTCTACCGCCTGCGCCGTGGGATTATACACCGTAAAGTGACAGCCTTCCAAATCGTTGTCACCATAGCGCTCTAAAATAATATTACTATTATTCACCGTGGCATAAGTCACGGGCTCCCAACCCGCCTCGGCAATGGTTTTCAGGGTGGGCATATACTTTTTGAACGTTTCGCGGTCGCGCTCGTAAACCTTGTCGGGATGAATCCAATAATAACTTGCCGTTCGATCGCCTGCGCCGTCGAGGTTGTCTCCCGGACTCGGGAATACGGCATACGCCAGACAACGGTTGAAATAATCTTCAAAAAGTTCGGCCGTTATCAGGTCGTAGTTATCGTTTGTAAGAATGGCGTACGACTTTTGATAGGCCAGGGTACGCCAGTTGCTAAACTGGCGAAGACTGGGCGGCGCATAGGTCGTGCCGTTCAACAAAGGCATTTCGGTGCCCATCGCATCGACAACACAGGTGTTCCAGGCGTTTTTATCCGGATTCTTGTTCGAGAACATCATCTTGCCCATGCTGTGCACGTCGTCCGAAATGTACTTGGCGCACTCCCACGTGGTTGAAGCGCGGTGCAACATCGGTTTTTTGTAGAAGGGCGAATAGGTCAGCGGTACGGTGGTGTACGGATAATGCTCTTTGTTGAAGTTGGCGTTTCCAAGCCACCAACCGCTCATTTCATCGAGATAAATACCGTCATAAGCGCCACCCTCGGCCAACGAACCAAACAAAATTTCCCGATTCAAATCGTCATACCAAGCCGTCAGGAAGTTGTATTCTCCGGGAAGTTTCGGGTTGGCATTGATATGAATCTGTGCGCCGAATTCGCACCAGTAATTGTCTACCGGTTCCCAAGAAATATTGCCCTCGTGGTTTAAGACTTTACAGAATTCGGTAGCCATCGCCTGACGCACCGGTTTAGAATCCTCGATCGTAATCGCTTGCGGGTCACCGCTTGCAGCAATTTCGCGCACTTTGGCCCACACGGCCTCGTTATCCGAAGCCGCCATATCCGAAATCCACCAGTCGCCCAACTCAAAATAAAAGACGTTTTTGATATCGTTCTTCTTTTCGAAATCGTATGCCTTACGGTATTGTTCACCGGATTCGCGGACCTTAATGTTAAAGTCTTCGATATCGGGCACGTTGGTCAGATCGGCCCAGGCCGCCCAAAGACCAAAATCTTTTTCCCGGACTTCATACTGTTCGGGATAAAGTTCGGTATATTTTTCCATCGCCGAACGGAAGCCCCAGGAGGGATCGTCCAGTTTGTAAATCACAAAATCAAAGCGGGCCGATTCGGGCGCTTCTTTGACAATGCCCAACTGATAGGTGATGGCATACTGTCCCGTGGAACCGTTGTATTCCAACTGCCAGTAGGAAGGGTACTCCATACTTGCGGCAATGGCGATACCGAGTTCCTCATTGTATACACAGGCGGTGGGGTAATAACTACGCGGGGCGCTGTCCCAGTCCACCACCGACAAGGCGCCGTCACCGAGCGGTTTGTAAACGTTCCAGGCGCTGCCTGTTTCAATTGTTTCGGTATCGAGAACGCTCGTGCCCATTTTCCAACCCGTGGCCGTAATGGGCAGGGCGTAAGAAAGCTGCACGGCGCGGCCGTCTTCGGAATCGTTTTGTTCGGTGATGACACCCGAAACCCGAATAGCGCGGTGATCCGCCTTGAAATCGGCTTTCAAATCCAATCCCAGGGTCGGCTGATTGCCGCGGAATTGATCGGCCGACGAGCCGCTCTTGGTGGCAAAGGAATAAACGCCGTCGGTTTTGGGTTCGGCCGCAACGTCGCGCACCATAAAGCCCGAAAACGCATCGTTTTTCAGTTCTCTGCCGTCGACTTTCAGCGAGGTGACCTGCGTTGCGCCAAGACCCAATTCCAAGCCATCCTTGGTGGCAAGGGTCTTTTCGGTGGCCTGTGCCTCGGCCTTTTTGAGCACCGTTACAGGCACGTCATCAAACGTACCCAAATTCGTGCCGGTCGTTTGACGCGTAACCTTCACGTCATCAAAATATGCCGTTCCCACTGCAGGGGCGCGCAGGAAGACGTACAGCGTTAAGTAGGTTGCGGGTTTATGGATGGTAAACGAAAATTCACGATGTTCCCAATTATGGGTGCCGTACGAGAAGGGGGCATGATATTCTTTGCTGGTGCCGTCGGTATACGTAACCATAGCAACCAGCGAATAACTATAATACTCCACCCCGATTACACGTTTGACATTGTCCGCCTTGCTGCAAGCGCTGAACGTATAGGTGCCGCGTTCGGGGTTGTTCATCGTATAAGTCATACCTGTGCTGGTGTTCGAAGAAGCATTATCCAAACGATAAACGTTCGTCATAACACCGGTACAACCGGGCATTTGGAGCATTCGATAGCCGTCTCCGTAACTTCCCCAGTTTTTCACCAAATTTTCCGAGGTGTTGTAATTGACCTGCATCACCTTATGGGCATCGGCCGAACCACCCGTCAGCGTTGCCTGATTGAGGGTCATCGACACGGTGCCGTTAATGCGCTGGCAATATTCAATCGTGGCGGCGGTGAAAACCGTGAATTCTACACGAAGCACGTCGCCCTCACTCATCTGAATACCCGAAAGGGTCGGCACTTCAATTCGCTGCACGTTGGCGCTCTTGGTGCCGAACACGGCAAAACCATCACGCTTTTCCGCAGCGCTGTCACCGTTCCAAACGGTAGCACCGTTCAAGGTGATGCGCACACCGAAATCGAGCGCTTCTCCCGCATCGTGTTGCGAGAAGTAGTTGGCCAAATCAAAGGAAACCACCTTATCCTGATTCCCTTTGCCAAAGGTGTAACTGCCCGCAATGGGTGCTGTAAAGGCATAGGCCGCATCCACCTTAAAGTCTTTTGCGCTCATATGAACCGGGGAAATAATGTTGAGCATATAGCGGCCGGTCTGGTCGCTCGGATAGTGATACGCGACGCCCGGATACATTCCCCAATAGTTCATATCGTTAAACCAATATGTATAGTTATTGGCCGTATTGTGGTCGTTTTTGTTCAACCATTCCTGCCAGGCGCCGCCCGCGGGCTTGGCTTCAAACGACCAGGGCGAACCCGATTGAATCGAGGTGCCTGCCGTGCGCGCAATCTCGGCATCGGCAAAGTAGTCGTACAATTCAAAGGTTCTGGGCGCATCGGACGCATGCAGTGCCGAAACGGGAATCCCCGCAAAGACGCTGCAAATCATGGCGACAACCAGCACGAGCGCCAGAATGGTCATACTACGTTTTTTCATTCAATTTCCCCCACAGATATTTATTTTTGTAAACTAAAAAAATCGCCTAAATTTACTCATTATAAATGTATCATATTTATTCATTTTGTGCAATAGTTTTTTGAAGAACCGCATCTTTTCGAGAAGGTCTTGAAAAGAAAACTGAAACTGTATATAATAAATTTTGTAAAACCATATTCATATATAAGGGTGATTTTTTTGTCATTGTTGAAAAGATTCGGCTCGATTTTGTTGGCCGTTCTCCTGATATTTTCGTGTGCGGCCTGCGGCGGCGAACAAAACGGCGCCAACGTTTACTTTGAGTTGACCCAAAAACCCGACACGCTCGACCCACAAACAGCCGCGACCGACAGCGAACTGTTGCTCGTCAAAAACCTTTACGAGGGATTGATGCGCGAAAACGAAAAAGGCGAACTCGTGCTCGGTGTTGCCGAGGACTACGTTCAAAACGGCCTTGTGTACACCTTTAAGATTCGAAAAGACGCGCAATGGTTCACGGGAGAAAACCTCACCGCAAACGACTTTGTCTTCGCGTTTCGCCGCGCCGTTTCGCCCGATACGGCCGCGCCCTTTGCCGTTCGGCTCTCGGCCATAGAAAATGCCGAAGAAATTATAAACGGTCGCCTCGCGCCCGAAAAGTTGGGCGTTTCGGCCCCCGACAAACACACCCTCGTCATTCAACTCTCCCGCGAAGACGGCGCGTTTCTAAAATCTCTGACCACTTCTGTTTGTATGCCCTGTCAGGAAAAGTTCTTTCAAAAATCGGGCGGAAAATACGGCCTTTCGAAAGACGACGTTTTAGCCAACGGCAGTTACTACCTTTCCAAATGGGACCGCGATAATTTCGGTATCCGCCTTTATAAAAATGCCGTTTACAGCGGCAACGTTCCCGCCAAAAACGGTGCCGTTTTCCTTTCCTGTTCGGACAAGGAAACTGCTTTGGAACGTTTACAAAAAGGAACGGTCGACGCGGCCTTTTTGAGTGACAACGAATTCGCCCTTTTGCAAGAAAGTGAAATCAAAACCGTTTCTTGTGAGGATACCTGTTGGGTGTTAACGGTTGGCGCAGGTTTTCGCGGCGACGTCGGCAACGCACTGGCGATGCTCATCAACCCCGCCCTGTATGAGCCGACCCTCCCCGAAAACTGGCGGGTAGCCGATTCCCTTTTGCCCGACCTTTTCAACGGTTCAGGCATTCAGAAGGTCGGCCGCCCCACGGGCTACGACCCCGAGGGGGCCAAGAATCTTTTCGTGCGCGGACTCCAGAAAATGAAGGACCAACACTTCCCCGAAACCACCCTTTACTATTACAGCGACAGCGCCAAAGAACCGATTACCGCCATTGTGGGCCATTGGCAAAGTCAGTTGAGCGCGTTTATCAACATTGAAGAAGTCAGCGGCGTTGAAAAACTTCTGCCCCAACTCGAAAACCAGACCCTGCCGCTTTGCTTCTTCCCCGTTAAAGCCAACAGTTCTTTCGTGCGCGAGTATCTCTTAAAATACGGCGCCGACCCGAAAAACGGCGGCGAAGTCGTCGCGCAACAGAACGTTCTCTCGGGCAACCGCATTATCCCGATTGCTTTCACGAGCACCACGCTCGGCTACACCGAAGCGCTCGACGGTCTGCCGCTGGCCGAAACTTCCCCCGATCTCGATTTCGCGATGATCAAAAAGAACGGATAAAAAACGGACCGTCCGGAGGTCTGTCCCTACAAGATAAAATTTTATTCATCAAAAAAACCGCACGGAAGAATCCGTGCGGTTTTCTTATTTCTCCAAATAATTCTTTAAGAAGCGCAACGCCTGAACGTATCCGTCAAACCCGAGTCCCATAAAGGTACAGATACAGGCCATTCCCGCAAAGGAACGCTGACGGAAATCCTCGCGCTCGCTCACCTGAGAAAGGTGGACCTCCACCGCGGGCAGTGCCACGGCTTTCAAGGCGTCGAGAATCGCGATGCTCGTGTGGGTATAGGCGGCAGGGTTGATGATAATGCCGTCGTAAACGCCGAGCGCCGCTTGAATTTTATCGACGAGAACACCCTCGTGATTGCTTTGAAAACAATCGACCTGAACACCAAGCCCTAAGGCGGCCGTTTCAATCGTTTCGAGCAGTTTCTCGTAGGTTTCGTTTCCGTAAACGTCGGGCTCGCGGATTCCCAGCATATTGAGATTGGGTCCGTTGAGCACTAAAATTTTCATGCCAACACCTCCAGGATTTTTTGAACGGTTTCTTCAACCGATGCGTTGTTGTCGACGGTACGGTCGGCAAAACGCTCATACTGCGGTTTTCGCTGCGCCAACAAAACGGCCGGGTCGGTCTTCTGCGACAACGGTCTTCCCTCGCGGGAGAGTTTTTGGGCGTCGCGCAAGAGCCAGACGATTTTCCCGTTTTGGTGCAAGGGTGCGTAATTTTCCGCACGGGTCACGCAACCGCCGCCCGTGGAAATAATAATCCCCGAGCGTTTTCCAACCTCTTTGATGACCGCGGTTTCCATGCTGCGAAAGGCTTCTTCCCCTTGGGTTTCAAAAATTTCGGGAATGGTTTTGCCGCTCATTTCTTCCACCAGGCGGTCGGTATCAACGACCTCGCGCCCGAGTTGACGCCCCAGTTCGTTGGCAACGGTCGTTTTGCCGCTCGCGGCCATTCCGACAAGAACAACGTTCTCGGTCTCGCGCTGTAAAGCAGCACAGACCTGTTGAATTTTTTGTTCGCTCACGGTCGTTTTTATAAACTGTTCGCAACTGCGCGCCGCTTGCGCCACCAACATGGTCAGTCCGTTTTCGGCCACCATTCCGCGCTCCTCGGCCGCGCAAAGAAGCGCCGTGCGAAGCGGATTGTAGATAATATCGAGAACGCCTTTACACCGAGGAAAGAGCGAGAGTTCCAACGGACAGTCGCCGTTTTTCGGATACATTCCCACCGGGGTGGTATTGACAATCAGGTGCGCATCCTTGTGGCGCGAAAGGTTGCCGTAGTTATTTTCCCCGCTGCGCGAGATGACAACCGTCTGCGCGCCCTTTCGGTTCAACACGTCACAGACCGACGCCGAAGCGCCGCCGCTGCCGAGCACCAACACTTTTTGTCCCGCAAGAGAAACGCCGCTTTTTTCAAGCATTGTTTCAAAGCCGTAAACATCGGTATTGTCGCCAAAGAGGGTCCCGTCGGCTCGGCGGACAATGGTGTTCACGCTGCCAAGCCGCGCCGCTGTTTCGGAGAGTTGGTCGCAAAACCCGACCACCGCTTTTTTATACGGCACCGTAACGTTTAACCCCTCGAATTCATCGCTTTTCAGGAACGCGGCCAACTGTTCGGGTTCTTTTTCAAAAACCGCGTAATCGTAGCCGCCGAGCATTCGGTGAATCTTCGGCGAAAAGGTGTGTGCCAAATGTTGGCCCAACAAACCAAACCGCGCCATTACACAACCTCGCTGTAACTGCCGAAGTAGGAGAATTCTTCGCAAAGTTTGGGCAGTTCATCCATCAGTTGCAAGAACTGCGGCGAATAAACGGAAGTATCCAAATCGAAATAGAAACGGAATTCGAAATTGCGCTCGGGAATCGGGCGGCTTTCGAGTTTGTTGAGGTTAATGCCCAAGGCATAGAACCGCGAAAGCAGTTTGTACAAAGAACCTGCTTCGTGCGGCAAAACGACCATCAGGCTCGTTCGGTCGGCACCGGGATAGATCTCCAATTTCTTGGCAATGCAGATAAAACGGGTGTAGTTGTTGCCGAAATCCTGTACCGAGGATTCGAGGCACTCGAGTCCGTATTCCTGAATGCAATCGCGCGAAGCGATGGCCGCCAAATCATTTCGGTCGGACTCGGCCACCATTTTGGCGGCAAGCGCCGTGTTTTCATAGGGAATGATCTTGGCGTTGGGGAACTGACTCAAGAAGTCGCCACACTGGGCAATGGCCTGACTGTGGGAAAGAATTTCGCGAATATCCTCGCGGCGCGTTCCCTTTTTCACCAAGAGATTATGGTCGATCTTCAAACGGATACTGCGCACAATGCGGAAATCGTATTTGGCCATCAAATCGTACACGCGGTCGACCGAACCGGCGGTACTGTTTTCGAGCGGAATGACCCCGTAGCGGCAAAGTCCCTTATCGACCGCCGAGAAAACGGCATCGAAACTCGAGAAGAACAGTGCCTGCGGCAAACGGAACAAGCGCCCTGCCGCCAGGTGGGCATAACAACCCGCCACACCCTGACACGCCACGGTAGCGCGTTCGGGGAAGAGTTGCTCGGTCGCTTCGACCGCCGCGGAAATTTCCTTGGCCAAGTTTGATTCTTCGGAGACGATGTGGCTTTGGTGACTGCGGCTCAATTCAAACAGCAACGAATAAAGTGACATGGTATAGGTGCTGAATTCCGGCGGCACCTTGTCGCAAACGTCGGCCAATTTCTGTTGCTCGCGGTAGGCATCGAACACGGGAAGACCGTGTTCTTTTTTGTGGGCGGCAATCTGACCGGCAATCTTCATACGCTCGGTGAACGCCTCCAACAACGCGGCATCCACACGGTCGATTTTCTCGCGGTATTCTTTCAACTGATTATCCATTTTGAAGTTCCTTTCTGCGTGAAAGCAGTGCATCGTAAACGGCAATGGCGGCCACCGCCTCGACAACGGGGACGGCGCGCGGCACAATGCAGGGGTCGTGTCGACCCTGAATACAAAGCGTTTCTTGTTCTTGGGTGGTAAGGTTTAAGGTGATTTGTTCTTTGGCAATCGAGGGTGTCGGCTTGATTGCCACGCGGAAGACAAGGGGCATTCCGTTGGTGATGCCGCCCAAAATTCCGCCGCAACGGTTGGTTTCGGTTTGAACGCGACCGTCTTTCAGGCAATACACGTCGTTATTCTGACTACCGCGAAGCATACTCGCGGCAAAGCCGTTGCCAAATTCAATGCCCTTTACGGCGGGAATGCCGAACGCGGCCTTTGCAATGCGGTTTTCCATTCCGTCAAACATCGGGTCACCAAGACCCGCGGGCAGTCCCAACACGGCGCATTCAATCACGCCGCCGACCGAATCGCCCTCTTTTTTGGCCGCCTCGATTTCGCGAAGCATTTCCGCGCCTTTGGCGTCATCTACGACGGGAAAATCCTTCTGGGCGGTTGATTGGGTCAAGACACTCTCGTCTTTTACACCGCCGATGGCGGCAATACGGGAAAGGACCGAAACGCCCTCTTTTTCCAAGAGTTGCAAACAAATGCCGCCTGCGATACACAAGGGCGCCGTTAAGCGGCCCGAAAAATGGCCGCCGCCGCGAAAATCCTGTGCGCCGCCGTATTTTACAGCCGCCACGTAGTCGGCGTGACCCGGACGCGGATGATTTTTCAGGTTTTCATAATCTTTCGAACGCGTGTCGGTATTGCGGATGATGGCCGTCAACGGTGTCCCGCACAGGCGGTTTTCCACCACACCCGATAAAAATTCAATTTGGTCGGGTTCGTGCCGCGCCGTCGACCAGGCGTTGTTGCCTGCCGCGCGGCGGCGCATCAATCGGTCGAGTTCTTCGAAATCGATCGTCCCGCCCGCGGGAAGCCCCTCTACCGTCACGCCGATTGCCGCCGAATGTGACTGACCGAAAACGGTCAAACGAATATTCTCACCATACGAACTGCTCATCGACTCACTCCCTCTAAACTGTCAAAATCTTTCCAAAACCCGGGGTAGGATTTTTCGACACACAAATGGTCTTCTATCACAACGTCGGTCCGACAGACCGCCGCCGCGACCGCCGCCGACATGGCCACGCGGTGGTCGGCAAAAGGATCGACCGTACCGCCTTGCAGTTGCGGTTTTCCGCGCACCACCAGGCAATCTTCTTCAACAAAAATATCGGCACCAAGCCGCCGCAACCATTCGGCCGTACCCTCCAGACGGTTGGATTCTTTCAGGCGCAACCGCGCGGCGTTGATAAACCGCGTTTCGCCTTGACTGACCGAAGCCAGAACCGAAAGCACGGGGACGAGGTCGGGGATTGCCGCCACGTCGACCGTCCTGCCGCGCAAAGCGCCGCGGCGCACCGTAACGCGATTCTTTTCACAAAGAACCTCGGCGCCAAAATCGGATAAAACCGATAAGATCCGCTTGTCGCCCTGTTTGGAATCGGGGTCTAACCCCGTAACCGTAACGCCCTGTTGCGAGAGCGCCCCCAACACGAGGAAGAACGCGGCGTTGGAATAGTCCCCCTCGACCTCTTGGGTTTCGGGGCTACCATACGCCTGTGAACCCTCGATTTCATAGGTTTGTTGGTTTTTTTGGAACAACACCCCGTTTTTTTCCAAAACGTCCTCGGTCAGGGCAATATAATCGGCCGATTCAACCCGACCGGTAACCGTCAACCGACTGTTTTTAGGTAACAGCGGCAACGCGAATAACAGTCCCGAAATATACTGCGAAGAAACGTCCCCCGGCAGGGTAAATTCCCCCGCTTGAAGTTTTCCCGAAACGAAAAGTTCGCTTCCCTTTTCACAAAGGGTCATTCCGTGAGAAACGAGTTCACGGTCCAAGGGGGTCAGCGGCCGCTCGGGCAGTCGCCCCTCGCGCTCAAACACCGCTTCAAGTCCCAACGCGCCGACAATCGGCAATAAAAAGCGAAGCGTAGACCCGCTCTCGCCGCAAGGCAATCGGCAAAGACCCTCAACCTTTTTTTCAATAGGGTGAACGAGGATTCTTCCCTCTTGCAAAAAAGAAATTTGCGCGCCCATCGCGTTTAAGCAGTTGGCCGTCGCGATAATATCTTTGGAAAAACCTTCACACAAAATTTGGGTTTCCCCACTTGATAGCGCCGCGCCGATCAGCAGGCGGTGCGCCATCGATTTGGAAGCCACGGCGCGAACCGTTCCGCCGCGCGGGCCTGCGGTTACCGTGCGATTCATTGTACACCCCCTGCCGACAACCAATCGGCAAGTTCACTAAGCGCAATCTTTCGCATTTCGCAAACCCCGATTTCGCGCGGAAGAATGAACTGAACCGCGTTTTGTTTGCGCTTTTTATCGTTATGAATGACCGCAATCAACTCGTTCGCTGAAAATTGGGTCCGAGTCGGTAATTCGTATTTTTCTAAAATTTCTTCGAGACGCTCGGCAACACTTTTTTTACAAAGACCTTTCGCTGCCGCCGCGCGGGTAATGACCGCCATTCCGATTGCCACGGCCTGGCCGTGTAAAATGGAATAACCGCTACAGGTTTCAACCGCGTGGCCGACCGTGTGGCCGAGGTTTAAGAGGGCACGAAGCCCCTGTTCAAACTCGTCTTCTTCCACCACGTCGCGTTTCATGCCGACGCAGGTGGCAATCACGTCTTCCATCCACTCTTTCATCGGGCGTTCGCCCAACGCTTCGAAAAACGGCGCGTTGGCCATCAGACCGTACTTGATCACTTCGGCACTGCCGCAGGCCATCTGCTCGCGCGGTAACGTCCCGAGCGTTTCGGGGTCGCAAATCACGCGCAAGGGTTGATAAAAACAACCCACTTGATTTTTGCCGATATCCAAATCGACCGCCGTTTTACCGCCGACCGAGGAATCGACCATCGCCAGCAGACTCGTCGGCACCGCCAAGAGCCCCACGCCGCGCAGATAGGTCGCCGCGGCAAAGCCGGTCAGGTCCCCCACTACGCCGCCGCCAAGGGCCAGGAGCGTATCCTCGCGGGTTAATTGTTTTTCACACAAAAAGTGCAGTAATTCGCCGTAGGTCGAAAGGTTTTTGCTTTCCTCCCCCGCCGGGAAGACAAAGGTTTCCACCCGAAAACCCTCGTTTTGAAGCGAACGGCAGACCGATTCCCCGTACAACGGGAAAACGTTACTGTCCGAAACGACGGCCACCGTTTTGCCGCGAACGACTTCGGCCGCAAGGGTGCCGATTTTGGAAAGCAACCCCGCGCCCACAAGCACTTCATAGGTTTTCGAAGCTTTTACCGTAATGGTTTTCAACGACCGTCCACCTCTTCTTTTCGTTTGCTGCCTTCTTCGAGCAAACGGTTTAATTCTTCTGCATCGCAATGTTCCAGCGCCTTTTTATAGGCCGAAAGTGATTCGGTTAAACCGTCGATTTCGGCAATCAGATTCTCTTTATTTTCCAAAAACAGTTGCGTCCACATGGTCGGGTTCAACCGCGCAACGCGGGTCAGGTCGCGGTAACTGCCCGCCGAAAATCCCTGGTGCATTTTCGCCGTCGGGCTTTTCACGTAGGCATTGGATACGACGTGGGCCAACTGCGACGTAAAGGCGATTTTTCGGTCGTGATTTTCGGCCGTGGTGACCGAAATCGAACCGAAGCCTACCGGTTCAAGCGCCGTTTTTACGCGGTCCAACAATTCAATATTATTAAAGTCGGGCGGAACAATAACCATCGGTGCGCCGCGATAAAGGTCGGCGCGCGCATATTTGTAGCCCGAATGGTGGGTTCCCGCCATCGGGTGACCGCCCACGAACACAAAGCCGTACTCCTCGGCGAGTTGGAACCCCGCCGAACAGACCGTTTTCTTGGTACCGCAACAATCAAGCACCAACTGTCCTTTTTTCAGGTGCGGTGCCATCGTTTGCAACCATTCGACCGCCGCGTGCGGATAAACACAAATCAAAATCAGATCGCATTGTGCGGCCGTTTGCGCATCGAGTTCGCCCGAAACTTCTCCGCTGAGTTTTGAAAACTCAAACACCGAACGGTTGGTATCAAAAGCGAGAACACGGTGCCCCGCCTCGTCATAGGCTTTGGCGAACGAGCCGCCGATCAGTCCTAAACCGACAACGCCGACCGTCATTTCAGTACCTCACGAATCCGCGCAACCTTATCGGCCAAAATCGCATATTCCGCGGGGGTAAGCGATTGTGCGCCGTCACACAGGGCGCGTTTGGGGTCGTTGTGAACTTCGATGATCAAACCGTCGGCACCGCAAGCCGCACCGGCCATGGCCATCGGTTGTACCAAACGCGAAATGCCCGTTGCGTGACTGGGGTCGACAATGATGGGCAGATGGGTCAATTCCCTCAGCATCGGCACGGCCGCCAGGTCGAGGGTGTTGCGGGTGTAATCACTGTAGGTGCGGATTCCGCGCTCGCAAAGCATTACCTGTTCGTTGCCGTTGGCCATAATGTATTCAGCACTCATCAAAAGTTCTTTTAAGGTATTGGCTAAACCGCGCTTTAAGAGAATGGGTTTCTGGAGTTTTCCGAGTTCGCGCAATAAATCGTAGTTTTGCATATTCCGAGCGCCGACCTGTAACACGTCGACGTCCTCGAACAGATCCAAATCGGCCACACTCATAATCTCGGTAACGATCGGCAGTCCCGTTTCCTGACGGGCGATCTTCAACAGTTCCAAACCTTGGGCGCGAAGACCGGGGAAATCGTAGGGCGAGGTACGCGGTTTGAACGCGCCGCCGCGCATCAGGTTAGCACCCGCCGCCTTCACGGCCTTGGCTACTTCGACAATCTGTTCTTCCGATTCAACCGAGCAGGGACCCGCGATCATACAGAAATTTCCGCCGCCGATTTTGACGTCCCCCACTTCGACCACCATATCTTCGGGGTGGAATTTACGGTTACAGCATTTGAACGGTTCGCTGATTCGTTTGACCGTGTCGACGATATCCAGACTCGCCACCAGGTCCATATCAACCTTCGAAGTATCTCCAATCAAGCCGAGAACGGTCTGGTAATCCCCCTCGGAAATGTGAATTCCAAGACCCAAATTTTGAAGCCACGAAACCAGTTGGTCGCAACTTTCTTTCTCAACGTTCGGTTTTAATACAACAATCATTTTCAAGACCTCCACAAATTAAAAAGACCGTATGGACTTGTGAGCCATACGGTCTTGGTTGTTTTACCTGCAAAAAGAAACAGACAGGGAATTTACGCAACGTTCCGTTTTTATAGCATCACAAATCGCTTCTACTTTTATTGGAATAAAAGTAAAAGTAAAATCGATTTGCAAAATACAAACGGTTTTGCTGGGTCATTCCGTATCTTCTCCCTCTTCAAAAACTGAATTTACTTTAGTATAGCAAAGTTCTATCTTCCTGTCAAGATGATTTTTCCAAAAAAACTTGATTATTTCACGCTTTCGGTGTATGCTAAAATAAAGAAAAAACAAAGAGGAGACGCATTATGTCCCGAATTTTTACCTCGCTCGACCAACTCATCGGCCACACGCCGCTTTTCGAGTTGACCCGAATGGAAGAAAAATACAATCTGAAAGCGCGGCTTTTGGCCAAAATGGAAATGTTTAATCCCGCCGGTTCGGTCAAAGACCGCGTGGCGCTCTCGATTCTCAACGACGCCGAAGAAAAAGGGCTTTTGAAAGCGGGTGCCACCATTATCGAGCCGACCTCGGGCAACACGGGAATCGGCCTTGCCGCCGTGGCCGCGGCGCGCGGTTACCGAATGATGGTCGTTCTGCCCGACAGTATGTCGGTTGAGCGTCAGCAGTTGATTGCCGCTCTGGGCGCCGAATTGGTCTTGACCGACGGCGCTTTAGGAATGACGGGTGCCATTGCGCGCGCCGAGGAACTGCACCGCGAGATTGAAAACAGCATTATTGCCGGGCAATTCGTAAATCCCGCCAACCCCAAGGCCCATTTTGAAACCACGGGCCCCGAAATTTACGAAGATACCGACGGTTCGGTCGACTGCTTTGTAGCCGGCATCGGCACAGGCGGCACCCTGACGGGTACGGGCAAATATCTGAAACAAAAAAACGCTGCGATTCGCATCGTCGGCGTTGAACCCAAAGGCTCCCCCGTTCTCTCGGGCGGCAAAGCGGGACCGCACGGACTGCAGGGCATTGGCGCAGGTTTTGTGCCCGAAGTGTTGGATACCACCCTTTACGATGAAATCTTGACCGTCACCGAAGAGCAAGCCTATCAAATGGGGCGCGAACTCGGTAAAACCGAGGGAATCCTCTCGGGCATTTCGGCCGGCGCGGCGTTGCACGCCGCCATCCGGGTGGCACAGCGCGCGGAAATGAACGGCAAAACGGTGGTCGTTCTTCTGCCCGACACGGGCGACCGTTACCTCTCGACCCCGATGTTCAAAAAATAAATAAACGTATTGATAAAGCAAAGCCCTCTTGGAAGTTTCCAAGAGGGCTTCTCCTATTTAATTACTGCATCCCCGTTTTCCGACGGTTGTTTTAATCGGTAATCAAGATTCCAAAGACCGATTCCGCTATATATGCCTCCCTGTTTGGCATCATAAATTT
>JAZQBA010000005.1:0-264574 GCA_045545515.1 Acutalibacteraceae bacterium
ACACGGCGGACCCTTCGCTAATATAGCACATGGTTGTAACTCTGTTATGGCAACCAAGCTCGCCTTAAAGATGGGCGACTACACCGTAACAGAAGCAGGCTTCGGCGCTGATTTGGGCGCTGAAAAGTTCCTTGATATCAAGTGCCGTATGGCAGGTCTCACTCCCGATGCAGTTGTTGTTGTTGCAACGGTTCGCGCTTTAAAGATGCACGGCGGTCTTGCAAAAACCGAACTCGCAACCGAGGATTTGGGTGCGCTTGAGCGCGGTATTCCGAACCTGCTTCGTCATGTTTCCAACATCAAAAATGTTTACAAGCTGCCCTGCGTAGTTGCTGTAAACCGTTTCCCGACCGATACCGATAACGAAATTGATTTCATTATCGATAAGTGTAAGGAATTGGGCGTCAACACCGTTCTGTCGACCGTTTGGGCCGATGGCGGTAAGGGCGGCGAGGCCTTGGCGCACGAGGTTGTTCGTCTTTGCGAAGAGGAACAGGGGGACTTTACCTTCTCGTATGAACTCGACGGCAGCATCGAAGATAAGATTGAAGCCGTTGTGCGCAAGGTTTACGGCGGAAACGGTATTGCTGTTTTGCCGAATGCTAAGAAACAGATTGCGCAGTTGACCGAACTCGGTTTTGATAAACTGCCGATTTGTGTGGCCAAAACACAGTACAGTTTCTCGGATGACCCGACTAAACTCGGTGCACCCGAAGACTTTACCGTCACCGTGAAAAACGTGAAGGTTTCGGCCGGTGCCGGCTTCATCGTTGTGTTGACGGGGGATATTCTCACCATGCCGGGTCTTCCCAAGGTTCCCGCGGCCGAGAATATCGACGTGGACGAAAATGGAAAGATTACCGGTTTGTTCTAATTTCATTTTATATTTTAAGTGCAGAAAGCCGCTTGACTTTCTGCACTTTGTTGCGTAAAAGAATGAATAAAAAATGCATTTTAACTTGACAAAAACCGCATAATATGGTAAAATAACTGCATATTTATTCGAAAACTATTCATAATTATTCATTTTTATTCATCGGAGGCATTTTTTCATGACACGTGTGTTTATCGACGGCTCTGCCGGAACCACAGGACTTCGCATCCACGAACGGTTGCAAAACCGAACCGACCTGTCGCTCATCATTTTGGATGAGGCCCACCGCAAAGATGCGGCGGCTCGGCGCGAGGCCATCAATTCGGCGGATATTGCTTTTTTGTGTTTGCCCGATGCGGCCGCCAAAGAGGCGGTGTCGATGGTAGAGAATAAGAACACCGTCATTATCGATACCTCAACGGCCCACCGAACCAACGACGATTTTGCTTACGGTTTTGCGGAACTAAAGGGCCTGCGTGAAAAAATTGCCGCCTCAAAGCGCATTGCAAACCCCGGTTGCCACGCCAGCGGTTTTGTTTCCTTGGTAGCGCCGCTTGTCGAAAACGGCGTTTTGTCGAGTGATGCGCTCTTAAACTGTTTTTCCCTAACGGGATATTCGGGCGGCGGCAAGGGAATGATCGCCGATTACGAAAATCCTGAATTACAAAACGAGTTACAGGCGCCCAGAATGTATGGGCTTACTCAAACGCATAAACACCTGCCAGAAATGGCAAAGGTGTGCGGTCTTCACAACGCTCCCGTTTTTTGCCCGATCGTTTCTTCCTACTATGCGGGTATGGAGGTTGTGGTGCCGCTCTTCAAACAGAACATAACGGCCACCCTCGAAGAACTCAAAGATATCTACCGTTCCTATTACACGGGGCCCATCGTCCGTTTCTGTGAAGCGATGGACGAAAACGGTATGATCTCATGCGCCAAAATGTGCGGTCGTGATGACCTTCAAATCGGCGTCTTTGGAAACGAAGACCGCATTTTGTTGGTTTCCCGCTTCGATAATCTTGGAAAAGGTGCTTCGGGTGCGGCCATTCAAAATATGAATATTGTACTTGGCGTGGATGAATCCACGGGACTCAACATTGGAGGATAATCAAATGAAGTTCATTGAAAACGGTGTTTGCGCGGCACTTGGATTTACGGCATCGGGCATTCACTGCGGAATTCGCAAAAACAAAGAGAAAAAAGACCTTTCGCTGATTTATAGTCAGGTTCCGGCTACGGCGGCGGCGGTTTACACCAAGAACCTCGTCAAAGGCGCGCCGCTCACCGTTACCAAAAACCACTTGCAGAACGGCGTGGCACAGGCCGTCATCTGCAACAGCGGAAACGCCAATACCTGTAACGCTGACGGCGCTGAGGTTGCCGAAAAAATGAGCCAACTCGCGGCCGAGGCGTTGGGCCTTTCTGCCGAAGATATTGTCGTAGCATCTACGGGTGTTATCGGTTTGCCGCTCAATATTGAACCGATTGCCAACGGGATTCCCACGCTTGTAAAACAACTCTCGCGCGAGGGATGTTCGGCCGCGGCCGAGGGCATTATGACGACCGATACCGTGATGAAAGAGGTAGCGTGTGAGTTTACGCTGGGCGGTAAGGTTTGTAGAATCGGCGGTATTGCCAAGGGAAGCGGAATGATCCACCCCAATATGGCAACCATGCTCGTCTTTATCACGACCGATGCGGCCATTTCGCAGGAAATGTTGCAGAAGGCCTTGTCGACCGATATTCAGAACACTTTCAATATGATTAGTATTGATGGCGATACTTCGACCAACGATATGGTAACCGTTCTGGCCAACGGAATGGCCCAAAACGAAACGATTGTTGAAGAGAATGAAGATTTTGCCACCTTTGCCAAAGCGCTCAATACCATCACGGTAGAACTTTGCCGAAAGATTGCGGCCGACGGTGAGGGCGCAACCAAACTATTGGAGTGTAACGTTTCGGGTGCGCGCGATCTGTCAACCGCCAAAACGGTGGCCAAAAGCGTGATTTGTTCAAGCCTTTTGAAGGCCGCTATGTTCGGTGCCGATGCCAACTGGGGACGTGTTCTGTGTGCGATCGGTTATAGCGGCGCCGCGGTAGACGTTCAAAAAATTGACGTTTCGTTCCGAAGCGGTAAGGGCACGATTGCCGTCTGCCAAAACGGGGCAGGGGTTGATTTCTCGGAAGAAATCGCCAAGGAAATTCTTTTGGAAGATGAAATTGAAATTCTTGTCAACCTGAACGACGGCGATTGTTCCAGCGCCGCCTGGGGATGCGACCTGACCTACGACTACGTAAAAATTAACGGAGATTACCGTACTTAAGCAGAGGATGATGTTATAATGAATCAGTTTACCAATGCCGACCGCGCCGAGGTCTTAACCCAGGCTCTGCCGTACATTCGGCGGTATACCGGCAAAACGATTGTGATTAAATACGGCGGCAACGCTATGATCAATGAGCAG
Organism: Acutalibacteraceae bacterium; assembly: GCA_045545515.1. Lineage (GTDB taxonomy): Bacteria > Bacillota > Clostridia > Oscillospirales > Acutalibacteraceae > UBA737. Next base: position 3,343 of record JAZQBA010000005.1, read on the forward strand.
TTGAAAGAACAGGTGATGGAAGATATCGTTCTGTTGTGGCTCATTGGCATTAAGGTGGTCCTCGTTCACGGCGGCGGTCCCGAAATCAACGGACTGATGGGTCAACTCGGCAAAGAGCCGCAGTTTGTCAACGGTCTTCGCGTAACCGATAAAGAAACGGTCGATATCGTTCAGATGGTTTTGGCGGGCAAGGTGAATAAAACGCTCGTCAATCTGTTGGAAATGAAGGGCGGCCGCGCGATCGGTCTTTCGGGAATCGACGGTAGCTTGATTGAAGCCGAAATGAAGGACGAAAAATTGGGCTATGTGGGTGAAATCAAAAAAATCCACATCGAACCGGTTTTGGATCTGCTCGAAAAAGGCTATATTCCCGTTGTTTCAACCATCGGTTGCGATAAACAGGGCAATACCTATAATATCAACGGCGATACGGCTGTGGCGCATATTGCGGGTGCCTTGGGCGCCGAGCGCTTGTTTATGATGACCGATATCGAGGGCGTTCTTTACGATAAGGACGATATTTCGACCCTCATTCCCGAAATCACCGTTTCGCGTGCGCGCGAACTCTTCAAAGAAGGCGTTATTTCGGGCGGAATGATCCCGAAGGTCGATTGTTGTATCGAAGCCATTGAAGAGGGCGTAAACAACGTTGTCATTATGGACGGCCGCGTACCCCACGCAATTCTGATGGAATTGCTGACCGATGAGGGTGCCGGTACCATGGTGACGGGAGGATAATATGAACACATTTGAACGCGACACGCAGTTTGTCGCAGGAACCTATAAACGTTTTCCGGTCGAAATCGTTTCGGGCAAAGGCTCGGTTGTTGTCGACTCGAACGGCAAAGAATATATCGATATGGGCTCGGGTATCGGCGTGACGGCTTTTGGTATCGCCGATGAAGCCTGGCAGGCGGCGGTCAACGAGCAACTTGGCAAAGTGCAACATATGTCCAACCTTTACTATACCGAACCTTGCGCACGTCTGGCCGAACTTCTTTGCACGAAAACCGGTTTTCAAAAAGTCTTCTTTTCCAACTCGGGCGCCGAAGCCAACGAGTGCGCCATTAAAGTGGCGCGTAAGTACGCCGCCGAGCGCCACGGGGAAGATTGCTACACCATTGTAACCTTAAATAACAGTTTCCACGGTCGAACCCTTACCACCTTGGCCGCAACGGGTCAGGCGCACTTTCACGAACTGTTTCAGCCTTTGACCGAGGGTTTTGTGCACGTCGATGCGAATGATTTTTCCGCCCTTCAAAACGTGGCAAGTGAACGGAAAATTGCCGCGGTGATGATGGAATGTGTTCAGGGCGAGGGCGGCGTCATTGCCTTGGACCCCGAATTCGTAAAGTCCGTTTGGGAATTTTGCCGCGAGAAGGATATTCTGCTGATTGTGGACGAGGTTCAGACGGGTAACGGCCGAACGGGTCAACTTTACGCGTATATGCATTACGGCATTCAACCCGACGTTGTTTCAACGGCCAAGGGCCTTGGCGGCGGTTTGCCGCTTGGTGCAACCCTTCTTTCCGAAAAGGTCAAAAAGGTTTTGGGCTTTGGCGACCACGGGTCGACCTTTGGCGGAAACCCCGTTTGTTGCGCGGGTGCCATTAGCGTGATAGAACGCTTGGACGAAGCATTTTTGAAGGAAGTTCGGGAAAAGAGCGATTATCTGTTCCAAACCTTTGGCGGTGCCAAGGGAATCAAAAGTGTGAGCGGAAAGGGCTTGATGATCGGCCTTGAAACCGAACGCCCCGCCGCGCAGGTCGTGGCCGAATGTATGGAAAACGGGGTTCTTTGTCTGACCGCGAAAACCAAAGTTCGTCTTCTTCCGGCACTCAATATTTCGATGGATGATTTGAAACGCGCGGCGCAAGTGATTTTAAGTGTCTGCGCGAAATAAAGGAGAACAAACAATGAATTTGAAGGGAAAAAGTTTCTTAAAACTTCTCGATTTTACCCCCGAGGAAATAAACGGTCTTTTAGACCTTGCGGCTGAATTAAAGGATCAAAAAAAGGCGGGGATTTCGCATAAACTGTGCGAAGGCAAGAACATTGCCTTGGTTTTTGAAAAGACCAGCACGCGTACGCGCTGCGCTTTTGAAGTGGCGGCGGCCGACCTTGGAATGCACCCCGTTTATCTCGATCCCTCGGGTTCGCAAATCGGCAAGAAAGAAAGCATCGCCGACACGGCGCGCGTTCTGGGCCGTATGTTTGACGGTATTGAGTACCGCGGCTTCGGTCAGGAAGTGGTCGAAGAACTGGCTCACTATGCCGGCGTTCCTGTGTGGAACGGGCTGACCAACGAATTCCACCCGACACAGATTTTGGCCGATTTCTTGACCATTCGGGAACAGTTCGGGGATTTGAAGGGCAAAAAACTCGTTTACATGGGTGATGCGCGCTATAATATGGGCAATTCCTTGATGGTCGGTTGCGCCAAAATGGGCATGCATTTTGTGGCCTGCGCCCCCAAGAAATATTTCCCCGACAGCGCATTAGTGGAAACCTGTCAGGCGATTGCCAACGAAACGGGCGCAATGCTCGAGTTTATCGAGGACCCCAATGTTGCCGTTCAGGGCGCACACGTGCTTTATACCGACGTTTGGGTGTCGATGGGTGAACCCGACGCCGTTTGGGAGGAGCGCATTCGCGAACTTTCGCCCTACCGCGTAACGATGGAACTGTTGGAAAAAGCAGGAGAGCAGTGCCGCTTTATGCACTGTCTGCCCGCGTTCCACGACCTGAAAACAACGGTCGGTAAACAAATTTACGACAAGTTCGGCATTGACTGTATGGAGGTCTCGGATGAGGCGTTTGAGAGCGAACGCTCGATTGTTTTCGATGAGGCCGAGAACCGTATGCATACCATCAAGGCCGTGATGGTCGCTACCCTTTAAGGGAAATTTTCGAAAATCAAAAAAGGACGTTTCGAGCGTAATGCCGCGAACGTCCTTTTCGGCGTATTTATTGGCAAAAAAATACTTGACTTTATCAGTTTAGCGTGGTAAAGTATAACTATCCCCGTTTTATGGAAATCGGGGAGAATTTGCCCTTTTTGGGGCAGAAACGGAGTTCGGTTATGGTTATTCATGATTCTGTATTAAATCGTAGTGAGAAAATCAGTTTCGCGTTGCGTGAACTGTATTTGAATAAGGGATACAGACCCTACCATATGAGCAAATTTGAGGAATACGATTTTTATGTTGGGAATAAGGATTTTTTGATTTCCGACCACGTGATTACCTTTACCGATATCGGCGGTAAACTGATGGCCTTAAAGCCCGACGTTACGCTTTCCATCATAAAAAACAGCGCCGATTGCCCGAATGAGACCCAAAAGGTTTTCTATAACGAAAACGTCTATCGCGTTTCCAAGGGTACGGGCTCGTATAAAGAAATGTTGCAAACGGGTATCGAATGTTTCGGCCGCGTTGAGACAGCCGAAATTTGCGAGGTTTTAACCTTGGCTTGTGAAAGCCTTGGAACCTTGTCGGAAGATTCGGTATTGGCCATTAGCGATTTGGACGTTCTCACATCAATTATTGACCGCTTGTCGTTGAGCGCCGAACAGCAAAAACTGCTCTACACGGCCATCGGCGAAAAGAATCTCCCCGCGGTCGAAAAAATGTGCGCCGAATGCCAAGACCGCGCGGCGGCAACAATGCTTCAAAAACTGTTGACCTTGAACGGGGACGTTACCGCCACCTTGAAGACGATGCAGGAACTCGGCCTTTCCAACCAAGCCTTCGCGCGTTTTCGCGAGGTGTTGGAAAAAATGGCCGATACCGCGTTTGCCGAAATGTTACAGGTTGATTTTTCGGTGGTCGGCGATATTAACTACTACAACGGCATTATTTTCAAAGGCTTTCTGCGCGATATTCCCGTCGACGTGCTTTCGGGCGGACAGTATGACCGCTTGATGAAAAAAATGGGGCGCCGTTCTTCGGCCATTGGTTTTGCCGTTTCGAATGATGCGCTCGAGCGCTTGGAGTTGGATTCTACTCCCGCCGCCCAAGACGATTTTGTCAACGTAGCGCTGCCGAAAGGCCGCTTGGGTGAGAAAATCTATGATTTATTCGCTCGTGTGGGGTACGAGTGTCCCGCACTTTTGGACCCCGGTCGAAAACTCATCTTCGAGAACACCGAAAAGAAGGTGCGTTACTTCTGGGTAAAACCGTCCGACGTTGCGATTTACGTTGAACGCGGCGCGGCCGATATCGGTGTTGCGGGAAAGGATATCCTTTTGGAGTACACGCCCGACGTCTACGAATTGGTCGACTTGAAGAAGGGCAAATGCCGTATGGCGGTTGCCGCCCCTAAGACCTTTGCGGATAAAGGGGAGGGGACCCTTCGCGTTGCGACCAAGTTTGCGAACATTGCCAAAAACTTTTATCAGTCGAAGGGCCGCGATATTGATATCATTCACCTTAACGGCTCGATCGAAATTGCCCCGATTTTAGGGCTTTCGGACGTGATTGTGGATATCGTGGAAACCGGGTCGACCTTGAAAGAAAACGATCTCGAAGTCGTTGAAACGGTGGTACCCATCAGCGCAAGACTGATTGCCAACAAATCTTCCTTTAAGTTTAAGGGCGCTCAAATTGAAACGATTGCCGCGCTCTTGTCGGGAATTACGGAGGAATAAAAATGATTAAAATCTTAAAATACGGCGAGGTTTCAAATTCCGAAATTTTTGCCCGCGCTCTGCCGCGTGTCAACGTGGAAGCCACGGTTGCCGAAATTATTGAAAACGTTCGAAACAACGGGGACAAGGCGCTTTTTGAATACTGCAAAAAGTTCGACAAGGCCGACCTTAAAACCCTGTTGGTTTCGGCCGAAGAGATCGACGAGGCCTTTTCGTCGGTTTCGGCTGAACTCGTTGAAATTATGCGCAAAGCCGCCAAAAACATTCAAAAGTTCCACCAAAAACAGGTGCGCAACAGTTTTATCATCAACGATGAGGACGGCGTTGTCGTTGGCCAAAAAATCATTCCCGTTGACCGTGCGGGCCTTTACGTTCCCGGTGGCACGGCGGCCTATCCTTCCACCGTTTTGATGGATGCCATTCCTGCCAAGATTGCAGGGGTGCGCGAAGTTGTGATGGTAACACCCCCCAATACCGAGGGAAAAGTAAACCCTGTTATTCTGGCGGCGGCTAAAGTAGCCGGGGTGGATAAGATTTTCAAGGTTGGCGGCGCCCAGGCCGTAGCCGCTCTGGCTTACGGGACCGAGAGTGTTCCGCGTGTCGATAAAATCGTTGGCCCCGGAAACGCCTTTGTGGCCGAAGCCAAAAAACAGGTCTTCGGTCAGGTTTCGATCGATATGATTGCAGGACCGAGTGAAATCTTGATCGTGGCCGACGGCAAAACCGATCCGCGCGTTGCGGCGGCTGACCTTTTGTCCCAAGCCGAGCACGATAAAATGGCCAGTGCCGTTTTGGTGACCGACTCTTACGATTTGGCGCTTTCGGTCCAAAACGAACTGGAAAAACAAATTCCCGAATTATTACGCTGTGAAATTGCCCGAGAGTCGATTGACAATAACGGCAAAATCATTGTGGCCGAAACCTTGGACGTTGCGATTGATATTGCGAATGAGATTGCGCCCGAACACTTGGAACTTTTAGTGGATGCGCCGTTCGATTATCTTGATAAAATCCGCCACGCGGGTTCCATCTTTATGGGGCGCAACTGTCCCGAAGCGTTGGGCGACTATTTTGCAGGACCCAACCACACCTTGCCCACAAGCGGTACGGCTAAGTTTTCGAGCCCCTTGTCGGTCGATGACTTTATTAAGAAAACACAGTATACCTACTACACGCGCGATGCGCTGAAAAAGGTGGCCGAGGACGTTGGCCGCTTTGCCGATGCCGAGGGCTTGACCGCCCACGCCAAGAGTGCTCGAATTCGCACGGAGGATGAGAAGTAATGAGCCGTTTTTTCAGTGAAAAACTGTCGACCTTGACCCCCTACACCCCGGGGGAACAACCCAAAGGCCAGGAATATGTAAAACTGAATACCAATGAATCGCCCTTTCCGCCCTCGCCGTATGCCCAGCGTATGGCCCGTCAGGCGGCAGGGGACCTGCAACTTTATTCCGACCCCGAGTGTCGTGACCTTGTGGCGATTGCGGCCGAAAAATTCGGCGTAGAACCCGATGAAGTGATCTTCACCAACGGTTCGGATGAGGTCCTTAATTTTGCTTTTCAGGCGTTTTGCGATGAGAAAACACCCGCGGCTTTTGCCAATATTACCTATGGATTTTATCCTGTTTTTGCCGCCTTAAACGGTGTGCCGTTTGTCGAAATTCTCTTGAGGGCAGATTTTACGATTGATATCAACGATTATCTTGGGATCAACAAAACAATTTTTATCGCCAACCCCAATGCACCGACGGGTTTGGCGCTGACGGTCGGTGAGATTGAAAGAATCGTTGCCGCAAACCCCGATCATATCGTGGTTGTCGATGAAGCCTACGTTGATTTCGGGGCCGAGAGTAGCGTTTCGCTCACGCGGAAATACGATAATTTGTTGGTTTGCGGTACTTTTTCCAAATCGCGTTCCTTGGCGGGTGCGCGTTTGGGATTTGGTATCGGCTCAAAAGAACTGATTGCCGACCTGAATACCGTAAAATATTCCACCAATCCTTATAACGTAAACCGAATGACCATGGCGGCCGGTATTGGCGCCCTGGCGGACGAAAACTATTTTGCCGGCAACTGCAAGAAAATTATCGCCACGCGCGAAAAAACGGCGGCGGCTTTGCGTGAAATGGGCTTTACGCTGACCGATTCGAAAACCAATTTCCTCTTTGCCAAAAGCGATAAAATCGGCGGATTGGAACTCTATAAGGCACTCAAGGAAAAGGGCGTTTTGGTTCGCCACTTTGAAACGGAACTGTTAAAGGATTATAACCGCATTACGGTCGGTAGCGACGAGCAGATGACCGTGTTACTGGAAAAAATCAACGAGGTTTTGGAGGAGGGCGTATGAGAACAGCAGAAATCAAACGAAAAACCGCCGAAACCGATATTGAACTGTTTCTCGATTTAGACGGAAGCGGAAAAAGCGAACTTAATACGGGTTGCGGCTTTTTAGACCATATGCTCACCCTGTTTGCTTCCCACGGCCGTTTTGATTTGAAGGTCAACTGCGTAGGGGATACCTACGTTGACGATCACCACACGGTCGAGGACATCGGCATTTCGCTCGGCAAAGCCTTTTTCGAGGCACTGGGCGACAAACGCGGTATTCACCGCTATGGCGACTTTATGTTGCCGATGGACGAGAGCCTTATTCTCTCGGCCGTTGATTTTTCGGGCCGCGCTTTTTTGGGGTACGAACTCGAAATCCCGACGCAAAAGGTGGGAACCTTCGATACCGAATTGGTTGAAGAATTCTGGCTTGGATTTGTGCGCCAGGCCGAGTGCGCACTGCATATTCGGTCCCTTTGCGGAAAAAATTCGCATCACATCATTGAGGGCGCTTTCAAATCGGTGGCACGAAGCCTTCGTGCGGCCGTAAAGATTGATGAGGATTTCAAAAACGAAATTCCCTCTACCAAAGGAGTTTTATAATGACCGCCATTATTGATTACGGCGTTGGAAATTTGTTTTCGCTGGTATCTTCGTTCAAAAAGATTGGGGAAGAGGCCGTGATTACGGCCGATGAATCGGTCATAAGAAGTGCCGATCGCATTATCCTGCCCGGTGTCGGCGCGTTTTGCGATGCCATTGCAAAACTCAAGTCCTCGGGACTGGTCGACGTATTAAAAGAACAGATTGCCGTTGGCAAACCCGTGATGGGTATTTGCCTTGGCATGCAGTTGTTGTTCGACAAAAGTTTTGAATACGGCGAACACGAGGGGCTTGGCCTTATCAAGGGCGAAATTCGACCGATTGCCGATAAGACCGACCTGAAAGTTCCGCATATGGGCTGGAACGCGCTTCAGTTCAAAGGGGAAAAGCACCCCTTGTTTTCAAAGGTTTCAGAGGGCGAGTGTGTTTATTTCGTTCATTCGTTCTATGCGACCGATTGCCAAGAAAACGTGATTGCTGTTTCGGAATATGATTTTGAAATCACGGCGGCGGTTGCCAAAGGAAACGTGATGGGCTGTCAGTTCCACCCCGAAAAGAGCGGACAGACGGGGCTTCATATCTTAAAAGCATTTTGTGAAATGGAGGTGGGCACCTTATGTTGATCTATCCGGCAATCGACCTTTTTGAGGGTCAGGCGGTGCGCCTTTTTAAGGGCGACTACGCGCAAAAAACAGTTTATAACAACGACCCTCTTGCCGTAGCCAAGGATTTTTTGAACCAGGGTGCGACCCATATTCACTTGGTGGATTTAGAGGGAGCCAAAGAGGGTACGACCCCCAATCTGGAAACGGTGTGCCGTATCAAGAAAGAAACCGGCCTTTTTTGTGAAATCGGCGGCGGAATCCGTTCGATGGCAGTAGTTCGCCGCTATTTGGAAAACGGTCTGGACCGCGTTATTTTGGGCACGGCTGCCGTTACCGATGAGGCCTTTTTGAAAGAGGCGGTAGCAGCCTATGGCGAAAAAATCGCCGTAGGGATTGATATCAAAGAGGGCTTTGTGGCCATTAAAGGCTGGACCGAAAGTTCGGGCGTTGATGCCTTTGAATTTTGTGAGAAAATGCAGCAAATGGGCGTGAAAACGCTGATTTGTACCGATATTTCGAAAGACGGCGCGATGAAAGGTACCAACCGCGAACTCTACCGAGCGTTGTCCGAGCGGTTCTCGATGCAAATTATTGCTTCGGGCGGCGTTTCTTCGATGGAAGACGTTGCGGCACTTCGCCAATTAGACCTTTACGGTGCCATTATCGGCAAAGCCTATTATACGGGCGCGATTTCTTTGCGCGAAGCGATCGAGGTGGCCAAATGATTACCAAACGAATTATTCCGTGCCTCGACGTGCGCGACGGACAGGTTGTCAAAGGCGTCAACTTCGAGAGGCTTCGCGAAATTGCTTCCCCCGTGCAACTCGCCGAATATTACAGTCAGTGCGGCGCCGATGAACTGGTGTTTTACGATATTACGGCTTCTTCGGACGGTCGACAGATGTTTACCGACATCTTAAAGGAAACGGCAAAGAACGTTTTTATTCCGTTAACGGTCGGCGGCGGCATCAACACGGTTGAGGATTTTGATCGCGTACTCAAATGCGGTGCCGATAAGGTGAGTGTCAACTCGGGCGCTATCCGAAATCCCGACCTGATTGGTCAGGCGGCAAAACTTTACGGCGACCAATGCGTCGTCCTTTCGTGTGACATTAAGCGGGTCGACGGCGTCTTTCGTATCTTCGCCAAAGGCGGCCGCGAAAACACGGGGATTGAGGCGATTGAATGGATCAAACGCGGCGTGGCAAACGGCGCGGGTGAACTTGTTATCAATTCCATTGACACCGATGGGGTAAAGGGTGGCTTTGACCTTGAAATGTTGGAGGCGGTCTGTAACGCCGTCCACGTTCCCGTGATTGCCTCGGGCGGCGCGGGGAAGATTGAAGATTTCATTACACTCTTCAAAACCTTGCCCGGTGTCGATGCGGGATTAGCGGCTTCCATTTTCCATTTCGGGGAAGTCAAGATTTCCGACTTAAAGGAACAAATGAACAAAAATTCCATTCCGGCAAGAATGGAAAAAGGGGTATAAAGAATGATCAATATCGATGAATTGAAATTTGACCAAAACGGCCTGATTCCCGCCATTGTGGTGGATGCCGTTTCCAAACGCGTGTTGACGCTCGCGTATATGAACCGCGAGAGTTTACAGATCTCGATGGAAAAGGAACTGACCTGTTTTTACAGCCGTTCCAGAAGCGAACTTTGGCTCAAAGGGGAAACGAGCGGCAACTATCAGTACATCGTTTCCATAACGGCCGATTGCGATAAAGATGCGCTTGTTGTAATGGTTGAGCCCGAGGGACCCGCTTGTCATTTGGGGACCACCTCTTGCTTTGAAAACCCCGTTTTCGAAAGTCAAGAGCGAAGCGAATTCTCTTACGAAGCTTTGTTCGAACTCATTCGCGGCCGAAAGACCGACAAAAAAGAGGGTTCTTATACTACTTATCTGTTCGAAAAGGGCGTTGATAAAATCCTCAAAAAGGTTGGCGAAGAATGTACCGAGGTTATTATCGCCGCCGCGACAAATGATAAGAAAGAAACCGTTTATGAAATTGCCGACTTGGCCTACCACGTGATGGTGCTGATGATTGAACAGGGCATTTCGTTGGAGGATATTCATAAGGAACTCGCCTCGCGCCACGTCATTGACAAAAAGATTAAACAGGAGAAGATGACCTGATGGAACTGCGTGATTTTCACGTTCATACAACCTATAGCGACGGGGCCAACACCCCCGAAGAGATGGTTTTAGCCGCGATTGAGAAAAAAATGACGGTTATCGGTTTTTCGGACCATTCCTATACCGATTTTGACGGGTCCTACTGTATAAAAAAAGAGAAGATCGCCGACTACCGAGCGGAAATCGCCGCGCTTCGGAAAAAATACCGCGACCGCATTACCGTTCTTTGCGGCATTGAACAGGACTACTATTCCAAAGAACCGACCGGCGCGTATGATTACGTCATTGGCTCGGTGCATTACCTCAAAGTCGGGGAAAACTATATTGAAGTGGATCGCGATGCCGATACCCTTCGGGAAGCCGCCGACCGTTATTTTGAGGGGGATATGTATTCGCTGGTGGAAGAGTACTACCGAACCGTTGCCAACGTTGCCAAACAAACGGGCGCGACCATTATCGGTCACGTGGATCTGATTACCAAATTCAACCAACAAGAAGGCCTTTTCGACGAAGACCATCCGCGATACCGTGCCGCCTGGCAGAAAGCGGTCAAGGAACTGCTTCGAAGCGGTGCCGTTTTCGAAATCAATACGGGTGCCATTTCGCGCGGATACCGAACGCTGGCATATCCTTCTTATGAGATTCGCGAGTATATTACGGGGCGTTCGGGGTCCTTTATACTGTCGAGCGACGCGCACCGCAAAGAAAATTTGTGTTTTAACTTTGCGTTGGAAAGTAAGGTATAACCGATCAAAGGGAGAAATCAACCATGTTTGATGCTGTAAAAATTAAAAACGATTGTGTTGCCTGGATTAAAGACTTTTTCGAACAAAACGGAAAAGACTGTAACGCCGTCGTCGGCATTTCGGGCGGTAAGGACAGTTCCATCGTTGCCGCACTCTGTGTCGAAGCGCTCGGGAAAGACCGCGTCATCGGCGTTTTAATGCCTTGTGGCGAACAACACGATATCGATATGGCAAAACTGCTTGTCGACCACCTTGGCATCCGCCATTACGTCATCAACGTCAAAGAACCCGTCGACGCGGTTTATAACAGTATGCCGTTTGAATTATCGCAACAAAGCAGGACCAACGTTCCGCCGCGCGTTCGAATGACGACGCTTTATGCCGTGGCGCAAAGCCATAACGGCCGCGTGGCCAATACCTGCAACCTGTCGGAAGACTGGGTCGGTTATTCTACGCGCTATGGCGATTCGGTGGGCGATTTCAGTCCCTGCTCGTTTTTGACGGTCGACGAAATGAAACAAATCGGCCGCCTGTTGGGGCTGCCCGACGTGTTGGTCGACAAAGTGCCGATTGACGGACTTTGCGGTAAGACCGATGAAGAGAACCTCGGCTTTACTTATGCCGAATTGGACCGCTATATTCGAACGGGCGAAATTGAGGACCCAAAAAAGAAAGCGCTCATCGACGAGCGCCACCAAAAAAATCTTTTCAAACTGCAATTAATGCCCGCGTTCAAACCCGAATTCTAAAAAATAAAACCGTCTTTCAATTGAAAGACGGTTTTTCTTTTTAGAGAACTTTACTTAAAAAGTCTTGGAGTCGCGGACACTTGGGATGATCAAAAATCTCATCGGGAGTGCCTTCTTCCATAATAATGCCCTCATCAATAAAGAGCACACGGTCGGCCACTTCACGGGCAAAGCCCATCTCGTGGGAAACGACCGCCATGGTCATACCCTCGCGCGCCAAATCCTGCATAACGGCCAAAACTTCGCCCACCATTTCGGGGTCTAAAGCACTCGTCGGCTCGTCAAACAACATCACGTCGGGTTCCATACAAAGGGCGCGAACAATGGCAACACGCTGTTTTTGTCCGCCCGACAGTTGGGAGGGGTAGGCATCGTATCGGTCGGCAAGGCCAACCTTCTCGAGGAGTTTCATTGCGCGTTCTTCGGCATCGGCCTTGGAAAGACCCAAAAGTTTCATCGGCGCAATGGTCATATTCTTGAGAATGGTCATATGGGGGAACAGGTTGAACTGTTGGAACACCATACCCATTTTCATACGGTGAGTATTGATGTTTACGTTCTTGTCGGTAATGTCGGTCCCGTTGACCTCAATGTGACCGCCGGTCGGCAGTTCCAAAAGGTTCAAGCAACGCAAAAAAGTGGATTTACCCGAACCCGACGGGCCGATGATAACAACAACCTCGCCCTTTTTGATTTCGGTATTGATGCCCTTGAGAACCTGAACGTCACCGAAAGATTTCTCAAGGTCGGTTACCTTGATATAGGTTTCATTAGTGATCACTCTTGCGCAACCTCTTTTCCAATATACTTACCAACCACGAAAGGAACATCACGATGGCCAGATAAATGGCGGCCACGGTTAACAGCGGCAGGAAATAGGAGTAGGTAACACCCGCAATGGAGTTTCCCGCCTTGGTTAATTCCATAACACCCACGTAACCCGCAACCGAGGTTTCCTTCAAGAGGGCAATAAACTCGTTGCAAAGGGTCGGGAGGACCGCTTTGAACATTTGAGGAATGATAATGTGGGTCATGGTCTGGATATAGTTGAAGCCAAGGCTTCGGCCGGCTTCAAATTGTCCGTTATCGATCGACATAATGCCGCCGCGGAATATTTCGGCAACGTAGGCACCCGAATTGATACCGAATGCAAAAATACCGATCGGCACACCGTCTTTCACGCTGACGAAAATCAAGAAATAGGCAATCATCAACTGAACGACAACGGGGGTACCGCGGATAACGGTCAGGTAGATTTTGCAAATGGCGTTCAAAAAGGCCAATATGTAATACCCAATGCCGCCTTTGGCTTTCAAGGTGACCTGATTCTTATCGTAAGAAGAACGGATCGCGGCAATCACAATACCAATCAGAATACCGATGACCAACGAGCCAAGGGTAATTTTCAAGGTGTTGCCAAAACCGGTTAAAAGTTGTTGGTAACGATCTTTCACGATGAAAACGGTGTTGAATTCATCCGCAAAGTCGGTATACCAACTTGTCAGCCATTCAAACATAGCTTGAATCCTTTCTGATTATAAGCATTCAAAAAGGGCGGCCGCGCCGCCCTTATATGAATCGCGAATATTACTTTTTGATGTACTTGTCAACAATCTTCTGCAAGGTGCCGTCTTCGATCAGTTCTTTCAAAGCAGCGTCAACCTTCTCCTGCAACTCGGGGTTGTTCTTGGAGAAGCAGATTGCATAGTCTTCGTTGGCATACTCGGTGTCGAGAATTTTGAGACCCTCGTTTTCAGCAACGTAAGCCTTTGCCGGCTCGTTGTCGATGATGACGCAGTCAACTTTACCGCTCTTCAAGCCTTCAACAGCCAGGTTGCCCGAAGCGTACTTGGTAACGTTTTCCTCGCCGAACTCGTCGGAAGCGTAGATGTCACCGGTAGTAGCCTGCTGAACGCCGATCTTCTTGTCTGCCAAATCATCGATAGAAGCAATCGCGCTGTCTTCTTTAACGATGATAACCTGAACGCCCTTGGCATAGGTGGTCGAGAAGTTAACCTTCTTCTGGCGCTCTTCGGTAACGGTCATACCGGCCATACCCATATCGTACTTGTCGGACTGAACGCCGGGAACGATCGAGTCGAAGTCGATATCAGCAATTTCAAGTTCAAGATCCAATTTCTTGGCAATCTCTTCGGCAACTTCGGCATCGATACCAACAATCTTGTCGCCCTCGTAGAACTCATAGGGAGGGAAGGAAGCGTTGGTAGCCATGGTCAGTTTGCCTTCGGTAACGGTTAAGGATTTCTCTTTTTTGCCGCAGCCCGCAAAAGCGAAGACCAACATAGCAACGAGAACAAGTGCTAAAATTCTTTTTGCCATTTTCATGATAGTAACCTCACTTTATTAAAGTATAGTGAAATTATATCACTTAATATGCAATGTGTCAACCTACAATTTGCATAAATATTTACTCTTATGCAAAGGTTCGTATGGACACTTTTTGTTCTTCCAGAACGGTTTTCCACAAAGAGCGAAGCGTGGTATAGTGGTGAAAGAGTTCTTCTTGTTGTTGAATTTCCAAAAAATATCGGCTTTCGTGCAACGTGTTTCGCAATTCCTCGATTTTATTGCGCCCGACAAAAAAGTGTAAAAACTTCTGGTCCTTTTTGAAGTTCTGTTCCAATTCTTCTTGTTTTTGGCTTAAAGAAAGCCAATCGGGACTTTCTTGCAGGCGAATTTCATCGTTCAGGATGAGGAGATTTTTTTCGGCGATTTTCCGAACGTTTCTTATCGAAAAAAAGCAAAGTGTGGCAATACCCAAGAGAATGGCAAGGGCGGCAACAAGACGTTTCATAAACGGTTTTCCTTTCTCGATTTCACCAAAGAATAATTGCGGAAGCGGTCGGTTGAAAGCAGAAAAACATCTTTGGCCGTCAGTTTCTGTTTGGATAAATATTCTTGCAACTCGCTCATGGGAATTTGTAAAGCCTTTAAGGATTCCTTGACGATTTTCCCGTCGCTGATCACCGGCAGCGGCAGACTTTCGTTTTGTTTTGGCAATGAAAGGTCGCCGCGGGTCGGCGTTTGTTCTTCGGATTTCAGGTAAACACTCAATCCGCCGTTAACTTCGAGGACTGCAAACTCAACCGTCGAAATGTCAAAGACGTCCTGTCCACGCAAAAGTTCTACGAGGTCGAGCACCGTCATTCGAACACTGCGCATCGCCGATTGGTCAATCAGTCCGTTTTGAATTAAAACAACCGATTTTCCGCTGAAGATCTTTCTTGCCCAAAAACTTTTCATAGCAATGACCGAAATAATTACCTCTAAAACCACCAGAATAAAAACGGCGGCCAATCCGTTGAGAATGGGTTGGTTGATGTCTTGCAACGGGATGGCGGCAATTTCGGAAATCATCAGGGTCACGACCAATTCATTCGGTTGCATATCTCCAATTTGCCGCTTGCCCATCAGCCGAATGCCAACGGTAATAAAAAAATACATAAAAACGGTTCTGATAATAATGGAAATCATTTTTCTCACCCGGAATAGTATAACCGAAACGCGAAGAATTATTGACAAATATATATAAATCTTGTATGATAGAATTAATTTCTTATAAGGAGTTGGTTGTTGAATGGACGGCGGTCCGGACGGCAGTATAGGAAGTATTGTTTTGTTTGCCGTGCTGCTTTTGTGCAGTGCATATTTTTCGGGCACCGAAATTTCCTTGGCTTCGGTCAATCGTATTCATATGATGACGGCGGCCGATAAAGGGGATAAACGTGCCGAACGAGTGCTTTACATTTTGGAAAATTTTGAGGAAGCGCTTTCGGTGTTGTTGATTGGCAACAATATCGTGAACATTGGTTGTGC
Organism: Acutalibacteraceae bacterium; assembly: GCA_045545515.1. Lineage (GTDB taxonomy): Bacteria > Bacillota > Clostridia > Oscillospirales > Acutalibacteraceae > UBA737. The sequence continues at coordinate 19,002 of JAZQBA010000005.1, forward strand.
AACCCTTTCGGCCGTCATTGCAACCAAAATTTGGGGTTCTTCGGCGGTATCGGTTGCCACGGTGGTTACCACCGTTATCATCTTTATGTTCGGTGAAATGTTGCCCAAATGTATTGCGCGTTCCTGTAACGAAGATTTTGCGCTTTCTACCTCGGGAATCTTGATTGCCCTGATGAAAATTTTGAAACCTTTGTCCGTTTTCTTCACGGCCATTTCGCGGCTTGTGTCCAAGCCGTTTCAGAAACACCTGGAAAACGAGGTTACCGTTACCGAAGACGAATTGCACGACCTGGTCGAAAGCATTTCCGAAGAAGAGGATTTCGATGAAGATACCGGTCGGTTGGTGCAATCGGCCCTCGCTTTTGACGATTTGACCGCGGCGGATATTATGCTGCCGTGGGAGTCGGTGGTCCATATTTCCATGGGGATGAAAACGCCCGAGATTTTGGAATTGGTGCGAACGACCCGCCATTCGCGCATTCCGGTACTCGATCGCAAAGGAAACGTCAAAGGCGTTTTGCAGATTCGAAAATTCTTTAAGGAATACTTGAAGCACAAGAACAGTGTTATTTTAGCGCGTGTGATCGATTACCCGTTTTACGTTCGTAGCGGTGAACCGATTGACGAATTGCTGACCCGAATGAGCAACCACCGCCGAAACCTCGGCATCGTCAAGGACGATGATGGACAGGTGCTCGGCATTGTTACGGTGGAAGATATTCTCGAACAATTAGTGGGCGAGATTTATGATGAAGACGATATCGGAGGTGAGACTGATGTCTAAACTTTCGTTTGTCTACATTACGCTGCTGCTTCTGTTGTCGGCCTTTTTCTCGGCCACCGAGATTGCGTTTGCCGGCGTGAACACGTCGCGCTTGAAATCGCGCCTTGAAAAGAAAAACACACTTTCGGTCCGATTGGCGCTTCGCTTGAGTGAAAACTATGACGATGCATTGGGTGCGGTGCTCATCGGCAATAACCTTGCGAACAACGCCGCCTCGGCGATTGCGACCGTCATCGTGTTGTCGCTTTTGGGTGACAATTACGCCTGGGTTTCCACCGTGGTGATGACCCTTTTGGTGTTGATTTTCGGTGAAATTATCCCTAAAGTTTTGGCCAAACAGTTTTCGGAGCGTTTTTCAGTTTTCGTTTCGATTCCCATTTACGTTCTCTCCATTGTTCTGTGGCCCATTACGGCTCTTATGCTTGGTATTATCAACCTGGTTTCGGGTATTTGGGAAAAAAACGTTGCCGATAGTGACGCCGTTTCGGAAGACGACCTTGAAAACATTATCGAAGTGGTTGAAGATGAGGGCGTTTTGGACGAAGAACAGTGCGACTTGTTGCAAAACGCGTTGGATTTTGACAGCGTGTTGGCCTATGAAATCATCACGCCGCGCGTGGATATGATTGCCATTGATATTCGCGACCCGTATGAAGTAAACATTCGCAAAATTACCGAGTCCATTTATTCGCGAATTCCGGTTTACGAGGATACGCCCGATAAAATTATCGGTTACCTGCACCAAAACCACGTTTTTAAGGAAATGGTGAGTTCCGAACGCGTAGACTTCCGCCGTTTACTGTTGCCGCTTAGTTTTGTTCATAAAACTATGCCGCTTGACGACGTATTGGAAAAAATGAAAGAAACCAAGGGCCATATGGTTGTGGTGATGGATGAATACGGCGGCACGATGGGCATTCTCACGATGGAAGACGTCCTCGAACAACTTGTGGGCGAAATCTGGGACGAAACCGATGAGATTGAACGCGAGTTCGTTTGTATCGACGATACTCATTTTGAAGCGGTCGGTGAAATGCGCCTCATTGATTTCTTCGATGAATTTGATATCGACATCGAAGAAGAGGACGAAGACTTCAGCGAAGATAATACCACGCTCGGCGGTTTCGTGACCTCGATGTTGGAGGGAGAAGCCGAGGTGGGCGATTCTTTTAAATATGACCGTCTGATTTTGACGGTACTCGAATGCGATGAAAAGCGTATTGAACGCGTCGGCGTTGAAGAACTGCCCGAGGAAGAAGACGAAGATTAAAAAAACGAGTGGTCTGCAAAAAGCAAACCACTCGTTCTCTTTTTTAGAAAATCAATGCTAAAACAAGAATATGTACGGGGTAGAACCAATAAAAACCGTATTGCAACGCCTTGGCGGCAACGGGATTTTGCGGTTTGTAACCCGCTTGGTTGTTGTAAACTTGAATGAACGGAATACACAGTAGGCTGAACAACTGAATCAACGTCCAACTGTCGGGCACGGGGAAGGGAATTGCCTGACCCAGTAGCGCGAACAAACAGAACTTTGCAATCAACAAGAGCGGATACAGGAAGGTGGCAAGGAAGGAACCGACCCACAAGAATACGGGCTTGTCCTTAAAGTACCAGAACACAAGGCCCAGTAAAACACCGCGCGGTCCGTAATCCACAGGAATCACTTCAAATAAGGTCAGCACAACGATTACAAGCGCGGGTAAGAGCGCGAAATACTTTGTGCGCTTGTTTTTCGAAAGCGTGTCTGCCGCCCAGACCGCTAATAAAACAAGTAATAAAGAGAACATAACGTTCAGTTTTGGTGAAAGAAGTTTCCCCGTTTCAAACAGCGAAAAGGGAAGTTGCGAAATTAAGGCCATTACACCGATTCGTGCGGCGTAATAAAGGCGGTTTTTGGTATGTAAATATCCGTTTATAATCAAAAATACGTAGAGCGGAAAGGAAATGCGGCCAATCATACGAAACGGCGTGAAACCGATGCAGTAACCTAAATGGTCCAAAAACATGGTTACACAGGCGATGATGCGAAGCGTTAAAGCAGACAAAAAATCATCTCCTTAAAAATATTTGAACAAAGCCTCCGTTTTACGGGAGGCTTTTTCTTTTTTAGAAACCGAGCAGTTTGGTACCTGCTTCTTCCAGCGTTTCACGCTGTTTGGTGGCAAGTTCGGCCGTTTTGCCGACCGCCTCGATATACAACTTGATCTTCGGCTCGGTACCAGAGGGACGAACGATGAGAGAACTGCAATCCTCCAAATGGAAGGCGACCACGTTCGATTTCGGGAAGTTGAGCGGCTCGGTGTGACCGTCGGAATAAACGGCCGTCGAGGTTTCGTAGTCGCGGACAACGGCAACCTTCATACCGGCAACCTCTTTGGGCGGATTGTGGTGCAGGTCTTCCATAATGCCGGCAATCTTCTGCATACCGGTCTGTCCTTCACAGGTGAAACTCTTTTGCTTACAGAAATAATAACCGTATTTCTGATAGATCTCATCCAATTTTTCCATCAGCGTGATGCCCTTGGATTTGTAGAATGCCGTCATTTCACAAATCAGCATCGAACCGATAACGGCGTCCTTATCGCGAACGTAATCGCCGGCCAGGTAACCGTAACTCTCTTCAAAGCCGAGAATGTAGCGGTCGGCCTCGTTCTTCTCTTCCAGAATAGCGATCTGCTCGCCGATGAACTTAAATCCGGTCAACACGTTGATCAACTGACAACCGAAAGCGTCGGCAATCTTCTGGCAAACCTCGGTCGAAACGATGGTCTTGACCGCGACCGGGTCTTTGGGCAACGTACCGCGGGCGGTGCGCTCTTCCAAAATGTAGTTGAGCAACAGAACGCCGACTTCGTTTCCGGTAAACAGACGGTATTCTTCACCGTTCGGAATGGCAATACCAACACGGTCACAGTCGGGGTCGGTCGCCAACAACAGGTCGGGTTTGTTGGTTTCGGCGAGTTTCAGAGCACACTCAAATGCCTGACGGATTTCCGGATTGGGGTAGGGAGCAGTCGGGAAGTTGCCGTTGGGCAGTTCTTGTTCGGGAACGACCGTAACCTGTGTCAAACCGATCTTCTCTAAAATCTTGCGAACGGGTTTGTTGCCGGCACCGTGTAAGGGGGTGTAGATCACTTTCAGATCCGAAAGATCCAAATCGGTTGCAACGCGGCGCTTTTCCACCTCGGCAAGGTAACTGTCAATAACCTCTTGGGGAATAAATTCAATCTTCTTTTCGGCAACGGCTTGGTCGAAGTCCATCGTCTTGATGTCTTCGAAAACGTCGATCTTGTTCATCATCGAAAGAACGTAATCCGAAGCTTCCAATCCCAACTGGCAACCGTCGGGGCCGTAGGCCTTGTAGCCGTTATATTTGGAGGGGTTGTGGCTGGCCGTTACAACGATACCGGCGTCACACTTGTAGTAGCGAACCGCGTAGGAGAGCATCGGCGTGGGCATCAATTCTTGGTACAAATAAACGTGAATGCCGTTGGCCGCCAAAATCTGCGCTGAAGCTTTGGCGAAGGTGTCGGACTTAATGCGGCTGTCGTAGGCAATCGCAACGCTGCCGTTTTCGGTTACCGAATTAACGTAGGCGGCAAGACCCTGCGTGGCTTTGCCCACCGTGTAAATATTCATACGGTTGGTACCCGCACCAATGACACCGCGAAGACCACCGGTGCCGAATTCAAGGCTTTTGTAAAAGGCATCGGAAATGGCTTCTTCGTTGCCCTTCATTTCTTTGAGTTCCCGAACCAGGTCCTCATCGGCAGTGGCGCGTTCGCACCAAAGAGCGTATTCTTCCATAAACATGGCAATTCCTCCTAAAGTTTTATACACTATAATTTTAAGACTTTTTACCCCACTTGTCAATAATATTTCCAATCTTTTCATGAAAATAAAAAATGCTTGACTTTTTTGTTGTTTTCATATATTATAAATATAATAGTTGGCAGTAAAGCTATTTTGAGGTGCGAAAGTTGACAGTTTTTGTTGAATTTGACGATTTATCGGATGAAGAATTGGTTTCGCGCATTCAAAAGGGTGAGGGCGAATTGTTCTCGGTTCTGGCCCGTCGCCACCTGCCCTTGATTCGCTATTTAGCTACGCAATTTTCGGCATATAACATCGAAACGGATGATTTGATTCAAGAGGGAACGATTGCGCTTTATCGCGCGGTCTATGATTATCGCGAAGGGGAAACTTCCTTTGTTTCTTTTGCGGGACTTTGTATCCGCCGCGCTTTTTCGGATGAGCGAAAAATGCTTGCGCGCAAACGCCGTATTCCGCCCTCGCAAATCTCTTCATTGGATGAACAGGTCGGGCTTTCCGACGTGTTTGATCCCGAAAAGATTTTGATTCAACGCGAAGACTATGAAACCTTGGCGCATTCAATTCGGTTGGAATTGTCTGAAATGGAATATAAAGTTCTTTCGGAATTTTTACAAGGGCATTCTTATGCCGATATTTCCGAACGACTCTCGCTTTCTTCCAAATCGGTTGATAATGCGCTTCGTCGTATCCGCACAAAGTTAAAAGATAAAAACAGCGTTTAACGGCTTTGCCGTTTGCGATATATGCCATCGTAGCTTAATTCTAAAGCGCTTATGAGATGTCGGTGCAACTCCGTCCGGGGCGAAAAACCAAACGAGATGAGGTAAAAAAGATGTTCGAAGACAAGACGTTAGTTTGCAAAGATTGCGGCGAGGAATTTTTGTTCTCTGCAAGAGAGCAGGAGTTCTATGAGTCCAAAGGCTTTGTGAACGAGCCGCAGCGTTGCAAACCCTGCCGCGACAAGCGCAAGAATGCAGGTAAGGCTCCGCGTGAAATGCATGAAGCCGTATGTGCTGCATGTGGCGGCGTTGCAAAGGTTCCCTTTATTCCGCGCGATGATCGCCCGGTATATTGCAGCGAATGCTTTGCCAAAATGAAAGAAGAAGAAGCAGCAGAATAATGGGTCCTTGTGTGCACTTTTTCGTTTTTTGAATATCGATAAGATCGGGACGGTAGCACCAATTTTCTTTTAATCTTTCAATAAATCTGAACCGCGGCAGAGAGTCTCTCTGTCGCGGTTTGATTTTTTTACGACAAAAACGGCGTGTATTGCGGTATGTATTTGTGTAAATTTTGTGCAAACTACACAAATTTACAGGAAAATTTTGTCTGCGGATATTTTATTTTTGACAAAAATATATTGAAATCTTATATATTATCTGTTATAATAACAATAGAAAATTGGGGAGAGTGTTTCTCGTTTTCAGGTCCGAGGAAGGGAATGATCAACAATGACCGAGTATTTTAATGATTTTCACGCAAACGTCAAGGCGGATGCGTATCGTTATCTGGGCTCTTTTTTGCAGGACGGCGGCGTGCTGTTCCGCGTCTGGGCTCCGAATGCCGAATCGGTAAGCGTTGTGGGCGATTTCAATGATTGGAATTCCGACGCTCACTTTATGCGAAGAACCAACGGCGGCATTTGGGAAGCTTTTGTCGAAGGGCTTTCGGAATATGCTAATTATAAATATGCCGTTCGCACCAAGGATGGGCGCACCGTTTTGAAGAGTGACCCTTATGCGCATCATTTTGAAACGGCCCCCGATACGGCTTCCAAGGTCTACGATCTTTCGGGCTACGAATGGCAGGATGCCGACTGGCAGCAAAAACAACAACAGACCGATATTTATGCCTCGCCCGTCAACATTTACGAGGTTCATCTCGGTTCGTGGCGCCGCCACCAGGACGGGAACTGTTACAACTACGTTGATATTGCCAAACAGTTGGCCGAATACGTGAAAGAAATGGGTTATACCCACGTGGAACTTATGCCCATTACCGAGTACCCGTTCGACGGTTCCTGGGGTTATCAGGTCAGCGGTTATTTCGCCCCGACCTCGCGCTACGGTACCCCGAAAGACTTTATGCAGTTCGTGGATATTCTCCATCAAAACGGCATCGGTGTCATTCTCGACTGGGTTCCGGCCCACTTCCCGAAGGATGAATTCGGGCTTTACCGCTTTGATGGCGCCCCGTGTTACGAATACGCCGATCCGCGCAAGGGGGAGCACAAAGAATGGGGAACGGTCGTTTTCGATTATGCGCGTCCCGAAGTGATGAGTTTCCTCGTTTCAAGCGCCGTGTTCTGGGTAAAAGAATGCCATGTCGACGGGTTGCGCGTCGATGCCGTGGCCTCGATGTTGTATCTCGACTATGCAAGACAATCGGGCGAATGGATTCCCAATCAGTACGGCGGCCGCGAGAATTTGGAAGCGGTTGAGTTTTTGAAAAAGGTCAACAGCGCCGTCTTCTCGGTCAACCCCAACGTGATGATGATTGCCGAAGAATCAACGGCCTGGCCGTTGGTGACCAAACCGCCGCACGACGGTGGACTCGGCTTCAACTTCAAATGGAATATGGGCTGGATGAACGATATGCTTCGCTATATGTCGCTGGACCCGTTATTCCGCAAACACAATCACGATTGCCTGACCTTCTCGTTCTTTTACGCATTTTCGGAGAACTACGTGCTGCCCATTTCCCACGATGAAGTGGTTCACGGCAAGTGTTCGATGATTAATAAAATGCCGGGCGAGTATGAGGATAAGTTCAAAAATCTTCGCGCGTTTTACGCGTATATGATGGCCCATCCTGGGAAAAAACTGTTGTTTATGGGTCAGGAATTTGCGCAATTTATTGAATGGAACTACAAACAGGAACTGGATTGGTTGTTGTTGCAGTACGATGCTCACCGCCAGATGAAACTGTTTGTTTCCGAACTCAATAAGTTCTATAAGAAACAGGCGCCGCTTTGGGAAATCGACTATTCGTGGGAAGGGTTTAACTGGATTTCCAACGATGACAACAGCCAGAGCGTGATTGCTTTCACCCGAACCGATAAATCGGGCAAGTCGCTCATTTGTGTGTGCAACTTTGTGCCCGTTGCGCGTGAAAACTACCGCATCGGTGTGCCGCGCAAAGGCACCTATTCGGCGCTTTTCTCTTCGGATGAAGCGCGGTTTGGCGGAAGCGGCATTTTGGCCGAACAGGGAAAGGTTCAAAGTGAACCGATTCCGATGCACGGGTTTGACCACTCGGTCGAACTGACCTTGCCGCCTTTGTCGGTAACCTTTTATAAAGTTCCGGCGGCGCGTAAACGCACTACCAAGACAACGGGGGAGAAAGGTGCTAAAAGATCCCCCTCTAAAAAGGTATAATCACTCGACGCGTCGAGTATAAATTTATAATGCACAAAAAAGAAACCGGATTTTCCGGAAAAGCAGGAGATGTTATTGTGAACAAGAAAAAGTGTGTGGCAATGCTTCTTGCCGGCGGACAAGGAAGCCGACTGGGTGTATTGACGAGCAGAATTGCAAAACCCGCAGTTCCGTTTGGCGGAAAGTACCGTATTATCGATTTTCCGCTTTCCAACTGTACGAATTCGGGTATTGACACGGTGGGTATCTTAACCCAATATAAACCGTTGGAACTCAACGATTACGTGGCTTCGGGCAAACCGTGGGATCTCGACCGTCTGGAAGGCGGCGTTCACATTCTTCCGCCCTACCAGGGGCAGAAAGGCGGCGACTGGTACAAAGGAACGGCCAATGCCATTTATCAGAACCTGGAGTTTATCAAACGTTACGACCCCGAGAATGTTCTTATTCTTTCGGGTGACCATATTTACAAGATGGACTACTCGTTGATGCTTCGTCAGCACAAGAAAACGGGTGCAGCTTGTACGATTGCGGTGCTGAACGTCACGCCCGAAGAGGCCACGCGTTTCGGTATTATGAACACCAATCCCGACGGTACCATTTACGAGTTCGAGGAGAAACCCGCACATCCCAAGAGCACCTTGGCTTCGATGGGTATTTACATCTTCTCGGCCGATAAACTCGAAAAATATCTGACCGAGGACGAGGCGAAGCCCGATTCTTCCAACGACTTCGGTAAGGACGTCATTCCGGCAATGTTGGCCGCGGGTGAAAAAATGATGGTTTACCAATTCGACGGTTACTGGAAAGACGTTGGAACGGTTGAATCGTTGTGGGACGCGAACCTCGACCTGTTGAACCCGAAACTGAACCTCAATCTTTCGGATCCTGCTTGGCGCATTTTCTCGCGTGTCAACGCGTTGCCGCCGCAATACGTGAGTGAGTCGGCAAATATTGAAAACTCGCTTGTGACCGACGGTTGTATCGTCGGCGGAAATCTCGATTATTCGATTTTGTTTGAAAACGTTACGGTGGAAGAGGGCGCAACGGTGGATTACTCGCTCGTTATGCCCGGTGCCGTGATTAAAAAAGGCGCCAAAGTTCGCTATGCGATTGTCGCGGAAAACGCCGTGATTGAAGAAAACGCCGAAATCGGTGCCGACCCGGCCGTGGTCGGTGCAGAAGGTTGGGGCATTACCGTAATCGGTCATGACCTGACGGTCGGCAAAAATGCAACGATTGGGGCCAATCAAATGATTACGGCTTCGGTCGGGGAGGGTGAAAAGTTATGAGAGCATCAGATGCAGTAGTCGGCATTATTTTTGCCAATGTACACGATGATTTATTGGGAGAGTTGACTTCTGTCCGCTCGGCGGCTTCGGTACCCTTTGCAGGTCGTTACCGCTTGATCGACTTTACGCTTTCCAACCTTGTCAATGCGGGTGTTTCCAATATCGGTCTGTTGACCAAGGGCAACTACCGTTCGCTGATGGACCATATCGGCAGCGGCGTTCACTGGGATCTGGACCGTAAAAAAGGCGGCGTTCATTTCCTGCCGCCGTACAGCACCGGAAAAGCCGGTCTTTATCAAGGTAGCGTTGAAGCGCTTTACAATGCGACCGACTTTATGCAGAATAGCCACGCGGAATACGTGATTGTCTGCGATGCCAACACCGCGGCCAACGTAAATCTTGCGGCGGCGATCGAGTTGTTGGAAAAGAACGAAGCCGATGCCGTTTTGGTCTGCAAGAACGGTAAAGCACCGGCCCATCACGATGATGCAATGATTGTTTCCATGGATGCGAACAACGTTGTCAATAAGATTGATTTTGAAACGAGTGCCGACGACGTGCTCTTCGGTCTTGGAATTACGATTATTCGTAGAGAACTGTTGACGGATTTGGTTGCCAAAGCCAAGCAGAACGAGTGTGAAAACTTCTATCGCGACGTTTTGGCCGCAATGGTTGGCAAACAAAAGGTTTTGGCTTTCGTTCACGAGGGTTACGCCGCCGTGATGGACGACGTTGCTTCGTACAAAGAAAACAGTTTCGCGCTTTTGGACCCCGCTGTGGGTGGTCAACTGTTCCGCGCCGAGCGCCCCGTTTACACCAAAACGCGTGACGATATGCCCACGCGCTACGGTACCCATTCGACGGCCAAGAATTCCTTGATTGCCGATGGTTGCGTGATCGACGGTACGGTGAAGAACAGTATTCTGTTCCGCGGCGTTCGCGTTGAAAAAGGCGCCGTGGTTGAAAACTCCATTTTAATGCAGGGTGTTTGTGTTGGAAAAGACGCCGTGATTGACCACGTCATCTCGGACAAGAATGGTAAAATCTCGGCCGGTATCACCCTGAAGGGAACCGAGGAAGAATCGATTCTGATTGCCAAGAATCAGACCGTTTAATTTTATTGGATGGTGAAATTATGAAAGTTTTATTTGCTTCGAGTGAAGCCTATCCGTTCGCGATGTCGGGCGGCTTGGCCGACGTTGCCGGTGCGCTTCCGAAGGCGCTTCGCCGCCGCTTGGTGGGTTGCCGAATCGTCATGCCGCTTTACGGCTCGATCCCCGAGAAGTTGCGCGAAGAAATGACCTTTATTTGTAACATTACGGTGCCGGTTTCGTGGCGCCGTCAGTATTGCGGTGTTTTCGAGGCGCATTTGAACGGCGTGATCTATTATTTTATCGATAATCAGTATTACTTCAAACGCGATGGCATTTACGGTCATTACGATGATGCCGAGCGCTTTGCGTTCTTCTCGCGCGCCGTTTTGGAAATCTTGCCGCATATCGGTTTTATGCCCGATATCATTCACTGCAACGATTGGCAAACGGCTATGATTCCCGTGTACCTCAACGAATTTTATAAGTATGACGAGCGTTACAGCAACATCAAAACGCTCTTTACCATTCATAACATTCAGTACCAGGGTAAGTACGGCATGGAACTCTACGGCGACGTTTTGGGTCTGGCCGAAGGTCGAGAGAGCATTTTGGAATATGACGGCTGCATCAACCTGATGAAGGGTGCCATTCAGTGTGCTGATAAGGTAACGACCGTTTCGCCGACCTATGCGCGCGAAATCTTGGACCCCTATTATTCACACGGGCTGGATGCCATTCTTTCGCAGTTCACCTATAAGACGACGGGTATTGTTAACGGTATCGATTATGACGTTTATAATCCTGAAACCGATCCGCTGATTTATAAGAACTACACGGTCGACACCCTTTCGGACAAGGCCGTGAATAAAAAATCGCTCCAAAAACAGATGGGACTTCCCGAAAAGGACGTTCCGCTCATCGGTATGGTAACGCGCCTCGTTTCGCATAAGGGTATTGACCTTGTCAAGCGCGTGTTCGAGGAGTTGCTCGCCGCCGATTTGCAGTTCGTGATTTTAGGTTCGGGCGAATGGGAGTATGAAACCTTCTTCTACGAAATGGCGCAGAAGTACCCCGAAAAAGTCGGGCTGAAACTCGGGTTTGACCAGGAATTGGCCCACCGCATTTATGCCGGTGCCGATATTTTCCTGATGCCCAGTAAGAGTGAGCCGTGCGGCTTGGCACAGATGGTGGCTTTGCGTTACGGTACGATTCCGATCGTTCGCGAAACGGGCGGTCTGAATGACACCATTTCGGATAGCGGCGACGGGGAAGGCAACGGCTTTACCTTCGCGAATTATAACGCACACGAAATGCAAGAGGCCGTTTGGCGTGCCTTTGCGGGTTACGGCGACAAGGAAGGTTGGGAAATCCTGCGCAAACGCGCCATGGGTTGCAACAACAGTTGGGCCGCTTCGGCAAATGCCTATATCCGCTTGTATAAAGACATTATCGGAAAGTAATTTGTGATGGGTCGGCCGAGGTCGACCCATCTTTTAGGCAGAGGAGTTAACCTTATGTGGGATATTTTGAAGACAATATTGCTCGGAATTGTCGAGGGCATTACCGAATGGTTGCCCATCAGCAGTACGGGTCATATGATTTTGGTGGATGAGTTTGTACACCTGAACGTCAGCGATGCCTTTAAGGATTTGTTCTTTGTGGTCATTCAGTTGGGCGCGATTCTGGCCGTCATCTTTCTGTTTTGGAACAAGATTTGGCCCTTCCATCTGAAATCAACGACGGTTGCCCCGTTCTTCCTTGAAAAGGATGGAAAACCCGTCAAAGGAATCCGCGCGTTTTGTAACCGCTACGTTTATATGGACCGCATTTTTCTGTGGCTCAAAATCGCACTGGCAAGTTTGCCGGCGGCCGTGTTGGGCATTTTGTTTGATGACCAGATCGATGCAATGTTAGTCGGCAATCTTCGCGCCTACATTGTTTCAACGGCGCTGATTGTCTACGGTATTTTGTTCATCATCATCGAAAGCAGAGAACATAAGGTCACGGTCGATACCGTGGATGGCATTTCCTATAAATTGGCCCTGTTCATCGGCTTGATTCAATGCCTGGCGCTCGTTCCCGGAACCTCGCGCAGCGGCTCGACCATTTTGGGTGCTGCCCTTTTGGGTACCTCACGCCTCGTGGCGGCCGAGTTTTCGTTCTTCCTTTCCATTCCCGCAATGGTGGGCGGAAGCGCCATTAAGGTGCTGATGTTCTTGGCGGACGGTCACTCTGTGAGCAGTCACGAACTCTGGATTTTGGTGCTCGGAACGTTGGTGGCCTTTGTGGTTTCGGTCTTTGCGATCAAATTCCTTGTTTCCTACATTAAAAAACACGATTTCAAAGCATTTGGCTATTATCGCATTGTTTTGGGACTCATCGTGCTTCTTTATTTTATTTTCAAGGCGTAAAAAGAGAAAATCCCTGCCGTACTTTGGGTGCGGCAGGGGTTATTTTTTGCAACAAAAGATTTATGCTTCATAAAATGAAACAGAAGAAAAATACTTTCTTTTGATTAAAACAGGAACGAATCGGTAATGATAAAGACAGAACAGTTTCGGAGTGTGAAAGAAGCATGAATATTAAGCGGGGAGAAATCTACTACGCCGATTTAAGTCCGGTTGTCGGTTCGGAACAGGGCGGCATTCGTCCGGTTTTGATCGTGCAGAACGATGTCGGAAATCGATATAGCCCGACGGTGATTGCCGCCGCCATCACGAGTCAGCGCGACAAGACCGACCTGCCGACTCATATTAAGGTTTCGGCCGAGGGCGGATGTTTGGCCAAAGATTCGATCATTCTGCTGGAACAGGTGCGCACGATTGATAAACGTCGTTTGCGCGAAAAAATGGGCTCGCTCGACGTGGCCGAAATGGACCGTGTCAACCGAGCAATTTCGGTTAGTTTTGGATTAGGATAGAGAGAAAATCCGCCTTCTTAAAACGCAGCTCGGACGATTCACTCTGCCCTAGGATAACGTGTTGAAGATAACAAAACAGGTGTGGCAAAAGCCGCGCCTGTTTTTTGTTTTTTGCCGATTACGGGGGCCTATTTTTCCGCTTGCAAATAAATAATATATAAATATCTATAAAATATGCATTTATGCTTGAAAAATGCCCTAATTTACAGTATAATGTATTATGCATAATTATGAAAGCAGGTGCAACATGACCAGAAAAGAAGCGAGGGAAGAAACCTTTTTTCTGACCTTTGAACGATTGTTCAGCAACGATTCCCCCGAGGAGATTTTGAATCTCGCCGAAGAGGTTCGGGATTTGTTGCCGGATGAATATGTGAAAAAAGTATTTTTCGGCATTTGCGAAAAACAGGAAGAACTCGACGCCATCATTTCCGAAAAGGCGGTTGGTTGGAAACTCAACCGAATTTCCAAAACGGCCTTGGCGGTACTTCGTTTGGCAATTTATGAAATTATGTTCGAAGAAGATATTCCCGATTCGGTTTCGGCCAACGAGGCGGTAGAACTTTGCAAAAAGTACGCCACCAAGGAAGACGCTTCCTTCGTTAACGGAATTTTGGGTGCCGTTGTTCGCGGTAAATCCGAGTCGTAAAAATGAACGTTTCGGTTACGGTCCGTCAACTGAATCTGTATATCAAATCCCTTTTGGAAGGGGATGCGCGCTTATCGGATATCACGGTGACGGGTGAAATTTCAAACTTTAAGAACCATTTTTCAAGCGGGCATTGGTATTTCACCTTGAAAGATGGGGAAGCGGCCATTCGCTGTGTGATGTTCCGTTCGTTCGCGTCGCGCGTGAAGATTCAGGTTGCCGATGGAATGAAGGTTTCGGTCCGCGGTCGAATTTCGGTTTACGAACGCGACGGGCAGTATCAACTTTACGCCGAACAGATTTCGGAATTCGGCGTTGGGGACCTGGCCGCTCAATTCGAAGAAACCAAACGCCGCTTGGAAGCCGAAGGGCTTTTCAATCCCGAAGAGAAACGGCCCTTACCAGCGTTTCCGAAACGCGTGGCGGTCATTACTTCCGAAACGGGCGCGGCGGTTCAGGACATTTTGCAGATTTCTGCGCGGCGCTATCCCTTGTGTGAAATATTGCTTTGCGGCGTTTCGGTTCAGGGTGTTCGCGCGGTGCCCGAAATGATTGCCGCCCTGGAAAAGGTTTACCGTCTTGGAAATAGTGACGTAATTTTAATCGGTCGCGGCGGCGGTTCGGCCGAGGATCTGGCCGCTTATAACGATGAAGCCTTGGCGCGAAAGATTTATGAATCGCCCGTTCCCGTCGTTTCGGCGGTCGGTCACGAAACCGATTTTTCGATTTGTGATTTTGTGGCGGATCTACGCGCCCCAACCCCCTCGGCGTCGGCCGAGTTGATTATGCCCGATGCCCAAAAAATCGCGCAGACGATTGAAAAACAACAACTCGTCTTAAAAAGAGCGTTGGAAAACCGTTGTGACGTCGCAAAAGCGCGGCTCTCAGCGCTGATGAACGCTTCTGTTTTGAAGCGTCCCGAAGAAATGGTTACCAAACGCGCGGTTTTGTTGGACCAATGCTCGGATGCACTGCTTTTGGCACAACAGAAGCTGATACAACTTTTTGAAACCCGTTTTTCGAAAGAATTGAGCCGTCTCGATGCGATGAGTCCTTTGAAGGTCTTGAATCGCGGTTATGCGGTGGTTCAAAAGGGGGAACAAACGGTGAAAAGCGTTGGGCAAGTATCCGAACGGGAAGAACTGACCCTTCGTTTGCAGGATGGCTCGGTGGATTGTACCGTAAAGTCGGTTCGCCCATCGCATTAAGGAGAGGAAAAAATGTCTTCAACCAAAAAAGATTTTGAAAGTAATCTTACAGAACTCGAAAACATTGTCAAACAGTTGGAAGACGGCGATTGTTCGCTGGAGGATTCGATCGAACTGTTCGAACAGGGAATGAAACTTTCGCGCGATTGCGCCAAGCAACTTGAAACGGCCAAGCAAAAGATTACGCTTTTAACGGCGGCCGAGGAGGAAGAACGCGATGCTTGATTCGGTAATGAAGGAACACGCTTCCAAGTTGGAGTCGCGCCTCGATATTCTTCTGCACGAGGGCGGCCAACTCTACGATAATGTTTTACAGGCCGCGCGCTACAGCCTTTTGGATGGCGGCAAACGAATTCGCCCCATTATTTTGTTGGAGTTTTATAAACTCTGCGGCGGCGAAGATGATTGCGCTTATAACTTCGCGGCGGCTCTTGAAATGATTCACACTTATTCGCTCATTCACGATGATCTGCCCTGTATGGACGACGATGATTTGCGCCGCGGCAAACCTTCTTGCCATATCCGTTTCGGCGAAGCAACGGCCCTCTTGGCGGGGGATACGCTGTTGACCGAGGCGTTCGGCGTAGCCGCAAAAACGTTGGGTCTTCCTGCTGAACGCGTGGTCCGCGGTATCGGTATTCTGTCTTCTGCGGCCGGCGCCGCCGGTATGATCGGCGGTCAGGTGATTGACCTTGAAAACGAAAAGGGCGCGCCGACCCCCGAAACGCTTTTGGAAACCTATCGCCTCAAAACGGGCGCACTGTTACGCTGCGCCGCCGCTATTGGCGCAACGCTCGCCGGGGCTCAAGAGTCCTTGATTGCCGAAGCCGAAGTCTACGGCGAAAATTTGGGACTGGCGTTTCAGATGATTGACGATATTTTGGATGCCGAAGGGGATACGCAACTGTTGGGTAAACCCGTTGGCAGTGATGAAAAGAACGGCAAACAAACGCTCGTCACCCTCTATGGATTGGAGCGTTGCCGCGAAATGGCGGCTGAATACACAAAGAAAGCCCTCGACGCGTTGAAGGCGTTTTCGGGCGATACGACGGTGTTGGAACAACTGACCGATTATTTGTTAAAGCGCAACCGCTAAAAAGGATGTGTCATTTTGGAAGAAAAGATTCTTGGAACGATCCGTTCACCCGAGGACGTTAAAAAACTGAATAAGAAAGAACTGGATCAACTTTGTGCCGAGATTCGCGAGTGTATTATCGAAACCGTTTCCAAAAACGGCGGCCATCTGGCCTCGAACCTGGGCGCGGTGGAGTTGACCGTGGCGTTGCATCGCGCCTTTTCTTCGCCCAAAGATGCCATTTTGTTTGACGTAGGGCACCAATCCTACACCCACAAGATTTTAACCGGTCGATTCGACCGTTTTTCCACCATTCGTACCGAAGACGGTCTTTCGGGCTTTATGCGCCCCGAGGAAAGCGAACACGACCCCTTTGTCACGGGGCATAGCAGCAATTCCATCTCGGCCGCTTACGGTATTTATCGCGCCAAAAAAATGCGCGGTGAATCGGGTACGGCTGTTGCCGTCATCGGGGACGGCGCCATGACAGGCGGTATGGCCTATGAAGCACTCAACAACGTCGGAAGTGCGCGCAGTAATTTTATCGTGGTGTTGAACGACAATAAAATGTCCATTTCCAGAAACGTTGGCGCGATGTCACGCGCCTTTACCTATCTGCGCAACCGTCCGCGCTATCACTATATGAAATTTGCGGTTGACCGCTTGTTGCTGCGCATTCCGCTCATCGGCAAAGGTTTGCACCAAGCCATCGCCCGATTGAAAGATTACGTTCGCAGTATCGTTTACCACAATAATTTCTTTGTGGATATGGGTTATAACTATCTGGGCCCGGTCGATGGGCACGATATCACGGCGATGGAATCGCTCTTGAAAATTGCCCAGAATTACACGCGCCCTTCCCTCATTCACGTGGTAACCACCAAGGGAAAAGGGTATTCTTATGCCGAACACAGCCCCAAGAATTATCACGGGGTCTCGCCCTTCGATTTGGAACAGGGCGCCGATTGTTCGGGCAAGGAAAACTTTTCGGAAATTGCGGGAAAAACCCTCTGCCGATTGGCCGAAACGGACGAGCGCATTTGCGCCATCACCGCCGCGATGACGACGGGCACGGGTTTGCAAGAGTTTTCTTCGCGCTTTAAGAACCGCTTTTTCGACGTTGGCATTGCCGAACAACACGCTGTCACCTTCGGTGCAGGTTTGGCCAAAGGCGGAATGAAACCGTTCTTTGTCGTCTATTCCAGCTTTTTGCAACGCGGCTATGACCAGGTGATACACGATGCGGCTATTGCGCACTTGCCCTTAAAACTTTTGGTCGACCGCGCGGGAATCGTCGGGGAAGACGGGGAAAGCCATCAGGGCGTTTTTGACGCGGCCTTTCTCTCGAGTGTTCCGGGAATTGAAATCTATTCTCCCGCCACTTACGAGGAGTTGGAATATCGGATTGAACAAACGGCTCAGAACGAAAGTCTTTGCGCCATTCGCTATCCGCGCGGCGGTGCGGCCTCGGCGGCCGATTACGACTACCGCGAGGACGTGAGCAAAATTTCCGTCAATGCAAAACGCGCCCTTGTGACCTACGGCCGCATTTATGAAAACGCGAAAAACGCCGTTAAAACGGTCGGGGATTGCGATTTGATAAAACTCAATAAGATTTATCCCTTGGAAGAAAAAACCGTTGGGGAACTTCTTCAATACGAACAAATCGACTTTTTCGAAGAGGGCATTCGTAGCGGCGGTATTGCCGAACACCTGTCGGGTCTGTTGGCCGATCACGGCTACCGTGGAAACTATACCATTCACGCGATTGAAAATCGTTTCGTGCCGCAGGCAACCGTTTCTTCTTCGCTTAAGAAAAACGGTCTGGATACCGATACGATGATTGAAACTTTACGGAGGAATCATGGCGGATAAACAACGATTGGATGCGGCTCTGGTGAGTTTAGGCTTTGTCGAAAGCCGCGAGAAAGCCAAGGCACTCATTATGTCGGGCATCGTTTACGTGAATAATCAAAAGTCCGACAAAGCGGGGGCCAACGTTCGCGCCGAAGACAAGATTGAAGTGCGCGGCGAAACCCTGCGTTACGTCAGCCGAGGCGGCTTGAAACTCGAAAAAGCCGTGTCAAGTTTCGGCTTGGACCTTACTGATTGTATCTGTGCCGATATCGGTGCTTCGACGGGCGGTTTTACCGACTGTATGTTGCAAAACGGCGCAAAAAAGGTCTACGCGATCGACGTTGGCTACGGGCAATTGGCCTGGAAATTGCGCACCGATGAACGCGTTATCAATTTGGAACGTACCAACTTCCGCTACGTAACAACCGAACAGGTGCCCGACCCGTTGGATTTCGCTTCGGTCGACGTTTCGTTTATTTCACTGTCCCACATTCTGCCCGTGATGTATACGCTCTTGCGTGAGGGCGGACGGGCGGTATGCCTCATAAAACCGCAGTTTGAAGCAGGGCGCGAAAACGTCGGCAAAAAGGGTGTTGTGCGCGACCGTGCGGTACACGTGGCCGTGGTTGAAAAGATTTGTAATTTGGTAATTGAAAATAATTTTTCTCTCTTGGGACTTGATTTTTCACCCGTAAAAGGGCCCGAAGGGAATATTGAATATTTGTGCTACCTTGAAAAAACCGGGGAACCCAAGATACTTACCGAACAGACCCCCGAGGGCGTGGTGGCTTGTTCTTACAAGGCGTTTGAAAACGCATAATTGAAGGAAAGCAGGTTCGAAAAATGAACGTTGTGGTATTGCCTAATTTAGACAAACGCGGCTCGGCTGAAACGGTCGAGAAAATCGGCGTTTTTTTGGCGCGCGAGGGGATGCGGGCCTATCTGCCGGATGAAATCTGTTGCAGTAAGTTTGAGCATCTGCCCGAGGATGAACTGTTCAAAATTGCCGACGTGGTTGTTACCATCGGGGGCGACGGAACCATCATCCGCTATGCCAAACGTGCCGCCGAATACGGCAAACCCATTCTCGGAATCAACGCGGGGCGGATGGGTTATCTCGCCAACCTCGAACAGAACGAGTATGAACAACTTTCGAAACTCAAAAGCGGGGAATATACGGTCGAAAAACGAATGATGCTCGATATTGAAGTGTATGAAAACGATAAATGCGTCGGCACTTTCGAGGCGCTCAACGACGCCGTTATCACGAGCGGATTCATTTCGCGCATTATTGACATCTCGGCTTCGGTAAGGGGCGATTCGATTAAATACCGCGCCGACGGATTGATTGTTTCCACCCCCACGGGGTCGACCGCCTATTCGATGTCGGCCGGTGGTCCGATTATCGACCCCGAATGCGAAAACATTTGCCTGACCCCCATCTGCTCTCACGCGCTTTCGGCCAAACCGATCTTGCTTTCGGCCGATAAACCGATTACGGTCAAGGCCTTTTCGAAAAAACGAGTGGATATTTTCCTCACGGTGGACGGTCGAAAATCGGCCAACGTCCGCCCGTATACCAAGATTCGCATCAAAAAATCGGATAAAACCGTTCAACTGATTCGGTTAAACGACCGTTCTTTCTATAAAACGCTATCGCAAAAGTTTTTGGAGCAGGGAGTGTAACGAGTGAAAAACAAACGACAGGTCAAGATCTTGGAGTTGATTGAATCCAAGGTTATCTTAACGCAGGAGGACTTGCAAACCGCCTTGCAGTCGGCAGGGTTCGACGTCACGCAATCCACCATTTCGCGCGATATTAAGGAACTGCGCCTCGTCAAAGGTCACGATGCGCGCGGCAACTACCGTTATATTGCCACCGAAAAAAGCATCGGCGGCTCTCAGCGCCCCCACGAACACTACTGCGATTTGTTCAAGCGTTCGGTCAAATCGGTCGATTATGCGCTCAATAACGTTGTCATTAAGTGTTATACCGGTATGGCTTCGAGCACCTGCGTTGCGGTCGATGCGCTTTTTGCCGAACAGATGTTGGGTTCTCTCGCAGGGGACGACACGGTGCTGATCGTCACGCGAAGCGAAAACGAATCTCAGCTCTTGGTAAACGAACTTAAAAAAATGATTTAACGGCGGTATGAAAGATGTTAAAATATCTTCACATTGAAAACGTTGCCGTTATTGAGCGGGCCGACATTTCTTTTGAGGGTCACTTTTCGGTGCTCACGGGAGAAACGGGTGCCGGTAAATCGATCATCATCGATGCGATTAACACCGTGCTCGGGCACCGTACTTCCAAAGAGATTATCCGAACAGGTTGCGAACAGGTGGTGGTTTCGGCCCTGTTTGACCGACTGCCGCAAAGCACTTGTGCCTTGCTCAAAGAAAACGGTTATGAACCCGATGAGGACGGAAATCTGCTCATTAACCGAACGCTTCAAAAGAACGGCAACGGTCTGATTCGAATCAACGGTCGCCCGGCAACGGCAACCTTCTTGCGCGAGGTGGGCCAAGGGCTCATCGACGTTCACGGTCAACACGACAGCCAAAGCCTTCTTAACCCCAAAAAACATATCGAATATATCGATAAACTTGCCGAAAACGAGTCGCTTCGTCAAGAATATCTTGCGGAATTCAAGCATTTGAACGAGGTTCGCCGAAAACTTCTGGCGCTCGAGCAGGAGGACGACGAAAAGAATCGGCGAATGGAATTACTCACCTATCAAATCAAGGAACTGCAAAGTGCGAAAATTTCGGTGGGTGAACTCGAAGAAATCAAGAAAAAACTTTCGGTTGCCGAAAACTACCAAAAAATCCATCGTCTGCTGACCGACGCCTATTTTTATCTTCAGGGCGATCTTGAAGCCGACGGCGGCGCGGAACTACTGAAAAAAGCGGCGGCAGGGCTCGTTTCAACGGGACAAGCCGAATTCGAAAAACTTTCCGAGCGCTTGGGCGAGGCGTTGGCCCTTGTCGAAGAAGTATCGGGCGAGGTTCGCGCTTTTTCGGAAAACGGCGAATATTCCGAACAGGAATTGAGCGATTTGCGCGATAGACTTGATTTGTTGCATAAACTTATGGTAAAATACGGTGACACCGAGGAAAAGATGCTCGATTACTGCGAGAAGGCCGAACAGGAACTCGACACCCTCGTTCATTCCGAAGAGGAAATGAACCGCCTGGGCGCCGAATTAGACGCTTCGACCGAGCGATTGGTGGCTTTGGCCGAACGCTTGACCGAAAGCCGAAAAAAAGCGGCCGACCGTTTTTCTGCACAGGTTACCGAAGCGTTATGCGACCTCGATATGCCGCGCGTAGCCTTTGAGGTTTCCCGAAGTCAGGGTCGATATACCAAAAACGGGTGCGATGAAATCGAGTTTTTGCTTTCGGCCAACGAGGGCGAATCGGTCCGTCCGCTGCATAAGATTGCCTCGGGCGGTGAACTTTCCCGCGTGATGTTGGCCGTCAAGAGTATTCTGGCCGAAAAGGACGAGGTCCCCACCTTGATTTTCGATGAAATCGATACGGGTATCAGCGGTCACGCCGCCCACAAGGTCGGCAAGCGCATTCGCGAGGTGTCCGGTTCGCACCAGGTGCTTTGTGTGACACACTTGGCGCAGATTGCCGCCTTTGCCGACGAGCATTTGCTGATTGAAAAATCAACCGTACAAAACCGCGTCACCACACAGGTGCATCGTTTGGATGAGGATGCACGCGTGCGAGAGATTGCGCGGATTATGTCGGGAGACAAATTAACCGAACATTTATTAAATTCCGCAAAGGAATTATTGGACAGGAGTAGAAATCAATGACACTTTATGAAGAATTAGTTGCCCGCGGCCTGATTGCCCAGGTAACCGATGAGGACGAAATCAAGGAACTCATTAACAACGGAAAGGCCGTGTTCTACATCGGCTTCGACCCTACGGCCGACAGTCTGCACGTGGGGCACTTTATGGCGCTGTGCTTGATGAAACGTTTGCAGATGGCGGGCAACCGTCCGATTGCGCTCATCGGCGGCGGTACCGCCCACATCGGCGACCCCTCGGGCCGAACCGATATGCGTTCGATGATGACCACCGAACAGATTCAGCACAACTGCGACTGTTTCAAACAACAGATGAGCCGCTTTATCGAATTCGGTGAGGGTAAGGCGATGATGGTCAATAACGCCGATTGGCTTTTGGACCTCAATTATGTCGAACTGTTGCGCGACGTCGGTGCCTGTTTCTCGGTCAATAATATGTTGCGCGCCGAGTGCTACAAACAGCGTATGGAAAAGGGATTGAGTTTCCTGGAATTCAACTATATGATCATGCAGAGTTACGATTTCTACCACCTGTATCAGAATTACGGCTGTAATATGCAGTTCGGTGGCGATGACCAGTGGTCGAATATGCTCGGCGGTACCGAACTCATCCGCAAAAAACTCGGCAAAGACGCGTATGCCATGACCATTACGCTGCTTCTCAATTCCGAGGGCAAGAAGATGGGTAAAACGGTCGGCGGCGCCGTGTGGCTCGACCCCAAAAAGACCTCGCCCTATGAATTCTATCAATATTGGCGTAACGTCGGCGATCAGGACGTTTTGAAGTGTATTCGTATGCTGACCTTCCTGCCGTTGGAAGAAATCGACAAGATGGATTCCTGGGAAGGAAGCCAACTCAATACCGCCAAAGAAATTCTGGCCTTTGAATTGACCAAGTTGGTTCACGGCGAGGAAGAAGCCCTTCGCGCACAGGAAACCTCGCGTGCGGTCTTCTCGGGCGCAGGCGTGAGCGAGAATATGCCCACCACTGAACTGACGAGCGAAGATTTGAACGAGGGTAAAATCGGCCTGTTGGCATTGATGGTCAAGGGTCAGTTGTCCGCCTCGAACGGTGAGGCGCGTCGATTGGTGCAACAAGGCGGCGTCAGCGTTGAAGATCAGAAGGTCACCGACCTCGCTTACCAAATCGAGGAAGAGGCTCTCAAAAACGGGATTGTCGTGAAAAAAGGCAAGAAGGTTTTCCATCGTTTCACGCTCAAGTAAAATTGTTTGAAAAAAACTTAAAATAATGCTTGATTTTAGAAATGATATGTTGTATAATACCATTGTTGTCGCGGTGACGGTCGCTTGACCGTCACTGAAATATGCCGGTGTGTTGGAATTGGCAGACGAGACGGACTCAAAATCCGTTGTCAGCGATGGCGTGTGGGTTCGAGTCCCACCACCGGCACCAAAAATCCCGAATGCGAAAGCATTCGGGATTTTACTTTTTCACTCTTCAATTTTCACTCTTCACGAAACATCGCATTCGGTATTTTTGGAAAGTAATAAGTAATGGTGAATCGTGAAAAAGTGTTGTGATTTCGCCGCTTTTTGTTGTAATATATTCCGAGTTTATAACACCAAAAACGACCCCGCTTTCAAGCGAGGTCGTTTGTTTTTAATATTATCCCAACAAAACGTCGGTTGCAAGCATGACACAGAAACCAATCAACAGCGCGTAGGTCACGCCCGGGGAATGGTTGTGGTGGGTTTCGGGAATCATTTCGTCACTCACCACGTAAAGCATAACGCCGCCTGCAAAAGCGAGGGCGAAGGGGAGAATGGCGGACGCTAAATGAATGGCAAGGAAACCGATTAAGGTTCCGAGGACTTCAATCGCACCGGTGAGTGCGGCGATGAGGAAGGTCTTTTTCGCCGAAATTCCTGCCGCCAACATAGGCGCGATGATAATCATTCCTTCGGGAATGTTCTGTAATGCGATACCACCGGCCAACATTAAGGCATCGGCCGTGTTGCCCGAACCAAAACCAACACCCGCGGCAATACCTTCGGGAAGGTTATGTATCGCAATGGCCGTCACAAACAGTAAAACTTTATCTAAAGATTTGTTGTTGTGTTTTTCCAAATCGTTTCCGGCAATGCGGTGTAAGTGGGGAACAAGTTTATCAATCAGGTTCAAACAAAAACCGCCCACAAAAATTCCGCCGATGGTGATGAGTAGGGCGTATCTGTTCCCGTGTTCTAAAGAAGGCAGAATCAACCCAAACACGGCCGCCGCCAACATAACGCCTGCGGCAAAGGACAAGACAATGTCTGAAAATTTATGAGAAATTTTTTTGAAAATAAAACCAAATATCGCGCCAACCAGTGTTGCGCCGCCCACACCGATTGCGGTAATCAATACCAACTCCATAAAAAAACTCCTTTTTTCGCTCTATTGTTCTATTATACCCTCAATTTTTTGTTTTTCAATAGAAAAAACCGCTTCTCTGAAAGAAAAGCGGTTTTTTATCGTTTAATGCTCGTCAATATAGCGGCAGGCGGCCAGAGCGGCCGTGGCGCCGTCCGAAACGGCGGTGGTCAACTGTTGGACCTCTTTTACGCGGCAATCTCCCGCAACAAAAATTTGGGGAAGATTTGTTTTGCAGGATTCGTCCGCATCGGCATAGCCGCCCGCGGTCAACGGGACGATGGGGTCAAAGAGTGCATTCTCGGGGTCGTGCCCGATGGCCAGGAACATTCCGTCAATGGAAAGTTCGCTCGTTGTTCCATCCTTTTTCTGCAAGGTAACGCCGTTCAGGTGGTTTTCACCGTGAAGGGCCGATACGACACTCTCGGGGATAAAGACGATGTTTTCGTGGTTCTGCATCGATTGAACCAAGGCCTTGTCGGCGCGGAATTCATTTCGGCGGTGAATGAGATACACCGTCTTGCAAAGGGAAGAAAGGTAAATGGCCTCTTGTAAAGCCGAGTTACCGCCGCCAACGACGGCAACGTCCTTGTCGCGGAAGAATTCACCGTCACAAACGGCGCAGAATGAGATTCCGCTACCGATGAGGCGTTCTTCTTCCTCGAGTCCCAAACGGCGCGGCGCGGCGCCTGTAGCCAAAATCAGCGCCTTTGCCGTAAAGGTCTCACCGAAAGCGGTAGAAACGGTTACAAGGTTTTCTTCGGTCTTGATTTCGGTTACTTCGTCGAGTTCTAAATTGACCCCGTGGGACAGGACCTGCTCGGTCAGTCGGTCGGAAAATTCAAGACCCGAAAGACTGGCCGTTGCGGGAAAGTTTTCCACTTTCGGCGACCAGGTAATCTGTCCGCCAAAGGCATTTTTTTCAATGACCGTGACCGATTTTCCGGCGCGGCCTGCGTAAAGGGCGGCGGTCAGTCCCGCAGGACCGCCGCCGACAACAATAATATCTACCATTTATTATTCTCCAAGGTTGGAAAGGAACTGTTTGATTGCGCCCGCACCAACGTACTTCTTGAAGTTGTCCCCATCGACCAAAACCATGGTCGGAGCCTGGGTGATGTCGTACTTCTTGACAAGGTCGGGATGCTCGTTTGCCATCAACTTCTCATAGGGGAAGTTTGCCTTCTCGAGGTAGTTGTAGGCGATACGGCAGTTGGGGCAGGTCTGGGTTGCAAACAGAAGTGCCTGTGCGCCTTTGCTCGAAACAACGGTTTCTTCTGTGGCGGCTTCGGCCTTTTCAACGTTCTTCGGGCGCATAACGCTCGTTTCAATGTTGTATTCGCAACGCTCTTTGTATTCCTGTGCCTTACCTTCGTTCCAGTTCTGAACCGGACGGTAGTAACCCGTGATACGGCTGTAAACTTCGGCCTTTTCACCGCAATCGGGGCAGACGTACTGCTCACCGTTCAGGTAGCCGTGGTTCTTACATACCGAGTAGGTCGGGGAAATGGTGTAATAGGGCAGACGATAGTTTTCAGCAATCTTGCGAACGAGATTTGCAGCGGCCTGCCAATCGGGCATCTTCTCGCCCAAGAAGGCGTGGAAAACGGTACCCGAAGTGTAAAGGGTCTGCATTTCGTCCTGAATATCCAACGCC
Source organism: Acutalibacteraceae bacterium (assembly GCA_045545515.1). GTDB lineage: Bacteria > Bacillota > Clostridia > Oscillospirales > Acutalibacteraceae > UBA737. The sequence goes on from JAZQBA010000005.1 coordinate 44,949, forward strand.
GAGAAGATATCATCGGTATAGCCTACGGGCAGGTGGCTACTGTTGGTGTAGTAGGGTGCACCGCCGGCTTCGGCCGCCGTGATGATCTCGGGGAACTGTGCAACGTCGTGCTTGGCCAAACGGTAGGAAGTCGACTCGGCCGGGGTGGCTTCGAGGTTGTAAAGATCGCCGTACTCTTCCTGATAGTCGGACAAACGCTCGCGCATATGGTTGAGCACGTTCTTGGTGAATTCCTGGCACTTTTCGTTGGTCATATCGGCGCGAACCCACTTGGCGTTCAGTCCCGCTTCGTTCATGCCGACAAGGCCGATGGTCGAGAAGTGGTTGTCCAAGGTGCCGAGGTAACGCTTGGTGTAGGGATACAGGCCCTCGTTGAGAAGCTTCGTGATAACGGTACGCTTGATCTTCAACGAGCGGGCGGCAACGTCCATCAAATGGTCGAGTCTCTTGTAGAAATCGGCCTCGTCTTCAGCCAGGTAAGCAATACGCGGCATGTTGATGGTAACAACACCAATCGAACCGGTGCTCTCGCCGCTGCCGAAGAAACCGCCCGACTTTTTACGCAACTCGCGCAAATCCAAACGCAAACGGCAGCACATCGAACGAACGTCGCTCGGTTCCATATCGCTGTTGATGTAGTTGGAGAAGTAGGGGGTGCCGTATTTGGCGGTCATTTCGAACAACAACTGGTTGTTCTCGGTGGGCGACCAGTCGAAGTCGGAGGTGATGGAGTAGGTCGGGATGGGATACTGGAATCCGCGGCCGTTGGCGTCACCCTCGATCATAACCTCGATGAAGGCCTTGTTGACGAGCTTCATTTCCTCGGCGCAATCGCCATAGGTGAAGTCCATCTCTTCGCCGCCGACGATGGCGGGAAGATCCTTCAAGTCGTTGGGAACGGTCCAGTCCAACGTAATGTTGGAGAAGGGAGCTTGAGTACCCCAACGCGAGGGGGTATTTACGCCGTAAATGAACGACTGAATGCACTGTTTTACTTCTTTATAGGAAAGGTTGTCTACCTTGACGAAGGGAGCCAGATAGGTGTCAAACGAGGAGAAAGCCTGTGCACCGGCCCACTCGTTTTGCATAATACCCAAGAAGTTGACCATCTGGTTGCAAAGGGTGGAAAGGTGACTTGCAGGGGAAGAAGTGATCTTGCCCGGAACGCCGCCAAGACCCTCTTTGATGAGTTGTTTCAAACTCCAACCGGCGCAGTAACCGGTCAGCATCGACAGGTCGTGAATGTGCATATCGCAGTTGCGGTGTGCCTCGCTGATCTCGTTGTCGTAGATTTCCGACAACCAATAGTTTGCGGTAATGGCACCCGAGTTGGAAAGAATCAAACCACCGACCGAATAGGTAACGGTAGAGTTTTCTTTAACGCGCCAGTCGAGAACCTTAACGTAGTTGTTTACGGTCTCGCTGTAATCGAGATAGGTGCTGTTGATGTTACGCAATTTCTCGCGCTGTTTACGGTAGAGAATGTAGGATTTTGCAACGTCGGTGTAGCCGCCCTGCGAGAGAACGGTTTCAACGCTGTCCTGAATATCTTCAACCGAAACAAAACCGTTTTTAATCTTGGGCAAAAAGTCGGCCGTGACTTTCAGCGCGAGAAAATCGATAATGTTATCGGTGTACTCGGTTCCGGTCGCGTCGAACGCTTTTTTCATCGCGTCGGCGATTTTTTCAATGTTGAATTCTACGATTTTTCCGTCTCTTTTAATGACTTGATACATTTTTTCTTCCCCTTTTTTCATATTTTTTAGATTCCGCGTAATTGAACCGACGGCACAAACGGTCGCACCGCATCGGCAAAATCACACATTTCTTGCTTGGAAAATTCCGAAAGGCCACTTTTGCAAATCAGATCGCCCGAATCTTTGAAGGATTGCAGATAGTATTCCTCGTCTCCGGCAATCCATTCGGCCAAGCGCAGAAGGCGCTCTTTGTCGTGCAGACCTTTTACCACCGTCGTTCGAAATTCGAACGGTATGTCACCCTTCATCAACAGATTTTTGGAACGTTCGACTTTTGCAAGGTCGAAATTGGAAAGTCCAACCGTTTCGGCGTAGCAGTCGGGTGCATTTTTAATGTCCATGGCTACGCGGTCGACAAGACCTTCGTCAATGAGTTGTTCCAAAAGGGCGGGGTTGGTGCCGTTGGTGTCGAGCTTGATGCGGTAACCGAGTTCTTTCACTTTTCGGAAAGTATCGGGAATTCCCGCGTGTAAAAGCGGCTCGCCCCCCGTAAACACAACGCCTTCCAGAATGCCGTAGCGCTTTTTTAAGAAGGTCAGCAATTCCTCTTCTTCCAGATAGTTCTGTTCGGCTTGCGGCAACACCAACGAGGCGTTGTGGCAAAACGGACAGCGGAAGTTGCAACCGTCGGTAAAAACGGTGCAGGCAACCGTTTCGGGAAAGTCGAGAAGGGTTAATTTTTGCAAACCTGCAAAGCGCATAAAAGGGCACCTCCGTTGAATGAAAAGCGGGTAAAACGCGGCTTTTCGGCAGTGTAACGACATTATAGCACAACATTTAGGGCCTGTCAACAACAAAACACAATATATTGTTGTCAAAATTTTGTCACACACAATTTTTTGTATAATTAAGAAATTTTCCGTCGACCTAAAAATTGCGGTTTTTCTTGATTTCAAGCGGAAAAAGAGCGGTTTTGTGTCTATCATTAGAATGTGAAAGAATTTTTATTTTCCGCGAAAATTTTCTCTCTCTTGCTTTTTTTGCGGAAATGTTTTACAATAAGAACGTGAAAGGTGGTAAAGCCAATGAAACGCGCAGATTATTTGACCTGGGACGAATACTTTATGAGTATCGCTCTGTTGAGTTCGATGAGAAGTAAAGACCCGTCCACACAGGTGGGTGCCTGTATTGTAAACAGTGAAAAACGAATTCTTTCAATGGGCTATAACGGTATGCCGCGCTGCTGCCACGATGATGAATATCCGTGGGGCAGAGAAGAGGGAATGAATTCCAAATATTTATATGTATGTCACGCGGAACTGAATGCGATTCTCAACTGCCATAGCGGTTCGGTGCGCGGTTGTTCGGTTTATACAACGCTGTTTCCCTGTAACGAATGCGCCAAGGCGATTATTCAGGCCGGCATTTCGGAAGTGGTCTATCTTTCGGATAAATACGCTGATAGCGACGGCGTTCGCGCTTCCAAGCGGATGTTTGATTCGGCCGGGGTAACCTACCGCCCCTACACCCCCTCGGGCAAGAACGTAGAATTGTCTTTATAAAAAAATGAAGCTCATCGTTTTTCGATGAGCTTTTTCTTTTTTACAAATGAACGGGTTGCAGTTGAATACCTTGCATCGCTGATTTTAAGGTTTCGGGGATTTTATTGAAATCGCAAACAAGTGAATTGTTTTTGCCGATGGGGTCGTCTTGGCCGTAGGGGACGAAAAAGATGTTTTTCGTGTTGTGTAAAAGACCGATGTTTTTGCAGGAAGCCCCCAACGCATCGTTGGTGGCAATACCGAGAATGACCGGTTTGTTGTTGCGCAAATGCGCCTTGACCGCCAAGGTCACGGGCGTATCGGTAATCCCGAGTGCAATTTTGGATAGGGTGTTGCCCGTACAGGGGGCGACAATCAGGTAATCGAGTAAGTTCTTGGGTCCGATCGGCTCGGCCGAGGGGATATCGTGGATAATCTCGTTTTTACACAGTTCCAATACCTTTTTTTGCAGATCTTCTGCTTTGCCGAAACGCGTATCGGTTTTGTAAACGATTTCGGACATAATGGGGATTAAGTTTATATCAAGTTCCGCGAGTTCTTTAAGGGCCTTTACCGATTGCGCAATGGTGCAAAAGGAACCGCAGAACGCATAGCCGACGGTAGTACGCTTCATAATGTTTCTCCTTATAGATTTTGCCGAATGAGTTCCGTAACGGTATCGGCAAGAATTTTCCCTGCGGTTTCGGGCGCAACTTTGGCGGGAAGACCCCCTGCTTTCAGGTTTTCAAGACCGAGTCGGTCGGCCGTTTCTCGGTCGAAGCCGCCTTTCGTCGAAAGGTCGATGAGCAGAGTGCCGCCGAGTCTTGTTAAAAACGGGTCCAATAATGGCGCGTCGACCGTGTTGAAAATGATATCGAAGTTGCCGATAATCTCTTCCAACCGAGCGGGGTCGGCCACCGGAATTCCGATGGCGTCAAAATATGCGCGGTCGGCGTTTTTGCGCGCCGTGACGGTTAAATTACATTGAAAACCTTTCAGTCGGTCACACAGGATTTTACCCACACGGCCGCAACCGATGACCAAAACAGAACTGTGCCAAAGCGTGTAGGGCGTTTTTTCAAGGGCGATCTGAATGGCGCCCTCGGCCGTTGGAACGGCGTTGCGCAGTGCATAAGCGTCACACGCGCAGTAATCGATAAACCGCCGCCCCGAAAAGGAATGACAGGCACAAAGAATCAATTTGTTTTCGGCCAACCGCTCAATTTCATCGAGCGTAATCACGCGGTCGGTCAAGGGACAATAAACGGTGGTTCCGTCTTTGGTCGAAGGAACGGGCAACAGGAAAACACTACTGCTTTGCGGCAGGGCGTTGTCGTTTTCATAGAGTCCCAGGGTATCGACTTCAAAGCCGTAACGTTCGAGTTGTTTTTCGGCAATTCTCAGCCGTTTGTCGCCACCGAAAACCGTGATTTTTGTCATACTGTTTCCCGTCACCTTTCCAGAAAGAATGCAATAAAAAAGCGCCCGAATGCGGTTAATACATTCTATGGCGCTGTTTTTATTTTTGTTCCACAAAACCTTTCGTATATTCGCGTAATGTTTCGGTGTTGTTAAGGTGCGGATTTTCAAGAACCAAATCACAGAGTTTTTCGAGAACAACCCCCGTCTGCCGACCGCAAATGCCCAGTTCCTTCAATTCGTTTCCGCCGATTTTCAAGTGGGAAACGGCAAAGGGTTCGTTGTCTTCAAGAATTTGTTGAAGACGTTGTTTTTGAAAAGTCACGTCTTCTTCCAAAAAGACGGCGCGAAAATCCAAATAATCGGTTAAACATTCTGGCCCAAATGAACGAAGTGCGCGTTTTAGATCGACCGGAGTTTGAATGGGCGGAAGGGCGTTTAATTGAAAGAGTGACTGCGCGGCCGAACAGATAGCGTTGCTGTACCGAAGCGTTTTTAAGACCGAGAGGGGAGCGCGGCAACAAGAAAGAAACGCAAACAGGCGAAGGCCCGGTTTTTTCGGCAAACGGGCGATTTTGTCGAGCGGCTCTTTGTAGCCGACGTCAAGAAACTTCAATCCACCGTTTTGAAGTAGCGGTGTTAAAACTTCGCAATGCTCTGCGAGTACTGTTTTTAACAGTTCGGTCGCGATGCGCTCTTTGCTGATGTTTTCAAGCATCGGGGCTAATTTCAGCGCCGCGGTAAGTGTTTCTTCTTCCATTGAAAACCCGAGCGTTGCGGCAAAACGGAAAAGGCGAAGAATGCGCAAAGCGTCTTCTTCAAAACGCACCGTGGGCTCACCCACCGTGCGAAGAATTTTGTGTTCCAAATCATGTTGACCACCAAACGGGTCGACAATTCCTTCCGAGGGGTTAAACGCCATAGCGTTGACCGTAAAATCGCGGCGCGACAGGTCTTCTTTTACATCGGAAACAAAGCAAACGCGGTCGGGATGACGGCTGTCGGTATAGCCGAATTCCTGGCGAAAGGTGGTTACTTCTACGGGAATTTTATTCGTGACAACCGTGACGGTGCCGTGTTGGATTCCGGTTGGAACGGTGTGTTCAAACAAGGCTTCCACCTCGTTTGGAAGCGCGTTGGTGGTCACGTCGTAATCGTTGGGAACAACACCGCGTAATGAATCGCGCACACAACCGCCCACGGCAAAGGCCCGAAAGCCGGCCGCGGTAAGGGTGGCGAGTATTTGCGCAATGTATTCGGGTAAGTGTAACATTTTTGCTTCTCCTCAAAATTGGGGGTTTATTTTTTTTGATAAAAGTAATATAATAAATAGGATATAATAAAGTATTCGCGCGGAAAGGAAGTTCAACCATGAAAGAACTGCGACAGGAAGACCGAATTTTAACCGAAGTAAAGCGTGTTCATATGATTGGAATCGGCGGGAGCGGAATGTGCCCCCTGGCCGAAATTTTACACGCCAAAGGTTATACCGTGACCGGTTCGGACCATAACGAGAGCGATCCCTTAAAGCGCGTAAAGGCGTTGGGCATTCCCGTGTTTATGGGCCATTCGGCCGCGAACGTTGAAAATGCTCAGTTGGTGGTTTACTCGGCCGCTATTCCGAAAGACAACCCCGAGTTGGTTGCCGCGGCAGAAAAGGGCATTCCCACGATGGAGCGTTCGCACCTGTTGGGCGCCTTAACGCGCCACTACGACAACGTAATCGGCGTTTGCGGTACCCACGGCAAGACTTCCGTTACATCTATGATAACACAAATTTTATTATTAAACAAGATGGAACCGAACGCCGTCATCGGCGGAAAGTTGCCGCTCATCAATTCCAACGGTGTGGTCGGCTCGTCCGAAACGCTCGTTTGCGAATCGTGTGAGTTTGTGGATACTTTTTTGCAGATGTCGCCCGACGTTTCGGTGCTTCTGAATATCGATAACGACCATCTCGATTATTTTAAGACGATGGAGAATTTGATTGCCTCGTTCCGAAAGTTTGTGGCTATGTCCAAAACGGTCTACGTCAACGGCGATGATGAATTATCCCTTCGCGCCGTAGAGGGTCTTCCGCTCGACGTTATCACCTTCGGTCTGAACCCAAAGAACGATTACGCGGCAAAGAATCTTTCGGTCGGTCGTTACGGATTCGCGTTTGACGTTGTTTCCAACGGACAAACGCTCACAAGAATGGAAATGCACATTCCCGGCAAACACAACGTGATGAACGGTCTTGCGGCCTTTGCGGTGTGCCACCGTATGGGTGTTTCGCCCGAGGGCATTCGCGACGCTGTTGAAAAATTCACGGGTGCAGGTCGCCGTTTTGAGTTTTTGGGCCGTTACAACGGCTTTACGTTGGCCGATGACTACGCCCACCACCCGACCGAGATTCGCGCAACGCTCACGGCTGCCAAAGAACTCGATTATAAACGTGTGATGGTGGTTTTTCAGCCCTTTACCTATTCGCGTACAGCGCTGTTGAAAGATGAATTTGTTGAGGCGTTGTCGCTTGCCGACGAGGTTTTGTTGACCCCGATTATGGCGGCGCGCGAAGTGAATACCTACGGAATCGCTTCGGAACAGTTGGCCGAGAAAATTCCGAACGCTACGGTGGTGTCGGCCGATTTCGGCGAGATTGCCGACGAGATTTTATCGAGAGCCCAGGCGGGCGATATTGTCCTCACGATGGGTGGCGGCGATATTTACAAGGCCGCCCATATCATTGAAGAACGATTTGAAAACGAGGAAAAGGAATGAAGAAAACCCTGAAACTTTACGACCTCGATTCGTTTACGAAAGAATTTTCGGCCTCGGTCTTGTCCTGCCAAGAGCGGGAGAACGGTTATGCGGTCGTTTTGGACCAAACGGCCTTTTTCCCCGAAGGCGGCGGACAACCCTCCGATACGGGGTATCTCAAGGACGTGCGCGTTTTCGACGTTCAGATTGAAAATGAAGTCATTGTTCATTATACCGATCTGCCTTTGCAGGAGGGAAGCACTGTTACGGGAACGATTGATTTTGCCCGTCGGTTCGATTTTATGCAGAACCATTCGGGGGAACATATCGTTTCGGGCGTTGTACACCGCCTCTTCGGATTGGATAACGTTGGTTTCCATCTGGGCGAAGACGTTGTGACGCTCGATTTCAACGGTCTTTTGACCCGTGAACAGATTTTGACGGCAGAATTAGAGGCCAACCGCGCTGTTTGGGAAAACCGAACAATCAAAACGTGGTATCCCGATGAAGCCGAACTTTCAACCCTTCCGTATCGCAGTAAAAAGGAACTCGACGGTGCCATTCGTATGGTCGAAATTGAGGGAACCGACCTTTGCGCCTGTTGCGCACCCCACGTGAAAACCACGGGGCAGATTGGACTGATTAAACTTTTAGATACCGAAAAAATGCGCGGCGGTACGCGAATTTTTATGAAGTGCGGAAACCGCTCACTTGCCGATTATAACTGTAAGTACGACAACGTGCGCGAGATTGGAAATCTGCTTTCCTCGAAACAGGAAGAAACGGCCGAGGCGGTCGTTCGACTGAATGACCAACTCACTGCCGAAAAACAGAAAAACGCCGCGCTCAAACGCCGCTTGATTGAACAATTGGTTGCTGCGAGCGAAGAGCGTTTTGTTTGTGAAGACGGGTTGGACGGCAAAGAACTTCAATTATTGGCCGACGGTCTTTTCCGCGAAAAAAGCGGGATCTGCGGCGCGTTTACGCCCACCGTTGGCGGTTTCGCCTTTGCACTTTGCGGCGAGGAGAAAGAATTGAACGGCGTTTTTGCGAAGTTTAAGGAACAGTTTTCGGTGCGCGGCGGCGGTCGAAACGGGCTGGTGCAGGGTACCGTTCAAACCGACCTTGAATCCTTAAATTCCTACTTCCATTTTTAAGGAATATCTGTTATAATCAATAAGATAACTATTTTTAGGAGAATACCATGAATTGGACCGAAATTAAGGTTCGTATCGACGAGACCAAAACCGACGAGGCGGCGGCCATTGCGAATATGACCGTTCCGTATGGAATTTACATTGAAGACTACGCCGACCTGGAGGCGGGCGCGTGGGAAATTGCGCACATTGATTTGATTGATGAAGAACTCTTGCAAAAAAACCGGGAAGAGGCCATTATTCACATTTACGTTTCGGAATGTGATAACGCGGCCGAAGCCGTTTCATATCTGCAAGAACACCTTGCGGCGGCAGGGATTGCGGCCGAAATCGATTCGGTCGGTGTGGATGATGCCGATTGGAACGAGAATTGGAAAAAATATTTCAAAGCCTTTGAAGTGGGTGAACGCCTGGCCGTTTGCCCGAGTTGGGAAACCTATGACAACCGCGAAAACCGAACGGTTCTCTCAATTGACCCGGGCGCCGCGTTCGGCACGGGGACCCACGCGACCACGTCCCTTTGTTTACACGCTTTGGAAAAGGTGGTACAATCGGGCGACCGTGTGTTGGATATCGGCTGTGGGAGTGGCATTTTAGCCATTGCCTCGGTTTTGCTGGGGGCTGAAAGCGCCGTCGGGACCGATATTGATGCCCAGTCGGTAAAAACCGCCAATGCCAACGCCGAAATCAACGGGGTAGAGAAAAAGGCAACGTTTTTTGTAGTTGATGAAAAAGGCTACGGTGAAGAACAGTATGATATCATCTGCGCTAACATCGTGGCCGACGTTATTCTGGATTTGTTGCCCAAGGTAAAAAACAACTTAAAGCGTGACGGTGTGTTGATTGTTTCGGGCATTATTGACCTGCGCGCCGAGGAGATTATCGCATCGGCCAAACAAAACGGCTACGTTATTGATACCACCGAAACGCGCGATAATTGGTATGCATTTCGTCTAAAGAAAGCGGAGGAAACCTATGCTTGAATTTGAACAGTTAAAACTTCGTCTTCAAGGCAACGAAGAGGCCATTCGCGAATTACACGATGCGATTGGTTACGACCGACTGTGTCGCGAAATTGAAGAATTGGAACTTCGCGCCGCGGCCGACGGTTTTTGGGACGACCCCGAGAATTCGCAGGTTGTTTTGCAAAAAACGGGTAAACTCAAAAACACCGTTGCAGCCTACGATAAATTAAAAGAAAACTACGAGGATTTGTTGGTGCTCATTGAAATGGGTGACGAGGAGGAAGACCTTTCGCTCATCGAAGAAATCACCACCTCGATCGATGAACTTGAAAAACAACTCGACGAACAGAGCCTGCAAACGCTCTTGACGGGGGAATACGATAACAACAACGCCTTTTTGACCTTCCACGCGGGTGCCGGCGGTACCGAGGCGATGGATTGGGCGCAAATGCTCGTTCGTATGTATTCTCACTGGGGCGAGCGCCACGGCTTTAAGGTTAAGATGCTCGACTTTTTGGATGGCGATGAAGCGGGACTCAAAAGTGCGGAATTACTGTTCGAGGGTGATAACGCTTACGGTTATTTGAAGAGCGAATCGGGTATCCACCGGCTGGTGCGCGTATCTCCTTTTGACAGTTCGGGCAGACGGCACACCTCGTTCGCTTCTTTGGAAGTTATGCCCGAAATCGGGGAAGACAACGATATTGAAATTCGCGACGAAGACATTAAGATGGATGTGTTCCGTTCGTCGGGTGCGGGCGGTCAGCACATTAACAAAACTTCTTCGGCCGTTCGTTTGACCCACTTGCCGACGGGTATTGTCGTGGCTTGTCAGAACGAGCGCAGTCAGTTCCAGAACCGCGAACAAGCTATGAAGATGTTAAAATCCAAGTTGCTTGAAATCAAAGAGCGCGAACATTTAGAAAAGATTGAGGATATCAAGGGTGTCCAAAAAGAGATTGCCTGGGGTTCGCAGATTCGTTCCTACGTGTTTATGCCGTATACCATGGTAAAAGACCACCGAACGGGCTTTGAAACGGGGAATATCAACGCCGTGATGGACGGTGAGTTGGACGGATTTATCAACGCTTATTTGAAGGCCTCCTCCAAAGGAGAACTTCAGGATAATATTGAATAATTTAGAGGGATGAAAAATGAAAAGAATTATTAGTGTTTTGGTCGTAGCCGTGCTGTTGCTCGGCGTGATGAGCGGTTGCGGAAAACCCGCAAAGCGCGAACTTTACAACGTAAACCTCGACAAGTACGTAACGCTTGGCGAGTACAAGGGTTTGAGCGTGGATAAATCTTCTTCGGATTTTGAAACCTACTACGACGAGATTGTCGACGGCGACGTTTCGCGCGGCGGCCTTTACAAGCAAAAGACCGAAGGCACCGTTGCCAAGGGCGACACCGCCAATATTGACTACGTCGGCAAAAAAGACGGCGTTGCTTTCGAGGGCGGTACCGCACAAGGATACGACTTGACGATTGGCAGCGGCAGTTTTATCGACGGTTTTGAAGATGGCCTCATCGGCAAAGAAATCGGCTCGACCGTTGATCTGAACCTCACGTTCCCCGCCGACTACGGCAGTGCCGAATTGGCAGGAAAATCGGTTGTCTTTACCGTTACCATTAACTACGTTACTACGACGGAACCCATGCTGCCCGCAGAGTTCTTTGAAAAACTCGGTTTCAAGTCGGTAGAAGCCTATGAAAAGGATGTCGAAGAGAGAGCCCTTTCATTGATGCTTTTCGAAAAAATTGCCGACAAATCCAAGATTAAGGATTACCCCGAAGCGGACGAAACCAAACTGTATGAAACGATGAAGACCCAGTACGAAACGATGTATCAGTCGCAGTACGGTGTTTCTTTCTCGGAAATGTTAACATATAACCAGATGACCGAGGAAGACTTCAAGGAAGAAGCGCTCAAAAATTCGGTTTATCCCTCGATGAAAGAACAGATGATTCTCTACGCCATTATGGATAAAGAGGGAATTGAAGTTTCCGAAAAGGATATTCAAAAACAGGTAGCCCACATGCAAAAAGAAATCGGTTCTGACGAGGTTACCGAGGACGATTTGAAGGAATTCTACGGAAGTTATTATTTTGAGGCGTTGGCCGTTTCGGAAAACGTTAAGAATTTCCTTGTGGAAAATGCAAAGATCAAATAATTTTAACGCTGAGGAATGTTAAACAATGGAATGGACTTCACTGAATGATTTACGCGAAAAATATCTTTCGTTCTTCGAATCGAAAGATCATTTAAGACTCAATAGTTTTTCTCTCGTCCCCAATAACGATAAATCGTTGTTGCTCATCAACTCGGGTATGGCCCCGATGAAGAAGTACTTCACGGGCGAGGTCGTACCGCCTTCGACGAGAGTGACCACCTGCCAAAAATGTATCCGCACCCCCGACCTCGAGCGCGTAGGTCACACGGCGCGTCACGGTACCTATTTCGAAATGCTCGGAAACTTCTCGTTCGGCGATTATTTCAAGACCGAGGCTATTCATTGGGCCTGGGAATTCCTGACCGAAACCTTGGAAATCCCGGCGGAACTTTTGTGGCCGAGCGTTTACGAAGAAGACGACGAATCGTATGCTCTGTGGCGCGATGAGATCGGCGTGCCCGAAGCGCGTATTGTGCGCCTTGGCAAAGCCGATAACTTCTGGGAACACGGCACCGGTCCTTGCGGCCCTTGTAGTGAGATTTATTTTGACCGCGGCGAAAAATACGGTTGCGGCAGTCCCGACTGCAAACCCGGTTGCGATTGCGACCGCTATATGGAAATCTGGAACAACGTTTTCTCGCAGTTCAACAATATGGGGGACGGCACCTATACCGAACTCGAACACAAAAACATTGATACGGGTATGGGCCTGGAGCGTCTGGCTTGCGTGTTGCAGGGTGTCGATAATATGTTCGAAGTGGATACCATCCGCAACATTTTGAACCATGTTTGCGCCATTGCCAACAAGGAATACGGCAAGGGCGGAAATACCGATATTTCCATTCGCGCTATTACCGACCATATTCGCGCGGCTACCTTTATGATTAGTGACGGTATTATTCCCTCGAACGAGGGCAGAGGTTACGTCTTGCGCCGTCTAATCCGTCGTGCCTCGCGCCACGGCAGACTTTTGGGCATTGACCGTTTGTTCCTCTCGGAACTCTGCGACACGGTTATTCAGGAAAACGGCGGCGCCTATACCGAATTGGTTGAAAAACAGGAACTGATCAAAAAGGTTATTGCCAACGAAGAGGCGAGTTTTGCCAAAACGATCGACCAGGGCTTGAACCTTTTGAAGGAACTGACCCAAAAGGGCGGCGTTCTTTCGGGTGAGGATGCGTTCAAACTCTACGATACCTTTGGTTTCCCGATTGACCTGACCAAGGATATTCTGGCCGAACAGGGTATGACGGTGGACGAAGAAACGTTCCATCAATGTATGGAAGAACAGCGTACCAAAGCCCGTAATTCGCGCAAAGCCTCGGATGGCGAGAGTTGGAGTTCGAATGAACTTAGTTTCGAAGATATTGCAAAAACTCAATTTTTGGGTTATACCGATAACGTTTGCACGGCCAAGGTGTTAGACCTTGTAAGTGAGGGTGAACACGTGTCGCAAATCGCGGCAGGGCAAAAGGCCGTTGTGGTGCTCGACCAAACTGTATTCTACGGTGAGGGCGGCGGCCAGGTTGGCGATACCGGTATTCTTTGTGCCGAGGGTTTGACCTTTACGGTTACCGATACCAAGAAAAACGCAAGCGGCGTTGTTACCCATATCGGCGAACTGAAATCGGGTACACTTTCGGTTGGCGACCAAGTTTCGGCCGAAATCGACGTTGCCCGCCGCGAGGCTATTCGCCGTAATCATACGGCGGCCCACCTCTTGCAGGCAGGCTTGCGCCGTGTACTCGGAAACCACGTTGAACAGGCGGGTCAGTTGGTTAACGACAAAACCGTTCGTTTCGACTTTACCCATTTTGCCGCTTTGACGAATGAAGAAATCGCCGCGGTAGAAGATTTTGTGAACGAAACCGTTCTTTCGGCTAAACCGGTCATCAGCCGCGAAATGCCGATTGAAGAAGCCAAAAAATTGGGCGCAATGGCCCTCTTTGGCGAAAAATACGGTGCGACTGTTCGCGTTGTTTCGGTGGAGGATTGCTCGGTTGAGTTCTGTGGCGGTACCCACGCGCAGAATGTTGGGAACCTGGGTCTGTTCCGCATTGTTTCGGAAACGGGTATTGCCGCGGGTGTTCGCCGAATCGAGGCGGTAACGGGCAATAACTTTATGAAACTGTTCCGTCATACCTATGATTTGGTTGTCGATACGGCCGCTACCTTGAAAGCGGGCAACGTTGAAGACCTGCCCACCAAGGCGGCGCAGTTGAATACTCAACTCAAAGATACCGAAAAGAAATTGGCCGCGGTCGAGTCTAAACTCGCTTCGGGCAAGGTTGGGGACTTGATGAATAAGGCTGTGTCGGTCGGCTCGGTCCGTTTGGTAACGGCACTCTTCTCGGGTGTTGCGGCCGATGAACTGCGCAAGATGACCGATTCGATTAAGGCGGACCACCTTGATGCCGTGGCCGTTCTGGCTTCGGTTTCGGGCGATAAACTTACCTTCTGCGCCTGTTGCGGCAGTGATGCTGTCAAGAGCGGCGCCCACGCGGGTAATTTGGTTCGCGAGGTTGCAATGCTCACCGGCGGTAAAGGCGGCGGAAAACCCGATAGCGCTATGGCCGGCGGTAAAGAAACCGATAAAGCCCAGTCGGCGCTCGATGCGGCGGCCGAAATTCTGCAGGGCCAATTGAAATAAGGAGGACAAACAATGTCGGATTGTCTTTTTTGTAAAATTATTGCGGGGGAAATCCCGAGCAATAAAGTTTATGAAGATGAATGGGTTTACGCCTTTTTGGATATTGCACCCCAGGCACCCGTTCACGTTGTAATCGTCCCCAAAATTCATATTGCCGCTACGACCGAGATTACGGCGGAAAACAGCCTCTACGTTGCCAAAATCTTTGAAGCGGCCGCAAAGATTGCCGAACAGGAAAACCTTGAAAAAGGTTTCCGCGTCGTCAATAATTGTGGGGAAGACGGCGGACAAACGGTCGGTCACCTGCATTTCCACTTGTTGGCAGGCCGCCCGCTCGCGTGGCCTCCCGGCTGATTTGAAAACAAAAAAAGCAGTTGCTTTGCGGCAACTGCTTTTTCTTTTTATATGGTTTAGAAACGGATTTTTTCTTCAATGTATTGCTTTAATTCGGAAATGGGCAGACGAACCTGTTCCATCGTGTCGCGGTCGCGAACGGTCACGCAACCGTCCTCCAACGAATCAAAGTCGTAGGTAATGCAAAGCGGTGTGCCGATCTCATCCTGACGGCGATAACGCTTGCCGATCGAACCGGTCTCATCAAAGTCGACCATAAAGTCGGCCGAGAGTTGGTTCTTAATTTCAAGCGCCTGTTCCGACAACTTCTTGGAAAGGGGAAGAACGGCGGCCTTGAATGGGGCCAATGCGGGGTGGAAATGCATCACCACGCGGGTTTCGCCCTTTTCGTCAACTTCCTCGTCGTATGCTTCGCAGAGGAAAGCCAACGTAATGCGGTCGGCACCGAGCGACGGCTCGATAACGTAGGGAATATACTTTTCGTTGGTTTCGGGGTCAAAGTATTCCATCTGCTGACCCGAATGTTCGCTGTGTTGAGTCAGATCGTAATCGGTACGGTCGGCTACGCCCCACAACTCGCCCCAACCGAACGGGAAGAGGAATTCGAAGTCGGTCGTTGCTTTGGAATAGAAGCAAAGTTCATCAGCGTCATGGTCGCGAAGACGCAAATTCTCGTCTTTGAGACCCAGGTTCAACAACCAGTTGTGGCAGTAGGAACGCCAGTAGGCGAACCACTCTAAATCGGTACCCGGTTTGCAGAAAAATTCAAGTTCCATCTGCTCGAACTCACGAATACGGAAGATAAAGTTTCCGGGCGTGATCTCGTTGCGGAAAGATTTACCGATCTGACCAACGCCGAATGGAATCTTGCGGCGGGTGGTACGCTGAATGTTCTTGAAGTTTACGAAAATACCCTGTGCCGTTTCGGGGCGCAGGTAAAGGGTAGAACTGTTGTCCTCGGTAACGCCCTGGAAGGTTTTGAACATAAGGTTGAACTTGCGAATGTCGGTAAAATCGTGCGAACCGCAGGAGGGACAGGCAATCGCGTGTTCGCGGATGTATTCAAGCATTTCCTCATCGCTCATAGCGGCGGGATTGTCGTTGAGGCCGTTTTCGGCAACGTAGTCCTCAATCAATTTATCGGCGCGGTGACGCGTTTTGCATTGACGGCAGTCCATCAACGGGTCGGAGAAACCGCCCAAGTGACCCGAAGCAACCCAGGTTTCGGGGTTCATCAGAATGGCACTGTCCAGACCGACGTTATAAGGATTCTCCTGAACGAATTTTTTCCACCAAGCTCTCTTGATGTTGTTCTTCAGTTCAACACCCAACGGGCCGTAATCCCACGAGTTGGCAAGACCGCCGTAGATTTCACTTCCGGGATAAACAAAGCCGCGACCCTTTGCCAGGGCAACGATGGTTTCCATGGTTTTCTTACTGTTATCCATTTGCTAAACCTCTATTCTAAAGCATAATTATATTTATATTAACATTTTTCGAAAAAAAGTCAATAGAAAACCCGAATCTGATGAAAATATTTCCCGTTTGTGTTGAAATTTGGCAGTTGTTCTTTTATAATAAACGAAAGAGGTGTTTTGTTATGATTGAAAAAGTAAACGTCCATGAAAAAACGATGCAAGGCTCGACCTTGGTCTTTGCTTTTACCAATAACCGTAACGTTACAAGCGTGGAATTGACTATGCCCGAAAACTTTGCCGACTTTAAGGGTAAAAAGGTAACGGTGGAATATGCGCTCAACGGTGTTATTACCGACCTGATTCCTTACGGCGAGGCCACGGTTGACGACGATAGAATTTTGGTCGTCGAGAGCGAAAAACCCGTTTCGGCTTCGCATATTTATGTTACGCCGCAAGAGGAAATGGTTTCGCTCGAAGACGTCGTCATTTATGAGGAGATCAGCGAAGAAACGGCCGCCTATTATCCTTGCTATTTCGATACCGATTTAGGGGAGAACTATATTCTTGATACCGTTTCGGTCTATACGACCCCCAAGGGCTTTAGCCATTACTCGGTTTATACCAGTATGGACGGCCGCGATTTCGATTTTGTGGCCAAAAAATGCGATCAAAACCCTTGCGATTTTTCGACGGGTGACGTTTATTCGCTCAATGGCCGCGAAGCACGTATTATCCGCGTGTACATTGAATACAACACCGCTTCGGTCGATGCGCTTTTTGACCGTGTTGAATTTACGGGCAAAAAATCGGGAACTCCCTTACAAAAACGCGCCGAAATTTCGATCCCGGCGTTTGCGGATTCCGAATACAACGTCGAAGTCACCGTTGAGGACACCTACGAAGAACTTTATAAAATGGTTGCAAGACGGCTGGGCGCAGAATACTGCGATTGGTTCACCTTCCGCGTTTCCGCCCACCCGCAGGGCAAATCTTACGATTATTTCCGACTTTCCGATGAAAATGGAAGAGTTCTCGTTGAGGGTAATAACGGCGTATCGTTGGCGATGGGTCTCAATCACTATCTCAAATATTTCTGCAAAGTCAACATTTCCCAAGTGGGAGACCAGGCGAAAATGCCTTCCGATAAAGTTCTTGTTGGAACTCCCGTTTTCAAAGAAACCAAGGCGCGCGTTCGCTATTCCTATAACTATTGCACCCTTTCTTACACGATGGCATTCTGGGGTGAGAAGGATTGGGAGTATGAACTCGATTGGTTGGCCATGAACGGCGTGAACGTTGTGCTCGACGCCACCGCCCAGGAAGAAGTCTGGCGCCGATTCTTAACCTCGATCGGTTACACCCACGATGAAGTGAAAAAGTTTGTGGCGGGTCCCGCGTACTATGCCTGGGCCTATATGGCAAACCTTTCGGGCTTTGGCGGTCCTGTACACGACAGTTGGTTTGTTGACCGAACCGAACTTGCCCGTAAAAATCACTTGAGAATGCGAAAACTCGGTATGTATCCCGTTCTTCAGGGGTATAGCGGTATGGTGCCCAACGATATTACCGAACATTTCTCGGATATCGATATCATTCCGCAGGGTACCTGGTGTTCGTTTGACCGCCCGGCAATGCTTCGCACGACGGCCCCCGTTTTCCGCGAGTTCGCCGCCAAATTCTACCAAGCGCAGTCCCAGGTTTACGGCGATTACAGTTACTATTTCGCAACCGACCCCTTCCACGAGGGCGGCAACGTTGCCGATATGTCCTATCGCCAGATTTCCCACGAAGTTTTGGGTGCAATGATGAAGCACAATAAGGATGCCGTTTGGATTATTCAGTCGTGGCAAATTAACCCCACGTCGGAATTGCTTCTCGGTATTTCGGACCACGAAAACGGCAGACAACATGCGCTCATTCTCGACTTATATGCCGAGCGTTACACCAATTCTTCCAAGGGCCATCCCGAAAATCCGCACTACGGCTATTCGCGCGAGTTTGATAAAACGCCGTGGATCTTCTGTATGCTCAATAACTTCGGCGGCCGACTGGGTCTTTACGGTCACATCGATAGCCTGGCCGAGAACATTCCGCTTTCGTATAACACTTGTGAACATATCGCCGGTATCGGTATCACGCCCGAGGCGAGTTTCAACAACCCCGTTTTGTATGACTTCTTGTTTGAATCGGTCTGGCGCGATAATGCCGACGCGAAAATGGAAGTGATTGACCTGAAAGAATGGGTTTGCGACTATGCCGAACGCCGTTACGGCGCCAAGAGCGCTTCGGCCAACGAAACCTGGCAGATTCTCCTGGAAACCGTTTATAAATCGGAACTGAGCAACCTCGGTCAGGGTGCTCCCGAATCGGTGGTCAACGCCCGACCTGCGTTTGAAGTCAAAACGGCTTCGACCTGGGGCAACGCGATTATCAGTTATGATAAAAAGGACCTCAAACGCGCCGCACGGCTTCTTTTAGAAGATTACGAGGTGTTAAAACACAGCGAAGGCTATCGCTATGACCTTGTGACCATCTTCCAACAAATTCTTGCCAACTCTGCTCAGGACGTGCACCAAGATATGGTGGCCGCCTTTGAGCGCAAGGATTTGGCCGCTTTCAAAGAGCAGAGTGATCGCTTCTTGAAGATTGCCGATTTGATGGAAAACGTTCTCTCGTGCAGTGAACATTATATGCTCGGCCGTTGGGTAGCGCAGGCCAATACCCTTTCTCAAAATGCCGATGATTTCACCAAGATGCTCTATCAGTTGAATGCGAAATCGCTCGTGACGACCTGGGGTTCTTACAATCAGTGTGAAACGGGTGGTTTGCGGGACTATTCCAACCGCCAGTGGGCAGGCCTTGTCGGCGATTTCTACAAAAAGCGTTGGGAACGCTGGATTGTCGCGCGTATCAACGAGTTGAACGGTCAGCCGTTTGAGGATAAGATCAATTGGTTTGAATGGGAATGGGAATGGGTTCGTCGGAATACCGAATATAACGCCACGCCGCTTCAAATCGATTTGCTTGAAATCAGTAAAGATATTGTCAAATAAAAGAAAAAGACCTCCAAGTATTTGGGGGTCTTTTTAAGTGAAGAGGGAAGAGTAACGAATGAATAAGTGAATCAATTCTCGTGGTTTTAGAGAAATCGTTCGCTGTTGCTCACGGTGAAATCCAAAACAAGTTTTGGATGAAATATTTTGCCATTCGTCAAAATGTGAAATTAAATCCACCCACCGCTGCAGCGATTTCATCCGACCGAAGGGAGGATTTCATCATCGTAGATGATTCCAACCACCCGCAAGGGTGGATTTAGTTGAAAAAAGCACTTGCTTTTGCAAGTGCTTTTTTCTGGCTGGGGTGGCAGGATTCGAACCTACGAATGCAGCAGTCAAAGTGCTGTGTCTTACCGCTTGACGACACCCCAATATAAAGTTTTGTTTTGCGCGTTAACCGATTTATAAAGCAAGACCCGACACCGCATTGGTATCGGGGTCTTGCGGTGGGGTGGAAGATGGGACTCGAACCCACGGTCTCCAGTGCCACAAACTGGCGCTTTAACCAACTAAGCTACATCCACCATAGCGCAAAACTTATTATATCATAACTTTCCGATTTGTCAACAAGAATTTGAAAAACTTTTTATATGAAAAAAATAGATAGTTAAAAAATTAACAAACTTAAGGCAAAATCATAAAAAATTTCAAGAAATAATGATATTTTTTTAACAAACCTATTGACAAGCGCATAAATATGGAATAGAATAGCACTATATTCCGTTTCAAACGGATGAAAAACAACTATTATATAATGAATGAGGTAGAAAATTATGGCAAGAGTTTATAATTTCAGCGCGGGTCCTTCGATGCTTCCGCAGGCGGTTTTGGAAACGGCCGCAAACGAAATGTTGGAATATGGCACCAGCGGTCAATCGGTTATGGAAATGTCGCATCGCTCGAAAGAGTATGATGCCATCATCAAACAGGCCGAGGCCGACCTTCGCGAGATTATGGAAATTCCCGATGATTATGAAGTTCTGTTCTTACAGGGCGGTGCTTCGACCCAATTTGCAATGATTCCCCTGAACCTGATGACCAAGAACGGCAAGGCTGATTACATCATCACCGGTCAGTGGGCCAATAAGGCTTATAAAGAGGCTGCCCGTTACGGAAATGCCCGTGCCGTTGCTTCTTCGGCTGACAAGACCTATTCTTATATCCCCAAGACCGAAAAGGCCGATTTCGACCCCGAGGCAGACTACGTTCATATTTGTATGAACAACACCATTTACGGTACCAAGTACCACACCTTGCCCGACACCGGTGATGTTCCGTTGGTAGCCGATATTTCGAGCTGCATTTTGTCCGAACCGGTCGACGTGAAGAAGTTTGGCGTTCTCTACGCCGGTGCTCAGAAGAACGTTGCTCCCGCCGGTCTTACCATCGTCATCATCCGCAAGGATTTGATTGGCAACGCGATGGATATCACCCCGACTATGCTCAACTACGCAACCCATTCGGAAAATGCTTCGATGTTCAATACGCCGCCTTGCTACACCATCTACGTTGCAGGTCTGGTCTTCAAGTGGATTAAGGAATTGGGCGGTTTGAAGGCTGTCAAGGAAATGAACGAGAAAAAGGCCAAGATTCTTTACGATTTCCTCGACCAGAGCAAACTCTTCAAGGGTACCGTTGTTCCCGAGGACCGTTCGCTCATGAATGTTCCGTTTGTTACGGGCAACGATGAACTCGATGCCAAGTTTGTTGCCGAGTCCAAAGCGGCAGGCTTCGTCAACCTCAAGGGTCACCGCAGCGTTGGCGGTATGAGAGCTTCCATCTACAATGCAATGCCGATTGAGGGCGTTGAGAAGTTGGTTGCCTTTATGAAGAAGTTCGAAGAGGAGAATGCATAATGTTTAAGATTAAAACCTATAACAAAATCGCCAAGATCGGCTTGGACGTTTTTGACGAGAAATACACCATCGGTGAAGAGGTCGAGAATGCGGACGGTGCGATCGTTCGTTCGGCTTCGCTGCACGAAACCGAGTTTCCGGCTTCCTTAAAGGCCATCGCCCGCGCAGGTGCCGGTACCAACAATATTCCGATCGAGCGTTGCACCGAAAACGGTATCGTTGTATTCAACACCCCCGGTGCCAATGCAAACGCTGTAAAAGAGTTGGTTTTGGCCGGTCTGTTTATGAGTTCGCGTCGCGTTGTTTCGGCTATCGATTGGGCCAAGACCTTAAAGGGTCAGGGTGCCGAGGTCGGTAAATTGGTTGAAAAAGGCAAGAGCGCGTTTGCCGGTCCCGAACTCAAGGGCAAAACCTTGGGCGTTGTGGGCCTTGGCGCAATCGGTGTTATGGTTGCCAATGCGGCCAACCACCTGGGTATGACCGTTTTCGGTTATGACCCGTATTTGTCGGTAAAATCGGCTTGGAACCTCAACCACAATGCCGTTTATATCAACGATATCAACGAAATCTTTGCCAAGTGTGATTACATTTCGTTGCACGTGCCGCTCAACGATTCGACCAAAAACCTCATCAATGCGCAGTCGATTGCTCAGATGAAGAACGGCGTTCGCATTCTCAACTTTGCGCGTGCCGCATTGGTAAACGATACCGATATTAAGGCCGCCCTCGAATCGGGCAAGGTTGCCGCATACGTGACCGATTTCCCGACCGATGACGTTTTGTGCACCGACGGCGTTATTGCCATTCCGCACCTGGGCGC
Organism: Acutalibacteraceae bacterium; assembly: GCA_045545515.1. Taxonomy (GTDB): domain Bacteria; phylum Bacillota; class Clostridia; order Oscillospirales; family Acutalibacteraceae; genus UBA737. The sequence continues at coordinate 66,798 of JAZQBA010000005.1, forward strand.
TTCGACCCCCGAGTCGGAAGACAACTGCGCAACCATGGCTGCACACGAGTTGATCGATTACATCGAGAACGGTAATATCGTAAACTCGGTCAATATGCCGGAAATCACTATGCCGCGCAGCGGTGAAAAGCGTATCTGCGTGATGCACAAAAATATTCCCAATATGCTCACGGCCATTACCGGTGCCGTTGCAACGGGCAAAGTAAACATTGAGAATATGCTCAACAAATCGCGCGGCGATTACGCCTACACCATGTTGGACGTTGACAATGCCGATGAAGCCGCTTTGCAAGAGAAACTCGAAGCAATTGAGGGCGTTATCCGCGTTCGCATTATCTAATTTCATAATTCGTTTTGACGGGTTATCCGAAAGGGTAACCCGTCTTTTTTTCTGTAAAAGCTTGTTCTATTGTGGGACAGGCGCTCATATTTTAGAAACAGGGAGGAGATGACGGGCCTTTGGAATGTTTTCAAGAAATTATTCGTCTTTTTCCCGAAACGGTAAAACGATATTTTTCGGCCTTGTCGCCCGATTTATCAGAAAACGTTTATGAAATTCGTTTTCGGGTCGACCGACCGATTGCTCTGACCCATAAAGAAGGAATTCTCTATTTACAAAGGAACCAAGGACCGAGCCGATTTGTGTCGGAACAGTCGGTAATAGCCGATGCTTCAGATATGGAAGAACTCTTCTTGAACCTCTGTCAAAATTCGGTTTATGCGCGCGAAGAAGAATTGCGCGAAGGCTTTTTGTCTTTGCCCAACGGCGGAAGAGCAGGGGTCTGCGGTACTGTTTCGCCCGATGGAATGTTGCGAAAAATAACGTCGGTCAATATTCGTATCGCAAGAGAGGTTCGCGGTTGTGCCGACATGCTGTTTCAACAATATGACGGGAAGGGCTTTTTAATTGCGGGACCGCCAGGTTGCGGAAAAACGACCCTTTTGCGCGATTTTATCCGCCAATTATCCCACGAGCAACGTGTTTGTGTCATTGATAGCCGTCGAGAGCTTTCGGGGCTATATTCGTGCGATTGGCTCAATGCCGACGTTCTCTTGACCCACGATAAGGCCAAGGGAATGGAAATGGCGCTTCGGACGATGTTTCCGCAGTTTATTGTGTTTGATGAAATCGGAACGACAAAGGAATTTCAAGGTGTTCTGGAATGCTTGAATGCAGGCGTTTCGGTCATCACGAGTGTACATAGCGGCTCAATAGAAGAATTGTATCGCCGCCCGGTAACGAGGGCGTTGCTCAATTCTCGCGCCATTGAAACGGTGGCGTTGCTGAGCCGAAAAATCGGGGAGAGGCCCGCGATTTATTCGGTCGAGGAGTTCAAAGAATTTGAAGATCATAGGTATTTTACTGCTTGTCCTGTCGGGATGGGCGATTGGCTATAAAAAATCAAGTGAACTGTTTCTTCGCGTTCGGCGATTGGAACTGCTGCACGGTTGTTTGCAAGAACTGTTGGCCCGTATGGTTTACGAGGGTGCGGGCCGCGAGGAGTTGATTGAAACGCTCTTGGTTTCAAACGGGTTTCTTCAAAAATCAGGATCCAATTTTAGTGTTTGTGATAACCATCTGTCAATAGAAGACCGAGAACTGATTTTGCAGTATATTCAAACCTTTGGAAACGCCGACTTAAAAACCGAAGAAAAACGGTTGAAACTCTTGATGGAACGCTTGAAAAAACAGATGGATACGGCGCATAAAAATGCCGAAGAAAACGGAAAACTTTATCGCACGGTGGGGCTTTGCGGCGGTGTGATGATGGGGATATTCTTGCTCTGACGGAGGAAACAAAATGGATGTAGATTTTATCTTCAAAATAGCGGCGATCGGTATTTTGGTGACTGTCTTAAACCAATTGCTTGTGCGCTCGGGCCGCGAGGAACAGGCCATGCTCACCACTTTGGCAGGTCTGGTCGTGGTGCTTTTGATGATCGTTTCGGCCATTGCCGATTTGTTTTCGACCGTGAAAACGCTGTTTGGTCTTTAAGAATGGATGTTACAAAAATTTTAGCGCTGGTGTTTCTGGCAACGGTGTTGGTGATATTGTTAAAGGAATATCGCGCCGAATACGCCGTCTTCATTTCGGTTCTGACGGGTGTTTTGGTGGTTGTAATGGTGCTTGGAAAAGTTTATCCCGCGATCCGACAACTGGAGGATAAAATCAACCTGCCGCAAACGGCCGAATACTGTTTGAAAACGGCACTGAAAGCGTTGGGGATTGCCTATATGAGCAGTTTTGTGGCAGATACCTGCCGTGATTTCGATCAAAACGCTATGGCCGCGCGCGCCGAATTAGCGGCCAAATGCGCCATCTTTCTTTTAAGTCTGCCGCTGTTGTTTCAAATACTCGATACGGCGCTTGATTGGGTACGCGTATGAGAATAGTAAAAATACTTCTGCTCGTCGTTTTTCTTTTCTTTGTCTGTAGTTTTTCGGTTTCGGCGGAAAATGCAAGCGACCCCTATCAAGAACTCTTGGAACAAAGCGGTGCCGCCGAATTGCAAGAAATTTTGCCCGAGAGTGTTTATGAATATTTTGAAGATGACGTTGATTTAGGAAATCCCGATTGGATCAATTCTCTGACGTCCGGAAATATGGTCACAAGGTTTTTGGATCTACTGCAAAAGAGTTTCAAAGAACCCTTCAAAATCGGGATGTTGGTTTTCGCTGTTTTAATTCTATCGGCCGCTTTTTTCTCGTTCGGTGAAGAGAAGAACGTTCAAAAAACGACCGAGTATGCAACGATTCTTTGCGTGACGGGGATTTTAGCACCCGCCGTTTTTGAACTTTTGACCGTAACGGTTGAAACCATTCGTTCGATTGCGGTTTTTATGCTGGGCTTTTTACCGACATTCCTGGGCATTGTTTCGCTTTCGGGTGCGGTGACGACCGCCGCCACTTCAGGAGGGCTTCTTTTGGGTGCGGCAACGCTTGTCAACAACGTTTCATCAAACGTTGTGGTACCGCTGATGGGCGGATATTTGGCCACCTCTCTCTGTTCGGGAATTTCGCCGTTGTCCGCGAAATTCGGTTTGGCCGATGGGTTCAAACGAATCGCCGTCTGGACGTTGTCGCTTTGCGGTACGCTCTTTGCCGCACTGATGGGAATACAAACCGCCATACATACCGCTGCCGATACCGTTACCGTAAAAACGGCAAAGTTCTTTGTCGGAACGACCGTTCCGTTTGCGGGTCCGGCGATTTCCGAAGCGTTGACAACGGTAAATGCCTCGGTGGGACTTTTGAAAAGTTCGGTTGGAATCTACGGTGTTGTGGTGATTGCTTTTTTGGTTTTGCCGATTCTCGTTCGTTTGCTTTTGTGGCGTTTGGTGCTTTGCTTGTCTGCCGTTTTTGCCGATTTCTTTTCGATACCTGCGGTTGGAAATCTTCTGCGCGCGATGGACCGGATGTTCTCGCTCTTGGTGGGAATTTTGCTGCTTTCCGGTGCGCTTTTTGTGATTAGTCTTGCCATTCTTGTCGGGGCGGGGAAAAGTATATGAACCTATTTCGTGATTTTGTTGTTTCTTTTTGTACGGTTACGGTCTGCCTGGGGGCGCTGTTTTTACTTTGCCCCTCGGGAAAAACGGAAAAAGCGGTGCGCTATCTTTTGGGGTTGGCGACATTGGTTTGTGTTCTCGGGTGTCTTCCGTTTCTCAAAAATATGAAATTACCGCAAATTTCCGCGCAAACAGAGACTTCTTTGAAGGACTCGGAAACGTCACTTTGGTATATGAAATTAGTTTTTGAAACGGCGCTTCGAAACAATCATATTGAATTTGAAGAAATCACAGTTTGTACGGATATTTCGAGCGACTCGGGCATAGAAATGTATCAGGTGATTGTGAAAACAAGTGCGTCGAAAGAAAAAATCGAAGAAATACTTGGTGGAAAAAATGAAAATATTATCATAGAGGTTCCATATGAATGATGCAATAAAAAGGGTCAAGGAGTTCGTTCTGAAACCTAAAGTTTTGATGATTTGCGGTATTTCGGCCATGGTCTTGATTATGCTTTCTTCCTTCAATTCTTCAAAACCGAAAAATGAGGATGAAAAAATATCGTTTGACGCCGAAACCTATCGCCAAACGCTCGAGGAAAACGTGCGCCAAATTGTCAGCGGAATTACAGGGGACCAAAATGCAACGGTGGTGGTAACGCTCGAAAGCGGCGTAAAATACCACTATGCCGATGATAAAAAGACCGACCGTTCAACGAGCGGCGGGGAAGAGAACCGCAAAGAAACCGACAGTCAGTCCACTTCAACCATCACTGTTCGCGCTTCCGACGGTGGGGAAGAAGCGTTGCTTGTAACCGAGTGGATGCCCGAGGTGCGTGGCGTTGCGGTCATCTGCCGAAACGGAGATGACGAAGCAACAGCCGAAAAAATAACCAATGCCGTAACGTCGGCTTTTCATATCACTTCACAAAGAGTTTACATTGCAGGAGGAACAAACCATGAAAAAAGGTAAAATTTTAACTAAAGGTCAGCTGGCGCTTGTATTGATGGTGGCGGCATTGGGTGCGGCTGTTTGGATGAATATGCGCTTTTCTTCCGAGAAGTATTTAGGCGAGGCGCTTTTTGTCAATAACGGTGAAAACGAAGCCGCCGTTCAAACCTCGGCCAAAGCGGAGGAGGAAGAGGATTATTTCACTTCGGTTCAAAAAGAACGCGAAAAGAACCGAAAAAAGATTGAAGAATCGATTGCCGAAACGCTTAAAAGCGAGCGTCTGACCGACGAGGAGAAAAAACAGGTGGCCGAAAAATCGGCCCAAATTGCCGACCGCGCCGAAAAAGAAAACAATATCGAGTCGCTCTTAAAAGCCAAAGGTTTCCCGCGCGCGGTTGCCTTGATTGGAGATGAATCAATCAATATCGTCGTAAAATCGGATGGCCTTACAACGGCACAAACCCTTCAGATTCAGGATATTGTCGTCGACCAAACTTCACTCAATTTATCAAACATTAAAATTATTTCGGTAAAATAGTTGTGCTTTTCAGAAAAATGTGTTATAATATCTAACAAATAAGTAGGAATACCAAAGATGACGGAGGATTTCTGAAATGAATGACAATAAAACCGAATTAACTGTCAGCACCGAAGTGCTTGAAAAAATGGCAAGAATTGCCGCTAAAGAAATTGAGGGCGTTGCCGGAATGCCCAAAAAGGCCGTTGACCTGCGCGACGTGATGAAGGCTAAAAGCGCCTTCAAAGAAGTAAAGGTGGACGATGTAAACGGTGCGATTGAAATCACGGTTTATATCTGCGTCAAACAAGGCGTTCAGGTGCGCGATATTTCCGAGGCCGTTCAGGCAAATGTGAAGGATAAGGTTCAGGCTCTGTCCGGCATTGCGGTTACGCGCGTAAACGTTTGTGTCGCCGATTTGGAAGACGCCAAAGAAATTTCGGAAAACGAATAATAAAAAAGTAAAAGCGGATGGTTTTTCCATCCGCTCTTTTTTTTATTTCCCGCAATTCTTATCAAAATTCGGATTGCAAGCGTAGAAGTTTTTAGAATTCAAACGGTCGGTGGTGCGGCGAAGCGCTTCACCGAAACGCTGATAGTGGACAATTTCACGCTGACGCAGGAACTTTAAGGGATCGAGAATATCGGGGTCGTCAATCAGTCGAAGCAGATTGTCGTAGGTCACGCGGGCTTTTTGCTCGGCGGCCAGGTCCTCGTGTAGGTCGGCAAGAATGTCGCCCTTGGCCTGGATATACTCGGCGCGCCAAGGAAGACCCGAGGCCGCAACCGGATAAACGGCGGCGGTGTGGTCGACAAAATAGGTGTCGAACCCGCTTTTTTTAATCTCCTCGGGGGTGAGATTTCTCGTTAACTGATGCACCATTGCACATACCATTTCCATGTGGGCGAGTTCTTCGGTGCCGATGTCGGTTAAAAGACCTTTGACGTCGTCATACGGCGTGCCGTAGCGTTGGGTCAGGTAGCGCATAGATGCGCCGAGTTCGCCGTCGGGTCCGCCGTACTGGCTGACGATGATTTGTGCATACTTGGGATTCGGATTTTTAATTTTAATCGGGTATTGAAGTTGTTTTTCGTATTTCCACATATCTTATTCCTCCGTAAAATGGATTTCCCAGGGCCAGGGTCCGTCGATCCATTGCCAACGGCCCTCGGCGGGAACCGAGTTTCTGGTGGGCATATAGCGGCCGTACTTGGCTTCGTACTGCGCAAGTGTTTCGGCATAAAGCGCACGGTACTTTTTCAAGAGCGCCAAGGTTCGGCGGCAGGTGGGGTGGGTGTCGAGATACAACTCCAACTCGTGAATGGCGAATTTTATCTCATAAATCTTCTGCTTCAAAAAGTTTTGTTCTTTCATTGGTTGTTTCCTCCCTTTAAGAAGGGTTTGTCAAGGTCGGGGTAGAGCGTACCTCGGCAGAGTGCTTTGTCGGCTTCGTAGGTTTCGCCGAAGGGTTGAATATTCACGAACGCCATGGTTAAAATTTCATCGGATGGGACTTGTTCGTCGGGATTCAACGTGACAAAAATACCGCGATCGTCTTTTACAAATTTGTGATCCACGCTTCATTCTCCTTTGTGTTCGGATTCGGATGTCCCAATATCTATACTATGAAATGAAGTGGGTTTTGTGAAGCGTGAAAAAACATCGGAAAAATTTGCTTTTTATCATTGAAATTATTGTAATTATAGTATATAATGGTATATAATCGAGGGAAAATTCGGAAAATGTGAATTTTTCACTCGATGACAGTATAAAATCGGGTAAAAAATCCCGAAAATAATACGATTTTTTGTAAATCGGGGGGTGCATTTTTTTGTCATTCAATTTGTTTGTCGTTTGTATGGGTGTCGGAACGGTTTTTGTAGGATTGATCTGTATTATCATTCTGTGTAGCTTGATGAGTGCGATCTGCCGTGCATTTGAACCGAAGCCGAAGAAGACCGCTGTGGCGGCGCCTGTTCAATCGCAGGCGGTGATTGAAAACCGCCAAGAAGTGATTGCGGCTGTGTCTGCGGTTTTGGCCGAAGAACTCGGAACCGATATTTCCGCGATTCGTATTCATTCGTTCAAAAAAGTATAAAAAGGAGAATATAAAAAATGAAAAAGTACAAAGTAACCGTGAACGGAAACGTTTATGAAATTGAATTGGAAGAAATCAACGCTGCCGACGTAAAGGCTGCTCCCGCACCGGCCGCTGCTCCTGCTGCAGCTCCCGCACCGGCTCCCGTTGCTGCTCCGGCAGGCGGCGAAACCGTTGCCAGCCCGATGCCCGGAACCATTCTGAGCGTAAACGTTCAGAACGGTGCGGCTGTGAAAAAAGGCGACGTTCTGATGGTGTTGGAAGCTATGAAGATGGAAAACGAAATCATGGCTCCCTGTGATGGCACTGTATCTTCCGTAATTACAAAGGGTAGCTCGGTTGAAACCGGCACCGTTCTGTGTGTAATCGGTTAATTAGACACATAGGAGAGTAATTATGTTAGAAAGATTAATTGATTTTGCCAAGGAAACAGGCTTTTATATGTTGTTCGGCAACATTGGTGAAACCTGGGGAAACCTTGTAATGATCCTGGTTTCTTTGTTCTTGCTTTGGCTTGCCATTCATAAAAAGTTCGAACCCCTGTTGTTGGTTGGTATTGCATTTGGTATGCTTTTAACCAATCTGCCCGGTGCCGAAATGTACCACGGCGAACTCTGGACCGAGTTTATGACGGAAGGTTCCGAGTTCTACCACAGTTACGGTCATATTATGGCCAACGGCGGTCTGCTCGATTATTTGTACATCGGTGTTAAGACCTGTATTTATCCCTGCTTGATCTTTATCGGCATCGGTGCGATGACCGATTTCGGCCCCCTGATTTCCAACCCGAAATCGCTTCTTTTGGGTGCCGCGGCACAGATCGGTATTTTCGCCACCTTCATCGGCTGTGTTTACTCGGGATTTTTCAGCGGAAACGAAGCCGCTTCCATCGGCATTATCGGCGGTGCGGACGGTCCGACTGCAATTTATACCACATCGCTTTTGGCACCCAATCTTTTAGGACCTATTGCCGTTGCGGCTTACTCCTATATGGCATTGGTGCCGGTTATTCAGCCGCCCATTATGAAGCTTCTGACCACCAAGAAAGAGCGTCAGATTGTGATGAAAGAACTGCGCCCCGTTTCCAAGACCGAGAAGATTCTGTTCCCGATCGTGGTAACTATCTTCGTCGCCCTCTTGGTTCCCTCGGCAACGCCGCTCGTCGGCTGCTTGATGCTCGGTAACCTGTGGAAAGAATCGGGCGTTGCAGACCGTTTGTGCAAAACTGCACAGAACGAACTGCTCAACATTGTTACCATCTTCCTCGGTATTTCGGTTGGTGCTACCGCTACGGCAGAGGCCTTCCTCAATGCTAAGACCTTGTTGATTATGGGTATGGGTATTGTTGCTTTCGGTATGGGTACCGCCAGCGGTGTTCTGTTGGCAAAACTGATGAACCTGTTCTCCAAGAAAAAGATCAATCCGCTCATTGGTTCGGCCGGCGTTTCGGCAGTGCCGATGGCGGCTCGTGTTTCGCAGATGGTCGGTCAGAAAGAAAATCCGTCCAACTTCCTGTTGATGCACGCAATGGGTCCCAACGTTGCTGGTGTTATCGGCTCGGCAATTGCCGCCGGTGCGCTCATTTCGCTGTTCAGTTAATCGGAGGGTTAAAGAATGGAAAACAAAAAACCTTTATTTATAACCGATACCATTCTGCGTGACGCTCACCAATCTCAGGCCGCCACCAGAATGCGTATTGAGGATATGGTCGAAGCGCTTGAACAACTCGACAAGGTTGGTTATTGGTCCTTGGAGTGTTGGGGCGGTGCTACGTTTGATAGTTGTATGCGTTTCTTGAATGAAGATCCGTGGGAGAGATTGCGTACCCTCAAAAAGCATATGCCCAACACCAAGTTGCAGATGTTGCTGCGCGGTCAGAACCTGCTCGGCTATAAACACTATGCCGATGACGTTGTGGACGCTTTTGTTAAAAAGTCCATTGAAAACGGTATTGACGTTATCCGTATTTTCGACGCCTTGAACGATCCGCGTAACGTGGAACAGGCCGTTAAGAGTTGTAAAGAATACGGCGGTATTTGTGAAACCGCCATCAGCTACACCGTAAGCCCCGTTCATAACGAGGATTACTTTGTAAACCTGGCCAAGCAGTTTGAAAATATGGGTGCCGACGTCATCTGTATTAAGGATATGGCAAACCTGTTGCTGCCCTACGATGCGTATTCGTTGGTCAAGAAACTCAAAGAAAACGTAAAAGTGCCGATTCATCTGCATACCCACAACACCACGGGTACGGGTGATATGACCTACCTGATGGCTTGTCAGGCAGGCGTCGACATTGTGGACTGTGCGCTTTCTCCCTTTGCAAACGGTACGTCCAACCCCTCGACCGAGGCGTTGGTGGCTACCCTGCAGGGAACCGATCGTGATACCGGTCTGGACCTTACGAAACTCAGCGAAGTTGCAACCCACTTCCGCGGCGTTGCCGATAAGATGAAGGCTGAGGGTACGCTCGATCCGAAGGTTCTCGATGTTGATACCAAAACGCTCATTTATCAGGTTCCGGGCGGCATGCTTTCGAACTTGATTTCGCAGTTGAAGCAGGCCGGTGCCGAAAACAAATATTACGACGTGTTGGCCGAAGTTCCGCGCGTTCGTGAAGATTTCGGTTATCCGCCCCTCGTAACGCCTACGAGCCAGATTGTTGGCACACAGGCTGTTATGAACGTTCTTTCGGGCGAACGCTATAAGATGGTTCCCAAAGAGAGCAAAGCTCTTCTGCGCGGCGAATACGGCGCGTTACCGGGCACCGTGAACGAGGACGTTCGCAAGAAGGCAATTGGCGACGAAAAGGTGATTACCTGCCGTCCGGCCGATATGCTTGAACCCGAACTGACCAAGTATGCGGCCGAAATGAAGGAAAAGGGCATTGGAAAATCGGTTGATGATGTTCTCAGTTATGCACTCTTCCCGCAGGTTGCCGAAAAGTTCTTCGCAGTTCGCGACGGTGTGAAAGAAGACGAAAACGCCGTTCGTGAATTGATTGTTGAAGACCTTTCCAAGTAAAAAAATATACCGCCGAATCCGTAATGGATTTCGGCGGTATTTGTTTTTTTAGAATTTCTTTAAGATGAACTTTTCCAATTCGCAGAATGGAATAATCGATATGGCGCAACCGAAACACAGCAAGAACTGTTTGAAGGTGAGCACTTCCAATCCAAAGACCACACCCGCGGGGGTAAAGCAGAGGAACAACAGAATAAAGAGCGTGATGAGAATGGAGAAATTCATAAACGGATTGCTTTTCCACTTGAAGTGAATCAGCGAACGCTGAATTTTGTGGTTCAGACAGTGGAATACCTGAATCATACCCATGGTTAAAAAGGCCATGGTGTGGGCGGTGGGGGAAGAAGCGGTAGTGCTGAACACCAAGAGTGTCATCAAAGCAATAAATACCGATTCCGCAAGAATGGAAATTAAATGGAAACGGTTGATGATACGGCGTTGCGGTGCGTAATCGTGGCCTTTCAGAACCGTTTCTTCGGCCGGCTCCATACAAAGGGAAATCGCCGGTGCGCAGTCGGTTAAAAGATTGATCCACAACAGTTGAACAGCCGCAAGGGGCGGACACTTGAAGAAAATGGTTCCGAAGATAAAGGCAATAATTTCACCCAGATTACTACTCAAAAGGTAGTGAACCGATTTGCGGATATTCTCAAACATACCGCGGCTTTCTTTAATTGCCGAAATAATCGATTTGAAACTGTTGTTTGTGATAATAATATCGGCCGAACCTTTGGCGATATCGGTTCGGTTTTTACCGATCACACACCCAACGTCGGCAACGTTCAGCGCATCAGAATCATAGATGCGGTTTCCGGTGGCGGTAACCACCTCGCCGTTCTTTTGGTAGGCTTCAATGATACGAACCTTATCTTGCATTGAAACGCGCGCAAATACGCGATAACGGTGAATATTCGCGGCAAGTTCTTCATCCGTAATATTCTGTAAATCGTCTCCTGTGACAATTTGGGTTCCGTCTTTCAAGATACCGATTCGCCGCGCGATTGAAGCGGCGGTTAGGGGATTGTCCCCCGTAATCATAGCGGTGGTAATTCCGGCTTGGTCGCACAGTTCAATGGCTTCAATCGATTCGCGTCTTGGCGGATCTTCGAGCCCTAACAGACCCACGAAGTACAGATTATTTTCGAGTTCTTCAGGCTGCGGATTGGCAGGGATTTCATCCAACGGTTTCATCGCAATCAGAACGACGCGAAGCGCATCGGCCGCCATAGATTCGTTGGTTTTCAAAATCACTTCCGGGTCAACACCAACCAGGCGGTCGGCCAACATTTCGGGCGCACCTTTCACGATCGCAAAGGGGCGCTGATTGATCATATTCACCGTCGTCATGGTTTTGCGGTCCGAATCAAAGGGAATATAGGTCAAGCGCGGATAGAGATTATCGATATCAGCCTTGGAAAGAGAGTTGTAGGTGATACAGGCACGTTCAATGGCTTGTTCGGTCGAGTCGTTTACTAAGGTAGAACAAGTGGTTGCCAAACGGATTGCAGCGGAAATCTTTTCGGTAATCGGTTGTTCGGTTAAGTCGAGAGTATCCTCGCCGTCGAAAACTTTTACAAGGGTCATCTTGTTATGGGTCAAAATACCGGTCTTGTCCGAAAGAATGACCGAAGTGTTTCCAAGAACCTCCAAAGCATCAATTCTTTTAATGATAATATTGTCTCGAATGACTCGGCCAACGCCCAGAGCGATTACCACCGTGGAAATCGCAGGCAGTCCTTCGGGAACGGCCGCAACGGCTAAAGCGACGGCGTTCATTAAGGAAGAAATGGTCATCTGTGCGAAAATTTCGGCCTTGAAGTTCATCAAAACGCTGATGAAAAACAGAACGGCACAACAGATTAAAACGATGATGTTGACAATATGCCCAATGCTTTCCAGTTGTTTGGTCATCGGGAGAGTGTCTTCGCCCGTTTGTTGCATAATGGCAACGTTGTGCCCCGTTTCGGTGTTCAGCCCCGTTGCCGTTATAACGGCTTTTGCGTTGCCGTGAGTAACACTGCAACCGCGGTAAATCATATTTTTTCGTTGATCCACCGGGGTGATATCCTCCAACAGAATATCGGCATTTTTTTCGACCGGAATGTTTTCTCCGGTCAGCGGAAGTTCATTGCAACGGAATTCATCGCACACTAAAACACGCGCGTCGGCAGGAATATAGTCGCCTTCGGTGAGGATCAAAATATCGCCGACAACCAAGTCGTCCGAAGAAACGGTGCGTTCAATTCCGTCGCGCAAAACAACCGATTGAGGGTTGATACTGCTACGGTGACGGTTCATCGAACGAATACAACTTGTCAAGTGATACGCACTCACCAAGGCGTTGATGATGACGATCGCAATAATTAAAAGAGGGGAGAAGTAGTTGTCAAGTTTGTAAATAACCGAAACCACAAAGGAAAGCAGCGAAACGATTAAAAGAACAATGACGATCTTGCTTTTTAATTGCGATAAAAAGTATTTCAAAAAAGAGGGCTGATTATTGTCTTCAATGGTGTTGGAACCAAATTGGGCCAGGCGCTCGTCAACGTCCCCGTTGGTGAGGCCCTTTTCGCTATCAACCGAAAGTTCGGCTAAAACTTCTTCAATACCCGAACTATGCCATATCATAGGATCACTCCAATATCATATAAAGTATATATAATTTTAATAGATAAATAAAATAAAATCAACCTATTTTTCAAACGACGAATCCGCCGTTGATGCCGAGCACCTGCCCGGTGATATAATCGGCATCGCCACTTGCCAAGAATAGAGCGGCCGCCGCAATCTCGTCGGGGCTACCCATACGGCCAAGCGGAATTTCATCAACCAAATCACTCAACTCTTCAACCGAGAGTTCGGCGTTCATTCCCGTTTCAATCAAACCCGGGGCGATCGCATTGACCGTAATACCGCTGGGAGCCAATTCTTTGGCGAGCGCTTTTGTGAGTCCGATCACACCGGCTTTGGCGGCAGAGTAGGCCACTTCACAGGAAGCGCCAACCTGACCCCACATCGAGGACATATTGATAATTCGTCCCGATTTTTGCGATACCATATAGGGGGTAACGGCACGGCAACAATAGTATACCCCTTTTAAGTCTACGTCAAAAATACGATCGGCATCGATTGGATCTAAGTCGGTGATGGTGTTAATATGCGAGATTCCCGCATTGTTTATTAAAACGTCGATAGAACCGAAACGGTACTGTGTTTCTTTCATCAACAATTCCACTTCGGCGCGGTTGGCAACGTTGGCCTTCATGGCTACAGCCGAAAGACCGCGTTCGGTCAAAGAACGGGCGAGTAGGGAAGCGGATTGAAACGAATCGTTGTAGTTGATGACAACGTTATAACCCTTTCGCGCAAAGAGGATAGCGCTGGCTGCACCGATGCCGCGTGAAGCGCCGGTGATAATTACGGTTTTGCTCATAAAATAATCCCTCGGTTTTTACAAATTTTTCTTTTTGTATTGTAACACACTTTTTCAAAAAATAAAAGAGTTATCACAACACTTAGTAAAAAAATGTTTTGGAATTCAAACATCTTGTGTTGTTTACATAAATAGTTAACATAATATTTTAAGTTGTTACAAAAATGTAATTGGACAAGAAGGGTGAAATAGTGTATAACTATATTGCTGCTTGAAAACACGCTGTTTTTAGTCTGTTTGATGGCTGCTTTTCTATGCCCATATTTCGAAAATAATACCGAACTTTGTTAACATAACATCGGTTATTTTCTATATCTTGTGGCTGGAAAATATTTTTTCGAAGATATAGTGTTTGGTGCCGTTCTGTCATATCTTGTCCGCTTTTTTCATACAGTTTTGTAGGAAAGGAACGGGAAGAAATGATGAATAAAGGAAAAGTTTTCAGTCTGCACCGAATGCAAAGTTTTCAATTTTTAGCAAAGAACAAAGTGACATTTTTGTTGTTGTTGCTGTTTGTTGTTTCATTCTTTTGTGGAATTATTTCCTTCGCGAAGAGTTTATCGGCCAGGGAAATCGCCAAAGAGTTCACCGAACAGTTTATTGCCCTTCGCGGGGAAAACGAGTTCTGGAATGTTTTTTTCAAAACGTTGGGCGATTCGTTTTTGCTTTTTGTGTTGGCGTTTTTTATCGGCTCTTGTGTTTTCGGAATGGTAACCGCACCGCTGTACATAGCTTTTTGCGGCTTTTGGTTCGGTGCGATGTCGGCTTTTTTGTATGGAACCTACGCCCTAAAAGGAATTGCTTTTTATGCAATTGCCGTTTTACCCGCGGCGGTGGTTTTTTTATTGGGCCTTTTATTGGCCGCGAAGGAATCGATTCAGTTTTCTTTGACTCTTGCAAAACAAACGCTTCCCAAAAGCGTTCCGACGGGACTTTATCATTCGTTTAAGGAATACTGTATGCGCTACGTTGGCGTTGCGCTTCTGGGAATTGCATCGGCAGTGTTGGATGCACTGCTTTCGGTCTTCTTTTTGAAAAATTTCACGTTAACTTAAAAAATCGGTAGAGGAGGTGTCGTATGGAACGCTATTTGTTGATGTTTAAGCAATATCTTATTGAAGTCAAAAAATCTTCATCCAACACGGTGGAGTCGTATATGCGCGACCTCAACCGTTTTATCCGTTTCTGTACGGCCAAGAATTACACCTCGCCCGAACGTGTTGACGTGGAAATGTTGCGCGGCTATCTGGACCTTTTGGCAAACGAGGGTAAGAGCGAAGCAACCTTAACGCGAATTATCGCTTCGGTTCGTTGTTTCTACCGTTATCTCATTTCCGAAAAGGTAACCGACAAGAACCCGGCCGATGCCATTAAAATGAAAAAAGCCACCCGCGAACTCCCTGACGTTTTGAACACGGGGGAAGTAATGTCGCTCTTGGCGCAACCTTCGGGCCGCGATTATAAAAGCGTTCGTGATAAGGCAATGTTGGAACTTTTGTATGCAACGGGAATTACGGTAACGGAACTCATTGAACTTGAAGTGGACGACTTGAATCTTCAAATCGGTATGTTACATATGCAAAAGAGCCGTCACGACCGCATTGTTCCGATTTATCCCGCCGCCGTCCGCGCGTTGCAAAACTATCTGATTCAGGTGCGCCCCGTGTTGGTTACCGATGAACGCGAAACGCATTTGTTTACCAATATGAACGGACAACCTATGTCCCGTCAGGGCTTTTGGAAAATCGTCAAGCATTATTCCGAAACGGCGGGGATTTCCAAGGATATCACGCCCCACACCTTGCGCCATTCCTTTGCGGCGCATTTGTTGGAAAACGGCGCTCAATTAAAGGATATTAAGGAAATGCTCGGTCACTCGGATATTTCTTCGACCCAAATTTATGCGCGCTTTGTCAAAAACAAATATACTCAAGCTTATTCAAGATTTCACCCCCTGGCAAAATAAAAAGACTGTTTTCGGTTGAAAAACAGTCTTTTTTTGTTTACATTTTCGCACTTTTATTGTAAAATATAAGGGTAAGTCCATCGAATGGAGGAATGAGCGTGGCAAACGATAAAATCATTATTCGCGGAGCGAGTGAACACAACTTAAAACACGTTGACGTAGAGATTCCGCGTGATAAATTGGTGGTCTTTACCGGCCTTTCGGGGAGCGGTAAGTCCTCCTTGGCGTTTGACACCATTTATGCCGAAGGTCAGCGCCGTTACGTTGAATCGCTTTCCTCTTATGCGCGTCAGTTTTTGGGGCAGATGGAAAAACCGAGTGTCGATAGTATCGAAGGTCTTTCTCCCGCCATTTCCATCGACCAGAAAACCACCTCGAAAAACCCGCGTTCAACGGTCGGTACCGTTACCGAAATTTATGATTATCTGCGCTTGTTGTTTGCGCGCGTGGGTGTGCCGCACTGTCCGGTTTGCGGTAAGGTTATCAGTCAACAAACGACCGACCAGATTGTCGACGTGGTGATGAATCTGCCCGAGAAGACCAAAATTCAAATTTTGGCACCGGTGGTTCTCGGCCGAAAAGGCGAACACCAAAAAGAATTTGAAAATGCCCGTAAATCGGGCTACGTTCGCGTTCGGGTCGATGGGAACATTTACGACCTTTCCGAAGAAATCAAACTTGAAAAGAATAAAAAACACACGATTGAGATTGTCGTTGACCGCTTGGTGATTAAAGAGGATATTCGCTCTCGCTTGACCGATAGTATCGAAACGGCCGTTTCGGTTTCGGGCGGTCTTGTCGCTGTGGACGTTATCGGTGGGGAAGAACTCCAGTTTTCGCAGAGTTACGCGTGTGAAGAACACGGCGTCAGCATTCCGAAATTAACACCCACTATGTTCTCTTTTAATAACCCGATGGGCGCTTGTCCGACCTGTACGGGTATCGGCGTGTTTATGAAGGTCGACGAGCGACTGGTCATTTACGATGAGGACAAGTCCTTGTTGGAAGGCGCTATCAAGGCTTCGGGTTGGGGTGTGAATTCCTGGTTTAACCCCGATGCGGGGGCTATTGCAACGATGTATTATAAAGGCATTGCAGATGAATACGGTTTTGATATCAATACCCCGTGGAAAGACCTGCCCGAAGCAGGGAAAAAGGCAGTGTTATACGGTACAAACGGGCAAAAAATCAAACTCACGCGAAATACCGATTGGGGCGGCGGAACCTACTATGCACCGTTTGAGGGGGTTATCAATAACCTGGAGCGCCGCTATAAAGAAACGAGCAGTGATTACGCGCGCGCTGAAATCGAATCCCAGATGACCGAAAGCAGTTGCCCCGATTGTCACGGCAACCGCCTAAAACCCGAATATCTTGCCGTTACGGTAGCCGATAAAAACATTATGGAAGTCTGCCAAATGTCGATTGCCGATGAGATTGAATTTTTCGAAGGATTGACCTTTGGCGAGCGTGACGGAATGATTGCCAAGCCTATTTTGAAAGAAATTCTCGAACGACTGAAGTTCTTAAGCAGCGTCGGTTTGGAATATCTTACGCTTTCACGTTCTTCGGGTACCCTTTCGGGCGGCGAGAGTCAGCGTATTCGCCTGGCAACACAAATCGGCTCTTCGTTGATGGGCGTTTTGTATATTCTGGATGAACCGAGTATCGGGCTTCATCAGCGCGATAACGAACGACTGCTGAATACCCTTAAAAAACTTCGCGACCTTGGCAACACGCTGATTGTGGTTGAACACGATGAGGACACCATGCGCGAAGCCGATTATGTGGTAGACGTGGGTCCCGGTGCGGGAATTCACGGCGGCAACATTGTCTTTACGGGCACGCCGAGCGAACTTCTTGAATGTAAAGACTCGATTACGTCCGATTACCTTTCGGGGCGCAAGAAAATTGAAGTACCCAAGGTCCGTCGAAAAGGCAACGGTAAAAAGCTGATTATTCGCGGCGCGGCTGAAAACAACCTTAAAAATATTGAGGTTAAAATTCCACTCGGTCAGTTTGTTTGTGTTACGGGTGTTTCGGGTAGCGGAAAGTCTTCGTTTGTCAATGAAATTGTTTATAAAGTTCTTGCAAACGCGCTCAATCGCGCCCACTTAATTCCCGGAAAATACCGCAAAGTCGAGGGTTTGGAACATTTGGATAAGGTCATCAATATTGACCAGTCGCCCATCGGCCGAACGCCGCGTTCCAATCCCGCTACCTACACGGGCGTGTTTAACGATATTCGCGAACTCTTTGCCCAAACCAAGGACGCTAAGGCGCACGGTTATAAATCGGGCCGTTTTTCGTTCAACGTGAAAGGCGGTCGGTGTGAAGCCTGCCAAGGTGACGGTATTTTGAAGATTGAAATGCATTTTCTGCCCGATATCTACGTTCCTTGTGAAGTTTGTGGGGGAACGCGTTATAACCGCGAAACACTCAGCGTTCAGTACAAAGGAAAGAATATTTACGAAGTGTTGGAAATGACGGTAGAAGAAGCGATGAACTTCTTTGAAAGCATTCCGAAAATTCACCGTAAACTCAAAACCTTGTTTGAAGTCGGGCTCGGTTACGTGAAACTTGGTCAGCCTGCGACCACGCTGTCGGGTGGTGAGGCGCAACGCGTAAAACTTGCGACCGAACTTTCCAAGCGCGGTACGGGTAAAACGGTCTATATTCTCGATGAGCCGACCACGGGCCTTCACTCGGCCGACGTTCACCGCTTAATCGACGTGTTGCAACGCTTTGTCGATAACGGCAACACCGTTCTTGTGATCGAACACAATCTTGACGTCATTAAAACGGCTGACACCGTGATCGATCTGGGCCCCGAGGGCGGCGACCGCGGCGGTGAAGTGGTCTGCCAGGGAACGCCCGAACAGGTTGCGGCCTGCGAGCGTTCATATACGGGTCGTTTCTTGAAGAAATTATTGGAATAATTTACACATTATTCACCAAACGGCAAAAGATTTGCTTACAATGGTAAAGGAAAGGGGAGGGTTTTGTTGTTTGGCTACGTTAAAATTGCAAAACCCGAACTGAAGGTGAAAGAATACGAATTGTATAAAGCGGTCTACTGTTCGCTTTGCCGAAGATTGGGGCGCAATTTCGGGATTCTTTCGCGCTTGACCTTGAGCTATGATTTTACCTTTCTGGCGCTTTTGAGCCTTTCGCTGCAAGAGGGGTGCGATTGCTTTGAACAAAAGCGTTGCGCTTTTAATCCGCTGAAAAAGTGTAACTATTGCAAAAACGACTCGGCGCTTGAATTTCCCGCAAGCGCCGCAATGATTATGCTCTATTATAAACTGCTCGATAATTTACAGGACGAGCGCGGTTTCAAGCGACTGGGTTTTTGGTTTTTGAAACCGGTTTTTGCCCCGGCGCATAAAAAAGCGGCCAAACAGTTTCCCGAAATTGAGACGGCTGTTCGCGAATATATCGACGAGCAAAACGCCTTGGAAGCAGCCAATTGCAACAATTTGGATGCGGCGGCCGACCCTTCGGCAAAGGTGTTGTCGCGCATTCTTGTGATGTGCAGTAACGATGAAACCCAACAACGCGTTTTGGCGCGGTTGGGGTATTGTCTGGGTCGGTTTATCTATATTTTAGATGCCGCCTGTGATTTGCGAGAAGACCTCGAAAAAGGGTCGTTTAACGTGTTCAAAAACGACTTCGACGGAAAAGACTTGGACACGCTTTACAAAAACCGTGTTGAACCCCAACTGTACACCTGCGTGAACGAAGCGGGCAGAGCGTTGGAACTCTTGGAAATCAAAAAATACAAGTCCATTTTGGATAACATTATTTATCTTGGGTTAGAGGAAAATTTCAAAAAGGAGCTCGAAAATGAAAGATCCGTATTCCGTACTGGGCGTGTCGAAAAACGCAACCGAGGATGAAATTAAGGCGGCCTACCGCGAGTTGGCGCGAAAATATCACCCCGACAATTATGTCGACAATCCGCTTTCGGATTTGGCGGCCGAAAAAATGAAAGAGATTAACGAGGCGTACGACGAAATTACGGCGAGAAAACGCGGTCAGAAGTCGTATTCGAACGGTTCGAGTGCGTCTTCCAACAGCGGTCCGTCTTCGTTCCCCGAAGTTCGAACGCTCATTCGTCAGGGAAAACTCGAAGAAGCGCAAGAGGTGCTTGATGGTGTTCCGCCACAGTCGCGCGATGCCGAATGGTATTTCCTTAACGGAACGGTGCTTTACCGCAGGGGTTGGTTTGACAGCGCCTATGCCAGTTTTTCCAACGCTTGCCGAATGGACCCGACCAATGCCGAATATCGTCAGGCCATGAACCACGCCCAGCGTCAGGCAGGGCAGCAGGGAAATCCTTACCGCACGATGGGCGGTGCCGGGGATTGCAACAGTTGCGATATTTGCACGAACCTGATTTGTGCCGACTGTTGCTGCGAATGTATGGGCGGCGATCTGATCCCGTGTTGCTGATATGAAACAACAAAGAAAAATCTCGCTTTGCGGCGTTTCTTCGGCCCTTGCGGTCGTTTTTATGTTGCTTGGATATTTCCCGTATTTTACCTACGCCGCGCCTGCTATGGCGGGGCTTTGTATGATGATTCCCGTGATGGAAATCGGGCTTTCGTGGGCGTGGGGTACATATTTCGTGTCCTCGGTGTTAACGCTTCTGTTTTGTGAACGCGAAGCCGCTATTCTGTTTGTCTTGTTTTTGGGATACTATCCTGTTTTGAAAGCCTTGATCGAAAGAACACGTTCACTTGTTTTGGAGTGGATTTTTAAGGTTTTATCTTTCGGCGCGGGGCTTTCGCTTTGCGCGGTGGCGTGGCATTTATTTCTGTCTGTGCGCTTGTCCGACTTCGGCGTTGCGGGGCCGATCGGTATCGCCGCTTTAGGGGTACTGGCGCTGATTGTGTTCGTGGTTTATGATGTTGGTTTGTCAAGACTCTCGGCCGTTTATCATCTTCGATTACATCCCGTTTTCGAAAAGATGTTCCGTTCATAAAAAACTTGGGTTTGACTTTTTTGTCAAACCCTTTTTTGTTACGGTATATTTTTCTTGTGTTTTGTTCATAAATGATATATAATATTATAATAAATTATTGTGGAGGTCTGTGACTTGCTGCGAAATGTTCTTTCCGGGGGCTTTTCCCTGATCGATATTCTCATTTATTTTTTGTCGAGTATGGTTGTCGTGTTCCTCGTGTTGCCGATTCACGAGTTTGCACACGGGTGGACCGCCACCAAACTCGGGGACCCCTCTGCGCGGTATGACGGGCGCCTTTCCTTAAACCCGATGGCGCATATTGATTGGATGGGTGCGGCCTGTATTCTGCTTTTTGGTTTCGGTTGGGCAAAACCCGTTCGCGTTAACGCGCGGTATTTTAGAAACCCCAAACGTGATATGGCGATTACGGCGGCGGCCGGTCCGCTTTCCAATCTTGTGATGGGCTTTCTCTTTATGTTTTTGTCCTATGCAACCTATGTTGCCGCGGTTCGGTTGGATTTCGGATTGCTTTCCTATCTGATTTCGTTCTTTTATTTTGTCGCGCAGATCAACGTAGCCCTTGCGATTTTCAACTTGATTCCCATTCCGCCGTTCGACGGGTCGCGGCTTCTTTCGGCTTTTCTGCCCGATCGGCATTATTATAAACTCATGCAATACGAACAGTATTTTATGATCGGCGTGTTTGTACTGCTGTTTACCGGAATTCTGGACCGCCCCTTATCGATGTTAAACGCTGCCGTTTTAAGCGGTATGGAACGTTTGGTTTCCTTGCCGTTTACGGTTTTTATGAGGTAAAAAAATGTCTCAAGAAATTGTTTTATCCTATCAGTTGGATGAGTTTGAGGGTCCGTTGGATCTGCTTTTGCAACTGATTCGTCACAACAAACTGAATATTTACGATATTCAACTGTCGGTGTTGATCGAACAGTATCTCGCCCAGATGGAGGCTTTTCGGGAACAGAACCTTGAAGTAGCAAGTGAATTCCTGGAAATGGCCGCCCGTTTGATTTATATGAAGACGGTCAGCCTTTTGCCGAAACACGACGAGATTGAGCAGTTGAAACAGGAACTGACGGCCGAACTCATTGAGTATCACATTTGTCAGCAAATGGCCGAAAAGTTAAAGGAAATGACGGGCGGTTTTGCCACCTTTATCCGAGAACCCTCGGAAATCGAGGTGGACAAGAGTTACGACCTCGTTCATCAGCCCGAAACGATGTATTTGTCCTATCTTGCCGCGGTGGGCAGGGGACAGCGCCGTCTGCCGCCTTCGGTTACGCCGTTTACCAAGATCGTGGCCAAAAAGATTGTGGCCGTTTCTACGAAAATTGTTTTTGTTATGCGTCATCTGGCGCGAAGCGGAACGAGTCGACTTTCTTCGCTTTACGCCAAAGCGCGTAGCCGTTCGGAATTGGTGGCTACCTTCTTGGCTGTGTTGGAACTTTGTAAGGCCAACCGCGTGGAGATTAAAGGAGATGCCGATGCGGCACACATTACGTTGAATAAGGAGCATCGCAAAGTATGAATCGAGAAAAGACAATTGCGGCAATAGAGGCCGTTTTGTTTGCCAGCGGAGAGCCGATTAGTATCGACCGTTTGTCTTCGGTGTTTGAACTCTCTTCGGAAAAGATGGAAGAACATATTAAAGAATTGTCAAAGCGCCTCTTTGAGCGCGGCGCGGGCATTCGCGTTCTGCGCTTGGACAACACTTTTCAGTTGGCTACCGAAAAGGAATTTGAAGAGCCGATTCGCCGTGCGCTCGATATGCGCAGAAGAACGCCGCTTTCGTCGGCCGCGCTCGAAGTTTTGTCGGTTATCGCCTACAATCAACCTGTTACAAAATCGTTTATCGAACAGGTTCGCGGTGTCGATTGCTCGGGCGTTATTTCGACCTTGACCGAAAAAGATTTGATTGAAGAGCGAGGCCGCCTGGAACTGCCGGGCCGACCCTTGCTCTACGGCACGACCAAAAACTTCTTGCGCTGTTTCTCGATTAGTGATTTGAGCGAGTTGCCGCCGCTGCCCAAGGACCAGCACGAGGTGGCTGAAGTTGGCGAACAACTCTCGATTGAAACCGAGGAACACACGGAAGAATAATTCTGTTTTTATTTTCAAGAATATTCGGGTAAGATAAAGCAAAAGGGAGGACAGGAAAATGGTTGCAGTTTATGTAATCGTTGCCGTTTTGGCGTTGTTGCTTTTGCTGTTGTTTTTGCCAATATGCCTCTCGTTGCGGTATCAAGAGAATTTTTCTTTTTCCGTTCGTTTTGCAGGAATATTGATTCCGATAAAACCCCAAAAGGAAAAGTCCGAACAACCGAAAACTGAAGAAGTGACCCCTAAACAAGAAAAGCCAAAGAAGAAAAACTTTATCGCCGAATACACGAAAGAAAACGGCATCGCACAAACCGTTGCCGTAATCTGCCGCTTTCTTCAATCGGCCATTGAAAAAAGTCTTTGGTTCTTTCAAAAACTTAAAATTCGAAATCTTAATTTTTCGCTTTCGGTTGCGACCAAAAACGCCGCCGATACCGCCGTTTTATACGGTTCAGTCTGCGCTGTGGTTTATCCCTTCTTTTCCTTGGTTTTTGAGCATTTGAATTGCAAGAGTGACCATATTGACGTTTCGGCCGACTTCGACAACGAACAATCGAAATTTCTTTTTTCAACCGATGTCAAGGCAAATTTATTCCTTTTGTTGATAACGGCTCTGTCCGTTTTCAGATATTATCGAAAATTTCAACACGAACTAAAAGGGGAAGTGAATAAAAATGAGTGAAAGTAATTTGAAAGGCATCATGGAAACCACGATGGATAAAGTTCGCGCAATGGTCGATGCGGATACGGTGGTTGGTTCTCCGATTATGGCGGGCGAGGTTACCTTGTTCCCGATTTCTAAGGTGTCGTTCGGTCTGGCTACCGGCGGTAGCGATTTTCCGAGTAAAACCCGCAACGACCTGTTCGGTGGTGGCGGCGGCGCCGGTGTGACCATTACGCCCATCGCGTTTTTGGCGGTCAGCGGTGAAAACGTGCATATGATGCCCATTTATTCGCAAATGAATTCGTTGGATAAAGCCATCAATATGGCCCCCGAATTGATTGACAAGGTAAAAACCCTGTTTTCCAAGAAAAAGGAAGAAAACGTTCTCGAATAACGCATAACCTTTATCCGTTTTTTCATACATTAAACGGGTGATGTTGCGTGAAGCGTTTCGTTGTTTTTTTGATGGTACTGTTTTGTTTGTCGTCTGTGGGTTCGGTATCGGCTCTCGGCACTTCGGCTAAGGCCGCCGCCTTGATTTGCGGCGACACGGGGGAAGTGCTTTACAGTAAAAATGCCGATGAGCGCCTGCCGATGGCCAGTACCACCAAGATTATGACGGCGCTTCTTTTGTGTGAGGCGGGTCAACCTGAAAAGACCTTTACCGTCACCGAAGAAATGGTGCGCGTCGAGGGTTCTTCGATGGGACTTCTGCCGGGCGATACCGTTTCGCGCCGTGATTTGTTGTACGGAATGCTATTGGCCTCGGGTAACGATGCGGCCAACGTGACGGCCTATCATCTTGCGGGCTCTTTGCCGCAATTCGCCGAAATGATGAACCAAAAAGCATTGTCTTTAGGTCTTCAAAACACCCATTTCGTAACCCCGTCGGGCTTGGATGACGAAAACCACTATACCACGGCGCGCGAATTGGCGTTACTTGCGCGTGAAGCGCTCAAAAACGAACAATTCGTTACCGCGAGTTCCTCGCAAAAGGCGACGCTTTGTTACGGAAATCCGCCTTACAACCGAACGCTGACCAACCACAACAAACTCTTAAAGAGTTATGAAGGGTTGATTGGCGTCAAAACGGGTTTTACCAAGCGTTCGGGCCGTTGTTTGGTCACGGCCGCAAAACGTGATGGGAAATACGTGATTGCCGTAACGCTTTCGGACCCGAACGATTGGGCCGACCACCAAGCGTTATTGGATTTTGGGCTTTCGGTCGTGCAACCGGTCGAATCTCCCAAAGAGTTGTTTTCTTCAACCGTTCAGGTGGTGGGCGGAACAAAAACGTCGGTAAAAACGTCGGCTTCGATGAATTCGTTTTCTTGTTACGACAATGAAAAGATTGAATACCGCTATCAAATGCCCCGCTTTTTGTATGCGCCGATTGACAAAGACCAACCCGTGGGCACCGTGGAATGTTATTATGATGATGTTTTGGTGGATTCGGCGTGCATATATGCTGCCGAAGAGGTTTCGTCGTCTTCGTTATCGTTCAGCGAAAAATACGTAAAAACCATAAAAGGTATTCTTGAAAAATTTTAATTTTTGGAGCTTCTATGAAGGATTATAAAATCAGATTGCAAAAACACCTTTCAGAATGCGGTGTGGCATCGCGCCGCGCGGCGGAACAGTTGATTGCCGAGGGAAAAGTTCGCGTGAACGGGCGCGTGGCCTCGGTCGGCGATAAAGTTGATCCGCAACGGGACAAAGTGACGGTGCGCGGAAAAACCGTTGTTCCCGTGAAAGAAAAGGTTTATATTATGCTACATAAACCCCGCGGATACGTGACGACCTTAAAGGACGAAAAAGACCGAAAGTGCGTGGCCGACTTGGTGCGTGACGTTGGCGTAAAAGTCTTTCCCGTCGGTCGGCTTGACCGCAATTCCGAAGGGCTTTTGATTATGACCAACGATGGCAGTTTAGCCAACCGTTTGACCCATCCTTCGAGTCACGTCAATAAAACCTACCGCGTAACGGTGGGCGGGGAAGTGACCGAGGAACAGGTGGACAGGCTGTGCAGCGGCATTGTGTTGGACGGAACGAAAACGCTGCCGTGTGACGTGTTTGTAATTGAAAGAAAACCCGATCGCACGGTGATGCAGTTTATCATTCACGAGGGAAGAAACCGTCAGATCCGAAGAATGTGTGAAGCGGTGGGTCTGAACGTGATGCGCCTCAAGCGTTTGGAAATTGCGGGTGTAAAACTCGGAATGTTGCCGCAGGGCAAATGGCGTCCGTTGAACGAACGCGAGATGCAACGCCTTGAGAATATTTCGGTGAAAGGTGCGGAATAAAAATGATTGAAGTCAAACCAATTTTAGAGCAGGAAGTTCTGAAACCCTTGTTCGAAAAACATCACCTTGAAATGGACGACTGTTCGGGCGGTGTTGCCGCAAAGTTTGGGGAAGAAGTGTTGGGTTATTGCCTTTACACTTTAACGGATACTTCGATTGTTGTTCATATTCTTGAGCCGCAAGAGGACGCCTTTTTGGCCGACGGTATTTTGCGCTCGGCGTTACACGTTGCGTCCGAACGCAGCGCAATGGATGCACGTTATTCACAAACGGCACCCGAATCACTTCTCGTAAATCTCGGCTTTGTAACCGACCGCGAAAACAAAGTTTTGAACATCGATTTGCTGTTTGGCGGATGTTGCAGTTGTAAAGAATGATTTTGTGGTAAAAAACTGTTGCATTTGGAAAAATGTTGTGATATAATATTTTGGAATTAACGGCCTTTTGTTGCCGTTCTAAAAAAATTGATAATTTCTTATATTTTTCGGAGGTAGCAAAATGTCTTGGTTGGAGATTGTACTTGGAATTCTTTCCATTTTAGTTTCTTTGGTGATTATCGGTGTTGTTCTGTTACAGCAGGGCCGCCGCGCCGGTATCAACGGCGCGATTTCGGGCGGTGCTGATACGTTCCTTTCCAAAAACAAGGCCCGCACCGTTGATGCTAAACTGTCGAGCATGACCAAATATGTTGCAATTGCATTCTTTATCATTGCGATTGTTGCAAACGTGATTGCGTTAAGAAAGTAATTGAGTTTGGACAGCACGGCATTGCCGTGCTGTTTTTCATATTATCCCGCGCACCTTCATATTTTTAATATGGAGGTTTTTGTTTATGTTGGCGTTAAAATACAGTACACTCGTTTTTTTGATCCTAATAGGGCTTGTAATGCTTTTCTTCTATTTGAAAAGCGGCAAGCCGTTGAAATGGATGCTCATAAACGCGCTTTTGGGCGCGGGTTCTTTTTTTGTTGTTTTTATTCTTAAACAATTCGCAAGTATTTCTTTACCGCTCAACGAGATTTCAACCGCCGCCTTTTCTGTGTTGGGCGCGCCGGCGGTTTGTGGAATGCTTTTATTACCGTTGATATTTTAGGGGGGAATAAAAATGTTGCAACTGATTTTGGGTTCTGCCGCCAGCGGCAAAACAACCGAAATTTTTTCGCGCATTCAAAACGACGTTGCCAACAACCGCGAGGTCTTGTTGATTGTTCCCGAACAGTTTACTTTTGAAACCGAACGCGCCGTGTTGCGACTGTTGAACGACCGCGATGCGGCTCGAGTTACGGTGTTTAGTTTCAGCCGTTTGTGTGAAGCGGTGGAGTTTGAAGTCGGGGGCATTTCGGGCCATAATCTTTCCGATTCGGACAAGTTGATCCTCTTGAACCGTGCGATGATTTCCGCGGCCGATGAATTGAAACTTTGGAACCGTTACGTCGGTTCTCAAGGTTTTCTTTCGTCGCTTCTGCAATCGATTGAAGAAATGAAACAAGCCGCCATTTCGGCGGAAGATTTGTTTGCGCGGGTCGAAGAGGTCGATTCGCCCATTTTATCGGCCAAAATGCACGATATTGCAACGGTATATTCTCATTATACCGCCCTTATGGGTGAACGGTTTATCGACCCGAGTGACAGAATGGACCGACTTTATCATCACCTTGAACACAGTGACTTTTTCGGTGGAAAACAGGTTTACCTCGATTCCTTTAAGGGCTTTACCGGTCAGCAATTCCGTGTTTTAGACCGTATTTTTTCACAGGCCGAAAATATTACCATCAGTATGCCGGTAAAAGAGGGAAAAGCCGCCGGGTGGGATGTGTTTACCAATGTTCGCGTTGGTGTAGAGCGCATTCGCCGTATGGCCAAGGACCACGGAATTTCCATTGAAAAAGATATTTATTTGAATCATTTTTCGGGGGTTTCGCCGTCACTTCGTGCGGTGGAAGACCTTTTGTCGGGGCATACTGTCGGCAAGATCGAGGCGGACGGTTGCCTGACCCTTTGCCAAGCCGAATCCCCCTACGACGAGGCGCAATTTGTGGCGCGGACCATTCGCCGTCTTGTACGCGAAGACCGCAGTTTGCGCTATCGTGATTTTGTTATTATTGCGCGCGATACCGCGCCGTATGAACAGGCCGTTATGAGTGCTTGTGAACAGAATTCGGTTGCCGTTTTTTTGGACAAGCGTCAATCTCTCGACACGTTACCAACGTCCATCGCCGCGCAAACTGCGGTGTCATTTGCCGAAAATCCCTCGGTGGATCTGTTGATGCGGTTTTATAAAATCGGCCTAGGGGATTTTTCGCAAGAGGAACTGTTCCTGTTGGAAAACTATTCGTTCCTGTGGAATTTGAAAATCAAGGATTGGTTCCGCGAATGGGATATGGACCCTGAAGGGTTCCGTTCTTCCGAGGAAAAAACTATCGACCAAAAACAGTTGGCAGACCTTAATGAATTGCGCCTTCGCGCCATAACACCCCTGCAGGAGTTTCGGAACAACTATAAGGGAAGCGCGAAAGACCGCGTAAAGGCTTTAATGCAACTTTTTGAGGCTTGTAATGCCCGAAGTTGCTTTATGACGTTGTGCAACACGTATGCCGACAGCGGTTTACAGGAGCGCGCCGACTTGTTAAAGCAATCGTGGGATGCGTTGATGAACATTTTTAACAGTTTGGTTTACTGTTGCGCGGAAACGTCGCTCACCCATAAAGAATTCCGAAAAATGCTCTCGAATGCAACCGCACTCACAACGGTGGGTGTTGCACCCCAGACCTTGGACGAAGTGACCTTTGGCGCGGCCGACCGCATTCGTCCCCAACGCCCCAAGGTGGCGTTTGTCCTGGGCGCCAATCAGGGCGTGTTTCCGAAATCGATCGTCGGCGGCGGACTGTTTGTTCAACACGAACGCGCAAAACTCATTGAGTTGGGGTTGGAAATCGCCGACCACAGTATTCGCGATACCATCGACGAAGACTTTTTGGTGTATTCGAATCTTTGTTGTGCTTCGGAACAATTGTATCTCTGTTGCAGTAAACAAAGTGCCGACAAAAATGCACTCGAGCCTTCACTGTTTTATAGCCGTATTGCCGAACGGATTCCGCATCGAAGTGTGGTCGAACCCGATGAATTGTCCACGGATAATCTGCCCGAAACGGCCGAACGCCTGTTGAGCGAGGCTTGCTTGCGGCATTCGTTTGACGTGAATGGCTCGGCAACGCTCAACGCGGCGCTTGAAGATATGGGTTCGAATGAATACACCCGTCGGATGCAGTCGTTGAAAACGCAGGTTTCGGCCGAAAATATGGAGATTCAACCCAAAACGGCCGAAAAACTTTACGGGAAAAAGATTTATCTCTCTGCCTCGAAGTTAGACGTATTCCACCGTTGCGCGTTTCAGTATTTCTGTCGTCACGGACTCCGCGCCAAACGACTGCAACCTGCCGTTTTCGACGTGTTACAGCGCGGAACCTTGGTTCACTACTGCCTCGAACGTTTTATTGAAACACAAAAAGGGAATTTCGAAAACCTTTCGGACGATGAAATTCCGACACTTGTTCGCACCTTTACCGAAGAGTATCTCGATTCCGTTCAAGGCTACCGAAGCATTGAAACCGACCGAACGCGCTATTTAGTCGATAATATCGTTCGTTC
The DNA here is from genome assembly GCA_045545515.1 of Acutalibacteraceae bacterium. Classification (GTDB taxonomy): domain Bacteria; phylum Bacillota; class Clostridia; order Oscillospirales; family Acutalibacteraceae; genus UBA737. The sequence goes on from JAZQBA010000005.1 coordinate 95,997, forward strand.
TACGGCAGAGGTCGCAACCCAAATTGCTCACGAATTTGCCCAATCGCAATTCAATCCCCATTCTTGCGAATTAAAATTCGGGTCTTACGGTACGTTGCCGCCGTTATCGGTTGATTTTGAAAACGGTTCGGTTGAAGTTACAGGGTCGATCGACCGCGTGGATACCTGGAACGGCTACGTTCGGATTGTCGATTATAAAACAGGTAAAAAAGAGTTCAAATTACCCGATATTCTGTTGGGACAGAATTTACAGATGCTCTTGTATTTATATGCTCTTTCAAAGAACGAAGGCTTCAAAGAGTTAAAACCTGCGGGTATTTTCTATATGCCCGCTCTTCGCGACCGCAAAGAAGAAGGCCTTGCCATGAAAGGCTTAATGCCTGATGACGAAGACTTGGTTTACGCGATGGAACGGGAAAACGAAGGGAAATATATTCCCAAATATCGCCTGACCAAAAAGGGTACACTCGATTCGCGCGCGGCATCTTCTTTTATCGGCGAACAGGATTTTAATACCATCTTTTCTTACATTGACCGCTTGTTGTCGCGAACAGGCCAAACGCTCTTGTCAGGTGAAATCGCCGCCCGTCCGCGCAACGGTCGGAAATCAACGGCCTGTCAATACTGCGATTTTGCCGCAATTTGCGCCATTCGGCAGGATGATACGCCCGATGTTCCGTCGATGAAGAATGCAGAAGTCCTTCGCGAGATCGAAAAGGAGGTTGAGAACATTGGCGATTGATTTTACCAAGGAACAACGCTCGGCCATTGAGGCGAAATCCGGTGTTCTCGTCTCGGCGGCAGCGGGTTCGGGCAAAACGGCCGTTTTGGTAGAGCGCGTGATTCGAATGCTGACCGATTCCGAGAGCCCTGTTTCTGCCGACCGTTTGCTCATTGTTACGTTTACCAATGCGGCGGCGGCCGAGATGCGTTTGCGTATCGAAAAACGCTTGGATGCCGAATGTGCCGCGAATCCGAATGATACGGCCCTTATGCGCCAACGTTTTTTGTTGGGCTCGGCCAAAATTTGTACGATTGACTCTTTTTGTATCGATCTTGTACGCGAAAACTTTAGTTTGCTCGGGGTTCAGCCCGATTTTCGTATGGATGACGGACAAGCCATTGAAGCTTTCGCCGACGAGGTTTTACAAGAATTGATTCAAGAACAACTTGCTCAAAACTCCTTGGTTTTTCGCGACTTGTTGGATATTACCGGCTCGGAATTCGACGAGCGAAACTTAATGAGTGCGATTCGTTCCATTTTCTCTTACAGTTGTCAGTTGCCGTTCCCGAACGAGTTCTTTCATTTGCTTGGCGAAAACTATGAACGGGAATTCTCGGCGAATCACCCATGGTTTTCCTATGGGATGAAACGCCTTGAAGATTGGCTTTTTGAAACCGAACCTATGGCAAAAGGTGCGCTCGACTTATGCCGACTCGAAGAAAAAGGCGCTTCAATTTCCGCGGGTCTAAATTTACTTCTCGACGAAATTTCTCAACTTCGCACCGCGATTTTTGAAAAGGACTGGAACGCCGTTTACGCTTCTTTGCAAGAAGATTATCCGAAGTTGGGAACCATCACCGGATTGAACGATTATCCGCATTTGAAAACGGCCAAACAGTTGTATCTTTCGCTGCTTGAAGAACGCGCAGAGTTGCGAAAACTCTTCTGTTTTTCGGCCGAGGAGGTTACCGCCCAGATTAACCGACTCAAAGAGCCGATTGCTTTGTTGATTGAATTGACCCGTGTCTTTGCCGAGCGTTTGTTTGCTCGCCAATGCGAAGAAAACACCTTTACGTTCTACAATACCGAGCAAATGGCCATTTCCATGCTTTGTGAAAAGACCGAAGAGGGGATAAAACTTCAGCCCAGAGCCGAGGAGTTGATTGCCCGCTTTGACGAAGTGTTGGTGGATGAGTATCAGGACGTCAACGACCTTCAGGATTTGTTGTTCACCGTGCTTTCCGACCGTTCCAAAAACTTGTTTGTGGTCGGGGACGTAAAACAGAGTATTTACGGATTCCGCGGCGCCAACCCGAAAAACTTTTTGAAAAAAAGAGCGGGTTGTAAACCTTTGGGGCAAGCCTTGTCGGGCGAACTTCAGGAAATTACGCTTTCGAAGAATTTTCGAAGCAGACAGGGCGTTTGCGACTTTGTAAATTTCTTTTTTGAAAACGTTATGAGCGAAGCTTCGGGCGGTCTTGTTTATGATGAGCGCGAGCGCTTGGAACCGGCCGCCGCTTTTCCCGAAACCAAGGAACCGACGGTTCAAATTCAATTGGTTGACTTAGCCTTGTGTGAAGAAAAGGAAGATAAACTTTTGGTGGAGGCGCGGGGAATTGCGCAGACCATCAAAGAGATTCTTTCGTCGAAAACCTGTGTAAAAAAGGATAACGAAACGCTTCGACCCGCCACCTATCGCGATATTGCAATTTTAATGCGTTCGCCCGGTGATAAAGCGGGAATCTTGGCCAAAGAATTGAGAAGACAGGGAATTCCAACGGCGCTTTCCAATGAATCTTTCGCTGAAACAAACGAGATTGAAACCTTTTCTTCGCTGTTGAAGGTTCTCGATAATCCGAAGGATGATATTGCGCTTTTGACAGTATTGCTGTCACCCATTTTTTCATTCACCGCCGAGGAGTTGGCGTCTTTTCGTGCCGCCCATAAAGACGGCGATTTGATTGCGGTAATTACCGCCGCGGCGAGCAATCATCCCGATGCGGCCGAGTTCTTAAAAACCCTGTCATTTTTGCGAAATGAATCGGTTATGTTGCCGCTTCCAAAACTCATTTCCCGTTTGTTTGCATTGACCGATTATCCGAACTGTGTAGCCGCGTTGGAGGACGGAAAACGCCGATACGATAATCTGATGAGCCTGATTCCCTTGGCCGAAAAATACACGGCCTCGGGACGTGGGGACTTGAAAGGATTTATCAAATTTTTGTCGCTTCACGGCAAAGACCTTTCCTCGAAAACAAGTAACGAGAACGAAAACGTTGTTCGTATTATGAGTATGCACGCTTCCAAAGGGTTGCAGTTTCCGATTTGCATTTTGGCAAACCTTGGCGGAAAGTTTAACCGACAGGATTCGATTGGCAACGTTCTTTTTTCGGTTGAGAACGGATTGGGCCTTCGTTATTTTGAGGAAGAACTTCATAAAAACGTGACAACCCTGCCACACGCGATTTTGGCCGATGTTGCCAAAAAGGTCTTGTTGGAAGAAGAATTGCGGCTTTTGTACGTGGCGATGACCCGTGCCGAAGAGCGGTTGATTTTAGTTTCGACACACTCCAAATTGCAGAACACGCTCGATAAACTCGCACCCTTACTCGCGGCCGAAGACTCGAAAATCGGTTCGCTTTCGTTCCGTGCCGCTTTGAGTTTGAGTGAATGGGTTATCATGGCGGCGCTTTTGCACCCGTGCGGTACGGCGTTGCGCCAAAATGCCCCGTCTGTGCTTTTGGCCAAAGACACCCCTTCTTCGTTCGAATTGACTATCGGTTATCCCGAAGAAACGTCGGTTGAAAAGATTGAAAACCTGGTTGCGCCCATTGATACCGAATTGAAACAACAGGTTTTAGAGAACGTTCTTTATCAGTATCCTTTTGAAGAATTGAACCGCATCGAAGCCAAAACGACCGTTTCCAAACTGGTTCATAAGGCCGAAAACAGTGATTTTGATTTTACCAAGCGTCCCGATTTTCTGGAACAACAGGGACTTTCGGCCGCCGCCAAAGGAACGGCAATGCACAAGGTGATGCAGTTTGTTCGTTTCGAAGAGGGAATAGACCTTTCTTCCGAACTTGACCGACTGTTGGATTGGCGTTACATCAGCGAGGAAGAATACCGTTCGCTCAATCAAGCGGCTCTACAAAGTTTCTTTGACAGTCAACTTTTTGAGCGGATTCTGAAAGCGCAGTGGTCGCGGCGCGAAATGCGTTTCTTAACCGAACTTCCCGCCAAGAAAATTGCCCCGGAACTTTCCGCCGATTTGAGCGAAGAAACGGTGGTTGTCCAGGGTGCGGTCGATCTCTGTTTTATGGAAGAAGACGGCCTTGTCGTTTTGGATTTCAAGACCGACCGTGTTGAAGAGGAATCACAACTTGTAGCGGCTTATGGAGAACAACTTTCTCTTTATACCACCGCTTGTGAAAAAATCTTTGGTTGTCGCGTGAAAGAAAAGGTGATTTACTCCTTCCATTTGAAAAAATTTGTAAAAATTCTGTAAAAACACTTTTTCTTTTCAAAATTTTTGTTATAATAAAAAAAGAATCGAAATGATTCACTGAATTTAATGAAATGAGGGAATTGTTATGTCACAGAATCCTTACGTCGGTACGCAAACCGAGAAAAATCTTGAAATCGCTTTCGCCGGAGAAAGCCAGGCAAGAAATAAGTACACCTATTTCGCTTCGGTTGCCAAGAAAGAGGGATATGAGCAGATTGCCGCCCTGTTCTTGAAAACTGCCGATAACGAAAAGGAACACGCAAAACTTTGGTTCAAGGAACTCAAGGGTCTTAGCAACACCGCAGAAAACCTCTTGCGTGCCGCTGAAGGCGAAAACTACGAGTGGACCGATATGTATGACGGTTTTGCAAAAACCGCCGAAGAAGAAGGTTTCCACGAGTTGGCCGCCAAGTTCCGTTTGGTTGCCGAGGTTGAAAAACACCACGAGGAACGCTATCGCGCACTGCTCAAAAACGTTGAGACCGCTCAGGTCTTTGAGAAGAGCGAGGTTAAGGTTTGGGAATGCCGCAACTGCGGACACATTATGGTCGGCACCAAGGCCCCCGAAATTTGCCCCACCTGCGCCCATCCGAAGAGCTACTTCGAAATTCACGCGGAAAACTATTAAGAAAAAAGGCTCGGTTCAACCGAGCCTTTTTTTAGAACAATTTGTTGTAATCGTTGTCAGGGACGATGGTAACGAATTTCACTGCGCCGATGTCACAGGTGAGAATCGTGTTGCTTTGGTACTGTCGCAACACAAGATAATTCGCCCCTACGGTTAACAGTATTCCGTAACGCATTTCGAGTCCGTCCCGAAGCAAAAGTTCCACCCGTATCAATTTTCCAACGTGTTTACTTAAAAAAGCGGGGAGGAAGGCGGTGTTGTTCAACACCTGCGGGACGTAACTGTTCTCGTTTGGAATATAAGACAAATTTTCATTCGTTTTCACGGTTTGGTGTTCGTTTTGCGGAAGAATACAAGGTTCGTTCTCACGTATGTATTCTTCATAAAGCGCAAGGTCACTTTCGCGTTGAATGTTTTTCGGTAATTGATGGGCCATAACATTCATTCCTTTCCTTTTTAATCTATTCAAACACCGCGAATTCTGTGAAGAAATCATTTTCTCTTTTCAAGAAATAACCATTGATTTTTACTACATTTTGTTATATTATAAATATAGATTGTTTGAGGTTTTGGAGGCGTTTGAAATGAAAAGTCGTTTTGGCCGATTGTTTTTGCTCGTCGGATACGATTTGATTGCGGTCGCAGTATCACAACTTCTGGCTTGTGTCATTTGTCAGACCGAGTATTTCCGTGGCGATAATCTCGGTTTGATTTTCTTAGATTACATATTCTTGCCGGCCTGTATCGTTATGTTCGGATACCTGTTCCAATGTTATCAAGTTATCTGGCATTTTGCCCGAATGAACGATTATATGAAACTCGCGTGTAGCGTTATCGTTTCGGTGTTCTGTATGGGTGTTATTCAGCGCGTTTTTACGGCCTCTCATCCCATGACCTATTATATGGCCGTTGCCGTTTTATTGGAAATCTTTATCTGCTTCCCGCGCCTTGTGTTGCACCGTTCTTTCACAACGTTTCTTTCCCCCGGGGACCACAATTTTGATTCGGACGAGCCGTCGAATATTATGGTCATCGGCGGTGGTGCGGCCGGTTGCGCAATTATTAAAGATATCAACAACAACAATCAATACGGTCACCGTACCGTAAAGTGTGTCATTGATGACGATGCCTCGAAACAGGGCAGTTTTATTTACGGTGCCAAGATCGTCGGTGGCCGTAACGAGATTATTGATGCCGTTCAGAAGTACGATATCGATATGATTGTTTTCGCGATTCCAACCTGTTCGGCCGAAGAAAAATCGGCGTTTTTACGTATTTGCCAGGAAACGGGCTGTAAAGTTCAGATTGTTCCCTCGCTTTGCCAGTTCTTACTCGATGAAGAGGAAGAAATCGATTATTCGATGGTGCGCGACGTTGAAATTGAAGACCTGCTTGGCCGTGAACCGATTCGCATTAACCTTGAAATGGTCATGAACTACGTAGAGGGTAAAGTGGTTATGGTCACAGGTGGCGGCGGCTCTATCGGTAGTGAATTGTGCCGTCAGATTGCCGCGCATTCCCCGAAACAGTTGATTATTTTTGATGTTTACGAAAATAATGCATATGATATTCAAAACGAATTGCGCCGCACTTATCCTGATTTAGACTTGGTAACCTTAATCGGTTCGGTGCGTGACAGTAGCCGTTTGGATTGTGTGTTTGCGAAATACCGTCCGCAGATCGTTTATCACGCGGCCGCGCATAAACACGTTCCGTTGATGGAGACAAGCCCCAACGAAACTATTAAAAATAACGTGTTTGGAACCTATAAAACGGCCGAGTGTGCCGACCGCTACGGGGTCGACCGTTTTGTACTCATTTCGACCGATAAAGCCGTAAACCCGACCAATATTATGGGTGCGAGCAAGCGCATTTGCGAAATGATCGTTCAATATTTTAACGCCCGTTCAAAGACCGAGTACGTAGCCGTTCGTTTTGGAAACGTTCTTGGCAGTAACGGCAGCGTTATTCCGCTCTTCAAAAAACAGATTAAAGAGGGTGGACCCGTAACGGTTACCGACCCGAGAATTATCCGTTACTTTATGACCATTCCCGAGGCGGTGTCCCTGGTTCTTCAGGCGGGCGCTTCGGCCAAGGGCGGCGAAATCTTCGTTCTTGATATGGGTGAACCCGTTAAAATCCTGGATTTGGCCGAAAACTTTATCCGCTTGTCGGGTTATGTGCCTTATAAGGATATTCAGATTGAATTTACGGGTCTTCGTCCCGGTGAAAAACTGTATGAAGAATTGCTGATGTCGGAAGAGGGGTTACAACAAACCGATAACAAACTTATCTTTATCGGTCGCCCGATCGAGATGGACGACAAGGTTTTGGAAAACGCTTTGGAAGAAATGAAAAAGGTTATGTACGACGATTCGGTCGACGTTCGTTCGATGGTCAACCGCCTCGTGCCGACCTATCATTACGCGAAAGAAGAACCGAAAGAAGAATGTTCTTCCGAAAAAGAACACGTAGGCGCAGTATAAAACGGGGAGTGCCTGTCTGATACGTTTCAGAGAGGCACTTTCTTGTTTTTTATATTTTCTGAAAGGAAATTGATAGTATGGCAAAAGTTTCTCTGTCTATATTAACGGCGGATTTTTTATCCTTGAAAGAGGAGTTAAAGGAGTTTGAAAACGCGGGATTGGATATGGTTCATCTCGACGTTATGGACGGCATTTTCGTACCGAATATTTCGTTTGGCGTGGCGTTGATTCGTTCCATTCGCAAACACACGAATTTGAAATTCGATACCCATTTGATGATTGACCGACCTCACCGTTATATTGAGGAATTTGCCGCCGTTTCGGACTACCTTGGTTTCCATTATGAGGCAGGATCCGATTGCGTCGAATTGCTCAAAAAGATTCGCGAACTCGGTTGTAAATCCTATATCACCATCAATCCGTCTACAGCGGCACAAGAGATTTTCGATTTGTTGCCGCTTTGCGATATGGTGCTTGTGATGTCGGTACAACCCGGCTTCGGCGGTCAGAAGTTTATGCCCAATTCCTTGGAAAAATTGAGCGCTCTGCGCGATTATTGTCGCGAGAATAATTTAGAATGTGAACTGTCGATTGATGGCGGTATCAATGATGAAACGGGTGCCTTGGCGGCAAAAGCGGGGGCTACCGTTTTGGTTTCGGGCAACTATATTTATACGGCAAAGGACCGCGCGGCGGCTGTAAAATCCTTGGCCGATTTATAATTTCCAAAATAATCTATCCGAAAGGTTTGAGTACCTATGAATTATGCTTTTTTGAAAAGTGGTACCGATGTGCGCGGTATTGCAAGTGACCTGGGCGGAAAAGAGGTTCAACTGACCGATTCTGCCGTTGGGGATATCTCCGCGGCCTTTGTCGTTTGGCTGAAAGGGAAGACGGGAAAGAATTCCGAGGACCTTACGGTCGGTTTGGGTCACGATTCGCGCATTACGGCCGACCGCATCAGTAACGCCGTCAAAAAAGCCTTGACCGAGGCAGGTGTTCGCGTTCTGGATTGTGACCTTTGTTCAACGCCGGCAATGTTTATGACCACCATCGACTTGAAGACCGATGCGGCCATTCAAATTACGGCAAGTCACCACCCCTTTGATCGTAACGGCCTCAAGTTCTTCCTGCCAAGCGGCGGCTTGGATGGCTCGGATTTGAGTGAAATCCTGGCCCTTGCCGAAAAAGGTGAAAAGTCGGTTTCAAGCACGGCGGGAACGGTCGAAAAGGTTGATTATCTGAAAACGTATGCCACAAGACTTCGCCGAATGATCTGTGAAGCGGTCGGCAAAACCGAAGCCGATTTACCGCTCAAAGGTTATCACATCATCGTTGACGCGGGCAACGGTGCGGGCGGTTTTTACGCAACCGACGTTTTAGCACCCTTGGGTGCCGACGTATCGGGCAGTCAGTTTTTAGAGCCCGACGGAATGTTCCCGAACCATATTCCCAATCCCGAAGATAAAACGGCGATGGAAAGTATTTGTAACGCCGTTCTCAAAAATAATGCAGATTTAGGGTTGATTTTTGATACCGACGTTGACCGCGCGGGTTGTGTTGGCTCGGACGGCAAGGAAATTAACCGCAACCGCTTGATTGCGCTTTCTTCTTTTATCGCCTTGTCGGGCAATGAGGGCGGAACCATCGTGACCGATTCGGTTACTTCCGACGGACTGAAAACCTTTATTGAGAACGATTTGGGCGGCGTTCATTACCGTTACCGCCGCGGATATAAAAACGTTATCAATAAAGCGTTGGAACTTTGCGAACAGGGAATCAACTGCCCCTTGGCGATTGAAACTTCGGGTCACGCCGCTTTGCGCGAGAACTACTTCTTGGATGACGGCGCGTATCTCGTGACCAAAATCGTTATCGAATTGGCCAAGGGCAACGATATTGCCAAAATTATCGAATCGTTGGAACTGCCTTTGGAAGAACGCGAATATCGCTTGAATATCACCGAAGAAAACTTCAAAGATTATGGACTTCGTGTCATTCGCGAGTTGGAAGAGCATTGTAATGGCCGCGAAGACTTAACCGTTGCCGACGATAACCGCGAGGGTGTTCGCGTTTCGACCAAAAACGGTTGGTTTCTCTTACGCTTGAGTGTTCATGACCCCGTAATGCCGCTCAATTTTGAAAGCCGTGTGGCGGGTGGTATTGATGAAGACGTAAAGATTTTAGAGGAATTTTTACAGCGCTATACAGGGTTTGAAACCCTCCCGTTTTAGGCGTGTTCGGATACTCCTCCTCTGCTTAAAACAAAAAGCCGTCGAACTTCGACGGCTTTTTTTATTTTAATCGTTTCCGCAACCGCAACCAATGTCTTCTTTCAATTCACAAGGACGGGGAGGGAAGAAGTCATCGGTCGGGAACTTGATTTTACGAAATACGTCACAGGGTTGGTCGGTCGAGTTTTCACATTGTTTTTCGGGAATACAGAAATCGTAAACCGGCATCAACATCTGGACGTTGCGGATCAATTGAATGATGGTGAAAAGACCCAAGGTCACGTAAACGGTCGGACGACCCGTTTCGAGGTCGGTCACAACGTCGCCGCCGATACAGTCGCAAACACCCTTCGGAATACAACGAACGTTTTCGTAACAATCGTGGATCTGACCGATTCGGGCGTTCAAGGCTACGGGGTCGACCGCCTGAACCACGCATTTCGGGGTGTTCGTACTTCTTCTTACCGGAGAAGGGCAGTGGTCGTCTGCGGTGTTCACACTGCTCGAGAAAACCTTAACGTTTCCGTCGCTTCCGAAAAGAATGACCTTCTTATTAAACGAGGAAATACCCTTAATCGGCACAGGACAGCCGTTTGGCGTCATAAACAGGTCAAACTCCAACAAGAAGAAAAAGGTCAGGTCGCAGGAATAGAACCCCTTGTTAAAGGTGACAGGTTCTACGTTGATGTAAACGTTCAAAACTTCTGCACTGCGAAGCCGTACACTAATGGCCTGGTCGATATATGCCTGAACCTCGGGGGTGAAGAAACAACGCAGGTCCTCTAAACAATCGCGGTCGCAACAGGAATCGTAAACTCTGCCCGCATCCACGCAAACTGCTTCCTTAAAGGCAGTAACGTCGGTCGGACAATCGTTCAAAATATCTGCCATATCATATTGCCTCCAATCATGATTTCAGCCGTATTTTCAGCTTCATTTCATTTTATGAGAAAATTCGGCTTTGGTGCGAATGTTTTACGTTGTTTTTCAAAAGTTTGTAATAATCATTGACTTTATTTTCGAAAACGGCTAAAATGATTTTGTACTTCGAAATTATAGAGGTGTTTTGATTGAGCGGATTTTACGTTGCGTTTTTGTTCGGTTGTTTTCAAACCGTGCTTTTGGGTCTTCTGATTAAATGGATTTCGGAAAAGAAAAGAAAGTTTGCCATTTTATTGATTTTGTTCAATTTTTTATGCTATGGCGTCGCCGTTGCCACGCTGATGCTCAACTATTTTGAATTGTTTATCTATTGCTTCTGCGGTTATTTTGCGGGTCTGCCGTTAAGTTTGGTAGTGTGGTTTGTTTACAAAACCTATTTGAAAAAGTATGTGAAAAAGTATGTGAAAAAGTATGTGAACCCGTATGTGAAAATGGTTTTGAAAATGATTCAGAAAAAGATTTCGGAAATACGAAAAAAATATCGATTTTAACGAAACATAAAAAAGGACGGCTTTTGCCGTCCTTTTCTTTATAAATATCCGCGAATATCGATGGCGAGTTTTTCTTCCAAATTGATGAGCCTTTTGGCAATGTCTTTGGTCTTCTCGTCGGCGGCCTTGTATTGGTTGAGGTAGCGGTTGAGGGACTTTACGCCCATATTGCACCCGTCGGTCATCAGGTCGGCCACCGTTTTGTCCGAAGAATCGGTCGCTAATTTTACGTTGGTCTTCATCCAGGACATTCCTTTGGCGATGGGGTTGGGGTCCTTGCCGTCGTCGTGATAGTCGTTGAGAAGTTGGCGAACTTCCTCTTCCAATTTTTCGTGTTCTTTTTTACAGGTGTTCAACAGTTCAACGAATTCCTTGGATTCAATGCTGTCGAGCACGTCTTTGATCGAAGAGACCCCCATTTTGATTCCGGCGTCGCATTCGCGCAATAGTTTTATGGTATCCGATTCAACCATTTTTTTACTCCTTTCACTTTTTGAAAATGTATCTATAGTTTATACGGATAAAATTGTTGCAATTCCTTGAAATTTATGTAAAAAATTGTCTTGATTTTAAGGGGGATTGCGTGTATAATCTAGAAGGAAAAATTTGAATTTCAAAAAAGGAGTTATTTTACTATGACCACCAATCAAACCGTTTTGAAATGGCTTGACGAGATTAAAGAACTCGTTACCCCCGATCAGGTTGTCTGGATCGACGGCAGCGAGGAGCAACTCGAAAAGTTACGCGCCGAGGCAGTAAGTACCGGTGAAATGATTAAACTGAATCAGGAAAAATTGCCGGGTTGTTATCTGCACCGCACGTTGCCGAACGACGTTGCCCGTGTGGAAGACCGCACCTTTATTTGCGCAAAGACCAAAGAGGCGGCAGGTCCGACCAACAACTGGTGCGATCCGCAGGAAATGTATAAGAAACTGTATGATATCGCCCGTGGCACCTATCGCGGCCGTACCATGTACATTATTCCGTTCTCGATGGGTCCGATTGGCTCTCCTTTGGCCAAAATCGGTATCGAGGTAACCGACTCGATCTACGTTGTTTTGAATATGGCTATTATGACCCGTGTCGGCACCGCTGTGCTTGACGTTCTGGGCGACAGCAACGACTGGGTAAGAGGTTTTCACGCAAAATGTGACGTAGACCCCGAAAACCGTTACATCTGCCAGTTCCCCGAGGATAACACCATTATTTCGGTCAACTCGGCTTACGGCGGTAACGTTCTGCTCGGCAAAAAGTGCTTTGCTTTGCGTATTGCTTCCTACCAAGGTTGGAAAGAGGGCTGGATGGCCGAACATATGTTGATTCTCGGCCTTGAAAATCCGAAGGGCGAGGTTCATTACGTAGCCGCCGCGTTCCCGTCGGCTTGCGGTAAGACCAACCTTGCAATGATGATTCCGCCTGAGTATCTGCGCAAGAAGGGTTACAAGGTTTGGACCGTTGGTGACGACATTGCCTGGATGAAGATCGGTGAGGATGGCCGTCTGTACGCCATCAACCCCGAAAACGGCTTCTTCGGCGTAGCCCCCGGTACCAACGCTCACTCCAACTTCAACGCGTTGGAGAGCACCAAGAAAAACACCATTTTCACCAATGTTTGCCTCAACTTGGATGACAACACCGTTTGGTGGGAAGGTCTCAATAAAGATCTGCCGCAGAATGCACTGGATTGGAAGGGCAATCCGTGGGATGCTTCCAAGTTCAGCAAGGCCGATAAGTCGACCTATGCCGCTCATCCCAACTCTCGCTTTACCGCTCCCGCTGTAAACTGCCCCTGCATTTCAGAGGAGTTTGACAAGGGTGCCGGTGTTCCGATTTCGGCGATCATCTTCGGCGGCCGCCGTGCAAAGTGCGCACCGCTCGTATATCAATCCAAGGATTGGGTCAACGGTGTATTCGTTGGTTCGGCAATGGCTTCGGAGACTACCGCCGCGGCTGCCGGTGCGGTTGGCGTTGTCCGTCGTGACCCGATGGCGATGTTGCCGTTCTGTGGTTACAACATGGGCGACTACTTCCGCCATTGGTTGGAAATGGGCGCTCGCTTGGGCGACAAGGCTCCCAAGATCTTTAATGTAAACTGGTTCCGTACCGACGATGAAGGCAACTTCATTTGGCCGGGCTTTGGCGACAATATGCGCGTTCTCAACTGGATCATCGACCGTTGCGAGGGCAAGGCAGAAGCCGTTGAAACCCCGATCGGTTACGTTCCGAACGCCGAGGATATTGACCTGACTGATTTGGACTTTGATTTGGATACGCTCAAATCCATTTTGAAGGTTGACAAGGATGTTTGGCAACAAGAAGCAGGCGAGATCGAAGAGCATTACAAGAAGTTTGGCGACAAGTTGCCGGAAGAACTTCGCGCTCAGCTTGAAAACTTAAAGAACAATCTTGCAAATCTGTAAGAGAAAAGAAAAAACGGGTGTCGGAATGACACCCGTTTTTTGGTTCCTATGAAGGATTAGCAGCCGCAACCGTTGCCACAGCCGTTGTCGTTACCGCCACAGCCACAGCAGAGGATCAGGATGATGATGAGGATCCACAAGCAACCGTTACCGCCAAAACCATTATTACAACACATACAAAAGACCTCCTTATCTGTGTTCAGTTCATACTATGTGAATTAAAAATTTGTGTGACAGGAAAAAATTTTTTGATAGAACTATTGACTTTTCCTGACTTTCGTGTATAATTAAGGTCAGGAAAGGTCAAAAAGGTGAAACGTATGAGAATTAGCGATTTAATAACGGCCGAAATTTTGCGTTTGATTAAAGAATCGGAACAAAACACGGCCGAGATACAGCGAAATGAACTCGCGAATATGCTTGGTTGTGCGCCAAGCCAGATTAACTACGTCTTGTCGTCGCGTTTTACACCCGAACACGGCTATATGATTGAAAGCCGCCGCGGCGGCGGGGGATATATTAAGATCAAGCGCATTGTGATGAATCACTCCTCGGCCTTGATGCATATTATTAACTCCATCGGAATGCAGATCGACTCGCTTTCCGCACGTGTGCTTTTAGAAAACTGTATTCAATCGGAATTGATTACCGTTGAACAGGGCAGACTGATGTTCGCGGCAATTTCCAATCACGTGTTGGGTCACGTTTTGGTTGAACATCGCGACCGACTGCGCGCTGCTCTTTTGAAGGAAATGTTATTGTCGTTAGTATAGGAGGTAAAGAAAATGTTGTGTGAAAGTTGTGGAAAAAACCACGCCACCACCCATATTCGCTCGGTGGTCGACGGCGTTGTGACCGAAAAAAATCTTTGCGGCTACTGTGCGGCCAAAGAAGGGTATACCGGTCTTTCTCATAATAGTTTGAGCGATATGTTGGCGTCGGTGTTCGGCGACGTTTTGGCCTCGGGTTCACCGGCCGCGGCAGTGCGCTGTTCTTGTTGTGGCGCCAAGTTTTCGGATATTGCCGCAAGCGGAAAGGTTGGTTGCGCCAACTGTTATAAAACCTTTTATAATGAATTACTGCCTTATCTGAAACGCGTTCACGGAAGTACCGCCCACTCGGGGAAGATTCCGAATCGCGCGCCCTTAATGGTGCAACCCAAAGAGGAAACGGTCGGAGACCTTCGTATGAAACTCAACGAACTGGTTCGCGCTGAACGCTTTGAAGAGGCGGCGCGGGTGCGCGACCGTATTAAAGAATTGGAAGGGGAATCGTAAATGGCTGCTTGGTACACGGAAAATTTGAATGGCGAGAACCCCGTTATCAGCACGAGAATTCGCCTTGCGCGGAATCTTTCGGACGTTCCGTTCCCTTCGCGAATGAACAGTGAACAACGCGTCCAATTGTGTGAGCGTGTGCGAGATGCCATTACACAAAGCAACACCCCTTTTGCCAAAACGCTCAAATATATTGATATGAAAGACGTTCCCGAAAACGAATGTTACGCGATGGTTGAACGGCATATTGTCAGCCGTGCGTTTGTGGCCGATAGAAAGCCGCGTGCGCTCGTTTTATCGGAAGACGAGAGCATCAGTATTATGGTTGGCGAAGAGGACCACGTTCGCATTCAGGTACTGCTTTCGGGTCTGCAACTCGAACGCGCCTTTGATCTTGCCGAGCAGATCGATACGCTTTTGTGCGACCAACTGCATTTTGCTTTTGATGAACAGTTGGGCTTTTTGACCGAGTGCCCGACCAATTTGGGCACGGGCCTTCGCGCTTCGGTGATGTTGCATTTGCCCGTGATGGAAAGTCAGGGTAAAATTTCGGGACTTTCCGAATCGATTGGAAAAATCGGGTTCACGGTGCGCGGAATGTATGGCGAAGGCACCAAATCCCTGGCTTCTTTGTATCAGATTTCCAATCAGATTACGCTTGGAATCAGCGAAAAGAACGCCCTTGACAACCTTAAAATCATCACGTCGCAACTTGTGGAAATGGAAAAGAAAGCAAGTGAGGAACTCGATCGATTAAAAATGGAAGACCTTTGTATGCGCGCTTATGGAGTTCTAAAAAACGCACGGATTTTGAGTAGCGACGAAATGATGAAATTGCTTTCTCGGATGAAACTCGGGGAGAGTTTGGGCATCATAAAATGTACCACCTCGCCCATACAATTATTAGTAGAAGGACAGCCCTTTATGTTGATGCGCCGTTTTGGTCAGATGGGACCCGACGAGCGCGACATCTACCGAGCGAATATGATGCGGGAGTCCTTCGAAACCGAATAGGAGGAATTCTTTATGGATTATAGTTTTCATAATTTTAGCCCCAAAGCCAACGAGGCAATGAATTTTGCCATTCGATCGGCGGGAAGTTTCGGCCACACCTACGTGGGCAGTGAGCACCTGCTTTTGGGACTGTTGAGTGTCGAAAACTGCGCGGCAGCGACAATTCTAGAAAAACACAACGTAACCAAAGAAAAAATTGAAGAACTGTTGAAATCTACCATCGGCACCGGAACGCCAACGCGTCTTTCGTTTGATTATATTACGCCGCGCGCCAAACGCGTGTTGGAATCGGCCATTCTCGGCTGTGCAAATACGGGCAAAAAGATGGTTGGAACGGAGCATATTTTAATTGCAATGCTCAGTGAAAACGACAATTATGCCGTGCGCTTTGTGAAAGAATGCGGCGCCGACGTGTCGGTAATTTTGCAAGAAGTATTATCCGCCTCGGGCATTCGCTTTGAAAACAAAAAAGATCATTCGTTTGAGCCGAATAAAAGCCGAAACGAAAAAACCCCGACCTTGGATAAATACGGTCGCGATCTCACCGAAGCCGCCCGAAACGGGCAGATCGACCCCGTCATCGGCCGCAGTGAAGAGGTTCTACGTGTAATTCAGATTCTTTGTCGCCGTACCAAGAACAACCCTTGCCTAATTGGCGAACCCGGCGTTGGTAAAACGGCCATTGTGGAAGGATTGGCGCAAAAAATTGTCGATGGTGACGTGCCCGAAATTTTGGCCGATAAAAGACTGATGACCTTGGACCTGACGAGTATGGTAGCAGGAACCAAGTACCGCGGCGATTTTGAAGAGCGTATTAAAGCGATTATTGATGAGGTCACCAAATCGGATAATATCATTCTCTTTATCGACGAGGTGCATACCCTTATCGGAACCGGTTCGGCCGAGGGTTCTACCGACGCGGCAAATATCTTAAAACCCTCGCTTGCGCGCGGCGAGTTTCAGTTGATCGGCGCGACTACGATTTCGGAATACCGCAAAAACATCGAAAAAGATTCCGCGTTGGAACGCCGTTTCCAACCCGTAACGGTAGCCGAACCGAGCGAAGAAGATACCATTTTAATTCTGAATGGTTTGAAGGATAAATATGAAGCGCACCATAAAGTCCGTATCACCGATGAGGCGGTAACGGCGGCGGTGAAACTTTCTTCGCGTTATATCAACGACCGTTATCTGCCCGACAAAGCCATCGATTTGATTGACGAGGCCGGGTCGAGAGTTCGTCTTGCAGTCGCGGAACCCACGCCCGAAATGCGCGAATTGGAAGAACAGATCGAAGCGCTTGAAACCCAAAAAGAAGAAGTCGTTTCGCGCCAGGATTTTGAAAAAGCGGCAGAACTTCGTGACCGGGAAACCAAACTTCGCGAAGAACTTTCTTCCTTGAAAAATCAAAACACCGATGAAACAGGATATAACGGTCAGGTTACGGCCGAAGATATTGCCACCATCATTTCTTCCTGGACGGGCATTCCCGTCGTGCAACTTACCGAGGAAGAAAGTGAACGGTTGCTTCGTTTGGAATCGGTGTTACACGAACGTCTGGTCGGACAAGAAGAAGCGGTTACCGCCGTTTCAAAGGCCATTCGCCGCGGACGTGTGGGACTAAAAGACCCCAAAAGACCAATTGGCTCGTTCCTCTTTTTGGGTCCGACGGGCGTTGGCAAGACCGAACTTTGTAAAGCCTTGGCCGAAGCGATGTTCGGTAGTGAAAATATGATGATTCGCCTCGATATGTCGGAATATATGGAAAAGCACACGGTTTCGCGTTTGGTGGGTTCACCCCCGGGATACGTCGGCTATGAAGAGGGCGGACAGTTGACCGAAAAGGTGCGCCGAAACCCCTATTCGGTGGTGCTTTTTGATGAAATTGAAAAAGCCCATTCCGACGTGTTTAATATTCTTTTGCAGATTTTAGAGGATGGTGTTCTGACCGATTCGCAGGGAAGACGGGTTGACTTTAAGAATACCGTTATCATTATGACCTCCAACATCGGCGCGCGCCTGATTACCGAAAAACGCGTATCGTTTGGTTTTTCGAGTGAATCGCAAAAGGATGAGGACCAATCGGCCACGCGTGAAAAGATTATGGCGGAACTTAAAAACGCTTTCCGACCCGAGTTCTTGAACCGCATTGATGACACCATTGTGTTTAAGAAACTCGAGAAGGAAGAAATCGTACTCATTGCAGGAAAGATGTTAGAGGGCCTTAAAAAGCGCGTTGCGGAACTGAATATCACGGTTGATTTCGAACCTTCGGTATTGGAAAAACTTGCCGAAACGGGATTTGACCCCGTTTACGGCGCGCGTCCGCTTCGCCGCGCCATTCAAAATAGCGTTGAAGACCTGTTGAGCGAAAAAATTCTCGACGGCACGGTCAAAAACGGCGACCATGTGATTTGCGATTTGCAAGACGGCGTCATTGTCATTCGTTAACAAAAACAGGAAGACTGCGGTCTTCCTGTTTTTTCTTGTGTAAACCGATATTTTTGTTTCAAAATAAGAGTAGAAATATTTTGGAACGGAGTCGAAAATATGGAAGAGAAAGACAAAACCGACAAACTTGATGAGATTAAAGATTATGGTTCGGTTTCGCTCACCAACGAAAAGCATAAAATTCAATGTATTACCATTATCGGTGAAGTGGAAGGGCATAACGTTTTGCCCGAACAATCTAAAACCACCAAGTACGAACACCTGATTCCGCAATTGGTCGCCATTGAAGAAAGTAAAGAGATTGAAGGGTTGTTGATTATCTTAAACACGGTCGGCGGCGACGTCGAGGCGGGTCTTGCCATTGCAGAATTGATTGCAGGGATGAAAAAACCGACCGTGACCTTTGTATTGGGAGGTGGCCATTCGATTGGCGTACCCTTGGCCGTTGCCGCAAAGCAGTCGTTCATTGCCCCCTCGGCTACCATGACCATTCACCCTGTGCGAATGAACGGGTTAATGATTGGGGTGCCGCAGATGATGAATCACTTTGCGCGAATGCAAGAGCGTATCACCAACTTTATTGTACGCAATTCAAAAATGACTGCCGAACGGTTTACCGAACTGATGATGAACACGGGGGAGATGGTAACCGACGTTGGCTCGGTGTTGGATGGTGAGCGCGCCGTGAGCGAAGGACTTATCGACCACCTTGGAACACTTAACGAAGTGCTTGAATGTTTAGAAAAAATGATTGAAAATAAAGAAGAATAACTCGACGCAATGTCGGGTTATTTTTTTAGGGATTGAAAAAACTTTTGAAAGTGATATAATGATTTTATCAACAATAAAAGAGGGAAGTCGTTTTATGAAGATTATTGTTGCAGGTTGCGGTAAAATAGGCTCGGCCATTATCTCGAGTCTTGTTGCTGAAGGGCACGACGTAGTCGCCATTGATAACAATGATATTGCTCTTTCCAACGTAACCAACGTTTACGACGTAATGGGTGTTTGCGGAAATGCCGCCGATTGCGACGTGTTATCCGAATGCGGAATGAAAGGAACGCAACTTTTTATTGCGGCTACAAATTCGGATGATACCAATATGCTTTGTTGTTTTATGGCAAAAAAAATGGGTGCCGAGCATACGATTGCGCGTATTCGTAACCCCGAATATAACGACCGTTCCTTGAATTTTATGCGCCAACACCTGGAACTTTCGATGGCCATTAACCCCGAACTTCTGGTGGCGCAGGAACTCTTCCGTATTCTCAAACTTCCGTCTGCTCTGAAGATTGAATATTTTTCACACAGAAACCTTGAAATGATTGAAATCAAACTGAAAGAGGGCTCACCCTTGAGCGGGCTCTCTATCCGTCAGATTCGCGATAAATTTGATGCCAATTTCCTCGTTTGTGCTGTTCGGCGTAAAGAAGAGGTCTACATTCCCGACGGTTCTTTTGAATTGTTGGTTGGTGATTCAATCGGCGTAATGGCGTCCCCGAACGAAATTCAAAAGCTCTTCAAACTGCTTGGATTCTCGCGTAAACAGGCAAAAAATGTAATGATCCTCGGTGGAAATCGGACTTCTTACTATCTTGCAAAAATGCTTTGCAACATTGGAAATTCGGTCAAGATTATTGAAGATAACCCCGAAGATTGTCAACAACTCGCCGAACTTTTGCCCAAGGCTATGGTGATCGAAGCCGACGGTTCGACCCAAGAAGTCTTGATGGAAGAGGGTCTTACCGATCAGGATGCCTTTGTGGCGCTCTCGGCATTTGATGAAGAAAACGTTCTGCTTTCGCTGTTTGCTTCTACTCAGAACGTACCGAAGGTTATCGCTAAAATCACGCGCGAAGAACTCGCCGGTCTAGCCGATCAGATTGGTTTGGATTGTATTGCTTCTCCCAATGAGATTACAACCAATATTATTGTTCGTTTTGCAAGAGCACTTGAAAACTCACTCGACAGCAACGTTGAAACGCTATATAAATTGATGGACGGTAAGGCCGAAGCGCTTGAATTTATCGTGAAACAGGATTCGCGCTTGACCAACAAACCCTTAAAAGAACTGGATACCAAGAAAAACACCCTGATTGCCGGGATTATCCGCGGTCGAAAGACCATTATCCCTTCAGGTGATGATATGATTTCGGTAGGGGATCACGTGGTCGTATTGGTGGCCGGTCAACGAATTCAAGACCTGACCGATATTCTGAAATAATTTCGAGGTTCCTTTTATGAATCGTAAAATGGTTTTTTATATCATCGGCTTGATTATTGAAGCCGAGGCGGCGCTTTTACTGCTTCCGTTTTTGGTGGGCTTGTGTTATCGCGAAAGTACAGCGTGGGTCTATTTGATGACGGCAGGGATTGCCGCCGTAATCGGACTGACACTCATTCTTATTTGCCGTACGAAAAACAAGGTCATCTTCGCAAAAGAAGGTTTTGTGACAGTGGCTTTTGCCTGGGTTGCGATGTCGCTTATCGGTGCGCTTCCGCTCACAATTACCGGGGAAGTGCCTTCCTACGTAGATTCGATTTTTGAAATCGTCAGCGGCTTTACAACGACAGGCGCTTCGGTCATTAAAGATGTCGAAATCTTGAGCCACGCAACGCTTTTCTGGCGCAGTTTTTCGCATTGGGTCGGCGGTATGGGTGTTCTTGTTTTCGTGATGGCCTTAATTCCGACCGTGACCGACCGTTCTATTCATATCCTTCGCGCCGAAATGCCCGGACCGATTGTTGGTAAAATCGTTCCACGTGCCCGACAAACGGCAAAAATATTGTACCTTATTTATATCGTGATGACGCTCATTGAGGTAATTTTCTTGTTATGTGGCGGTGTTTCGGTTTTTGAAAGCTTCGTTCTTTCATTCGGTACGGCCGGAACGGGTGGCTTTGCCGTTAAAAATAACAGTATCGGTGGTTACAGTTCGTACGTTCAATGGGTTATTACCGTGTTTATGGCCTTATTCGCCATCAACTTTAACTTGTATTTTCTGATCTTAATTAAGCGGGTTAAAGAAGTTGTAAAGAGTCAGGAACTGTGGACCTATTTGGGCGTTATTCTGTTCAGTGGTGCCGCAATTTCTGTAAATATTTATCCGATGTATAAAAACTTGTCCGAAGTTGTTCGCGCTGCTTTTTTCCAGGTTTCTTCCATCATTACAACAACCGGATATTCTACGACCGATTATAATAATTGGCCGGAGTTTTCAAAGGGAATATTACTTGTTCTAATGTTCTTAGGAGGATGTGCAGGTTCAACGGCGGGTGGACTGAAAATTTCAAGAATTGTCATACTTTTCAAATTAGTTCGTCAGGAACTGCGGCATATGATTCACGCGCGTTCCGTTTCGGTGGTGCATTTTGAAGGTAAAAAGTTGGATTCCGCAACAGCCAACGGAACCCTGAGTTATTTTGTGCTGTTTATCGGTGGATTTGCCTTCATTTTCTTGGTTTTATGTCTGGATCAATTTGATTTGTTGACCAATTTCTCGTCGGTTGCTGCTTGTTACAACAACGTAGGACCCGGTCTTTCGGCGGTTGGTCCGTCCGCAAATTATAGTGGTTTTTCGAATCTTTCGAAAATTGTGTTGTCCTTTGCTATGCTTCTGGGACGCTTGGAACTCTATCCGATTTTGTTTGCTTTAAGTCCGTCCACCTGGACCAAAAAATAATATAATGAAAGCCTTTCGAAATAATCGAAAGGCTTTTCTTTTTAGAGTTTCATTATTTTCTTCAAACGCTTGATAATAACAGGTGTGATGATTGCAAAAACAATCGCAAAGAAGATTCCGGCAACAATTTTTACGGGCAGGAAGATTTTTAAGAGCCCGTTGGAAAGGTCGGCAATCCAGTTGCTGATATACATTGCCAAGGTGTTCAGGCAAGAGAGCAGGATTGAACTGATGAAGAACTGAACGCCCAAAACGGTGGGTTTGTTGTTTCTCTTGAAAGCAACGTAGAGAAGTGCTACCGACATACTGTATAAAACGGTCGGTGCCATCCATAGTAGGGTGTTCCAACTCAGCCCAAAACTTAACTGCGAAATGAAAGAGCCGACCACCGCCGTGGCGGTACCCCAACCGAAACCGAACATTACCGAAGAGATAATCAGCGGCAGACAGCTGATGGGGATTTGGTAATTGTCGAGAAAGGCAATTTTACCAAAGGTAGACGCGATCAGTTCCAACGCAACGTAGAGCGCGGCGAGAACCGAACAGACACATAGTTTTTTGACGTAGTTTTTTGACATAAAAATAACCTCCTATTACCCGTTTTCCGAATAACAGGAGGCGAGAACCTTCGTATTAAACGGCAGCGGGATGCGAAACCGATACCGTGGCGTAAAACCTTCGTCTTCGTGGCAACTCCCCGTCCACAAAGCACTTGACGCATCGATTTCTACTCTGCATTTGTGATTATTATAACACTTTTTGAAAACTTGTCAATAGACATTTTTTCGAAAAAGAATGTTGACTTTTGAAATGGGGTGTGGTACAATAACAAAGTCGCAAACGGAGAGGTGTCCGAGCGGTTTAAGGAGCTGGTCTTGAAAACCAGTGACTCGCAAGAGCCAAGGGTTCGAATCCCTTCCTCTCCGCCACCTTTTCAAAGACAACAGTTTAATAGTTTTAGAAACTTTGGCAACATGGAGAAGTACTCAAGTTGGTGAAGAGGCGCCCCTGCTAAGGGCGTAGGTCGGGTAACCGGCGCAGGAGTTCGAATCTCCTCTTCTCCGCCAGAAAAAAGCATCGACTTTGTCGGTGCTTTTTTCAACTAAATCCACCCTTGCGGGTGGGTGAAATCGCCTTCGACGATGAAATCCAACTTCGTTGGATGAAATCCGCCTCGACGGCGGATGGGTGGATTTAATTTCATCTGAGGCGTAGCCGAAGATTTCATCAGCGTTAGCTGATTTCATCCGTGCTTGCATGGATTTCATTTTTGCAAGGGTTCGAATTCATACGAAAAACCAGCAAAAATATCTTTTTATAGTCCTTACACAGAAAAAGCCCTGATTGTAATTACAATCAGGGCTTTTTTAACTAAATCCACCTTTTCAGTGAGAATAAGATTCAAACGAATAACTGCAATTTTTTATGGCTTCATATTTTCCCAAACAACCGAGAACAGTTCATCGACGCGCTTTTGGTTTTCGCTTAAATACAAAAAACCGAACAGACTCTCGAGCCCGGTTGCGCAGTGGTAATCGGCGGCGGTTGAACTTTTCGGCGTCTTTTTGGTGTGAAAATTTCGACCGCGTTTATAAATATCCATTTCTTCTTCGGTCAATAGGGGCTCAATGAAGTGAAACGCTTTGGTTTGGGCGGTTGCGTTCACGAGTTCAACCGAAAGTTTGTGCAGTGTGCGAGAAGGACGGTTGACTTGACTGAGCGCATTTCGAACACAAAGTCCGTAAACGGCGTCCCCCACAAAGGCGAAGACCGAGGGGCTTAAATTCTTCACGTCCATAGGCATTACGGTACGTATTCAAAGTCGATATCTTCGACCTGAACAGTATCGCCCTCCGAAATTCCCGCGCGTTCCAAAGCCTCGATAATTCCGCTGGTACGAAGAACACGCTCAAAGTATTGCAGCGATTCGTAATCGTCGGGATCGACGGTGTTCATAATATCCATCAACCACGGCGCATCGTCAATGTGATAAATGCCGTTTTCAACGCGAATCTTAAAGGTTCTGCCGTTCCATTTAGGTTCTTCAACCAAACGGCCTTCAACCTCGTAATGTTTAAGAGGCGGCAATTTGGCAAGTTCTGCGGCAACGTAGTTGATCAGTTCTTTCGTGCCCTCGGCAATGGCGGCCATAATGGGGAAGAAGCGATAGCCTTTTTCTTCGAAATAGGCTTGAATGCGCGCAATTTCCTCTTCATCAACAAGGTCACACTTGTTGCCGACAATGATTTGCGGATGCTCGGAAAGTTCTTGATTGTAAACCGAAAGTTCGCGGTTAATAAGTTCGAAATCTTCAATCGGGTCGCGACCTTCGCTACCCGAAATATCGAGAACGTGTAAAAGCAAGCGGCAGCGCTCTACGTGGCGTAAGAATTCATGCCCTAAACCGGCACCGGTTCCCGCGCCTTCGATAAGACCCGGAATATCGGCCATAACAAAAGAACTGCCTTCGCCCATTCGAATCACGCCCAAAACGGGGGTGAGGGTAGTGAAGTGGTAGTTGGCAATCTTGGGTTTGGCTTCGCTGACGACCGAAATAAGGGTCGATTTTCCAACGTTCGGAAAACCAATGAGCCCCACGTCGGCCAAGAGTTTGAGTTCCAAACATACGTCGAATTCTTCACCGGGCGCGCCGTTTTTAGCAAAACGCGGAACCTGACGGGTAGAGGTTGCAAAATGCATATTTCCCCAACCGCCGTTGCCGCCTTTGGCAATCACGACCGCCTCATCGTTCGAAATATCGGCAAGAATTCGCCCGGTTTCGGCCTCTTTCACCAGTGTTCCGTAGGGAACTTTGATGATAAGGTCGGGTGCGCTTTTTCCGGTGCAACGGGTTGCGCCGCCGTTTTGGCCCGATTCGGCCGCATATTTTCTTTTGTAACGGAAATCGGCCAGGGTAGAGAGGTTGCTGTCACCCTGGAAGACAATATTTCCGCCGCGGCCGCCGTCCCCACCGTCGGGTCCGCCTGCCGCAACGTATTTCTCGCGGTGGAACGAAACGGCACCGTTGCCGCCGTTTCCGGCTTTCAAATGTATGGTAGCAATATCAACAAACATATATATTACCTAAATTTCTTCTTCAAAATCTTCAAAATCCTCGAAATCTTCGAAAAGCGGTTCGCAGGCCAACGCTTCTTCGTAAAGGGCTTTGGCGCGGTCGACGTCCTCTTCGTTTACGTAGATTTCCTCGGCTACAAAACTGCCGCCAAAGGTGACGCGCATCGCGTTTTGGTCACCGTCGGTATCACAAGCATAGGGTATACCGTTTTCTTTTAACAAATCGCGGAAAATATCTCCCGTGACCACGTCCTCAACCGTAACGGCAAGGGTGGGAGTCGAGAGCGATACGGTTTCTTGCGCTTCGATTTCGTTATTCTCTTGTGCTTCTTCTAAAATAAGTTCTGCGCCGCAAATGGGGCAGAGTTCGGCATCGTCTTCACAAAGAGCCAAACAAACGTGACAGGTTTTCATATCGTTTCAAACCTTTCTTCTTGGAATTAAAAAAATCCGAGCCGCATTTTGCCGCTCGGATTTAATTTCTTACTGTTCAGCAGCGTAAATGCTAACCTGTTTACGATTTCTGCCGACGCGCTCAAACTTAACGTTGCCGTCGATCAAAGCAAACAAGGTGTCATCCGAACCGCGGCCAACATTGTTGCCCGGACGGATATGAGTTCCGCGCTGACGGACCAAAATGTTACCGGCTAATACAAACTGACCATCTGCACGCTTAACACCAAGGCGTTTTGCCTCACTGTCACGGCCGTTCTTGGTCGAGCCCATACCTTTTTTATGAGCAAATAACTGAATGTTAATCTGTAACATGATTACACCTCCGAATAAATCAAAATATGATTTGGATACTGTTTGGAAAGTTCGGTTAAATGCAACCGTAATCCTTCCAAAACTTTTTGGGTTACAGGGGAAGGGTGTTCCGCCTGTAAAGTCATTTCAGCATCGTTTACCGAAACGTCGCAAGGGTCTTTTACGATCTCCAGAATGGTGTTGGCAACAAGGTATGCTGCGGAAGAAACCGCCGAGCAGACGATGCGACCGTCTTCGTCCGAACAATTCGCGGTACTGTGACCGAGAATATGGAAACCGTTCAAGCCGTTGTCGTTGGTAAAAAAGCGTATTTTCGTCATGACTTAACCGATCGAATTGATCTGTACCTTGGTATAGGGCTGTCTGTGACCCATCTTGCGGGCGCTGCCCTTCTTCGGCTTGTAGGTAAATACCGTGATTTTCTTGGCTTTACCGTTCTTGAGGACGACACCCTTAACGGTTGCACCGTCAACGTAGGGAGCGCCAACCTTCAATTCGCCGTCGTTTACTGCAACAACTTTGTCGAAGGTGATTTCCTCATCAACCTGAGCGTTGAGTTTTTCAACGAAAATAACGTCACCGTTTTCTACACGGTACTGCTTTCCGCCGGTCTCAATAATTGCGTACATTCTTTACACCTACCTGATATTTTCAGTCTCGCTACTCGAGGGGCGTACCCCGTAAAAACGGCATAACTTAACAAGCCCATAGTAAGCGGCTTTACAATATTACCACAACAAAAGTCCAATGTCAAGCAAATTTCTTGTCCGCCCTTAAAAAATCTTGAAAATAGAAGTATTTAGTGTTAATATATACTTGAATTATTATAGGCAAAAGGGGGAAGAGGAATGTTGTTCAAGCATTGGCAGGTCGGTGCCGCCGATAAAAACGCCGCAAAACTGTTGGCCGAAGAATGCGATATGGACCCGTTGGCGGCGATGATTGCCTGTGTTCGCGGTTTTTCAGAACCCTATGAATTGGAACAATTTATTACCGATGAAATTCTTCTTTCCGATCCTTTCGAGTTTTGCGATATTCAAACGGCGGCCGAGGTAATTCACGCCGCACTCGAGAATAATGAAACGATTGCCGTTTACGGGGACTACGATTGCGACGGTGTTACCGCAACAGCATTGATGACCGATTATCTGTCGTCAATTGGTGCAAACGTCATTCCTTATATCCCGAGCCGTTTTGACGAAGGCTACGGTATGTGTGAAATCGGCATCGACCGATTAAAGGAACGGGGCGTTACCCTTATTATAACGGTCGATAACGGTATTTCCTGTTATCAAGAAGTCGAATATGCAAAATCGCTTGGCATCAAAGTCGTTGTGACCGACCACCATCTGCCGCCTGAGCAATTGCCCAACGCTGAAGCCGTGGTCGACCCGCACCGAAAAGATTGCCCCTCTTCCTTTAAGGAAATATGCGGCGTTGCGGTCGCGTTTCAGTTGGTTTGTGTGTTGGCCGACGCCTCGCCCGAACAGTTGTTGCCGCGCTATGCCGACCTGTTAGCAATCGGCACGATCGGTGACGTGATGCCGCTGGTACACGATAACCGTTGCTTTGTGAAATACGGTCTTGAACTTATCAAACGAACCCCGAGGACCGGCGTTTCGGCGCTTGTCAACGTTGCGGGTATTGACCGCGCAACCTTAAATGCCGGAAAAGTATCGTTTGGCATTGTACCGCGACTCAACGCCGCAGGGCGAATGGGTTCGGCCGAGCGCGCATTCTCGCTTTTAATGGAAACCGATATCCGAAAAGCGCTGACACTTGCCAATGAACTTGACAGTGAAAATGCCGCGCGCCGTCAGATCGAGAGTGATATTTTCAAAGAAGCCGCCCAAATTATCGAAGAACAAGGACTTAATCATCACCGCGTGATTGTCGTAGCAGGCAAAAATTGGCACCACGGCATTGTCGGAATCGTTGCTTCTCGAATTGTTGAAGCCTACGGCAGACCCGCGATTGTCATTTCCTGTGAAGAAGACGATGCCAAAGGTTCGGGCAGAAGTTTTTCGGGCTTTTCGCTTTATGATGCGATTTGCAGTTGCTCGTCGGTCTTAACCGCATTCGGCGGTCACGAACTCGCCGCCGGCGTTTCGCTGAAACCCGACCAAATTGATGCTTTCCGTCAAAAGATAAACGACTATGCAAAGCAGTTTGATTTTGCTTTCCAAACGCTTCGCATTGATTTGAAGTTAACCACGGCGGCCTTAACGCTTGATACTGCGGCCGCGGTGTCGGTTTTAGAGCCTTTCGGAATGGGCAATCCAACGCCCGTTTTCGGTATTTTCGAATGTACGCTCGAACAAATTACACCGCTTGGTGGCGGCAAACACTTAAAATTAACCTTTTCCAAAAACGCAACGCGTTTTCAAGCCCTTTTGTTTTCGATTTCTCCCCAAAAGTTTGCCTTTTCGGTGGGGGATTGTTTGAATTTGGCCGTAACGCTTTCGGTCAACGAATACCAGGGAATGGAACAGTTGTCGATTCAGATCAAAGAACTTCGTCCCTTTGATTTTGAAGAGGAACAGGTGTTTTCTCAATACGCCGATTATCACGATACGCTTTGCGGCGGCCACCGTTCCGAGTATGAGTTGCCCGTCCGCGAAGAAGCGGTCGATATTTACCGCTATCTTGCCAAAGGTGCGGTTTCAAAAGACAACGTTTTGTGGAAATTTTTGCGAACCTATGGATATTATAAAACAGAAGCGTGTATGGAAGCGTTTTTGCAACTCGGGTTGATTCAGGTCGCTGACGGTCTGATTTCGCTCAATCCATCGGCACAGAAATGCGATCTGATGAGTGCGCCTGTTTTCCAAGTGTTAAGAAAGGGGAGGGAATAACGTGACGGCTGACGAAAAAAGAGATTTACAAAACCTCATTGACCGTTTGAGTGAACAAAACGGTTCCTATGATATCGAACTCATCAAAAACGCGTATGAATTCAGCGTTGAAGCGCACCGCGGCCAAAAGCGTTTTACCAACGAACCCTACTACATTCATCCGTATAACATCGCGCTCATCGTCATCTCGATGGGCCTGGACAGTTGCGCCATTGCGGCGGCTCTTTTGCACGACGTTGTTGAGGATACCGAATACACGCTTGAGGATATTCGTTCCCGCTTCGGCGGTGACGTTGCGCACCTCGTAGACGGTGTTACCAAGATCGGCCGACTTTCCTTTACTTCCAAAGAACAGCAACAGGCTGAAAGTTTGCGTAAAATGCTCATCGCGATGGGTGAGGATATTCGCGTTATTATCATCAAATTGGCCGACCGTCTGCACAATATGCGCACCATCGACGCGGTCCCCGAGCAGAAACAACGCGATAAATCCTTGGAAACGATTGAAATTTACGCGCCGATTGCCCACCGTCTCGGTATCCGTTCGGTTAAGGAAGAATTGGAAGATATATCCATTAAACACCTCGACCCGATTGCCTACCACGAGATTGAAGAACTTTTACAGGTTCATTTGAGCCAACGCGAACAAATCTTACAGGATATTCGCACGAAAATTGAAGAACGCCTGAAGGCCGAAATGCCCAACGTTGAAATGAAATTCCAGGGCCGCGTAAAATCGGTCCACGGCATCTACCGTAAAATGTATCAGCAGGGTCGCGATTTCGATGAGATTTACGACGTTTATGCCATTCGTATTATCACGAATACCGTAGCCGACTGTTACAACATTCTCGGTATTATGCACGATATGTTCCGCCCGATTCCCAATCGGTTCAAGGACTACATTTCAACACCGAAACCGAATAAATATCAGTCGTTGCACACAACGCTTTTAAGTCGCGCGGGAATTCCGTTTGAAATTCAGATTCGAACCTTTGAAATGCACCACACGGCCGAATTCGGTATCGCGGCGCATTGGAAGTATAAAGAGGGCGTGACCGAAAATAATCCGCAGGCTGAAGAAAATATTGCCTGGATTCGTCAGATTTTGGCCGACCAGGAATCTTCGGGCGATGCTTCGGAACTGATGCAGAGTATTAAGGTAGACCTCTCGCAGGAAGAAGTTTTCGGTGTTACCCCGAAGGGCGACGTAATAACCCTGCCGATGGGGGCTACCGTCGTCGACTTTGCCTTTGCCATTCACTCGCAAGTGGGTGTTCGAATGGTCGGCGCCAAGGTTGACGGTCGAATCGTTCCAATCAACCACGAGATCAAAACCGGCGAAGTTATTGAAATTTTAACCACCAATCAACAAGGTCACGGGCCCAGCCGTGATTGGATGAAGATTGCCGTTACCAACCAAGCTAAGGCGAAAATCCGCTCTTGGTTCAAGCGGGAACGCCGCGACGAAAATATCGTAGCGGGTCGCTTTGAAATCGAGCGCGAATTAAAACGCAACGGTATGAAACTCGATGACGATGCTTTTGATGCGTTGATGGATGAAGTTGCAAAGAAAATCCATTGTAACGATGCTGAAGACCTGTTTGCAACCATTGGTTACGGCGGTATTTTGCTTTCCAAAATCTTGCCGCGTATTCGCGAGGAATACAACCGCCGCGTTCAAGAAGAAAAGCCGGTTGAAACCTTTGAAATTAAGACGCAGGAACATCACCACGCGAATGAAGGTGTTGTGGTTGAGGGAATTGATAACTGCCTTGTCAAACTCTCAAAATGCTGTGCACCGCTTCCGGGTGACGAGATTATCGGCTTTATTACACGCGGTCACGGCGTTTCGGTCCATAAACGCGACTGTAATAACGTTCCGCGTAATCTTGCGGATAGCGCCGAACCCGATCGTTGGATCAAAGTCCATTGGGAAAACAGTAAAACCGATAACTTTATTTCAACGCTGCAGATCTCGGCCATGGACCGCGACGGTTTGTTGGTTGAAATTATGACCGTAATGCAAAATATGCGCGTGCCGATTCACAGCGTAAACGCGCGTCAACAACGCGGCGGAATCGGTTTGGTTTCGCTGACCTTGAGTGCTGAAAGCGTTGAACATTTGAACAGTATTATTGCCCGACTCAAAAAATTATCCAATGTCTTTGGCGTAGAAAGGATTCATCAATAAATGAAAGCAGTTATTCAGCGCGTAAAAGAAGCGCAAGTATCGGTGGAAGGAAAAGTGGTCGGCTCGTGCGAAAAAGGCTATATGATCCTTTTCTGCGCCTGTGAGGGCGACACCGACGAGGACTTGGATGTTTTAACGAGGAAAATCGCCGCTTTACGTATTTTTGAGGATGAAAACGGCAAAATGAACCGCTCGATTCTGGATGTTGACGGCGAGATTTTAGCCATTTCTCAATTCACGCTTTGTGCCGATTTGAAAAAAGGAAATCGCCCCTCGTTTATCGGTGCGATGAAACCGCAAGAAGCCAATGATTATTATCTGAAATTCTGTCAAAAACTATTGGAGACGGGGGTTCGCCGTGTAGAGCAGGGCGTTTTCGGTGCCGATATGAAAGTCAGCCTCACGAACGACGGCCCCGTGACAATTGTTATGGATACAGAAATTTGGTGTCATCATGGAAATTAAAACGATTCCGCTTGGAATGATACAGGCGAACTGTTACTGTGTTTCGGGCGAAGAAGGTGCCGTGGTCATTGATCCGGGGTATTCTTCCGATGAAGTAGCAAAATTCTTAAAACAAAATCGCGAAAAAGAGTGCCTAATTCTCTTGACGCACGGTCATTTTGACCACGTAGCCGGCGCATCGCATTTGCGCGAAGAAACCAACGTACCGATTGCAATCGGCAAAAACGACGCTGTTATGCTTCGCAATAACGAGTATAATCTTTCCACGCGTTTTGGCGCGGAGTACACGCCTTTTGATGCCGACCGACTGCTTTCGGATGGGGAAGAATTTCAACTCGGTGACCTTTCGGTTCGCGTGATCGAAACGCCGGGACATACGATGGGCGGCGTTTGCTACTTGGTGGGCGGCGTTTTGTTTAGCGGGGATACACTCTTTTGTGAATCCATCGGCCGAACCGACCATCCTTATGCCGATACGGCAACGTTGCTTCAATCGGTTCGAAAACTTTATTCTTTACCCGATGAAACGCTCGTATATCCCGGTCACGGAACTACAACGACCATTGAACACGAGAAAAATTGGAACCCCTTTGTGAGGAAAAACGGATGAAATTAATCTTAATCGGACAAGATTTTCGGTATGAACTTGAAAAGTTGCTCCGAATCTTTATGCCCTTTGAAAAAATAGAGTTTTTCGACGGTGAAATTAAAGATTTTGGCGATTCTTACGCGAAAGTATCATTTTTGGAAGACAAGAATGAACTTTCGGTCGAACTAAAACTCGAAACTTTTTTCAAAACGAAATCGGAAACGGTAATCGACAAAATTGACGAGAAAACGAAGGAATTAAAACTTGCCGTTTTGTTGTATGATTTATTGACCGAAGCCTTCGGTTACCGACCGCCCTGGGGAATTTTAACGGGTGTTCGCCCCGCAAAACTATATTCAAGACTTGCCCGTCAACAAGGCGTAAAGGACACCGAAGATTATTTTCGAAATCAACTCTTCGTTTCGGATTCAAAGGTTTCACTTTGCCGTGAGACCTTTGAAAAGGAAGAGGCGATTATCCGTCTTTCAAAACCGAATTCCTTTAGCCTTTATCTTTCCATTCCGTTTTGCCCGACCAGGTGCAGTTACTGTTCTTTTGTGTCACATTCAATTGCCAACGCCAAGAAACTGATTCCGCAATACGTGGCGCTTTTGTGCCGAGAAATCACCGAAACCGCGCGTTTGGCAAAGGAACTTTGCTTACAACTCGAAACCGTTTATATCGGCGGCGGAACACCGACTTCGCTTACGGCGCAAGATTTGGACGTTGTGATGAGTACGGTAAACGCTTCGTTTGATCGAAAACATTTACGCGAGTATACCGTCGAAGCGGGAAGACCCGATACGATAACACCTGAAAAGTTAAAAGTTATCTTGAAAAACGGGGCTACGCGTATTAGCGTCAACCCCCAAACGATGTCCGACCGTGTTTTAGAAACCATCGGACGAAAACATACCACCGAGCAAACGATCTCGGCTTTCCGATTGGCGCGTGAAATCGGATTCGATAACATAAATATGGATTTGATTGCAGGACTTCCGGGGGATGATCCTTTCGAGTTTGAAAATACGGTGAAAAAAGTTTTGGAACTGGACCCCGAGAGTGTAACGGTACACGCGCTTTCAATGAAACGCGCGTCCAACCTTTCGGCGGATGGCAGTCAATTAGATTTGACCGATGGCCGAAATGCTTCGCTTTCGGTAGAATTAGCGCACCGTCTGCTGGGTGAACGGGGAATCGTTCCTTATTATATGTATCGTCAGAGCAAAACGGTTGGCAATCTTGAAAACGTGGGTTATGCCAAGACGGGGAAAGAATGTCTTTATAACGTCTATATTATGGATGAAACCCACACGATTTTAGCCTGTGGCGCTTCGGCGGTCACAAAATTGCGGCAACCGGGCGGCAATCAGATCGAACGCATTTTCAACTTTAAGTATCCTTATGAATACATTTCTCGGTTTGATGAAATGTGT
This sequence comes from Acutalibacteraceae bacterium, assembly GCA_045545515.1. Lineage (GTDB taxonomy): Bacteria > Bacillota > Clostridia > Oscillospirales > Acutalibacteraceae > UBA737. The sequence goes on from JAZQBA010000005.1 coordinate 129,237, forward strand.
TCGCGCAAAGAAGCAGTAAAAACTTTTTATGAAAAATATCCTTGCAAATAATTTTAACGGAGGTATTATCATGGATAAAGAATTTTTTGATCAAGCATTGTTTAAGGCGAAAGAGGCCTTTGATCTGGCCTGTAAAAAGACCAACGAGGCGGTGAGTGTTCAGCGTCAGCGCATTGAAATCGTGTCCTTAAACGGGAAACTCGAAAAAGATTACGCCGAGCTCGGTAAAATCTTCTTCCAAGAAATTGAGGATATGGAAGATATGCCCGAAAACGTACGGCAACTCGTGGAATCCATCGAAGAAAAGACCGAGAAAATTGCCGAACTGAATTTAGAAATCGCGCAAACACAAAACAAGAAGATTTGTCCCTCTTGCCAGAACGTGATGAATGAAAATGCTCAATATTGTTCGCGTTGCGGCGAATCCTTTGAGGGCGAAGAGGAAAACAATGGCTAAAAAAATAAAGCGTATCGGCGTTGTTGTGGCCGAACAGGTGGAATTGGACCCGATGAGCGAATGGCTCTCAAACTATCCCGTCGAGGAATATGAGTGGTTTTCGCATAAAGGTTATCAATATTGCATCGATGGGGCAGAAGTGTTGTTTGCCGTTTGCGGGGTCGGTAAAGTAAATGCTGCAATGGCGGCAACCGACCTTGTGAATCGTGGCTGTGACCTACTTTTAGGTTTTGGAATGTCGGGTGGCGTCAGCAACGTTAAACGTGGCGACCTTTGTTTGGTCGACCGTACCGCCGAACACGATTTCGATTTGACCGTCATCGGCTACAAGCCACTTGAAAAACCTGCGCAACAATATATCTATGAAGCCGATGTGAAATTGATGGATTTGGCCCGTTCGGTTCTGCCGTCGGTTCGTTGCGGAATGGCGGTCAGCGGTGACAGTTTTATCTGTAACGATGAAAAACGCGACCAATTAAAAGAATTGTTTTCGGCCGCATCTTGCGATATGGAAACGGCGGCGGTCGCTTCAGTAGCCTTTATGGCCGGAGTGCCCTTTGGTGCGCTTCGTCGGATTTCCGATGACGCGGGGGACGACGCTTTGAATGAACACCGCTCGATGAATGAAGCGTGTGAAACCAATCTTACCGACGCATTTTCGCTGTGGTTACAACAGATTATCCGTTATTTTTCGGTGTGAAACATAGAAAAAGTGTATAATTTCGGCGAAAACGGTTAAAATATTGCGATTTATCCACCTTTTTTGAAAAATTATCTTAAAATGTATTGATTTTTTGAAATTTTATGGTAAAATGTATATAGGACCAATGCTAATTTGGTCTTGAGATGTATTCTGCGATGCGAATCGTTGAAAAAATTATAGGAGGTTCAGTACAATGAACAAGACTCAGTTAACTGCAGCAATTGCTGAAAAAGCAGGTCTCACCAAGAAGGATGCAGAAAAGGCTCTCGCAGCATTTATCGATTCTGTAACCGATACCTTAAAGAAGGGTGACAAAGTTCAGTTGGTTGGCTTTGGTACCTTCGAAGTACGTAAGCGTGCGGCCAGAACCGGTATCAATCCCAAGACCAAGGAGACCATCAAAATCGCTGCATCGAAGAGCCCGGTTTTCAAAGCCGGTAATGCTTTCAAAGCTGCTGTTGCAAAGAAGTAATTTTGGTTTTTCGGCCGTCCGTTTTCGGGCGGCCTTCTTCCATTTTATATAGAGGATGATACGATGCGTTTAGATAAATATTTGAAAGTTTCGCGCCTGATTAAGCGAAGAACCGTTGCAAACGAGGCTTGCGATGCGGGGCGCGTACTTGTTAACGGAAAGCCTGCGCGCGCTTCTTACGACGTGAAAACAGACGACGTGATTGAAATTGCTTTTGGCACAAGAACGGTAAAAGCCAGGGTGCTTTCGGTTCAGGAGACGGTCCGTAAAGAAGAGGCGGGACTTTTGTATCAATTGATTGATTCTTAAATATAGCATAAAACGGCACCCGTTAAATATATTTTTAAGGGGTGTTTTTTTATGGAAGAGAAAACGAATTTTAGTCATAGTATCATTTGCGAAAACCGAAAAAGTTTACACCTGTCGGGCGTGAAAGACGTTGTTTCGTTTGATGAGGAAACCTTGCTTTTGGAAACCGTGATGGGCCGAATGACCGTAAAGGGTGAAAATCTACACATTCAGAATTTTGCCAACGAAACCGGCGACTTGACGGCCGATGGGCGAGTCCACGCGCTGGTTTACTTGTCGGACGCCAAAAGCGGCGGTTTCTTTTCGAAGTTGTTGCGATAGTCTATGTGGGAAATTTTTTTGGGAAATCAAACGGCAACGTTTCTGTATGCTGTTTTGTTTGGTTGTCTTATTTGTATGTTATATGACGTGTTTCGGCTCGTTCGCGTAACGAAAAAATACACGGTTCTGTCGGTTTTTGTACAAGACATTTTGTTTTGGGCCTTGGTAACCTTCTTAACCTTTCTGTTTTTATTATCGCGAACCAACGGGGCTTTGCGCGGTTTTGTTATTGTCGGTCAGATTCTGGGTTTTATCATTTTTCGATGTACGTTTTCCGATTGGCTTTTTCCGCTCTTTGCAAAATTTTTCTTGAGTTTAACGCGGTTTTCCACTTGCATAGAGCATAAAAAAACCGCATTACTCCTGACGTTTACAACCTTTCTTGAGAAGGTTGTGAAAATAACGGGAAAAAAGTTAAAAAAAGGCTTGAAAACAATGGGTCATTTGTTGTATACTAAACGAAAATCAAAAAATAAAATTTATGTGGAGAAATGATATGGCGACGAAAAAACGTCATCGCAAAAGTATCATTGTGCGGCTTTTGGTATTGTGTGTTTCGGTCTATATGGTCGTAACGTTGGCAACCCTTTGGAAAACACTACAAGAAAGCCGTTTGAAATACAATGAACTTGAGACGGAGTATCAATCAAAACAAGCGGCAATTGATGAGTTAAAACAGATGCTCGACGAAGACAACCAAGCGGCAATTATTGAAAAGGCTGCCCGAGAGCGTTTGGGATATGTTTATTCTGATGAAGAGATTTATATCGATATCTCGGGGAATTAAGCATTTCAATTTTTGAGGAGGATTTTTAGCATCTATGCAGTTAAACGTCGGAGAAATTGTTGAAGGAAAAGTTTCAGGCATTACCAAGTTCGGTGTCTTTGTCGATTTGGGCGAGGGCAAATCGGGAATGGTACATATTTCTGAGGTTGCAAGAACCTATGTAAACGATATCAATGAACACGTAAAACTTAACGATACCGTTAAGGTGAAAATTCTGAATATCGGGGAAGACGGTAAAATCAGTTTGAGCATCAAACGCGCGATGGAATCGGAAGAGCCGTCGGAAAGACCCAAGCGTGAACCGCGCCGTGCACCGCGTCCTGCGCCCGCCAAGCCGGACGGGTCGTATACCTGGACGCCGCGCAAAAACGAGGGTGCTTCGTTTGAAGAAATGCTTTCTCGCTTTAAGCAAACGAGTGATGATAAATTTTCAGATTTGAAACGCAAAAATCCGGAAGTCCGCCGTTCCAAGCGTGGTGCCGGTAGAGATATGTAATGAATAAGGGGACGGATTTTCTCGGGGTATCCCGTAGAATTCGTCCCTTTTTTAAGGACGGTAAATTATGAGTGAACAATTAAAATTGGCGGCCCCCTGTCTTTTCGGATTAGAGGGCGTGGCGGCCGATGAATTTAAGCGAATGGGCTTTGAAGAGGTCGAGGCGCAAAACGGTCGCGTCTTATTGTCGGGGGACGAGAATCTCTTGGCGCGCGCGAATATCAACAGTCGTTTTGCCGAACGAATTCTCATTCTCCTGGGCGAATTCAAAGCGTTGACCTTTACCGAACTTTTTGACGCGGTGAAACAACTGCCGTTCGAACGCTTCATTGGTGAAAAGGACGCCTTTCCCGTAACAGGTTGGAGTTTGCAGTCACAACTGCACAGCATTCCCGATTGCCAATCCATTATCAAAAAGGCCATCGTCGAGCGTTTGAAAGAACGTTATCACGTTTCCTGGTTTGAGGAAACGGGTCCCGTTTACCGTGTTCGTTTTTCGATTATGAAGGACACGGTCAGCATTATGATCGATACAACGGGGGAGGGGCTTCACAAGCGCGGTTACCGTAAAAATTCCAACGATGCGCCTTTGAAAGAAACCCTCGCGGCGGGAATGTGTGACCTGGCGCGAATTTATCCCGATACGCAACTCATCGACCCGATGTGCGGCAGTGGTACGATTTTGATTGAGGCCGCGCTGATGGCTACCAAACGCGCACCCGGTCTTTTGCGCAGTTTTGCCGCCGAACGCTTTTCCTTTATTCCCGAAAAAGTTTGGCGCGAAGAGCGAACCCGCGCAAGGGATTTGATCTGTCACAAGATCGATTTTCGCGCGGTTGGTTACGACAAAGACCCTCAAGCGGTTCAATTAACGCTTCATAACGCGAAACTCGCGGGCGTTGAAAAGTACGTTTCGGCCAAAGTCGCCGACATCGCCGATTTCAAGGCGCCCGATGAACGTTTTTTGTTGATTACCAATCCGCCTTACGGCGAACGCCTTTTAGATATTCGCGGCGCCGAACAAATTTATAAAACGATGGGCGAAAAATTCACAAGCGGCGCTGGGAAGAAATACTTTATGATCAGTCCGCACGATGAGTTCGAAAAGCATTTCGGTCGCCCTGCCGATAAACGGCGAAAACTGTATAACGGCATGATAAAATGTCAGTTATATATGTATTTTCGCGGCCCCAAACCCTAAAAAATGAACTTTTCGTGAAAACGAGGGTTCGCGCCTTGACTTTTAGTAAATTTTGGTTAAAATAAATTCATAGTAATATTCAATGGAGGAAATTGTTATGACCATTAAACCTTTGGCCGATAATGTTGTCATCAAGGCCACCGAAGCGGAAGAAACCACCAAAAGCGGCATCGTGTTATCTTCTGCAAGTAAAGAAAAACCGCAAATTGCCGTTGTCGTCGCGGTCGGTCCCGGCGGTATGGTCGACGGGAAAGAAGTTCAAATGACCGTTCAAGTCGGCGACAAAGTTTTGGCCGCAAAGTATGCAGGTACCGATGTGAAGGTGGAAGATGAAGAATATACCATTCTTCGTCAGTCCGATATCCTGGCCATCGTAGAATAAGGAGGTCCTTTTTATGGCAAAACAGATTATTTTCGGTGAAGACGCGCGCAAAGCGCTTCAAAACGGCGTGGATAGCCTTGCAAACGCTGTAAAGGTAACGCTTGGCCCCAAGGGCAGAAACGTTGTTTTGGATAAAAAATACGGCGCACCGCTCATTACCAACGACGGTGTTACCATTGCCAAAGAAATCGAACTCGATGATCCGTTTGAGAACATGGGCGCCCAGCTTGTCAAAGAAGTATCGGTTAAGACCAACGATGCCGCCGGTGACGGTACGACGACCGCGACCGTTCTTGCCCAGGCGCTTATCAACGACGGTATGAAGAACGTAGCCGCCGGTGCCAACCCGATGGTGCTCAAAAAAGGTATTAAACTCGCGGTTGATACCGCTATTGAAACCATCATTTCCAATTCCAAGAAGGTGACCGGTAGCGAAGATATCGCCCGCGTTGCAACCATTTCTTCGGGCGACGAGAACATTGGTAGCTTGATTGCTGAAGCTATGGAAAAAGTTTCTTCCGACGGTGTTATCACGGTAGAGGAATCCAAGACCGCCACAACCTATTCCGAAGTGGTTGAGGGTATGCAGTTTGACCGCGGATATATCACGCCCTATATGGTGACCGATTCGGATAAGATGGAAGCCGTGATTGACGATGCGTTCATCTTGATTACCGATAAAAAGATTGGCAACATTCAGGAAATTCTGCCGCTTTTGGAACAGATCGTTCAAGCCGGCAAGAAACTTGTCATCATTGCTGAAGATATCGAGGGCGAGGCTCTTTCGACCTTGATTCTCAATAAACTGCGCGGCACCTTTACCTGTGTTGCCGTAAAGGCCCCCGGTTTCGGCGACCGCAGAAAAGAAATGCTTCGCGATATCGCCATTCTGACCGGTGGCGAAGTGATCACCGATGAAATCGGTCTGCAACTCAAAGACACCATGATCGATCAGTTGGGCCGCGCCCGTCAGGTTAAGGTCACAAAAGAGAACACCATTATTGTTGACGGTGCGGGTGACAAACAACTCATCAAAGACCGCGTTGGTCAGATTCGCAATCAGATTGCCGAAACAACTTCGGACTTTGACCGCGAGAAATTGCAAGAGCGTTTGGCCAAACTTTCGGGTGGTGTTGCCGTAATTAAAGTCGGTGCCGCTACCGAAATTGAAATGAAGGAAAAGAAACTGCGCGTAGAAGATGCTCTTTCGGCAACCAAGGCTGCTGTAGAAGAGGGCATTGTAGCCGGTGGTGGTGTAGCACTCTTGAACGCTGTAAACGCCGTATCCGCCCTTTTGGAACAGAATGAGGGTGATGTGAAGACCGGTATTTCAATCGTTCTCAAATCCTTGGAAGCACCTATTCGTCAGATTGCCTACAACGCCGGAATTGAGGGCTCGATCATCGTTGATAAGATTATTTCGAGCGGCAAGGCAAACTTTGGTTTTGATGCTTTCCGCGAAGAGTATACCGATATGATCGAGGCCGGTATCGTCGACCCGACCAAGGTAACCCGTTCGGCTTTGGAAAACGCCGCTTCGGTTGCCGCAATGGTACTCACGACCGAAAGCCTTGTTTCGGATATTAAGGATGACGCCGCCGCTGCTGCAGCCGCTGCCGCCGCAGCCCAAGCAGGTGGAATGTATTAATTACTTTATATAATTAAAACCCCGTGTAACCAATCGTTACACGGGGTTTTGTTTTGTTTACATTTTATTCAGTTTGTCAATGATTTCATTGTTTTGAATAATAACGTGACCAAGTGCGTAGATCAAGATGGTAACCATTGTAGCAATCAGAGTGCCGATAATGATTACCGCCAGCGAAATAGCCATAAAGAGCGGTGCTTTGGAATAAAGGAAGAACGCACCGACAAAGGTAACGGCAACCAACACAAACCCGATGAAGAAGCCGATGGTTTTTACAACGTTGCCAAGCGCATTCGAAGGTTTCTGGGCAACCGCTTTCTTGGGTTTTACGGGTTGGCTGTTGGAAACAGAGGAGATATCGATGGATTCTTCTTGAAAATTAGAATTTTGTTCACTCATAATTTTTCTCCTTCTCAAACGTTTCGTTCTACGCCGATGGTAACACTCTCGCCGTTAATATCCCATTCTTTTACGTTGCCGCAAGGTGTAGAAACGGTAATGGAATCGGCCAGCGTATCCTTGGCAATAATTTCTGCAAACTTGAGCGCAACATTCAATGCGTTTTCGCTACCGGAAAGTGTTACAGAAATGTGGTCCATCACGTTGAAATCAGCTTCTTTACGCATGGTTTGAATTTTACTGATCAGTTCGCGAACGATGCCTTCTTCAATCAGTTCGGTGGTGAGAACGGTGTCAATGGCAACGGTAATGCCGTGATCATTCACCGAATAGAATCCTTCTTTCTGTTGCGGTTCGATCAGCAGGTCTTCAACCGCCAGTTCAACATCACCCGAGGCAAGGTCAAGAACGAGTTTGCCGTTTTGGTCGAGTTCGGCTTTGGCGGCAGAGCCGTCTAATTCGGAAAGGGCAGTGCGGATATCGTTCAACTGTTTGCCGTACTTGGGACCAACGGTTTTGAGTTGCGGCTTGAAACTGTAACTGATGAAGGAATCGACTGAATTGGTAAAGACAACCGATTTGATATTCAATTCATCGCGAATGATATCGGTACAGAATTCGGGCAGCGCCGATTCGGACTGAACGTACATAACCGACAAGGGTTGACGGTTCTTTCGGGCGGCACCGTTACGGGCGGCACGACCGAGAACGACGATGTCAAGAACCTGTTTCATTTCGGCTTCGAGGTTGACGTCGATTTTGGCTTCATCCACCGCGGGGAAGTCACACAAATGGATACTGTCGGGAGCCGTTTTGTCCACGTTGCGAACAAGATTCTGATAAATGCTTTCGGTCATAAACGGAATCATCGGAGCCGCCGTTTTTGCGGTGGCGACCAATGCCGTGTAGAGGGTCATATAGGCGGCCGCTTTATCGTCGGTCATACCCTCAACCCAATAACGTTCACGACCACGGCGAACGTACCAGTTACTCATTTCGTCGACAAATTCCTGTAAAGCGCGTGCGGCTTCGGGAATGCGGTAATCGGAAAGCGATTCGTCTACCATTTTGACGGTAGAGTTCAGGCGCGACAACAACCAACGGTCCATCACGGTAAGCGGCAGTTTGTTGAGCGAATACTTCGTCGGGTCGAACTGATCGATCTCGGCATACAACACAAAGAACGCATAGGTGTTCCAAAGGGTGCTCATAAACTTGCGCTGACCCTCGGTTACAGCCTTGCCGTGGAAACGGTTCGGCAACCACGGAGCCGAATTGGTGTAGAAGTACCAACGAATCGCGTCGGCACCGTAGGTTTTGAGCGCATCAAACGGGTCGACGGCGTTGCCCTTGGATTTACTCATCTTCTGTCCGTTTTCATCTTGAACGTGACCCAGAACAATAACGTTGCGATAGGGCGCCTTGTTAAAGATGAGGGTGGAAATCGCTAACAGCGAATAGAACCAACCGCGCGTCTGGTCAACCGCTTCGGAAATAAAGTCGGCCGGGAACTGTGCTTCAAACAATTCCTTGTTTTCAAACGGATAGTGGTGCTGTGCAAAGGGCATTGAACCCGAGTCGAACCAACAGTCGATAACTTCGGGAACGCGGTGCATTTCCTTGCCGCAGTGCGGACAGGGGAAGGTGACCTCGTCGATATAGGGACGGTGCAGTTCAATATCATCGGGGCAATTATTGGAAAGTTCTTTCAGTTCCGCAATACTGCCGATGGAATGCAGATGACCGCATTCACATTGCCAGATGTTGAGCGGCGTGCCCCAATAACGGTTACGGGAAATACCCCAATCCTGAACGTTTTTCAGCCAATCGCCGAAACGTCCTTTACCGATACTCTCGGGAATCCAGTTGATGGTGTCGTTGTTGCGAATCAAATCTTCGCGAACGGCCGTCATCTTGATGAACCAGGATTCACGCGCATAGTAGATAAGAGGGGTATCACAACGCCAACAATGGGGGTATTCGTGTTCGAACTTGGGCGCGTCAAAAAGAAGTCCTGCCGCGTCGAGGTCTTTTAAGACCATCGGGTCGGCCTCTTTTACAAAAACGCCGGCATAGGCGGTTTCCTCGGTCAATTCACCCTTGCTGTTAACAAACTGAACGAAGGGCAGGTCATAACGGCGGCCAACCTTGGAGTCGTCTTCACCAAAGGCGGGAGCGATATGAACGATACCGGTACCGTCGGTCATGGTTACATAATCGTCACACACAACGAAAAAGCCTTTTTTGTGCTGTTTTTCGGCTACCGGAACGGCGTAATCAAACAAAGGTTCATATTCTTTATACTCTAAATCCTGTCCGACAAAGGTTTCCAAAACCGTGTAGGCAGGTTCATTTTCGGTGGCGAGTTTGCCGAGTACGGTATCCAACAGCGCTTCGGCCATATAGTAGGTGTAACCGTCGGCCGCTTTTACTTTGCAGTAGGTCTCACTCGGGTTCACACAGAGCGCCACGTTGGAAGGCAGGGTCCACGGTGTGGTTGTCCAGGCCAGGAAGTAAGCATCCTCGCCCACAACGCGGAAGCGAACGACCGCACTGCGCTCTTTTACGGTTTTATAACCCTGCGCTACTTCGTGGGAAGAAAGCGGCGTTCCGCAACGGGGGCAATAGGGAACGATCTTAAAGCCTTTGTATAACAGATCCTTTTCAAAAATCTGTTTTAAGGCCCACCATTCCGATTCAATAAAATCGTTGTGATAGGTAACGTACGGCGCGTCCATATCGGCCCAGAAACCAACGGTCTTGGAGAAATCTTCCCACATTTCCTTGTATTTCCAAACGCTTTCTTTGCAGTGGTCGATAAAGGGCATTAAACCGTATTCTTCAATCTGTTCCTTGCCGTCGAGTCCCAAAAGTTTTTCAACTTCGAGTTCAACGGGCAGACCGTGGGTATCCCAACCGGCCTTGCGCGGAACCATATAACTCTTCATCGTGCGGTAACGCGGAATCATATCCTTAATAACGCGCGTCAACACGTGACCGATATGCGGTTTGCCGTTGGCGGTCGGAGGACCGTCATAAAACACGTAGGGTTCACCCTCGGCGCGCGAATCAATACTCTTTTCAAAAATATGCTCCTGTTCCCAGAATTCACGAATTCGCTTTTCTTCTTCGGTGAATTTCTGCGACGGAGAAACATTTGTGTACATAGTTGAAAATACCCCTTTCAAAGATACGCATAAATATACTTATATATATTATCATATTCATTTTCAAAAATCAACCAAATTTTATCCCGAAACGAATGAAAAACCACGCTTTGGGAAAAATAGTTAACAGGTGATAAAATGAAAAGAAGATCTTTTGTTCGAACCATCTCTTTTTTTACGGCCGCCATTATGGTAACGGCGGGATTTTGGTACAACGAAAAAAGAACGGAGGCGTATTATAAACAAATGGTGGAAAATCAGTATTCTGCCGCTTTGAGTGAATTAAACAGCGGCTTGAATCTGATTTCGGTTTTACTTGAAAAAGCGAGTTACAGTTCCACTCCTGTTCTTTACAGTCAATTGGCAACCGAACTTTTTAGCGTAGCCGAAATTTCGAAAAATGCACTTTCTGTTTTACCGAATAGCGGTGAATCGTTGGAAACGGTGAACCGCTTTTTGTCCCAGGTCGGCAACTACACGCTTTCCATTTCGGGAACGATTATCCGCGGCGGTCAGATTGACACGGCAACACAGAACAATCTGTCGCGTCTTTCCGAAACGGCCGAACAAATTCGGCAAACCATCAGCGATTCGCACCTGAATTACAACAACCGCGACCATTGGGCACAAACGATTGAAAGCGCCTTAAAACAAACCGTTCCCGAAGATTCTTTGGCGACAACACTTACGGAGTTAGAAGAAAATCTGACCGACTATCCGACCCTCATATACGACGGTCCGTTTTCCGACCATATCTTAACCAAAAAAGCGGTAATGGTAACGGGGGCGGCGGAAGTCAGTCGCGAAAACGCCTTACAAATCGCAACCGATTTTTGCGGACTTTCGGAAAAGTCACTCAACTTCAAAGCAAACGAGGACGGGAAAATCCCATCTTATCGTTTCGAGGGGGAAGAGGTCAGCGTTACGGTCAGCCAAAACGGCGGACATGTGGTTTATTTCAGAAACAACCGACCCATCAGCAAAAATTTATTGAGCGTTCCACAAGCTATGGATTCGGCCAAACGTTTCTTGAACGAGCGTGAAATTACTTCGATGCAGGAAACCTACTATTTTATCGACGAAGACGTTTGTGTCATTAATTTCGCTTATTTGGACGGGCAGACGCTTTGTTATACCGACCTTATTAAGGTTGGTGTCGCACTGGATAACGGCGAGGTGGTCTTTTATGAAGCAAACGGTTATCTGTTTAACCACACTACCCGCGCGTTTGAAGTGCCGAAATTGACTGCCGCCGAGGCGAGCAAAGTGTTGAGCGACCAATTGACCCTTCATTCTTCTTCCATTGTTTTGATTCCAACCGACGGCGGGGGAGAAAAACGTTGCTACGAATTTTTGTGTCAAGGTGAAGATGAACGCGAAATTTTGGTTTACGTCGACGTTTTATCGGGAATGGAAGAGCAGATTTTGATTCTTTTGCGCAACGATAACGGAATCCTTGTAAAATAATAAAAAAAGTCTTGATTTTTCGAAAACACTGTGGTATAATCGATGAGCATTTGAGTTCACCTGATCCTAACAGGTGGGTTTGATGCCGAAAATTCGACATTAAAGCGGGCGGTCCTCTGGTCCATGGAGATTACGAACGTCTGGAATCAAACAGGAGGAAGAAAAATGGACATCTTAAAGGAATTGACTGCTGATCAGTTGAAGAGCGACGCTCCCGTTATCGAAATCGGTAGCACCGTTCGCGTTCACGTTCGCATTAAGGAAGGCGAAAAAGAGCGTATTCAGGTTTTTGAGGGTACTGTTATTGCGAAAAACAACAGCGGTATTGCCGAAACCTTTACCGTTCGTCGTGTTTCCTATGGCGTTGGCGTAGAGCGTGTATTCCCGGTACATTCGCCGATCGTTGCAAAGGTTGAAACGGTTCGCCGCGGTAAAGTCCGTCGTGCAAAACTGTACTACCTGCGTGACAGAGTTGGTAAGGCTGCTAAAGTTAAAGAGCAACTGTAATTCTTTAAGACTTCGGGGACAGGGCGGAAGCACTGTCCCTATTTCTCATTTTAGGCTGATGAAAGGAGTATTTTTGTGAACGAAGAAAATATCCAAAACGAGCCGGTTCTCGACGAGGAACCGCCCGTACAAGAGAATAACGAAAATACTTCCAAGCGTTCTTTTTCGTTTTTGAAATTTTTTCAACAGAAGAAAGAGAATGCCGAAGAATTCACCGAAGAAAAGAAAGACAATAACACGCTTGAAGTAATGAACCGTATTTCGGCCGAGATTATTGATTGGTTGGAAGTGGTCTCCTCGGCGGTTATTATCGTTGTACTTATTTTCAGTTTCTTATTCCGTATTGCCACGATTGATGGGGATTCCATGTTGAATACACTTCATAATGGGGAAAAAGTTGTCATTACAAACCTTTTCTATAAGCCACAGCGCGGTGATATCGTGGTAATTTCGCGCAACACCAATAATTCTCTGCAAGAGGAAGACCCGAACCAACTGCCCATCATTAAACGCGTGATTGCGACCGAGGGGCAAACGGTGGACATTGATTTTATCAACGGCGTCGTTTACGTTGACGGAGAAGAACTGGAAGAACCCTATACCAAAGCACCGACCTTGGCGCGCGGCGACCTTGAATATCCCGTAACGGTGCCGACCGATTGTGTGTTTGTGTTGGGTGACAACCGAAACGAATCGTTGGACAGCCGTTTTTCGCGCATCGGGGAAGACGGAATGATTCACGAAAAGTATATTTTAGGACACGCAATTCTTCGTGTTTTCCCGTTCCAGAGTATTGGAGGACTTGATTCATGAGTGATGCACAGAACATTCAGTGGTTTCCCGGTCATATGACCAAAACGCGCCGAAAAATCGAGGCGCAGATGGGCCTGATTGATGCTGTTGCTGAAATTGTAGATGCACGCATACCCGTCAGCAGTCGAAACCCCGACCTGACGGGTATTCTTTCAGGCAAACCGCTCTTGATTATTTTGAACAAATGTGATATGGCCGACCCCGCCGCCACCGCTTCCTGGAAGCGTTACTTTGAAGAACAGGGGATCGCCGTTTTACTCGTTGACAGTAAAAGCGGTAAAGGTGTTCAACAGTTTGAAAGTACCGTAAAAACCTTGTTAAAAGACAAGTTGGAACAGTATGCCGAAAAAGGAATGGCCGGAAAACCGCTTCGCATTATGGTGGTTGGCATTCCCAATGTCGGCAAATCTTCGTTTATTAACCGCCTTGTAAAAGGAGCCAAAGCCAAGGTCGAAAACCGCCCCGGTGTTACGCGCGGCAACCAATGGTTCTCGGTTGGAAAACAGATTGAACTACTAGACACGCCCGGCGTTCTTTGGCCGAAATTTGATGACCCGATAATTGGTGAACGCCTAGCCTTTACGGGTGCGGTGAATGACCGCGTGGTTGATATTGAGTGGTTGGCAATGCGCTTGGCAGAACTTTTGGCAACCGAGTATCCGAACCTTTTAACCGAGCGTTACGGAACCTTGGATTTCACAACCGATTCGTACGAACTTTTGGAACAAATCGGTCGAAAACGCGGTATGGTCATTCGCGGCGGTGAAGTCGATACCGAACGCGCGGCCAAGATGCTTTTGGAAGAATTTCGAAACCTGAAACTTGGTCGTATCACCTTGGAAAGGACTGTGTAAAATGCCCGATTATTCCTTGGAAACGGCGTTAAAGACAAAAGGGTATAACCATATTTGCGGCATTGATGAAGCGGGCAGAGGTCCTTTGGCGGGACCTGTTTGCGCCGCGGCAGTTGTGTTGCCGATGGGTCTTGAGATCGAAGGGTTAAACGATTCGAAAAAACTAACCGAAAAGAAAAGGGAAGCGTTGTTCGATAAAATTGTGGAACAGGCACTTGATTATTCCATCGCCTTTGCAACGGTGGCCGAAATTGAGGAATATAATATCCTCGGCGCTACTTTTTTGGCGATGAATCGCGCCGTCAACGGGTTAAAAACGTCCGCAGATTACGCGCTTGTTGACGGGAATAAGATTCCAAAAGGTCTCGAAATTCCTGCCGAGGCCGTTGTAAAAGGCGATTCGAAATCTTGTTCTATTTCTGCGGCTTCCATTTTGGCCAAGGTGAGCCGTGACCGCTTGATGTGCGAATACGATGCGCTTTATCCGCAGTACGGCTTTTTGAACCATAAAGGGTACGGTACGGCCGCCCACTATAAAGCACTGATAGAATACGGACTTTCTCCGGTCCATCGTCCTTCCTTTCTGAAGAACCTCGATGAACACCGATAAACACACGATCGGTCAACTCGGGGAAGAACTCACTGCGGAATATTTGCGAAAACAAGGGTATATAATTGTAAAGAAAAATTATCGGGATCGGTTTGGAGAGATCGATATTATTGCCGAAAATCATACAACCCTTGTTTTTGTAGAGGTAAAAACGCGAACCCAAGGTGCCGTCGTTTCGGGGATGGAAGCGGTGGATTATCACAAACAAAAACGCATTAAAACAACGGCCCTTTCCTTTGCAAAACGATTAAAATTGCCGTTGAAACTTCGATTTGACGTTTGTGAGGTAACGCTTATTCCAAAGGAAAACGGGTTGTTTGAACCGAAACTCCATTACATTCCCGAAGCCTTTTAGGGTGATGTTGTGAACTTTTTCGATTTGCACTGTGATACCCCGTTTGAAATTTATCAAAACGACTGTTTGTTGGACGATCGAAGATTGGCAGTTTCCGCACGCTTCGCTTCAAACTTTAATCGATGGATTGTTTGTAGCGCGATTTGGATAAAAGAAGGATTGGAAGAACCTTTTTTATTGTATCAGAAGATTTTGAAGAACTTTCAAAACAGGCGCCAACAGTTTGGCGCAAAAAGTTATCAATCCATTTTGGCGGTAGAGGGCGGCTCGCTGATTGAAGATGATTTCGACCGAATCGAACGAATTTATCAAGACGGTGTACGTCTGATGAGCCTGACTTGGAACGGCGAAAACAATCTGGCCGGCGGCGTTCATAGTAATAAGGAATTGACCGCGTTCGGCAAACGCCTTCTTTTCAAAATGAACGACCTTAAAATGGTGTGCGATCTATCCCATTTGAATGAAAAGAGTTTTTACTCGGCCGCCTATTATGCGGTTCGACCAATCGTGAGCCACACTTGTTGCAGAGCGGTGCATTCCCACCCGCGCAATCTGACCGACCGTCAACTCCAGTTGATTGCCGAAAAGAGGGGACTTGTCGGCCTTTGTTTTTATCCCGAATTTTTAGGGTCGAAAAACGTTTTCGAACAGTTGTATTTACATATCGATCACTGTTTGCAACAAGGGCTTGAGCAAATTCTTGCAATCGGTTCGGATTTTGACGGAGCGACGATGTCCCCGCAATTAAAAAATGCAGGACAAATAAAAGATTTATATCAATTTTTATTAAAAAAAGGAATTCAAAAAGGCACACTCGAAAATATATTTTTCAAAAATGCCTATAATTTTTTCAGTTCCCTTTGACAAAAGGGAAAACATGTAATAAAATAGACACGATACCACGGAACAAAAAGGGGAAAATAAAAATGAAGTATGTTAGTACCAGAAACAATCAAGTCCATACAACCGCCGCGGGTGCCATCGCACAAGGCATTTCGTCGGAGGGCGGTCTTTTTGTTCCTTCCGAACTTCCGAAATTAACCAAAGAGGACTTTTTAGCGCTTGCCAAATTAGACTATTGTGACCGCGCAAAAACGGTCTTAACGCCTTTTTTGAACGATTTTACGGCAGAAGAAATTGATAAATGCGTAAAGGGCGCATATGTGGGCACGTTCGACGATGAACAACCCGCAAAACTCGTTTCGGTCCACGAAAAACTTAACGTTTTAGAACTTTGGCACGGACCGACCTGTGCCTTTAAGGATTTAGCGTTGCAGTTGTTGCCGTTTCTGCTCACAACTTCGGCAAAAAAAGTTTCGGGCGGCAAGAAAATCGTGATCTTGGTGGCAACCTCGGGCGATACCGGTAAAGCCGCATTGGAAGGATTTTGCGACGTAGAGGGTACCGAAATCATCGTCTTTTATCCGAGCAACGGCGTCAGCCCGATGCAGAAATTACAAATGGATACCCAAAAGGGCGATAACGTTCACGTTTATGCCATTAAAGGAAATTTTGACGATGCGCAAACGGGTGTAAAGAAGCTGTTTACCGATCCTGAAATGCTTCAAAAATTGGACGAAAACGGCTATCAGTTCTCGTCGGCAAACTCCATTAACTGGGGTCGCTTGGCACCGCAAATTGTTTATTACATTTCTTCGTACTGTGATTTGTTGGCAAAAGGCACAGAAATTCCCGAAGGCGGCTTTAATATCGTTGTTCCGACCGGAAACTTTGGTAATATTTTGGCGGCTTATTACGCCAAACAGATGGGTGTTCCCGTTCATAAACTGATATGCGCTTCGAATTCCAATTGTGTGTTGACCGACTTTATCAACACGGGAAAATACGACCGCAACCGTCCCTTCTTTACAACCATTTCTCCCTCGATGGATATTTTGATTTCGAGCAACTTGGAGCGTATGCTTTATGCGTTGTCGGACGGTAATGATAAACTTGTCGCCGGTCTTCAAAAAGACCTTGCCGAGCAGGGAACCTTTACGCTGAATGAAGATATGAAAAACCGTCTGTCTGACCTTTTCTACGGCGGTTTCTGTAGCGATGATGACACCCAGAAGACCATTCAGAAATACTTCGGTGAAAACGGTTATCTTTGCGACACACACACCGCAGTTGCTTTGAACGTGTACGAACAGTATGTAGCAAACACGGGGGATGACCGCGTGACGGTAGTCGCCTCTACCGCATCTCCTTACAAGTTTGCGCACAGCGTTTTACCGGCCGTATCCGAAGAAACACCCTCGGGTGAATTCGAGGCCGTTCGTTTGCTTTCATCAATTACCGATACCAAGATTCCTGCGCCCATCGTAGCGCTCGAATCGGCCCAAGTTCGTTTCAAGAACGTTTGCGAAAAAGAAGAAATGCAAAACGCGGTATTTTCTTCGTTGAACATTCAATAATTTAACAAATATCCGGCCTTTCGTAAGGCCGGATATTGCGCATTTACATCTTTGCTTTGAAGGTGTTGCAACTGGTTTCTTTCGGCGTTGCGGCGTCGTGTCCGCCAACCGAGATTTTACCGGCTTCGCAGATATCGTTTACGCCGTGGTAAACACAGTTTTTCACGCTGCAATCAATGCAATATTCGGTTTTGCAACTGTCTTTTTTACAATCCATATAATCAAATCCTTTCTGTCCTAACGGGACAAAACTATTTTGTGCACAAACGATTCTTTTATGTAAAGGAGGTTTTTGACTTTGAGTATTTTCGCAATTTCGGATCTACACCTTTCTTTTTCGGCCGACAAATCGATGGAAATTTTTTACGGTTGGGAAAACTATACCGAGCGTATTCGCGCGGCGTGGAACCGATTGGTAACCGATGACGATACCGTTGTTTTGGCGGGAGATCTGTCCTGGGGAACGCATTTAGAAGAAACCGAAGCGGATTTTCGCTTTATCGAAGAACTCAACGGTCAAAAAATCCTTTTGAAAGGCAATCACGATTATTGGTGGTCGACCGTTAAAAAAATGAATACTTTTTTTCATGAAAAAAATTTCAAGTCGCTGCATCTACTTCACAACAACTGTATTGAAGTCGGGGAGTACTGCATTTGCGGAACCCGCGGTTGGCTCTACGACGGCAAAGGGGAAGAGAACGAATTGGTTCTTGCCCGTGAGTGCGGAAGACTGCGCACGTCGCTTCAAGCGGGCGTTCAAAGCGGAAAGAAGATTTTAACGTTTTTGCACTATCCGCCCGTTTACGGTGAAGAGGTTTGTGCGCCGATTTTACAGGTATTGAAAGAATTCGATATTCACGAAGTTTTCTACGGTCATATTCACGGAAGCGGGAAACAACACGTAAAAAATGAGTTTGACGGGATAAAATTCCGACTAATTTCGTGTGATTCTGTTGATTTTACACCTGTTTTTATCGTTTAATATGGGTAATATTTATAAAAATAAACTTTTCGAAAAAATGGGTGGAAAAATTTCACTTTATGTGTTATAATATATTGCAATTTACAAGGGGTTATTGTGAGAGTTCACAATGCGTTAACGGGACAGGCCTTCCTGTTTGGGTTTTACATGCCGCTTTTCGTAAAATCGGTCGGTTAACGTAATGCCAAAGTGGCAGAATGGAGAAGAGAAATGAGCCTGAAAGAAACAAAAAAAATTGATACGAACCGGTATCAGCTCGAAATCGTCATCGACGGTGAAAAATTTCGTGAAGCACTGAAAGAAGCTTATCGCAAAAACGGAAAGAAAATTACCGTTCCGGGTTTCAGAAAGGGTAAAGCCCCGCTTCATATGATCGAAACCTACTACGGTGCCGAGGTTTTCTTTGAGGATGCGCTGAATCTTCTTTACAACGACGCGGTGGAAGAAGCTATCACCGAGTCGGGCCTTCGCATCATCGACGATAAAATGGAGTTTGATTTGGTTTCGATTTCGAAAGAGGACGGCGTTGACTTTAAGGTTAGCCTGACCACTTATCCCGAAATCGAATTGAAGCAATATAAGGGCTTGAAAGCCGAGCGTCCGCTTGTGAAAGTTGATGCCGCTCAGGTAAACGCCGAAGTAAAGGCCATGGCCGAGCGTAATGCCCGTATGGTTTCGGTTGAAGACCGCGCCGCCAAGAAGGGCGACAGCGTTGTCATTGATTACTGCGGTTCGGTAGACGGTGTTGAGTTTGAAGGTGGCAAGGCCGAAGGACAGACCTTGGAACTGGGTTCGGGAATGTTTATCCCCGGTTTTGAAGAGCAGATTATCGGGAAGAAGATTGACGAGGAATTCGACATCACCGTAACCTTCCCCGAAGAGTACGGCGAGAAGTCGTTGGCCGGCAAAGAGGCTGTTTTTGCCATTAAACTCCACGAAATCAAGGTTCGCGAATTGCCGACCATTGATGATGAGTTTGCAAAAGATGCCAGCGAGTTTGATACCCTCAAAGAGTTGAAGGCCGATATTAAGAAAAAGGCCATTGCCCGCAAGAACAAGGCCGCTGATGAAGCGGTTGAGAACGAACTCGTTCAGCAGGTTGTTGACGGTCTGACCGGTGAGATTCCCGAGGCAATGTTCGAAGCTCGCCTGAACCAGTCGGTTGAAGATTTTGCCTACCGCCTGCAGATGCAGGGCATGAACCTCGAAACCTACCTCAAGTATACCAATTCGACCATTGATGAATTCAAGAAGACCTTCCGTCCGCAGGCTGAGATGCAGGTAAAATACCGCTTGGCTTTGGAAAAGATCGTTGAGTTGGAAGGCATCAAGGTGGACGAGGCCGAGGTTGACGCTCAGTTTGAGAAGATGGCTGCCGATTACGGCATTGAAATCGAGCGCGTAAAGGCTGCCGTTCCTGCAAGTGAGATTGAAAAGGATATTGCAGTTGGTAAGGCGGTTGACTTTATCAAGGCCAACGCTGAAATCACCGATGAAAAGCCCGAGGAAAAACCTGCGGCTGCCGAGAAGAAGACGACGGCTAAGAAGTCGACGTCATCTACCGCAAAAAAAGCGCCTGCCAAAAAAGAAAAGGCCGAATAAGTTTTGAAAAGTTCGGCGGAACGTTCCGTCGAACTTTTTTTCTAAAAATCGTTTATAAATTTTTTTGTGTGTTCATACTATTGAAAACAGGAGGAAGAAAAAATGGATATGAATTTAGTGCCTTACGTCATTGAACAAACCAGCCGCGGGGAACGTAGTTATGATATCTTTTCGCGCTTGCTCAACGACCGTATTATTATGCTCAACGACCAGGTCAACAATGCATCGGCCAGTTTGATTATTGCCCAAATGCTCTACCTGGAAGGACAAGACCCCGATAAGGACATCAATTTTTATATCAACAGCCCCGGCGGATCGGTTTCGGCCGGTATGGCGATTTTTGATACGATGCAGTATATCAAGTGTGATGTCAGCACCATTTGTATCGGTATGGCCGCCAGTATGGGTGCCTTCCTGTTGGCTGCGGGAACCAAGGGCAAGCGTTATGCTCTGCCGAACAGTGAAATTATGATTCATCAGCCCTTGGGCTCGGCCGAAGGTCAAGCGACCGATATTCTCATTCACGCCAATCATATTAAACGCATTCGAAGCAATATCAATGAAATTTTGGCGAAAGAAACCGGAAAGCCTTTGGAACAAATCGAACGCGACACCGAGCGCGACAACTTTATGACCGCTCAGGAAGCTGCTGATTACGGCTTGATCGATAAAGTCATTACGAAACGATAAGAGGACGCTATGTCAAGACATACTGAACAAGAAATCAGTTGCTCGTTCTGCGGTAAAACGCAGGACGAAGTAACCCAATTGATCGAGGGCAACGGCGTTTATATTTGTGACCGTTGTATCTCTTTTTGTAATTCCTTACTTTTCCAAAATGAGGAAATGCAAGAACCCGTAAAAACGAGAGGGAAGAAGCAAGAAGAATTCAAACTTCCGACTCCGCGTGAGATCAAGGAAAAGTTGGATGAATACGTCATCGGTCAGGACGAGGCCAAAAAAACCTTGTCGGTTGCCGTTTACAACCATTACAAGCGCATTTATCAAACCGAGGAATGTGACGTTGAACTCAATAAAAGTAACGTTCTGCTTTTGGGTCCGACGGGTGTTGGTAAAACCCTTTTGGCGCAAACGTTGGCCCGAACACTCGACGTTCCGATCGCCATTACCGATGCTACGACGCTGACCGAAGCGGGCTACGTCGGCGAAGACGTTGAAAACATTCTTTTGCGCCTGATTCAGGCGGCCGATTTCGATATTGAGCGCGCTGAACACGGGATCATTTACGTCGATGAGATCGATAAAATTGCCCGTAAATCCGAGAACACTTCGATCACGCGTGACGTGAGCGGGGAAGGCGTTCAACAAGCGCTTTTGAAGATTTTAGAGGGTACCGTTTCCAACGTTCCGCCGCAAGGCGGCCGCAAACATCCGCAACAGGAGTTTATTCAAATCGATACGACCAACATTCTCTTTATCTGTGCGGGTGCCTTTGATGGTCTCGAAAAAGTGATTGAGAGAAGAATTGGCGGTAGCGTACTCGGTTTTGGTGCCGACGTTCGTTCGCTTTCGGAACTTTCGGCTGAATCGTTGTTGCAAAAGGTAACGCACCAAGACCTTGTAAAATTCGGGATGATTCCCGAACTGGTTGGTCGTTTGCCGGTAATTTCTTCGTTGGAAGCGATGGACAAGGATACCCTTATTCGCATTATGACCGAGCCGAAAAACTCGATTGTAAAGCAATATGAAGCCCTCTTTAAGATGGATAACGTAGAACTTGAATTTACTCGCGAAGCCCTTGAAAAGATTGCCGAAAAGACGATTGAAAACAAAACGGGCGCACGCGGACTTCGTTCGGTGATTGAAGAGGTTTTACAGGGTGTTATGTTTGATACGCCCTCGGATAAAACAATTCGTAAAATTACGATTACGCCCGATGCCGTGGACGGCAGCGACCCTGTAATTGAAAAAGTTTCTTAAATGTATGAACAACCGCATTATTTGCGGTTGTTTTTTTTGAAAAAGTTATTGCGTTATTAAACAAAATATAATATAATCGATATGAATCTTTTTGTTATTTTATCTAAATTAGGAGGAAAATTAATGAAAAGAATTGTGGCGATTTTAATCGCAATCACGCTGATTGCGACTACATTTTGTGTGCCATTCTGTGTGGTTTCTGCAGCCGATAATTCCCTAAATTACACGGCACCCCAAACCTTTGAACTCTATGATTATTTTGAGGATTTGGAAAACTGCCGTGTAGCGGAAACGGGCATTGTTTCTGATTCTCCGTGGAAGTTCCAGGCCAAACCCGAAGGTGGAGTTTGGACCGATTGGATTAATTTCTCTACCCACGGCACCGATCAATATACATACTGGTTGAACATAGAAAATGCGTGGGGAAACTATCCCGGTGTCGGTTATTATTATCCTTCGGACCGTTCGGGAAGGTTTTATTGTAGTCTGATTGCGCCGTCTAACCGTACGGATTCCGCAGATTGGAAAATCGATTCAGCATATACCTTTGTTGCACCGGTAAACGGAACCTATCAGATTGGAAAAACGGACCAGAACAAATCGTTATCTTCTAACCTTACGGATTATTTTTCACATTATAGTTCAAATGATAAATTAGATTTTGGTGTTCGTATTACGTTAAATGAAACGAAAATTATCTGGAACGGTGATGAATCGACCGAAAAACGTGATGATTTTGCGGTTTTCGGCACGAAAGAAGCTTTAACCCAAAAAATTGAAATTCCTACCATTTCATCCATTCAATTAAAGGCAGGCGATGTTGTACGTATTGAATTCACATCGTTCACTCCGATTTCGGATTCCCCCTGGGCACAACGTGTAACCGGCACCCCTGCAATTACCTTAACGGCAAAAAGTGAAACGTTGTTGACTTACGAAATCTATGATTACTATGAGGATTTGGAAAACTGCCGTGTAGCGGAAACGGGCATTGTTTCCGATTCCCCGTGGAAGTTCCAGGCCAAACCCGAAGGTGGAGTTTGGTCGGATTGGATTGATTCGTCTACCCACGGTACCGATCAATACACCTATTGGAGTAATAGTAATAAAGCTTGGGGCAGTTATCCCGGCGTTGGTTATTATTATCCGACAGACCGAACGGGACGTTACCGGCTGAGCCTAATTACGCCGATGAACCGCACAGATTCTTCGGATTGGAAAATTGATTCCGCATACACCTTTGTGGCACCCATAAGTGGTACATATCAGATTGGGAAGACCGATCAAAGCGATGTAGTATCTTATACCGATTCAAACTATTTTTCACAATATCAGTCGGTTGAAGAGTTGGATTTTGGTGTTCGTATCACCATCAATGGCAACCGCATTCTTTGGAACGGGGACAGTACGGCCGAAAAACGTGATGGTTTTGCGGTTTTCGGAACCAATACTGCGATTAATGAAAAAATTGAGGTTCCGACCATCTCGAATATTCAACTGAACGAAGGCGATATTGTACGTATTGAATTCACCGCGTTCGACGGTTTGAGCGATTCTCCGTGGAGACAACGTTTAACCGGCACTCCTGCGATTTCACTAACGGCTGTCAGTGACGCTTTGGCAACTTATGAACTCTATGATTTTTTTGATGAGGCCGAGTACTGTCGTGAAACAGGATCATCTATCATTACAAATTCTCCATGGAAATTCCAAGCAAAACTGCAAGGCGGCGTTTGGTCCGATTGGATAAATACATCCACCCACGGCACCGACCAATACACCTACTGGATGAACAGTGAGAAGTCATGGGGTAATTATCCCGGCGTTGGGTATCATTATCCCGCTGATCGTTCGGGACGTTATTATCTAAATGTAATTACCCCGATGAACAAAGCGAATTCCTCTGATTGGAACATTGATGCAGCATATTGCTTTGTAGCCCCGGTAAGCGGTACTTATGAGATTGGGAAAACCATTCAAAGCAAGGTCGCTTCTTATGAATGTGCCAACTATTTTTCACAGCACAATAAGGATGAATTGCTGGATTTCGGTGTTCGTATTACCTTAAACGATAACCGCCCGATTTGGAACGGTGACAGCTCGGCAGAAAAGCGTGATGGATTCGCGGTTTTCGGAACCAATACTGCGATTAATGAAAAAATTGAGATTCCGAGCATTAGCGGAATTAAATTGAATGCCGGCGATGTTCTTCGTTTTGAATTTACGGCGTTTGACGGTGCCGAAACCAATCCTTGGGCACAGCGGATTAACGGCACACCCGCGGTTCGTTTAACTGCTGTTTCTGACAAACTGGCTTCCTATGAATTATATGATTATTTCTTTGATATTGAAGAGGCCCGTCTTGATAACAAAAATATCAACAGCGATTCTGTTTGGTCCGTTCAAGCAAAGTCTTCGGAAAGTGATTGGACAAACTGGGGAGATACGAAAAGTCGCGATTCCGGCTATACTTACGTTTATAATTCTAAAAAAGCATGGGGAAACTATCCGGGATTCGGTTATTATATGCCCGATAATTACGTTTCGGGCGAACGTTTGTATCTTAGTGTGATTACGCCCTGTAATAAGGCAAATGATACGAGTTATAAAATCGATATGGCGTACGCTTTCACGGCACCCAAAGACGGTGTTTATAAAATTCGTCCTGCGGATCAGGATATGGTTTATTCGTGGGGCGCTGCAAACTACTTCAAACAATCAAGCAGTAGCCAAACAGGGGATTTCGGTGTTCGAATCACTAAGAATTCGCAGATTATCTGGAACGGCGACGAGAACGCTCAAAAACAGGACGGTTTCGCCGTATTCGGTACGAACAATGCGACCGTTACTCAAATTGACGTGCCCACTATTTCGGAAATCAGATTACAAGCTGGCGACGTTCTTCGCGTTGAATTCACTGCATTTACACCAATTTCCGAATTTCCGTGGTCGCAACGTATTGGCGGTATGGTTGGCGTAGACTTCCTGCGTCCTATAACAACGGGTGTATTTGATGATTCGGACGATTCATCCGTTGTAATGGATTGCGAAGACGTCAATCTGGTTGCAGGTGTTACACCAAAAATTAATTGCGTTGTTGGCGACAATAATCTGGATACCGCTAAAACATCAAATCCCTCGGCGATGACCGACGGTTCTGCCGATACAATAACGACCTCGGATTTTGATCTTTCCGGCGGCGAAGAAATGTATTTTTCAAACCGCTATCAAACCTTTACGTTCAATATCGGCTCTCTTGCCAATATTGATAAAATTCAAGTACTTTCAAACGTTGATAAAGGTTCGTATTTAAGTGAATATTCCATCTATATCAGCAATACGGAATACGACCTTTACAATGAAGAAAACCGTTGCTATGAATATAATTCCGATGAGCTTGGTGGGGCCAAACGAAATCAATCTATTCTCTTAAGAGATCCGGCTTCGGGTCGTTATATCGGTTTGAAAATCAACAAAACAGAGAACGGTCTTCCGAGCGTAGCGGAATTTGTTGTAAATGGCTATGTATTGGGCGATTGTGACAACAACAAGTCCTTAAACGCAAACGATCTTGTAACCATTCGAAAAGGGATTCTGGATCTTGTTACACTCAAAAAATCGGCCGATGTTACTGCCGACGGCAAACTCAATATTAAAGACTTGATTCGTTTGAAGAAAACCATTCTCGAAGCTCAAAACAAAGAACTTTCCAATGAAATTACCATCATTGCGGATGATCCGCTTTCGGTTTCCGACCAGGTGTTCCACGAACAGTACAGACCACAAGTGCACTACTCTCCGGAATTCGGTATGTCGGATTACCGAAGCGGCCTCGTTTACCACGAAGGCGAATACCATATGTTCTATCCGCATAATGCAAGCAAGAACACAAACGGTGCCACCTCTTGGGGTCATGCTGTCAGCAACGATTTGGTCCATTGGAAAGAACTTCCCGATGCCATTCTTTATGGTGAAGGAAACGAGATCTGGTCGGGAAGCTGTGTAGTTGACCAAAACGATACTACGGGCTTCTTTAACGGCGGTTCGGGACTTGTGGCTCTTTTCACCAATGCCGATTTGGCAACCGGTACAAAGTATTCGGTTGGCCTTGCTTACAGTTCTGACAAGGGAAGAACCTGGAAGAAACTTCAAAACCCTGTTCTGACGCCGGACGAGAATTCCAACTTCCAAAATCCCAAGGTATTCTGGCATGAAGAAACGCAAAAGTGGATCTGTGTGATTGCAGGCGGTCCGATGAGGATTTATTCTTCGACAAACCTCAAAGATTGGATCTTTGAAAGCAAAAACGATCTCCTTTGGGCTCAAAACCCCGATTTGTATAAAATGTCGGTTGAGGGAACCAATGAATCTAAATGGGTATTTTCTACAGGAGACACCACATACGTTGTCGGTGATTTTGACGGTAAAACCTTCACGCCCACGCAAGATACCGTCATCTATGGTATATCACCCGATCAAAACGGTGCAATGACCTTTAACAATATGCCCGACGGTCGCCGTGTTGAAATCGATTGGATGGGCAATTGGGATTATTCTTCGAAATTGGCCGACGTTTTGCCCGCAAACGGTGTTGCTACCGTTCCCGTTGAGTTGAAACTGGTTAAAGATGGTGAGCAATACAAAATGGAACGTAATTTTTTAGAAGAACTTGACTTTTTGCGTGGCGACAAGATTTTCGAAGCACATTCAGGTGTCCTAAAAGAGAATTCTCAAAATCCGTTCCACGGTATCAACGCTTCCACCTTAGATTTGAACGTTCGTTTCTGCCCGAGCGCAAATGCTGTTGTAAACTATAAATTCAATGTGGGTGCTAACGGGGAAGTCAAGGTTTCTTACGACACCAATGCACAAACGTTGAGCATTGACCGTACCAAACTGCCGTTGGATATTTCTGAAATGAAGAAGGTATACACCGCCAAGATCGCACCCGATGAAGAAGGCTTTATTGAATTGCGCATTCTTCTTGACTGGTCAGGAATTGAAGTGGTTGCAAACAATGGTGAATCCCTTTTGTCTGCATTGTATTTCCCGAACAAAGAAGATCTGGGCATTGAAATGACTGTTACGGGTGGGGTTTGTGCCATTGATTTTATGGAGGCTTATCGTATGAACTCTGTCAGAAAATCCTTAAAAGTTCTCTCAATCGGAAACAGTTTCTCGGTTGACGCGCAGGAGTATCTCTATCAGATTGCCGATGACTTAGGATACGAAGAAATTTCACTTGGAAACCTTTATATCGGTGGTTGTTCCTTGGCAACCCATCTGGATAATGCTATAAATGATAAACCTGCGTATGTTTATTATACGAACACTTCCGGCACGTGGAACGTAACGTACGACTACAAAATGTCCGATGCTGTTAAGAGCCAAGATTGGGACTATATCACCCTTCAACAAGCCAGCGGTTTCAGCGGAATCCCTGAAATCTATTCCGATTTATCACCGCTTATGAATATTGTAAAAGGCATGAGTGGGGATGCAAAGTTTGTATGGCACATGACTTGGGCTTATCAAGGCGACCATAACGGTCTTGGTAACTATAACTATAAAAGTCAGGATGATATGTTTGCAAAAATTATCTCCTCGGTAAAAGATAAGATTACAACGAGAGATGATTTCCATGCAATTATTCCGAACGGAACCGCCATTCAAAACGCGCGTACTTCTTATCTGGGAGATACGCTGACTCGGGACGGTTATCACCTTTCTTTGGATGTCGGTCGTTACGTTGCTGCGCTGTGTTTCTTCAAAACGCTTTCGGGCATCGATATTGATTCAGTTTCCTTCGCACCCGAAGGGTTATCTCAAAGCGATATTAAGGTAGCGATTGAGGCTGCAAACAACGCCGTAAAAAAACCTTTTTATGTAACGAAATCACAATATACCGTTGCCCAATAATATTTCGATAAAGAAGCAACCTTTTTTTGCGGTTGCTTCTTTTTATAAATATTAATCGAGTTTATATAATTTGTTCTGTTCGGTTCTTATAATTATGTAAAAACCTTCGAACAGAATTAATCTTCATTTGAAATATTGTTTCAGTTTTAATAAAGCAGCCTTTTCAATACGTGAGACGTAACTTCTTGAAATGTTGTACTTTTTTGCAATTTCACGTTGGGTCAATTCTTTGTGCCCGTTCAGACCGTAACGAAGTTCAATAATATGGCGTTCGCGGTCCGAAAGTGCCGTTGGAAAAATCTCGCGCAAACGCTCTAAATGAACTTTCAATTCCAATTCCTCGTTGATGTCGCTTTCGTCGGGGATAATATCAATGAGCGTGAGCGCGTTTCCGTCTTTATCGGTTTCAATCGGCTCACTCATCGAAACGTCCTGCGCCGATTTCTTCAGGTTTCGAAAATACATTAAAATCTCGTTTTCGATGCATCGAGCGGCGTAGGTTGCCAATCGAATTCCCTTATCATTCTTAAACGAAGTCACCGCCTTAATAAGGCCGATCGTTCCAATCGAAATCAAATCTTCCTGTTCACAACCGGTTGTGTAGTATTTCTTAACGATATGTGCCACCAAGCGAAGATTGTGGTGAATGAGTTTGTTTTTGGCTTCTTCGTCGCCTTGGTGCCACCGCTCCAAAAGTTCCGCTTCCTGTTTCGCGGAAAGCGGTCGCGGGAAAGAACCACCGCTTGTTACGTGTAAAGCAAAATAGTAAATACTGCCAAGTAGTTCCAAAAGCATACTGAAAATCATAAAAAACACCCTTTTTCTCAAATCTCTTGAAAAGATATGAGAAAAAGGGCTTGCCAAATTCATATTATTTACGGGACAAGTCTTCCGATACAAACACCGTTATCTACGATTTCGATAAAAACGTTCTTAATTTGGCCTGTGAGCGCTTCGTTGGTTTCAACGCGCACACGGGTATAATTGGGCGTAAAACCTTCCTGTAGGCCGTTTTCGGCCGTTTCAAAGAGAACAGGGAAGACCTTCGAGCATTGTTTTTGATAGAACTCTTCTTCCAAACGGTTTGTCAAGGCAATCATTTTCCGGCTTCGTTCTTCGGCAACACTCGGCTCAACCTGATTTTTGAGCGTGGCGGCAAAGGTGCCTTGGCGCTTGGAATAAACAAACACGTGAGCCTTGGCAAAACCGATTTTTTCGACAAAGTTATACGATTCGTTGAATTCTTCCTCGGTTTCACCCGCAAAACCGACCATCACGTCGGTTGTAATCGACGCGGCGGGGAAAACAACGCGAATTCGCTCGACCAAATCTAAGTAAAACGCGCTGTCATAGTGTCGGTTCATTCGCTTGAGCGTTTCATCACACCCCGACTGCAGAGAAAGATGAAATTGGGGGCAAAACTTTTCTTCGGCGCTTAATTTTTTTAACATTTCGTCGGTAATATGATCGGGTTCGAGGGAACCTAAACGAACGCGGCGAATACCTTCCACGCGGCAAACCGCCTTTACCGCATCACACAAATCAAAATCTTGTGCGTGTCCGTATGCCGAAAGATTGATGCCGACCAACACAATTTCATTGTAACCCGAAGCGGCGAGTTGTTCGGCCTCTTTTTGAATGTCCGAAAGATTTCTCGAACGAACGTGACCACGCGCAAAGGGAATAATGCAATAAGAACAGTAACGGTCGCAACCGTCCTCGATCTTCATATAAGCGCGTGTTCGCTCGGGAAACGTGGTGATACAAGGCGTCTGATACGTTTCGTTTTCGGTGTGAGCAAGGACACAGTTTCGTCTTATTTTGTCCTGTAAAAAGGTTTCAACAAGTCGGGGAACACGGCCGAGTTCACGGTTGCCGACCACTAAATCAACTTCGGGTAATGCGGTTAACAGGTCTGTTGCCACCTGTGCCATACAACCGGCCAATACCAGAACCGCATTCGGTGCCGTACGACGGCAACGACGCACAAGTTGTCGCGTTTTGCGGTCGCTTTCGGCCGTAACCGAACAGGAATTGATCACCACAACGTCGGCCTTCGAAACCTCGTTCGTAACGGTGTAGGCTTGACTTAAAAACAGTTCATGAAGCCCGACCGTTTCATATTGATTGACCTTGCAACCAAGGGTTAAAAAACAAACCTTCATTTTTTCACTCCGTATAAAATCTTACTCTATTATAAAAGATTGCACGACATATTGCAAGAAACACATTTTATTTGACATTATACGACAGAATGTCTATAATAATATATTTGGATAGATCAAATTAAGGGATGTTATTTTTATGAGTGAAACAATTCGCGAAAATTTAAGAAACGTTGCCATTATTGCTCACGTTGACCACGGTAAAACCACGCTCGTGGACCAACTGTTAAAGCAAAGCGGAACCTTTCGTGCGAACGAGAACGTGAACGACCGTGTTATGGACTCCAACGATTTGGAGCGCGAGCGCGGCATTACCATTTTATCGAAAAATACAAGCGTTTACTATAACGATATTAAAATCAATATTATCGATACGCCCGGACACGCCGATTTCGGTGGGGAAGTCGAGCGTATTTTACAGATGGTAGACGGCGTTTTGCTTCTGGTGGACGCGTTTGAGGGTTGTATGCCGCAAACCCGTTTTGTGCTGAAAAAAGCTTTGGCGCTCGGGAAAAAAGCTGTGGTAGTCATCAATAAGATTGACCGACCGATGGCCCGTCCTTTGGAGGTTGTAGACGAGGTTCTGGACCTGTTCATTGACCTTGGTGCCGACGAGGACCAGATTGAGTTTCCCGTTGTATTCGCTTCGGGAAGAGATGGTTACGCTTCCTATTCACCTGAAATTCGCGGCGCGGATATGAAACCGATTTTTGAAGAAATTGTCAAAGAGATTACCCCGCCCAAAGGGGACCGGGAAGCGCCGCTACAGCTTCTTTTCTCGAACATTGAATACGATGATTATCTCGGAAGAATCGGCGTTGGTCGTGTGATTCGCGGCAGCGTCAAGGTTGGGGAAACGGTTTCTCTTTGCCATAAAGACGGTTCTTCTTCCAACGTGAAGATTGCCAAACTCTTTATGCAACAAGGGTTAAAGCGCGTTGAAGTTGAATCGGCCTCGGTGGGCGATATTGTTCAGGTGGCCGGTATAGCCGACCTGGTTATCGGTGAAACGGCTTGTTCGGTAGACTGTATTGAACCCTTGCCGTTTGTTAAAATCGATGAGCCGACCCTTTCGATGAACTTTATGGTCAACGATTCGCCTTTTGCGGGGAAAGACGGCAAATTTGTTACCTCACGAAATCTTCGCGACCGCTTGATGAAAGAGGTTATGACCAACGTGAGCCTTCGCGTTGAGGAAACCGACAGCACCGATACCTTTAAGGTTTCGGGCCGCGGTGAGTTACACCTTTCGATTTTGATTGAAACCATGCGCCGTCAAGGGTATGAGTTCCAGGTTTCGCCCCCGAGCGTAATTTTCAAAAAGGACGAAAACGGAACCCTTTTGGAACCGATTGAACTCTTGATGATCGAAGTACCCGAAGAATACGTCGGCGCCGTAATGGAACGCCTTGGTAACCGCAAAGCCGAAATTCGGAATATGGGAACGCGTGAGGGTGGAACGTCCCACCTCGAGTTTTTAATTCCCGCACGCGGATTGTTGGGCTACCGTTCACAATTTATGACCGACACCAACGGAAACGGCATTATGAACCACGTATTCGACAGTTATCAACCCTACAAAGGTGATATTGACGGACGAAGCACCGGTTCAATCATCGTTTACGAACAGGGCGAAGCCACGGGTTACGGCCTTTTCAATACCCAAAACCGCGGACGACTGTTTATTGGTCCGGGCGAACCGGTTTATGAGGGTATGATCGTCGGCGAAAACCCGAAAAACGAGGATATTGTTTGCAATGTTTGCAAGAAAAAACAGATGACCAACACCCGCGCTTCGGGTTCGGATGAGGCTTTGCGCCTGGTACCGCACACCGTTTTGAGTTTGGAACAGTCGTTGGAGTTTATCCGAAGTGATGAATACGTTGAAATCACGCCCAATCACATTCGTTTGCGCAAAAAGATTCTCAACAAGGAACAACGTATGAAATTTGAGGCAAAGAACCGCTGATGAATTATATCATTTTAGATTTAGAATGGGATAGTGTCTACCACAAAAAGCACAGTCGATTTGTCAATCAGATTTTGCAAATCGGTGCGGTAAAACTTAATGAAAAATTTGAGTTGGTCGACACCTTCCAGGTGACCGTTCATTCGGTGATTTCCAACCGTGTTACAGGCCGCTTTGTAAAACTTACGGGTATTACCAAAGAAGAAATGCGAAGCGGTGTTCTCGCCGAAGAAGCCGTTGAACAATATAACCGTTGGGCAGGGGAGGACACCGTTACATTAACCTGGAGTACTTCCGACCTGTTTACCATCTACGAAAACGAAAAATTGGTTTTTGAAGGCGTGAAATTCCACCTGGAAAAATACGTTGATTTACAGCAGTATATTCAAAACGAAATGCGTCTTTTAGGAATTGAACTCAACGGACAAATTGCGCTCTCGGCCGCGGCGGAAAGCCTGAATATCAACACCGAGGGTCTCCCGCTTCATACGGCGCGCGCCGATTGCCTTTTGGCGATGAAAATGCTTCAACAGTGTTATCGCGCCGAGCGGTTTCAACCGTTGATTCGGGATACACGCGATGAAGTATTTCAGCGTCGACTCTTTTTCAAGCCTTATTATCTGAACCGATTGAACGACCCGTTGATTGACCGAAAAGAATTGATTTTTACCTGTGAAGAATGCGGGAACAAACTTAAAAAGAAAAGTGAATGGAAATACCGAAATCGTTGGTTTATGGCGGATTTTTACTGTAAAAAATGCGCCAAAGATTTTCAAGGGCGCATTTCTTTTCGCAAGATGTTTGACGACGTTCACGTAAAGAAAAAATTATTGGAAAAGCAGGAAATACCCCCTCAAAAGGAGGGTGAAGAAAATGAAATGCAATCGGTGTCCGCGCGCGTGTAACGCCGAACGAACCAACACACAGAATTCGGGTGGTTATTGCCAAATGCCGTTGTTGCCCCGTGTTGCAAGAGCATCGCTTCACGCGTGGGAAGAACCCTGTATCAGCGGCAAAAACGGTTCAGGAACCATCTTTTTCAGCGGTTGTTCACTTTCCTGTGTCTACTGTCAAAACAGTGAAATTTCCCACAAGAACGTTGGCTACGATTTGAGTGTCGAAGAATTGGTCCACCTTTTCAAAAAACTTGAAAACGAGGGTGCGCATAACATCAATCTTGTGAATCCGACCCACTTTTCCGACGCGATTTTTGAGGCGCTGACCCTCTATAAGCCAAAGGTTCCCGTTGTGTGGAACTCTTCGGGATACGAATGTGTGGAAACGCTTCAATGCTTTGAAGGATTGGTCGATATCTATTTGATGGATTTGAAATACCTTTGTGAAGAACGCGCCGTTCGATATTCGAATGCCAAGAATTATCCATCGGTTGCAACCAAGGCACTCCAAGAATGTTACCGACAAAAACCAACGTTAAAATACGATGAAAACGAACTTTTACAAAGCGGTGTGATTGTTCGGCATTTGATTTTGCCCCAAGGAACCAAAGAAGCCATACGTTGTTTTGATTGGGTGAGGGAAAATCTACCCAACGCTGTTTTCAGTATGATGGGGCAGTACGTTCCGCACCACAAAGCATCGGACTTTCCGGAAATAAACCGACAAATTTCCAAACGAGAGTATGAAAAAGTACTCGCTCATATTTGCGATAGTGATTTCAAAAACGTCTATTACCAGGACCTATCGAGCGCAGCAAAAAATTATATTCCCGACTTTTCGATGAACAAAAACAAAAACCTTCGAGGCGACTAACTCCTCGAAGGTTTATCTTTATTTTTCAAAAAAATGATTTATTAAATCGTCGACGATGTTTCGTTGTTCATCCGTAAGATCTCGTAATTTTAACATACGGACTTTTTCGGAATTTGTAAAAAATTCCTCTTTAACTTCTTTATATAAGGGGGTAGGATTGTCTTTTAAGAGAACTTTGGTTTCCGGCCTGACCTTGTCGTTGAGCGTAAAAACGTCAATTTGAACCTGGTAAAAATCGGCTAATTTATCAAGCGTCTTACGATCAAATAACTGTTGGTTTTCTTTGCTCGCATAGGTACTGCGACTTACACCAATAGCCTTTGCTACATCATCCTGAGTTAAATTGGATTTAATGCGGAATAGTTTTACGTTATCGTTTACTTTAATATCATTCGGCTCATATTTTCTTTCGTTTGTATCTACTTTCAAGGTCGTTTGGCTCCTTAAATTATTCGTTCGGTTTGCCGAAAAAACACTTGACTTTACGGCAATAAATGATATAATAGTATCGTTCGCTGAAGTGGCTCAGTTGGTAGAGCAGCTGATTCGTAATCAGCAGATCGTGGGTTCGAGTCCCATCTTCAGCTCCACAAAGTTCGACAGGATTTTATCTTGTCGAACTTTTTTTATTATAGTTTTTTTCTTCTTTTTTGTCAAGTTATACATTCTTTTGTCAAAAAAGAGAGAAGAGTAATCGATTGAGAAAGCAAAACAAAAGTCCAAACAGCGTTGGCAATAGAAACGAAAGAAGCGTCCATTTCCATTTTCCCGACTCTTTACGGATGGTTAAAAGGGTTGTAGAACAAGGAAAATGCAACAAGGTAAAAATCAAAACGTTGGTTGCCGTTAACAAGGTCCAACCGTTTTCAAGAAAGACTTCTTTTAACATTGAAAGACTCGTAACGTCACTTAAAGTTCCCGTTGCCGTATAGGCCATTAACATAATCGGCAGAACAATTTCATTCGCAGGAAATCCCAATAGGAAAGCAACGATAATCACCCCGTCTAATCCAAAGAAACTGCCAAACGGTTCAAAAAAATCGGTTAGATATTTTAAGATGGATATTCCGCTGATCTGCACGTTGGCACAAAGCCAGATAATAAGACCTGCGGGTGCGGCAACGGCCACCGAGCGGCCCAGCACAAAGAGGGTTCGGTCCAAAAGACTTCGGACAAGAACTTTAACAATTTGCGGTCGACGGTAAGAGGGAAGTTCCAGGGTAAACGAAGAAGGAACCCCTCTTAAAACTGTTTTTGAAAGTAAATAAGAACTTAATAGAGTTATCAAAAACCCAAAAACGATCAGCAATGCTAACAAAAGCGCCGAAAATATACTCCCAAAACCGCCGCCAAGGCCGTTTAAGAAGAACATGGAAATGATACCGATCAAAATCGGAAAACGTCCGTTGCAAGGCACAAAGACGTTTGTGAGCATTGCAATTAACCGTTCTCGCGGGGAATCAATGATTCGGCAACCGACAACCCCCGCCGCGTTGCAGCCAAAACCCATGCACATGGTCAGCGATTGTTTTCCGCAAGCGTTGCATCCGCTGAATGCGCGGTCCAAATTGAATGCGATTCGCGGCAAAAACCCTACGTCTTCCATTAAGGTGAAAAGGGGAAAAAAGATGGCCATCGGCGGAAGCATTAC
The DNA here is from genome assembly GCA_045545515.1 of Acutalibacteraceae bacterium. GTDB lineage: Bacteria > Bacillota > Clostridia > Oscillospirales > Acutalibacteraceae > UBA737. The sequence continues at coordinate 164,601 of JAZQBA010000005.1, forward strand.
CGAAACCACCCAAGCGAGTACACGGTAAACACCGTGAAAAATCACTTCACAAAGCGTTGGCGGAAGACCGATGTTGACAGAAAAATCAAACATCTTTTCTTCGAGATAAAATAAACCTTTTGAAAGAAGGTCGGATGGGATATTCGCTCCTGTTATGGTGATCCAAAAAAGCAGCGTCAGAAGCAGTGCAATCAACGGAAATGCCGTCCATTTTCCCGTGACAATTCGATCGATTTTTCGGTCTTTGCCGTTTTCTTTGTTCTCACACAACACACATTGTTTGGCAATCGCTTCCGCCTGTTTCACAAATGATTTCGCAATATCATCGGAAAATTGATGCTCCGAAATCAGACAAAGAGCAAGATAATTCTTTGCAGATTGCACCGCTTCGTTGATGGACGGTACTTTTCCGATATATTTGCTTAAAATTTCAATTGTTTGGTCATACTCTTCAAGAAGCCGCAAACTCAACCATCGGCAGTTCAACCCGTTTTCTTTGCAATATCCCGATAAATCGGGCGATAAAATGCGAATAGCCTCTTCGATATAATCGGGATACGTTATGTTGGTCCAATCGCTTTTGTTTTCGTTTATCATTTCTTCTTTCAAGCGCCCTAAACCTTTTTTGTTTCGCGCCGCGGTCGGTATGACCGGCAAATTCAGCATATCGGAAAGTTTTTGGGTATCAATTTCAATATGGCGTTTTTTTGCTTCATCCATCAAATTTACACAAACAATACACCCCGGTGTGATTTCGGCAATTTGCAACACCAAAGAAAGGCTTCGTTCCAAACAGGTGGCATCGCACACGATAACAGTTTTATCCGATTTTCCAAAACAAATAAAATCCCGCGCATACTCTTCTTCGGGGGAGTGGGAAAGCATTGAATAGCATCCCGGAACGTCCACCAGGTGAACGCCTTTATCTTGAAACGAGAAATAACCTTGTGCATTGGAAACGGTCTTTCCGGGCCAGTTTCCGGTATGTTGATTCAGCCCTGTCAGTTCGTTAAACACCGTACTTTTCCCAACGTTTGGGTTGCCGGCCAGACTCACTATGAGGTCCGACTCTTTCTTGTTTTCTATCAGGAACTGTTGACCCGAGAAGGGAAGGTCTAAAGAATACTTTGTTGTGTTCACACTTGCGCCTCCTTCAAAAGCACGTTGGATGCATCTTTCTTTCGCAGGGCGATTACCGCACCGCGAATCCAATATGCCGTCGGGTCGCCCAAAGGACTTCGAAACAGACAAGTAACCGTTGTGTTTTCAATCAAGCCGAGATCTTGAAGACGTCGCCGTATTTCACAATCGGGAAGTATGGATAAAACCTTTGCCGAAGAACCGCTCGGCAAATCGGACAATAACATAAAGAACACCTCTATAAAATTCCAAACGGAGAAATTTTCAGTTTTTTACAGTATTATGTTATGCCGAGTTTGTGACGAGGTTACAGAGCGTAAAAATGCTTGACTGAAACAGTACGAGCGAATACAAGAAAACCTTGACATTATTCAGTAAAATGAGGTAATATATATCTATATTGGGTTTTTATATACTTTTAACGACATTTGAATATTTTTTGATACATATTTCTTGAAAAGGAGGACGATAAGAAAATGATTGAAACCAAGAAGAAAACACAACAAAAGAAATCAAATTCGAACTATAAAAAGAAAAGCACTGCCTCGTCAAGCAAACAGAAATCCGAAGTAAATCGTCTTGTCAACAATTTAGTTGGAAATAAGCCGACCGAGAAGGTGGCCGCGGCGCCCGGCAAAAAAACAACACCGCCGCGAAAACCCAAAGGGAATTCGGTAAAAAAGCAAGGGGCTAAAAACAACGCCAAAAAGATAAAAGAAGAAAAGCCGATTCGCATTATTCCGCTGGGCGGTTTGGGTGAAATCGGAAAAAACATCACGCTCTATGAATACGATGGGGATATGTTTTTGGTCGATTGCGGAATGAGTTTCCCCGACGAAGAAATGCCGGGTATCGATATTGTTATTCCTGATTTTTCCTATGTTTTGGAAAACCGTGACCGCATTAAAGGTCTGGTTGTCACCCACGGTCACGAAGACCACATCGGCGCGATTCCGTACTTGTTGAAACACTTTAATCTTCCAATTTATGCGACGCGTTTGACCATTGGTCTGATTGAAGGGAAACTAAAGGAACACCGTCTGCTTGCCGACGCGCATTTGAACATCGTCAACGCGGGGGATAAGGTTCAACTTGGAAAATTCAAGATTGAATTCATTCACGTGAACCATTCCATTCCCGATGCGGTTGGTTTTGCCATTTCCTGTGAGACGGGAACGGTCATTCACACGGGGGACTTTAAGATTGATACCACCCCGATTGATGACCGCGTGATCGATATGGCTCGTTTTGCCGAGTTCGGACAAAAAGGTGTTTTGGCGCTGTTATCCGATTCGACCAATGCCGAACGTCCCGGATTCACCCACTCGGAACGAATCGTCGGTGAATCGTTCTATAATCTTTTCCGCAAAGCCGGAAACCACCGCATTATCGTTGCAACCTTTTCCTCCAACATCCACCGTATTCAACAAATTATTGATGAAGCGGTACATTGCGGGCGAAAGGTTGCCGTTTCGGGCAGAAGTATGTTGAACGTCGTCAGTGTCGCCAGTGAACTCGGGTATTTGAACATTCCCGACGGTGTTCTGATTGACATTGATATGATTAAAAACTACACCCCCGAAAAAATCGTGATTATTACAACAGGTAGTCAAGGCGAACCGCTTTCGGCGCTACACCGTATTGCTTTTTCCGACCACCGCCAGGTTGAAATCACACCCGGGGATATGATTATCATTTCAGCAACACCCATTCCGGGAAACGAAAAACTGGTTGACCGCGTCATCAACGAATTGATGAAACGCGGTGCCAACGTGGTTTATGAAAAAATGTACGACGTACACGTTTCGGGCCACGCCTGCCAGGAAGAAATCAAACTCTTGATGAGTGTTGTAAAACCGAAATTCTTTGTTCCGGTTCACGGAGAGCATAAACATTTATACAAAAACTCGCTCTTAGGCCAGGCAATGGGCATTCCCGCCAAGAACACCCTGATTGCCGCCAACGGCAGTGTGATTGAATTGACCTCGAAGTCCATTCGCGCCGCCGGCTCGGTTACCGCAGGCCGCGTTTTGGTCGACGGACTCGGTGTCGGAGACGTTGGCAGTATTGTTCTGCGCGACCGAAAACACCTTTCGGATGACGGTATAATCGTTGTAACCGTTGCGATGGATGCCCACACGCGTGAAGTTGTTTCGGGGCCCGACGTTGTTTCGCGCGGTTTTGTTTACGTGAAAGAATCAGAAGAGTTGATGGGCGAACTTCGCGAACTTGTTTGTGACGTTTTGGAAGCGTGTTACATCAATAATATCCGTGATTGGAACACCGTAAAAACAAGAATTAAGGACCAGGTTGCAAAGTTCCTCTACTCGAGAACGCACCGCAGTCCGATGGTTCTGCCCATAATTATGGAAATCTAAAAAACAGAAAGACCCGTACCGCCGATGCGGTACGGGGTTCAAGAAAGGAAGATACATAATGAAGGTTATTTTATTGGCCGATGTAAAAGGGAAGGGTAAAAAGGGCGAACTCTGCAATGTTTCGGATGGTTACGCCAGAAACTTTTTGTTCCCGAAGAATTTGGCGGTAGAAGCCAATAACGCCGCTATGTCGGAATTGAAAAATCGCGAGGCTTCGAAAGAACACCACAAGCAAGAAGAAATTGCCGCCGCGAAAGATACAGCCTCAAAATTGAACGGAAAAACCGTAACGTTACATGCCAAGGCAGGCAGTGCCGGCAAACTTTTCGGCAGCATTACTTCCAAAGAAATCGCCGCTCAAATTGAAAAGGAACTCGGTATTGCCGTAGATCGCAAGAAGATGAACGTTGCCGATATTAAAAACTTTGGTGAATTTGAAGCCGAGATTCGTTTGTACACCGGAATTTCAGCGAAACTTACCGTTCGTGTTACGGAGTAAGTTATGAGTGATAATAATTTATTGATAGATTTAAGCGGCGCGAGTCAACCCTATTCGGTGGAAGCCGAACAGGCCGTTTTGGGTTCGATCTTGATCGACCCGAAATGTTTAAGCGATATCGCCGTTTCGCTCAAAGAAGATTTCTTCTTCTTGCCGCAACACCGTGAGATTTATGCGGCCATTTCTTCGATGTTTGAACTGAATCAAGCCATTGATTTTGTTTCTTTGTTAGAGCGTTTGAAAACAAACGGAACATACGACGAAGCAGGCGGAAAAGCCTATCTTTCGCAGTTGGCGCAAACCGTTGCTTCTTCCGCGAATGTGTTGACCTATGTTGCCATTATGCGCGACCGTTATTATTCCCGTTCGCTTTTGAACGCCGCACAGACCATTATCAAAGACATTAGTGAGAACGTTAAAGATTCCGGTAAATTGATTGAAGAAGCCGAGCAGCGCATCTATGACATTCGTCAAGGACGCGAGGTTTCTGGACTGACCCATATTAAACAGGTTATCGAGGCCGAAACCTATGACCGACTCACCAAAATGTCCGACCCCGAAACCAGAAATGAATATTTGGGTATTCCTTCGGGAATCGGTCCCTTGGATAAAATGATTACCGGTCTTCATAAGAACGATTTGGTTATCTTGGGTGCTCGTCCCGGTATGGGTAAAACCTCGTTTGCACTCAATATTGCCCGCAACGTTGCCGTCAATGCCGGAAAAACCGTTTGTTTCTTCTCGTTGGAAATGACGCGCGATCAGTTGGCACAGCGAATGCTGTCGAGCGAAGCGGGTATTAAAAGCGAAAAACTCCGCACGGGTGAACTGACCCCCGATGAATGGACAAGACTTGCCCAAGCGGGCGATAACCTTTCCAAGACCGAAATTTACTTTGACGAAACCTCGACCATTACCGTCGGCGAAATGAAGGCTAAACTTCGACGTATGAAGAAGGTCGATCTGGTAATTATCGACTATTTGGGATTGATGAAATCAGCCCGACAGATCGATAACCGCGTTCAGGAAGTTTCGGAAATCACCCGAAACTTAAAAATTATGGCCAAGGAACTCCAAATCCCGGTAATCGCTTGTGCGCAGTTGTCGCGTGCGACCGAAGCAAAGGGAAAATCCCATAAACCCGCGTTGGCCGATCTTCGCGATTCGGGTTCTATTGAACAGGACGCCGATATCGTATTGTTTCTTTATCGTGATATATATTACGACAACGAACGGAAGGACGACGAGGATCTGTCCGATCCGAACAAGGCCGAATGTATCGTTGCGAAAAACCGTCACGGTGAAACGGGAACGGTGGATCTTTACTTCGACGGTCAGTTTACGCGCTTTGTGGAAATTAACTTCAACCGATGATCAACAAAGTATACGATACGGTTTTGCGGTATGACTTAATTTCGCCAAACGATTCGGTTGGTGTTGCACTTTCGGGCGGTGCCGATTCGATGGCGCTGTTGCACGTTTTGTTGCAATTGCGCGAACGATTCGGTATTACCTTGACCGTTTTACATCTCAACCACCAAATTCGCGGGGAAGAGGCCGAGCGTGATCAAGCTTTTGTCGAAGACGTTTGCCAACGGTACAACCTACCGCTTTGTTGCAAAAGGGTCGATGTTCCGCAGTACGCAAAATCCAATAAAATGAGCATTGAATTGGCGGCAAGAGAACTGCGCTATGCTTTTTTCAGTGAATTCGACGGAAAAGTAGCCACCGCACACCACGCCGACGACCACCTTGAAACGGTGATTTTTCGCCTGACAAGGGGAACAGGACTTCACGGCCTTGCGGGAATTTCGCCCAAGAGAGGTCCGTTTATCCGACCGCTGATCGAATGTACTCGTAATGAAATAGAAGCCTACTGTGAAAAAGAAGGCATTTCTTTCGTTACCGACAGCACGAATGCTTCGGATGAATATACCAGAAACCGCATTCGTCATCTTGTCATCCCCGAACTCAAAAAACTGAACGTTTCTTTGAACGAGAGCGTTTTAAGGCTTTCCGAGTCGGTTCGTTTGGACGAAGATTATCTCGAAAGCGTGAGTGACAGGGAATACCAAAGACGCCTCTTGCCCGAGGATACGTTATCGGTCGAAAGGTTTGACGAACTGCACGAAGCGATTGCCCGACGTGTTTTAATCAAACATTTTGACCGTTCGCTCGATGCACATCACATTAAAGAACTGTATCAGATCTGTCTACAGGGCGGTCGATGCAGTTTACCGGGGTATGGTGATGCCATTGTAAAAAACGGCATCTTATGCACCGACAAACCCTTTCAGACTTATGATTTTTCTGTTCAGTGGAAGAAACGAAACGTATCGGAAGTTGAAAAAGAAACAAAAATTCATAATTTGTTCGAAAATAACCGATTGGACTGTGATAAAATAGTAGGCAAATTGGTATTGAGGACAAGAAACACAGGGGATACCATCTGCTTATATGAAAAACAGGGAAGCAAAAGCCTAAAAAAGCTTTTTTGCGAAAAGAAGGTCCCGGCCGAACTTCGCCACCAACTTCCCGTTTTGACCGATGAGCAGGGGGTTGTGTGGATTTACGGCATCGGTGTGGCACACCGTTGCCGTGTTGACAAAAAAACGTCTTGTTTTTTTGAAATTGAAACGAAAACCAATTTTAAGGGGAAGATTAAAAATGAATCAGAATGATGTAGAAAAGGTTCTCGTCAGCGAGGAAGAATTAAAGGAAATCTGCAAACGCCTTGGCGCCCAAATTTCCAAAGATTATGCAGGGAAAAAATTATACCTGGTCAGCGTGTTAAAAGGTGCGGTTGTCTTTATGGCCGATTTGATGCGCGAAATCACCTGCGACTGTCAGATCGATTTTATGGCCGTTTCTTCCTATAGCGGTACCAAAACAACGGGTGTTGTTAAGTTCAAGAAAGACCTTGACATCGATCCCGACGGCTGCGATATTCTCTTGGTTGAAGACATTCTCGATTCCGGCATCACTTTGTCCTACCTGAAAAAAGTTTTAGAGGACCGCCATGCCGCAAGTGTGAAAATTTGTACGTTACTTGATAAACCCGAGAATCGACAGGCAGATATCAAAGCAGACTACATCGGTCTTGAAATCCCCGATCATTTCGTTGTCGGCTACGGCCTTGATTACGACGAGAAATATAGAAATTTACCTTACGTCGGTGTATTGGCTCCTCACGTGTACAACGGCTGATAGGAAAGGAGAAAACCCTTGAAAAAGAACCTGAGAAATCTGTTGATTTATCTTGGAATTCCAATCATTCTCATTGTATCGGTATTTGCCGTTTCCAAGCTAACTCAACAAAGCGAAAAAACGCGCTATTACGAGGTTGTTGACCTAATCCGAAACAACGAGGTCTCGGAATACACCTTAAACCTTTACAGCGGCGATCTGACCTACGTTAAGCGCGATGACGGTAAGACCTATCATTATTCCATTGCCGATGCGTCCATCTTCTATAACGACGTCAACGAAAAAGTAATGGAAATCAATGAAACAGAAAAAGATCCCGACAAGCGCATTAAGGTTGACTATAATCGCAACGGCGGAGAAACTTCCTGGATCTTGAATATGCTTCCGACCGTTTTGCTGATTGGTGCCATGGTTGTGTTCTGGATCTTTATCACGCGTCGTATGAATTCTTCGATGGGCGCCGATAAAACGATGGGCTTCGGCAAGGCGAAAATCCGCCGTGCCGACGATAAAAAGAAAACTACCTTTGCCGACGTTGCGGGTGCCGATGAAGAAAAAGAGGAAATGGCCGAAATCGTCGATTTCCTGAAAGACCCCAAAAAATACCAGGAAATGGGCGCTAAAATCCCGAAAGGCGTCCTGTTGGTTGGCCCTCCCGGAACGGGTAAAACCCTGTTGGCCCGCGCGGTTGCGGGGGAGGCGGGTGTTCCGTTCTTCTCAATTTCGGGTTCCGACTTTGTGGAAATGTTCGTTGGCGTCGGCGCTTCGCGTGTACGCGATTTGTTCGGCGAGGCCAAGAAGAACGCACCGGCCATCGTATTTATCGACGAAATCGATGCTGTTGGCCGTCAACGCGGTGCCGGTCTTGGCGGCGGTCACGATGAACGCGAACAAACCCTCAACCAATTGCTCGTTGAAATGGACGGTTTTGGTGTTAATGAAGGCGTTATTGTTATGGCGGCAACCAACCGTCCCGACATTTTGGACCGCGCGTTGCTTCGTCCCGGCCGTTTTGACCGTCAGATTACGGTCAATTACCCCGACGTAAAGGGTAGAGAAGAAGTCCTCAAGGTTCACGCCAGAGGAAAGCCCTTGGGCCCCGATGTGGACTTGAAAACTATTGCAAAATCTTCGGCCGGTTTTACGGGCGCCGATCTTGCCAACCTTTTGAATGAGGCGGCACTCTTGGCCGTTCGTCACCGCAAGAAAGCGATTACCCAAGAGGAAATTGAAGAAGCCACCATCAAAGTGGTAATGGGTACCGAAAAGCGTTCCCACGTTGTTAAGGATAAAGACAAGATGATAACCGCCTATCACGAAGCGGGTCACGCTGTTGTTTCTTACTTCTTGCCGACCCAGGACCCGGTACACCAGATTTCAATTATTCAGCGCGGAATGGCGGCCGGTTATACGATGTATCTGCCGGAAGACGACAACGGTCACGTTTCCAGAAATAGTATGTTGGAACGTATTTGCAGCCTTTTGGGCGGCCGTGCGGCCGAACAGATCACCCAGGATGACGTTTGTACCGGTGCTTCCAACGATATTGACCGCGCCACCGATATGGCACGTAAGATGGTTACAAAATACGGTATGAGCGAAAAACTCGGCCTTGTAAGTTACGGAAATGACAACAATGAAGTTTTCTTGGGCCGTGATTTCTCGTCGACCCCGAATTATTCTGAAAAAACTGCCGCTATGATTGACGAAGAAATTGAAAAGATCGTTATGGCTCAGTATCAGAAAGCCATTGATATCTTGACCCGTGAACTTGCCAAGGTTCACAAGGTTGCACAAGCCCTTTTTGAACGCGAAAAAATCTCGGGCGAAGAATTCCGCGAGATGATGGAACAAGCATAAAAATAAGACCTCTCCAACAACCGTTGGGGAGGTCTTTTCTTGTTTCATTATTCCTTTGTCAAGCGTTCAATAATCGTCGTATACAGTTCATTGCCGATATCCAGAAAACGCTCACGAATCACATTGGCCTGTCCTTCGTCGGTAACCAACAATTTAATCGAAAGAAAAGGGGTATCGTGATCCAAAGCAGAGCAGGTGATAAAGGTGTTATCATATTCACGCGAAATTCGAATATCGTTTTCTTTGGCACGGTAAAAACGGGAAACCATTTTCAGCGTTACGTTATATGCGCGGCTTTTTACGGTATAGGAAAGCGAACTTTTCAGCGTTTCGGCGATATTTTTTCCCGATTCGCTGACCGTATAGGAATCATCTTTTTCATCCTTCAAAATGAGATGCCCATTTTCAATCAAATGTGCAAATGCATCGCTCACCTCAAAACCGTTGGCAATACCCTCGGAATGAAGCGTGTTTACCAAAAGTTCGGCAGGTACCGGAACGGGAAGTGCGTTCAAAATATAGCAAACCAGAATGCGGATTTCGGCCGTACTGAACAAACCGCCGATTTTATCCACACCGGCACTTGTTGCATCCTTTTCCATTACAGGTCCCCCTTTTTTATCGTTAAAAGTATTATACTTTCTTTTTTACAACTTTTCAAGAGGGAAGAGGACAATTTTAACCGTCGTAATCTTCAATTTGCCGTAACGCTTCTTCCTTGGAAGAAAAATCAATTCCGTTTTTCAGCCGAACACGGTCCCTTGCAGGGAGATTTTCAAATTCAATTTGAGAAAAAGAATCTAAAATATCATCGCCTTTTTTTAACACCACAGTATCGTCCTCATAAATCAACGTAATTTTATTTTGAGCGGTTTGTTCGACCGTAAAATATCGGTAGAGTGCGAAGAGCCCCAGAAGAACGACTGCAATCCCCAAAAGAAAAAAACTCACTCGTTTTTGATGAACCATAAAGAAACCTCCTCACTCTTATCTTGAACCAAAATTTCCAAAACTATACCGAAAGATAAAGGTTAAAATATTGTAACCCAAAAAGGGATTGACTTGTGATATAATAGCAACGTATGAATGGAAATTTTTGCTCGGAGGTGACTTATTTTGCGCGAAGATGATATTTACAGTTTTGGGGATTTGAATGATTCGGACGGAGAACAGCGTTTAGACTTAAACAGTTTCTTAAACTCTCCGCAATCTTCAAAAAAGAAACCGTATAAGCCGCAAAAGAATAGTCCGAAAAAGCGAAAAGAGCGTGTTTTGAAAATCGTTCTTACGACCTTTTTAATCGGTTTAATAACATTCAGTATCGTTGTCGGAACTTTCCTGATGTACGTTTTCACCATGGTTGACGGAACAATGGATGAAGACCTTAACGACCTGAAACTCAATTTTACAACCACCATTTACGTAAAGGATGACAAAGGCGATTATCAGGAATATCAGCGCCTGCACGGTATGTTTAATCGCATTTGGGTTTCTTATGACCGTGCCGCCGCGGAATCGGGGGACGAGAGTTACACCGGCATTCCGCAACGTCTGGTTGATTCTTTTGTTGCCATTGAAGACAAGCGTTTCTTCTCGCACAAAGGTGTTGACTGGAAGCGTACCGTTTCGGCCTTTGCCAATATGTTCTTAAAGTTCAACGATTCGAACTACGGCGGTTCAACCATCACCCAACAGTTGGTTAAAAACCTCACGGGGGATGCTTCGCGAAAACCCAGCCGTAAAATCCGCGAAATTATGCGTGCGCGGTATTTTGAAACCCACTATGCTAAAGACACAATTGTGGAATGTTATCTCAACACCATCGCCATGGGACACGGTACCTACGGTGTTGAAGTTGCCGCAAACTACTATTTCGGCAAAAACGTATCCGACCTGACCTTGGCCGAGTGCGCAACTCTGGCGGCCATTACCAAAAGCCCGACCTACTACGCACCGGACGATTATCCCGAAGCCAACCGCAAGCGTATGGAAACGGTTTTGTTGGAATTAAAAAAACAGAAATACATTACCGAGGAAGAATACGAAGCGGCGATGAAGGAAGAGGTAAAACTCGTTGCCAATCCCGACGTTCTGAAGCAGAACGATATGAATTCCTACTTTGTCGATGCGTTGATTGACCAGGTGGTCAACGATTTGGTTGAAACCCACGGTTATGAAAAGAAACACGCGGAAAATATGTTCTACACGGCAGGTTACCGCATTTACGCTACCCTCGACCCAAACGTTCAAACCAAAATCGAATCGGCTTTTGCCGACACCAATTCCTTTGGCCTTAAGAGCAAAAACGGCCAAACCTTGCAGGGTTCGATGACTGTAATGGATTATACCGGTAACGTTGTTGCTCTGGTCGGCGGAATCGGCGAAAAAACGAGTGTTCGCGGTTTTAACCGGGCCACCAGTGCAATCCGTCAACCCGGTTCGACCATGAAACCGATTTCGGCCTATGCGCCCGCCCTTGAAACCGATTTGATTACCTATTCCACCTTCTTGAACGACACGGCAACCAATTACAACGGTTGGAAACCCGTCAACTGGTACAATTCTTACCTTGGAAACGTTACGGTGGAATATGCCTTAGAGCGTTCCATTAACACAATTCCGGTTTATCTCGTCAATAAAATGACACCGCAATACAGTTATGACTTCTTAACACAAAAACTTGGCATCAGCACGCTCAATGCCGAAGACGTGAACTTGGCGCCGCTTGGAATGGGCGGTACCAACGGCGGTATTACGACGCTTGAATCGGCCGCAGCGTTTGCTATTTTCGGCAATGGCGGTCTCTACTACGAACCCACACTTTATACCAAGGTGACCGACCAAAACGGCGCTACCATTCTTTCCAAGAAAACCGAGCCCGTTATGGCTATTAGTGAAGATACCGCTTCCATTATGAACCACCTTTTGCAGAACGTTGTCTACGGCGCAAAGGGAACCGGTAAAGATGCGGCAAAGTATATTCCGCAAATGAAGTTCTATGCCAAAACAGGTACCTCGAACGACCAGAAAGACCTTTGGTTTGTGGGAGGATCACCGTACTATATTTCCTCGTGTTGGGTTGGTTACGATACCCAGGAGGACATCGCGCAAAGCAGTATTGCTATGCGACTTTGGGGCGCGGCCATTTCCAAGGTTCACGACGGATTGGATCCCCAAAAATTCAGTGAGAGTTCCTACGTTGTAAAACGTTTCTATTGTACCGAAACGGGCGGTCTTGCAACCGACAGTTGTCCCTCGAAGAAACTTGGCTGGTACAAGAAAAACGTTTTACCGAACACCTGTAAAAACCATAACGGTAATGTTATGGCGGCTCCCACCACCGAAGAACTTGAACAGTTAGAAAATCCCCCCAAACCGGAGGATAACACATCTTCAACTACTTCTTCCGCTGCTACGCCACCCGCACAGTAATGCAGTCGGAAGAACCCGTTGTAAAGCGGAGGAAACCGAATGGATAAATTTTTGAAGCGGTTTTGTATTTTTATGGCAACGATTATTGCCGTAACCTCTTGTTCAATGTTTTTTGTTGTTGCTAAAACAAACGGCGGCAAAGCATTCGACCTTTTGGGTTGCGGAGATATTGTTGACAACATTAAAAATCTTGAAGTGAATATGACCTCCATTATTTACGTTCAAAACAAGGACGGGGAATGGGAGGAGTATCAGCGTATTCACGGCGACGAGAACCGTATTTGGACCGATTATAAGAAGGTCCCAAAAAACTTAAAAAATGCTTTCATTGCGATTGAAGACCAGCGTTTTTACGGACACCGCGGTGTGGACTGGAAACGAACCTTTTATGCTGTTTCCAACAAGTTTATGAAGTTTGCCTCCGTTCAAGGCGGCTCGACCATTACCCAACAGCTCATTAAAAACGTTACGGGTGACAATGCCAGAGAAAGCAGCCGAAAAGTCCGCGAAATTTTCCGCGCATTGATTATTGAGAAAAGCCTCACAAAAGACGAGATTTTGGGTGCATATCTTAATACGATTTCACTTGGAAACGGTATCTGCGGTGTGCAGGTTGCCGCAAATTACTATTTTAACAAAGATGTTTCGGAATTGTCCTTGGTAGAATGTGCTTCTATTGCCGCAATTACAAAAAATCCTTCGGCTTATAATCCGGTTACTGCGCCGGAAGGAAATAAAAAACGTCGCAACAGCGTTTTGAAAGAAATGTATGACCAAGGGCACATCACCGCTTTTGAATACGATGAAGCGTTACGAACCGAACTCGTTTTGGATGACACCCAACGCGATAATTTTGAAATACCCGTAAACAATTATTTTGTCGACGCGCTGATTGATCAGTTGATTGAAGATCTTTCGGAAAAATACGGATGCAGTGCTGAAACGGCTTCCTCAATGGTTTACAACGGCGGATATAAGATCTATGCAACCCTGGATACCGAAATCCAGGACATTATGGAAAAGGTTTACCAAAATCAGCGTAGATATTTTTCCAAGCGTTCGAAACTGCAAAAAGGGAAGACCGTTCAGTCTGCAATGACCATTATGGACTATGAAGGTCACATTGTCGGTTTGGTCGGAGGTGTCGGCAAAAAAACCGTAAACCGCGGATTAAACCGTGCGACGTCGGTACCCAATCAACCGGGTTCTACCATGAAACCGATTGGTGTTTACGCCCCCGCTTTGGATAAAGGCGTGATTCATTATTCGGATATCCACGAGGATAAGCCGCTCAATAATTACTATGGAAACGGCAAAAAAGGCCCCCAAGAGTGGTACGGCTATTATGCCGGAAATATGACCCTCATTAAGGCTATTGAACGTTCGGCCAACACCATTCCTTGTCAAATTCTAAAGGATATGGGTATCAATGAATCCTTTGATTTTCTAACTCAAAAACTTGGAATGAAATACCTTGGAGAAGGGGATAAAAACCTTTCGTCTCTGGCGCTTGGCGGTACAGAACACGGCATTACACCGACCGAATCAGCCGCGGCGTATGCCATTTTCGGCAATCAGGGAAAATACTATAAACCGAAAACCTATTACAAGGTTGAACGCGCTACCGGCGAGGTAGTTTTGCAGGACGATGCAGGTCAACAGGTCATCAAACCTGCCACCGCATCGATTATGAATAAGTTGTTGCAAAACGTTGTATACGGCAGCCAGGGTACTGCAAGACCGATTGCGAGTTTCAGCAAAAATATCAAGGCTTTTGCCAAAACCGGTACATCAAGCGACGTTTACGACCTTTGGATGGTTGGCGGCACGCCTTACTACGTTGCTTCGGTTTGGTACGGCTTTGATAAAAACGAAGAAATGACCAATAATAACGATGCCGCAAACATCTGGAAAACCGTTATGTCTCAAATTCATAAAGGTCTTGAAAAGAAAGACTTTGAGATGAGTGATGACGTTATTGAGGCAAAATACTGTAAATATTCCGGGTTGTTAGCAGGGAATAAGTGTACCACCATCTTGGATGGATATTTTGTACCGGGTGCCGAAGTAGAAGTATGTAACGGAAAGCACAAAACACTCTCGGAAAATGCTTCTTCTGAAGAGAGTACGACTTCTCAAACCACCTCATCCGAGGCTACTCCGTCGCAACCGCCGACAACCTCTTCCGATACCGTATCGAAACCGGAGGAAGGCACCGAAGTAGAGAAACCACCTGAAAACGAAGGCGGCGAAAGTCAAACTCCGCCGACGACCGATGATCCCAACGACAAACCCAATCCGGACGAAGGGGAGGAGGGGGAGAAAACGGATCCGCCACCCCTTACGCCGCCCGATCCGATTACCCCAACCGATCCTACAACGTAACAGAGTTGAACGAAAGCGCTATCATTATTTGATGGCGCTTCTTCTTATGTCATAAATTGAAATTTGTCCTCATAAACTATGAACAGAATTCATGAGAAAATTCTTTTCGGAGGAATGTATATGACCAATACTTCAATTTATCAGGACATTGCAAAACGAACGGGCGGAGATATTTATATCGGTGTTGTCGGTCCCGTTCGGACGGGAAAATCCACCTTTATAAAACAGTTTATGGACCGATTGGTTTTGCCGAATATTGAGGAGGATTACGAGAAGGAACGGGCAAACGATGAATTGCCCCAAGCCTCTTCAGGACGAACGATTATGACCACCGAACCGAAATTCATTCCCGAAAAAGGGGTTAACATAAAACTGGACAACACCGCGAATATGAACGTTCGCTTGATTGATTGTGTTGGATACATCGTGCCGAGTTCTTTGGGCTATATCGAGGGGGACCAACCGCGTATGGTGGTAACTCCGTGGTTTGAAGAACCGATACCGTTTAATATGGCCGCTGAAATCGGAACGAGAAAGGTTATTACCGAACATTCATCAATTGGCCTTGTAATCACCACAGACGGCAGTATCAGCGATATCCCGAGGGAAGAGTATGCCGAAGCAGAAGAGCGCGTCATCAGCGAATTACAGGAAATTAACAAGCCGTTTATTGTTTTGCTTAACTGTATGTATCCCGAAACCGACGAATCCAAGCAATTAGCCGAAGAATTGACGCAAAAATATGGGGTGCCGGTCATTCCGGTCAATTGTCTGGATCTAAACGAAGAAGATATTAAACAAATCCTCGCAAAAGTGTTGTTTGAGTTTCCGGTCAAAGAAATTTGCGTTCATTTTCCGAAATGGATCAATAGTATGCCGCTGGACCATTGGTTGCGCAGTAATTTGATTGAGTCCATTCAATCGGCAGCCGAACAGATTCATCATATTCGTGACGTGAAGCATTTTGAGACCGCTTTTGGTGATAATGAAAATGTAGAATATGCCAAAATCGGCAATATCGACCTTGGAAACGGTTGCGCCAACGTGATCATTCAAGTCTGTCAGCCGTTATTCTATAAAATCCTTTCCGAATCAACAGGTTTGATGATTAACGATGAGCAAGAACTGATGGCCTGTATGCGCGAAATGGCACAAATGAAGTCCTATTATTCACGCGTAAAGGATGCGCTCGACCAAGTAGAAGCCACCGGCTACGGCATTGTTATGCCTGCCATTGAAGAGTTGAGTTTGGAAGAGCCGGAAATTATGAAGCAGGGGGGACGTTACGGCGTACGCCTTCGCGCGTCGGCTCCGTCCATTCATATGTTAAAGGCTGATATTACAACCGAGGTCAGTCCAATTGTCGGTAGCGAAAAACAATCGGAAGATTTGATTATGTATCTACTGAATGAATTTGAAGACGATCCTGTAAAAATTTGGGAATCCAACATCTTCGGAAAATCTTTACACGAACTTGTCAACGAAGGACTGCATACCAAACTTGCCAGAATGCCGATGGATGCAAGAATTCGAATTCAGGAAACGATTGAGCGTGTTATTAACGAAGGTTGTAACGGTTTAGTCTGCATCATATTATAAAATAAAAACGGATAATTGAGCCCACCGATAAGGAAGGGAACTCGATTATCCGTTTTTTTGTATCTAAAAAAATTTTATATCGAATTATACAAAATGAATGTTTTGTATAATAGAGGGAAGTAGTTTACGGTCAAAAACAGGCTCTTTTCGTGAAAAACTCGATTTTTTGCTTTTGACTGTATTTATATATGTATTATATGTTTTTAATAATTTCTACCGTTTTTGGAATATTCCATTCTGTTTTTTCTAAAGTTTCACGCGCTACAGTTTCTTCACAACCTGTCAGCGTTCTAACAATTCGTGTCATTCTCTCACGTAACTTTTTATTACTGGGTTGTAAATGAATCATCAGATTTTCGTACACATACTTCTGTTTAATCATAACGCCTGTAGAAATCATATTGAGAATCATTTTCTGTGCAGAACCGGCTTTCATACGCGTAGAACCGGTAACAACTTCGGCACCGGTATTTGGAATGATCAGATCTTCGGCAAGTTCGGTTATCGGCGTTCCTTCATTACAAGTAATACCAACTGTATACGCGCCGCGCTTCTTCGCCTCTTTCAAGGCACCCAGAACGAAGGCTGCACCGCCGGCAACCGATAGGCCGACTACCGTATCGTTGACATTGACAAATTTTTCACAAATAGAGGAGGCCCCGGCATTTTCATCATCTTCAAAATCTTCGATACCTTTAGCCAATGCTTCGTTACCGCCTGCCATAATGCCGACGACCAAATCGGTCGAAACACCGTAAGTCGGCGGACATTCGGTTGCATCCAACACACCGATACGGCCCGAAGTACCGCAGCCAACGTAAAAAAGGCGTCCACCCTTCCCCATTCGCTCGTTGATTTTATCAATTACAACGGCGATTTGCGGACAAACTTCTTCCACGGCCTTTGCAGCGTTATAGTTTTCCTGTTGCATCACTGCTAACATATCGATTGTGGACATGGTATCAATATGCATGGAATTGGGGTTACGTTCTTCCGTTTTCAGCATTTCGATCACCCTTTTTATTTGAATTTTTTGTATATAAATGGTAAATTAACCATCCGATCAGACTAATAACGACGGTAATCGAGAAAATAATGATTGCAAATCGGTATTCGCGCGTACCAAGCGCGTTTCCGCCCATCGTAGACGTAATTACCGAGGGCAATCGGCCTATGGTTGCAATGAGTAACCAGGTCGACCATTTCATTTTGGTGAGCCCTACGAAATAAGAAATCAAATCCTTTGGGGTCCCCGGTAAAAAATAGATTAAAAAGACAATCAGATCAACGCGTTTGGTGTTCTGCAGGAATTTGAGCGATAAAATCTTTTCTCTCGAATAAAACAGTTCCAACAAACGAACACCAAAGGTTCTCACCAGCGCAAATACCGCCGCCGCACCAAGAAAATTTCCAACCGTGCAAAGCAAAGTGCCTTCCAAAGCACCAAAGGCATATCCTGCGCCGATTTCCAAAGGTTCGCCCGGAATGACCGAAACAATCATCTGTAAAACGACCATTCCAACAAACATAATTTTACCGAAAAAACCATGGTCTTCCACCCAGGCGCGAAACACGTCCGGCTCGGAGACGAACTGAATCATCGGTTTTCCGATGGCGTAAAACAATATTCCCCAAAACAGGAATACAAGCAACAGTAATAAAACACCGATTAATTTTTGTTTCTTTGATTTTTGCATAATTCTTTCCCTAATGTTTCGAAATACTTTCCTTTACTTGTTGTAAAAACTCCTCATAAGCCGCCTCGTTCGTCACAAAGTAACGCGGGCATTCTTTCCCAGTGATATCATAATGCCGAAGAATATCCTGTTCGCTCAAATGAAACGTTTGACAGAGCCAGGCCGTCAGTTTAACGAGGGATTCGGTCGTCACGTCAGAAAACTTTCCGCTTTCGTCCGGATGGCAAACTTCAATCGAAATGGTGTCCTTATTCCGCCAATTACTTGCCGAAGACTTTTCAGAAAGCGGAACGCACTGAATAATTTCGCCCTCAAGTCCCACAACAAAATGTGAGGAAACTTCGGTATCTTTTTTTGCGAAATAATCGTGATTGTTTTGCGCCGAGGTGTTGGGGTTGCCAACGTAGTGAACCACAATATTTTTAACATTTGAAATCGGAATACCCGTTCGCGCTTTCCCGCGGGAAAGCAACTGAACGTCCACATAGTCCGGTATTTTCGCCTCCGCGGCGATTTTACGTTGACGAAACGCATAGATACTATCGAAACGGAAAGCAAACACAAGGCCGGATAGCAGCACCAAAAAGCAAACGCCGAGAAACAATGCACGTCGTATTTTCAAAAGTCGAATTCTTCTTTTTCGCTTTTTAGCTTTGTCGTATGGATTCGTTTGTATCATAACAAACTCCTTTATCTATTGAAAACCGAAAAATAATATGTTAAAATCATTTCAAAGAGGTGAAAATTGATGAAGCACGAAATCCTAATTTCCGCACCACCCATCATCCGTGATTTTTTAACCTATAGCGAAATCATCAAAGGAAAATCGGCAAAAACGGTATCGGAATACTATCTGGATTTACAGACGTTTTTCCGATATATTTTGCGCGTTCGCGGTCTTGTGGATTCAAAAACGGAATTCAAGGATATCTCCATTCAAGCGGTCGATTTGAATCTTTTGAAAAGCATTACGGTTGCGGATCTGTACGCCTTTTTGGTCTATTGCAAAGAAGAACGTAACAACAACACAACCACCCGTGCGCGAAAGACCTCTACCCTACGCATTTTCTTTCGGTACTTAACCAATTACGTACACCTTTTAGAAAACAATCCGGCCGAATTATTGGAAACCCCGAAAATTCGACAGGCACTTCCCAAACACTTAACGCTTGAAAACTCCATCGATTTGCTCAATGCGGTCAACGGTCCTTACAAAGAGCGTGATTATTGCATTTTAACCCTCTTTTTGAATTGCGGACTACGTTTATCGGAATTGTGTGGACTCAACATTACCGATATTCGCCCTGACGGGAATATGCGCGTACTCGGTAAAGGAAACAAAGAACGAATCGTATACCTCAACGAAGCGTGTATAGAAGCGGTTAACGCGTACCTTGCCGTTCGACCAAACGACCAACTGAAAGACCAGGACCGCAACGCGCTGTTTATCAGCCGTCAACACAAGCGAATCAGCAACAAAACGGTCCAACATTTGGTCAAAACCTACTTGGAAGCGGCAGGACTCGGCGGTCAAGGTTTTTCAACCCACAAACTTCGCCACACAGCCGCAACGCTGATGTATCAACACGGAAACGTTGATATTCGGGTGCTAAAGGATTTACTTGGCCACGCCAATCTTGGCACCACGCAGATTTACACCCACGTTTCCGACCAACAAATCAAACAAGCCGTGGATAAAAATCCTTTGGCCTCCCACAAAAAGAAATAATTGTGAAACCCAAAACCGCCGAAAGGCGGTTTTTTTAATCGCCGAGCGATACGATCGTCACGCCGTTTTCACCCTCGCCAAAAGTACCCAAACGGAAACTTTTGACCAATCGGTGATTTCGCAAGTGTCCTTGTACCGATTTTCGCAAGGTTCCCGTGCCTTTTCCGTGAATAACGGTAACGGTATCCATTCCCGACAGAACGGCTTGGTCCAAATAACGGTCGAGTTCTAAAATCGCCTCATCCGAGGCCATTCCGCGAAGGTCAACTTCACCTTGAACCGAGCGGTCCTTTCGAGAAGAAAGCCCGGTAATGTTTCTTGTTTTGGGAATTTTTTTGCTTTCCTTTTTGGTTAAAAAACGAAGTGAAGAAAACGGGGCCCATATTTTGATAGAGCCCGAAACGATCTGTGCACGTTGTCCCTTTTCATCAACCGAAACAACGGTTGCCTCTTTCCCAAGGTCCAAAAAGTAGACCCCTTCCCCTACTTCGGGTGTGCGGTTAAGTGTTTCGCCGTTTTCCACCCGTTTTTCAACCGGGTCGGCGCTGTTTTCCAAATCTTTAAGGGTCTTTTTGTAATCGGCTCTTGCCTGTTCCAAAAGTGAAGCCGCATTCTTTGCCGTAAAAGACTTTTTAGCTTCTTCCATTCGGTTCAAGAGCGCCGCCGCCTGTTCACGCGCACTCTCAATAATGGCGCTCGCCTTTTCGCGCGTTTCGGCCATTAGTTTGTCTTGTTTTTTATGAAGTTCCGTGTATTTTTCATCAGAACTCTTTTTTTGCCGCTGTAATTCGGCGCGGATTTCTTGTGCAATTCTTCGGTCCTCTTCGGCCTTTTGGCGGGCCGATTCCAAACTTGCAACCACGCGTTCAAAACGAAGATCCTCATCCGAAACCTGGTTTTTGGCGTCTTCAATAATACGCTCATCCAGACCTAAACGGCGGGAAATCGCAAACGCGTTCGAACGCCCGGGCACACCAATTACCAATCGGTAGGTCGGTTTGAGGGTGGAAAGATCGAATTCACAACCCGCGTTTTCAACACGCTCGGTATCAAGGGCATAAGCCTTTAATTCGGCATAGTGGGTCGTAGCAACGGTTTTTACGCGCAGGTTCGTTAAGCGCATTAAAATCGCCTTTGCGAGAGCCGCGCCCTCGATTGGGTCGGTTCCGGCGCATAATTCATCAAACAAAACCAAAGAATGTTCGTCACAAAGAGAAAGAATGTTTACAATGTTTGCTAAATGCGATGAGAAGGTTGACAAAGATTGTGCAATACTCTGTTCATCGCCAATATCCGCAAACACGCGCGAGAAGACCGAGATCTCACTCGTCTCATCGACCGGAATCATCAGACCGCACATGGTCATTATGGTCAATAAACCGATGGTTTTCAAGGTGACCGTTTTACCGCCTGTATTGGGACCTGTAATCACCAAGGTATCGTATTCACCGCCCAATGAAACGGTAATCGGAACGACCGTTTTTTGCGGAATAAGCGGGTGTCTGGCGCGTTTTAAGTAGATGTATCCCCGGTCATTGAGTTTCGGCACAATGGCGCCCATACGGTCGGCAAGGCGTGCTTTGGCAAAAATCAAATTCAATTCCACAAGCGCTTCATAGGATTGTTTAATACTTTCGTGAAAATCCGAAACTGCGCTTGAAAGTTCGGCCAAAATCCGCGTAATCTCCTCTTGCTCTTTGAGTTCTAAAACACGGATCTCATTGTTGGTCTCGACAACACACATTGGCTCAATAAAAAGCGTTGAACCGGTTGCCGAAGTGTTATGAACGATACCCTTTACTTCGCCGCGGTGCTCAATTTTAACCGGTACGACAAAGCGACCGTCACGTTGGGTGACGATAGCATCCTGCAAGTAGCGCGCCGTCGGTCCGTGAACAATATGGTCCAAATCTTCGCGAATTTTCGCACTTTTCGATTTGATTTTGCGCCGCAAATCGGCCAAGGTGGATGACGCATTGTCGTACAAAGCCTCGGGCGATTGTACGGCAAGGGTAATTTTATCTTCCAAGAATTTATTCGGTGAAAGCGCGGAAAAGAGATGAAACAGTGCGGCCGTTTCGGTGTTTTCGGCGTTCTTTCGCCAATCACTCACGTTTCGTACCGACGCGAGAAGCGACGCGATATCCAACAGTTCCCCCATCGTTAAAACAGCCCCGAGGGAAGCTCTCGATAAAGAGGAGGTTACGTCTTCGCTGCTGCCGAATTTCGGGCCGCCGTATCTTGCAGACAACCGGTAGGCCTCTTGTGTTTGATTGAGTAACGTTTGTACCTCTTGAAAAGAAGTTTTAGGCGCAACACTCAAAGCCATCTCTTTGGCGCGCGGCAGTGTCGCCTCATCCGAAAGCTTTTGTAAAATTTTATTCAGTTCAAGCGTTTGCGCGTGTTTTTCCAATGAATAGTTCATAGTAATCCTTATCCTATCGAATGAAAGAAATCGAGGGTTGTAAAACGGTGATCCAACTGATAAAGAATGTAACGCTCGGTGACATTCGAAAGCAATTTCGCATCACTTTCGGGAATTTCAAACGAATACAATCGGCCAAACTCCGAATAGATAATGTGTCGCATGGCGGAAAGCAGCGTTCGGTTCAATGCAATACCACCGTTTACTTTACAAGCGGAACACAAAATACTGCCGTCTGAGGGGTCGAAATACATAAGATCGTCCTCAAACTTTCCGCAAGAGGAACAGGCCACCAAGTCGGGACAGTAGCCCGAAAGCGCCGCCAAGCGCAGTTCGGTAATTGCTTTCATTAAGTAGGGGTCTCGTTTTTCTTTGGTGAGAAAATGAAGCGAATTCAAAATCAAACGTAAAACAGTGTCGGCACCGCTTTCGCGCGGGGCTAAAAGTTCCGCCAATTCACAAAAATACTGTGACACGGCAAGAACACTCAAATCTTCCCCCGCTTCCAAGAAAATGTGTTTCGAAACAGCCTCCGAAACGCGGTATGTATCTTTCTTTTTCTGTAACTGAAACGAAGAAAAAGAAAGCAAACTGGTTGCGCTCGAGCGCTTGCTCTTGACACTTTTTACGCCCGATGCAAAAGCTTTGATTACCCCGAGGTCACGCGTTAAAATGGTGATCAGACGGTCGTTCTCGCCAATATCCTTTTCCCGAAGGACCAATCCTTCCGTTGCAGTATACACCGTCTTCCCCTCCATTCTCGTTTCTTTTACACGAAGCTGAATATTTTAAGTAGTCCTCTACTTTTCCGCTGATGATAAAACGTAACCAAAGATCCTGTTCTTTCAAAAAATCGCCCCCGAAAACAAAGTACAATATCATTGTTTTCGAAGGCGAAAAAAATATGAAAGGTAATATTCGTTAATTAGTCGGATGAATTCAATCCAAACGAACGAATCAATCCTTCGCGATTTCGCCAATCTTCTTTGACCTTAACCCACAGTTTGACAACACACTGAATGCCGAAAAAGCGTTCAATGTCACGGCGCGCATCCATACCAACCTGTTTCAGAACGTTTCCGCCTTTTCCGATAATAATGCCTTTGTGGGATTCTTTTTCGCAGTAAATGACCGCTTCTACATTGAGAATCGGCTCCCCTGCGGCATTGTCGCGCTCAAAAAAGCGTTCCAACCCAACGGCAATGCCGTGCGGCACTTCGCGGTCGAGTCGACGAAGAAGTTTTTCGCGGATCATCTCTTCAACCATCGATTGTTCCGATTGGTCAGTAATCTGTTCGCTGTCAAAATAATGGGGCGAAGGCTTGGCCAACCGTTTCATTTCGTCGAGTAAAATCTCAACCCCGTCCCCCGTTTTGGCTGAGAGCGGAATGACCGAAGAAAAATCATAGGCGTTACAATAGGTCGAAATGATCGAAAGCAAAACCTCTTTATCTTCCAACAAATCAATTTTGTTGAGCACCAAAAGCGTCGGTAATTTTCGTTCTTTCAAGCGGTCCAACATATTCTGTTCTGCTTCGGGAATTTCGCCCGGGGTGAACTTGTAAGAAGCGTCCACCACAAAAACAGCACCGTCCACGTCCGAAAGACCGGCGCCAACCGCGCGCATCATATTTTCCCCCAAACGGTTTCTGGGCCGATGGAAACCCGGCGTATCGATAAACACAAATTGGGTTTCGTCTTTTGTGAGAACACCCATAATGCGCGTTCGTGTTGTTTGCGGTTTGTCCGACACAATAGCAATCTTTTGCCCGAGTGCGCGGTTCATCAGCGAAGATTTTCCAACGTTCGGTCGGCCGAGAAGGGTTAAAAAAGCAGTTTTTTGTTCCATATTACACCTTGTTGATGGCAAGACCGAGACTTGCTAAAATCATTTCTTCTTTTTCGCGCATAATTTCCTGATCCAGACCACCGTTAACGTGGTCATACCCCAACAAATGCAACATTGAATGGACCGTCAAAAAAGAAACTTCACGCTCAAACCCGTGACCGTAAAGGTCGGCCTGAGCTAACGCGTGTTCGGCGGAAATAACGATATCGCCGAGCATCAAAGCTTCTGTAGCGGGGTTCACAGGATAATCCCCGTTTTCCCCAAGCGGAAAGGATAAAACATCGGTCGAACGGTCGATTTCGCGATACTTTTTGTTCATTTGATGAATCTGCGCATCATCCACAATGCTAACGTCAACTTCCGCAGCATGTTCAAAACCTTCGCTCTCTAACGTTGCGATACAGGATTTGCGAATCAACAAACGAATACCCGTAGGCAATTTCACTTTTTTTTGCTTATCAATAATGTGGACTTTGGTTTTCATGCACGATGTTCCTTTCCTCTCTCATAGAATTTTTCGTACGCCTTAATGATTCGTTGTACGAGATGATGGCGCACGACGTCCTTACCGGTGAGGTGAATCAAAGCAATATCCTCCACCCCGCGCAGTATTTTCATAACTTCCTTTAAGCCCGAGGCTTTCCCGTCGGGCAAATCGATTTGCGTAATATCCCCCGTTACAACAATTTTAGAATTAAAACCGAGGCGCGTTAAAAACATTTTCATCTGCTCGGCCGTTGTGTTCTGGGCTTCATCGAGAATGATAAAACTGTCATCGAGTGTTCGGCCGCGCATATACGCAAGGGGTGCTACCTCAATTTCGCCGCGTTCCTGACAACGCGAAAAAACCTCGGGACCGAGCATTTCATAAAGCGCGTCGTATAACGGACGAAGATAAGGGTCAATTTTCTGTTGCAAATCACCCGGCAAAAAACCGAGTTTTTCCCCCGCTTCTACGGCCGGTCTTGTCAGAATAATACGGCTGACCTGTTTGGCACGAAAAGCCTTCACTGCGGCCGCAACCGCCAAGTAGGTCTTGCCCGTTCCGGCCGGGCCGACGGCGATGGTAATCGTATTTTGCAAAATCGCATCGAGATACCGCCGCTGACCCAACGTTTTCGCCTTAATCGGTTTTCCTTTTTGGGTAATACAAATACAATCCGCATCGGCAATGGCAGAAATTTTATCGTCATCCCCGTCTTCCACCAACGCGGCAACGCGATCGATACAACCCGAGTCGATCTCCTCGCCCTTTTGCAATAACGAGAGCAAACACTCGGCCGCGCGGCAGGCCGCCGAAACGTCTTGCGCTTCTCCGCGGAACTTTAAGCCGTCCCCGTGGGACGTGATCTGAACGTTGTATTCCGATTCCAAGCGCCGAATATTTTCATCGAACTGTCCAAACAGTCCAACCTGTAAATCAAGGCTATCGATTTTTAATACTTTTTCGGTCAACAATTATATCTCCCAACAAAACATAATAATACAAATGTATTATATCATACTTTTATATTTTGTCAATTTTGCTCGTCAAATAAAATTACTTCCTGTAAAGCGATATTTTTCTTTCCTTTCACAAATCTTTTTATCACTATTTCATTCTCGTTCGAAACGCAATTTTCTTCTAAAACCGAAATCTCTTTCAACTGCTGATCTTCAATTCTTTTTTCAATCCTTTTGATGCACATTTCCTTGGCTTTTTCGGGCGTTATTGATATGGATTTTTCATTCAATCCGCGAAACAAGGCAAGATGTAAACGAATGGGTAATTCTTTTTGGAACAAAAAACAAGGATACTCGGTTTTTTGTATATCATAGTTTCCTTTCACCGTTCCGACGTAAAGCGGAATCTTTAATCCGAAAAACTCCAAACCAAAACGACTGAAAACGCTTTTGTTTTCAACCATTTTTTTCGTTTTCAGTGGCTGATGTTCTTCGAAATTTATTCGAACTTCGGCCACCACTTCCCCTTCTGCCGCGCAAAAAACAGTCTGTTCCCCAATGGTCATAATCCCCGATACAAGAACCTCACCTTTCGATACTGTCTGCCCAACCGAAACGATTGGATTGCCCGAGACGATATCTAATTTTTCAATAATACCGTCTTGTGAAGCTTTTAAGTTCGAGGGCAACTTTATTTTATCTTTTTCAGAATCTTTACGCTCGGTAACGTTCACGGTCAACACCGAGCCCTCCACGTTTAACGACGCCCACGAAAGTTCCGGGCAGTTGAGTAGCAGTTTTTGGGACTGAACACCCGAATTGATTTTTCGTTTCGGGATGCCGATATGAATATTCATCTCTTTACAAACGGACAGAATCTCGTTTGTCTGTGTTTTTTGGTTGCCTTCCACTTCGATAATCCAAATAAAATTCGATAACACAAATAGCACAACAACACAAAAAACCGCGCCGAAAAAGAGCCCGTAGCGAAATCGATAAGGTCGCAGCAAAAACGGCAGCCCCTTCTTTTCTTTCACGCGAATGCGAAGGTGCGTTCCCCGAATGAAAGGTCGTAATTTACAAAAAGAATTTGCCGCCATAAAAACACAAAGATTTTCACCGTTTCGGTGCAACCCCCAAACGGAAATTCCGTTTGAGGCCGCAATATTCAAGAGTTGTTCGGGATACTGCCCCGAAACTTCAAGCAGTAAAAACCCATAAAAGAAACGGTAAAACCAATTCAAAAAAACACCCTCATTCACTCATACAAAATTCAACCGAAGAAATGCGACCGGCAATAATCAACGTTTTGTTTTCATACGTTAAAATTGTCAGATTGTCCCCGCAAACGATCATCGAACCTTTCAAAAGGCGCAGTTTCATATAATCCTCGCGATATTCAAAAACACCCTCGCAACCATCGACCGAAATCCGTTGATTGGAGAAAATTTCGGTGTGCGGTAATCGAACAAGGTTCATTCCGTTTTCCTCGCTGTTTTTTAGCCTTAATTTTATCTTAGGCACCTTTTTATTACTCTTAAAACGAAACCGTTCCGCCAACATTATCACCGCCCGATTATAATCCTTAAAATGTATGTTTTTCACATGAAAATAATGTATTAAAACATATAATAAACGGGTGATTTTATGAAAATATATAAAACCGTTCCGTTTCTTTTCCTCTCGTTATTATTACTGTCCAGACCGGATATTTGCAAAAACGGAATTACGGTGGGATTACTTTTGTGCGGCAACACCATTATTCCGGCACTTTTCCCGTTTGCAGTCTGCGTTTTTTTCTTAACAAGATACACGTTACCCGTATCAATCAGCCGATTTTTATCATTCTTTGCTAAACCTTTTCACTGTTCTTCGGATGAATTCTATTTGTTTCTTTTTTCCCTTGTCGGTGGATATCCCGTTGGGGCAAAACTGTTGGAACGAAGCGTGAGTGAAGGAAAACTCTCCGAAACCGAGGCCGAAAAACTTTTACCTTGTTTTATTCATTCGGGGCCCGCTTTTTTAATGTTTGCCATTGGGCTCAACATCTATCAATCCAAGCAAATCGGCATCTTGTTTGTAACTTCGCAGATTTTTTCGGCATTTCTATTACTGTTTCTTTGTTCCCCAAAAAAGAAAGAAGTTTCATTTTCTCATCGAAATATTGCAGATTTCGACTTTGCCGATAATTTCGTTCTTTCTACAAGTGAAGCGGCAACGAGCGTGTTCTCAATTTGTAGTTTTGTACTTATTTTTTCGGTCATTACCGCTTATGGAATAAACTTTTCAAAAACCGTTCCCGTTCTCAAAAACATCCTGCCGTTTTTCGAAGTGACCTGTGGAATCAATCTTACAAAAAACATCTATTTTATCGCATTTTTAATCGGTTTCGGCGGAATTTCGGTTTGGTTTCAAATCTTTGTTTTTGCAAGAAAATTCTTAAAAAATTACATTCGGTTTATACTGTTCAGAATTCTACACGGCGTTTTGTTTTCAACGGTTCTCGCGTTACAGATTATGATTTTCAAACCCGAAATTTCGGTTTACACCACAAATTCAAAAACTACATTTTCGCCCTTATATCCAAATATTTCACTCACTTTTTGCCTTTTTATGACAATCATTCTTTTGCTGCTTTTCCTAACCGCAAAAAAAGAGGGTAGAAATTTGAAAAAAGATATGATATAATAAAAAAAATTGCTGAAGGAACGATAAATGACACGAAAATTATTCAAAAAAGACCAGCCAAAAAAGTGCGAATATTGTTTGTACGGTCGCCCCTCCGAAACCTCGAATGACGTTTACTGTGAAAAACGCGGCGTGGTGGAAAAGAACGACCTTTGCAGAAAGTATCGGTATGATGCCTTGAAACGCACGCCGTTGGTACAAAAAGTAGCGGGAGATTTTACCCCCGAAGATTTTTCAATTCAATAAAGAAAGTGAAGGAAAAGACTATGGCAATCGGTTTTCGTAAAAGCCTTTTTGGTTTTAACACCAAAGACGTTATGGAGTACATTGAAATTACCAAAACAACCTTTGAGCGCAAAATTGCCCAATTACAGGACCAGACCGTTCAATTAGAAAATCAAAATACCGCTTTGAATAAAACGGTTGCAACCCTAACGGCG
Source organism: Acutalibacteraceae bacterium (assembly GCA_045545515.1). Lineage (GTDB taxonomy): Bacteria > Bacillota > Clostridia > Oscillospirales > Acutalibacteraceae > UBA737. Next base: position 193,372 of record JAZQBA010000005.1, read on the forward strand.
CAAAAGAATCAGATTCAAGCGCAGTTGGATGAATATAACCGTAAGTATGCCGATATTGAGCGTTTGGCCGAAAACATCGGCAAACTGTATCTCGTTGCGCAAACCAACGCCAAAGAGATTATGACACGCTCGACCGAAAGCAGCGAAGCGACCAACAGTCAGGTTGAAAACAACCTTTCGGTTCTTGACGAGGCACACAATTCGATGAACGAGCTCGAAACGATGCTCAACGAAACTTCCAAGGCGTTCACCGCCAAAATGGAAGAAATGATGGCTTCCCTCGCCGAAACCAAGGAGCGCATTTTACAAAACCAACAGGCCGAAGAATCGGCCAAAGAACAGTTCGCCGAGATTTACGAATTGTTGGAAAAATAAAACGATAAACAAAAAAGAGGTTTTCCAAAAAGGAAAACCTCTTTTCTTTATGTTGCAGACATTTTCATTACCAAACTGTGCGGTAAAATTTTAGCAAGAATACGGTAGAATTTATAAAAGAAGGCGGGTGTATAAACGCCTTTTTTCTTTTTGGAAGCTTTTACGGAACCGAGCGCAACACTTCTTGGATGGACACGTGGCAACATATCAAACGTTTTACTCGTTCCCTTATTAATTCCGGCCACGGGTAAAAACTCGGTATCCATCGGTCCGGGACAGACCGCCAACACGTTGATTTTGCGTTTTTTCAATTCCGTACGAAGACTTCTCGAAAAACTCAAAACGTAGGCCTTGGTGGCCGAATAAACCGACATTCTGGCATTCGGTGAAAAGGAAGCGATGGAACAAGTGTTGATAATTTCTGCATTTGAATTCATAAACGGCAAAGAAATCGACGTGAACACCGTCAGCGCTTCACAATTCAATTGAATCATTCCGGCCGAATCATCGGCGGACATTTCTGCAAAGTCACCGAGTTTTCCAAATCCCGCGTTGTTAATCAACAATGAAATTTCTGCTTTTCCTTGTGTTAAAAGTTGTTTGTATTTCTGTTGAGCGGCAGTTTGTGTGATATCCATCGCAACGACGCGGATCTTTTCGCCAAACTCATTTTTTAATTCGTCTAAAAGATTTTCTCTTCGGGCCAAGACCCATATCTCATCGAGATCCGAACGTTTTTCGCTTAAAACCCGAACAAATTCACGCCCCAACCCCGAGGAAGCGCCGGTAACAACTGCAATTTTCATCCTTATCCCTCCTAGGCTGATTATACCAAATCGTGCATTACATTTCAAGAAGTGCATTTTATTGTGCATTCTATATAAATTTTATCAAATTTACCATTTCAACAAAAAACGAGGAAAATGAAGAATTTGCGAGAAAAAACGAGCATACAAAAGGTTTTTGAATTTTAGCGTAATTTTTTGTTGAAGTTTATGTAAAAAATGCAAAAACATATTGACTTTTTGCGGATTTTAGCGTATAGTTTTTAGTTGTAAATCAATTATAAGGGGGAAAATCGTTTTGGCAAAAAAACCGATTGTTGAATTAAAGGATGTTTACGTATCTTTTGATGACGAAAAGGTGCTCGACGGATTAAATTTATCCATTATGGATCAGGAGTTTATTACCCTGCTGGGTCCTTCGGGTTGCGGTAAAACGACGACCCTTCGTATCATCGCCGGTTTCTTGAATCCGGATGAAGGCGAAATTGTGATGGATGGTAAAAGTTTCCGCGGCGTTCCGGCCTATAAGCGCCAGGTCAATACCATCTTCCAACGCTATGCCCTGTTCCCCCATTTGAATGTATATGAAAACGTGGCATTTGGACTTCGCGTGAAGAAAATGCCCGAGAAACAGATTAAAGAAAAAGTTACCGAAATGTTGGCGCTCGTCGGCCTTTCGGGCTTTGAAAAGCGCAGTACCGATACGCTTTCGGGCGGTCAGCAACAGCGCGTTGCCATTGCACGTGCGATTGCCAATCATCCGAAGATTTTGCTTTTAGATGAACCTCTGGCCGCACTCGACCTGAAACTCCGCAAAGATATGCAAAAGGAATTGCGCCGTATTCAGCGTCAACTTGGCATCACCTTCGTTTTCGTTACCCACGACCAGGAAGAGGCCCTTACCATGTCCGATCGCGTTGTTGTTATGGACGGCGGCAAGATTCAACAGATCGGCACACCGCAGGATATCTATAACGAGCCGAAAAACGCCTTTGTGGCTGATTTTATCGGCGAATCCAACATCGTAGACGGCACGATGATTCGCGACTTCTACGTCGAATTCTCGGGCCATAAATTCGATTGCCTTGACAAAGGTTTTGAAGAAAACGAAGCGGTGGACGTTGTTGTTCGTCCCGAAGACGTTGATATCGTTGAACCCGAAAATGGAATGTTGACCGGTGTAGTCACTTCGGTGGCCTTCCTTGGTGTTCACTACGAAATTATCGTCGACATCGGCGGCTTTAAGTGGATGATTCAAACCACCGACAAGACCGAAGTAAACGAGCAGGTTGGTCTTTATATTGAGCCCGACGCGATTCACATTATGAAAAAATCGGAATACTCGGGTAAATACGGCGATTACAGTTCTTACAGCGAAGAAATCGACCATCTTTCGGACACCGAAGAGGAGGAACTGCCGTGAACAAACGAACCTTTGGCAGTCGCCTTGTAGCGGCACCCTACTTGGTTTGGTCGGCAATCTTCATTATTGTTCCCCTGCTCATTATGGTTTACTATGCGTTTACCGACCAAAACGGAGTCTTTACTTTTGCAAACATTTCGGAAATTGCAAAATATAAAAAGGCCTTTTACATTTCGATTCTTTATGCGTTGATTTCAACCATCATCACCCTGTTTTTAGCGTACCCGATGGCTTTCTTTATGACCAAAATGCGTGTCAGTTCTCAACGGATGATTTTAATGATTGTCATGATTCCGATGTGGATGAACTTCTTAATTCGAACCTATTCCTGGATTTCGATTTTGGCCAACACGGGTCTTATCAACACTTTTTTGAAATCCATCGGTCTTGCCCCTTTGAAACTCATCAATACCCCCGGTGCCGTTATTCTCGGTATGGTGTACGATTTTATTCCCTATATGATTTTACCGATTTATTCGGTTATGTCCAAACTCGACCATTCCTTAATCGAAGCGGCACAGGACCTTGGTTGCAACCAGTTTGCACAGTTCAAAAGGGTCATTCTCCCCCTTACGAAACCCGGAATTATTTCGGGAATTACGATGGTGTTTGTTCCCTCGGTCAGCACCTTTTACATTTCCCAAAAACTTGGCGGAAACAAGACGATGCTTGTAGGTGACGCGATTGAATATCTGTTCAATTTAGGTCCCAACTACTACAACGTTGCCTCTTCCCTGTCGCTGGTTCTTATGTTGATGATTCTTTTGTGCCTTGCCGTGATGAATCGTTTCTCAGATGATGAGGGAGGTGTGTTGATGTGAAAACACTCGCTCGTGTTTACGTTGCGCTGATTCTTCTCTTTTTGTACGCGCCCGTTGCGGTTATGATCGTATTTTCCTTCAACTCCTCGAAAAGCGTTTGGAGTTTTGGCGGTTTTTCCTTAGAATGGTATCAAGGATTATTTAGTAATTCAACCATGATTCAAGCCCTCGAGCACACCTTGGTGATTGCGCTTCTTTCTGCAATAATATCTACTGTTTTGGGTACGGCTGCTGCCATTGGCATCAATGCGCTAAAAAGCCGTTTCATCAAAAGTTTGACCATGAGTGTGACCAATATTCCGATGATGAATGCCGATATCGTTACCGGTATTTCCTTAATGTTACTGTTCATCTTTTTCGGAAAACTTTTGGGATTGCGCGAATCGCTCGGGTTTACCACGGTTTTGATCGCACATATCACCTTTAATTTACCCTACGTGATTCTTTCGGTTCTACCGAAACTTTCTCAATTAGACCCCCATCTGCCCGAAGCAGCGCTTGATCTTGGGTGTACACCGTTTAAGGCTTTCTTCAAGGTGGTACTTCCCTCGATCTCAACCGGAATCTTTACGGGTATGATTATGGCTTTTACGCTCTCTCTCGATGATTTTGTCATCAGTTATTTCACCTGCGGCCATTACCAAACGCTTCCCATCGTCATTTTCTCGATGACCAAAAAGTCGGTAACGCCCGATGCTTATGCTCTTTCAACCGTTATTTTTGTTACGGTGTTCGTATTATTGGTTCTTTATAATGTTCTTCAGAACAAAAGTCTGCCGAAAGGAGAACGTTCATGAAAAAATCATTGATATTCTTAATTGTTACGATTCTTTTGCTTTCTACCGCACTTTCGGGTTGCGGTTACGAGTATGCAACGCTTGATTTGAAAGGAACTTACGACAAATCCTTGGAAGGTACAACGCTCAACGTTTACAACTGGGGCGAATACATTCCCGAGGGCGAAGACGGTTCCATTCACCTGATAAAAGAATTTGAAAAATTGACGGGTATTAAGGTCAACTACAGTACCTACGTCAGTAACGAAACCATGTACTCGCAACTGAAAAGCGGCGGTGTTTCCTACGATATCGTCATTCCTTCGGACTATATGATCGGAAGACTTGTTCAGGAAAATATGCTTCAAAAGATCGATACCGCTGCCCTTTCCAATTACAATCTCATCGACCAGAAGTACAAAGGCTTGTACTTTGACCCGAACGATGAATACAGTATCCCCTACAACGTCGGTATGGTCGGCGTGATCTACAACAAAGAGGCCGCCCCCGATATTGAGCACAGTTGGAACGTTTTGTGGGACAAAAAGTATAAAGAAATGGCCCTTAATTTCGATAACCCGCGTGATGCTTTTATGACGGCGCAAATGCTTTTGGGACTAGATATCAACTCGACCGATAAAGCCGATTGGGACGCTGCCGCCAAGAAGTTAAAGGAAGGCAAATCTAATCTTCAAGGTTATGTAATGGATGAGGTTTATGCCAAGATGGAAACGGGTGAAGCCACGGTTGCCCCCTATTACGCCGGGGACTATCTGACCATGCTTGAAAACAATCCCGATCTTGGATTCTTCTATCCCGTCGAGGGCACCAACATTTTCGTCGATTCGGTTTGTATCCCGAAAAACGCACAGAACGTGGAAGCAGCACTACTCTTCATCAACTTCCTTTTAGAGCCCGATATTGCATTGGAAATTGCTGAATGTATTGGCTATGCTTCGCCCAATACGTCGGTGATTGAAAACGAAGACTACTGTTATTATCAAAACGAGATCCTCTACCCCGACGAAGAGGATATGCCCAAAGTTTCATACTACTACGACATCGACGAATCGGTTCGTTCCTATTACGAAGGACTTTGGAGTGAAATCAAATTGTATTAAAAAAAGACCCACTCACAAAAATGAGTGGGTCTTCGATTATTTTTAGACGAGTTCGTATCCGCCAACTGGGCGAATCGAAAGTTCGACACAACTGCCCGAACCGAAGAAGGATTCGATATACTGTTTATAATACGGAAAACGTTCTTCGGGAACATAGCATTGAATCGTTCCGGCAAAACCGCCGCCGTGTACGCGGCAGGCTCCCTCTCCCTTTAAGAAATCACGCGTCAGGGCAACGCCCAAAGAAAGGCCCTGCTCCCTTGGATTAGCGGGAGAATACATATTCTGCAAATAATCGTATGAAGATTCAGCTGATTCTTTGACCAGTTTCAGAAAATCCTCAAAGCGGTCGTCTTGCAATGCGGCGAACTGATCAAACGCGCGCTGATCCTCGCGGAAGAAATGAAGTGCGCGAAGGACGGCACGGTCGCCGCAGGTCTTTTTGAGTTCGGCAATCTTCTGCCAGAAGAGAATTTGATCGGCATCGCGCAAGAACGAAACGCCCAGTTCTTCACTAATTGCGCGGCATTCCAACGTAATATCGGCATAATCCTGTGTTAAATCGGAATGATTGCCGCCCGTGTCGACGACGCAAAGCGTGTACTCGTGGGCTTTGATATCAAAGTTCAACTTTTCAACGTAAGGGTTCGCAGGGTCGTTAAAATCGGCATAGGTAAAGCCACCCATTGAACTTGCCATCTGGTCGAGCAAACCGCAAGGCTTTCCGAAAAACTCGCGTTCGGCAAATTGAGCATACTTTGCCAATTCAATCGGTTCTACCACGCCGTCATTATAAAGACCGTTCAAAATGTTGGCGACCAACACTTCAAACGCGGCCGAGGAAGAGAGCCCCGAACCTTTTAATACGTTCGACGTGGTATACGCATCAAACCCACCGATTTTATGACCGTTATGATGGAACGCTGCGCAAACGCCGCGAATCAACGCGGGCGAATGCGAGGTTTCCTCATCCTGCGGTGTGAGGATGCCTGTATCGACGGTATCCAAATCATATCCGGCCGACTTCAAGCGAATCATTCCCTCGTCGTTCTGGCTGACAACGGCAATCACGTCGAGGTTCACACTGCCCGCTAACACGCGGCCGTGTTGATGGTCGGTATGGTTTCCGCCGATTTCGGTGCGACCGGGGGCCGAGAACAAACGAATATTCTCGCGGTCACCAAAGGTTTCGCGGAACTCGTTACAAGCTTCCACGTAACGTTTTTTCGAGGCCGTAGTCTCGCCATAAAGCATTTGGAAATCTTGATCAAATCCGCCCGCTTCAATACGAGCAATCGTTTCGTTTATGTTCATAAAATCATCCTATCTATTAAAGAGCAGATACAATGGCGTTCGTGTCACGAGCGATTGCCAACTCTTCATTGGTCGGGATCACGTAAATGGCTACACCGCTATCGTCGGTAGAAATTTTGATTTCTTCGCCGTGAATTTCATTCTTCTCGGCATCTAGTTTGGCGTTCAAGAAGGTCAGGCTATCGGCAATGTACTGACGAAGGTCGGGCGTATGTTCACCAATACCGCCGGTGAATACAATCGCATCAACACCACCCATAACGGCAATATAAGAACCGATAAACTTGAGAATCTGATAACGTTGCATATCGATAGCCAACTGCGCACGGTGGTTTCCTTCTTTTGCCGCATTCATGACGTCGCGGTTATCGTTAGAAACGCCCGAGACACCCAAAACACCCGATTTTTTGTTGCAAATGGTGTTGATATCGGCGGCCGAAAGGTTTTCCTTTTCCATAATAAAGGTCAAGGCCGAAGGATCCAAGGTACCGGTACGGGTGCCCATCATAAAGCCATCCAACGGAGTAAAGCCCATCGAGGTATCAACGCAAACGCCGTCTTTTACTGCTGAAATCGAGCAACCGTTGCCCAGATGGCAGGTGATGATCTTGATATCCTTTTTATCTTTGCCCATCAAATCGGCAACGCGGTCGCTCACGTAGTGGTGCGAAGTGCCGTGTGCGCCGTATTTACGGACCTGATACTTCTCATAATACTCATACGGAAGAGCAAACATATACGCTTTTTCGGGCATGGTCTGGTGGAAAGAAGTATCGAAAACGGCAACCTGCGGAATTTGTTCGCCAAAGGTTTTGATACAAGCGCGAATCGCCAAAACGTGGGCCGGGTTATGTAAGGGGGCCAAAGCGCCCAATGCATCAATTTGATCTAATGCTTCGGGGGTAATGAGGCAAGAACCCTTAAAGATGGCACCGCCCTGAACGATACGGTGACCAATCGCCGTAATCTCATCAAACGAATCGATAACCTTAGCGTCGCTCTTGGTGAGGGCGTAAACAACGGCCTCAAAAGCCTCGCTATGGGTCGGCATCGGGGTTTCTTCTTTGTACTCGCGACCGTCTTGAGCCGTGTGCTTAATAAAGCCCGATTCCCCGATACGCTCGCAAAGTCCCTTTGCGAGAACCGACTCATCCGCCATATCAATCAACTGATATTTCAGCGACGAACTTCCTGCGTTTACAACAAAAATTTTCATATTTTTCTCTCCTATTCGGTTGAAGACCAAGAATAATTGTGATATAATAACCTTGTCTTCTCATTATCTACTATATGATAACTGATTTGACAATATTTTTCAAGTCTTTTTCGGGAAAGGAGCATAATTATGTCTGTTACGGGTTTTATTGCTGAACTAAACCCCCTGCACAACGGTCACAAACGGGTAATTGATGCGATACGTTCCCGTGGGGACACGGTGGTCTGTGCCTTGAGCGGTAATTTTGCGCAACGAGGTGAACCCACCATCCTTTCCAAACAAAAACGCGCCGAGGCGGCACTTCGCTGCGGCGTGGACCTCGTAGTTGAAATTCCGGTGCCCTGGTCGATGTCTACTGCACAAAACTTCGCTTTGGGCGGTGTTTCACAGTTAGCGGCGATCGGCTGTGAAAACCTGTGTTTTGGCAGTGAATGTGCCGACCTTGATACTCTCTTGAAAGCCGCCGAACTCGAAGACCAGCCCAATTACCACGAACAACTCACGGCGCAATTAAAAACCGGAATTTCCTTTGCTGCGGCACGGGAAAACGTTGCAAAAGAATTAGGCTTTCCCTACGAAGTATTTGAGCACCCCAACGACACCTTGGCCGTCGAATACATTATGGCCGCCAAAAAAATCGGATGGAACGCCAATTTTATTCCCATTAAACGCGAGGGTGCGCCGCACGATAGCGATATTCCCGTTGAAAACTATATCTCCGCTTCCCTTTTGCGCGAATACCTACGAAAAGAAAAAATCGGCTTTGCTGAACGATATATGCCCCTCGAACTGCGCGGATTCTTAAACCCGCAAATTCTTTCCGATTCTACGCGATTGGAAACCGCGATTCTGGCTGTTCTTCGCTCTAAAACGATGGATGATTTTCGCCGTTTGCCGGATATTAGCGAAGGGATTGAAAATAAACTGATTTTCTCGGTACAAGTTGCCCAGAATTTAGAGGATCTTTACCGTGCTATCAAATCAAAACGGTATCCCCTGGCGCGCGTTCGGCGAATGGTCTACGCAGCCTTTTTAGGAATTGACGATTCTTTTTTCTCGAAACGTCCGCCCTACGTTCGCGTTTTGGGGTTCAGCAAATCGGGTGAAGAAGCACTTAAAAACGTGACCGTTTGTGACATTCCCGTCGTTACGCGCATTTCTCAATTAAAAGAAGCGGATGAATTTTCTTCCCTCACCTTTTCCACCGAGTGCCGCGCTACCGACCTTTATGCCCTATCCTTCGACCCACCGCTTGTTTGCGGAAATGAATACAAAATGAAACTTTTGAAAACGGAGGAATTGTTATGATTGAAATAAAAGAAATTTCGAATTACAAAGATTACGGACGGATTTTGCATATTACAAACAACGTCATTGAGGTTGCCGTCACGTTGGACGTCGGTCCACGCATCATTCATTTTTCCTTTGTCGACGGACAGAATATTTTGCACACAGGAAGACAAGAATTCGGCTTTATGACCGATGAAAAGTATACCAAATTCTACGGCGAGGGAAAACGTTGGGAAAACCTCGGCGGTCACCGTCTTTGGCTCACGCCCGAAAGTTACCCCGAAACCTATTATCCCGACCAGGACCCCGTTTCTTATGAGTTGACCGAAAACGGTGCGATTTTTACACCGCGCGAAGAAACTGAAAACGGCATTCAAAAAATGATTGAAATTCGAATGGACAAAGATGACGCCAATTTACAGGTCATTATGAGCGCCACGAACACAGGAAAAAAAGAAAAAGAGTTCTCCCTTTGGGGATTAAGCGTTTGTGAGCGAAACGGCACCCTTGTCATTCCGATGAACACCGACAACACCGGTCTTTTACACAATCGAATTATTGCCGTTTGGCCCTATACCGATTTGAAGGACGAGCGCATTTATTTCGGCACCAAATACACTACCGTAAAACAAGATGCAAATGCCAAAACGCCCATCAAATTGGGTTTTGACCTCAAAAGACAATGCGCCTATTACGTTTTGGGCGATACCGTCTTCACCAAGCGTTTTGCCACCAACCACGGCAAGGCCGATTATCCCGACGGCGGTTGCTCATTGGAAACCTACACCAACGATATTTTTATTGAGGTAGAAAGTTTAAGCGAACTCAAAACCGTTGCCCCCGGCAAAACCGTTTCTCACACCGAGGGTTGGTCGTTAACCAAAAAGCCTTGTGAAGTCGATTTCAAGGACGACAATTCCATCGACAACTTCTTATCCAAACTATAAAGAAAAACGCCCCTGAGTGCTTCTCAAGGGCGTTTCTTTTATTCCCCGGCGGGGAAATTGAAATCTTCGCTATTTTCTTGGGGTTTTGTATCGTCGGGTTTGAGTTGTGAATAACTCGATTGACCCACGTTGGCACCAAGTTTGACGTCAAAATCCAAGGAACTGCCGTCTTCAAACAAAATGGTTAACGCAACGGTGTCCCCCGCTTTACAGTTTTCCAACGTATCCAAAACAACGTCGGCCGTTGTAATGGCTGTGCCGTTGATATGAGTAATGATATCGCCTTTTTCGGCTTTGCCAAACAGGTCACTGTCCTCCGAAACCGAGGCGATGTAAAGACCCGTGTTTTGCAGATTATTGATTTCGGCCGAAATGGAATTGATTTCGGTATAGGTAATGCCGAGTTTGGCGCGGTCGGTAACCTTACCGTCGCGAATGAGTTGCTCGACGACACGCTTCATCGTCGTAGTAGGAATAGCAAAGCCAACGCGGTCATATTCACTACCTTCCAACTTCGAACAAGTAATACCGATAACCTGTCCATATAAATTGATAAGTGCACCGCCCGAGTTACCTGGATTAATGGCACTATCGGTCTGAATCAAGCGCGAAGTGTAACTCGAGGAGGAAGAAACGCGGCGGCTGGTCATCGAAACAATACCCCAAGAAATGACCGAGGATTTGGAAGCATCCGAGCGGCCGATAGCCACGACATCTTCGCCGCAAACGACCTCATCCGAATTTCCAAAAGTTGCCACCTTCAAATCTTTAGCGCCTTCGATTTTTAACACGGCAAGATCGCTGACGGTATCGCCCGCTACAAACGAGGCGTTATATTCCGTTCCGTCATACAAATAGACCTTAAATTTTGCCGAAGGAACGTCAACGTAGATATGGTCGTTGGTAACGACGTATCCGTCTTCCGAATAAATGACGCCCGAAGCGTCGGATACGGCGCCGCTGGTATTATAGGCGCGAATACCAACAATCGACTGTTCGGTCTTTTCGTAAACTTGAGAGGGAGTCATGGCGCCTTTTTCGGTCGGTCGGGAAGCCAAATCGACCTTGACTTTATCCCCCGATAATACCGTTGTTCCGCGACGACCCGCATAATAACCCGCAAGGCAAGCGCCCGTGAGGACGATCACGAACGAGATGATCACGGCAAAAACCGCAAGTCCGCGGTTCATCGGCTTGTGTTCCTCAATCGGCTCTACCGGAGTATATTCAATTTTATCCGCCGCAGGGCTCTCGGAAAAATCATCGTTTTCTCGGATTTCCTCTTGAGAAAACTCTTGCTCAGTTTCCCCTTCGGTTTCAATTACTTCTTCGGGAACGATATTTTCAAGAATCTCTTCTTCTTGAAAATCCGTTTCAAACTCCCGATTAAAATCCTCGTTCATCCTCAATGCTCCATTCTTTAATTGGTATATTCTAAAGGTATCATAACCTCAAAATTTGTTTGTTCGTTTTCGCGGCTCGAAACCGTTACGGTGCCGTTATGCGCGCGAACAATGGTCTTTACAATATAAAGTCCCAAACCCGTTCCGTTTTTATTGGTCGAACGTGATTTATCCACTTTATAAAAGCGTTCAAACACCAGCGGCAAGGCTTCGCTCGGGATTCCGACACCCGTGTTTTTGAGCGAAAAGTACAGTCGTTTTCCCTCGACGTGTAGTTTGAAATCGATGTTCCCACCCTCGGGAGTAAACTTAATGGCGTTGTCCACCAAATTATAGACAACTTGGTGAATCAAGTCTTTGTCGGCGTTTACAGAAACGTCTTCAACGCTATCCAGACCCGAAATTTCGATCTGTTTGGAAACGATTCGCTGTTCCTGACCGACAACCACGCGAATCAAAAGGTCGGCAAAATTAAACGTTTCGGGTTTTAACTGTAATTCGCCCGATTCCAATTTCGCAACGTTGAGCATCGATTCCACAAGACGTGACAAACGCTTGACCTCATCAGAAACGATATTCAAATAGTAGTTTTGCTTTTCTTTTTCAATCGTTCCGTCAATAATACCGTCAATAAAACCGCCAATGGTGGTCATCGGGGTTTTGAGTTCGTGGGAAACGTTGGCCACAAAACTGCGGCGCATACCCTCTAGTTGGGAAAGAGAATTGGTCATACGGTTAAACGAAACCGCCAATTCACCGATTTCATCGTCACTCGTTACCGGAATACGCTTTGAAAAATCGCCGCGGGCCATCGCCTTGGTTGCAGCCGACATAACCCTCAACGGCTTAATCATACGATAATTGATGGCATAAATCAAGAAGAACATAATCACAATCGGTACAATTGCCGAAAGAAGGTACAACCGCACCATGGTCATTAGAAACGAGCGAATCGCCGTCAAGGGTGCCGTTGCAAAGACGACCCCAACCGTTTGGTTGTTCACGTCGGTAATCGGCATATAGGACGTATAGCGCGCCTCTTCGTAAATACCAAGCGATTCCATTCCCTGACCCGAGCGTTCAACCGCTTTTTCAAGCAGTTCGTTCGAAATTAAGTGTTTCGCGTGGGAACAACGGCGAGCGGGCGACCAATCGTCACAACTGCAAAACCGAATATTTCCATCCACGTCCGAAAACAACAATTCCTGGTCCGAAGCCTGTTTAATGGTCAACAAGACCGAACGAAGCCCACGAAATTGTTGGCTATCGTAAAACGACGGGTCATTCTGAATTTCAATTCTTTTGGAGAAATCCGCCACCGATTGGCAAGCCTTTGTCAGCGACTCATACTTGGTGACCGACAGATGATTGCTGAACACAACCGTTAGAATCATCATAATAAAGGTCAGTGTAAAGAGCATAACGGCGGCGGTTGCCAAAAAATATTTCTTAAAGAGTTTCAACCCCATATTCAGCGGACCTCAAACTTATAGCCAACGCCCCAGACCGTTTTCAAACTCCACTCTTCCGAAACGTTTTCCAACTTTTCGCGCAGTCGTTTTACATGAACGTCAACCGTGCGGGAATCCCCGTAATATTCAAACCCCCAAACCTCGTCGAGCAACTGGTCCCGCGTGAAGACACGGTTGGGTTTACTGGCAAGGTGGAAGATTAGTTCCAACTCTTTGGGCGGCGTATCAACCTTAACGCCGTCTACAATCAATTCGTAATTGGTCAGATTAATCTTTAATTTATCAAACTCAACCTCTTGCACTTCGGAAGACTTATCGCCCTCCCCCGTGCGGCGCAAAACAGCTTTAATGCGCGCCAAAACCTCTTTGGTGTCAAACGGTTTGCTGACGTAGTCGTCAGCCCCAAGTTCCAACCCCAAAATTTTATCAAAGGTCTCCCCTTTTGCCGTGAGCATAATAATCGGCGTGTTGCTTTTCTTGCGAATTTCGCGGCAAACCTGCCAACCGTCGAGTTTCGGCAACATAATATCAAGTAAAATCAAGTCGGGGTTATACCGTTCAGCCGATTGAATCGCCGCTTGCCCGTCCCCTGCAACCAGGGTTTCATACCCGTCCTTTTCTAAATAAAGGCGAAGCAGTTCGCAAATATTTTCATCGTCATCGACAATAAGAATTTTATGTTGGCTCATGAAGACCTCTCCCTTCTTCTTATTATTAAAACACGATAAGACATTTTTTGTGTGAAGAAAATGTGAATAAAAATGCGTTAAATTGTGATAAAAAACTCCCGTACAGCAATTTGTACGGGAGTGAAAAAATTAGTCGTTTACATAAGGAAGCAAAGCAACCTGACGAGCGCGCTTGATAGCGGTCGTCAATTCACGCTGGTGCGCAGCACAGGTGCCGGTAGCACGGCGCGGTAAAATCTTTGCACGTTCCGAAATGAACTTGCGCAAACGAGCAACGTCCTTGTAATCGATCTTTTCAACGCGATCTACACAGAAGTGGCAAACCTTTTTGTGAGCCTTTCTGCGCATGGGACGATCATTCTTTTCTCTCTCCATGAGAAAGTTCCTCCTTTACAAAGATGGGAATCAGAACGGAAGATCGTCATCACCGCCGCCGATTTCAGAAAAATCATCTGCACCGGCATTGCTGAATGATGAAGTATTCTCTGCGGCTGCGCCGCCGTCTTTCTTCGATTCCATAAACTGGGCATTGTTCACAACAACTTCAAACGCAGTGCGGTTGTTGCCGTTCTTGTCGGTGTACTTGCGGGTCTGGATAGCACCCTCGATACCAATCATACTGCCCTTCTTAAAATACTTGGTGATGAATTCTGCAGTCTGGCGCCAGGCAACCAGGTTGATAAAATCAGCCTGCGTTTCTTCGCCACTGCGATAACGACGGCTTACAGCAATCGAAAAAGTGGTGACGGAAGTTCCGTTCGGGGTCTTTTTCAACTCGGGGTCGGCCGTCAGACGACCCGACAAAATAACGATATTAAACATCCTGTGTTTCCTCCGTTACTTCTTGATAACCATGATGCGCAAAACACCATCGGTGATACGAGCGATACGCTCGAGTTCGGCGGGGAATTCGGGTTCAGCCGTAAAGGTTGTGAACACGTAGTAACCCTCTGCCTCGTCGTTGATGAGGTATGCCAAGCGGCGTTTGCCCCATTCGTCGACGTTTTCTACGGTACCATTCTTCGCGATTAAATCGTTGAACTTTTCTTTCAGCGCGTTAACGGCATCGTCACCGTTCGCAACTGAAAAAACCATAGCAACTTCATACTTTGCGGTCATTTCATTGCACCTCCTTCTGGACATCGGCTCCGACTTTCCGACGGAGCAAGGAGCTAAATTTTGAAGACAATACTCCAATTAGCACATTGAATTATAACAGTAAAAAGCCGATTCGTCAAGCAAAAAAGAAAGTTTTTTGCTAAAAATATTTGATTTATGCGTATTTTAAGTGTATAATAGCGATTAAGTATAGGATGAACGGAGAATTATAATGCTCTTAGCCATTGATATCGGAAACACCAATATAACGTTAGGTGCCTATAAAGGCGAGGAACTTTCTTTCACAGCCCGTTTGGCGACCGATCATAAAATGACGGCCGACCAATACGCGATTGCCCTCAAAGATATTGTTGAACTGCACGGGGTCGACTATCACGGCATACACAGTTGTGTCATCTCCTCGGTCGTACCCGTTGTCGGCAACGCGATGGAACGCGCCGTATCCCTTTTATGTGGAATCAAAGCGCTCTCGTTGGGCCCCGGTGTAAAAACAGGTCTGAACATTAAAATCGACAATCCCGCGCAACTGGGTGCCGACCTTGTGGCAGGTGCCGTCGGCGCGTTGGACGAGTATCCTCTCCCCTGTGTGATCATTGATATGGGTACCGCTTCGACCATCAGTATTCTCGATAAAAACGGTGCGTTTTTGGGCGGTGTGATTGCCGCAGGTGTGAAACTCACGCTCAAAGCCTTGGCTGCCAACACGTCGCAACTTCCTGCAATCGATATCAAAGCACCCCAATCGGTCATCGGCACCAATACGGTCGATTCGATGAATTCGGGCATTGTGTTCGGTACTGCCGCCATGATCGACGGACTTTTAGACCGTATTCAAGAAGAACTCGGCGAGAAACCCACCGTCGTTGCAACGGGCGGTCTCTCAAAGGATATTATCAAACATTGCAAAAGCGAGATTCTTTACGATGAAACCCTGCTTTTGAAGGGACTCAAGAAGATTTACAACAAAAACGTTTCGGCATAATCCGTTATTATAAAACGGTTTGCAAATATTTATGAACTGTACCCTTGCGGACAGTATCGGAGGTAATATTTATGTCCAACGCAACCAAAAGAATGGAACAAACAAAACGCCTGGTTCTCGGTGCTATTTTAACGGCGCTTGTGATCCTGTTGCAACTCATCGGTTCTTTCATTCGCTTCGGCCCTTTTTCCATTTCCCTCGTCCTCGTCCCCATTGTCATCGGCGCGGCCGTCTGCGGCTATAAAATCGGGGCCTGGTTAGGGTTTGTTTTCGGTGCCGTTGTTTTGATGAGCGGTGATGCCGCATCTTTTATGGCAATCGACGCTTTCGGAACCTTTGTCACGGTGCTTTTGAAAGGTACGCTTTGCGGTCTTGCGGCCGGTTTAGTTTATAAACTGCTTGAAAAATTCAACCGCTACGTAGCCGTTGCCGTCGCCGCGGTGGTCTGCCCCGCCGTGAATACCGGAGTTTTCCTGCTCGGGTGTCTGGTTTTCTTTTTGAAAGCCATTGCCGAATGGGGCGCGGGTGCAGGATTCGAAACCACGATGGAATATATGTTTTTGGGTCTTGCCGGCGGAAACTTCCTTTTCGAACTTGCCGTCAACATCGTTTTGTGTCCCATCATTGTGAGAATTATTCGTTTTGCCTACAGCGAAAACAAATAGAATTCAACATTTTTGAGGAACGGCACCGTGAATGTGCCGTTCTTTTTTATATAATTTGAATAAATTTACAAATTTTGCAAAATTCTATGAAAAAACACTTTATTTTTTCTTCGAAATTTGTTATAATGACTTGGATACTCAAATTCAGTTGAGTTACATTTGTAAAAATTGGATTTAATCCAAAAATTATTAGGAGGTTGATTCGTAATGAGTCACAAGTTTGTTTACCTGTTCAGCGAAGGCGACGCATCCATGCGTGAGCTTCTTGGCGGTAAGGGTGCCAACCTTGCTGAGATGACCAAAATCGGTCTTCCCGTTCCGCAGGGCTTCACCGTTTCCACCGAAGCTTGTACCCAGTACTACGAAGATGGCAGAAAAATCAACGATGATATCCAGGCACAGATCATGGAATACATCGACAAGATGGAAGGTATCACCGGCAAGAAATTCGGTGATAAGGAAAATCCCCTTCTCGTTTCTGTTCGTTCGGGTGCCCGTGCTTCGATGCCCGGTATGATGGATACCATCCTCAACCTCGGCTTGAACGAAGATGTAGTTGAGACCATGGCTGCAAAGAGCGGCAATGCTCGTTGGGCTTATGACTGCTACAGAAGATTTATCCAGATGTACTCCGACGTTGTTATGGAGGTCGGTAAGAAGTATTTCGAAGAACTCATCGACAAGATGAAGGAAGAAAAGGGCGTAACTCAGGACGTTGAGTTGACCGCTGAAGACCTGAAAGAACTCGGTTCTCAGTTCAAGGCTGAATACAAGAACAAGATCGGTAAGGACTTCCCGACCGATCCGAAGGAGCAGTTGATGGGCGCTGTTGAGGCTGTTTTCCGTTCTTGGGACAACCCCCGCGCAAACGTTTACCGTCGTGACAACGATATCCCGTATTCTTGGGGTACCGCTGTTAACGTTCAGATGATGGCTTTCGGTAACATGGGTGACAACTGCGGTACCGGCGTTGCCTTTACCCGTGACCCCGCTACCGGTGAACCCGGCCTGATGGGTGAGTTCCTCACCAACGCTCAGGGTGAAGACGTTGTTGCCGGCGTTCGTACTCCGATGCCGATTGCTGAAATGGCTGAAAAGTTCCCCGCTGCTTTCGAAGAGTTCAAGAAAGTTTGCGCTATTCTCGAAGATCACTACCGCGATATGCAGGATATGGAATTCACCGTTGAAGACGGCAAACACTATATGCCCCAGGCCCGTAACGGTAAGCGTACCGCTAAGGCTGCTCTGAAGATCGCTTGTGACCTCGTTGACGAGGGTATGATCGACAAGAAACAGGCTGTTGCTATGATCGATCCCCGTAACCTCGATACCCTTCTCCACCCGCAGTTCGATGCCAAGGCTTTGAAGGCTGCTACTCCGGCCGGTAAGGGCTTGGGTGCTTCCCCCGGTGCTGCTTGCGGTAAGGTTGTCTTCACCGCTGAAGATGCCGAGACTTGGAACGCTCGTGGCGAAAAGGTTGTTCTCGTTCGTTTGGAAACCTCTCCGGAAGACATCACCGGTATGAAGGCTTCTCAGGGTATCCTCACCGTTCGTGGCGGTATGACCTCTCACGCAGCCGTTGTTGCTCGTGGTATGGGTACCTGCTGCGTATCGGGTTGCGGCGATATCATCATGGACGAAGAAAACAAGAAGTTCACGCTCGCAGGCAAGACCTACAACGAGGGTGATTATATCTCCATCGACGGTTCTACCGGTAACATCTACGATGGCATCATCCCGACCGTTGATGCTGAAATCGCCGGTGAGTTCGCCGGCATCATGGATTGGGCCGCCGAGTCCAGAACCCTGAAGGTTCGCACCAATGCCGACACTCCGGCCGACGCTAAGAAAGCTCGCGAGTTGGGCGCTGAGGGTATAGGTCTTTGCCGTACCGAGCATATGATCTTCGAGGCTGACAGAATAGCCGCTTTCCGCGAGATGATCTGTGCAGATACCGTTGAAGAGCGCGAGGCTGCTTTGGCCAAGATCCTCCCCTATCAGCAGGGCGACTTCGAGAAATTGTACGAAGCACTCGAGGGCAACCCCGTTTGCATCCGTTTCTTGGATCCTCCGTTGCATGAGTTCGTTCCCACCGAAGAGGCTGACATCAAGGCTCTTGCCGATGCTCAGGGCAAAACCGTTGCCGATATCAAGAATATCATCTCCGGCTTGCACGAGTTCAACCCGATGATGGGTCACCGTGGCTGCCGTCTGGCTGTTACCTATCCGGAAATCGCTAAGATGCAGACCGCTGCTGTTATCCGCGCTGCTATCAACGTTAACAAGGCTCATGCTGATTGGAACATCGTTCCGGAAATCATGATCCCCTTGACCGGTGAAGTAAAAGAATTGAAGTTCGTTAAGGACGTTGTTGTTGCAACTGCTGACGCTGAAATCGCTGCTGCCGGCGTTGACATGAAGTACGAAGTTGGTACCATGATGGAAATCCCGCGTGCTTGCTTGACCGCTGACGAGATTGCTAAGGAAGCTGAGTTCTTCTGCTTCGGCACCAACGACCTGACCCAGATGACCTTCGGCTTCAGCCGTGACGATGCCGGTAAGTTCCTCGATGCTTACTATGACAGAAAGATCTACGAGAACGATCCGTTTGCCAAACTCGACCAGACCGGCGTTGGCAAGTTGATGGATATGGCTGTAACCCTCGGTAAGAAGACCCGTCCCGAAATTCACTGCGGTATCTGCGGTGAGCACGGCGGCGACCCCGTTTCCGTTGAGTTCTGCCACAAGGTTGGTCTTGATTATGTATCCTGCTCGCCGTTCCGCGTGCCGATCGCTCGCCTCTCGGCTGCTCAGGCTGCTATCAAGGATATGAAATAATTCATAACCGAATATACAGATTATCCCCACCGAGCAATCGCTGGGGATTTTTCATTGAAAACCGTATTCATTTATGATATACTCCAATCAGAGGTGATTGTCATGATTTATACACCCAAGACGAAAGAAGCGATGAAACTTTGTTTCAAAGCCCACAAACGCCAAACCGACAAAAGCGGTATTCCCTACGTGTTCCACCCGATTCACCTGGCCGAACAGATGGAAACCGAAGAAACGACCATTGTGGCCCTACTTCACGATTTGGTAGAGGACACTCGATACACCTTGAAATATCTTGAAAAAAAGGGTTATGACAAAACGGTAATTGACGCAATTGCCTTAATGACCCACGCTGACGGCGTCGATTATATGGATTATGTTCGGGCAATCAAAGAGAACCCGATTGCCAAAGCCGTAAAACTAGCTGATTTGAAACATAATTCCGACATCTCAAGGTTGGACGTTGTCGACGAAAAGGCGCTAAAACGACGAGAAAAATACCTGGAAGCAATCAAGCTTTTGGAAGAATAGTTCCCTCAACTCTGCATAAACGCGCAAAAATCCCTCTCGTAAAATTCGAGAGGGATTTTTTATGATACAATCGAATATATTTATAGAAACTGTTTTCTAAGCTGTATTCGAATTGTTTATCTTATTGACAACCTTACTGAATATGCTAGAATGATAAAAAAACAAGCGAAAAATGTGAGGGTTCAAAATGGATTTTAACGGATTTAGTCTTGATCTGCTAATTACGGTGGCTTTTCGTTCACTGGTTGCCCTTATGATCGGTTCACTAATTGGTAACGAGCGCGCACGCCACGGACGAGCGGCCGGTATGCGCACGCATATTATCGTCTGTCTTGGTGCAGCACTCACTTCCATGATTAGTTTATATGCCAACGAAGTATTAGGAAACGAAGGTGACATACTTCGTATATCGGCACAGGTCATTTCCGGCATTGGCTTTCTCGGTGCAGGAATGATTATCTTAAAAAGCAACGACGTTATTATCGGTCTGACTACTGCGGCCGGTGTATGGGTAACCAGCGTTATCGGCATTGCCGTTGGTTTGGGTTTTTACGAAGGGGCCATTCCCGTTACCGTATTCTTTCTTTTGGCCATTATCCTTATTACCCGATTTGAAAAAAAGAAAAACACGGGCGACGGCATTTATTTAGAACTCGACGATATGTATAAAGCAAATGAAATCGTTGATAAACTCAAAGAAACGATGGACGTTGATTTTTCCTATCATTTAACCAGCCCAAAAAGTCACCAACAGGGTCACCTCGGTTTACACCTGATTACATACGAGCGTTATAAATTCGACGTGCCCGCACTTCTTGAAACCCAACACGTTGTTTTTGTGGAAGAAGAAAATTAATATAAAAACCGCCCGGGCAAATGCCCGAGCGGTTTTTGTTATTCTTCCGTTGGTTGCGAAAGAACGTTCGTGAGCACGTGGCGATATAGGCCCTTAAACCGTGCCTGTTCCCTTTCCAAAGCTTCATCGGAAAGCGTACCCTTATTCAATTGTTCGCGAATCTTCTTCGCTTTTTTCTCGAGTTTCGAAAACTCGCGGTTGATGTTCCCCAATGCCGCGTTGGCAGTGGGATCGGAATAGTAACCCATTTCTTATACCTCCTATATTCTATTTTCGAACAGGAAGGCAATAAAAAAAGCCTACCCTGCAAATGGGCGGTATTTCCCCTTGGAAAATACCATCCTTTTGCAAAATAAGCGAAAAATTTCTGTGCGAGTATCATAGCATATTTCTTTTTAAATGTCAAGTTATTAATTTCTAATCTGCAAAATATGATTTTCGAACCAAGAAAAAGCCCAAGTAAAACACTTGGGCTTTGAATCTTATTCCTCGGTTTTATAAGAGTCGGGGCATTCAATAATAGCAGTATCTTTATATCCGATCTCACCTAAATACTTTTTGGCATCTTTGAAAAACGATACGATAACGAGAATCATAATAATACCGATTGGGAATGCGGCAATAATCGATACCGATTGTAATCCCGCCAAAGTACTTACTGAGAAAATCAATGCGATCGGGAAAAGAATAAACACGACCGACCAAAATGTTCTCATAACTTTACCCGACATTTCTTCGGAAACGACGTTCTTATAGGAGTAATTGGAAACAACCATCGTAAGAGTATCAAATGTTGTTGCATAGAAGAGAATCATCGAAACGACAATTGCAATAATTCCAATTTCAGACCAAGGCAACGCGTCGAATACATCCAAAATCGCGTCATAGTTTACACTATAATCCGAATTATAAATAGCATCAGCCAATCCTTTGCCGTTTTTCATTTGCTCTCCAAGACCAAATCCGCCCAAAACGATAAAGGACATAAACGTACCACTAAGGCCACAGGTATAACAACCAATAATAACGCTACGGATTGTCTTTCCCTTTGAAATCGTTGCGATAAAGAACGGCGTAGCGATACACCAGGCCATCCAATATGCCCAGTAATAGAGCGTCCAGTTCTGGGGGAAACTATTCGTACGAAGCGGATCTGTATAAGTTGAAAGGCCAATAAAGTTTTGAACCATATTCCCCAAAGAAGAAATACCCGTTTCAATAATATAAACAGTTTGTCCGCCGGCAACAAGAACGTAAATCAGAACTGCAAAGAACAAATAGACACAAAATGAAGCCAGTTTAGAAATACCTTTAATACCAAACAAAACCGTAATTGTATAAACGGCAGCTATCAGAATAAGAATGGAAACAACAAGTCCCGTTGTGTTAGGGAGTCCGAAAACGCGGCTAATTCCGGAAGAAAGCAACGGTGTTGTAACAGAGAATGTCGTAGCTGTACCACACAATAACGCAACAACACAGGTAACGTCGATTACCTTACCGAGAACACCATCTACACGATCACCAAATAACGGACGACAAGCCTCAGAGAATCTTTGCTTCTTTCTTCCGCGAATATGTAACATAAAGCCAAACGCAACCGCCAGAACGATATAGATACCCCACGCAATCGGTCCCCAGTGAAACAACGGGAAGGTCGAGGCCCAGTCCTGAATGGATCCAAGATCCGTAACGTGTTGCTCGTTGGCATACATTGCCCATTCACTCATCGAGTAGAAAAGAATATCCGCTGCAAGGGTCGACGTAAAAATCATTGAACCCCATTGGAAATTTGTATACTGCGGTTTTTCAACATATCCCAAACGAATTTTTCCGTATTTGGAACATGCAATCACAACGGTTAGGATGAACACACCCAAACCCAAAAGCAAGTAATAGGAACCCAACTGGTTTCCTAAAAATCCGCGGATAAGGCTTAAGACATTAGTCGAGCGCTCGGGGAAAATCATAAAAAGAACAAAAAATGCGATTACGGTACCAACCGGGATGATGATAATTGGCAAATCAATGTTTTTTAATTTTGCTTTCATAAACTATCCTCCATATATGTTTTATCAAAAGCCATCAATTCTTGAACGTTATCAAATTCAATAATTGAATCCTTTGAAACCGCTTTAATCTTCAAAGAGTAGTTTTCCGGATGACAGAACATTGCAACGTCGTCCCAAAAAATATCCGTACGTTTGCGTTCTAAAAACTCGGTTTCTATATCCGTTTTCAAATGTTCTGCATCATTTTTTGACCAATAAGAAAGACTATATAAAATCCAACCGTTCTCTCCGCCGTTTCTGGAACACTCTTGCACAAATCCGGACTCATCAACACGCTGCACCCACTCATTTGAAAACTCTTGTGTCCACACGCTGGTATATCCAGAATAATCAAATTCTGTTCGAAGAATGTCGGGATTTGCAACCCAAATGTCGCCGTCCATTACAATTGCATTTTCAAGTTTATTTCGAACCAAAAAAAGCGAAGATATATTATTGCAACATTCATAGTTATCGTTTTTGATTATGGTAACACCATATTTTTCCGTTAAGTAATTAAACTGTTGCGATAAATAACCCACCACAACGTAGATTTCTTTGATTCCTTTGTCGTGAAGAAGTTCAATAGAATGTTCAATAATGGGTTGTCCGAAAACTTTGAGTAAAGGTTTTGCCGTTGTGTTTGTAAGCGGTCGCATTCGTTCGCCTTTTCCGGCCGCCAAAATAATAGCTCTTTCAACTTTATTCATTGGTAATTCCCTCTAAGAAAAACTTATAAAAATCTTTTGCATATCGATATTGACACAACGAATACTCCCCAAAATCCTCGCCTAATTTTGCTTTGTACTCACACCAGTTGCTCCACAGCAAGCCAGCCGCTGCAACGTAGCAATATATTTTCATTCTTGTTTGATGATCACATTGATTCTCAAAATAGAAATCAATTAATTGATCAACTTGCTCTTTATTATACAAAGCATATATCGCAAACATTGCAATATCAAGATGCGGATCTTGCATACCGGCATATTCCCAGTCTATGAGATAAATTCTTTCATTTGAAAAAATAAAGTTATCACAAACTGAATCAATATGACACAAACAGAACTCCTTCTCCTGTCGGTCAATATACTCTTTAAGTTCAAAAACTTTCTTCTTTGTATTGGGGTAATCATCATATACCGATGGACCATCTCGAAGCGTTTCGTAATAATTAATTTGCTTAAAAACGTCAAACGAATGATTTACCTTTAACTTTAACCTATGAAAACTTTTCAGTAGTTCCATACATTTTCTTACTTGATTCAAATCTTCCGGATCACAGTTTACTGCATTGTCAATAAATTTGGTTATTTTATAACCGCTTTCCGGATTAATATAGACGATCTCATCACATAATTTCTTATCTTTTATCTGTTGATATACATCATATTCCTCGTGACGATTAATAAGCATATCTGTTCCCTCTCCGGGAATTCGGAAAATATACCTATCACCCTTACATTCAAACAAGAAAGAACTGTTAGTCATACCTTCTTTTTGAAGTTCAATATGAAATATTTCATCTCTTTGAACGTTCAGCGACTCACAGATAATATCAATATATTTTGATTCTAAACCCTTGGAATGAGCATCAGCATCAATAAGATCATTGTAGGTATTAATTTCTAAAACACTTTTACTTTTTACAACGTTAGCGCTCAAAACCAAATCATTCAGCAAACATTTTTCCCAATATTCATTGTAATCTTCTTCGTTTACAGATGATTTCAAATAATTTCTTAAAAAATCGGATTCGTTGGCGCCAACGTATGCAATACCAATCTCTCGATTACCCGGTTTGGATTTTGAAGGAATTAATTCATAATTCCGATTTACAGAAAACGGACTTTTCGGACTCAACTCGTCGGACACCATATACCAAGAATATGTTTCAATAGAACGAAAAGGATTTTCTTCACAATATAAATCACAAGGAACGATATAACTGTTATGAATTTTATCTGCCGCCAAATGAAGTGAATATAAATTATTGTAGTCGCTAAAACGATTATTGATAATCAATTCAACGCCATATTTGTCAATCAGATATTCAAATTTTTCTTTCATATATCCGACAACAATATAGATTTTCTTGACGCCAACTTGATTCAATTGAGAAATTAAACGTTCGATCAGAACTTCACCTTTTACATCCAAAATCCCTTTTGGGATATCCCGACAAAGAGGAACCAAACGCAATCCAAAACCGGCAGCAAGAATAATTGCAGAATCCGGTTTGTAAGAATTCATCAAATCAATGGCCGTCTTGCCCGGGTTTAGTTCGGCATCCAAACAACCGTTTTCCTTCATCGTGTTTATGGATTTATTGACTTTACCAAGTGAAAAACCTGTCAACTTCGCAATCGCGCGTTGATTTGTTATTTCTTTTTCACAAAGAGTTCTTAAAATTTCAAAATCAATTGTGTTCACGAAATCTACCTCACTTCATTTTCGTGAACATTATATACTATTTATTTTGTTTTGTCAACGTTTTTCTTCATACAGTCAAATTTTTTCAAATTGACATCTCGCAGCTTCCATGTTATCATAAGTACAAATGAATATCGTTATAATTGGGGTGTATTATGAAGAAATTCAGAATTTATGTTTTTATCCCGATATGGGGGTTCTCAAACGGAAAATTTGATACAAATAATTTTTTCATTAACCAAGCACTTGCACTTCAAAAAGCCGGACAAGATCCCGTTGTAATCTGCCTTCGATTATTATCATTCAAACACCTGAAATCCTTCAATTTGTGTCCGCTTGAAAGTTATTATCATATCGGCGATATGCCGGTGTACGTCTATAATCTGTACGTACCCATTCCCGTTTTTTTCAATTCCATACGAGATCGATATATTTCATTCTTTTATCATTTAACGTTGAAGAAACACAAAAAAATAGATGAGCAACGTCTTAAAACGCACTCACCTATTATCCACGCTCACGTATCACACGAATGTGCTTATTATTGTCTGAACGCCGCAAAAAAAGAAAATATTCCCTTAATCACTACCGAACACTATTCAGGTCTTCTCACCGGGGTGGCTTCAAAAAACGATTATAAACGCGCAAAAGCAACCATTGAACAATCCAATAAATTTATTTTTGTTGGCAAAAACTTCAGAAAACGGATTTGTCATATGCTTGACATTCAAAAAGAAGTTTTCGTTATTCCGAATATGATCGACAATCAAAGGTTTCATATCAACCTTTCAAATAAGAAAAAGTGTTTTCGTTTTCTAACCGCCGGAACCTTAAAAAAGAATAAAAGTATGGATCTTGTTATTCGTGCTTTTCATAATGAGTTTAAGAAAGATGAAGACGTTGAATTACTCATTGCCGGTGAAGGGATCGACAGAACCCGACTGGAAAACCTGGTATCCGAATTCAACGAAGGTCATCGAATCACGTTCTTCGGTGAATACACCAAAGAAGATGCTTGTCAAATCTTCTCCGAAGCCGATGCTTTTGTATTAACCAGCCAGTTTGAAACGTTTGGGATTGTATACGTTGAAGCGATGTTTTGCGGATTACCTTGTATCGGTACAAAAGGACAAGGCGCCGATGATATCATTACCGATAATAACGGCTTTTTGGTTGATTACGGTGATTTACAACAACTTCAAACAGCGATGCGTCATCTATATGCGAACATCCATACATACGATAAAGAAACCATCCGAAACGAAGCAGTCAAACGCTTTTCCGAAGAAACAATTTCCAAGCAATTATTAGAAATATATCATCAAGAAACAAATGGAGGAAACCACGATGTTTAAGAAAAGAGTGTTTATGGCATTTTATCGACTCTTTGCGAAAAACCTGCCCCCGTATAAAACCTATGCAAAAAGAATTCGTACCGCATTGATCCGACACGTTTTGGACAACCCGCCGAAACATTTTACCGTAGAACACAAAGCTGAATTTGAATATGATTTGAAGATCGGTGAAAATTCCGGAATTGGTATCCGTAGCGTTATTCCGCCAATGGTTACGATTGGTGAAAACGTTATGATGGGTCCTGATTGTCACATTTTTACGGCATTTCATGAATATTCAAGAACCGATATTCCGATGAAGCAACAAGGTTATTCCGGAAGAAAGCCTGTCGTTATCGGAAACGATGTATGGATCGGCATTCGAACCATCATTATGCCCGGCGTAACGATTGGTAACGGTGTTATTATCGGCGCAGGTGCCGTTGTCACGAAAGATGTTCCGGACTATGCCGTTGTTGCCGGTGTTCCCGCAAGAGTAGTTAAATTCCGTAAGAATGTCAACGAAACAGGAGAACAAAAATGAACATAATAACTGCCGGTTTCTGTGGAACGGGATCCTCCGCCATTGAGGATATCTTATTGGAATATGACAACTGTACCGTTGGTGATTACAACCGATTCGAACACGTTTTATTTTATGTTCCCGACGGTTTATTTGATTTGGAAGACCGTATTACACATAACAACTCATTCCATATGTATGACGGTGCCGTTAAACGGTTTTATCAGGCGATGAGAAGACTCAACGATAATGACTTTAAGTGGTTTGGCGGTTACGAGCGAAGAACCGGAAAAGAATTTATGCGAATTGTTGATGAGTTTATCGCGTCGTTGACCCAATATGAAATCGAAGGATATTGGTCTGACGATATCACCTGTGTCCGAACGTTTCGCGGAACTGTCAAAGATATTCTTACCACAAGAAGATTTTCGGATCCCAATATCGGATTAAGAAATAAGGTAAACGAAAACGATGACAATAAAATCCTTTTCAGTTTTATGACACAGGAACAGTTTTTAGAAAAAGCAAGAATCTTTGTTAAAAACTATCTGAATCTTATTCGAAAAAACACCAAGGAAGAAAACTTTATCTTTGATCAACTGCTTTTACCGCAACATATCTGTAGAGTTCAAAAGTATTTTGATAGCGAAGACACCCGCGTAATTTTGGTAGATCGAGATCCACGAGATTTATACGTACTTTCAAAATACGTTTGGCCCTATCAATCCGGAAGAACAAATAAATACTTCCCCGATGAGATTCACGATTTTATTTCGTTTCATCGTGATATGCGCCGCGACGTAGACCGAGACAATAAAACGTTACTCCCGATTCATTTTGAAGATTTGCTTTACAACTATGAGGAAACGTTAAATTCTATTGAAAACCACACTAAGATCAGTAGTAAACATCACCACAAAAAAGGCGCCCATTTTCAAATTGATAAGTCTATTAAAAATACGCAGAATTTCTTGATTAGAGAGGAATGGAAAGAAGAAGTTTCTCTTATCGAAAAAACGTTACCCGAATATATTTATGACTTTCCCTACTCTATTCAAGTAACACTCGAAGAAACTTCTGATCCCTAAAATTGAATCAGCGATGTCAAACAAGCCGCCAACGACGCCGCCAAAGCAACGATAATCAAAGGTTTGTTGCAGTATGCTAAAACGAGTGCCACGGTCGTTCCGACCGTGGCTGTTATTATATTACTCGTCGAATAAAAAATAGCCGGAAAGGTCATTGCGCTCAACACGGCATAGGGCAAGTAATAGAGCAAACTTCTCACAAAGCGCGACGTGATCTGTTTACGAAACATGGTAAACGGAATCATTCGAATCAGGTAGGTAACCATAGCCATTACCACTATGTAAATCAATAAACTCATAGGTCCTCCTCTTCAACAGGAAAGAAGATAGCACCGATTAAAGATGCAGTCAGCGCACTCAATA
The DNA here is from genome assembly GCA_045545515.1 of Acutalibacteraceae bacterium. Classification (GTDB taxonomy): domain Bacteria; phylum Bacillota; class Clostridia; order Oscillospirales; family Acutalibacteraceae; genus UBA737. The sequence continues at coordinate 221,787 of JAZQBA010000005.1, forward strand.
TGATGGCGAATCCACTTGATACAAAGGTCAATAAAAACTTAAAAACAATACTGCACAACGCTGCAATCAGCACCACTGTTAAAACGCGTTTATCCTTTCGGGAAACCGGAACAAAGATTGCAAGAAACATTCCGTAAAGCAAAATTCCCATGGCACTCGCAATCATTTTCGGCATGATTTGTCCCGCGTATGCACCCAAAAATGTTCCGATGCTCCAACCGATAATCGGCAAGGTAATCAGCCCCGCCATATAAGATGCGGAAATCTTCCCTTTTTGCGAACTTGCTACGGCAAAAGCTTCATCGGTAATGCCAAACGACAGCAAAAGACGTTTTGGCGTATTGAACGTATGGTCCAATTTTTGTGTCAGCGAAAAACCCATCAAAGCATAACGAAGATTGATGACAAACTGTGTCAATATCATTTCAACAATCGTTCCGGTCGCCGCAATAACCTCGACCCCGGCCGCCTGACCGGCTGAAGTTAAGTTAGTGGCCGAAATAAGCACCGCGCCCCAAACGGGCAGGCCAAGGCCGACCGCCAGAATACCAAAGCCGAACGATACGGATATATAACCCAAGGCAATCGGGATTCCATGACGAATGCCTTTCAAAAACTCTTTGGACAAGTCCTTTCCCCTCTTTAAGAAAACGATAACGATTACATTTTAACACAATAAAACATTGAAAACAATAGCAAAAAACTTTCTGTGAAAATAACGCAAAAACAATAGCAAATTTTACTATATTTTGTGGTTTGTTAAAAAATTAGTCACAAATTATGCGAAAAGTATTGATTTTTGGAAAAGATTTCGTTATTATATAGGTAAGCATTTTTGCTAATTAAAAAAAGGAGAGAAAAAAATGGACAAGTTCTTCAAAATTTCAGAACGCGGCTCCAACATCAGAACCGAAATCATTGCGGGTCTTACCACCTTTTTTGCGATGGCTTACATCGTCATCGTAAACCCCAATCAGATCGTTGGTTTCAGCTTTGATGTTCCCGGTGTACCGCAGATCTGGAACGCCGTTTACATTGCAACTATCATTGCTTCCGTAATCGGCACCCTGCTCTACGCGCTTTATGCAAAACTGCCGTTTGCGCAGTCTTGCGGAATGGGTTTGAACTCATTCTTCTTCACCTCGTTCGTATTACCGCAAATCATTGCAGGCAACGACGCTATCAAGGGTTATCAGGCCGGTCTCGTAATCATTTTGATTTCGGGTATCATCTTCCTGTTGCTCTCGGTAACGGGTGCTCGTGAGTACATCGCCAAGGCAATGCCCGATTGCATTAAGAAGTCGATTCCTGCCGGTATCGGTCTGTTTATTGCTTTCATCGGTTTCCAGAACGTTGGTATTATTCAGGCCAACCAGTACACCCTCGTACAGTTCGTGAAACTGAACGGCGTGAAATGGGCTGACGTTGCTCCGGCTGTTATTGCTCTGCTCGGTTTCATCATTATTTCCGTATTGAGCAAGTTAAAGGTAAAAGGTGCTGTTCTGATCGGCATCTTTGCAACCACCATCATTTACTATCTCGCAACCTGGCAGCTTCCGAGCTTCGACATTGCTGCTTTCGCCGAGCCTTTCAAAGATTTTGCAAAAATCGGTGTAACCGCTGTATTTAAGGCAGAATCCTGGAAGAACGCTTTCTCGGGCGAAATGATCGGCGGCATTTTCTCGGTCATTATGCTGATCGTTACCTACTGCTTGGTTGATATGTTCGACACCATCGGCACTCTGTACGGAACCGCTTCCGAAGCCGATATGTTGGACGAAAACGGCGACCCGATCGATCTGAACAAATCGATGCTCTGTGACTCTGTTGCCACCACCGCCGGTGCTGTTTGCGGTACTTCTACCGTTACCACCTTCGTTGAGTCTGCTTCGGGCGTTGCCGCCGGCGGCAGAACCGGTCTTACCAGCTTGGTAACCTCAATCTGCTTTGCTCTGTGCTTGTTCTTGTCCCCCATTGCCAGCATCATTCCTTCGGCAGCTACGGCTCCCGCATTGGTCTTCGTTGGCGTATTGATGCTCAAGAACTTCTCGAAGGTTGATATGACCGATATGGGCAGCGCAGTTCCTGCGTTCCTGACCTTGGTTATGATGCCTCTCACTTACTCGATTGCAAACGGTATCGGTATCGGTGCGATTGCTTACACGCTCATCGCTCTGTTCACCGGCAAATACCAGAAGAAGGATATCGCAGTTACCATTATTGCTCTGCTCTTCGTTTGCAAGTTTGTATTCGGTACCATCTAATTACAAACATAACAAAAGACCTTGCACCGCTTGGTGCAAGGTCTTTTTCTTTTACAGTTTTGCTTGTCCGACAACGCGTTTATAAATTTTCATCAAAATCCGATAAACAAAGGGCGCTGTAAGAATTAGTCGTGAAGAAAGTTTCAACACGCGCTCACAAAGTTCACTTTGCTGAATCGCACGATTATTCTCTTTCAAGAAATCAACAATCGTTTTTGCCTCTTCTTGGTATTGCTTATTTCCATCAATCATATTATAAAGACCAATGTAGAAAAGCGCTTGTCGGCGAATCGCATAGATTTCCAGTTCGGGATAGTTTTCTTTGCAATCTTTTCGAACACCGTCCCAAAAGAAAACCGAATCGATCTTTTTTTGAGAAATGGCCGAGTTGGTAATTGCACCTTTTCGTTTTTGCAGATAACGGTAAGAAGATTTCCCAACCAAAACCACGCGGTCAAGTGTCTTAAAAAGTTCGATGTTAAAGGGATTGTCCTCGCCGACGATACCTTTAATAAATCGTCTACTTTCACCTGTTAGCGGATTGATCAACTCGGCTCGGTACAATTTGTTACACACAAAAGGATCCATCGTTTTTCCGTACAGATATTCCTTTAAGGCTTCGTTGCCCTCGTACACCTTAATTTGATGATCTTCACCAATGCGTTCTTCCCGACCGTCTTCCCACACTTGCGTGTAACGACAAGCGGACACTTGTGCATCGTACTGCTCGAGCAAATCGACCAACATTTCAATCATATCCGACTCAATTGTATCATCCGAGTCCACAAAAGCAACGTAATCGCCGGTTACCAGGTCTAACCCCGCATTCCGCGCATCCGACAGACCACCGTTTTTTTGATGAATCACACGAACACGTTCATCGACGAATGCGAGTTTGTCACAAAGTTTGGAACTCCCATCCGTAGAACCATCGTCAACGAGTATGATTTCAAGATTTTGATAAGTTTGGGAAGCAACACTCTCAAAACAGGACAATAGATACTTCTCTACATTAAAAACCGGGACGACGACCGAAACTTTTTTTCTTTCTTCTGTTTTCATTAAAATTTCCCGTCCTAACTAATATCTCATTTGAGATTCCACAAATAATCAAACAAACATAAGTGAATTTTTCTCGGTGACGAAGTGCTGAACCCGAGTTCGAAACACCCCAACCGAACATAATCGCAGCCAAAGCGATAACGACCGTCATAACAACCAAAAAACTACCAATATTACTGTTTGGAAGACCTTTTATTGGATGAGCACGATATGCCTTTACCGCAACGTAAAACGTATAAAAATAAAAGATTGTACTACCAAAGAACGCCAAGATGTCACCCAGGCCGCGCCACATCCACGGTAAAGGCGAAAAGATAAAATAAACCATTCGAACCGGTGTATTGACAACAACGTCAACTGCAGGCGGAAGGCCTTTGATACCGATAACGTAGGAACCTCCACCCTCTTCACGAACGGATTGCTCATGTAGAATTTTATCCGCAGAAAGTTCCTCGCCGCCAAGTTTTCCGAGAAAAGTATCGCCAAAGGTCGTTAATAAGATCACTAAGAGAAATCCTATTGCAACAACCAAAGAAATTTTTGCAGGCGTTAGTTCAATTTTTCGTTCTTTATTGCCGATCAATACCAACATCATCAATCCGCCCATTCCGCTGACCAATGCACCCATATGTAGCAGTGCACCGGCAAGTGAGAACAGAACCATAAAGACAAGATTCAAAAAACCGCCCTTCTCCCACCATTTCATAAAGAAGTACACCGATGAAATAATACAAAACGAAATAATAGATTCCTGTAAAAAGAAGGTTGTAATCATCATTAAGTTTGGCAGAAAGGAAGCAATCATCATTGTTTTCTTTCGAACATTTGGACTGATATTTAATTTGCAGAGTATTTTATAAACCAGAAGCAATGAATACATCGCTAAATAAACATTGATAAATTGCGCTGTTACTTTTTGAATACCAATAACTTTGTAAAGCTGTCCATAATAAAAAGGAAAATGTGTAAATTCAATCATTGATTTTCTGCTGCCAAACGCATAGGATGCTGACTGCAAAGAATATGCATACGCGTCCCCCTCACTGTTGGGCAAAACAAAAATATCTCTTGCATACACATCCCAAAGCAAAATAAAAATACGAAGAATGAAGGAAATTAACAATAAATTACTTACATAACCTCTTTCCGGATAAGGGTCAAAAGAATTTCCAAGCCGAAATTGTGAGGGGGAAACTTTCATTACAGAACGTTCAATCGCAAACGATGCCACAAAAAAATTAATAAACAGCATCACCCACTGGATTTCGTCCGTGGGCGTGAACTGATCAGGCTGAAGAATAATTTTACACAGCGCACACTCAATAAATAAACCAAACCCAACTATAATCATAAGCTTAACACCTTAAACTTTAATAGGATATTACTCGCCTTTCAAACGCACAATAAAATCTGTTCCTAAGAGATTTCTTGCTTTATTTACCAAACAGATTTTCAAGGTTTTTATTTTGCTGTGATGAATGGCGTTGTTCTGCCAAGAGGCCGTTGCGTGATGCACGGAGTATGCACCTTTTGGTGCACGGTCAAAAATCATTCCGAAATTATACGGAAAAAATAACTTTTGGGGATAAATGGTCATATCACAAACTTTCTGTTTTTTCCCGTTATTCACCAAACCGTTTTCCAATAAATGATGACGCATTCGCTGAACGTTGGTCGTCATTTCCACCCCGTTTTCGGTGCAAAAATGAATGGATTCATAATCCTCTTTAAGTTTATCAATAAATGGATGATTGGGAACAGCGCCGATGATGCCAAGACAGACATAGTCCTTTGCCTCAAAAGCCAAGATTCCGTTGTTATCTAAAAAATCATCAATCGGTTTCAAAAGTTCCATATCGGTATCCAAATAAATTCCGCCTTGTTCTTTCAATACGCAAAGACGGGCATAGTCCGACACAAAGGCCCACTTTTTCTCCTCAAAGGCTTCTTTGGCGTAATCACAGGAGTTGACATCGAAATTATGTTCATTCCACTCAACAATTTCATAATCCGGGCAGAATTTTTTCCAACTTTCAATACACTTCAAAATCAGTTCCGGCTTTTCGTTGCCGCCAAACCAACAGTAATGTAATTTCTTCGGAATCATACATACACCTCCTATGATATAATCATACATATATAATAACATATCAAAACTTAAAGTACAAGTTTTTTAATCCTTGATTTTTTTCGAAATACTATGTACAATGAAGCATATCCTATTCTTGGAGGTAAATATGACCAAACAAAAAAACACACCGAAATATAAACGTGAAAATCAAATCCTCTCCGAGAAAAAACTGAACGTCATGAAAAACGAAGAAATTCGTTTCAGATACGATAAAGGTCAAATCATTATAACCGATAAAAACGACGTCCCGTTTGATCTCGGCAAGCAAACGATGATCCGATCTTATCAAGGCAAAAACAAGAAACGTATCATTGCAAAAGCTACCAATCTGGATTTCGCAACCGATCAAGTCGGTTCCTGGGCCGAAAATTTTGACCGGATTTTTGCCATTGACAGTAATACACACCCGCAAAAATGTAACGATTACTATTGTTCGGTCGGTTTCGTCTATCACGGAGAGGTTGAAAAAATTAACGAATACCAACGAAGTATGACTTGTAAACCGTACCTCTTCTTTGACTGGTATGCACCCAAAGAAATTAAAGTCGAACCTATTACATGGATGGAAACGATCAAAAAACTGCAACAAATCATTCCAAAGGAACAAAAAGTTGGTATTGTGGTCGATTCCGAATTGGGAAATCTAGAGGGCTACAACAACCGAACGATTCCGCTTTACAACGAATGGTTTCTTCCTGAAAACTATACCTTAATTTATGCTACGGCCGATTCTTCGGACGAATGGTGCAATAAGATCATCAAAGAATGTGACAAAGCCGCAACGCAACGATTAGACGAGGTCTTAAAAAACCCCAAGTTTACGGATTCTCCGGAGGGAATGTGTGCACCTATTGGGTTAATAACCCTTTTGGATCCCGATGCAAAACAATTAATAAACAGTGTATCGCAACATAACAAAACGAACAGGTGAAAAAATGAAGAAGATTAAAAGTTTTACGATTGACCATATGACCCTACTTCCGGGTATCTATATTAGCCGTGAAGATGTTTTTGGAGCAGAATCACATCCAATCACCACCTACGACATTCGCATAACACGGCCGAATTTTGAGCCCGTTATGGGTACTGCCGAAATTCATACCATCGAACATCTGGGTGCCACCTATCTTCGAAACCGCGAGGATATAAAAGACAACGTTGTATATTGGGGACCGATGGGTTGCCGCACGGGATTCTATTTCATCCTTTCCGGTAAAGCGTCCTTGGAAAGCGTGACCGCATTGATGGTCGACTTGTTCGAGTTTGTTGCCGAATATGAAGGTGAAATCCCGGGGGCTACACCGATTGAATGCGGCAATTATTCGGATATGAATTTAGCCGCTGCAAAAAAACGCGCAAAAAATTACTTAAAAATATTCAAATAATAAAAAACGATTGAAGCTATAAACTTCAATCGTTTTTAATTTTACCGAAAGATAATTTCCAAAGAACGCAAAATCTGTTGGTCCGGTCTAAGACAGTTATCATAAAACTCTTTGTTATTTTTCTGCATTTCAACAATCTTTTCTCTGTGGGAACAAAGATAATCCAACTGTTTTATACACTCTTCAGTACTTGAAAAGCCAAGGTAATTTTTTCCTTCTTCAAAACCCGGAACAAAATACTTTGGACGTTCCATTACAATGGCTTTACTGGCAGCTGCATATTCAGCGGTTTTCCAGCCAATAGAACCATGCAAACCTTCTGAACCTATACAAATATCATAGGAATGCATATTTTTTAAGTATCCTTTTTTCGTGGTCTTTGTATTGGGTAATATCACGTCTTGCGGTGCAGTATCTCTTGCATATTTTGTATTATAAATTCCTCCCGAAAAATTCTTTCCATACTTTTTTCTTGCCTCTTGGACAATTCGAATTCTCATATCATTTATTCGAACTCGTTCCGGGTGCATTCTTTCCCATTTCACCTCACCAACATCACCTTGAGGATTCCAAAGCCGCGTATTAAACATAATCCTTGGAGTTCTTTCGGTGCAGTAAGATGGGTTTTTCTCATATTTTTTCACATCAAAAACAACACTTATTTGGGGATTGAAATTCGAAAGAATCTTTTTGGCAAGAGATCGGATCTTCCCTTTTATGTCGTTGTTTTTTTCAAAAACATTTCCTTGCGCCGAACAATAATAATTCATTCCAAGCGGATGAATGTTTGTATTTGGAAAGAATCGTTCGTTTAACTCTTGAGAATAACTTCGGATAAAATAATAATCGACGGAAGAAGCATATGTTTCGTCAAATGTTTGATAATTGATATATCCATCAAAGACATCATACGCAACGCGAATTCTTGAATTGAGAACTGCTTCCACGATTTCTTTTTTATCTGCCGAAATCTTTTCATTCGTTGCATCAACAAGGTGTAATTCATCAATAACCCCCTGCTTGTGCAATAATTGAAATCCGGCAATAACCATTAATAGATGCGGAGCCGTAGAATAATATTTCAGTTCAACCTTCTCAATCTTCATAACATCATCGCCCCTTCACTTATTTTTTTATTATACTATGCTTTAACAAAAAACGCAAGAAAACCGATTGAAAAATTATTCAATCGGTTTTCTATTTATACATTATATCCGTTTTGTTTGACAACAGAAATAATTTCCTTCGCATATTCTTTACACGTTTTAATTTGTTCACACTCAATCATCACGCGAATTACGGGCTCAGTTCCGCTTTGACGAAGCAACACTCTCCCCTTGCCGTCAATCTTTTGTTCTATTTTTTTGACAGCCTGTAAAACCTGAGGGTCTTGGGTAACGGCCATCTTATCGATTACCCTTATATTCTCAACGTATTGCGGATAAACCTTTAACTTTTCGGTTAGTTTAGAGAGGGTGGATTTTTTGTCACATACTTCCTCAGTCATCATAATGGCAGTTAGTAGTCCGTCCCCCGTGGTGGCATATTTCTTCAAAATGATGTGTCCCGACTGTTCCCCGCCAAGACTGTAATTGTATTTTTGCATACATTCATACACAAAGCGGTCACCCACTTTGGTCTGTACACAGTCAATCCCCTCTCGTTTCAGCGAATCAAAGAATCCACTATTGGACATCACCGTTGCAACGACGATGTTGTCGTTTAACATCCCGCACGCTTTCAATCGCCTTGCCAACACATACATCATCGCATCACCATCCACGACTTTTCCATTTTCATCGACGGCGATACAACGGTCGGCGTCCCCGTCAAAAGCGAAACCAATATCTAAATGCCGTTCTTTTACGGTCTTAGAAAGGTTTTCGATATGTGTTGAGCCGCAATCCTCATTCACGTTCAAACCGTTCGGTGAGGCGCCTATAACAACCGTTTGAGCGCCGAGCGCGTCAAAAACAGCTTTTGCTATCATCCAAGACGCACCGTTGGCACAATCCAACCCGATTTTCAAATTTTTATAGGAATGAGAAGCCAAGGAAATCAGATAACCAACATAACGATTTCTTCCTGCCACGTAATCGACGATTTGTCCGATTCTGTCGCGTTGAGCCAAGGGTAAATCTTCTTGAAGGGACAATTTTTCCAAATCGTTGTCAAGATACGCTTCGATTAAACCGGTTGTTCGATCATCCAACTTTTCACCGTAACGGTTCATTACCTTAATTCCGTTATCATAAAACGGATTGTGTGAGGCGGTAATCATAATGCCGCAATCAAATTCATCCTGTCGCGTCACGTAGGAAACAGATGGCGTTGTGGTGACGTGAAGCATATAAGCATCCGCCCCCGAAGCGGTGATTCCGGCGGCAATGGCATATTCCAACATATAACAAGAACGTCTGGTATCCTTACCGATTACAATACGCGGTCGATACCCTTGTTCTTTACACCCCGAAAGATTCGCGGCGTAATACCACCCCAAAAACCGCCCGATTTGGTACGCGTGAAAGGACGTTAAATTTCGATTGGCTTCACCGCGAAAACCGTCGGTTCCAAAATATTTATGCGTTTTGTCTGACATAATAAAACCTCACATTCTTTTATTACATAGAATATGAAGTCAAAAATTTTCTTATACAAAAAACGTGCAAACAAATACTGACAGGATATTCATTTTTTACCTTTCATAATTGAAAACGGGTCTGACACAATAATACTGCAAACGCAAAACACAAACAAGGAGTGAAAAGAAAATGTCGAAACACGTAGTACCGGAAGCTAAGGACGCTATGAACCGTTTTAAGATGGAAGCTGCGAACGAGGTTGGCGTAAACCTGAAACAGGGTTACAACGGCGATTTGACCTCTCGTCAGGCCGGATCCATCGGTGGTCAGATGGTTAAAAAGATGATCGAATCTTACGAAAACAGCATGAAGTAATATCGTTCTGTTCGGAATGAAAAAACCTCCGAGCAGATCGGAGGCGTAAGAGGACTTTATCCAGTATTTTCGAACACCCCTTTGGGCGTGGCAAAAGTTTGTGGATTCTTCACTTTCTTTTGCGTAACACCAAATGGGGTGTTTAATTTTATTGCTTTATTCTTTTGCTATAATCCCGAACCTTATAAATCACACTGGTCACCGTTGTCACCGCAACAATTCCAAGCGCCAGAGCGGCGGCCAATTGCAGGGTATGGGTTCCTTTTTCCAAAAATTGGCCGTGACCCATTTCAAACGCAGAAACCATTGTGTAATAAACTTGTTGCAATACGCATAACGAACACCTCATTTCTGTACAGTAGAGAGCACTTTTCCGACAATCAGACGGGTCGTAACCATCATAATAAACAGAACGACCGCAATTGCCGAAGCATACCCGAGTTCATAACGCACGGTCGCCATATCCTGCATCAAAGAAACGATGGTATCGACCGCATTGGATTTACTCGGATATCCTGCCAACGTAATGGCGATAGCGCTTACCGAAAAGCTGCTTTGAATCTGCATAACCGCACTAAACAACAACATATTCAACATCGACGGCAAGGTAATGTATCTCAATTCCTGCCAACGGTTGCGAATACCGTCAATCGCACCCGCTTCATACATATCGCGACTTACGTTCTGCAAACCCGAAATATTGGCAAGGAACGACACACCCATACTCTGCCATAACTGAACAATGATAATAATGGGCATTAAATAGGTTTCATTTTTCAACCACACGATGGGTTCGGTCGTCACACCCAAGGAAAGCAGAAGACTGTTTATGTAACCGTAGCTGTCGCCGCTGAATGCAACCTGCCAAATGAAATAGGCGTTACCAACAAGCGACGGCGCATAGAACATAAAGGAAAGAATCGCGCGAACGGTAGGCGTAAACTCGTTTACAAGCCATGCCAACAAGAACGCCAACAAAAAACCGAGCGGACCCGAAACCACTGCAAAAACAAAGGTGTTTTTGACCGTAATCATAAAAACGGGGTCGTTTGTAATCAATCTTCTGAAATTATCGAGCCCTACAAAACGCGGAGCAGCGATCATATCATAAGAAGTAAAACTAAAGAAAATCGATGAAAAAATCGGAATGATCGTGAATATCACAAAGAATAAAATAAAGGGAGAGATCATTACAAACATCGGAAACTGTTCTCTGAAAGAACCTTCGGGCGCGTTTTTTTGGCGTCGTTGTAAAATACTGTTTTCTTTTGCAAACATATTCTCTTCCCTCCCTTACTGATATTCTTTGATTTTTCTTTCAATTTCGTCGTCGGCAATTTTGCACCATTTCATCAATGCATCTTTGGAGTTGGTTTCACCGTTGACAACAGTCCAGAATGCCTGGTCAATCGCACGCGACAGATAGTAGCTACCGGGAACCTCCGGTACCTCTTTAACCTGCAAACGTTGTTGTTCCATAACCGACAGATGTTCACTGTCCCAAGCAAGATTCTGGAACGCTTCAACGTTGGCCGTGGTCGTTCTGCCAATCATTCCAAGCAAGGATTCCACATTGTTGTTATATCTTGTTTGTGTTTCGGCCGAAGTCCACCACTTCAGAAACTCCCAGGCCTCGTCCTTATGTTTGGATTTGCTGATAATTCCGCAACCCGTACCGGCACCTGCAATGGTTCTGTCGCCGTTCTGAGAGGCGGGTACCAATGCAACCGACCATCTTCCTGCGATTTCGGGCGCGGCAGAATAAAGGTTCATATAAGTAGCAAGCGGTGCAATTCCGAGCGGAACAACGCCCACTCTGAAACGGTTATAAAACTCCGCTTCTTTTAAGTATCCGTATTCGGTGTACAAATCTGTCCAGAAATCAAAAACTTCAATCGCTGCTTTGGATTCAAGGGCAGTTGCATTTTTTTCTTTGTTATATAAAGATAGTCCGTTTTGTGCCATTAAGGTTGGTAACAGATTCAGGTTACCGATACCGGTATTCACCGTCGTCGCCGTTGTAATTTGCGTATACGGTACGTAAACATTCATATTATTTCTTTGAATGACCATCGCCGCATGCTTAAACTCGTCCCAGGTTTGGGGCACGTCGAGTCCGAGATTTTGCATAATATCCTTGCGGTAATACATTAAGAAATAACTCTGTGTGTCGGGCAACGCATAAAGGGCATCCCCGTAACGATACGGTTCTTCCGAGGTTTTTTGGAAGCGCTGTAACACTTCATCGCAATCTTCAAAATTCGACAAATCGTACAAAGCGCCGCGAATACCAAGGTTCACCGGCTCTGTTCTTGCCAAATGCAAGGACAAATCCGGGAAATTGCCCGACAGAATACCGTTGATTAAAGATGCACTAACGACATCAATACGAACGTTGATTCCTGTTTTGGGGGTAAAGGAGTCTTTAATCAAGGAATTGAGCACCATTGCCTGATCCTGACCCCAGTTGATCCAAATCTTGATTTCTTTATCCGATTTGGTTTCTTCCGTAAAGTTGTAATCCTGTATAAAGGACGCAACCAAACGGACAATTCCGTATCCGCAAGACTTGAAGAAGTTTGCACTCTTATTTTCCATCTGCTTTCCATACGGAATAATTTGAATTTCATCGAGAGAAAGCGGCATATTGGTCATATCATACAACCAAGAACTAACCGCCGTATAGTTGTTGTAATAATCCTTTACGTATTGTTGTGCAACGTAAGGACTTTTGAGCATCTGGTTCAATACTCTGGACATATTTTCAATTGCCGCAATACTTTGCGTACTCTTACTGCCCGCAATCTTTTTCATATCGGCAGCAATGCTATCCAGAGAATCTTTACATTCTTCTAAGGTTTCATTAAAACCTTTAATCTGTTTGAAGAGTTCATAGTCGCGGTTAACGTCCGGAGATTCACCCGTAATCATAACGATTTTAATATATTCATCGCCCAAACGGGAAACCACGTTGGAAAGTCTTTTCACATATTCGCTTTGCGGACCGACCGTAACCTCTAAAGAAAGGGTATGATCCCCTTTTTCAAGCCAAACGTAATAAGGGGTTTCTTTTGCATCCTCCAGCGCACGGTATTCCCACTGAGTCCCGAAATCAAACCCAAAACCGGCGGCCTCGGCAAACGGAACCTGTCCGTCGATTCTCAGTTTTCTCCAGCTGACGCCGTTAATCAGTTCAGACTGCTTATAACGGAATCCGAAAGAATAATAACCCGCTTTCTTAACCGTAAAGTTCCAGGTCATCATACTTCCCGGACTTTGCCAGGCAGAACCGCCAATATAGTTAATCTTACTGGTATACGGATTACAGGGTGTCATTCCCGCATCGCTGTTATTGCTTTTCGGAATTAAAGATTTCGAATTTTTAACGTTTGCACTTTCCGCTTGGATCGTAATGATTTTAGCGTCGTTTTCTTTTAATTTATAATCCTTGGAAAGCTCGGCATAGGCTTTCGGAGCCTCGGGTTCAACAAATGTGATTTTTTGAATTAAAATCGATTGCTCGGGACCTTGCAGCGTCAAGGTATGTTGACCGGCTTCGAGTCCGAACAAAAATGGCTCGGTAGCAATACCGGTATAGTCCTGTAAAACCGAAGTAATCCATGCTCCGGTTTCGATTTGTTCTTGAGCATACTCGTTGCCATTCGCATCGGTACGCGGTGTTTCGGAAATGTTTTTCCATTCGCGTTTGAGAACAACGCCGTTTGCATTGGTAAAAGGAAATTCACCGTCAATCAGAACACCCATCTTCGGGTCTATTCCCGATTTCACAGGTTTCCAAACGATTTTAATATTATATTGAGCAGTAACGGGAACGTTCACCGGAAAAGAAATACTTCCGCTTCCGTCCGTCCATTCTATCATACCGTCATTGATTACGGCATTGGCACCGTTACTTGTGAAGTTTTCGATTGAAACCGATACTGCTTCATCCGCGTTTTGAAAACTTCCGTTTTCCAAATACGTGTTATAATCCCCCGTATTCACGCTTTTGATGTCATTGGTTAAAATTTCCGGCACAGCTTCTGTTGTCTGCGCGTTACAAACAAAACTACTCATAACGATGAGCGCGCACAACATAACGCCTATGCTTTTTTTCAATCCTTTGATCACAATATCAGTCCTTTCGATATGATGTATAGGCGGAATAGAATTCCGCCTATACCCATCAATTAAAGCTTATTTGAAAATAATCTGCGATTTTCCGTCATTCTTCTGATAAATGCGGATATAATCCACTTCATAATCGAGCTGGGAAGCATCGATTTCAGTGGCGGCACCTTGATACTGATAAGCAGCGCCATCGCCTACCGTGTACATGTGGTTGTTCAAACGCACACACACAAACTGCTCAAAGAGGCCTGCAACGTCGGTTTCATAACCTTCAATATCAAAGTTTTTGCTTTCAAGATCCTCTCTGCTCACGGTGTAGAAAACTTCACCGTCTACGGCAAATTTCATCGAATTTTCATCCCACTCAAAAGTGAAGGTGTGGAATTCGTTCTGCTCTGCGGCAGAGAAGGTCTTGCTGCGAAGCGAAGCGGGAACGTAATACTCGTTGGGAGAAGCACTTCCGCAACTGCATTCAGCACCGGTCTTTACGCCGTTTGCATCGTTGTACCATTTGTGAATACAAGCGATTGCTCTGCTTTCGGAATTGGTATCACCGAACACTTCAAAAACATCAATTTCGGTACTGTATGCCTCCGCCTTGGAATTGTAGCCCAAGGAGCCTCTGGAAGTGAGCCACAAGGACGGGAAAGCACCGGCGCCAAAGGGAATCTTTGCGCGCATTTCCAATTTGCCGTACTTAAAGCTCATGGATTTTTCGGTGCTCAGTCCCTTATTTACTTCGTAAATCTTGTTACCGTTTTCGTCAACCGCATCGGTTTCGTTGCAAGAAAGAATCAACTTTCCATCGCTGGAAGCCGCATTGTTTGCATACTGGAGAGTAGTACCTCTCGACATCGAGGAAGATTCGGTCCAAACCGAATAATTGAGCGCATCGCTATTGAATTCCTCGGCCCAAACTAAAGCATATTCCTCCGAGGGTTCTGCCAAAAGGGCTTTCTTTGCGCTGATAAGGTCTTTGATGTTGAAGTTGGAATCTGCATTGATATCGGTGATGTAATTATCCAACTTATCCAAGAGGTATTTACGGATATTTACAAGCATCTCGCTATCTGCATTGTAAACATTGTAAATCAAAACGTCGTCATTATATGCAACGTCTTCGGTATTACAGTTGCGCACGGAAATCTTTTCACTCTCGATACCAATCAAGGAATCGGCTGCGCAGAGTTCAAACTTAACGCCTCTGGAAGCGCCACCCAAGAGCGGAAGATCGCTATCGGCAACACTCACGCCAACAAACTGAACCATCTTGATCGGCGTCGTGGCATCTTCTTCCGTTACGTGAGCCGCACCGACTACCGCGCCGATGTAGGCTTCACCCTCAACGTTCGAAACAACGTTTTTAACCGTGATATTTTTAATAACCGCGTTCGCGCTGACAAACGGAATCAAGCCATAAGCATAGCTACCGTTATCGGTAATCTCATCCGAGAAATACAAACCGCTACGTAAAAACCAATTTCATCACACATCTGCAAGAAATTCGGCGTAGGCGGATAATGCGAAGTTCGAACACAGTTGATGTTCAAATCTTTCATCAGTTCAAGGTCTTTACGCAGTTCTTCATCACTCTGACACCAGCCGCGATATTTGCTGGTATCGTGGTGGTTAATACCGTGCAATTTAACCGAAACACCATTGATAAGCAATTGGTGTTTCTTTGAAATTTCAATCTTGCGAAGACCTTGCATAAAGGTCAAAATTTCGCCGTTGCGCTCTAATTCAATTCGGTAAAGATACGGTTTTTCCGCATTCCAGAGTTTTGCATTTTCAGGCGCAAACACAAAACGGTCGGTAAACGAAGCGTCACACAAAAGGTTTTCCCCATCAAAAATCCGAACGACCGCTTGCCCGCTGATATGGATATTGAATTCTTTATCGTTTGGAATAATTTCAACGTCGGTAATATGATTCTCGGGTCGGCTCAACAAATAGCAATCTCTGAAAATACCGTTAAAACGGAAGAAGTCCTGATCTTCCAAATAACTGCCAACGCACCATTTAAGTACACGAACTTCAACCGTATTCGTACCCTTTACAACGAAGTCGCTGATATCAAATTCAGCTTGCAAATGACTACCTTGGGTAAAGCCGACGTAACGGTCGTTGATATACAGAAAGGCGCAGGAAGCAACACCCTCAAAAACAAAATAATGTTTTTGAAGGGCAGTTTCTAATTGAAACGTTCTTCTGTAAACACCGCAAGGGTTTTCATCGGGAACATACGGCGGATCCACCGGATAGGGATAGTTTACGTTGGTGTAATTGGGGTTTTCGTACCCAAAAAGTTGCCAACAAGAAGGCACCGGAATTTTATCCCACGTTTCTATTTTTTCGGGAACGTCATCGACACAATTAAAATAGGCAAAATCCCATTCCCCGTTCAAAAGAGTATACTTCGATACTCCCTTTGGAATATAGTAGCTTCTGGGCGGCATACGGTTTTCACTTGTTTTTAAGATATTTTCATAAATTTTCAAGCGGGCCAACACCTTTCCAATTTCTTGTTTTCAATATATCATAACTGTCAAAAAAAATCAATCGGTGCACCTTTTAACAATTGTATTTCAAACTTTGATAATGGAATATATACATTAAAATTTTTTGATTGCATATTTTTCTTCAAAACGCGAAAAACTAATGTTGCCGGGAAAAAGGAGTGAAGATGATGTTTGACAAAATTTGTTTAATTCTTTCCATTATCGGCTCATTAAACTGGGGTCTGGTTGGTTTATTCCGTTTTGACCTCGTCGCCTGGATCTGCGGTGGTTCGGCAACCCTCGTTGCTCGAATTATCTACACGGTAATCGCTCTGGCGGGTATCTGGTGCATTTCGCTCCTGTTCCGCGAAGACAATGCCGTTGCGATTACAGGCGAATAAGAAAAAACTGTCCGTAAATTTACGGACAGTTTTTCTTATTCTTCAGAAGCTTGTTTTTCCATCAATTGATCCATCGTGATGAGAACTTTTCGCGGTTTCGAGCCTTCATAAGGGCCAACGATTCCGCGTTCTTCCATTTCATCCACGATACGTGCCGCGCGCGCGTAACCGAGTTTCAGTCGGCGTTGCAACAGCGACGTCGAAGCCTGACCGTTTTCAACCACCACACGAATAGCCTCATCCAAAACGGGGTCATCCCCCGGGCCATCTTCAGGCAGACCCGATTTCTTCTGTTTTTCGACCGCCGCCTGGCGCTCGATTTCAACCATAATATTATCGTCATAATCGGCCGAGCCGCCGTTCTTGACGAAATCTACCACAGCCTCAACCTCTTCGTCGCTGACAAAACAACCTTGCAAACGGCTGGGTTTGGTCGAACCGATGGGGCTGAACAACATATCGCCGCGACCCAGGAGTTTTTCGGCGCCACCCGTATCGAGAATGGTACGGCTGTCAATCTGCGAAGAAACGGCAAAGGCAATTCTTGTCGGAATATTGGCCTTAATAACACCGGTAACGACGTCAACCGATGGGCGTTGGGTCGCAATCAACAAGTGCATACCCGCCGCACGGGCTTTAGCCGCAATGCGGTTAATAGAATCTTCCACTTCACCGGGTGCCGTCATCATCAAATCGGCCAACTCATCGATGATAATTACGATGTGCGGCATCTTTTTAACTTCGGACTCATCGGTCAAGGTTTCGACAAACTTATTATATCCTGCAATATCACGAACACCGCGGTCCGAGAACATCTGATAACGTTTTTCCATTTCGCTGACCGCCCAGCCAAGCGCACCGGCGGCCTTTCTCGGGTCGGTAACAACCGGAACCAACAAATGCGGAATACCGTTGTAAATGCCAAGTTCTACGACCTTGGGGTCGATCATCAAGAGTTTGACTTCTTCGGGCGAAGCCTTATAAAGCAAACTTACAATAATCGAGTTGATACAAACCGATTTACCCGATCCCGTAGCACCGGCAATCAAGCCGTGGGGCATTTTTCCGACGTCGCCGACAATCACGTTACCCGCAATGTCGCGACCCATCGCAACGGTAAGTTTACTCTTGGCCCCCGCAAACTGCGGCGACTCAATAATCTCGCGCACACCAACCGTAGCACTGGCTTTGTTCGGCACCTCAATACCGACGGCCGCTTTGTTGGGAATGGGCGCTTCGATACGTACACCCGCCGTAGCAAGGTTCAAGGCAATATCATCGGCCAAATTGGTAATTTTACTGATCTTAACACCGGCGCAAGGTTGCAGTTCATAGCGCGTAACGGTCGGTCCGCGGCTGATATCCACAATCTTGGTTTCCACACCGAAGCTTCGCAGCGTTTGAACGAGGTTCTCGGCCGTCTTATTCAAATCATCCGCCGCCTGACGGCTATCTTCAAACTTGGGCGCATTCAACAGTGATACCGGCGGGTAGTGATAACCCTCTTCATCCTGTAGGGTCATACCGCCCGAAATCTGCTCGGTAATCTTCATTTCCTCGCGTTCAACGTCGATGGACGTGATTTTTTCCTCGGCCTCTTTTTTCGCGGTTTTCAAGGCTTTATCAATGGTCTTGCGGTCCTCGGCGCCTTCAATAACGTCTTCATAAGAATCCTCTTCAGGCGTGGGCAGTTCTTCACCGTGATAGGCCGCGACAACCTTTCGCTGCTTTTCATCCAACGGAACTTCGCTCTCTTCGTTTTTCTTGGCGGGATGCTCGTCCACGGGAATATCAATATCAAACTTTCTGCCTTTACGCGAAACCTTTTCGCCCGATTCTTCGGCGTTCGGTTTTTCCTGTTGACGCTTTACCAATCGCTCCTGGTGCGCTTTTTCAGCCTGTTCGGAAACATTCTTAACCGGACGGGCAAGCGAGCGGAACAGTTCGGCCAAACTTGCACTGGTCAGTAACATAACGACCACGAAAATCAACAACGAAAAGGTAATGATAGCGCCCGTTTTGCCAAACGCCAAAGAAAGCGGATGACCGAGAAACGCACCCACAAAGCCGCCGTTTTTGAGCGTGATGCCGACCTTGTAAGCTGCGGTTAGGTGTTCCCCAAACGATGCGGTTTCACCGGTTTTCGTCACAATAACATCGAGCATAGCTGCAATTAGCAAAACAAGCGACGTTGTTTCAATCACTTTAATATTCACCGTTTTTGTGTAGCGGTTCACGGTACACATCACAGCAATGAACATCATTAAAAACGGAAAGAAATAGGCCGTAACACCAAAAACACCGAAAATGAAGTTATGTATCGAAGTCCAAACGTTTTGCCCTTCAATAAAAACGACGCACAAAAAGAACACCGACAACGCAAACCAAACAACCGATTTTATCTGTTGATTGGCGGTGTTCTGCCTGGTGTTATTGGTTTTTTTCTTCTTTGCAGCCATAACATTCTCCCCTACTATGAACCTGTGTTTATTTTAGAAAGGGCCTGTCGGGTCCCGAGACCCGACAAGCCGAAAAGTTTATTGCAATGCCGTAATCGAATCCAGAATTTCCTGGTCGATTTGCTCTAAATCTTCTTGCAGTGTCTTTATTTGCGCTAAAATGGAGGTTGCCTGTTCATCGTTGGATATCTTCTCACGATAGTCAACTAACTGTTGAAAGGTTTTTACGGTAGAATCCAGTTCGTTTTCCTTCAAATAATCCAACATCAAGGTGTATTTATCAACCGAAACATCCTGCGTGTCATCCAAAACGGTGTGAGAAACGTTTCGCGTCGAAACGACGACCGCATCCCCTTCTTGCATCGTCATTAAAATATATGAGGCATTGGATTGGCCCGATTCGACAATCGGATAAGAGGGCGCAACCATCACCGATTTTTCGGTGAAATCGACGATCTTTACATAGCCCGAAATCGGCCAGTTGCAGGCGTTGATACCGTTTTCCGAAAAAACAGCCATTACTTTTGGAATGAACTCATCTTCACAACCCGTGAAAAAGTAATAGGCCGTCGGAACACTCAACCCTTGTTTACGAAGCGCGTTTAACTGGGTTTTTAAGGTTTTGCTCCATTGTTTAAGTTCTTCTTCATTGGTCGGGCAATTGCCGCCCAAGAGCGGTTGCCAACCGTTATGCACCAATTCGGAATACTGCGCAGCGTTAATACAACCATGGTCCCCGGGCATCGCCCCTTCACGGACCACAAACATTGCATCATAATCTTTCAGTAGCGGAAAAGCCACCTCATAAAGATCTGTCCCCGCGTGAGTTACACACAGCATCACCGTGGTTTCCCCCACGGTCAATTTCTCATATTGCGCGGTCAAATCATTGATTTGGCGCTCGATCTCACGCTTTTTTGTCCGCAGTTTATAGGACAGCGATTGATACTGTTGCATTTGACCGTTGTCCTTCTCATCCTGTTTTTGACCCTCATACGAGAGAATAAAAGCAATCACGCCAACGATCAACACAACCATGAACATCAACACAACAACGGTGATGTTCAATCTTCTCATTTTGGGATTCATCAATGTTTATTTGATAATCGGTAATTCATAATCTGCCTGGAACAGACCCTTTACAACCGTAACGTTTGCAGGTGCCTGACCCGGTAAACCGTCCCAACCGGTAAAGACCATCGATTGCACATAGGGATTGGTAGGTCTAACAACCTTTTCCCCTTCTGTGTAGAATTGTAATGCATGCTGCTCACCGTATACACGGTAAACCACAGCGTAACGATCCAACAACAGTTGGCGCATAATCACCAAATCGGTTGCAGAGGGAACGAAATCCCCATCCATATCATAAAAATTACTGTCGTTATCAACAATGCTCTTCTTTAAGTGAATTAAATCGATAATGTTTGTAACGCCGTTTCCGTTGGCATCCCCTGTTACCGTCACAGCTGCGGCATTGGAGGAAAAAGTCGCCATGGAACTAATTAAAAGAACTGCCAAAAGAACACACGAAATTTTCTGAAACACTTTCATAAAACACACTCCTATAAATTACATAAAAATCAGAAACGAATAATGGGCAACTCATATTCCTCGGTAGGATCATCAAACCAATCCTCAGGGTCGGGTATTGAACTGGTAGATCCGGAAGGAGTTTCCTCAGAAGAATCCGAAGAATCGTCACTTCCACCGCTGCTCGGGGTATTCTCGTTATCCTTCTCGGGAGTTTTGTTAGAATCTTTGTCGGGTTTTGAGGTTGTCGAAGAAGAACCATCCTCCGATTCAACCACAATGTCGGTCTCCCCTTTTTCAGACGAAGGGCCCGAACCAATGAGGGTCGACTCATCGCCGCCCGTGGTTTCTTTTTCATCGGACTGCGAAGCAGTTATTTTATCCGAATCAAGGTCAGAAGACGTCTCTCCTTTTTTATTTTTACAGCCGCAAAACAGAACGGCAACACAAAGAACGAGGGCAAGAATCAGTAAACTTTTTTTCATAAAGAACCCACCTCAAAATTCATATATTTATACAAATGAATTATACTATAAAGTGGCCCCTTTTGTCAATAGGCAAAGGATTACACCCGAATAGTAATTTTTTGAAAAAAGTCCTTGACGAACGCTTCGTTTTGTGATAAGATAATCATCGTCACCGATGCGGGTGTAGTTCAATGGTAGAATCCCAGCCTTCCAAGCTGGTCGTGTGGGTTCGATTCCCATCACCCGCTCCAAAAAGAGAAGTTGTACCTTTAGGTATGACTTCTCTTTTTTTATTCGATGGGAATCGAACAAGGACGGTTTTCCGCAAGGAAAATTGCAACCTTTCAGTGAACGGTTGCAAAGTCCGCGGCAACGAGCGAAGCGAGGCGAGAGCGCACGGCAGTGCGCGGCTGCCCTCTTGCGGTGCCCAAAAGTTGTTTTCCGCTTGGTGCGCGGACAACTTTTGACCGCGGCGCTTCGTTTTGCTCGCTTTTTCACCCACTGGGTGCGCTCGCAACCTCACCCATCACCAAATGATTCGACCTTTATGATAGTATTTTTGTTTGTATGTTGACTTCTTGTGCTAGAAGTATATAATAAATTTATAAAATGTAATCTAATTAAATATGTTGATGTTTTTTATTCTGGGGGAAATTATTATGAAAAAATTAATTGCGGTTATTCTTGTTTTAACATTGTTATTTTCTTTTACCGTGATACCAACTCAAGCCGAAAGTGCTACAGATACGGTAACTCCTATGTTCGAAAACGATATTTCTGTAGACTCAACCAATTCTTTTGGCGGTTTGTTGTCTCAAACCATTAATGCCGAGATGGAAAAACAACTTGAAAATAACGGATTTAATGTTTTTTCGGTGGAATATAGCGAGGGTGAGGCTTTAGTAGAATTAGAGGCTTTGCAGGATTGCACTCTCTTTGTCGGTATTTATAGTGAAGATGGCACAAAACTTGTAACTTCTCAAAAAATTGATATTACAAGGGATGACACTTTAGTTACATTAACTTTTGATACATCTGTTGTTCCCAAATATTTTATTATTCAGGCTTATTTAATAAATACTGCCGATTTAAAACCACTTTGCAGTGTTTATAATTCAAATATGTATACTAAAGAAATGCAGGAGTTTTTATCTAAAACCACTGATGACTTTGAAGAAGAAAAGGTTTTACAACTTGACGACGATAAAACAAATAACTTTGCGGTATATAATGACACCGTAGAAATCATTGAATCCGACCTTGAAATGACCGTTATCGCAGATGAAGAAAACGGTATTTATACTATATCCAACCCTACCGAAGAAGTTAAAGCCTTACAAGTAGGCGATGTTTTTTCATATAATTATGGAAGCGGAGAAGTTTTAATTTTAAAAATCGCCTCAATTTCCACTGATGAAAACGGTACTATTACATATACTGAGGGCGAATTAGAACTTGCGGATGTTTTTGATTATGTAAAAATTGACTCTACAGTTTCTACAGAAGATTCTACAATAGATACTTCTGATTTAGAAGAGGGTATTGTTTATAACGGACTTGTTGAAAAGCCCGCCACTTTTGCGATTGATTTAGAGGGTTCAAAAGGATTTTCCCATAGTTACGATTTTTTTGATTATGACTTAATTAAAAAAGATGATAATAAATTAACCTTAAACGGTTCGGTAGAATTTAGTTTAGAGTCAAAATTAAAAGTATATATTTCATTAAAAGAGGCTTATGTAGAATTTCAAATTGAATATCAATTAGAAATTGGTGTAGAACTTTCCGGAAAAATCAGTAAAACCTTTGTAAATCTAGGTGGATTACATATAGTTATTGTTCCGGGGGTGATTTTTGTTGCAACCCCTTCGGTTGTGCTTGAAGCTACAGGCGAAATAGGGTTATATGGCAGAATGTTAGGTTCAATAGGATTTAAAGTTAGCACCAAAGATGGATTTACAAACATCTCTAAAACGCCTAAATTTGAAACTGAGTTTAAAGTTGAAGCAACTGTTTTCTTAGGAATTTCACTTAAACCCGCATTAGAGATTATTCATAAAAAAATTGCCGAAGCTTCACTCGAAGGGGTTGCCGGTGTTGAGGTAAAAGGAACTCTTACAAAAAAGGCGACTACCGATGAAGAACAACATACCTGCTCTGCCTGTATAGAGGGCGAATTTAACGCCAAGGTGTCTTTAGGGTATAAAATTTCCTTACTAAACAAGAAAAAGTGGACTTATGAAAAGGATATATTTGAAGTAACACTAAAAATAACCGATTTTTATTTTTCTTTTGAAAATTTTGAATTTGCTTTTACCACATGTCCCCATAAGGAATACCGATTAACAGTAAATGTTAATGATAATAACGGTAAAGTTTTAAAGGGCATAAAGGTTAATATTGGTGACAAAAATGACCCTACCAATACATTAGGCAATGCGAGTGTTTTTTTGCCTGATGGTGAATATACCGTAAAAATTGTTAATGATAAATATATACCTGTTTCAAAGTCGGTTAATGTTAACGGAAATGCACAAAAAATTAAAATCAACCTATCGCCAATCGGCAGTCCTTCAGGTGGTGATTCAAGCAACACTGTTGTTTCAACAGGTGCCAATAAATTGAGTTTTGGCGGTTGGAGTAGTGCAGTAATTACTGAAGATGGAAACCTTTATACTTGGGGAAGCAATAATTACAGACAACTTGGCAACGGCACGACAACCCATAGCTACACACCTATAAAAATAATGAGCAATGTCGTTTCGGTTAGTTTAGGTTTACATCATAGTGCCGCAATAACTAAAGACGGTAGCCTTTATACTTGGGGAAATAATGGCGATGGTCAACTTGGCAATGGCACAACAACCAATAGCTTAAAACCTCAAAAAATAATGAGTGACGTAGTTTCGGTAAGTTTGGGAGGTGACCGTAGTGCTGCGATAACCAAGGATGGTAGCCTTTATACTTGGGGATATAACGGATCTGGTCAGCTCGGTAACGGCACAACAACCAGTAGCTTAAAACCTATAAAAATAATGAGTAACGTAGTTTCGGTTAGTTTGGGTGTCTATCATAGTGCCGCAATAACCAAAGACGGTAGCCTTTATACTTGGGGAGGCAATGCTTACGGTAAACTTGGTAATGGTACAACAACCGATAGCTTAAAACCTATAAAAATAATGAGTAACGTAGTTTCGGTAAGTTTAGGTGACTATCATAGTGCCGCAATAACCAAAGATGGAAGCCTTTATACTTGGGGATATAACTACTATGGTCAGCTTGGCAACGGTACGACAACGACTAGTACAAGACCTATTAAAATAACTATACCAAAAAGTTCAACATATTCATTAAGAAACATTGCAACTAACCCCAATGAATTTAGCGGTTTGACACCGAACTTTATTTACAACTACTATATAATGGAATCGGACGGGGTTACAAACCCACTTAATTCTCAAAACCTTAAATTTATAGGTCAGGCGGTAAGTGATGAAAACGGTAATTTAACAATACCTGAATACACTGCCGAAATTGCATCAACCGAGCCGACAATAGTTTTGAAAGAATTCACACGTGTTTCGGGCGAACTCGAATATTTAATTTCAAGTAAAGATACCGCAATTGTTACAGGCTGTACTGCTAAAAATGCAGTTGCAATACCCGAAAAATTAGGTGATTATATACCTACCGCAATTGCTGATATGGCATTTGAAAGTTGTTATAATCTAACTGATGTTAATTTGGCAAGTAGTATAACTGAAATTGCCGATGGTACATTCTTCGCCCAAGAAAATATAGTTCTTCATAGCAGTTGCAAAAATGATAATACATATTTTGAAGAATTCGCAAACGAGCAGGAAATTGGTTTTAGCGTTATACATAATTATGGTGAAATATCAAATGAATTTCCAACCACCCAAAAAGACGGTAGCATCGCACATATATGTGCAGATTGTAATCACAACGAAACTCTTTTATTGCCATATCTTAAATTTAAACCTGCATTAGATATTGTTGATGGGGAACTTTTGATAAAGTTTAAATTGCCAAGCAATATTTTTGTTGGTAGTGGATATGAGAATATTGGTGTTACACTTAACGATGAAGTTGTAGAACCCGATGAAGAAGAGACATATTTTTATCTTTCTTCTACGGTTGATTGTTTTGATTCTGTGCTAACAGCAGACATTATTGCAGAGGCCTGCGGTCAAAGTTTTGAAGCAAAATGCTCTGAAAGCATAAGCAGTATTGCAGATGTTAATTCTGACACAAGATTTAATGTTATTGATTTAATTAGAATGAAGAAAAACATCATATCAACAAAGGAATGTGACATTAACGGAGATGACAGTTCCGACTCTATCGATTTAGTTCTGTTAAGAAAGCTTTTGTTGCTTAAACACAAATAGCAAAAACAAAAACCGATTGAAGGCTTTCCTTCAATCGGTTTTCTTTTTAGCTGATTTTTACAATAATCTTGCCCGAGACGTTGGTGGAAATTTCGACTTTTCGAACACTTCCCTCGCCGTTTGCAACGATTTTTTCGACCACGGGGTCCTCGATCTGGCGGCGAATCAGACTGCGCAGTTCACGTGCGCCGGTTTTGGTACCCGCACACTGTTGCGCCAACGATTTGCACACGTTGGCCGAGCAGGTAACTTCCATCGATTTTTCCTGTAAAGCCGTCTTAAAATCATTGAGCAAGAGTGCGGCAATCTTGGCAAGTGCGGTTTCTTCCAGGGGGTTGAAAACCACAATCTCATCAATTCTTGCAATAAATTCGGGGCGCAAGAATTCGCGCAAAGCCTTCATTACCTTTTCGCGCGAGGCCTCCTTGGTCGATTGACCGAAGCCCATCAGGCTCTCGGTGCGTTCACTTCCGGCGTTCGAAGTCATCACGAGAACGGTGTTTTCAAAGTTGACCACTCTTCCCTGCGCGTCGCTCACACGGCCATCATCAAGAATCTGTAAAAGAATATTCAAAACGTCGGGATGTGCTTTTTCAATCTCATCGAGCAGGATGACCGAGTAGGGTTTACGGCGAACCTTTTCAGTGAGTTGCCCCGCTTCGTCATAGCCGACGTATCCGGGCGGCGCGCCAATGAGGCGCGAGACCGAATGTTTCTCCATAAATTCGGACATATCGAGGCGAATGAGCGTTTCGGGGGTATTGAACAGTTGATTGGCCAACACCTTTACCAAATGGGTCTTACCGACACCCGTGGGACCAACAAACAGGAACGACGCCGGTCGGTGTTCGGGGCCGGTGCGCACGCGCGCACGTTTGACGGCCGAAGCCACCAGGCGCGTAGCCTCCTCTTGGCCGATGACCTCGCGGTTGAGCGCATCTTCCAAATCGGCCAGACGCTTGAGTTCGCTCTCCTCGATTTTGGAAGCGGGAATCCCCGTCCAGAGTTCAATAACCTTGGCAACGTCCTTTTCGGTGACGGTGCGATCCGATGCCGGACCGTAAAGCGATTCGGCCTGTTTCTTATACTTTTCGATTTCGGCTTTCAAAAGCGCCTGTTTTTCATAGTCGGGGTTTTCGACCTCGGCCGTTAAGGCTTCGAGTTCGACCGAGCGTTCTGCAATCTGCTTATTGGCAAGGTAGAGTTCATCGACCGCCTTGTTTTCAAGGCTCGCGCAGGCGCAAGACTCATCCAACAGGTCAATGGCCTTATCCGGCAGAAAACGGTCGGTAACGTAGCGTTCCGAAAGGCAAACGATTTTCCCAATCAATTCATCGGGCACGGTAACGCCGTGATACCCCTCGTAATAACTCTTGACGCCTAAAAGCACGTCGCACGCGTCGGCAATTGAGGGTTCCTCAATCGTCACCGGTTGGAAGCGGCGCTCCAAGGCGGCATCCTTTTCAATATACTTGCGGTATTCCTTAAACGTGGTCGCGCCAATAACCTGAATCTCACCGCGCGAGAGGGCCGGTTTTAAGATATTCGCGGCATTCATCGAACCCTCGGCCGAATCACCCGCGCCGACAAGATTATGAATCTCATCGATAAACAAAATGACGTTTCCCGCCTCGCGAATTTCTTCGATCAAACCCTTTACGCGCGCTTCAAACTGGCCGCGGAACTGTGTTCCTGCCACAAGACCCGTCAGGTCCAATAAATAAATTTCCTTATCCAAAAGTCTTGCCGGCACGTTTCCCGCGGCAATGCGAAGGGCCAATCCTTCGGCAATAGCCGTTTTACCGACACCCGGTTCACCAATCAGACACGGGTTATTTTTGGTTCGGCGCGAGAGAATTTGAATGGTGCGATACAATTCTTTTTCGCGGCCGATAATCGCATCGAGTTTCCCCGTTTTTGCGCGTTCGGAAAGGTTGATACAATGCTGCTCCATAAAGCGGCGGCGCTTCTTTTTCGGTTGATCTTTCGACGGTTCTTTTTTCTCTTGTTTCGGCTCATCATCCTTCGGTTTCGCCCCACCGAATGCACCGAAAATATTATTCAAAAAAGGCATAGCGGGCGCGGTTCCGAGGTCAAACGTTTCCTCGTTCATCTCCTCGTCATCCATCATATCCATAAACTGATCCGAAAGTTGCTCAATATCCTCATCGCTGATATTCATTTGTTTGAGCATAATATCAATCGGTTTATAGCCCATTTCCTTGGCACAAACGAGGCAAAAGCCCTTCGGTTCCTCGTTGGGCGAAGAGGCGTCGGCCAAGAAGACCATTGCCGGGCGTTTATTACACTTACAACAAAGTTTCATTCAAGAATACTCCTTTTACTTTCCCGAGAACGGAAGAATTGAGGTGATGGTTTTATAGATAAAACTACCATCCAGTAAAGACGGGTCAAAGAGCGCCGCCCCACCGGGCAAAAAGCCGCCAATCAGGCGAACCACCATTGCCACCAAGACCATCAGCGCTACGCCGCGCACAGCACCGAGTACGCCGCCGAGCGTTTTATTCAGGTCGCCAATGACGCTAAACGAAAAGATTTTGTTTAGCGCGCGCGACAGAATCTTAACCACAAAAAACAGCACTGCAAATAAAACGACCGAAACGAGCATCCCAAGCAGTTGTACCACAATCGGACGAACGATATTTTGTGACGCCGACTGCGCGAGTTCGGCCGCCGTTTGACCCGAAGTGCCGTCGATATGTGCGGTCAACGACTGCTTGGAAAGGCCGAGTTTGTCGGCGTGATCGGTTATCAGTGTCGGAAGTGCCGACCAGACCGAATCCACCGCATCCTGCGTGGTATTAATGACCGCGTTATCAACCGCCGAGACCACGGCAGGCGCCACAGTTCGGTCGTAAATCATTCCCGCAACGGGTTTTGAAAACGAGAGTGCCAACAAAAGCGCGACCACAAAACCCGCAGTTTCCACGAAGGAACGCACAAAACCGCGTTTTGCCGAAGCAATTACCGAGAATACAAAAACACCTACTAATACAATATCGAGAATAATACCCCAGTAGTTCATACTTATCTCCTTTCGTCCACGCGGTCGAGTTCAATCTTAGCCACTTCGCTATTCGTGATAAAAGCTATCGCATCGGAGCTAAGAGAAACAAAACGTTCCCCGCCAAACGGACAGTCGGCCGATTTTAAGAGTGTTCCCTTTTTATCGAACACCTTGACCGCATTTTCTCCGATACAATAGATATGTCCCTGTCCGACCGAAATATCACTGATAACACCCTGATAAGAGAATTCGTTTTTTACTTCGCCCGAACCGGAAAGATAAACGATTCGGTTATCGCTATGGTCGCTCGAACGCTGATAAACAAGCACGCCACCCTTCCCCACGCGCACCATTGCCAAGGGGTTTTCGTCGGTGCGCTCGGTTTTGGTGAGTTTATTCCAATGCACCCGCGTATAGGTGTGTTCGGTAAAGACGCCAAGATAGCGCGAACCAAAAGTTTCAAGCGCCAAGACGGGTTGGTCGGCATAATCGGCCGTAAAGACGGGCTGTTTTTCATCAAACTTAAAAATCATCACTTTGCCGTTCAACTGACCGTTGGCACCGTTGACGGTGGACACGGCAAGGCGTTTTCCCGACGCCGATAACACCACGTTATTGACCATATCAGCCGAAGAACGCCATTCGAACAACAATTTGTTCTTTTTGTTGTAAACGCGCACCACGGCGGTATAAGAGTCGGAATCGGTGACGATGGCGTAGTTGCCCGAACGCGAAATGGTTGCCGTTCGGATAACCTCTTTGGTCGTCTTTTCCACTACGCGGTCTTTGAGATTATAAATAGCATAGCCGTTTCCGCCCTGGTCAAAAACCAAGGCTCTCGTCGTTGAGGTCTTCAAGACGGGGTTGGCAAAACCGTGGGACACCGAATAGATCTTTTTGCCGCCATCGGAAATGGCCGACAGGTCGGAATCGGTTAAAACGTAGTAATAAAAATCTTTTCCGACGGCATTGAGGGTTTGAGCACCGTACAACTCTATCGGATATTTCCCTGCGCCAACAGGCATCAAAAGGTTGGTCAAACTTTCCCCAATGCTCACAGGAACCAAGAGCGACAAGACGACACACAACACCGCCAACAACGCCACCGACGACAACACAGCGCGAAAACGGCGCTGACGTTCTAATTTTTTACCCTTTACAACGCGAACCGTATGCTTTTTCTTAACGGGATTTGCGCGCTCGGGTTGGCCGGACGTCATCGGAATTTCGCGCTCAATCGGTTTTTCTTTTTGTTTTACTGTCTTTTTCACGGATTTTCGCGGTTTTTTCTGCAGACCGTGATGGCTTTTTTTCTTATAGTCGGGCATCTTGTCACCTCCTGTTACTCGTAATAAACTTTATTCAAATAAAGGCCTTGCGGCGAAGCGGTTTCCGCGGCAAGTTCCCGTTTTTTGGTTTCAAAAATTTCGGCCGCACAATCGGGCGAACGGCGACCCTGGGACACGGCAATCATCGTTCCCACAATAATGCGGACCATATTGTAAAGGAACCCGTCGGCCGTGACCGATAATTCAAATCCACCGTCGACTTTTGAAACGCGGCATTCCTTTACCGTGCGCACCGTATCGGTAACCGTTCTTCCCGAAGAGGAAAAGGGTAAAAAATCGTGGGTTCCGACAAGGCTTTGGCAAAACGCGTTGCAACGTTCAAGATCCAAGGGTTGCTCTAATCGAAGCGCATAGTTTCTTAAAAACGGGTCGTGTACAGAACTTTCGTACATGCGGTAAACGTAGTTTTTACCCTTGCAATCATAACGCGCGTGAAAATCGTTGGGCACTTCCACACACGAAAGTACCGCGATATCCTTCGGCAAAATAGAGTTTAATCCCTTCAGAAAAGCCGCCGCAGGAATCGACTCCTCGCAATCCAGGTGGCAACAAAACTGACGCGCGTGAACACCCGCGTCGGTGCGGCTGCACCCCGTTAACTGCGGACGAACGCCCAACAGTTTTTCCAACGAATTTTGAACGGTTTCTTGTACCGTTACAGCGTTTTCCTGTACCTGCCAACCGTGGTAGGCGGTGCCGTCAAAGGAAAGTGTTAATAAAACGCGTTTCATCATACGATCCCATTCATCCTAAAAAATTCAAAGCCACAATCCCAAAAAGGAAAACGGCGCAAAAAATTCCTGCATAGAAATCAAGTGCGGAAAACTTCAACTGTTTCATCCGCGTTCTTCCCTCGCCGCCGTGATAACAACGGCATTCCATCGCCTCGGCCAATTCATAGGCGCGGCGCACTGAGGAAATGAGAAGCGGAATCAAAATCGGAATCAGCGCGCGAATGCGATCCAACAGTTTTCCGCTTTCAAGGTCGGCTCCCCTGGCCTTTTGCGCGTTCATAATCTTCTGCGCCTCCTCCACAAGGGTCGGGATAAAACGCAGCGCGATGGTCATCATCATCGCCAGACTGTGAACGGCGTTCTGAAGGCCGAACACCTTCAAAAAGCCCAACAGACGTTCAATCGCATCGGTCAGGGCGTTGGGCGTCGTCGTATAGGTCAGAACCGAACTGAACACAATCAACAACAGAATACGAAACGCCATAAAGAAGGCGCGGTATAAACCGCCCGTGGTAACGTGAAAAATCCAAAAATGGAACAACTCGGTACCCGAAGCGGTATAAAGCGTGTTAATAACGGCGGTAAAGACGAGAACCGGAAGAATAACCTTTAAGTTTTTGAGGTACATTCCAAACGGAACCTTGGAAAGCAAGACCACCAGCAGAACACCGACCGCGGCGAAAACAAGTGACCAAAAGGTTTTAGCCAAAAAGAGGAAAACGACGCCGAAAACCATCGCGATCATTTTGGTGCGCGGGTCCAAACGGTGCAACAAAGAGCGGCTGTCATAATACTGTCCGAACGTAAGGTCGTTAAGCATTAAAACCACCCCTTTCGGCCAACGCGGTCAAACACGCTACGGCATCCTCTACCGTGAAAATATTTTGCGGCAAAGTCAGTCCGCGCTGACGAAGAGCGGCAAAAACCCTTGCCATAACAGGGGTATTGAGCCCCATACTTTGCAGTAGTTCCCCCTGCGAAAAAACGCGGTCGACCGTGTCAAAAAGTGCCAAGTCGCCATCGTTCAAAACAAGTAATCGGTCGGCCAAAAGCGCCATATCCTCCATACTGTGGGAAACGATCAACACCGTAGCGCCATACGCCGCGCGGTATTCACGAATCATCGAAAGAACCTGACTTCGACCGCGCGGGTCCAATCCCGCCAACGGTTCATCAAACACAATGACTTTGGGGCGCATCGCCATAACGCCTGCAATCGCAACGCGCCGTTTTTCGCCGCCCGAAAGTTCCAAAGGCGAGCGGTCAAAATAGGTTTCGTCTACCCCGACGAGTTTGCAAATTTCACGAACGCGCTCGTCGAGTTCTTTCCCCGAAAGTCCCATATTTTTCGGTCCGAATGCAATATCCGCATAGACCGTTTCTTCAAACAACTGATATTCGGGATACTGAAACACAAGGCCAACTTCTGCGCGGACTTTTCGAATTTCTTTGGGATTCTCCCAAATATCCTTGTCCGACAGAAAGATCTCCCCCTCGGTCGGTTTCAACAGACCGTTGAGCAGTTGAACCAAGGTTGATTTTCCCGAACCCGTATGCCCGATAATACCCACAATTTCGCCCGCCTCGACCGAAAAAGAAACCTTTTTCAGCGCGTCGGCAACAAAGGGTGTATTTCCGGCATAGGAATAAGAAAGGTTTTCCACCTTTAATATGGTTGACAAGTTACTTTTCCTCCAAATGAAGCGCCGAGCAGATCGCCTCGGCTGTTTCTTCGATACCGATTTTATCGGTCGAAATTGACCATCCGTTTTTCTTTAAGCGCACCAACAACTCGGTGGTGTGCGGTAATTCAAGTCCGGTGTTTTGCAAGAGTTCATCTTGAGAAAACACATTTTGAGGTGTGCCGTCGGCAACGATTTTGCCGTTTTGAAGGACCAACACGCGGTCGGCCTGTTCGGCTTCTTCCATAAAATGGGTAATCAGAACAACGGTCATTCCCCGTTCGCGGTTAAGTTTCAAAACGGTCTCAAGAATCTCCGCGCGGCCTTTGGGGTCGAGCATCGCCGTCGGCTCATCGAGCACAATACACTCGGGGCTCATCGCCAAAATCCCCGCAATGGCGATCCGCTGTTTCTGACCGCCTGAAAGATGGTGCGGTGCCGATTCGCGAAACTCATACATATCCACGGTCTTCAAGGCTTCGTCCACCCGAGCGCGAATCTCACTCGGTTCCACGCCGAGGTTTTCGGGACCAAAGGCAACGTCTTCTTCAACGACCGAGGCCACCAACTGGTTATCGGGATTTTGAAAAACCATTCCAACGCGACGCTTTACGTCAAGTTCCTGCGCTTCGTCCGCGGTGTCGATTCCATCGACCGTTACCTGACCCTCGGTCGGTTTCAAGAGCCCGTTACAAAGTTTTGCAAGGGTGGATTTCCCCGAACCGTTGTGGCCTAAAATCACGGTAAAACTTCCGCGTTCGATCGAAAGGTTGAGTCCATCGATGATTTTACGCTCTTGAGTTTCCCCTTCGTACGAAAAGGAAACGTTTTTCAGTTCGATCATTCTTTCGTTTCTTCTTTCTTCCAAATGGTGGTATTGCCCGAGGGCAATACAATATTGCGCGCCGTTACGGGAAGACCGATTTCATCGGTTGTAACGCTTCCTTTTCGGTTTTTGATCACACACTGTTTGACCATATAATTGAGAATGGTGGGCGAAAGTCCGCCCGTGTAGGAATTGAGCAAAAAGAAAACGGCGTTATCGCTCAACAGTTTTCCCGTTTCAGTCAAGAGTTCGCCGAGCTGTTGTTCCAACTTCCAGACTTCCCCGTTGGGCCCGCGTCCGTAAGAGGGCGGGTCCATAATAATTCCGTCGTAGGTGTTGCCGCGGCGGATTTCACGCTTGACGAATTTCAGACAGTCATCGACAAGCCACCGAACTGGTTTGTCCGACAGGTTGGAAGCGGCCGCATTTTCTTTGGCCCATTGGACCATACCCTTGGAAGCATCCACGTGGGTGACCTTTGCACCCGCACCCAAACAAGCCAAGGTGGCGCCGCCCGTATAGGCAAACAGATTCAACACCGAAAGCGGTCGGTTTTCCTGTTGAATGAGTTGTTGGGTCAAGTCCCAGTTGACCGCCTGTTCGGGAAACAATCCCGTATGCTTAAAGCCCATCGGTTTTAATCGAAAGGTCAGGTCGCGAAAGCGAATACTCCAAACGTCGGGAACGGCACGTAAGGTTTCCCAGTATCCGCCGCCGCTTGTGGAACGGTGGTAGATGGCGTGCGCCTGATTCCAACGCACATCGCGTCGACCCTCCGACCAGATAATCTGCGGGTCGGGGCGAATCAGTAAAATGTCGCCCCAGCGCTCCAATCGCTCTCCGTTATCGGCGTCGATTAATTCATAATCTTCAAAGTCTTTGATCGGTCTCAAAACTTTGTTTCCTCCACTTTACAAAATAGACTGTTGCGCCCCGCCCTGTGAAATACCCAGATGCTCATACGCGAGCGGTGTGACACAACGGCCTCTCGGGGTTCTTGTTAAGAAGCCAATCTGCATCAGATACGGCTCGTATACGTCTTCAATCGTTACGGCCTCTTCCCCAACGGCTGCCGCCAAGGTGTCCAGACCCACGGGACCGCCGCCGTAGTTGCGGATAATGATTCCCAACATTCTGCGGTCGAAATCGTCGAGCCCCAGTTCGTCAATTTCAAAACGGGAAAGCGCGGCGCGCGCCACCTTTTCCGAAATAACACCGTCGTACTCAACCTGTGCAATATCGCGCACACGCTTGAGAAGACGGTTGGCAATACGCGGTGTTCCACGCGAACGCGAGGCAATTTCCAACGAACCGTCCTCGTCGATTTCAATCCCTAATATGCCGGCCGAACGGCGAACGATGGCGCCGAGTTGCTCGGGGGTGTAAAGTTCCAAGCGGAAAAGTACGCCGAAACGGTCGCGCAGCGGGGCGGTTAACTGACCCGAACGCGTGGTAGCACCTACCAAGGTAAAGTGCGGCACATCGAGACGAATCGAGCGCGCTGAGGGACCTTTGCCGAGAATAATGTCGAGCGAATAGTCCTCCATCGCGGGGTATAAAATTTCTTCCACGTTTCGCGAAAGACGGTGAATTTCATCAATAAACAGAACGTCGCCCTCATTGAGCGAGGTGAGAATCGCTACGAGATCCCCCTGTTTTTCAATGGCGGGTCCCGAGGTTACGCGCAGGTTGACGCCCATCTCGTGGGCAATAATGCCCGAAAGGGTAGTTTTACCGAGTCCGGGAGGGCCGTAAAGTAATACGTGGTCGAGCGATTCTTTGCGCTGTTTGGCCGCCTTGATGTAAATATTCAGATTTTCTTTGACCTTATCCTGTCCAATATAATCGTCCAGCGTTTTGGGGCGAAGGGTGATTTCCTGGTCCTCATCGCTGAAACTATACTCGGGCGAGACGATTCGGTTTTCAAAATCCATATCTTGTTCAATCATTCGTTACGCCCTCCTTGAAAGTGTTTTTAAGGCTTGTTTAATGAGTTCATCGGTCGGCAAAGTCGGGTCTAATCGACCGACCGCCAAGGAAGCATCGGTTTGCGAGAACCCGAGGGACACGAGCGCCTCGATCGCCTCTCCCGTGGCGGTGTGTGACGCGGCGTTGCCCACCGAAATCACGTCCTGCATACCCTGTTCTTTGGCAAGGTTTCCAACCTTATCTTTCAGTTCGAGAACAATGCGTTGTGCCAACTTGATGCCAACGCCCGAAGCGGCGGTCAACGATTTGGCGTCGCTTCCCGCAATCAACAACAAGAGGCGGTCACTCGTAAACTGTGAAAGCAGCGCCAGACCGATTTTTGCGCCCACGCCGTTGACCGAAGTAATCAAGCGGAAGGCCTCCATCTCTTCGACCGTCAAAAAGCCGTAGAGGTCGAGCGCATCCTCGCGCACCGACAAGAAGGTGTGTAAAAAAACGTCGGTGCCAATCGGCGGCAAGGTGGCCGCAGTAACGGACGTAACAAAGCATTTCATTCCAACGCCGCCGCATTCCACAACCGCCGTTGCGGTATCCTTAAAAATCAATTTTCCGTGAATGGATGCAATCATCGTTCTTGCCCTCCTGTCTGTAGTTTTCCAAACATACTGCCCGTGCAGTGCCCGTGACAAATGGCGAGTGCCAACGCGTCGGCCGCATCATCGGGTTTGGGGACGGCTCTCAGCCCCAAAAAGTTTTTGACCATTTCCATCACCTGGTGTTTTTCGGCACGGCCGTACCCTGTAATGGATTGTTTGACCTGTAACGGGGTGTATTCATAAATCGGCAACTCTTTTTCCCGGGCGGCTAGGAGAATTACGCCTCTGGCTTGTGCCACGTCAATTGCCGTCGTAGTGTTGGTGTTAAAATACAACCGTTCAATCGAAAGATGCTGCGGTTCGTAGCGCTCAATGAGTTCCAACATATCGCGATAAATCATCTGCAGACGCTCGGCAAACGGCACTTCGGGCGGCGTGGTAATCGCACCGCAACCCACCGTGAAAAAACGGTTTTTTTCGTAATCCACAACGCCGTAACCGACCGTAGCATAACCGGGGTCAATTCCCAAAATCCGCACCCAAAACACCTCCGCAAACTAATTAGGGTCATTATACCATATTTTGTGCCTAAAAGCAATATTATTTTCCCATTTTGCGACCGCTTTTTACCGAAAAATTACTCCGCCAAATTCTTGACAAAATTGTTCGGCTGGTTTATATTTTATTTATATATTTCTGTATTAACATTCAGGAGAACCTATGAAAACAAAGACTTTTCACATCGGCGGAATGTCTTGCGCCGCCTGCAGTGCCGCCGTTACACGCGTCGTCTCAAGATTAGAGGGCGTCGACCTTTGCGACGTGAATTTAATCACCGAAAAAATGACCGTTTCGTTCGATCCGAAAAAGGTCACGGTTGATATGATTGAACAAACCGTCGTCCGCGCCGGTTTTACGGCCTCATTGGAACAAGAAGCCGAAACCCCCGACCAAAACAACGACGGCCGTTTCCCCATATCCCTCATCGTCTGTTTGATTTTAAGCGCCGTTTTGCTGTACGTTTCTATGGGACAAATGTGGTTCGAAGGCTTGCCCGTTCCCGCTTTTGCCTCTCTTACAAAACACCCGCTTGGTTTCGCGTTAACACAACTCGTTTTAACCGTTCCGGTGCTCGTAATCGGACGACGCTTTTTCTTAAAGGGTATTCCCTCCTTGTTTAGCGGTCACCCCTCAATGGATACGCTGGTTGCCCTCGGTTCGGGCGCATCGTTTTTATACAGCGTCGTTATGACCTGTCGTATCCCCGTAAACGCCCACGCCGTTCACCTGCTCTATTACGAATCGGCCGCCGTAGTGTTGACTCTGATTATGCTCGGCAAACATTTGGAACAAATCAGCCGCCACCGTACTTCGGCCGCCATTCGAAGACTAATGAGTTTAGCGCCCGACACGGTAACGGTTCTCCGTGACGGCGCCGCGGTAAAAATTCCCACCGCCACAGCAAAAGTTGGAGAGACCATGCTCGTAGCCGCAGGCGAAAACATTCCGTTGGACGGCAGGATTATCGACGGGTCGAGTTCGGTTGATGAATCGATGCTCACGGGCGAGAGTTTACCCGTTTTCAAAGCGGTGGGCGACCTTGTGACGGGTGGTAGTTTGAATACCAACGGCGCTTTATCGGTTGAAATCACACACATTGGTTCCGACACCACTCTGGCGAAGATTATTCGCTTTGTTGAAGAAGCACAGGGCAAGAAAGCCCCTATTGCCAAAACGGCCGATAAGATTGCCGGGTTTTTTGTTCCCGTCGTTTTGGGAATTGCCTTCATCGCCACCGTGATTTGGTTGCTTTTCGATTATGATTTTTCCTTTGCACTTCGCATTTTTACCGACGTTTTGGTAATTGCCTGTCCCTGTTCGTTAGGACTGGCCACCCCCACCGCCATTATGGTCGGAACGGGGCTTGGCGCCAACCA
This sequence comes from Acutalibacteraceae bacterium, assembly GCA_045545515.1. Classification (GTDB taxonomy): domain Bacteria; phylum Bacillota; class Clostridia; order Oscillospirales; family Acutalibacteraceae; genus UBA737. Next base: position 259,571 of record JAZQBA010000005.1, read on the forward strand.
CGGCATTCTCATTCGTAACGGCGAAGCCTTGGAAGTGGCGCACAAAACCAACGTTGCTGTTTTTGATAAAACGGGTACCCTCACCAAAGGAACGCCCACGGTAACCGACCTTGTGGGCGAAGACCCCGAAAAACTGTTACAAGTCGCCGCGGCGGTGGAACAGTTATCGGCCCATCCCTTGGCAGTCGCCATCACCGAATACGCAAAAGAAAAACTGCCGAAACTTCCCGAGCCCATTTCCTCGACCGCCATTGGCGGAAAGGGGCTTACCGCTTCTTCAAAAGAGGGGCTCATTCTTGTCGGAAACGAGGCTTTACTCGTGGAAAACGGCCTTTCGGTCGACCACCTGCACGAGCACGCCGAACAGTTAAACCAAAACGGGAAAACCGTTACCTTTGTAGCACTTGAAAATGTAGTTTTAGGACTATTGGCTATTTCGGACGAAATTAAACCGACCGCCAAAACCGCCATTTCAATGCTGCGGGAAATGGGTATTCGAACGGTACTCTTATCGGGTGACCGCAATACCGTTGCCCACGCCGTTGCCGAAACGCTTGGCATGGACGAGTCCTACGGTCAGGTTTTGCCCGAACAAAAGGCACAGATTTTGGCCGAACTCAAAGAGAAATACGGCAACGTTATGATGGTTGGTGACGGCATCAACGACACGCCCGCCATTGCCGCCGCCGATATTGGTTGCGCCATTGGAAACGGCAGCGATATTGCCATTGAATCGGCCGATATCGTGTTAATGAAAAACGATCCCGTTGACGTTGCCAGAGCGGTGAAACTCAGCCGACTGACCATTCGAAACATCCGACAAAACCTCTTCTGGGCGTTTTGTTACAACAGCATTTGTATTCCCGTGGCGGCCGGTGTCCTCTACCCCGCTTTCTCACTTTTGCTAAACCCCATGTTGGCAGGCCTCGCCATGTCGTTCAGTTCTTTATTCGTCGTTGGCAACGCGCTACGACTCAACTTAAAAAAATTCTAATCTAAAAGGTGATTCTTATGACAAAAATTTATTCTGTACCCGATATGCACTGTGAACACTGCGTAAACCGAATTAACACCGCTTTCGAAAGCGCGGGGCTTGATTTTTCGGTTTCTCTTGCCGACCACACCGTTTCGGTAAACGGTTGTGAACACTGCTTCCAAAAAGCCTTTTCTCTTCTGGAAGATCTCGGTTTTACCCCGAGCGAAAAATAATTTGCAACCTTTCACTCCTTTATAAAGTGTTCTTTGCGAGGAGGGATATTATGGCAACGAAAAAACCTATGGTTCTTTCAAAAAATGAAATCGAAGAACTTTATAACCGTTATGCCGATATGGTATACCGTCTGGCGTTTGCGCGTGTGAAAAACCGCTACGACGCCGACGATATTTTACAAGAAGTCTTTTTGCGTTATCTTCGCGCCAAGGAACACCCCCGGGAAGAAGAACACCAAAAAGCCCTGTTTATCCGTATCACACTCAATTGCACCAAAAGTTTCTTTACCACCGCCGCCGCACGGCACGACGTGCCCTTACGCGATGACCTTTCCGAACAACCCAAAAACGGCGAAACGATAGACGCCGTACTTCGTTTACCGAAAAAATATCGAACGGTCATTCATTTACATTACTATTGCGGTTACTCGGTCGAAGAAATCGGGGCACTGACGGGCAGCCATCCCTCTACCGTAAAATCACAACTGCACCGCGCGCGTGAAAAATTACGGGCGCAGCTGAAAGGAGAGGATTTCTGATGTTTGAAAAGAAATACCGCGAAGAAATGGATTCGATTCAAGCCGACCAAAGTGTGCTCGAACAAATTTGCGAACAATATGAACACGAATCGAAACCGAGGCGGAAAGTACCTGTTTTTCGCATTGCAACGGCCTGTGCGGCCGCTTTCGCGATTGTGTTGGGTTCCATTTTTCTACCAAAACTTTTGAACCCTAAAACAACCCCTTCAGGTGACTTAAACACCGCCACCGCAACGAATTACGAATTCATTTTCGAAAAACTTTCGAACCTGAAAAACGCCCCTGTGGAGGGCGGTGGAATTGATCTTTATACCGATACACTAACCGGTAGCATAATTAGTTCTTCAATAAAGGATAATGCATCGTCGGCCGGCACGTCAGACAGCGCTTCGCCCACCCACAGCCAAACAACCACACAGGTTTCGGGCGTCGACGAGGCCGATATCATCAAGACCGACGGTAAATACATCTATTCACTCACGCAAAACAAACTTCGCATTACCGCTGCCGAAAGCGGACGGTTGACCGCCGTACAAAACATTTTATTGGAAAACACGGAAAACTGCCGCGCAACCGAAATGTTTCTTGCCGAAGGAAAAATCGTTGTCCTGTTTGAAGATTACAACCACCAAACGCGTGAATATTATACGAAGTTTACGGTGATCGACGTTTCCGATCCAGTAAAGCCCGAAACGGTTGGCAGTTGCCGCCAAAGCGGTTTTATGAACACCTCGCGCTTGATCGGAAACACCCTCTACGTCATCAGTAATTACTCCGTGAACATTAACAATATGGAACCGGAAAACACGTCAACCTACGTTCCGTCCGTTGCAACCGGGAACTTAGAAAGCTCGGTCGAGTGTGACACCGTTCACATTTGCGAAGAAGCACTCAACACCCCTTCTTACGTTGTGGTTTGTTCCTACGACGTGGCAAGTGCCGAAATGATTGCAACCCAATCTCTGTTGGGCGGTAGCGATACCGTTTATTGCAGTACCGACAATTTGATCGTCACCGCGCCTTGTACCAACGGAATTTCGAGCACCTTTATAGCGCGGTTTTCGCTCAACAACGGCGACGTTCGATTTGAAAAAAGTTCCACCATTTCGGGTTCTCTTCTCAATCAATTCTCGATCGATGAATACAACGAACATTTCCGATTTGTCGTCACCGAATATCGCGACCAAACCACCTTTAACAGTTTATATATTCTTGATAAAAACCTTGAAAAAGCAAGTAGTATTGAAAACCTCGCCGAAGGCGAACGCGTTTACTCGGTTCGTTTTATGAAGAATATTGCCTATTTCGTCACATTCCGACAGACCGACCCGCTTTACAGCGCCGATCTTTCCGACCCCCAAAACCCCAGGATTTTGGGCGCGTTGAAGATTCCGGGCTTCTCGAATTACCTCTTCCCCTACGGTGAAAATTGCCTTCTTGGCATTGGAATGGACGCCGACCAACAAACGGGCAGAACCAACTTCTTAAAACTTTCCCTTTTCGACACAAGCGACCCCGCTAACGTTACCGAATTCGACAAGAAGATATTGGACGGATTCCGATATTCCGAAGCGCTTTACAACCACAAAGACTGTTTGGTCGATGCCGAAAAGAATCTGTTCGGTTTTTCGGCTTTTGGCGAAAACGACCGTCCCTATTTCCTTTATACCCACGATGACAAAGGCTTCCAACAAGCGGCCGTTCTTCCCAATCCTGTCGACGCAAAGTTCGTTCGCGGACTCTTTATTGAAAACTATTTCTACATCGTAACCGACCGCGATATTCGAAGTTATGACCTTTACGGCGGTATGAAAATGATTAGTTCGTTGAAATACTAAAATAAAAGGCAGTACCGTTTGGTACTGCTTTTTTCATGAAAAGAAAAAGCCCGAAAAGTAACGGTTGTTACCTTTCGGGCTTCGTTATTCTAAATTAGTCCTTCTTAAAGAAGCTCAACAGCTCGCCGTAGGAATCATCATCGTCGGCATTGGCATTGCTCATCAATGCAGCCAGATCGTCATCCTTCTTCTCGTGCTTGTAGTCTTCACCAAGACCCGTTGCTACAACGGTGACACGGATGGTGTCTTCCAAGGTGTCATCCAACTGTGCACCCCAAATGATGGTGGCATCCGGATGCGCCATTTCGGAAATGATCGAAGAAGCCAATTCAACTTCTTCCAGACCGATATCGTCGGAACCGGTGATGCTGATGATTACGCCGCGTGCATCCTCCATCGAGGTTTCGATCAGCGGGCTGCTGATTGCCATGCGGGCGGCCTGTTCTGCCTTATCGCGACCGGTAGCAACGCCAACACCCATGTGAGCGTAGCCGGCATCAAACATAATCGACTTAACGTCCGCAAAGTCAAGGTTAACAAGAGCGGTAACGTTAATAAGTTCAGAAATACTCTGAACGCCCTGACGCAATACGTCATCCGCGATTTCAAAAGCATTCTTAAAGGTGATCTTCTGTTCAGAAACGTACTTCAAGCGCTCGTTGGGGATAACAACCAAGCTATCTACCTGCTCACGCAAAGCGGCAATACCGGCCTCGGCCTGAGCCATACGCTTTTTACCTTCGAAAGCGAAGGGCTTGGTAACGATACCAACCGTCAAGATGCCCAACTCTTTGGCGATCTGTGCAACAACGGGAGCAGCACCGGTACCGGTACCACCGCCCATACCGGCGGTAATAAAAATCATATCGGCGCTACGAATAGCCGCGGCAATCTCATCGCGAGACTCCTCAGCAGCAGCCTCACCGTTATTCGGGTTGCCACCGGCACCCATACCGTTGGTGGTTTTATCACCAATCTGAATTTTCTGATTAGCCTTCGAAAGGAACAGTGCGGCCTTATCGGTATTCACAGCGATGAATTCAACACCGCGAACACCGGCAGCTACCATGCGGTTTACAGCGTTTCCGCCGCCGCCGCCGACACCGACAACCTTAATTTGAACAACGTTTTCCATTTCTTCTGCAACTTCAAATGGCATTTTTGATTCCTCCGTCTTTATGTTTAGATCATTGATATTTCTTGCGCATTTTAATCTATATTAAGATATTAACATATCCGTTTTGAAATTTCAATAGTTTTTATTACGAAATTGTAATAATTTTTTTTAGAAATAATTTTCCGTGAGATTCCTTAGGTGACTGGGAAAAGCCGAAAAAGCCTTTAATTACCGCGAAAAACGGGCTTTTTCTAAAAAACAAACGCTCAATAAAAAAATCATTATTTTAACCGAAAAATAC
>JAZQBA010000006.1:0-24216 GCA_045545515.1 Acutalibacteraceae bacterium
GATAAAAACGAATTTGTATATGGTCCGCCACGCCTTGACCGATTCAAACGCGAACCGTTGTTTGGTACGCTTTGCCACGACGGCCGATTTGATAACGCCGGTTATGAAATCAACCAATTCGAATACCGTTACCGTTATAAACAACGGCAACAGGTTTTCGACGAATACCGAAAGGAACCCGGCAAGGATTCCGGCCAATATCTTTGCCGGGTATATTGTCATTGTCCGAATCATCGTTTGCCATTTTAATTTGCGGTAACTGTAACATCGCCGTTCGGCATTATAAACGTAAATATGCGGCCGTAATCTGTAACGCCGTGGTCGGTAACACTCAATGCGTTACCGCCCGTTGTGGCGGAAACGGAATTAAGCGTAACGCCATCTTCAATTGTTGCGAACACCGAAACAACCGAACCGGGGATTGTTGACAAATCCTTTACTGAAAGGACAACGCCCGTTTTATTTACCAATGTTATATTCCGCAACGTTACATTGTTTTCGTAACCGATTGCCGGGGCAATACGGTTCAAAATTAAATATTGGCCATAATCCCCAAAATGGGACGCAACCGCGCCAACGTTGATTTGATGCAACAAATTGTCATCGCCATACACATAATTTCCAAGTTTGGACGCACCGCCCAATTGGTACATATCAACCTTTATGGCCGAAATTTCGTTGGCAACTTGCGTTATGGCTTCATTGTTCGCGGGACGTACACGGGTAGAACAACAAACAATGGTTGCGTTCGGGAACCACGCAACAAATTGTTCGACCATCGCTTTATAAGGTGCGTACCAATCCGTTCCCGTATAGTTGTCGCCAAGGAAGAACAACACGCAATCAACATCGGAAAACGCCGAAACATTCGGGCGCAAGTTTTGCCACGCGTCGTTTTCCCAATATGTAAATGTTCCGTTGTCTGTTAAAGAATACGCGCCCGTTTCATAACGACGGCCAAAAACCGGCGTAACCTTTGCGGACGGTTTCTTTTGGCGAATTATAGATTGCAACAAAGTTGTCCACGCGGTATTTTTTGAGGATGCCGCCATAGCCCAATGGCCCCACCACAAATTGTTTGCATAATCGGGTTCCGTATCGTCAACGGTCGGATGGATTGTATAAGAATTTCCGACACAAAGAATGTGCGAAAAATCAAGGGCGAACGCCGCCACGTTTCCATCAACAACCATTAACCGGTATTTGTTTCCCGAACGGTCCGGAATGATGTTTTGGGAACCCTTTAACGCCGCAACATCGGACAAAAGGTTTTGAATTTCGGACGTATTGTTTTCAACTTGTGCCGCCAATGCCGACATTTCGGATTCGTGGACCTCAACTTGAAAAGCAAAGGCAATTGAACGCGTCGCGTTCCCGAATACTTGTAATTGTAACGGGTTCGTTTCAACCATATGGTCTTGCGAATAGTAAAAACTATTCGGCCCGTCCGGCGCACCCGGAAATGTTCTTAAATATCGGCCGCCGTTAAATTTTATTGCGACACGTTCCCCGCCGAAAACATATATACCCATATCGGAAACATCAATTGTTTGCGCACCGGCCGAAACAGGAATGACGAATTGATTTCGAACAATGAACAAATAATATTGGTCAACGTCGCCAACGTACAAAATAACGTTTCCGGCATTTTCGGATGTTAACGAAATATTCTTTATTTGAGCGGCGGATGATGCGGCACGAACAGGACAAACAACCGAATTATTAACCGCCTGTAATGAATACGTGCCGCCCGTGTCGCCAATTTTTTCAACGGTCACACCCGCCGCCGGTATAATGTCCGATTCGAATATATTGCTATAAATTAGAATATCGGACGCCGCCAAATAACTTGTATTTGCGGCGTCCCAATCAACCGTGAACCGCAAATACATTGAACCAACCGCCTTTTCATAAATCTTTGTACCTGTACGGTCGTTGTCCGTAAATGTAAAATCGGTATAAACGCCATTGTCGCCAACTGTTACTTGAACATTTCCGTTAAAATATCCAATGTGCCGAATTGTGTATTTTTTATTTATGTCAGTATTCGATGAATCATAAAAACATAGACTTTTCAAAAAGTTAAGAATACTAACGTTCGTTGTCGGGACTTGCGCCAAACCACAAAGTTGGGAACGGATAATTACATCCATCGCGTCCAACTCTTTTATCCGGTTATTTATTGCAAGAATCCCATTATAAAACGGGTTTACGGGGTCAATCTTATATGCCGCAATGTTAATTATCTTTGTCGAATCCCCGCCGGGGTAAGCGATAACAAAACGATTTTGGCCCGATGATGGCGTTTTGAATATCAAAACGGGGTTTTCTTCGTCTATTGTACCTAACAATTGATACGTACCGACACCGTACAGTATATTAACGGAAAACGAGGATTCACAAACCATCGAAATTGCGACAACCGACCCATCCGCAACCGAAACACGAATATTTCGGCCCGTTGTATATGTTTCTTCGGATTCAAACAACGATTCGCCTAAAATCTTGGTTTGCAAAGCATAAATTTCGGTTTCTGTAAAAGCGCGATTCTCTAATTTGAACGCATAATTTCCGTTGTTAAGATTCGAAAGGCCGTCCCAATTTACGGTTATCTTTATAAAGTCGTTGCCTTGATGCTTATAATATGTTTTTATTCCCGTCTGCGCCGCATCAACGGAAAAGTTAAAATCTATAAATGTTGATTTATCCTTTGTTATTGTCAATTGAACACGGTTCGGATTTGTGAAATATCCGAATATCCTAATATATGCGTCGCGGGAATCTTGCGCATTATAAAAATTCGCCGAAACAAGCCCGTTATAAAACGAACGGTCGCCCGCTACCAATTGCGAATCAACAACAACGGAAGAATCCGAAAGGCCAAAAATCTTTTCGAACGTCCACGAACCGTTATATTTCATAATGCCAAGTATTCCACTTGGAACGACGATGCCGCCGAAATTGCTATACACACCGGGACCGGCAAGATATGCCACGTTATTGTCCGGGGTCCCGGGCGTCGTTTCCGTTGTTGCAACGCCTACAAATTGATAATCCGCGCCCAATGAATTGACCATTGAGAAAAGGACCTGTTGCAATAATGCGCCCGTAATCGCATTTGTTCCGTTCGTGCGGACAACCTGTTGTATTGCCGATTTTAGTGTTGCGTAATTTGCCATATTATTGGTTGTTAAAATCGTTGTTAAAATCATCGTTGAAATCGCCGCGTTGGGCCTTTATGTAACCCAAACCGATTTTCTTTGCCACAGTAGCCGTCTCGAACTCCGCTTCCACCCCGGCAACGTCCCCGTTCCTCTCCCATGTCGGCGTAATCAGAAACTGACCGACACTATACAAGTCCGTCCCCTTGGTTATCTCCACATAATCAGCCATACGTATAAACCGCATAACGTCCAACAAGTATTCGGAAGCGAAGAAATTGAACTTATAGCGTTTCGCCGAGATCATCTTCGACGGGAAAAAATATCCGTCCCTATTCTCGCCCTCTTCCTCGAAAGTATATTCAGGCTTCGCTATCTCCGCATCCAAATATAACACGTTTTTAAAGTCCGGGGTCTCGTAAACAATAACGCCCGCATCCATGACGAAATCCTCCTTATCCCACCATACTATCTTGAGATACGGTTCGATGTCGTTCACGACCGTAAAAACCTCCGAATAATAGTAAGCCCCATTTATCGTGGCTCTCATATAATAGCGGCCATTATTCAAGGCCGAGAGCGCCGGAAGTTGCCCCGGATATACTATCACGCTACATCCGAGCGTCATAAATTGTTTCGTGGCAAGACCCGTATCACGCAAATTCGTGACAATCGACGCGACTTGCGTGTTCGTGTTCGCGTCATACAAATCGCACGCCGAGAAATTCTGGTTCGGCCTGTACGGCAGAAGAATCTGGAACGGCGGTATAAATCCCGCTTGGACGTATAGCGGATATACCCGGTCGTAAACCCACCATTTCCGGGCGTTCTGCTGGCCTATCGAATCATACCACGGCAGGACTGAAAGATTATTATTCGGTGTCATATCTTAACGTAGCGTTCGCTTCCCTACTCGACAAATTTACGGAAATCTTATCAATTACACCATTCCCCAAATTTGTCTTAATTGATTTAACTAAATCGGGGTCTTGCATAACCGGGAATCTTATCGTTTGCGTCTTAAATTTCTTGACACCCAAAGCTATTTTCGTAATCCCGTTTATCTCATAATTTCGCGCTGGCATATCAAACGCGTAATATTCTTGTAAAATACAAAATGCCGCATAGGCGTTTTGTAAATAATGGTCGTTCGCATCAACAATATAATTGTAATATGGCAACATCAACTTTCCAACTTGAATATTACCAATTTCAATATCAACATTGCGTATTTCGTCCGGCGTTATTGCGGCGTATCCCTCTTTAACAATCAATATGGCAATACGCGTTGCGGAAAATGTCAAATTGACATCCGCAAATCTCCAACCCGAAAAACCCAAAAAATCATTGTTGTTATCAAAATATCCAAGGCCAAAACCATAACCCGGACTATTGATTTTGCAAACCAAAGTATCATTCGGTTTTTTCAATAAACCAATTGAACGAATCGTATTCGATGCCGAAATCAACATATCATAATAATTGGTCCCAACCGGCGCACCACCATTTATTGAACCCTGTTCGAATTTAACCGATTCCGTCGCTGCCAATAAAACAAACCCATCCTTTGAAATCGCACCCGGATTCAACAATATGTAATCAATATCGGACGTAAATTTGGACACATCAATTTGTTCGATGTTATCCGGATTCACGTATTTTGAAATTATATCTATCGGGAAACCCTCAAACAATTGCGTAACATCATCCATCCAACCGAATTGATACCGGGCCGCCATTCCCGGTTTATCAAATTGGAATTGATTTCGACCAAAGGCCCATTCCTTGCCATTGCGCGGGACCTTTTGGGTTGTCAAATCAATACCGACAACCGGCGAAACAGAATATGAACCGCCATTGCGGAAATATTGGATATGTTCAATTCGTAACCGCCCGGCCCCGTCAACGAACCAATAACAACGGAAGCAATCGCGCAACATATCCAAAACGTTCTTTAACGTAATCGGGGCTTTTTGCGCGGGTTGGTCATATCCGGCCGAAATAATGTTTGATTTTGGCGTAATCAACAATGTTTGGGTTATTCCAATAAGGTTTGTTCCATACAGAAATTCGGAATAATCCGTTGTCGCTTTGTGTGTAATCCCGGGCGCAATCTTTGCCAACAAAACCGATATAACAGACGCAAGCGGGTACGCGTGGCGAATCGTGAACGATTGCCGCCCGGATTCCTCAACAATCCAATCGAACGCCGAAAATGTAAACCAAATCGAAACACGGCCCCAAGCGTTACGGGCGACCGGGAACAATTCGGGATTCCAATACAAATACGGTTGTTGGTAATATTGGCCCGGTTGATACAATCCCCATTGGTTTGGCGTGGATGTTAACGACGTGGAAAAATAAATTGTATCGGGGAAATAATACCCAATTACACGCGTATAATTCCGGTTGTTTTCCACAATATCGTCCGCCGGAATCGGGTATGTGTCCAATCCGGAAATTTGCGGCGTGTCAAGAACAAAACGGGAATAAACGGGAATATCGTGAACATACAATGGTACATTTCCGGTTGCGCCTGTTCCGGAAACGGGGTTTAACGTAATTCGAACCGGCAATTGCGGCGGATATTGGTTCGTAACCTCATAATTCCATAATATAACATTATCCGAAAGTCGCACAATCGCCCAAGTATAATGCGAACTGCCGGAAAATGTATAAATTAATTTATAATCCGTATTTGGAAACTCTTGCGTTCCCATTGCCTGCGGATTAAATCTTTCATTCCCGGAAAATACCTTTGAAAACAAGTTTGGCAATTGTGGCGACATCGAACCAGAAACCTCTGCAACTGTCATTGTCTTATTCAACGAAAAATGGAAATCGTTAACCAATTTCGTTTCGTCGCTTTCCGGTTCGGCTTCCTGTTCCCACCACATACCGGAAAGGAAACAACCGACAACGGATTGTCCCGGGACATAAACTTGTACCATTGGCCGCTTATCCGCCTTTACAGGCGTTATTTCCGGCTTTAGGTCTATCAGATTGTATTCCTTCTCAATCCCCGCCAAAACGTCCGTATATTGGTCTTTGACGGACGGGGTGACCGTGACCGTCTCCGAGTCCGCGTCGAACTTGCAATCGGTCTTCCAAAACTCGCCCGACCAATAGACCGACCATGTCGCCCCGGCATTGTATGAGATTGAGATAACTATCCCGAAGCGCGTGTCAAAAGCCGCCGCGACTATTCGCCGATAGTCCACGCTCTGGAACTCCAGCTCGCCGCTCAACTTCCTGCGGAAAAACTCTTGCCCCGTCTCCTTCTCAAACGACAAAGACAGCTCGTTGTTATAAATCGGGTACGCCCTTTGGGTCGTCCCGTTCACGGTCAAATCAAATTTATAAATTGGATTCATGGCTACGACTTAATCTTTCGTGTCAGATTCTTGTAACGGACGACAACGTTTCCCCTCTGGTCAACGAATCGGCTCTCGTCACCCTGCCTACGGATTGCGGCGACGTCCCTCTCAAGGCCGGACACGTCCGTACCCTCCACGACCATTCCAACCGCGGCCCCTGCCAGCGACGCGTTCGCCTTCCTGTAACGCTCGGCGAAAGTCCCGTCGTTGAATGAGTTTATAACGTCCGGGATCACGTCCCGGAACTTTCTCGAATTCTTCTTGTTAATCACGGCGAAAAACTCCCCGCCCTCGGCTCTCCTTCTCGTCCCGTCCTTTTTCGTTCCGAGGTCAATATCATGTCCGCTGGCATGGCTTCCACCCTCAAGCAGCTCGACCGTACCCTCGCCGTATTGCTCGCTCCTTGACACCTGCGAAGCCTTTATTTTCGCCGCGGCAAATGATCCCCACATCGTGACCAATGCCGCCGCGGCCAAAGCCGGGCCGACAACAGGGATGCCGGAAAAAGCCTTCCAGATATTCGCCGAAGCCGTCACAAGACTTGACGTTTGTGTTGCCGAATCCATCAAGGCTTGCGCCCTCTGCGCCCGCTCTTGCTCCTTTAACGCCGCTTCCCGGTTCTTCTGCGCCAGCGCCAATTCCTTCTGCGCCGTCTCCACCTCATTTGCGTAGCCTTGATTCCTCGCCTCTATCTCCGCGTCCAAAGCCTTTTGCGCCGCCTCTACCTGCTTATCGGCAGCGGCCACGGCCGCGTCCGCAGCCGCGGTCCATGCGTCAGCTATCTCCGAGAGCGAGCCCTTTATCGAATCGAAAGCCGTCTTTAATGCGTCTTGCTGCTCGGAATCCACACTCAACCCTATAACCTCGAAAATATTCTTGTAACCGAGCCGGGACGCTTCTTTGTCGATGCCCTCGATTGTCTTTTTTATCGTCTTGATCTCGTCCTCGGCCATTTTCTTCATGGCCGTCTCGTTCAGTTCCAAAATATCTTCCAGACGCTTCCGCTCCTGTTGCAGCCGGAACAAAGTCTTTTGCCGTTCATTCTTGTCCAGCAAATCGAACTCGGCTTGCGCCAAATTCCTCGCCGCTTCCATATCCCGTTGCGCCAGCTTGTTATTAAATTCCGCCGATTCCCTCAAAGCCATTTGATGATATTTGGCGTCAATCGCCGCCTCGTCCTGTCTGACGCTCTCGGCCTTCTGCCTGTTCTGCTCGATCTCGATTTGCCGCTGCTTCTCGATATTATCGAGCCTTAATTGTAGCATCTCGTCCGTCCCGTCCTCGGTTATGGCGATTTGCAACTGGATCGCCTGCTGCTCCGCTTGCAATCTCTGGACATTCATTTTCGCCACTTCGGCGTTAAACGCCTTCTGCGCCTCTATTCTCTCCCGGTCATACTTGGCATTAATCGCCGCCTCGTCTTGCCGTTCTGACTCCGTTTTTTGCCGATTCTGCTCCAATTCCAACTGCCGTTGGGCATCGATCTTATCCAAACGGAGTTGCAGCATCTTATCCGTCCCGGCTTCCGTGGCCGCAATCTCCAAGTTTATCGACTCAACGACCGCCCTCCTGTCGGCGATCCTCTGCTTTTTCGCCTGTTCCGCCGCTTTCTTCGCCGCCTCCAAAGCCTTTTTATCGGCTTCCTCCTTCTTTTTCTCCGTCTCCGTCTGCTGCGATTGTCTTTGTTTCTCCCGCTCCTGTTCCTCGTTGGCTATCTGGTCGAGAAAAGTCTGGCGAGCCTTCAAATATCCTTGGTATTTCCGCTCCGCGTCCTCTTCCGCTTTCGCCCGTTTCCCGACATTAAATATCGACGCGTTATCAAGGTCTTCCCTCGCTTTCAGATATTCCCGGAGCGCTTGATCCCCCGATCCTTCCAAAGTCGATTTAGCGGCCTCCGTAGATATGTTCTTGGCGATATATTGGAAGTCCGCAAGATATTTGTCCGCCCACTCGCTCGTGATTGTCTGCGTAGGGAATAACAGTCTTTGCACCTCCCCGATTAGCTTCGTCAGCCAATCGATCGTGTCCTTGATTGTCCCCTGCGATTCTTGGAAGGCGAGCGTCAACCCCTCCCAAGCGGATTTTAGCAATTTCGTCGAACCCTCGACCGTGTTCAAACGCTCTTTCTCGATGCGTTCCAACTCGCCGGAAACGTCCTCAAGACTTGCCCGCAATTCTCTCGTTGTTTCAGCCCCGGACAGGAAGGCGGAGAAAGCGGCCACGCTTCGCCTATCAGTCAGCTCGAGAGCCTCGCTCAAGTCTATGCCGGAATCCCTCAACTTGATAAGCGCCTCGAATATCTCATCGAATGTCCGTACGCTGCCGCCCAATCTTTGCGCCAACTTGCCCCCCGCATCCGAGAGATTAAGTATTATATTTCTCGTCGCCGTGGCGGCGCTGGAAGCGTCGAATCCGGCATTGGCCAAAGCACCCAACAAGGCCGTCGTGTCTTTTATGGTCAAGCCGAAAGCGTTGGCCACCGGGAACACCGTGCCGATACTGTCTTGGATTCTCGCGAACGATAATGCCGAATTGTTCGTGGCCACCGCCAAGGTCGCAAGCACCTCTTCCGTGTCGGCACTTGTCAGATTGAAAGCCCTCAAAGTCGATCCGGCCACGCTCGCAGCCTCTCCCAGATTAGCCCCTACCGCCGTGGCGAACTGTAAGACTGACTTCTGCATCGCCATAATCGACCCCTGTCCGAAGCCGAGTTTGGCAAGCTCCGTCTGCAACTGCGTGACTTGACTTGCCGTGTATTCCGTGGATCGTCCCAGAGCCAAAGCCGAATCGACAAGTCCCTGCATATCCTTTCGGTTCACTCCGAGGATTGTGGACAAATCTGCGTTCGCCTGTTCGAACTCTCTCAAGGTCTTCGCCGATCCCGTAAGATGCCGGACGAATAACATCATCATACCTACCGTACCCGTGAGAATTGTCGTGAACCCCTGCAAGGCTTTCGTCCCCAACGGTAACCCGGAACCAGCTATCGCCCCCAACTGTCCCCGCATATTCGAGAACCCGGAGACCACTTGACCAATCGGCCCCGGCAACGCCCTCAAGGCGTTCTCGTAATGGCCGACCTCAAGCGTGTACTTGCCCGTCGCCTTTTGCAGGCGGGACATTTCCTCGTAGATCAGTCTCGTCTCCGTCTCAAGTTTACGCCCCGCCTCCGTGCTGCGCCTCTGCTCGGCGGTCATCTCATTAAGCCGGATTTTGTTTAAGCGATACTGCGCCGACAGTCTCTTGTACGACCCCTCGACCGAATTGTTAATCTCGACCAGAAGTTTGTCGATTCGCTGCTGCTCCTTCGTGGCCTGTATTATCGACTGCTTCCGCTTATACTCTTCCCGCTCCGCGGTTGTATATCTCTCGTAATGTTTGGCCAACTTTTCGCTCTCGGTCGCCAAAGCCGAGATATTCTGCCTTTGCGCCTCGGTCGCCCCGGAAAGATTCTGCATACTCTTCGCCGCTTCGACCGCCGCTCCTTGAATCTCACTCTTTGCCGAATTATACTTGGCGATCAAAGCGTCAAGTTGCGATATAAGATTCGTGATCGAATTGTCCGGCGTGATCAAGTCACGATAATAGATCGGGTTCGGATTGTCCATGTCAAGTTATTTTTTACAAAAATCGCCGTATTCAGCGTTTTATTTCCAAAATGATAAATTCCCTATCTCAAAAACAAAAGTGCGTCATACCGCCCGTTTTTGGCCTTTCTCGGCCTGTTTCGCCCTCTCCCGCACAAAATCAAAGGCGTTGTAAAACTCCAGAACCGTCAGACGCTTCGAGCTGACGTGAACCTGCTCGGATAAAACGAGGCACAAGTCCTCGAACTGCCTGTCGAACGTGACTTCCACGCCATCCGAGCCGGAAAACATCTGCGGCTTCGAGTAAGTTATCAACGCCGTCGTCAATTTGTCAACCTCCGCAGTCTCCCCCGGCCTGTCCTCGCCTCTGATAATCCCGTTAAGTACCGCCAACGCCCGTTGCCTCAAGATGTCGTAATATTCCTTCACGCTCGCGTCGTTGAATATCTTCGGGAAATATAATTGCAGTTCATCGTCTATTTTTTTTTTGACCGCTCCGAGTTGGGCGGTCATTTCCCCGACGGGGGCTTTTGCCAGCATCTCGCAGACCTTCCGCAAGCCCTCGTCCGACAAATCCTCACAAACGACCCCGTCAACCTCCGCCACCAAAGCGGCGAAAGACAACAGTTTCGTATCGACCGAGTTCTGGATCAAGAAAACGGATTGCCGCAAATTCTCCAATTCCCGACCCGCTTTCTCCGCGTCCCCGGCCATAAGGAACCGCCTCGTCCGTTCTATCCTCTGGTCGAAAGCGGCTATGTCGGAACCTACCCCGGCATCCACCAACAACGAACGTTGGTATCGGTGAAATCTGACTATCGGCAGCTCGTCGATAGAATCATACATACGGACTTTTCGTCCCCCGATAGTTACTGTTACCATAATTCCCTCGTTATGATTGTCGAGCAAAACGGCACTGCCAACAAAGACCAATGCGCCGTCACCGCAAGCAAAGTTAGCGAAATAATGAGTCCGACCCAGAACGAGCAGCAAAATTTACAATTCAGCAACTTCGAGAAAAAATCATTCGGGGCGTGAACCTGCAACCATTCGAGCCAGCCCCACTTCACGGCCAGCCCCAGCGCGAAGGCCGCGACCAAGGCCACGACCACCACCCAACAAACGAACTCCATTATTCCAAGCATAATTCCGAAAATTGTAACGTGCCCTCGAAACGGAATCCCCCGAACGGGTGCATAAGATATTGATTATCGACCTCCGAAAGAGTGTAACCCCGATAGATGTTTTCCGCTCTCTCGTAAATCTGGTTAATGGTCACGCGGCCACCCCTCAAGACCCAGCCGTCCCGGCCGCTCAACAGTCTCAAGATTTGCGCCTTTAGCAATTCCGTGTTGCGATTGTCCTCAACACCGAAGACCCTCCGCAGGTCGAACCAGACTATCAAGGCGAACGGGGCGGTTATCTCCCTCGCCCACGGCCCCGCGTCAATCGTCTCCGGGTCATCCACCTCGAAAAACGCGAAATTGCCTATCTTGCTATCCGGGGAAACCTCGATATAATCATTCTCCCCGTGGCCATTCCAGCCGCCGCAATAGACGTTCGGAGTTATCACGCTATTGCCGTTTATTCTTCTCGTCAATCTCTGCGAGCGACCGAACGCGGCATCCATCCAAGGGATATTATCGACGAGCGCCTGTTGTATCTCCCCGATAACCTTGTCCAGCATCACAGCGTCAGCGATGACGGGTGCGTTAATTTCAGACATATAACCTCGTTTTAATAACTAACATCAATTCGTTGTAACCGTTCCGCTCCGTAAAGATAGCCAGCCAATTAGACATCATCAAGCCGAAGGTATTTATCCCATATTTGGCCATAATCCCAGCCGCGTACGGAGTTGTCGGGACTATCCCCACGTTACTCGTCCCGAACCGAACCCCCAGCTCGTCATGAAATTTGCCGTTAATATACAGGTTCGGCGCGTCCGGGTTACGTCTTGCCGAATAGGGATAGTTAATGCCGCTCTGCTTCCAAGCGGCGTATCTTCCAGCCGATTCGACCGAATGGAAATACCCCGACGGCTTCAAGTCCTCCGAGTAATACGGGCGAATGTCCTCCCCGTTGGAAGCCTTGCCCTCGAATAGTTGCCGCCTTTGCAACTCCAGAATATCATCGGGGTGCCGCACGACCACGTCCCGGATCATTTCCCCGGTACGAAGCCCCGTCTCTATTGCCCCGACACGCAATCGCAAGTCCTCAAGTATTCCCATACGTCCCTATTTTGGCTATTTTCCGGCGTTTTCCGGGCATTTCCCCAAAAAGATGAGTAATTTATCATCCCGCATGGCAAATGCCCGTCAGAAGCCGTTTTTTAAACCGTGCGATATTTCACGCCGTGATTGTTGCAAGTCAAGCAAATTCGGTCAAGCCCCCTCGTGTCAAGGGACAAAGCCCGATACGCCTGTTTAAGCTCGTACCCAAGCCCGGCAGCCCTCCCCGTGGGCGCTCCGTCCAGCTCGTACAATAGCTCGTCCCTCGTCACGTTGACTTGGTTACGGTTAACCCGAACATCTGGATTCATGGCGATAGTCCTCAAGACCGTGGCGGCGACCTGCTTCTGGATCACCGTGGCGAAAATCTGCCGCTGCGAGATAATAAAGTCAGTCAAGTCGCATCCGACCGAAATCTCGCAATTCAGCCCGTAATTCATCGTGTTCGTGTAGCCCACCAAGCCAATATCGAACATTTCGGGATATTCCGAGAAATCCTCCGGGGCTTGAATCCCGAACGGGGAAACCTGCAAATATTTCGTCATTTGCCGCCAAGATTCTATCGACCCTCCGAGGCAGGTCTGACAGGGTTCGACCGACCAATCCTTCGACACGTTTAACGCCCGCATCCCCTCCGGCAATTCGTTCTGGTTATAGCACAAGAACCAAGCCCCGCCGGAGTCGTTGCCATCCCCGTCGCTCCCGGGGATATACGGCAAATAAATCGGCTCGGCTGGCGTGAACCATTGGAAGCCCCCGCTCCTGTTCGTGAACTCCAAGTCGATAACCCTCATCGGGGCGACCTGCGAGGAATGGAACAAATAAAGCCTAACCGTTCCTGTGCCTCCGACCATCTGCAACCCTATCCGCTCGATCTTCGTGGTCACTCCCATAGACCGAACCGGGACAATCTCGAACCCGACAATCTTTCCCCTCGGCTCGATTGTCGCCTGTAATCTGGCAGCGCCATCGAAAAACGTCCTGCGCTCCATAAGGTTGCGTGTCTCCTGTTGCAGTTGCTTATCTTGGATAAACGTCTGAACAGCGGTATTTATCCCGTTAATGGTCAGTTGGCGCACAAAGTCCGAAACCATATCGTATTTAACCCACGCCCCCGCCAATTCCGAACCGAAATCGTTATTAAAGTCTTGATTAAAGTCTTGATTAAAGTCGGTCGCTTCCGGGACAATGCCCGTATTATCATAATTGGCAATCCAAATTTTGTCGTCGTGGCTTACTTTCGAACCCTTTTTGTACGACAAAATTTGATTCCACGCTGGATAACTGAAAAAGTAATCGTCCGGCATAATCGCACGGATGTTCGCCAACGTGCAAAGCGGGTGCGCCCCTTGGAACGTCAGCCCGCTCTCGCTCTGGCACAGCTCGTCGTCTATCTGCTTTTCGGGGTTGTAGTCCTGCTCCCAGCCTACCACGGGCAGCAACGCCGTTTGTATATCTTTTAATCGTATCATAAAAGTTTAATTTTCTTTACAGGTTTTCCGGACGTATCAAAATTCTTTACAAATGAAAAACGGGGACGGGGTTAATTCGACCCGTCCCCGCGAAATAATGCTTTCGAATGTGCCCGAAATTAAGGCGTAACCTCAAGCGTGTTAACCGGATTGTCCGTACCGTTCACGACCTCGACAGGGGCGGCGAAAGGATTGGCGGTGCCCGGTGTGGCGACCTCGACCTTGATAATCGGATTGGCGACTGTCTCGGGATCGGAGTTGTAGGCCACAAGGAAGGCCACGTCAACGCTAAAGCCGAAATATTCCTTGACGTTGCAAGTCATGTCGGCGGAAGCGGCCCCGGCGATGTTGCTCATGTCACCGACCGCGGTATAGTAGTGCGAACCCACAGGCAGGTCGATGAAAGGAAGACGGACGACGTCCCACTCGTGGAAGTTGGCGCGGGTGCGGGCAAGAGCCTCACGATCTACCCTTGTCAGAACTCCGACGTTGCCATCCTCGACGATGTAACCCGTGGCGAAAACGCCGCTCTCGTTGACGATGTTGTTGGTATAATGAAATACCTTATTGTCGTACTCGAGCCGTTTGTTAACGTCGTTGTAGATGTCGTGTTCGGCCATCTTGCGAACCATGCTATCGAAGCCAGCGCCACCTATAACATGAAGCAGACCGGGATAGGCGTTTGCCCTCATCATTGCGTTCATGTCCGACAGGAACTCCATGCGGGCGATCCATGGAATCTGCACGGAGTTGGCGGTAACTGTATAATACAGTTGGTCGGTCAAGACCTGCGTCTTGTTGGCCTCAAGGGCGGCGATAGCGAGTTTGTCCATCTCGGTTGCGAGAGCGCGGCAAATCTTCTCCATCTTACGGGCGAAGTCATGCTCGTAGGAAATCTCGTTGTTGCGGTACAACTGCGGAACCATCGTGAAGCCGACGGCCAAAGTGACCCAGTTGACGGTATAAAGCGCGGAAGTGTTCTCGTCGTCCGCGATAACGCAAGACCTGACGTTGGACACGGTCACGTCGCCGTCATAGTTAATTACGGGAATCTGAACCGTATTTCCGATGCTCTCGAAAGCGCGGTCACGCAGATTCGGGTTAATGATTGAGTTCGAGGCGTTAGTCTGCTCGATAAAAAAATCGAGCGCGCCATACTCCAGCGGGCGGGCCATATTACGGTCAAACTCCGGATTCTCGACCCTCCAATTCTGCAAACGTGTTGCTACAAGTGACATAATTCGAAACTATTTTAATTGTTGACGATTGCCGGATTGACCCTTTACCCGGTTAACTAATAATTATCTTAACGAAGCGGCAAAGCCCTAATTACGTCTTTGTTCGCTTTCCATGCCTCGGCCATAGCGTCCGAGAACTCCTTCGAGCCGTTGACTTTTCCCTGCTGCATCAACTGACGGGCGATTATCTCCTGCGCCTCGTCCTGCGTCTTTGCGCCGGAAATGTCAACGCCACCGGCTCCAGAACCACCGCCCAGAATCTCACCCGACCCCGCTCCTGTCTGCTTCCGTCCTTCCTCAAGAACGCCCATCGTCTTGAGTTCCTTCGAAATCAGCTCGGATGCGGTATAAGGCCGCAAGTTATTTTCCGGGTTACGCATCGTAGTACCGTTCTCGTTGAAAGCCAAAACTTTCCCGCCATTACCGTCGTCAATATATTCGGGGTTCATCCCCTTGACCTTGGCGATAGCCTGCGAGAGCAAAACGGAAGTGACGGAAGCGGGCAAGTCCGCCTTGAACTTGATCCCCGCGGAAGCCTTCGAGAAC
Organism: Acutalibacteraceae bacterium; assembly: GCA_045545515.1. Classification (GTDB taxonomy): domain Bacteria; phylum Bacillota; class Clostridia; order Oscillospirales; family Acutalibacteraceae; genus UBA737. Next base: position 15,613 of record JAZQBA010000006.1, read on the forward strand.
TCCCCGTCAATCTTCATGTCGAAGATCGCCTTCTGGTGTTCGACCTCGGCGTTGTCATACTTCGTTTTCAAGTCGGCATATTCCTTTGTCACGTTCGCCAGATCAGCGTTCGCCTTGTTCAACGCCTTCCTCGTCTCCGCGTCCGAGCCACCCTCGGCGAGAGCCTTTTCGAGCCTTGTCTTTTCCCTCGAAAGTTCGGCTATTTGGGACTGCGCCCCGTCCGCCTTGCTCTTGACCTCGCCGATAACCCTTTTGGCGTAGTCGTAGGTTTTCTCCGTTCCATTCTTGGCGATCCCGGATGCCGCCAATATGTCAGCGTCCAAGCCCCCGTAAATTTCCCCGGTTTTCTGCCCGATGACAGTCGCCTCGTCATTAACTGACATCTCGACGACCGCGTTAATCTGCTCGTCCGAAAGTCCAGCCGTTGCGGCGTTGGCTTTCAATAATTCGGTAGTTAGTGCCATATTCTTTCCCTTTGAATTTTTGGTAATGTCTTTTTCGGTATCGCCCAATCGGACGTTACGCAGAAATAGTTTCCGTGGCGGTAACGCTTTGCAAGGTTGCGCCGCCGAAAACAAACGTGTACGTGCGAGTCGTGCCTTCGTCAGCATACGACGCGGAAATACACTTTGAAACGCCGGTTGCCGCACGTTGCACGACGTCAAGGATTGTTCCGGCTTTGTAACATTCGACCAGCTTTGCTTTTTGGGCGTCGGTAAAAGTTCCCAACGCGGAAACCTCAATAAACAAATGATCTTGTTGTGCGATTTGTGACATGGTAGTTAATTTTTAAAGTTTAACAATTCATAATTACTCGCCTTTCGGCGCTTTTTTCTTCGGAGTTTCCTTCTCGGCGAGCGCCTTGGCCACCGCTGCGGCTACCGCCGCGTCGAATCTCTCCTGTTCGGCCTTGGCTTTCGCCTCCGCCTGTTCCTTGGCCGCTTGCGCTGCCTTGGCTTGGTAGTCTTTCAGCCATTCGTTCGGGTTATGCAGCACCGTGACTTTGTAACCCTGCTTGAGCAGCGACGCTTGAATGTGCGCCTCGAACATCTTCTTGCCGAACTTCTGGACACGGGGACGCGATAGACGTTTCCCGGTCTTCTGGTCAAACTGTTCGACCTCGATAACGACATGGTAAAAACGTTCCTCTCCCTTCGGAACGATGTAATTTTCGGGAGTCAGTTTCTCGATTGGCAAGTCTCGCCCTTCTTTGGTAATCATAAAAACAAAAATTTTTAAGTTAATGCCGGGGCGGGAATCTGCTCGGCGGCATATCTCCGCAACTCGGCCGTTATAGCCTCTATTTTCCGTTCGTAGGACGTTTCGGAACCGAAGTCAAGTATATTCATGTTCTCCCGCTCGAAACGACGTACAAAGCTCGGAAAACTTAATTTAATCCGCAAATCGAGATCGGAAACAAGACCACGGGAATATAAATCCGTGACCTCGCCCCTCGACAAATGACGCATCGGTTCCAACTCGGAAAGTATCAGCATACGCCGCAACTGCATCGGGTCGTTACGATATTCCGTTTGAATGATCTGGTTCTGCATCATATCCAGCTCGCTCTCGGACGCTCCCGCTTCCTTGGCGGCTTTATACCTGCGTCTTAACTCATCCACGGAATAAAGATAGAACTCCGTTCCGTAATTGACTTTGGCCGACAGGAAATAACGACCGTACCTCAATTTGCAGACAGTCTCGTCCACCCATTGTTGCGCAGCCTCGAAGCCTTTTTTAACACGATTCAGAATCGTCGTCACGCTCTCGAAATTCGCTTGTACCTGCTGCTCGTTATAAGCGTCCCTGTTCGTCACGATCTCTTCCTGTCCGACTACGGCGGTTATGATGTCTTCCCGCAACCTCTTTTCTTCCTCTACATTATAATCGAGCGAGCCACGGTCAACGGTCAACATTTGGACGGGATTACGCAAGTCCGGCTGGTTTTCCTCGGCATTCGGAACAGGGACTTCGACAAATGATCCCGCTCCGATTATCCTCTTGTTACCGCACTTCGGGCAACGTAGTAATCCGGCGGCATCCAATTTATATTTGCCCTGTTTGTCCCGCAAAAAACCACCGTCGCAATAATCGCCATTCTCGGCGTTAGAAAAATCGCAACTTTGCTCGTAGCCGGACAAAATGGGATATGCGCCCATAAGGTCCAATTGGCGTTTGGAAATATGGAAAAATTCGAACCAATCAAGGCTTTCGAGAACCCCGGACAAAGGCGACGCCTTCACGTCCGGCTCATCCAGCGACAGCGGCTCGTACCAGAAGAAACGGGCGGGGCAATACCCAAGATCGTGCGCCGCCTCCACAATCGGAGCGCCGTCGATCCTTCCCGTCCTTTTCTCGTCACGCCATACCCGATACGAGGAATCATCCAAGACGACAATCTCGTCCCGGCGACGGAAAACGATGAAATCCATAACGCCCGTGGTCGCATTGGCCTTGTACGTTATGACATCATCGATCGGCAGCCAGTAAAAATATGGCTCCGGCCTTTCCGTCCGTTGCTCTCTGGCCACGTCAACAATCAGTACGGAATTTATCTCCGATTTGAAAAACTCCCAGCCTTTAGTCGCCCAGACCTCCGGCTCGTTGAGTTTCGTCAAGCGGTAATCCTCCCAATCGTCACGCTCCTCCGAGTTGGCGAACTGATAATTAAACGCCGGATTACGACCGTCGAAAATCCTGCTTAACTTGTCAAAGCAAATGCCCGTTATCTCGTTTGTCTTAACGGGATAACGGAACAATGCCTTGAACAATACGAATTTGTCATGCGGCAAGATATTCTCGGCCATCGCCAAGAATTGCGTCAGCGGGACGGAGATATACGGCGCGTTGAAAGACGTGACCCTCTTAACCGTGTGAAACTTGATTCGCATCTGGTGCAATCTCGCACGGCTAATCGTCGCGGCCCTCTTATTTTCCGCTATCTCTTTTCTTATCTGACCGACGTCGTAAGGCATGATTCACAAACTCGAATTTAGAATTTTCCGGTAATCTCCAGCCGCCGTTCCTCGGCATCCTCAACAGGCGCTCGGCGTGCGTCAGCTCGAAATCTCTGGTAACGTTGCCGACAACCAACGTCACCGTCGTTGTCTTGGCGTTCATCCTTACTCGGCGTTTTGCAGGTCGGTAAGCGGGTTGAAATCCGTGGGAGTGAGGATCACGAGGTCGTCGGAATAGTTATCCGGGTACGCCCATTGGATTAGGTTGCTATCCTTCGCGTCGTAGTTCCCGTGAATCTTTGAACCCACGAAGAACGAGCGGACGGGAATCGGGTAATATGTCCCGGTAGTCTCGCCCTTGATAGCCTCGATACGGCCATTCTCGTCGAACAGGTAAACACCCAGATTGCCGACGTTGGACTCGCACGAAAGGGACTTGAGCGCTTTCGCCACGGCCTGCGGAATGGAACGCAGCTGGCCGTTGAACTGCACGGGCTCGCCTCCGAGAACCACGGCGATACCTCCGAGATCATCATTTCCGCCGGATGACATTCTGGCGTCTCCGCCGGAATCCGCGGGGGCGTTAATGTAAGGAGTTACGACCACCTTCGAACCGTCGTTCGCTGACAGGAGCGCCGTCCATGATGCCTTGAGCAAAATTGACGATTGCGTGGTAAAAGAGTTTTTTGTTCCGTCGGCCTTGGTCAATCTCTGCAAGGCGACCTTCTGAATCTGGCCGAAATTCTCCGGGCAAGTAACGTTAGGGACGTTCTCGATTGCGGCAGCGGCCGGACATTGGCAAATTAAAGACATAATCGAAACAGTTTATTAGATTTAACTTGTACGGCTGACCCTTTGCCGCTTCCAATCGCAAATGTAGTTATTTTTCGCAAATTTCACGTTTAAGGCATTTTATTTTCAAAAATGATAAATTACTTGTCCCGAAAGGAAAATGCCGCCAAAAGGCCGGATTTTGGCCTTAATGGACACGCACCCCCCTGCTCGCCGCATTGTACGGCTTCACGTTGCCCCCGGCTATCTCCTTCTCGTAAATCCCTGTCAGACCATCAGCGTCGTCGTCATGGTCGTTCGCGTCAAACTTACGCAAGAATCCCGTTATATGGTCGTGGAATTTCTTGTAGCGATCCTCCCACCCGAACGGCATTATTATTTGCTGATTCACGAACGGGGCGTTAGTCACGATTCTCGACTCCTTGTTTCCATTCTGGAAAAACGGGACGGTCAACGCCCGGACTTTCTTTTTCACGACCTTCTCGAATTGGCTTCCACCATTGTTCGACTCAATCCACGCCTTTTGAACGCCATTATTGTTTATCAACCGGGGAACGGTTACGGTTGTAACATCCGTTGGTTCGTCGGTAAATTCAATGTCGGTTATAAGGGCAAACAACAACGGTTCGTACCGGCGTTTGTTCTCATTCCAAATTTGGTTTTCCGATTTGTAAATGTCATAAGACGCGGCAAACAAAAAGTCGTCGCCTTGGTCGGCAACATCCACGTAACAACCCGAACGGATATATTGGCCCCAATCCTTTTTTTCGACCCACGTTTTGAACGGTTGGTACAAAAACGCCGTGGCGTCGCCCGGGTTCCCTTGGTACAGGCATTGGAAACCCAACGGGTCCAATTGTTTTTGCGCCAACAGTCGTTCCAACGAATGGCGTTGCGCCCACAACGGTTGCCCGGCTTCGCGTTCGTCAATTTCCGTTGGTTGCCCTGTTTTGATTGCTTCGAAATTGACCAATACCCACGCCCCGGCCGGGATGTTTTCAAGGTCCGCCCACGATTCGACGAATACGACCTTTTCCGAATCAATGATTTTGCCAATAATGTCGTCGGGATGCCATCGCGTAAACACGATAAGTTGTTGGGAATCGTTGTGCAAACGGGTTTGTGCAACCTTTGTAAACCAATCCCACGCGGCCGCCCGGATTATCGGGCTATTCGCTTCGGACGAATCCTTATACAAATCATCGTAAATCATAACGTCAACCGTCTTTGACGTCAACGAACCGCCACGGCCCACGACGCGCAACGAACCGGTATGATTCACGATTTCGAACACATCCGAATTGCGCAAGTAATTGTTGGCAACCGTTACGACGTTCGACCCGTTCAACACGGTTTCCGGGAAAACGGCCCGGTAACTTTCCGAATCAATCAACCGTTGGACGTCCCGGTTGAAATCCTTTGCAATCGTGGCCGCATACGAACAAATGCAAATCCGAATATCCGGGTACAATCCCAACATATCGGCCGGTAAAAACCGGCTTGAACCTTGCGATTTGCCGTGTTGCGGCGGGGCCTGTATGATTAGTTTTTTAATCCGGCGTTTGGCGAACAAATCCAATACCCGGTAATACGCTTTATGGAACGGCGTTGGTTGAAAGTTCGCATCCATATATTGGGCGAACCACAACAGGTTACGCCGTGCGCCCTCTTGTAAGAACAATTCCGGGTGTTCCGATAACGCCCGGGTTATTTGCATCGTATCAACGTCCATTCGTGAAAAATGGCCCTTTGGCGACGGGCCGGGTTTCATCGCCGCCGGGCCGTAACATAAACATAAACCCGTGTTAATTATTCCGGCCAATCAATTGTCAATCCCAATGTGCGCAACATCCGGCCATCGTGCGTTCATAAACGCAATAACGGATTGTTGTACCCGTTCAAACTGTTCGTCGGTCAACGACCGGCCCAAATGGATAATAATAACATCTTCGTTCGGGTCGGCCGGTCCGTCCGTTTTACCAAATCCAGCCATTATTTCCCGTTTATCGCGTCAATAACCTTCGCCAGCAACTCGTCCGGCACGTTGGCAAGGGACACCCCCGAACCCTTCGCCTCCGTCTCCAATTTGCCCGTAATATCCTGTGCGACCCTGTTCTGCCAATGCTCCGGGTCACGGTTGCACAATGCGAATATAACCGCCGTCGGGTTTGGTAGAACTTTCTTCGTTACCCGTGTCTGCTTCCGTATTCGAGGATTGCCGTTCTTGTCGTTCTCGTACTCTGTCTTGATCTCTTCGTATTCTTGACCACACACGAGCGTTTTAAGGGACTTTTTCGCATCAGCTAATATCCCGTTCATTTGCCAATCCTCGAAGGCGGCTTTGGCTCTTTTTATGGCTTCCGAAAATTCCGGCTTCGTTGCTTGCCATTCGCAGAATGTGGAAACGGAAATACCGCCTATTTTCGCGGCGGTCTCGTTCGTTTCCCCTTGTTCAATTGCGGCGCATATTTTCGCAACCCTTTCCGGCCCATATACCGGGCGACGACCTCTTTTTGTCATATTTTTTTATCGCTTTGGTTCATTCGTAAACGGGACATCTTCCGGATATGTATCCCACGCTATATTATCGTTCCCCCTTTTGATTCGCAAAATTCTCGGACCCAAATTCCGATACGTTATCAAATGATGTAACCTCCCTCCGTTCTTTATCTGCTTTGAGGCACGGATAGCGCTCGGATATTGGATCACCGTAACAAGTGATTTATTCAACAATTTATTTTCGATATAATTCTCGGTCAGCCCCCCTTTTTGCGTTGCGCTTGGCATTTGGTGCAAAATTAACCCATCCGCACACGATCCCGTAAAATATCCCTCATTCCAAAGGCCGACGTATTGCGAAGTATCGTTATCTTGAACCCCACGTTCCCCCCTGTAAATATACGGTAGCAAATAGAATGTCGTGTTCATCACTTTGCGGATATAATAATATTTATTCTCCCCGCCGATGTAATCGCCACTTTGCGACAGGCCGAAAACACCTATCTTTCGTTTCCTCATAAATTTTTCGATGCTTTCAAATACGGAGCGCACTAACTCACCGTCCCCCCTTCCGGCGTTTCGTCCGAATCTCTTTATCTCAAAACTCGACGAATCGTCATCTTGCACAACATAAAAGTCAATCCCATTTGCTTTCGCATAATCTTGAAACATATTTCTCGCCTGTCCCGCACTCCGGCGGCTGACTGATGGACGATGCACATAATCAAACCGTTTTCTCGCTTCCTTCATACTGAAAACATGAAGGTTACAACCATAATTTTCGCAAGCCGCTTTGTATAATCCGATATCATCCGTTTCGTCATCAATGAAAACCGTAATCTTTGACGGCTCCCATCCCAATCGCAAGAACAAATTTACCGTTTTTAGGTTGTCCGGCCTGTGATATGACGGAATAAACAAATCAATCATTTTCGATGCTTTCCTCCTGTTCCGTTGCCAATCCTGCTATACGCAGCAAATCATCTTCGATAAACCCATTCACGCCACCGTCCACCAACACAAGGCGCAACCTTTCGATTGCTTCTTTCTCCGCTTTGGTTGCATTGAAATAATAGTAATCCGCTACCCTCTCGAAATCAATCTTCAAAAAACGATAGCAAAACCACCGCAATACGTCTTTTGTCTTTTTCGGTAAGTTCATTTTTTCAATCGCATTTATTTTTGCGTTGAATTTGTCAAAATTTATGCAATCAAAAAGCGATAAAAGCGGACTCTCTTGCGGCTCATAATACATCGGCGTATATGACAATTCGGACAGTATCTCCGTCATCTTTTTTTGCTTAATCTCCGCTCCCCAAGCGTCAAAAGCCGCCCCTCCCCATTTATCACGAAGGATACGCAATTTCGCATCGTCCCAAATGCCGGCGTGCGTATTGTCCCGAACCATAATCTCGTCCTCTTGTTCCTCAGTCAAGCCACGCATCAAGATTGTCGGCACGGTCTCCATTTCCAGAATGGCGGCGGCCTCGCTCCTGCGCTCCCCCGCTATTATAACCAGCTCGCCCGTCCTGTCACTCAACAGGATCGGGCGGGCGTTAAAATATGCCGGGTTCCGCTTTATGCTCTCGCACAAGTCCTTCAACCCCTGCGGGTCGCTTTTCCTTGGATTCTTCGGGTTTCGCACCAAATCGGCTAAAGGCCGCATCACGACCTTCTCGACCACTTCCGTGCCTTCGTTCTTTTTTGCCATATCTTCTCGGTTTTCCGCAAATATAACGAATTAAATTGTTTTTTAGAGCCTTGCCCCGGAATCGAACCGGGATCTCCAGCGCTGCCCCGCTTGCTACGGATACCGCCCGGCGATTATGCCATTTATACCAGCAAGGCCACAAGCCGCCCAACCATCGACGAAATCTGGTTAAACTGATCACGGGCGGCTCTCTCTATCTCTCTGGAAGCCTGCGCCAATGAGTAATTAATATCGCCTGTTCACGATACCACTCTTTAAGCCCGACTTCCTCGAATATCCATTCCCGTCCCAGATGCTCGGCGATTTTAGTCTCATTCCTAATTTCGCCCGCCTCCGTCAAGAATCGCACATTTACCAGCACACGTCCGAAGCCAATCTTATCCGGCATAACCTTATAACACGGCACCCAGATTCCGAACCTTGCGGCCATTCTCAAAATTAACGCCTTCATTTCTTTTCACGATTACGTATTATTTTCAACGCCTCTTTGGCCGAATAAATTGTCGAATTCTCTTTCAAAAACTCAAGGAATTTATCTCGGCCTAATTTTCTATAAATCGGGACAAAATCAACCCTGCAAAGGTCGGCGGGCTCTCCCGGCTCGATAGCTTTTTCCCTCCCGGCCTTTTCCGCCTCCATCGAACA
>JAZQBA010000007.1:0-23366 GCA_045545515.1 Acutalibacteraceae bacterium
CGAGGGTTTCATATCGGTTATCGTTCCGAATGATCCCGCAACAAATACCATGATCCACGAAAAAACGAGGACAACAATGGTGCGTAAAGCCGTTGCAAGATCGGAATCGGTTTTTTTAATACCGCATTTTGCGAGAATCGAGGTCAGTCCCGCAAAAACGGCAGAAAGAATCGCTGTAATAATCCAAAGCATATTTATTCCCCGTTTAACAAATTTATCCATTACATATTCTACCATATTTCGACAATCAAAACAATATTTAAAGCAAAAACTGCATATACGTTTTTGATTTGGAAAGAATATCTAATACAATATTAACGGAGGTAAGTTTATGTTTAAACACGAAAAGATGCTATTTCATCCTGTAGCAGTAGAGAAACCTAATCCGCAGTATGCGGCGCTTTTACAAGAACAGCTTGGCGGTGGCAACGGTGAACTAAAGGCGGCTATGCAGTATATGTCGCAAAGTTTTAGAATTAAAGACCCTGAAATTAAGGATTTATTTCTTGATATTGCCGCAGAGGAACTCGGTCATATGGAGATGGTTGCACAGACAATCAACCTATTAAACGGACACGATGTTGATGCCGAAAAGGTGCCGTCAGGCGAGATTCAGTCCCATGTGCTTTTAGGTCTTAACCCTGGTCTTATTAACGCTTCGGGTTACTCTTGGACGGCCGATTATGTAACAGTTACGGGAGACCTTTGCGCAGACCTACTCAGCAATATCGCATCCGAGCAACGTGCAAAGGTGGTTTATGAATACCTTTACCGTCAGATTGATGACAAAAAGGTGCGTGAGACCATCGACTTCCTTTTAAACCGTGAGGAAGCGCACAATCAAATGTTCCGTGATGCATTTAACAAGGTGCAGAACTCCGGCTCTAACCGAGATTTCGGCACAACAAAGGCCGCTAAAATGTATTTTTCTATGTCGGATCCCGGTCCCAATGCATTTGCCAAGGGTGATACAAAACCTGTTTCTTTTGAGTAATAACGTAAAAGCCGATGAGAAATCGCTTGATTCTTCATCGGCTCGCTTCTTTTCTAATGATCGGTAGTTGATTTTTTGTGGTTTTGTGATATAATAATAAAAAAGATGTTAGGAGTTTTTATTATGACCATGTTGGCATCCTGGATAGGTGTTGATACTCACGGTCCAACATCGGCATATATCATTAGCGACAGTAGGATTTCATGGAGCGATAGAATAAAGTTTGATCATGGAAAAAAGGTTTTCGCCTCTAAAAACTATCCGGAATTGTTTGGATATGCCGGAGATGTATTGTTTCCCTCCATTGTCATTCAACAAATACTTGAAATGATCGATAATGATGTTCTTTTTAATCGCGATACGCCCTGTCATGAAAAGAACAAAATTATTTTCGATAAAATTTCCTATGAATTGAATAAGTATCCCATTCAATGTAGCAAAAAATCTTTTCAAATATTACATATTACTCGTGATACACTAGTATCAAAAGGAAAATACCCGCAGTTTAAAGCCAATATTCTTTGTTTTGACAATGATATTTGGCGACGCGATGAGATACTCATCCCAACCGAATCAGGCATTTTATGCGTAATGGGTAGTGGAAAAAAAGAGTTTTTTGAAAATTATGATAAATATCAAAGCAGCTCCAATAAAAACACCAGTAGAAATGTGGTCCACTGCTTTATCGACACTTTGAAAAACATTCACGACCCCTATTGCGGAGGGGCACCCCAATTGATTGGGACATATCGCAAGCCGGACTCCAGTGCAAAATATTTTGGAATAATATACAATGCGAAACGATATTTTGCAGGATCAGAAGTACCTAGTGGTTCAAATTACAATAACATTGATTGGCGTAACGAGAACTTTGAAATATGTGATGGAGAAAACAAAAAAATTATTGCTGGTGCCGAGCGTCAACCGAATCCGTTAGGCGGAATTTAATTTTGGCAACTCCCTGGGCCCTCACCATTTTTAACACGAGGGCGCGAGGTGCTGTCGTTGCTCCCGAGAGATTCTCGGGAGCAACTACCAGGGTTTATATAGCTTTATATCGGCTTTAAAAAGCCAGATTAATCGCACAAAATACCGTTTAGGTGGGCTTAACCATCTCAGCGGTATTTTTACTCTATTTATAAATGATTAATCCGGGATCCACTCCTTTTTCTTTGTCTACTGCGGTGCAAAATTTGTTTTGCGAAAGGCCTTGACTTTTGGGGCAAACAGAGTTACCATACAGACAACAAAAAACACCTCGGATGCGGCGAGAGCTGCATTCGAGGTGTTTTGCTTGACCACAGTTTATCCCACAGACACGACCGGAGTACACGGAAACAATGGAGGTAAGAGTGCCGGAAAGCATCTGTTTCCGAGCGGAAAGGGGCGGAAACGGCTAGAAACGAGCGGAAAGCGGTACTCCTGTAACGTTTGGGAGCAAGATGCCGCAGGTTCGAACCCTATCACTCGGACCAAATAAAAGGGCCCGACCATAAGGTCGGGTCTTTTTCTGTTTTAGATTCACTTTTCCCCATACATCACTTTTTCATACCGTGCTTTTTTCCGTTTTTGGGATTGATGGAAGAACAAGGCCAGTCCCAAAAGTGCGATCAGCCAAAGGAGCAGGGAAGCGGATTTTGGGATTTTTACGGTGGCGAAGGACGGCTTTGAAAAGAAGAAGGCGACTTCGTTGAGATACCGCGCCATCATTCCCGCGGCCGAGAAAAAGACAGGGGCGAGAGCGTTTACAACGGGAAGGAACGACAAGATTCCGCCGATTACGGTGAGCAATAACGCCGCGGTGACCGCAAATCCGATAAAAAGATTGGTTACGGGCGCGATGAGAGAGATTTCCCCAAAACAGGCCACCAACACCGGAACGGTGAAACACATAGCGCAAAGCGACAGGGTGGACACATCGGCCAGGGTGCGCACAAGAAAAGGGGGATGTTTTTGAATAGCCTCGGTCAAGGCGGGATGAAAGACCAGAATGCCGAAGGTGGATAAAACGGTTAGCTGAAACGACAGCGAAAACAGGCAAAACGGGTCGAGAAAGAGCATAATCACGACGGCAACGCCCAACGTATTGAGCGAATCGTTTTCACGCAGGAACAAGGGTGCAATCGAACAAAGAAGGAAGGTCAATCCTGCGCGCAGAACCGAGTTGGAAAAACCGCAAACGGCGCAAAGCACCGTTACCGAAAGCAACGTTGAAAAGAAGAGAAATAAGGGATGGCCGCAAAGCTTTTTGAGAAAACGCATCAGACTTCCGACCAGAATGGATAAATGAAACCCCGAAACGACAAAAACGTGCGTGATGCCCGAGCGCCGCGCGGCGGTTGAAATCGGGGAGGTCAATCGCGAACGGTCGCCCAAAACGAGGGCCGAGAGGGTAGCCGATTCGTCGGCGGGAAGATGGGCGATGAGCAGAGAATTGAGTTTTGTGCGCAGCGTATGCGCAAAGGAAAACAGATGTACTTTTGGACCGATCGAATGAATTTCTTCGATGGTAGAGGAACCGACAAAATCGTCGGACAAAACGGAAAGTTCGTCCCGGTCTTCGTAATTGGAAAGGGTCAGGTCGACCACGGCGCGATCCCCGACCGAAAGGGTTTTCTCTTTCAAATGAATTTCAATTTCCGCGCCGCGAAGTCCCGCTTCTTTTGCGGTGCAACGCGCCTGGACAACGTTGGATTTCGAGGTGGCGGAAACGATGGTGATTTGGGCGCGGACGGTTTCGTTGGCGGCTTGGTTTAAGAGTTCTCGTTGGTTGAGAACGGCACTGGACCGAAGTCCGAAAAGCAAGAGAAGAATCAACGCAAAAACGCCCAAAAACTGCGCTTTGAAAAAGCGGCGGAACAACAGACACGCCAGTCCGCCCAAAATCGGGCAGAAGAACCAGGGAAGACCCAGATAGAAAACGGCAAACACCGCCAGACAAACAAGCGGTGCGAACCACAAAAACGGTCTTGTTATCAAGTTGAACCACCTGCCTTTCACCAACGAAACAGTCGTAAATTTAGATTGAAATCTTTTTGTCGAAATTTATCGAATAAAGGGTGAATTTATTCTACCGACGGCTTGAGGGGTTGTCAAGCCTTTCCCCAAAAAAGAAAACCCGATACGCGAAAACGCATCGGGTTTTGGGTTAGGAGCAGTATGCTTTGATGGCGCTTGACACGTAATTGGCAGTGTCGGGGGCGTGGGCGTCGAGGTTGGTTTTGAACCGCTCGTCGGCCGAATACATTTGCCCGAGCCCTGCGAGGATTTCGTTCGTGCAGGTGTAGTAGTGTTCGGTGATATAGGTTTGAAGTTCTTTCACCAGCGCCTGTGCCGCGGCCGAGTCGGCGGTGTGGCCGTCTTTCTTGCAAGCGGCAAATTTAGCGAAAACGGCGTTTAGCCCGTCGGTGGCGTTTTGCCATTGGTTCTTTGTGTAACGGGCGGTTTTCTGTTCGTATTCCCGATAAGCGGCGGTGTCGCCAAAGCGCTCTCGGACTTCTTGGTCGTATTTGGTCATTTTCTATCTCCTAATTTAATATAATCTAATTTACAAAGCGCGCATTGTCGGAGAATATCATTCTCGAAATATTCTATATGCTTGTTTTCGAGTTTTATATTGTAGGTATTTCCGTGGTGTGTTTTGATAGTCAGATCATCAGAAAACCGGTGATGTTTAATGGTTATCGTAGAAATATCGCTTCTATTTAAGGTTTTATCACGGGTTTGAAACATTAAAGAATCGTCGCAAATAACACAGCGTAAAGAAATTTCGGGGGATTTTGAATGCAAATAGTCGGCAGGGATGCATTTATCAAAAAGTAATTGCGCTTGATTGCCAAATGTGGCCCTTCCGTTTTGAATTATGTACGCTGTTAATTTATCAAGGTCATCAAACCAAACGTCGTTGCAGTTTGTTGAAATTTTGTCAGCGTCCTCAAAATACACAATGGAATTTATCCAAGCTTTTCCCGAAGTTTGTTCTTTTAAGAGATGTATTGCGCGAGCAAGTTGACGAAACGGAGATTTGTGATTTATGGTGTGCCGATCGTTTGTCCATGGGTCAATCTTATACTGAACAAATTGACCGTTCCGCTCTACAATTTCACCCATCCAACTTTTAATCTCTACAGCAAAAAGTTTGTTGTGATATAAAATCAAACAGTCGATTTCCGCGTTACCGTTCAACGTTCGAATAACGATGTTTCTTTTTATTTGACAATTCGGCAAATGCGTTCGGATATGGTAACAAAACGCATCTTCGCTCCAATCGCCGTGTCTTTTGGCTCCCGAAGTGTTCGGAATTGATTCTTCATTTAATCGCGCAAAACCAACACCGATTTTGTGAAATAATTTTCTAATGCCCATATACGTACCCTTTTTGTTTATTTTACGATTTCATACGGCCAGTCGATAATGCCGCCGAATTCTTTGACGTTGGTATACCCCAGGTTCACGAGTTCTTGTGAAGCGATTTTACTTCTTCGGCCGCTTCGGCAATAAACGAGAATGAGTGCGTCTTTGTCGGGCAGTTCCTGCTCGGCGCGGTCGGCAATTTCGTACTCGGGAATGAGAACGGCGCCCGCGATGTGCCCCTCGTCGAATTCGGATTTTGTACGCGCATCGATGAGGATATAGTTTTGTTCGGTATCCATAAGGGTTTTGGCCGCTTCGGCCGTGATTTGTTCGTAGGTCGGGGGCGTGTTTTGGCCACAAGCGCTCAAACCAAACAGGCAAAGAGATATGAAAAGCAAAGACAACCATCCTTTGAGTTTTTTCATAGTATTTACACCTCTGACTATTAGTATAACATTTTTGAAGAATTTTCTCAATGCCTTTGTTTTGATAAAAAAGAAGATCCCCCGAAGGTATCGCTTTCGGGGAATCTTTATAGAGATAAGCTTTAGATATCGGCTTTCCAAAGACCGTGGAGATTGCAGTAGGCGTAGGCCGCAATCGGTTTTTCTTCGGCAAGGGCAAAGCGAACAACGGGGGCTTTGCCGATTTCCAGGCACTTACGCTGACCGCCCTTATCGGTTTGCAGATAAACCCAGACGATATGGTGTTCTTCAACCATAGGATGTTCGACCGAGCCGATGGTAACGGTAACGATATTGTTCGATACTTCGACGACGGGGATGTGTTTTTCGGCGCTGGCTTCGACGATACCGGGTTCGAGTTTGGTCATTTTCTGACCGCAACACATCATCGGAACGCCGGCATCGTGAATCATACCAATCAGGTTGCCGCAATGCTCACAAATGTAAAATTTATTGTTGTCACACATGGGAAAAACCTCCAATATTTATTTTTTTCAGTATAGCATTTCCTCCGTTTTATTTCAAGAGGAAAATGTAATTTTTAGAAGGGCAAAACGCGAATAGCAGGTCGGCTTTTTACATAGACTTTTAGAAAAAGGGGGAAGAAGATGAAACGGGATGATTCTTTGTGGCAATTTTCGGGCTTTTCGATGACGGCTCTTGGCGGAACGCTGTTACATTATATATATGATTGGACCGGCAAAAGCATTTTGGTCGCGCCTTTTTCGGGGGTGAATGAATCGACCTTTGAGCATATGAAACTGCTCTTTTGGCCGATGTTTTTGTTCGCTCTCGTTGAGCGGCGGTTCTTTTCCGGCGAAGAGTCGTTCTGGTGCGTGAAATTGGTGGGAATGCTGACGGGACTTTTGCTCATTCCCGTGTTTTTCTACAGTTATAACGGCGCAATCGGACAATCGCCCGATTGGTTGAATATTACGTTCTTTTTTATTGCGGCGGCGGTGGCGTTTTTTGTTGAAACGCGGCTTCTTAAAAAATACCGTCCGCCCTGTTTGAATCCGCGGTTTTGCTTTAGTGTTTTGTGCGTGATGGGACTGTTGTTTTCGGTGTTGACCTTTTGGCCGCCGAAAATACCGCTGTTTCGCGACCCGTTAACCGGTCAATACGGAATATAGGAAAACGCCCCATTGAAGGGGCGTTTTTTAATCCTCGTCTTTGTTTTCTTCTTCGGATTCGAGGAGGTTCATCAGCGCGCCGAATTCGGCGGCTTGTTCGAAGGTATCGAGTTTTCCGTCGTTATTAAAATCAAATAAATCACCGAATAGATTCATCACAGTACTCCTTACTTATAATTTTTAGCCAGGGCGAGAATGACGCCGATGGGGAAGAAGAGCAACCCGAAATAAACGGCGAAAAAGTTTTTACGTTTTTTTCGGTCGGGAATCAAAAAGCCGAGCAGGAAAAGGACAAGTAAAAGAATGAAAAACAACATATCGAAGAACTCCTTGGTTTTTGTTCTGTCTTCATTCTATGTTATTTGGTGTCCCAAAGAACGGACTTTGCTTCGAGTTTCGAAAAAATACCGCCAAGGGGTTTCCTTGGCGGTTCAAGTTAACGTTTTTTGTTGGTAAGGTCAAAACTCAAATCCAAAAGCCAGCCGATTTTCTCCATCGGCAAACTTCCGTCCAGTCGCACCGTAATCCAATGGTTTTTGTTCATATGATAGGCGCGGTGAATGCCGTTTTCCAAAAGCAGCGAACCGAGAAGTAACGGGTCGCATTTCAGGTTGACGACGTCGACCTCGCCACCGCTCGGCAGACCGATCTTTTCGGCGGGCAGGCGCATCATCACGGCAAACCATTTGCGGTTGTTTTGGTGGCGAAAAACGGCGTGGTGCGGATATTCGGGCCAAGGGTGTTCGGCCGAAACGCCGTAGGTGTCAAGGATATGTTTTTCAAAGTCGTTTGGTTTCATTTGTTCGTTCCCATACAGTTATTCTTTTACAACACAAATTTTTTCAATCCCATAATAGCGGAAAAGTTCGATGGCGCTCTCGTTGACCACTTCGCCGCAACTTAAAATCGGTACGGCGGGGGGACACGAAACGCTCTCTTCGGCCAAGATTTTGCCGAGGGCCGCGCTTGTGGGAACCGTTTCGGTTTTGGCAAAGGCGGCCTGTCTGGGGGAAAGCGCGCGGATGGGTACTTCGAGTTTGGGCGGCAGGGTGAAAATTGCCGCGCGGCTCGGCAACGCCAACAGGGCGTTTTCCAAAGCGTCGAGCGCTTCTTGCGGCGTTTCGGGGGTACACATCAGTACCAAAAAGTCGGGGTCGCAAAATTCGCACACGATCTTCTTTTCTTTCAAATAGGCGGCGAGTTGTGTGCCGGTGTACCCGTAAACCTTGGGGGCAAGGGTGATTTTTAAGGGTTCGTTTCCAACCGTCTGAAAGCCTTTTTGCAACAGTTTTTTCTTCAAGCAATCAAGCCGTTGCACACAGGCGACCAGTTTTTCGCGGTAGCCGTCGGAAAGATAGGCGTTGGCAAGGTCCAGCGATTGCAAAATAAGATACGAGGGGCTGGTAGAAGCGAACAGCGAAAGGGCGCGTGCGGCGTTCTCGGCAAAGACCGAGGGCGCGTTTTTGGCGATATGAAGATAGGCGCCGCCCGTGAGCACGGGCAGGGTCTTATGCGCCGAATCGCAACAAAGGTCGGCACCCGAATGAATGGGGTGGGCCGATTGGGGTAAAAAGTGCAGATAAGCGCCGTGCGCATTGTCGCACAAAAGGAAAATACCGTGCTTGTGGCAGACTTCGGCCAAGGCGCGAAGATCGGCCGTGTTTCCAAGGTAATCGGGCGACGTGAGGTATAAGGCGAACGGCTTTTCGGAACAAGAGGAAAGCGCGGCCTCGACGTCTTGAGCCGTAATGCGGCAGGAGAGAATACTCGTTTGGGTTTCGGAATGCAACCAGCAAACCTCTAAATCCAGAAGCGCCGCGGCGCTCAAAAAGGTTTTGTGAACGTTGCGCGCGGCCAATACCGTTCGGCTTTTGTGTGCGCTTCCCGTCAGGGCAAGGTAAAGCATTGCGCGTATGCAAAGGGAAGACCCTTCACACGAATAAAGGGTCTTTTGTGTACCGAAAAGGTCGGTCGCGTTTTGTTGGCTTTCTTTCAGAATGCCTTCGGCGCGGTAGAGCACGTCGGCGCCCTCAACCTCGGTAATATCGAGCGGCTCACACCCCAAACGGCCGATGCCCTTGTGACCGGGCATATGCAGACGGACGGGGTGTTGCGCGGCATAATTCTTTACAAAATCAACAACCGGTGTTTTCATTCTTCCTCTTCCAACGTTTTGGCTACTTCCAACATAATGGCGCATTCCATACGCTTTTTGAAAAGTTCGCAACCGTATTTGTAAACGCCGTTTACACTGCCGGTGGCGTGGTAGGCGTTGGCGGCGCAACCGCCCGAGCAGTAAAGTTTTGCCCAACAGTCGTTGCATTCTTCTCTTGTGTAAACGTTACAGGTGGCAAACTCATCCTGCGCGGCTTTATTGGTAACGCCTTGCCAGATGTCGCCGAGTTTGAATTTTTCTTCGCCGACAAACTGGTGGCAGGGGTACAAATCGCCCCACGGGGTGACCGCCATATATTCGGTACCCGAGCCGCAACCTGAAATGCGCTTGTAGATACACGGACCGCCTTTTAAGTCGATCATATAATGATAGAAAGTAAAGGGGCGGCCTTCTTTTCGGCGTTCATTCATCAGTTCGGCCAATTTTTCATACTGTTCGAGGACGATTGGAAGGTCCTCGGCCGTGAGGGTTGAGGGTTCGCCTTCGGGACCGACCACGGGTTCCATACTCAATTCCTCAAACCCGAGGTCGAGCATCGTTTTAATATCCTCAAGAAAATCGGGGTTGGCGTGGGTAAAGGTGCCGCGCATATAGTAGTTTTTACCGCCGCGCGCCGCCACAAATTTTTGGAATTTGGGCACAATCTGTTCCCACGAACCGTTGCCCGCGTAGTCCACGCGGTATTTATCGTGAACTTCTTTGCGGCCGTCAAGACTTAAAACCACGTTACTGCATTCGCGGTTGGCAAAGTCGATCACGTCATCGTCGACAAGCATGCCGTTGGTCGTTAAAGTAAAGCGGAAGTTTTTGCCCGCCGCCTTTTCAATACTGCGCGCGTAGGCCACAAGGTCTTTGACCACCTGAAAATTCATCAGCGGCTCGCCGCCGAAGAAATCGACCTCTAAATTGCGGCGGCCTTTGGAATTGGCGACAAGAAAGTCGAGCGCCTGTTTGCCGACCTCAAAACTCATCACGGCGCGCTCGCCGTGGTACTTGCCTTGACTGGCAAAACAGTACGAACAGTTGAGGTTACAGGTATGGGCGATATGTAGACAAAGCGCTTTCACCACACCCGCGCTTTTGGCTTTGAGTGCGCCGGCCATTTCCTTGAAGGTGTCGGGCGTGAAGAGTTTGCCCTCGGCTTTCAGTTCTTCAATCTGCGCAAAACAGTCGGCAATGGCTTCGCGGGTGACCGTTTCGTCGTGCGCGTATTTTTCCAAAATAAAATCGGTAATCTCGGCAGGGCTTTTCTGTTCGTATAACGCGATAATATCGAAGGTGGCCTCGTCGACCACGTGAATGGAACCCGAGCAGACGTCCATAACAATATTGAGTCCGCCCAATTGATAACAATGTACCATAATATAACTCCGTTAGTTTTTGATAGAAAAAATGCCGCCGATATCGGCGGCATTCGAAAAGAACTTATTTGTTTTCGTTCTCGCACTGCTGATTGGCAATACCGCAGCTGGTTTTGCAAGCAGATTGGCAAGAAGTCTGGCATTCGCCGCAACCGCCGTTTTTGGCGCTCTCGCAAAGGTTCTTTGTATTCAAAGTCTTAATCGCTTTCATCACAATTCCCTCCAACATAAAATTTTTCTTATTATAACACGGCTTTTTGTAAAAGTCAAGGGGAAGGGGACCTTAAAAAATTTTTGAAAATACCTCTTGACTTTACTGTTCTAAAGTGCTAAAATACACTCAAATCAAATGCGTTTGAGCAGGAATAAGTAGGTTTGGATGAACTCCAAAGAGAGTTGCCGGTCGGTGCGAGGCAATGGGAACAGAAAAACGGAATTCCTCCTGCGAGCAGTGCGCTGAACAAAATCTTCGGATTTTTAAGTAGGATGCAACGGGTGTTCCCGTAACAGAACAGGGGTATTGTTGGATACTCTGTAAGGCCGCGCCTGTGAAGGTGCGGTAAATTGAGGTGGTACCACGGGTTTTTTCTCGTCCTCTGCTGTTGCAGAGGACGTTTTTTGTTTTAGGAGGGATTTTTATGACAAGTGCGCAACTGTATACGATTGTTGCTTTGTGCCTTTATGCGGTAACAATGGCGCTGATCGGATGTATCAGTTACGGAAAGTCGAAAACGTTGGATGGATTTTTAATCGGCGGCCGAAACATCGGCGCCTGGATGACGGCTTTTTCTTACGGTACGACCTATTTTTCGGCCGTTGTTTTTGTCGGCTATGCCGGACAACACGGTTGGAACATCGGCATCGGCAGTATCTGGATCGGTGTCGGTAACGCGGTTTTGGGTTGTTTGCTTTCGTGGTTGCTGTTTGCCAACCGAACGCGAAAAATGACGCGAAAACTGGATTCCAAAACGATGGCGGAGTATTTTGAAAAGCGCTATGATTCCAAGGGAATGAAATTCCTGGCGGCTTTGGTGATTTTTATTTTCCTCGTGCCTTATTCGGCGGCCGTTTACAAGGGACTTGGCGCCCTGTTCAGCGCGGTATTCCCCGCGGTGGATACCTGGGTGTGGATGCTGATTATCGCTTGCCTGACGGCGGTTTACCTCGTTGCGGGCGGCTATATGGCCACGGCCTACACCGATTTGATTCAGGGCATTGTGATGATTGTGGGCGTTGTTTGTCTGATTGCCGCGGTGTTGAGCCACGAAAACGTTGGTGGTATCACGGGCTTTCTGCAAAATCTCGGCGCGTTCCAATCGTTGCCGAATGACCCCAACCCCATCACGGGCGAACAGTTAACGAGTATTTACGGCGGTTCTTCCTTCCGATTCCTTTGTATGAATATTATGCTCACGAGTTTCGGTACCTGGGGTCTGCCGCAGATGATCGGTAAATTCTACGGTATTAAAGACACGGCGGCCATTAAACGCGGTACCGTTATTTCAACCGCTTTCTGCACGATTATCGGTTGCGGGGCCTATCTCATCGGCAGTACGTCGCGCCTGGTGTTGGGCGGTCAGTTGCCCGAGGGCGGCGTGGATTCGGTCATTCCCACGTTGTTGATGGAAGTGTTGGGGAACGGAACGGCCGGTATGATTCTGTTGGCCATTATTATGATTCTGTTGCTCTCGGCCTCGATGTCGACGCTCGAAGCAGTGGTACTCACTTCCGCCTCGGCGCTTTCGGTCGACCTGATTCCGTCGCTTCGGAAAAAGGAAATGAAGCCCGAAAACCAAATGCTCTTAACGCGGTTGTTGTGCCTGGCTTTTGTGATTTGTTCCTTCGTTTTTGCAACCCAGAATATCCCGATCATCGTCAGTTTGATGTCCTTCTCGTGGGGTGTGGTTTCGGGTTGCTTTATCGGACCCTACATCTGGGGACTTTTCTCCAAGAAGATTACCAAGGCGGGCGGTTATGCCGGTATGATTGCAGGACTTTTGACGGTCGGCATTTCTACGCTGGTGATTTCACTCAACTCGAGTTTCTCGGTAGCCGCCGCACATTCGCCCGAAATGGGCGTTGCGGCCATGGCGGTTTCGCTCGTTGTGGTGCCGCTCGTGAGTGCCTTTACTAAAGTAAAAGACACGGCGCGTGTGGAGGAAATTTTTGACTGTTATAATCAAGACTGATTTTTTGAAAGGATGAACGATGATGGCACAGAATTACTATCAAAAAGAAATCGAGACCATGCCGGTCGAAGAAATGAAAAAACTTCAATCGGAAAAATTGGTGCGGCAGGTAAAACACGTTTATGAAAACGTGGAATATTACCGCAATCTGATGGATGAAAAGGGCGTAAAACCCGAGGATATCCACGGCATTGAGGACCTGCATAAACTGCCGTTTTTAACCAAGGCGGATCTGCGCGACGCATACCCCTACGGTCTGTTGGCAAAGCCTTTGAAAGACTGTGTTCGTATTCAGTCGACTTCGGGTACCACGGGCCGCCGCGTAGTGGCTTTCTACACCCAGAACGACGTTAATTTGTGGGAAGATTGCTGCGCGCGTGCCATTGTTGCGGCGGGCGGCACCAATGAGGATGTTTGCCAGGTAGCCTACGGTTACGGTCTCTTTACGGGTGGTCCCGGACTCAACGGCGGTTCCCACCGTGTCGGTTGTCTGACCTTGCCGATGTCTTCGGGCAATACCGAGCGCCAGATTCAGTTTATGACCGACCTTGGGGCGACCATTCTTTGCTGTACCCCCTCGTACGCCGCTTATATCGGCGAAACCTTGAAAGAACAGGGCTACGGTCCCGATGATATTCCGCTTAAAGCCGGTATCTTCGGTGCGGAACCCTGGACCGAGGAAATGCGCCGCGGCATTGAAAAGACCCTTGGCATCAAGGCTTACGATATTTACGGACTGACCGAAACTTCGGGCCCGGGCGTTTCCTTTGAATGCAGCGAGCAGACGGGTATGCACATCAACGAAGACCACTTCCTGGCCGAGATCATCGACCCCGAAACGGGCGAAGTTCTGCCCGAAGGGGAGAAGGGCGAATTGGTCTTTACGTCGCTCGACAAAGAGGCGTTTCCGCTTCTTCGTTACCGCACGCGTGATATCTGCGTACTCTCGCGCAAAAAGTGTTCCTGCGGCCGCACACTCATTAAGATGGCAAAGCCGATGGGCAGAACCGACGATATGCTTATTATCCGCGGCGTAAACGTCTTCCCGAGCCAGATCGAAACGGTGCTTCTGAATGAAGGCTACGAGCCCAACTACCAGATCGTGGTCGACCGCGTAAACAACAACGATACCTTTGAAGTCAACGTGGAAATGACGAGCGACAAGTTCACCGATAAGGTCAGCGAGATTTTGGCGATGGAAAAGGCGTTGGCCAATGCGATGAAGACCATGCTCGGCATCAATCCCAAGGTTCACCTGGTTGCGCCCAAGAGCATTACCCGCAGTGAGGGTAAGGCGGTGCGCGTAATTGATAAACGTAAACTCGTTTAATCGGAAAGGAGTTTTTCAAGATGGCAATTAAACAATTAACCGTTTTTGTAGAGAATAAACAGGGGGCGCTGGTTTCGATTACCGAAACGTTGGCTGCCCACGAAATCAACATCCGCGCGCTTTCGATTGCCGAAACCGAGGATTTCGGTATTCTTCGCCTCATTGTCAACGATGAGGCAACGGCCGAAAAGATTCTTACCGCCGAGGGCCACCTCATTAAGGTGACCGACGTTGTGGGTGTTAAGATTGGCGATGCGCCCGGAAAACTTTCCGAAGCGCTCGACGTGCTCGATAAAGCCGACATCAATATGGAATATCTGTATGCCTTTATGGCGCGTACTGAAAAGCACGCCTACGTCGTTCTTCGCGTTGAGAACAACTCGTTGGCCGAAACGGCACTCGAGGTGGCCGGGTTCCATCTGATTACCGACGCGGACATCAATAAACTTTAAGAAAATTTTGCCGTGTGTTTTGCCACACGGCATTTTCTTTTTTTGATGCGAAAAAAATTGAAAAACCTCTTGACAAAAGGGGAAAATCTGTGATAAAATGAGGCAAATATTTGAAAAACGCTGAGAAGCGGAATAGTACGCAAAAATCTTTCGCCCGGTGAGAGACGTCGGTCGGAGTGAGACGTTGGGAAAGTTTTGCGGAACTCACCGCGGAGCGGCTGCTGTGAAGGTTTATGTAGCGGCAGACGGGAACTCCCGTCACAGAGTTGCGGTGTGTTGGCACCGAAAGGGCATCCGTAAGGGTGAAAAAGAGTGGTACCGCGGAAACGGGGAAGTGTTACGTTTTCGTCTCTTTGAAACAAGCAAAGGGGCGAAGGCGTTTTTTGTTTGTTGGATATCCGTTTTGAATTCGAAAGGAGTTTTTTGACATGAAAAGAATCAACGTTACAGACATCACCTTAAAGAAACTGGCACAACAGCGCGAAGTAGCGCTACTATTCCGCGAAAAGACGGCGATTGCCGCTTGTGCCGACAGTTTGGGTGCCGATGCTGTGGAATTGGCTCCGATCAAGAATTTGCGCGAAGATACGATTGTTTACAGAACGATTGCAAAGAACGTTTCGAATGCCGTTTTGGCACTGCCGGTCGGTTTTTCAACCGACTCGGTGGCCGAGGCTTGGGAATGCATCAAAGAAGCGCGGAAACCGCGTTTACAGGTAGAACTGCCCGCTTCGACCGTGCAGATGGAGTATACCTACCACGTAAAATCGGATAAAATGATTATCAAAATCGGCGAGTTGGTCGCGGAAGCGAAAAAATACTGCGCTGACGTGGAGTACGTGGCGCTCGACGCGACCCGTGCCGACGAAGAATTTTTGATTGCCGCCGCCAAAGAGGCCGAAAGCAAGGGCGCGACCATCGTCACCCTTTGTGACGATGCGGGTGTTTCGCTGTCCGAAGAGGTTGCCGAACTCGTTGCCAAGGTAAAGGCGCAGGTGCAAATTCCCGTGTACGTTCAGGTGTCCGACCGCATCAATATGGGTGTGGCCGCCGCCGTGGCTTCGATTGCCAAGGGGGTAGACGGCATTAAGTGCGCCATGGCCGGCAAGGACGTTCTCCTGACAGGGGAATTCAGCGACGCGGTGAGCGTTTGCGCGGCACAAATCGGTGCCGAGGTGGGACTCAACAACACCAAAATTCACAAGAGTATTGAAGATTTGTTGGATACCATTAATCACACGGCTTATGAAACCACCGAGCAGGTGGACGAACAGAAAAAGATTCTCTTGGATGCCGATAGCACTCTCACGCAGGTCGAACAGGCGGCCGCTCTGTTGGGTTATGATTTGACCGAATCGGATTGCGGCAACGTACATAAAGCATTGCTGCACGTTTGCGAAAAGAAGGAATCGGTCGGCGTTAAGGAGTTTGAGGCGCTGATTGCAAGTTACGCCATGCAGGCCCCCTCGACCTACCATTTGGAAAGTTATACCACCAACAGCAGTAACGTCACGGGCTCAATGTCCCAGGTGACTTTGAGTTGTAACGGCGAGACCATTTGCGGCGTCAGCACGGGCGACGGCCCGATCGACTCGGTCTTCCGCGCCATTGAACAGGGCATCGGCTTCCACTACGAACTCGATGACTTCCAGGTTCAGGCCGTGACCGAAGGAAAGGAAGCGTTGGGCTCGGCACTCGTTCGTTTGCGCAACAACGGAAAGCTTTACAGCGGAAACGGTATTTCCACCGATATCGTGGCGGCCAGTATCCGCGCCTATATCAACGCGCTCAACAAGATCGTCTTCGAGGAGGAGTAAAAATTGAAAATTGTTTTTTCAACCAAAAACGTGAACCGCGCCTCCTTTCTCGATACCTGCCGCTACGCGTATGATTACGGGTTTACGGGTTTTGAGATTTACGATGCCGTTAAGGAAAGAAGCGCACATCACGACAGTATTTTGCGGCGCGACCGCGTGGCCGATGCCAAGCGCAAACTCTTAAACCGCGGCCTTTCGGTTTCGGCGCTGCGGTATCCGATTGCCTTAAATACGGCGGAAGCCTCGGCCGAGGTTTTGGTCAAGTACGTTGAAATGGCGGCGAGTGCCGGTGTGGAAAACGTGATCGTTCGCGTGGAAGAACAAATGCCGCTTGAAAAGTTGCGCGAAGTTTTGGGCGCGGCGATTGCCCGTGCCGAAAAGGCCGACGTGATGATTCTGTTGGAAACGGTCGGTTATCTTGCCGATACCGAACACGTTATTGAAATGATCAATTACTTTTCCTCGGCGGCCATTGGCGCGGCCTGGAACGTGCGCGGCACCTATTTCGGCGCCGGGCAGACGGCCGAAACCACCATTAAAACGCTGGGCGCCTATATCAAATACGTGCGCCTTGGCGATATGAAAGAGGGCAAGACCGTTCTCATCGGGGAAGGGGAATTGCCGGTCGAAAAGCTCTTGAATGCGCTTTCTTCCTTGAATTTCGAGGGGTTTGTCTGTGCCGCCTGGAACGAGGAAATCAACGATGCCGATATCGTTCTAACCCATTTTGTCAACTACGTTTCCTCGCTTCGCCGCGAGAAAAAGAACTTTGCCCCCGCTTACTATAACCGTGCCAAAACGGGTACGTTCGTCTGGAAAAAGTATGATGTTATCGACGCGACTTTCTCGGACGTCTTGGATACCATGGCCGAAACCTATCCCGACCAGTACGCCTTTAAGTATCCGACGCTCGATTATACGAGAACCTATGCGCAATTCCGCCGCGACGTGGACGAATGCGCCGCCGCGCTCATTTCCCTTGGTGTAAAGGCGGGCGACCACGTGGCCGTTTGGGCAACCAATATCCCCGAATGGTATATCACCTTCTGGGCGACCACCAAAATCGGCGCCGTTCTCGTTACGGTCAATACCGCCTATAAGATTCACGAGATTGAGTATCTGTTGAAACAGTCGGATACCCATACGCTCGTGATGATTGAATACTGCAAAGATATCAATTATAAAGAGATTATTGAGGAACTTTGCCCCGAACTAAAGAACTTAACACCGGGCGCACCGCTCTATTCCAAGAACCTGCCGTTCCTGCGCAACGTCGTAACGGCCGGCTTCTCGATGGACGGCTGCCTGACCTTTGAAGAAATGCTTTCGCGTTCGGCCTTGGTGCCGCGTGAAGAGGTGCGTCGCCGCGCCTCGCTTGTCAAACCCGACGACGTTTGCAATATGCAGTATACTTCGGGTACGACGGGTTTCCCGAAAGGTGTTATGTTAACCCACCGCAACATTGTCAACAACGGCAAAACCATCGGCGACCGTATGGATCTTTCAACGGCCGACCGTATGATGATTCAGGTGCCGATGTTCCACTGTTTCGGTATGGTGCTTTCGATGACCTCGACCATGACCCACGGCGGAACGCTGTGTCCCATTCCGTATTTCTCGCCCAAGTCTTCCTTGGCGTGTGTTAACGATGAGCATATTACCTGCTTTAACGGTGTTCCGACCATGTTTATCGCCATGTTCAATCATCCCGATTTTGCCAAGACCGACTTTTCCTACGTGCGAACGGGCATTATGGCGGGCGCCAACTGTCCCGCCGATCTGATGCGCCGCGCGGCCGAGGAAATGAATATGAAAGAAATCATTTCGGTTTACGGCCAGACCGAGGCTTCGCCCGGATGTACGATGGGTGAAGTAAACGAGGATATCGACCACCGCGTGGAAACGGTCGGCAGTCCGTTCCCGGGCGTGGAATGTAAGGTTATCGACCCCGAAACGGGTGAGGAATTGCCCGATGGCGAGAGCGGCGAGTTTGTGGCGCGCGGCTTTAACATTATGAAGGGCTATTACAAAATGCCCGAGGCCACGGCACAGGCCATTGACGCCGACGGTTGGCTGCATTCGGGCGATATCTGCTGCCGCACCCCCGACGGTTACTACAAGGTCACGGGACGACTCAAAGATATGATCATCCGCGGCGGTGAAAACCTGTATCCGCGCGAGATTGAGGAGTTTTACCTCACCAATCCCAAGGTGCGCGACGTTCAGGTCGTCGGCGTTCCGGATGAGCGCTACGGCGAAGAGTGTTGCGCCTGGGTGATTCTCCATAAGGGTGAAGAGGCCGACGAGAACGAGATGAAGGAATACGGAAACGCCTCGATTGCCCGTCACAAGGTGCCGCGGTATTTCCTCTTTGTCGATGAATTCCCGATGAACGCCGCCGGTAAAATTTTGAAATACAAAATGCGCGACGAATCGGTCGAGATTCTGGGACTGAAAAAAGCATAAAAAGACAAGGAAACAGAAAAACCGTCTCCTTGTTTTCATATTTTATTAAAAAAAGCGAGCACGACTACTTGACAAAACAAAGTAGTCGTGCTATTATGTTATGCAAAGTATCATAGGGAGGTGCTTTTCTTGGATAATTCTCAAATGCTCAAAGGCGTTTTGGAAGGCTGCATATTGAGCATCATTGTAAAAAGAGAAACCTATGGCTATGAGATTTTAACAAAGCTTGAGGAGGCGGGTTTTCAAAATATAGGGGAAGGCACATTGTATCCGGTACTTACGAGACTTGAAAAAAAAGGATATATTCTGTGTCGAAAAGAGAAGTCACCCTTTGGTCCGATTAGAAAATATTATTCCGCTTCGGATGACGGAATAAGATACTTTAAACTTTTCAAAAAAAGCTATTATGAAATAACCAATAAGGCAATGAACATTTTGGGAATCGAGGAAAAATAATGAGAGAGAGCTATGCTTTATATATCGATAAGTTAAAGGGTGAATATTTAGAAACATTTAGACAGATTGAGTTTTATTGTTCTACGTTTACTATGGATGATGATTTACGAGAAGAACGTTTTAATGAACTCTTGGATATGTTTATTACTGCGCAAGAATCTGGTAAATCTGTTAAAAAGATTATTGGCAACGATATTCAATGGTTTTGCAAAGAATTTTGTTCTGATATCGATTTCAAAAGCAGAATAGTTTCTTTTTTTGATAAAATTAAAATGATCGCAATAGGTGCTTTTATTTTATCTTCTTTAGAAATGCTTTGTTTGATTATAGATATGACTAATGGTGCTAAACTTTCGATTTGGTCTAGCGAAGGCTTTAATATAGGCGGATATATTTTAGGCCTTGCTGCTTTGACAATACTTGCTCTTATATTTAATTGGATTATTAGATACATTATGCATAAGCACAAAAAAATCCTGACTAAGTCGCAAAGAATATTATATTATATAATTTGTTATTTGGTAGGTTTTATGCCGTTTTTGTTATTTTACAATACCTCTAAAATCAAAATTCCGGTTTTAGCGGTTTTGATAATTAGCGTTCTTTATTTGACATTTTACTATATATTTAACCGTAATCGCATAAAGGAACGCAAAAGCCAAAAAATCCATTTTTGGGATATGGTGGCCAATGAAATTCAAAATGATAAAGATACATATAAGCCATTTATTAAGCAATATAACAGAATTAACAAACGCCGTATAAAAAAAGGCAAAGAATGTATGACACACGAAGAATTTTTAGACAAGAAGGAAAATTCAGCTCATGCAACCAAAAAGGCAAAATGGTTTTTTGCTGTGTTTCCGCTTTTAATTACTGCCTTTTTCTTTTTAATTTCCGATTTTGAGAGTATTATAGATATGGTTATATTTGTTTTTATAATGCTTGGTGTAGAATATTTGATAATGTATTTTATGTATAAATTGGAATGTTTTGCGATTAAGGAAAACCTTAGATTGATAGCCGAACTTCGCAAAAACCCCGAAAAATTTGAGGAATAATCTTAGGCATACAAGGAGACGGCTCTCTTGTCTCCTCGTCCGATAAAAAAGAGACGACAGAACCGTCCCTGCGTCTGGCGGGCAATTCTGTGGTACACAAGCATATCTTTATCCACTTAATGTAAATTTCTAAATTACAAAGTAGCGTATTTTACGCTGCTTTGTCATGAAGGGTGATTTTAATGAAAAAAATTTTTACAAAATATGTCCCTTATATTTTTTACTTTTTATCATTTTTAGGTATAATAATAGAACTTATATGGGCAGAGAAAATTAATGGATTTTGGGTTATATTTGCTCCCTATATGATAGGATTATTTCTGCATATGAAGAGCAAAAAAACCGATATTAAACATCATAAAATCGTTCGTATTATAATCATTCTTACATCAATTGCCATAATATTATTCCTCTTTTCAGTTGTATTAATGTTTTTAACACAGTAAAATGAACAGGAAAAAATGCACAGAGGGCACAACACAGGGTGACAAGGGGACGGTTCCTTTGTCACCTGCAACACAGAGGGCGGTTCTCTGTGTTGCAATTTGATATAATTAGTTAAAGGAGAGTTAATTATGAATAATAATTCAAATGATAATCAAAAGACTCGAGTTAAAAGACGAATTGTTTTGTGTATTATTGTTAGTTTATTGTTTCTTGTTTCCGTAAACGGCATTCTATGGACTATTGGTGTTATAAATACAACAACGGATATTAATATTGCAATTTTGGCAAGTTCGCTTTTTGTATATGTAGTTGTTGGGGCAATTTTGTTATGTGTCAGGGTTATGAACAACAAAAAATAGCCTTTCAATATATTTAGTTTGATCTAATGGAGGTTATATAAAATGAAGTTGGAAAAATCAGAAAAGTTATTATATATTTCACTTGCTTGCTTTTGGTTTGCAAGTATTTGTTTAGATGATGCTTCGATTTTTCCTTTTGGAGTTATTATTGCAGTTAAAATAGTTCGGAATATTTGTTTCTATTTGTTTTTATTATATAATTTATTAAAATTTTGTAATGATCATATTAATAATAAAAAATTTATTTTAGGGTCAGTCATTATTTCAATATTTTCTTTTATATTAAGCGCAACACAAGCGATTCTATATGAATTACATAATCCAAATAGCGTCTTGTTTGTGTTGCTTCCAGTGTATATATTAGCGTTGCCGCTATGGGCGTTTATATTTGATAAAAAAGTAAAAGGCGACATTAAAACACCAAAAAACGTTACAGTAATCATTGTTTTGTCGATACTGACACTGGCTTTTTTAGCATTAAACATTATTGCTATCATTGATTTGAGTTTGGGAGATTGAAGTTCTTAACCTTGATTTTGTAATCTGCATCAGAGAATATCCGAAAAACAATAAAGGCAAGAAAAGATTTATTATTACTGATTGATGTAATATGGAGGAAATATAACATGTTAAACGTATCTCATGTAACTAAAAAATATGCAAAGGTGACAGCTTGCAATGATGTAAGTTTTCACTTAGACCCCGGCAGCGTAACCGTTCTGCTGGGTCCGAACGGTGCAGGAAAAAGCACCATTATGAAGTCGATCATCGGCTTTCTGCGTTATGAAGGCGAAATCACAGTTGGAGGTTTTCCTAACAAGACTACCGATGCCCGTAGATTGCTTGGTTACATACCCGAAATGCCTTCGCTCTATCCGAATCTGACCGTTTCAGAGCATATGGAGTTTTTGGCTCGTGCGTACCGTCTGACAGATTATAAACAGCGGGTGGACGAGCTGTTTGACCGCTTTGAACTGAATGATAAGCGAAAGAAATTCGGTGACGAGCTTTCCAAGGGTATGCAGCAAAAGCTGAACATCTGTCTTGGACTGCTGCCGGAACCCAAGATGCTGTTGCTTGATGAACCCATGATCGGCTTGGATCCCCATGCCATTAAGCAGCTGAAAGGCATTATTGAGCAGATGCGTAATGATGGAAAGACTCTGCTTGTCAGTACCCACATCATCGACAGCGTGGATATGCTGTGGGATCGCACAATCATTATGCAGGACGGTCAGATTCGTGCCAATCTGACCCGTGAGGAATTGGAGCAGGATGGCAGAACCTTGGAACAGCTCTTCTTCGATGTAACAGAGGGAATCGGTCGGGACGCTATGTCGCACAGTGAGGATACCGCATCCCAGGAGGGCTGATTCTATGAGATTATTTGGATATTACGCATGGCACTCATTTATAAATCAGCTGCGTAAGCTTTTCAAAACATGGGTGTTGATTTTCCTTGTTGTGTGTATGGCGATTGGTGCCTTGATTGGTGTCGGCGCTGCCATGCTGGATGATGCAGCCGGTGGAGATGAAGAAATCGTTGAGAGCGAAATAATTGAGGAAGAACCCGGCGCTATAGAAAAGCTCGGCATTGAACCGGAGGAGTTCGTCGAACTTGTCGTAGGCGGGATTATTCTTGTGGTCTTTGTCTTTCAAGCAATCGGTGCAGATAAAAACGGCAGCCGAATCTTTCTCCCTGCCGACGTAAATCTGTTATTCTCGTCACCAATGAAGCCGCAGTCTGTTCTGCTGTTTCGGCTAATGACGCAGCTCGGCACAAGTATTCTGGCAAGTATATATCTATTATTCCAACTGCCAAATTTGGTACTTAATCTTGGCTTGAGCATTTGGGTGGCGCTGGCAATGATTGCAACATGGTGTCTGACAATCGTGATCGGCAAGCTGCTGCAGATTCTTCTATATATCGTATGCTCCACAAATGTGAAGCTGAAAAGCCACCTTCGTAACTGTATTTATGTGTTCCTTCTGGTGATTGCAGGCGCTTATCTTCTGTACTGGAAGACAAGCGGTGATCATTATTTGGTTGCAGCTACAGGTTTCTTCAACAGTTCGGTTTCTCGCTTTGTTCCGCTGTGGGGTTGGCTGAAGGGATTCTGTATGTTTGCCATAGAGGGTAACATTGTGGGGCTGCTGGTAAGTTTTTCCGCAATCGTAGTTGGCGGTGGCCTGCTCACCTATATCATTTGGCACATTAAGGCGGACTTTTATGAGGACGCTATGGCGAAGTCCGAGGAAACGGCGGAGCTGCTTGCTGCCGCACAGTCGCAAAAGGGTGGTGTTGCCA
>JAZQBA010000008.1:0-3544 GCA_045545515.1 Acutalibacteraceae bacterium
GAACAGTAAAAAATAATGGCCCTTTGGCGAAATTGGGATACGCGCAAAACTCAAAATTTTGTACCTTAACGGTGTGCCGGTTCGATTCCGGCAAGGGCCACAAAAAACGCTCTCCAAATCTGAACACGTGGAACAATTCAGACGTAATGCTAGGATGCGGCCGGGTTCGATTCCCGGGGGGGGCACGAAAACCGACCGGGCGGATTCCCGGGATGTTAAACCAATAAACAGGCGATACGATTATGTACATTAAAAGATTGGAATTACTGAATTTCCAAGTTATCGAACAGTTTTCCGCCGACTTTGACGGAACGGTTTATTTCGTGACCGGCGACAACGAATTGGGTAAATCCACGTTGTTAAAAGCAATCGGCGCATTGTTGACCGGCCAACGCGACGACGTGTTGCGCAACGGCGCATCCAAGGGTTTTGCCAAAATGGTCGTGGGCGACGACGGCGAAGAATACGACGTACAATTGTCGTTCACGGAAGCGAACCCACGCGGAACGCTTACCATCAAGCAAAAGACAACCGGAATGGCGACCAACAACGTTTCGATGTTGCAACGCATTTTCGGGTATCAAGATTTCGACGCCGTGGAATTTTCCCGTTGGTCCGAAACCGCCGACGGCCGCCGCAAACAAATTGCCGTGGTTAAGGCCTTGCTCCCGGAAAATGTCAGAGAGAGAATCGAGGCCATAGATGCGGAGGTAGCAGAACTGAAAGCAGAGCGTACGGGGGTCAATCGTGACGTGAAGACTTACGCCGGATTTGTCCAGACAATCGAGAACCAGCTACGTCCGGGCGATGTCGATAAATACGCGGCCCCGGTTGATGTTAGCGGCTTAATGGAGCGGCAAAGCAAGAATATCAAGCTAATAGAGAAGGCCAAGACGGTGCGTTCGATGATGGCGCAACGGAAAGAGCAATTAGCCGCCATTCCGGGACGGGAGAAAACTATCCGGGAAGAGACGGAGAGGGCGAAAGCCAATCTTGCATCGGAGGTAGAGACCGCCCGTAAAGCCTATGAGGCGGCGAAGAAATATGCCGAGGAACAAATGGCAGACCTTGACAAAAAAATGGCCGAGGATTTGGAGAAATTGCAGGTCGAGAAAGCCGATTACGAGGACAGGATCAAGAACGCCGCCGGATGGCTGGAACAATATGAGGCGAGCGGCGTTGAGAAAGCGGATATTTCGGGACTTTTGGCCGAGGCCGAGGAACATAATGAGCGCCACGCTTTAGTGCGGGAATACGGCGAGAAAATGGCCGAATATCAGAAGATAGCCGCCAAGTCTGCCGAAATGGATAGCCGTATCGAGAATCTGGCTATCGAAAAGGCTGATTGCATCCGAAAGTCGAAATTACCTGTTGAGGGTCTGACATTCACGGACGAGGGTCTGGAGTTGAACGGTATTCCGTTTGTCCCCGGCAAAGTCAGTGATTCGCAGACTATGGAGATAGCGGCGAAATTGGTTATAGCATCCAATCCGACCGTCAAGGTGTTCCGAATTGCCAGAGGGGAATCGCTCGGGGCAAAGCGTCTGCAAACGATTGTGGATATTGCTCGCAAGAACGGCTTCCAAGGCTTTATCGAGCAAGTCCAGAGGGGACAGGAGGAAATGCGTGTCGAGGAATATACGGAGGCATAATGCGTGAATTATTACACAAATTGATAGCGGTTAACCGGGCTAATAATATAGCCCGGAAAGCCGTCAGCAAGTATGACGAAGTCGTAGGGGCTTGCGCCAAGGTGTCAGAGGCTCATCGGGGACTATCTTTCAACGTCCACAGGATCACGCCCTTTAATTGGCCGAGGGTCGAGCAGATTGACAAACCGAAAGTCGTGGTTTTGTCCGAGGGTGTTAATTTCGTGACGATTAAGGAAGGGAAAATTTACAAATTGGACGTGATATGAAACAAGAGACGCTAAAGAAGATAAGCAAATGTAAGGCGTTGCAAGGGATGACGGTCGAGGATGTCATTAAGTCGGATCGCTTCCGTGACAATCTGGCCGCTTATCTGACCGCACAAAGAGAGGATCGGAAGGCGATTCGTTCCAGCTATGCGGCCATGAGGAAAGCCGGGGGCGCAAAGGGCTACAAATTGCCCGCCCACGTTATCGACAAGTTTATGGATTGCTCGGTCGAGGAATTTGCGAACGAATATCTTAAAGTTTTGTCGAAGATGTCTCCCCGTCCAATGAGGGAACGGCAATATATTGGCCAGCTCGGTCAACAGGCGTACAACTTAACTATAACGCAGTTCGTTATTGATGAGTTTCCGGAGACTGCCGAGGAATTGATCCCGAAATCAAAGTCGAATTAGCTATGGACAAGATCAGCGAATCCGGGGTTATCACGGTAAGCGGCCAGCTGCGTATGCCGATGGACAGGTTAAACGCTTTTTTCCAGAAGCACAAAGGCGAGCGTGTGGTTGTCAAGTTCGAGGTGGCGGTTCCCGGCTCGTCAGCGGCGCAATTAGCTTATTATTATAACTATATCATTCCGACCGTCCAGATGGCGTTATACGAGACAGGAGAGCGGATGAATGAAAAAAAGGTTGACGAATGGTTGAGGCAACAATGTCCGTCGATTTTCGAAACATTTATCCCGCCAACAAAAGAACAGGCGAAACAAGGTTATTTGGGTTGTACGGAAATCAAGGGAATACGGGATTTGTCTGTTTCGGAAATGTCGGATTACTTGGATTGGCTTAAAGGGTTCGCAGCGGAAAATCTCTACGTTTACATTGAAGATCCGAGAACGTTATGATAAGGAAATTTTCTTGTTTGTGTTGTAAACATTCGGATGGCGTTATAATTAGCGTTCCAAATTCGAATACAAGTTTTTGTCAGAATTGGTGCAAGCCAAAAAATCGTTCAACTTTTAATGACGTGCCGTGTTGGCATTTTAGATTTGATTCTAAAAAATTTAAAGAATTGAAAAAATATGAGAAAAATTAATCCGAAAAATTTTACAGGCTACGTTATAGCCGGGAATGGCTGGCGGTATCATATTGACGATTTTAAGAGAGCCGTACATGAGTTCTCGGAACTGACGACCCACGCCACGTTATACGGCATTAAGCCGACAGGAGTTGAAGCCATAATCGATGCGAAATGACGACGGAAGATATTTTATTTTTTGACACGGAGACGACCGAATGGGATGCGGATTATATGGATTATCCGCACGTCGTGCAAATCGCATGGATATACAAAGGCGAGAAGTTTAATTATATCATTCGCCCGGAGGGGTGGGAGATTCCAGAGGAAGCGACCGCCGTGCATGGGATAACGACCGAGTATGCCTTGGCGCATGGAACGCCATTTGCCGCCGTTATTGATAAGTTTATATCGGATTGTAGGGAAGCCGGATTGATCTGCGGGCATAATGTACACCTCGACACAGGTATCGTAAAAGCTAATATTTTACGGGAACTTGGCCGGGCGTATTATGACGCGGAGAATGTCGAGGACGCTTTGTTCAAAGGCAAACGTATTGACACGATGTGCTCGTCGATGAAGTGGGTCGATGCCCGC
>JAZQBA010000009.1:0-1702 GCA_045545515.1 Acutalibacteraceae bacterium
TTCCACGAAAAGCAATAAATGCGCCATAATCAAATAATGGTGCGGGCGGTGGGAGTTGAACCCACAGAACACCGAATTTTGAGTTCGGCGCGTCTGCCTGTTGCGCCACGCCCGCAAAATCAAAACCCCGTGATATTTGAAAACCCACGGGGTCACGGGTTCGGAAAAATGAACAATGAATTCGAGGGGTGACAGCCTTTCGAGAGTGGTTTTCCCGCCCCGAACTTTCGAACGGTCGTCGGAAACAAATATTTTATAAACTGTTCACCCCTCTATTATATAATTGATTTCGGGGATTTTTGAACCAACCCCCGAACAACAGAGGGTTCAAATTGAGGTTCAAGGGTTCAAACGGCGGTTTTGTAAACTTCGCGAAGAACGAAGTCTTTGACCGCGAAGGGCGTTTC
The DNA here is from genome assembly GCA_045545515.1 of Acutalibacteraceae bacterium. Classification (GTDB taxonomy): domain Bacteria; phylum Bacillota; class Clostridia; order Oscillospirales; family Acutalibacteraceae; genus UBA737. Next base: position 408 of record JAZQBA010000009.1, read on the forward strand.
TTTGATTTGAAATTGAGTTTCGACAAGCAACGCGCCACCGTGAACCGTTTTGTGTTGAAGTTTGCCGTCGAGGACAAGCCCCGTTTTGAACATTTCGAAATTCGTGATTTGGTCTTGAAGTTTCTTCGGACAGCCCGCAACCCCCCCTTTCATATAAGGCTTTTCAACGGGTTCGCGGTCTTCTTCAATGATGTTTTCCATATAACATTTTGTGTGAAGGTATTTCGCGCGGTCGAAGACGGCTTCACACTTCCACGCGCCGAATTTCGAAGGGTGGATTTCAATACCGAGGTTGACAAGGTCTTCGTCGGAGAATTCACCGATTGCGTGAACGCTGTCGGTGTCGCAATATGCGAAGTGTTTCATTCCGAACGCACGAATTGCGTTTATGAGAATTCGACGCGCCCACGAAGTGACCGCCGACGCATAGGGTACATAAATTGTATTTTTCGCGTCGGGTTCTTTTTCCACGGTGCGGAAACGAACAAGTTCTTTTTCTTCGTCCCAAAACGGAACTTTCGAATTTTTCTTCGGAGAACTGCCGAATTTACCATAAATGGAGTTCAAAAGCAGTTTCGCAACCGCACGTTTTGCGCCCTTTTCGGTTCGCTTGATTTCGGCGTAGGTTTCGAGGTAGTCCCAAAGAAGACCAACTTTCGATTTGAACGCGTACCCGTCAAGATATTCGATACCGTCGAAGTCGTAATTTTCTTCGAGAAGTTTCAAGTCAACGCAAGAAAACGTTGCTTCATATTGGTCTTCGTGCGCCGTGTACGTTGCGCCCTTGTTAAAACGTCCCGCCTTTACCTGTACGAAGGGAACACCCCCTTCTTTCAAATTCAAGTTTGTGATTGCGACGCGCTGAAAATAAAAGTCGCGTGAACCCATAATTTCGGGGTCGTACTTTCCTTCAAAATAGGTTGGTTTTCCATACGGTAGGGGGTAGTATTCCATAACAGCGGGGTACATTGAATTTACGTCGAGAACAAGCCCTTTTTCCTTGATGTCAATTCCTTGAAAGTAGGGGTTGCAATAAGTGAAACCGCCACGGTACGAATGACGAATGAACGCGTCTTCGTGAAGTTCAAGTTTCGGGAAGTATTTTTCAAACGCTTTTGCGCCCTCTTTCTTTATCAAAATTTGGGTGCAAACGTCAAGGGCTGAACTTGCGATTGTCATTTTGAGAATTCCCAAAGAAAACAATTCGTAAAGTGCTTCGGCGATAATTAAACAGTCGGTCAAACAATATTCGAATTCTTCGTTCGTGGGAACATAACCCGCGGGTCGGATTTTGT
>JAZQBA010000010.1:0-1730 GCA_045545515.1 Acutalibacteraceae bacterium
CGAATTCTCTTTCAAAAACTCAAGGAATTTATCTCGGCCTAATTTTCTATAAATCGGGACAAAATCAACCCTGCAAAGGTCGGCGGGCTCTCCCGGCTCGATAGCTTTTTCCCTCCCGGCCTTTTCCGCCTCCATCGAACATTCGAAAATGTCGTGGCCGCGTTTGTCAACGATTACGTACATACAACCGTCCATCCCGATTTTCCCGGTATGACGGGCGATTGACAATTGGGTGTTGGCCCAATACGATTCCGACATAACGATTGTTCGGTTTTCCTTGCGCCTGTACATCATTGTTCGATTTTAGGGATAAACGCGGCGTCCGGGCAACCGTCGTTGTAAAACTTGACACGGACGAACAGGGCGTGGCGGTCGGCGTCGTCCTTAATGGAAATAAGACGTTTTCCCGTCCGGCCCTCTATTGCGTCCCAAATGGCCAAAATATATTGCGGGTCGTTGTGCTTTTCGTAATCCGCTTTGAAAAAATAATGGGTTCCGCCATTCTTTGGTTCGCACGGTTTACCGGTCAACGATTCGACCATTTTACACAATTCGGCATCAAAGGCCGTTAATTTGGTTTGCCAATATTGTTTTTCCATCATTCGCCGATTTCGTTAAACAACTTTTGTACGTTTTCATCTTCGCCGGTAACGGTAACTTTCGCTTTGTCTTTCCCGGCCACGGCAATTTCGGCCAATTGGCAATCGTATTCGCCGCAATGGTCCTGTACGAACCGGGCCTTTTCAACAGGCAATAACGTGGTTTTGATTGTCATTTTGCGTTTCTTTTAATTCGCTTGTTCAACATATCCCATCCGTCCGGCCCCAAGGCCATTTCACGCGGGTATTCTGTTATGTCGCCTTTCGGCACGATAAGGTTATACACGCCCAATTGTCCGCGTATCGGCATTTCCACGACGCGGCGCGGGTTGCGCATCATCCATCCGTAACCCTTGCGCGGCCTGTTCTGTTCCGGAATACACGTTGCGGCCCAATCTTCCGGCGTGAAATCTTCGATTGGTTTAACGTCGTACAGTTCAACGAAACCGCAAGTGACGCCCGCCGGGTATCGGCCCCACGGGTCCACGGGTTTGGCCGACGAACAAACCAACAGGTCGCCCCGGTAATTGGTGTTCCGGGTGCGGACCTCAATTGTTTTTGCGGCGTGGTATTCGCCGGATTCATCCCGGAACACAACACGGGTTAACAAATCCGCGTATGGTTGTTTGACCGACAACGCCTTGAAAACGTCGTGTTGGTCCGGGTTGTAATCTTTGCGGTCAATTTGCATAATGGTTCGGTTAATACGGCATATCGTCGTTTGCCATCGGTTGGTAATCGCCGGTCGGCCTGTATTCGGGTTCCGGGGCCGAGGCCTGTTCGGGTTTCTTCGCGCCCAACAATTCCATTTCCTCAACAACGATTTCGGTAACGTACCGGGTTTGTCCGGCGTTGTCTTGATAACTTCTCGTCTGGATTTTGCCCTCGACCAGAAGCGGCGTGCCCTTCTTGACGTACTGTTCGCAGACCCCGGCAAGCCCCGTGCGCTTGACGACGATATTGTGCCATTGTGTTTCGTCGGGAATTTCCCTTCCGTCCTTGGTCTTGAATCCTCTCTCGGTCGTGGCCAACGTGAATTGCGCCACCTTGCCTCCATCCTTGAACGTCGTGATCCTTGGGTCTTGCCCGACGTTCCCTTTCAAAAAAACTTTGTTCATTTCTTTCTATTAG
>JAZQBA010000011.1:0-137365 GCA_045545515.1 Acutalibacteraceae bacterium
TTTTGTTTTTTATTCAGGAATGGAGGGATTCGAAAAGACCGGTTCGGCATTTTTGCCGAATTGCGACCTTCCGGTGGACGGTCGCAAAGGTCGTGGGCGTGTCGGCATCGGCAGATGCCGAGCGAATCCGCCACGGTTTGATGGAGAAAGATTCGTAGTGCTTTTAGCAAACCCACCTCTTTTTTTAACGAAATCCACCCTTATGGGTGGGTGAAATATTGCTTCGCAATGTGAAATACGCCTATGGCGTGTGAAATCGCTGCGGCGGTGGGTGGATTTCAGTTCACTTGATACGTCAGCGTCAAATTTCACAATTCACGAAGTGAATGATTTCACCGTGAGCGTTCGCGAACGATTTCACTTAAAATATGTAGGGGTACGAACACACGGGGGTCCTGTATTCAAAGAATCCAATTCGTACGACCCGACCAACAAAAACCCCCACCTTCAAAAGGTGGGGGTCTGTTTTATTTCTTGCCGTAACCGTATCCGTAGCCGTAACCGTAAGCATAACCGCGGTAGTATCCGCGCTTTTTGTAGTAACGGTTGTAAAGGTAGGAGTTCTTCTTTTCGGTGCTGTTGAGTACAACGCCCAGCAGTTGGCAGTTGCTCTTTTCAAGCTGCTGCTTTACGTCAATGGCGGTCGAGCGGCTGATTTTGCCGTTGTTGATGACCAGCATTGCACCGTCACAGTGGGCCGCGATAACGGCCGCGTCGATAACCAGGTTCAAGGGCGGCGAGTCGATAATCACGTAGTCGTAAACGCTCTTAAAATGGTCGAGCATTTCTTTCAGCCGGCTGTTGCCTAAGAGTTCAACCGGGTTGGGCGGGAAGTGGCCCGAGAAAATAACGTCGAAATTCGGGTGTTGCGTTTTGTAGATCACGTCCTCGGGTTCGCGAATGCCCGAAAGCGCTTCGGATAAACCTTCGATATCGTTGGTGCGGTTGCTTTGACGCAACATAACGGATTTTCGGAGATCGGCGTCGATCAGAAGCGTGCGCTTGCCGCTTTCGGCCAGACTTTTGGTCAGTTCGGTCGAAATGGTGCTCTTGCCCTCGTTCTCTTCGCAAGAGGTGATGAGAATCGTTTTAATATGATTTCCGCAGAACAACAGATTGGTGCGAAGCGTTTTATAGGCTTCGTTGGTCACGTAATCGTTGGCCGAAGGAGTGTTAAAGGTAACCTTTTTGGCCGAGTTGAAAATATCGGGACGTGCCGAGGAGATTTCCAACTGTTCCAACGGATTTTTGGTGGTGTTGTTGGCCATAATCAACCTTTTCCTTTCTGGTAATAGGGTGTCTTACCGGACTTGTTGTCGGTATAGGGAATGATGCCCAAAACCGTGAGCTGCAGATATTTTTCAACGTCTTCTGCGCCGGTAATCGCATCGTCTTTCAAGGTCAGAACGGTCATCAGAATAACCGAAAGGGCAACGCCGATCAACAGGCCAAAGGTGACGTTCCCGTAAAGATTGGGGGAACAGGGGGCTTTGGGAAGTGCGGCTTCGCCGATAATATTCACACGGTCGACGTTAATCAGTTCAATAAACTTGACCTGAGAAACGGTACAGATCGTATCGGCAATTCGTTTGGAAAGTTCGGGGTCGGGCGTGCGGACCGTGACGTGAATGAAACGGGTGTTTTCGGGGTTGTGCACCGAAACACAGCTTTTCAAGGTTCCGTAACTCCATTTCAGATCCAATTCGTTAATAACTTCGTTCAGAATTACGCGATCCATCACCAACTCGATATAGTCGGCGGTGAAATAGGTTGAAACCGCAATTTCACTGGAACTAACCTGACCCGTGGTATTGTTGTTATTAAAAATGTAAAGCTTGGCTTTGGCTTCATAAAGCGGCGTACACAAAAGCGTTGTGTAGAAAAACGCAACGATCACGCAAACCAAAATGATGGTGGCCGAAAGGTACCACTTGCGGACAACTTTATTAAAAAACTCCTTCAAATTCAAGGAAACGTCCGATGCTCTTTCAAATCTTTGATCCATAGAAGCAATAATCCCCTTTATAATTTATGAATCGGTATAACAAGAATAACATACTTTTCAATAAAAGTCAACCCACTCACCATCACAAACCCCTCTGCAAAAATTACCGAAAAACCCAAATGATAAAAGGATTGACAGTTTTTGCCGCAAGAAGTTATAATGTAAACGCAAGAATGATTGAAACAAAAAGGGGGAGAGGCACTTTGAAACAAACCGACGTAGCCATCATCGGCGGCGGTGCGGCCGGCCTTTGCGCGGCCGTAAACCTAAAACAAAACGCGCCGCATCTTGGGGTGACGGTGCTGGAACAACTCGACCGCGTGGGTAAAAAACTCAGCATTACGGGAAACGGTCGGTGCAATATTTCCAACCTCAATTTGTCGCCCTGCTATTTTCACAGCGAGGACCCTCAGTTTTTTCAGACGGCCATCGGGGAATTCACGTGCGCCAAAACGGTTCGGTTTTTCCGCGCCATCGGCGTGGAATTCACGGCCGACGTCATGGGTCGCGCCTACCCCTATTCGTTCCAGGCCTCCTCGGTCGTCGATGCGCTTCGCTTTGCGGCCCAACAGGCCGGCGTTGAGATTCGGACGAACTGCGCCGTTGATGGGCTGAAACCCACCAAAAACGGCTTCTTGCTGACGGCGGGTGATACGACCGTTTCGGCCTCCGCCGTTCTCGTGGCCACGGGGCTTTACGCCGGCGGCGACAAGGTCGGCTCCAACGGAAAAATGTTCCGCTTCCTAAAAGAAATGGGCTATACGGCAAAGCCGGTCACCCCCGCTTTGGTGCAATTGAAGACCGAAACCGAAACGGTCCGCGCGCTCAAAGGCGTGAAGGTCAACGCCAAGGCTTCGCTTTATAAAAACAACGCGCTTCAGCGCACAGAACACGGCGAGGTCTTGTTCTGTGATTACGGTCTTTCAGGACCGCCCATTTTGCAACTTTCGCGCCCGATCGAGCGCGAAAAGGGGGAGTTTTTCGTATCGCTTGATTTGATGTACGAGTATCTTCCCGAAAAAATTGAAGAAATGTTGCAACAGCGACGAGAAAACCTAAAGGCGCGTCCGGTGGGCGAATTTTTAACGGGACTTTTGCAAAAACGGGTCGGACAAACCCTCTTGAAAACGGCGGGTCTTCGTCTTTCGGACGACGTTTCGGCGATTGACGCCGCCTCGGTCAAGAAGTTGGTAAAACTAATTAAGGATTGGCGTTTTAAGGTCACGGGAACGACCGGATTTTTACACGCTCAGGTCACGGCGGGCGGTCTTTCGACCGACCAGTTTGACTGCGAAACGATGATGTCGCGCCGCCACGCGGGGCTTTTTGCCGCCGGTGAGATTTTAGACGTCGACGGTGATTGCGGCGGCTACAATCTGCAATGGGCCTGGTCGAGCGCAGTCACCGCGGCCGAGGGCATCATCGCCTTTTTGGAGGGCAAAAAAGAATGCTCTTAATTCAGAACGTATCCCTGCCGCTCGAAACCGATTTTTCGGATTTGAAACCGTGGGTGCAAACGGCGCTCGGGGTCGAAAAATCGGCACTTCAAACGGTAAAACTTTACCGAAAATCGGTCGATGCGCGCCGCGAAAACCTGCATTTTTGTTGCTCGGTATTGGTCGAAGCCGAAAACGAGGCAAAACTGCTTCGGCGCGTGCGGTCGGCGGCGGTGTATCAACCTTATGTTTACCATTGGAAAAAAGCGGCAAAACTGCCGCAACGGCGTCCCGTAGTGGTCGGTTTTGGCCCGGCGGGAATGTTTGCCGCGCTCGCCTTGGCCGAGGCGGGACTTCGCCCCATTGTGTTCGAACGCGGCGGCAACGTTGAACGCCGAACAAGGGCGGTCGAAGCCTTTTTCGGCGGCGGAAAATTAGATTGTGAAACCAACATTCAGTTCGGAGAGGGCGGCGCCGGAACTTTTTCGGACGGCAAACTCAACAGCGGTATCAAAGATCCGCGCGGCCGCGCCGTTTTGGAGACCTTTGTGCGCTTTGGGGCCCCCGAACAGATTTTAACCGATGCCAAACCCCACGTGGGCTCGGATCTGCTCAAAACTATCGTGAAAAACCTGCGCCAAAGGGTCGAAACCTTGGGCGGCGAGGTTCACTTTGATACCCGCGTCGAGGAAATCGTTTACCGCGACGGCGGTTTGTGCGGCGTTCGGGTCGGCGGCGAAGTGTTGGCGGCCGACCGCGTGATTTTAGCGACCGGTCACTCGGCGCGGGATATGTTCGCCCACCTGAAAGAAAGCGGTATCGCGCTTTGCCGAAAACCCTTTGCAATGGGGGTTCGTATCGAGCATTTACAGGCCGACGTCAACCGCGCAAAATACGGGCGTTTTGCCGAACACCCGGCGCTTGCGGCGGCCGATTATAAATTGGCGGTCCACCTGCCCGACGGCAACGGCGTTTATACCTTTTGTATGTGCCCGGGCGGCACGGTCATCAACGCTTCGAGCGAGGTCGGCGGCATCGCCGTGAATGGTATGAGTCTGCATGCGCGCGACGGCAAAAACGCCAACAGTGCGCTGCTGGTCGGGGTTCCGCCCGAACTGCCCGTGGGCGATGACGTTCTGGCGGGGTGTGATTGGCAACGGCAGATTGAGGAGACGGCCTACACTCTCGCGCACGGGAAGGTCCCCGTGTCGACGGTGGGTGCGCTTTTGTCGGGCGGCGCGGCGCATTTCGGCCGCGTTGAACCGACCGTTTTGCCCGCCGTGGAAGAGGTGGACTTGTCGAAAATTCTGCCGCAATATATTACCGATTCGCTGCGCCAAGGCTTGCCGCTCTTGGGCCGAAAGTTCAAGGGTTTTGACGATGGCGAGGCCGTTCTGACCGCCCCCGAAACGCGCAGTTCTTCGCCCGTTCGCGTGGTGCGCGGGGAGGATCTTCAAAGCCTGACGGTCAAGGGATTGTACCCTTGTGGCGAGGGCGCGGGATACGCCGGCGGAATTCTTTCCTCGGCGGTCGACGGAATGCGCTGTGCCGAAGCGGTACTTACGGCCATCGAAACAGATTAACGGCCGAGAGCGGATCGCGCAAAAGCGTGGCGGCGGTATCGACCGAAAAGCCGGGGCGCGCGAGGCGTTTTGCCGAGAGGAAAATTCCCGTAACGCGGCGGCGCGGGTCGCAAAGGCAGACGAGACCGTTCTGCCGCGCAATTTGTTTTGAAATCGGGTCGGCGACCACCCCGAACAACAGAATTTTTATCGTGTTCTTAGAACTTTCAACCGACAGGCAGGTGATTGCCTGTCGGTTTTTTAATACCATTCGGCAGAGTAAAAGTTCGAGAGCGCGCAGAGGCAGTTCCCGAACCCCCTCGGCCGAGAGATGTGCGAGTAAAAGTTTTTGTTTTTCAAGCAAAGCGACGTAAAGCGCACCGAAAAGTTCTTCAAAAAAGAGGGAAGCGTCGACCGGAAGGGTTTGACCGTTGCCCGAAAGACAGCAAACCGTTTCCAAGCGCCGAATTTTGCGGCAAAGCGACGGGGTGGGACCTTCCCGCAAAAGGCGGCGTTGCAAAATTTGGCGACAAAACGCGCGGCGCACTTCGAAATTTTTCGGTATAGTTTTCATATTTTTCTCCTTTTGCTCGGGGTCCCTTGGGGCAATTTTTCTAAAAATGAAAAAATTTGTTAAATCTTAAACGAATTCTCTTGCATTATGCGAAAAGATGGGGTAAAATAGTAACAGAAATTTTTTAGGAGGTTTTTCCAATGGTTAAAGTTGCTATTAATGGTTTTGGCCGTATCGGCCGTCTGGCTTTCCGTCAGATGTTTGGCGCAGAGGGTTATGAGGTTGTTGCTATCAACGATCTGACCAGCCCGAAAATGTTGGCTCACCTGCTCAAGTATGACTCGGCTCAGGGTCGTTACGCTTTGGGTGACACCGTTGTTGCCGGCGATGACAGCATCACGGTTGACGGCAAGACCATCAAGATCTATGCAGAAAAGAACGCTGCAGATCTGCCCTGGGGCGAAATCGGTGTAGACGTTGTTCTGGAGTGCACCGGCTTCTACTGCTCCAAAGACAAGGCTCAGGCTCATATCGATGCCGGCGCCAAGAAGGTTGTTATTTCTGCTCCCGCAGGTAACGATCTGCCCACCATCGTTTACAGCGTAAACGAAAACACCTTGACGGCTGATGACAAGATCATCTCGGCTGCTTCCTGCACCACCAACTGCCTGGCTCCGATGGCAAACGCACTCAACAAGTATGCTCCGATCCAGAGCGGTATCATGACCACCGTTCACGCTTTCACCGGCGACCAGATGGTTCTCGACGGCCCCCACAGAAAGGGCGACCTGCGTCGTGCTCGCGCTGCCGCTGTGAACATCGTTCCGAACTCCACCGGTGCTGCAAAGGCAATCGGCCTGGTTATCCCCGAACTCAACGGCAAGCTCATCGGTTCGGCTCAGCGTGTTCCGGTTCCGACCGGTTCCACCACCTTGTTGGTTGCTGTTGTTAAGGGCAAGGACATCACGGTTGAGGGCATCAACGCTGCGATGAAGGCTGCTGCTTCCGATTCCTTCGGTTACACCGAGGAACAGTTGGTATCTTCCGATATCATCGGCATCACCTACGGTTCTTTGTTCGATGCTACCCAGACCATGGTTGCTAAGATCGATGACGACACCTATCAGGTACAGGTTGTTTCTTGGTATGACAACGAGAACAGCTACACCAGCCAGATGGTTCGCACCATTAAGTATTTTGCTGAAATCTAATTGATTTCTCAACTGTAAAATAAAACCTGTCTGACCAAACGGTCGGACAGGTTTTTCTTTTTTATAAAAGTTTTAAGAGCGTTTCGTAAACGAATCGGACACTTTGTTCGCGAACGCGGTTTCGCCCGACGTTGCCGAAGTGTTCGGTGTAGGTGTAAATTTCGCGGTTTACATAAAACCCGAAACAAACGGTGCCGACGGGTTTGTCGGGGCTGCCGCCCGAGGGGCCGGCAATGCCCGAAATGCCAACGCCGACCTCGGCGCCGTTTTTCTCGGCAATACCCCGCGCCATCTGTTCGACAACGGCCTCGCTCACGACGCCGTGCGCGGCAATCGTTTCGGGGCAAACGCCCAGGTATTCGACCTTGGCTTCGTTGGCGTAGGTCACGACGGCGGCGTCCAACACGCGCGAAGCGTTGGGCTCTTCGACAAGCCGCGCCGTGGCAAGGCCGCCCGTGCAGGATTCGGCAAACGAGATTTTGTAACCCTTTTCGATGAGTCGGTCTAAAACTTGTTGTACGGTATTCATAATAACCCTTCTTTATTGGTTGTTGGCCGCTTCGATTGCGTCGGCCGCCGCTTCCCATTCGCCCATCGCCGCGGCGAGTTTTTCTTCCGTTTCGGCGCGTTTATCCTCGAATTCCGAGAGTTTTACGTAGTCACTCGCCGTTTCGGGGTCGCAAAGTTGCTGTTCGATTTCTTCGAGCCGCGCTTCGAGTGCCGCCACTAGTTCTTCGGCTTTTTTGAGGGCGCGCTCGCGCCGCGCCTGTTCCTTGGCGGGGGTGGTGTAGTTCTTTTTGCCGCGCGGTTTTTCGGTCGGCTTTTCGGGGACTTCGGGAACTTCGCCCACCTGCCGCGCGACGTAATCTTCGTAACTGCCCTCAAAACTTTCCACACCGTTTTCCTTGAAAACCAAAAGCCGTTCGGCCAGTCGGTTGACAAAGTAGCGGTCGTGGGAAACGAAAATGAGGGTGCCCTCGTATTCACTTAACAGTTCTTCCAAGGTTTCCTTGCCGATAATGTCCATGTGGTTGGTCGGCTCGTCTAAAATCAATACGTTGGGGCGTTTGCGCAGTAGTTTACATAATGCCAAACGCACCCGTTCGCCGCCCGAGAGCATATCTAAGGTTTTGAAAACGGCCTCGCCGCTGAATTGGAAAGCGCCCAAGGTGCTGCGCGCTTCGAAATCGGTGTCGGCCGGGTAGGCGGCGCGGTAATTGTCGAGCACCGTTTCACTTCCGCGGTACTGCGCCATCTGTTGGTCGAAGTAGCCGAACGCAACGCCGCCGCCCCAGTAAAATTCACCCGAAAGGGGCGGAATGGTGCGCGTAATGGTCTTCAAAAAGGTCGATTTTCCGAGCCCGTTTCCGCCGATGATTCCAACGCGCTCGCCGCGTTTGATATCTAAAGAAAGGGTGGCTAAAGGCGTGTCAAACCCGACCGTGAGGTTCTGGGCCAACAACACGTCGCGCACGCTTTGTGCGGTCGGGGAAATATCGACGTGGAAGGTGCGGTTGTCTTCGCTTTCGGGGTTTTCAATCTTTTCCATTCGCTCGAGTTGTTTTATTTTTGATTGTGCCATGGCCGCCTTGGTGGCCTTGTACTGAAAACGGGTAATCACGCCCTCAATCCGCGCAATCTCTTTTTGCTGCGCCTCGTAAAGTTTGGCCTGTTGAGCGCGTACCAGTTTCTTTTGTTCGACAAATTTCGTGTAATTGCCCACGTATCGGTGGGTCTTGCCGTGCTCAATCTCGTAAATGCAGTGGACTACGCGGTCTAAAAACATACGGTCGTGCGAAACGAGGGCAACGGCCTTCGGGTAGTTTTGTAGGTAGGTTTCGAGCCACGCTACCGCCTCGACGTCGAGGTGATTGGTCGGCTCGTCGAGTAAGAGTAGGTCAGGCTTGGAAAGCAGTAGTTTCAAAAAGGCGATTTTGGTGCGCTGTCCGCCCGAAAATTCGTGTAAGGGGCGGTGTTTTTCCTCATCGGTAAAGCCGAAGTGCTTGAGCGCCGCCTCGTATTCTTTTTCAAAGTAAAAGCCGCCCGCGTTGGTAAAACGCTCTAAAAGTGCCGTGTAGTCGGCAATCAAATTTTCGTCCGAGGAGGTTTCCATTTGCGCCTGCATCCGCGCGAGTTCCCGCTTTTGCGAAATGAGGTCGCGGTAGGCGTCGCGCACCTCTTCTACGAGGGTGCGGTTGTCGTCCTCAAAGGTGATCTGCCGCAAAATGCCGATTTCGGGGTGCCCCGCTTTGATGAGTTGCCCTTCCGCGAGGGTCAGTTCGCCCGAAAGAACGCGCAAGAGGGTCGTTTTGCCGCAACCGTTTCGACCCACAACGCCGACGCGACCGCCCGTCGTTACGTCAAAATCAATCTGCGATAAAATGCGCTCGCCCGAAAGGTCAACCGCGCCGTTTTGAATCTTAACCTGCACAAAACACCCCTCCTTTTTCGAAAGTTCCTTTGCATTTTATCATTGTTTGCGCGCCACTTCAAGAGGGTTTTATTTTTTTCGCGAAATTGTGTTGATATTTATAATAAGAACCGATATAATATATTTGTATTATTATGTCTGAACGAATTGGGGGAGTTCCTTTTGGATTTCAAACAGTTTTTTGAACAAATGCGCGGCAAGCGAATTGCCATTTGCGGAATCGGTATCAGTAACACGCCGTTGGTGATGAGTTTTCTCTCCAAAGGCGCCAAGGTGACGGTGTGCGACCGCCGTACCCGTGAACAAATTGGCCCTTTGGCCGAGGAACTTGAAACGGCGGGTGCCAAACTCTGTCTGGGCGAAGGGTATCTCGACCGTCTGGAGGCCGAAATCATCTTCCGCACCCCCGGTATGAGTTTCCATCTGCCCGAGTTGGAGGCGGCGCGCAAAAAGGGCATTGCCGTCACGAGCGAGATGGAGGTCTTTTTCGATTTGTGCCCCGCAACCGTGTTCGCCGTAACAGGGTCGGACGGCAAGACGACGACCACCACCCTCATTGCCAAAATGCTCGAAGCCGAGGGTAAAACGGTCCACGTGGGCGGCAACATCGGCAACCCCCTGTTACCGCGAATTGCCGATATTAAACCCGAGGATTTTGTCGTGGTAGAACTGTCCTCGTTCCAGTTGATTTCGATGCGCAAGGGTCCCGACGTGGCGGTCGTGACCAACGTGGCACCCAACCATCTGGACGTGCATAAAGATATGGACGAATACGTGGCGGCCAAGAAGAACATTGTACTGCATCAGAACGCGTTTTCGCGTACCGTTCTGAACCGCGACAACGAAATTACCGAAAGCTTCCGCGACGACGTGCGCGGACAGAGTTTAGGCTTTAGTATGGACCGTCCGTTGCACAACGGCGCCTGGGTCGATGACAACGGAACATTGCACATGGCCTACCGCGGTATGGACGTTCCGGTGCTGAACCGCGAGGAAATCGCCGTCTTGGGCGACCACAACGTGGCCAACTATCTGGCGGCCATTACGGCCGTTTGGGGATACGTCGGAGTGGACAGTATCCGTCGCGTTGCCCGTGAATTCAACGGCGTTGAACACCGCATTGAATTCGTGCGCGAAGTGAACGGCGTTCGCTACTACAACGACTCGATTGCTTCGAGCCCGACGCGCACCATTGCAGGACTCAAAGCTTTCCGCCAACCCGTGATTCTGATTGCCGGCGGCTACGATAAACACATTCCGTTTGAGCCGATGGTGCCCTATATTATCGACAAGGTGAAACTGTTGGTGCTCTGCGGCGCAACGGCCGACAAGATTGAACAGAGCGTTCGCGAAGACAGTTCCTATGCGGGCAAACCCGAAATCGTTCGCGCCGAAAACCTGAAAAAGGCGGTACTGATGGCGCACGAGCGCGCCGAAGCGGGCGACGTGGTGACCCTGAGCCCCGCCTGTGCGAGTTTCGACGCGTTCCCCAACTTTGCGGCACGCGGAAATTACTTTAAGGAAGTTGTAGAGTCATTGTGAAGAATTTACAAAACGATTTAATGGCACTCTCAAGCGCGGTCGGCGTCGGGTGTTTGACCGAGGCGGCCGACGTGGCGGCCGAATTGTTGGCGCCCTACGCCAAGGTCGAACGAACAACGGGCTTGACGGTGGTTGCCACCATCGAGGGCGAACAGGACAAAACACTGCTGCTCGACGCCCACCTCGACGAGGTGGCCTTCGTGGTGACCCACGTCGACCAACAAGGCTTTTTGACCGTTGCCGCCTGCGGCGGGGTCGATTTGCGAAGCCTTCCCGCCAAAATGGTCACGGTGCACGGCAAACGACCGATTCCGGCCGTTTTTTGCAGTACGCCGCCCCACCTGTCGGGCGGAGAACAGAGTTTTGAGAAAATTGACGCCTTGAAAATCGATACCTTTTTGGGTCCCGAGGCGGCCGAAGCGGTTTCGGTGGGGGACTACGTCACCTACCGCACGCAACCCGTTCAATTAGACGGCAACCGCCTGAGCGGAAAATCGCTCGACAACCGCGCTTCGGTAGCCTGTCTTATAGAATTGGCGCGGCGTTTCTCGGCGAAAAAACCGCCGATGAACCTCGCCTTTGTGCTTTCCGACCAAGAGGAATTGGGGCTTCGCGGCATTCGACCCGCGGCGCACCGCATTTCGCCCGACCAAGCCCTCGTTCTGGACGTTAGTTTTGCCGACGGCAACGGCGTTTCGCCGCGCGAGTGCGGCGTGATGGGCAAAGGGCCGATGATTGGCTTTTCCCCCGTGTTGGACGCGGCCGCGACGCGCAAACTCAAAAATCTGGCCGCGGAAATGAACCTCGACGTTCAGACCGAAGTCATGGGCGAGCGCACGGGTACCAATGCCGATATGGTATCGTTGACGGGCAACGGCGTTCCGACGGCGCTCCTTTCCATTCCGCTTCGCAATATGCACACCGACGTCGAAATGGTCGACCTTGCCGACTTGAAAGCGGTTTGCGACCTTATTGAGCGGTATATCGAATCGGGAGGAATCGCCGATGTTTGAACTAGTAAAACGCCTTTGTGAAATCGACGGCACTTCGGGGGACGAGGGCGCCGTTCGTGATTTTATTCTCGCGCAAATCGAGGGGCATTGCGACTGCGAAGTTGACGCCCTTGGAAATATTTTGGTCCACAAAAAAGGAAAGAACCGCGCGCAAAACCGCGTGTTGGTCGACGCGCATATGGACGAAGTGGGACTGATTATCACCCACGTTGCCGAAGACGGTTCGCTCTATTTCAAAACGGTGGGCGGTATCGACCCGGCCGTTTTGTGGTGCCGCCGCGTTCGAATCGGCGGCAAGGTCTACGGCGTTATCGGCGGCAAGCCGATTCACCTGACCGACAAGGAAGAAGCCAAAAAACTGCCTAAAATCGAGCAGATGACCATTGATATCGGTGCCAAAGACCGCGCGGCGGCCGAGCGGCTCGTTTCGGTGGGGGACCGCGCCGTGATTTGCGGTGAGACGGTTTTGGCGGGCAACACCCTTTGCGCCAAGGCGCTCGACGACCGCATTGGTTGTGCGGCGCTCATCACACTTTTGAAAGAGGAAAGTGAATTCGATTTTTGCGCTTCGTTCTCGGTGCAGGAGGAGGTTGGACTGCGCGGCGCCAAGGTGGCGACCCACCGTCTGAACCCCGCGTTTGCCCTCGTGTTGGAAGCGACGACGGCGGCCGATATTGCCGACGTTGCGCAAGAAAAAAGCGTTTGTCAATTAGGCGGCGGTGTGGCCGTTTCGTTTATGGACGGGGCTACCGTTTACGACCGCGCGTTGTATGAGGAAGCGCTCGCGAGCGGATTGCCTTGTCAACCCAAGCGCGCCGTGGCCGGCGGAAACAACAGCGGCGCGGTGCATTTGAGTGGTAACGGGGTGCGCACCCTGGCGCTCTCGGTGCCCTGTCGTTATCTGCATTCGGCCTCGTGTGTTTCGGATTTGCGCGATATGGCGGCCCAGGTTGACCTGGCGCGGTATTTGATCGAAAAAATTGCGCGGGGCGACCTTTCATGATCGCGCTGACCGAAAAATTATCCGCGTTAGAGGGGCCCGACCCGGTGCTCTTCAAACTCCACGCGTTGCAGGATTGCTACGCCGATATTGCCCTTTTTTGGGCGCAGGAAGAAAGCGGCGCCGTTCTTGGGCTTTTGGACGGGAATTTGCTGCTCTTTTGTCCGACGGCGGTCGACCAAGAACTCAAAAACTTTGTCGACTTTTTGTCGCCGCAAAGCATTTTCAGCACCGAAGAAGTGTTGCGCGGATTGGGGCTTTCTTGTTCCCAAACGGTGTGCGTGATGGCGGCCGACGGACAAGCGGGCGCGGCCGAGTCTTCGGACGAACTTTCCAGCGATGAAATTTATCAACTGTTGTCGGTTTCGGGACTCGATTTACCCGAATACCCCGCCTTTGCGGTGGATTTGTGCCGCCGCGTGAATCACGGTAAAGCTGTCGTTTTCGCCAAGCGCGAACAGGGCGCGGCCGTCACGTTACTACACGGCGATTTCGCTTTTCTGAACGGTATCGCCAGTCACGAAAAAGGGTTTGGCAGCAGGGCTCTTGGTGCAGTTTTGCGGCAACAATATCCGAAAACGGTTTTTTGTTGCTGTCGCGAAGAAATCAAAAATTTTTATGAAAAAAACGGCTTTTCCCTTGTGGGACAAGCCGCCTATTGGGTGAAGAATCAATGAGTTTTTTTGAAATAGACAAGCGTTTACAATCCCTCGACAAAGCGGCGTTGCAAAACGCCGAGCGGCAGTTTGCCGAAATCGAGCGGATTGCCGAATATAACCAACAAAAGGTACTTGCGGCCTTTATTCGCCACCGCGTGAGCGAAACCGATTTGGGTGTTTCGACGGGGTACGGTTACGGCGATTCGGGGCGCGAGACCCTCGAACATATTATGGCCGACTGTATGGGCGCTGAAGATGCCCTCATTCGCCACAGTTTTGCCTCGGGAACGCATACGCTGGCCGTGGCGCTTTTCGGGCTATTACGCCCGAACGACCGCGTTTTGTCGATTACGGGCCGCCCCTATGATACCATTACGGGCGTTTTCGGAATGGACGGACCTTCCGACGGGTCACTCGCCCAATTCGGCGTTTTGTATGATGAAGTACCGCTTACGGCCGAGGGTCACCCCGATCTTAAGGGCATTCGCGCGGCGCTTTCGGAAAATTTCTGCGCCGTAGCGTATATTCAGCGTTCGCGCGGATATTCCACCCGCCCGAGTCTGACGGTCGACGAGATTGAAGTATTATGTAAACTTGTCAAAGAGGTTTCGCCCGACACCGTGATTATGGTGGACAACTGTTACGGCGAATTTGTTGAGGAAAAGGAACCGTGTGACGTGGGTGCCGATTTGGTGGCCGGATCCCTCATTAAAAATCCCGGCGGCGGTATTGCGCCCTCGGGCGGTTATATTGCGGGTCGAAAAGACCTGGTCGAGCGTTGCGCCCACCGAATGACCTGTTCGGGGGTCGGCCGCGAAGTCGGGGCCACTCTGGGGCACAACCGCGAACTGTTTATGGGACTTTTTCAGGCGCCCCACGTGGTGGGAGAAGCGATGAAGACGGCCGTTTACACGGCGTCGCTCTTCTCACTGTTAGGCTTTGCCGTTTCCCCTGCGGTCGACGAAAAACGCGGGGATATTATCGAGTGTATCACCTTTGGCAGTCGTGAGGGAATGATTGCTTTTTGCCAGGGAATGCAATCGGGAGCCCCCGTCGATTCCTACGTCGTGCCCGAACCGTGGGATATGCCGGGGTATGACGACCCCGTCATTATGGCGGCCGGTGCTTTTACGGGCGGCGCTTCGATCGAACTGTCGGCCGATGGGCCTTTGCGCGAACCGTATGCCGCGTGGATGCAGGGCGGCATCAATTTCCACAGTGCCAAAATGGGCGTTTTGTTGGCGGCCGAGAGTATGTTAAAGGTCGGCGCCTTGAATCTTTTGAATGGGGGAGAAGTTGAATGAAACAAATTTTTGCGGGAGAAGCCTATGATATGATTCCCCAACCGGGCGGCATTGTGTTTTCCTACTGCCGCGAAGTGGTGGGCGATAAAATCAACGTTGGGTATAAAATGTTGTCATTTGATTCGGCGCGCATTTCCGATGTTGCCAAGAATATTTACCAACTTTCCAAATTCGGCAGCAACTACCGTTCGGTGGTGTCCTGTTGCGATAATTACGTAACGGCGCGCGCCCTTTTACTGCAAAACGGAAAGGTCTTTTTGGTCGAAGATGACGGCTCGGCCAAACTCTTTGACGTGGACGGTGCGCCCATCTGGACGGGGGACCTGTGTCACCGCGGCAAACCGCCGCAGGATATTGCCGTGTACCAGAACAATATGTGGGCCTGCTACGCCGAGGAAAACACGTTGTTGCGCTTCCAACTCTCGAACTTCCGCGAGGAACTGCGCATTGGCGGCAACAAATCGCCCTTTCGCAAACCGCGCGATCTGTTCATCAGCGGCGACACGGCCGTTGTGAGCAACAGCGGCAGCAACAAACTGTTGAAGATGGATCTGAACCACTACACCGTCACCGATTTCCGCGAGTTTGAGGAGCCGGTTTACGGTTACACCCGTTCCCAGGATTATGAATTCGTCCTGCTCGAATCGGGCATTTACGTTCTGTAAAAAAAGCCAAAAAAATTACCGCCGAACCAAAAGTTCGGCGGTTTTCTTTTTTGTAAACTTATTGGGTGGGTTCTTCGCCCGTGAAGATGGGTTGGCTCATATTTTTATCGGCAATGCAGACCCAGGAATTACCCGTGGCTACCTGTAAGGGGGAACCGTCGGCATTCGTAAAGGTGAAGCCGTTTTTGGCGGTACCCTTGCTCCACAAAATGGGGGTGTAGGTGCCGTTGACACAGTAGTAACCGGTGCCGTCCTGCAACGCGACGCGGCGGTGGTACCCGTCGGGATAATCGGAAATGGTGGTCAAAAGCACGAAAACATTCTTGACCGAAACGTTCTTTTTGGTCTGATAGTCTTTGCGCTGGGTGTTGCCGAAGAAACGGTTGTAACGACCCGTTGCGGCATCATACTGCATTACGGTCGAATAAGAGTTGGAGAACGGAACCTTTACGCTCAGACAAGAACCGCTCAACTGAACCTCGGTTTCCTCGTCGGCAAAGTTCTGCCACGCTTCGTTGGAAGTGCTTTCGGTTTTCCAACCGCTGTTTGAAAGACCGTTCCAAAGGGTTTTGCCGAAGGTGTAAAGCGTATGTTCACTGGCCAAACCGTTGGAAATGCGCTTGCCCCAGTTTTTCTGCAACAAATCGGCGTCGTCCAGGTCTTTCAGGTGGGACGCGGCGTAGTTGGGGTCTTGTCCCGCGTGGATATAAATGGCGTTGTGACCCATCGCCAGGTCGATGTAGGGGTAACGCGCCGAACGAACGGGACCGATACGGTCGACCGAAGCCACGTCCTGATAAACGGCCATCAGTCGGGTAATACCACCCTCAACCTCGGTTTCGTAGACAATGTCGGCGTCGACAAGGCCGCACTGTACGGGTTGGGCGATTGAAATGTTGTTGACCATTACGGCAACGGGGCGATTATGAATCGCTTCTTTGTTCTCGAGTTTTTCACCCGTCAGGGGATTGAGCACCGGCTTTTCAACGGGTTTTACCACGGGCGCGGCTTCCGAAGAAGTTTCGGGTTCCGAAGAATCGGACGGATTTTTGCCGCATCCGACGGCGAAGATTAAAAGTAGACAAAGAAGCATTGCCGCAAGTCTTTTCAACATCATAAATTCCTCCAAAAAATTGCTAAATACATTATATATTGTTTTCCGCCCCTTTTCAAGACCCAATATATGCTTTTTCAGAAAAAAATCCCGCACCGTAAAGTGCGGGAAAATTTTTAGGTTTTCTGACCTGAGAATTGGGTCTTGTAAAGGTGGTAATACCGACCTTTCTTTTCGAGCAGTTGCTCGTGGGTGCCCGTTTCGACCACGCGGCCCTCGTCCATCACGACAATACAGTCGGCATCGCGCACGGTCGAAAGGCGGTGGGCAATAATCAGGCTCGTTCGGTTTTTCATCAGTTTTACCATCGCGTCCTGAATGCTCTTCTCGGTTCGGGTATCGACCGAGGAGGTCGCCTCGTCGAGAATGAGAATCTTCGGGTCGGCCAAAACGGCACGGGCAATGGTCAACAGTTGGCGTTGCCCCTGCGAAAGGTTGGCGCCCGCCTGTTTTAATAAGGTGTCGTACTGTTGCGGCAAACGCTCAATAAAGTAGGCCGCGTTACTCATCTTGGCGGCGGCAACCATCTGTTCCTCGGTGGCCGTTTGGTCGGCGTAGAGAATGTTGCCAGCTACCGTGTCGGTAAAGAGAACGGTATCTTGCAAAACAATCGCGGTGTTGCGGCGCAACTCGTCACGGTCCAATTCCTGAATGTTGACCCCGTCAACGAGGATTTCGCCTGAATCGACGGGGTAGAAGCGCATCAACAGGTTGACAACGGTCGTCTTGCCGCTGCCCGTCGCGCCGACGAGTGCAATCTTCTGTCCCGGGTGTACTTCCAAAGAAAAATCGTGCAACACCTGTTTTTCGGGAACGTAGGAAAAATTAACGTTTTTGAAGGAAACTCGGCCGCGAAGATTTTCGAGTTTTTTGTCGCCGCTCTTGTCTTCGTCGGGTTGGTCCATCAGTTCAAACACCCGTTCCGCACCCGCGATGGCCGTTTGTACCGCGCCGTAAAGGTGGGCAATTTCGTTGATGGGTCGGGAGAACTGCTTGGCGTAAATGATAAAGGCCGAAATGACGCCGATGGTAATCAAATCAAACTTGGCAAAAACGCCGCCAAAGGCCGCTACCAATACGAAACTGATGTTGGAAATAGCGTTCATCAAAGGCCCCATCGAACCGCCCAGAATCTCGGCGCGAAGCCCCGCACGGGCCAGTTCGTCCGAGGTGTGGTTGAATTCTTCAATCACGTCTTTTTGTTTGTTGTAGGCGACAATCGAGCGGTAGCCGGTAATCATTTCCTCGGCGTGACCGTTGAGTTGACCCAAAATTTTGGAGCGCTTGCGGAAGAGTTTGCGCATCGCGGCCGACATTTTTTTGGTCACGAATACGGTCAGCAAAACCGAAACCATTGTAATGAGGGTCAACTGCCAACAGTAGAAGAACATAATGGAAACGGTACCGATTACGGTCAACACGCCCGAAATGAGTGAGCCGATGCTTTGCGAAACGGTGCCCGAAATGTTTTCGACGTCGTTGGTCATTCGGCTCATCACGTCACCGCTTGAATGCGTGTCGAGGTATTTAATGGAAAGACGGTCGATTTTTTCGAACAAATCGTGGCGCATCAGGCGCACGATGTTGCGGCTCAAATGTGCCGATAAAAGGGTTTGCGCCAGGGTAAACAACATCTGAAAAACATAGGTGGCAAGAAGAAAAACGAGGGTCGTTTTCAATTTCGACCAACGGTGCGCGGCAATCAGGTCGATGGCGCTTCCTTGCAACGCGGGGGCGATGAGGGAGACAGCCGTACAGGAAACGACGGCCAACAAAAGAAGAACGAGCAGTCGTTTGTTTCGTCCAAAGTAGCGCAAGAGTCGGCGCAGGGTCTCGCCCGCATTTTTGGCCTTTTCGGGCTCTTGTTGCATCGCGCGGCCAATGCCCGGTCGTCCGCCGCCCATCGGGCGCGGTCCCGGTCGCTCGGGGGCGGCCGCCTGAAAGCGCGGCTGTGCGATGTCGCGGTGTTCAAAACCGCGCGGTAAATTTTGGTTTTTCGAGGAAGGGGTCATTCCAAACACTCTCCTTCCCGCAGTTGTGAACGATAAATATCCCGATACAAGTCGGAGGTTTTCATCAGTTCTTGGTGGGTGCCTAAGGCCGCGATCCGCCCGTGTTCCAACACGGCGATGCGGTCGGCCCCCTGAATGGAAGCAATGCGCTGCGCAATCACGATTTTGGTCGTATCGGGGCAGTGCTCTTGCAAGGCTTTTAACAGTGCGGCTTCGGTTTTGAGGTCGAGCGCACTGGTCGAATCGTCAAAGATTAAGATTTCGGCGTTTTTCAAAATGGCGCGTGCAATTGAAATGCGCTGTTTCTGGCCGCCCGAAAGGGAATGACCGTGCTCGGTGACGGGGGTGTAGTACCCGTATTCACTCGCACAGATAAAGTCGTCGGCCTGGGCAATTTCGGCCGCCGATTTGATTTCAAAGGGCGTGGCGCCCCGTTTGCCCCAGGCGATGTTTTCTTCAATCGAGCGCGAATAGAGTTCGGCCTTTTGCAGAACGATGGCAATCTTATCGCGCAGAACCTCTAAATTGTAGTCGCGCACGTCGACCCCGTCGACCGTAATGCGGCCTTCTGTGACGTCGTAAAAACGGGGAATGAGTTTGGCGAGGGTCGATTTTCCGCTGCCCGTCGCCCCGATGACCGCCAAAGTTTCGCCGCGGCCAACCGAAAGCGTTATGCCGTCTAAAACGGGTTTGTCACTCGCATCGGGGTAGCAGAACGAAACGTCTTGGAAGGCGATTTCACCCGTTGTTTCGGGCTCGTCACACAAGGGGCCGTCTTCAATCATTTCTTCACAGGCGAGGACTTCATGTACGCGGTCGGCCGAGGCCTTGGCGCGCGTAAGGGTCTGGAACACGTTGGCCATAAACATCACGCCGTGTAAAATCATGGCAAGGTAGGTAATGGCGGCCATAATCTGACCGACTGAAATGCCGTCCCCCGTGCGCACCGAAATGCCGCCGACGTAGATGACGGCTACCACGCAAAGGTTGAGCACAATGTTCATACAAGGGTGCATAAACGCGAGAAGTGTCTGCGCGTGCAGTTGAGTGCGGCAAAGGTCCTCGTTGGCACCGTCAAACCGTTCGAGTTCAAAATCTTCGCGAACAAAGGCTTTGACTACGCGGGCGCCCGCAATGGTTTCCTGCATAATGTTGTTGATTTTATCGAGTTTTTTCTGCATCACCGAAAAAAGCGGCGCGGTCTTCTTCATAAAATAGGTCACGGTGAACACAAGAAAGGGCAGACCCACCGCCGCAATCAAGGCAAAGCGCGGCGCCTGGCGGTAGAGCATAATAACACCGCCCAAAAACATAATACTGCACCGCACGACCGAGCGCATCGACATCATGACAACCATCTGAATCTGGGAAATATCGTTGGTCAGTCGGGTTACGAGCGACCCTGTGGAAATGCGGTCGGTCTGTTGAAAGGAAAGGCGCATAATTTTTTCGAAAACGGCCTTTCTCAGGTCGTTGCCGAAGCGTTGGGCGGCAAGGTTGGCAAAAACGCCGCTCATAATGCCGCAAAAACCGCCGAAAAAGACAAGGCCGATCATTCTTAGCCCGACGTTTATAATGACCGAAAGATTGCCGGTTAAAACGCCTTTGTCGACGATGGTGGCCATCAGGTCGGGTTGCAAAAGGTCGAGGGAGATCTCCCCCAACATAAACAGGGGTGCCAACAGGCAAAATACCCAGTATTTTTTTAACATCTTCTTCATCATTGCCGTTTGCACCTGCCTTTTTGTGTAAATTTCGACAAGGAAAAGTATACCACAGAAAAAAGCGGTTTGTAAAGAGCGCGCGGCTAAAAAAATTGCAAAAATTCGGTGGGATTTTACTGCTTGACATCTTTTTAAGATTTGATATAATAATTATATATTATTAAAGGTCAGCGCCAAAACGTTTGCCGATGAAGAGGAAAACGGGTTTCCCTACAAAACATCGGTGGCGTTTTTTCATTTGAATTGAAAAATTTGGTTTTAGGGAGAGAATGGTTTATGGCATCCATCGGCTTTGACAACAGCGAATATATCCGTCTGCAATCGGAGAATATCCGAAAGAGAATCGATATGTTCGGCGACAAGCTTTATCTTGAATTCGGCGGCAAGTTGTTCGACGATTATCACGCCGCGCGCGTGTTGCCGGGTTTTGAACCCGATGCCAAGGTAAAACTGTTGTTACAGATGAAGGACGAGGCCGAAATCGTCATCGTCATCAATGCCGACGCGATTGAAAAGAGCAAGCGCCGCGGCGACCTTGGAATCACCTACGACCAGGACACCCTGCGCTTGATTGATGCCTTCCGCGGAATCGGGCTTTACGTTGGCAGCGTGGTCATCACCTGCTTTAACAATCAGTCCCTTGCCAAGGCTTTTGAAAAACGACTCAAGAATTTAGGTGTTCAGGTTTACCGCCATTACGCCATTGAAGATTACCCGAACAATCTTCCGCTGATCGTCAGCGAAGAGGGGTTTGGCCGCAACGATTATGTAGAAACCTCTCGCCGCTTGGTGGTCGTTACCGCCCCGGGTCCCGGAAGCGGAAAAATGGCCGTCTGCTTGTCCCAGTTGTATCACGAGCATCAGCGTGGTGTTCAGGCGGGCTACGCCAAGTTTGAAACCTTCCCGATTTGGAACATTCCGTTGAAACACCCCGTAAACATCGCCTATGAGGCGGCAACGGCCGACCTTAATGACGTGAATATGATCGACCCGTTTCATTTGGAAGCCTATGGGGTCACTTCGGTCAACTACAACCGCGATATTGAAATTTACCCCGTGTTGACGGCTATGATGAACCGTATTATGGGGTCCTCGCCGTACAAGAGTCCGACCGATATGGGCGTGAATATGGCAGGTTTTGCCATTACCGATGAAGCGGTTGTTTGCGCGGCCGCAAAACAAGAGGTTTTGCGCCGTTACTATAACGCGATGTGTTCGCTACGTCAGGGCTTTGGTACCCACGCGGAAGTTTCGCAACTCGAACTTTTAATGAATCAGTTGAATATTACCTCGGCCGACCGTCCCGTTGTGGGCGCTGCCTTAAAACGCGCGGAGGACACGGGCGAACCGGCCACCGCCGTTCAGTTGAGGGACGGGCGCATCATCACGGGCCGCACGTCGGATCTGTTGGGTCCCTCGGCGGCGGTGCTCTTAAACGTACTCAAAACCCTGGCGGGGATCGAGGACGAAGTAATGCTCTTGTCCCCGACCATTATCGAACCCGTTCAGCGAATGAAGACCGAGTTTTTGGGCAACAACAACCCGCGCCTTCACACCGACGAGGTCCTGGTGGCGCTTTCGATCTGCGCCGCGACCGACGATAACGCGCGTCTGGCGTTGGAACAGGTGCCCAATATGGCCGGGCTCGAAGCCCACTCGACCGTAATTCTGTCGAGCGTCGATGCCCAGACCTTCCGCAAACTCGGGGTCAACATCACCTTCGAGCCGAGATACCACACCAAGAAACTCTATCACAAATAATTCAATTCAATCGCCACACGCCGAAGTTGAGATAGGCGGCGAGCGTCAACCATAAAAGATAGGGGACGAGCAAAAGGGCGGCGGGTTTTGAAATTTGCGCGAACAGGTAAACGGTCCATGCGACCGCAAGCCATAAAAGAAGCAGTAACAGCAGCGCCAACAAATAGGCCTTTGCGTTGAAAAACAGAAGCGGCCACAAAAAGTTGAGCGCGAGTTGCACGAGATAAACGAGTTGCGCGCGGCGTTTTTGTTCGCGCGGTGCCTCGGTGCGACTGATGAGATAGGAAGCAATTCCCATCAACAGGTAGAGCAGGGTCCATACCACCCCGAAGGCCCACGGCGGCGGGGTGAGCGGCGGCTTGGTGACCGTTTGGGTAAAGGTTTCCATGCCCGAGCGGGTCAAAAGGGCCGAAAGACCGCCGACGAGAAGCGGCAACGCGATGTGGAAAATCGGGCGCCTTAAATCAATTTGCAAGAAAATCACCTCGTTTTTAATATATGGGGTGCGGCGGGGAATCATTCGCCCCGAAGGACTTGAGAAGTAAAAATTTTTTAGTAGACTTTTTTTGCTTCTTGTTATATAATTATTTTTGTTGTAAAAACGCGCGGTTTTCGCGCTTTTTGGAGGAAAGTTCAATGAAACAAGTGAAAAGAATGTTGGCAGTGCTGTTGGCGGTTCTCTTAACGTTTGCCGTTGTCGGTTGCCACCCGAAGAATGAGATTGCCGTAACCATTAAGGGGGAGGAATTTACCTCGGCCTATTATATGTGTGCGCTCATTTATGCCGATATGGAAGGCCGCCAGTTGGTAGACGCTGAATTGGCCGAAAAGGAAGAGGACAAAGAGGACACCCAAAAAACAGAAGAAGTGGATTATTCCAAGCAGAAGATTGAGGGTAAAAAGTTCGCGAAATGGGTCAAGGCCAGAGCGATGGAAAACCTTCAGTCGATTGCCGCTTATAAAATTAAGTGCAAAGAAGCCAAACTCACCCCCGACGAGGAGGAAGTAACTTCGACCGAGACCTTTGCCGAGTATTATTGGTCCAGCTATGGCTACGCCCAGATGTTCGAGCCCAACGGCGTTGGCAAGGCGACCTTTACGAAGTATATGACCGATGCGGTTTATGCCGACGTGTATTTCGAGCACCTCTACGGTAAGGGCGGCGAAAAGGAGATTGCGGCCGATAAGGTTGAAAGCACGATGTTTGAAAAACTGTTGTTGGCCGACGTGTTGGACGTAACGTTCCAAGAGGAAACCGCCGACCAGCAGAAGGAAATCAAGACCAAGTTGGACGGTTACGTAGCCGATCTGCAGAAGGGCACCAAGACCTTTGAACAGGTTTACCATGATTATAACGGCGGCGAACACACCGAAGAACCCCTCGAAGAGGGTCAGACCAAGCCGGTCAACACCCACGCTTCGGTTCTGGGTGACGAGGACACGAGCTTTGCCTCCGAACACTTTAAGACGGCCAAAGAAATGAAAGACGGCGAAATCAAACTCATTGAAAAAGAGAATGCCGCCGGCTATACCTTGCTTGTCAAGCGCGATCTTGCGACCGATAAGTACTTCGTGGAAGAACTTGATATGGCGGTCCGTCACATTATTGCGGATGAAGAGTATGCCGAACTGATTGAAACGTTTGCCAAAGATCTGAAGGTAAAAACCAACGAATCGGCGGTCAACCTCTTCAAGGTAGAAAAAATCGTTTATCCGACTGCGGGTTAACACAAACGGCCGAAGGCATTTTGGGCGCCTTCGGCCTTTTTCACCCAAAAACTCTTTTCGTTTCAAAGGAGAAATTTTATGAAAAACGCAAAAATTGAAACCAAATGTGTGCAGGGCGGCTACCGCCCCAAAAACGGCGAACCGCGCGAGATTCCGATCTATCAAAGCACCACCTTCAAATACGACACCAGCGAGGATATGGGCAAACTGTTCGACCTGGAGGCGAGCGGTTATTTCTATACGCGCCTTCAAAACCCCACCAACGATTACGTTGCGGCCAAAATCTGTGAGTTGGAGGGCGGCTCGGCCGCGATGCTCACTTCGTCGGGTCAGGCGGCTTCTTTCTTTACCGTCTTTAACCTGGCTTCGTGCGGCGACCACATTGTTTCGTCCTCGTCGATTTACGGCGGCACCTACAACCTGTTCTCGGTAACGATGAAGCGTATGGGCATTGACTTTACCTTCGTTTCGCCCGATTGCACCGAGGAGGAGTTGGCGGCGGCAGTTCGCCCCAACACCAAGGCGCTGTTCGGCGAGACCATTGCCAACCCGGCGCTCACCGTTTTGGATATTGAAAAATTCGCCCGCGTGGCGCACCAAAACGGCATTCCGCTCATTATCGACAACACCTTTGCCACCCCCATCAACTGCCGACCGATCGAATGGGGTGCGGATATCGTTATTCATTCGACCACCAAGTATATGGACGGTCACGGCGCGGCCGTGGGCGGTTGTATCGTCGATTCGGGCAATTTCGACTGGATGGCTCATGCCGATAAATTCCCCGGTCTTTGTACGGTGGATGAAAGTTACCACGGCGTTGTTTATGCCGAGCGTTTCGGCAAAGAGGGCGCCTTTATCACCAAGGCTACCGCGCAATTGATGCGCGATTTCGGTGCCATTCAGGCGCCGCAGAACGCCTTTATTTTGAACCTCGGACTCGAGAGTTTGCACGTTCGTATGCGCCGCCATTGCGAGAATGCTCTGGCCGTGGCTACGGCACTGCAACAAGACGAGCGTGTCACCTGGGTGACCTATCCGTCCCTGCCGGGTGACCGCTACTATGAACGTGCGCAGAAATATCTGCCCAACGGCAGTTGCGGCGTCATCAGTTTCGGCGTTCGGGGTGGTAGAAAGGCAGCCGAAAAGTTTATGAAAAACTTAAAGATTGCCGCCATTGAAACCCACGTAGCCGATGCGCGCACCTGTTGTCTGCACCCCGCGAGTGCAACCCACCGCCAGATGAACGACGACGAGTTGGCGGCGGCCGGCGTTTCGCCCGACCTCATCCGGTTCTCCTGCGGACTGGAAAACAGCGACGATTTGATCGCCGACATTAAACAGGCACTCGATGCCGCCTATGCGGAGTAAACGGTATGCCGATTCGAATTCCCGATAACCTGCCCGCAGTCAAGATTTTGTTAGAGGAAAACATTTTCGTAATGACCGAAAAGCGCGCCATTACGCAGGATATTCGGCCGCTTAAAATCTTGCTGCTGAACCTGATGCCTAAAAAGATCGAAACCGAGAACCAACTCACCCGTCTTTTGGGCAACTCGCCGTTGCAGGTCGATTTAGAACTGATTCACACCAAAAGCCACAAATCGAAAAACACGTCCGAAGAACACCTCTTGGCCTTTTATAAGACCTTTGACGATGTTAAGGACCGTAATTTCGACGGAATGATTATCACGGGGGCCCCCGTGGAACACCTCGAATTTGAAGAGGTGGAATACTGGGAAGAACTGTGCGAAATTATGGAGTGGAGTAAAACCCACGTTCATAGCACGTTCCACATCTGTTGGGGCGCGCAGGCGGCGCTGTATTACCATTACGGGATTAAAAAACACCCGCTGGAACAGAAGATGTTCGGCATCTTCCGCCACAAGGCCGATTACAAAAAATCGATCTTGTTCCGCGGTTTTGACGATGAGTTTTTGGCGCCCCATTCGCGCCATACCACCGTTTTGCGCGAGGATATTGAGAAAAATAAAAATCTTCGTGTGCTCGCTTCGTCCGAGGAAGCCGGCGTATTCGCCGTTTCAACCAAGGGCGGCCGCCAGATTTTTGTTACGGGTCACGCCGAGTATGACGCTGAAACGCTGAAAAACGAGTATCTGCGCGACAAGAACGAGGGCCGCGCGATTGAAATCCCCAAAAACTACTTCCCGAACGATGATGAAAGTTTGCCGCCGCCCAATACCTGGCGCGCCCACGCAAACCTCCTGTTCTCGAACTGGCTCAACTACTTCGTGTACCAGACCACCCCTTACGATTTGACCGAAATCAAATAAAAAGAACCGCGACACTTTTTTTGGTGTCGCGGTTTTCGTTTGTTTAGTGGTATTTCGGCAACCAATCGCCGTGGGTCTCAATCAGGTCGTCGACCATTCGTTTAATGTCGTCAATGCTCAATTCTCCCGCCGTGTGGGGGTCGAGCATAGCCGCCTGATAAATGTGTTCTTTCTTCCGTGTTCGCGCCGCTTCAATGGTCAGCAACTGTACGTTGATGTTGGTCTGGTTCATGGCCGCACACTGTACGGGTAAGTCCCCCACAAAACAGGGGTTTACGCCGTTTTTATTGATCAAACACGGCACTTCGACACAAGCCTCTTTCGGCAGGTTGGTAATCAACCCCGTGTTGAGTACGTTGCCGCCGATCTGATAGGGGTTGCCCGTGACGACCGCTTCCATGATGCGCGAAGCGTATTCGTTGGACCGAGTGTGGGCCTTTACGCCGCCCGAAAGGATTTCCTCGTATTCCTTTTTCCAATTTTTTATTAACTCCACACATCGCCGCGGATATTCGTCCAGGGGAATGTTGTAGCGCTCAATCAGTTCGGGGTATTTCGATTTGATATAAAATACGTTGTATTCGGCGTTGTGTTCGCTCGATTCGGTGCAGTAGTAGCCGAAGTTTTTAATGTATTCAAGGCGCACTTTGTTTTGGCAGTCTTCCGAAGCAATGCGCTCGTCAATACGGCTCTTGATTTCGGGGTAGAGGTCTACGCCGTTCTTGTCCTTGATTTCCAACAGCCAGGCCATGTGGTTGATGCCGGCGATTTTTTCGTAATGTCCCTCGAGTTTGTCCTGTAGCCCGACTTCGTTGAGCAAACTTTCGGCACAGACCTGAACACTGTGGCAAAGGCCGACCGTTTTGACACTGGTGTATCGCTGCATATAGCCCGAAAGGATGGCCATCGGGTTGGTGTAGTTGAGGAAGAGCGCGTCGGGGCAAACTTCTTGCATATCGGCCGCAAAATCAGCCATTACGGGAATGGTGCGAAGGCCGCGCATAATGCCGCCGATGCCCAATGTGTCGCCAATGGTCTGGCGAAGGCCGTATTTTTTGGGGACCTCAAAATCAATGATGGTGCAAGGGTCGTAAAGCCCGACCTGAATGGCGTTGATGACAAACGTTGCACCGCGCAGCGCCGCTTTGCGGTTTTCGACCCCGAGGTACGCGGTAATTTTTCCGTGCGACCCCAGAGATTTCTGCAACGCTTTCAGAATGGTCTCGCTCTGCTTCAAGCGTTCCCCGTCAATATCATAAAGGGCAAATTCGCTGTCGCGCAGTGCCTCGGTGCATAAACAGTCGCCGATCACGTTGCGCGCAAAAACAGTACTGCCCGCGCCCATAAACGTAATTTTCATTTCGATCGCCTCCGTTTTGATTGTAACAAAGGCGACCTGAAAAATCAAGAAAATTTACCCTTCAATTTCAATAATTTTCAGCGCGTTGGTGTTGCCGCCCGAACCAATCGGCGCGCCCACTGTAATGACGGCGCGGTTTCCCGTTTGTAAAAGCCCTGCCGAGAGCGCACAGTCGGTCACGTGGGTGAGTAATCGGTCGAGCGAAGACTGGGTTTTAGTCAAGAGGGGAACGACACCCCAGTTGAGGGCAAGTTGGTGGAAAACGGTGGGGTTGTCGGTTGCACCGATCAGGGGAATTTCGGGGCGCCGACCCGAAAGCGTTCGGGCCGTGAGCCCGCTGTGGGTCACGGCGATAATCGCGTCGGCCGCAACCACTTCGGCCGCCGTGACGGCGGCGGTGCAGATTGCTTCGGTGCGGTCTCGCGTCGGTTGGGGTGTTTTTCGGTCGGGGTACAACGAAAGGCGAACGGCGTCCTCTTCGGCGCGCGCGCAAATGCGCGCCATGGCCGCTACCACCGCGGCCGGGTCGCGCCCGATGGCCGTTTCGCCCGAAAGCATGACGGCGCTGCAGGCCTCAAAAACGGCGGTAGCCACGTCGTTGATCTCGGCGCGCGTCGGCGCCGGGTTTTCAATCATCGATTCGAGCATCTGGGTGGCAATGACGGCGGGTTTGCCGCATTGGTAACTTTTTTGTACCAACTGTTTTTGAATGGCGGGCAACTGCTCAAACGGAATTTCAACCCCCATATCGCCGCGCGCCACCATAATGCCGTCGGCAAGGGAAAGAATGCGGTCGAAATCATCCAGCGCCGATTGGTTTTCAATCTTGGCAATAATTCGAAGATCCTCGCCGCCGTTTCGGGTCAGAAAATCGCGTAGGGCAATCACGTCCTCGGCGTTGCGTACGAACGAGGCCGCCACAAAGTCGACCCCCTCGCGAATGCCTAAGCGCAGGTCCTCTTTGTCCTGTTCGGATAAAAAGGGCATTTCAATGTGAACGTTTGGCACGTTGACGCCGCGCGTGTTGCCGAGCGTTCCGCCCACCGCTACGCGGCAAAAGATTTCCCCCGCCTCGACCGCTTCGACCAAAAGGGTGATTTTGCCGTCGTCGAGTAAAATTTTGTTGCCGCTCGTCACGGCCGCGGCCAACCGCTCGGAACTGACCGAAATGCGCGCGCTGTTGCCGAGGACCTTTTCGCTCGTCAGCACCACCTGCGCGCCCACCTGTAACGAAACGGGCGGGTGTTCGAGTACCCCCGTTCGAATTTCGGGCCCCTTGGTGTCGAGCAGTAGGGCAAGGGGCAGTTTCTTTTCTTCGCGCAGAGCTTTGAGCGTTCGGATGTTTTCGGTGTGAAATTCGTGGTTCTGGTGCGAAAAATTCAGCCGCGCCACGTTCATACCGCAGTCCATCATTCGCGCGAGTACGTCCTTTTGTCGGCAAGCCGGTCCCAGCGTGCAAATAATTTTCGTTTTGCGCATTCGTTCATTTCCTTTCGTTTTCGGTTGTTTTTATCATCGGCAAAACGCGAAAAAATATCCGCGGAACCTACTTATTTATATAGAAATTTCTTGACAGGGTGGGTTCAAGGTGGTAGAATATAGAAGATAACAAGAACCTTTGGGTCGCTCGGCGGCTCAACCGTAAACACGGGATGAAGGTCTTCGCAAGAAAAATCGCGTCTTTCGCGTTACAGATTTATATTTTTTATTAGATATAGTTTGTTTTTTTGGCCCTTTGGGGCGTATTGTGCCGTTTTTGGGGCGCATTGTATCCGAAAATGGGCCTTTTGTGAAGATTTTGTTTGCCGTGTTTCGCCGTTTGGCGTGCGCGGTTTTTTGTTTTTTGGGTTCTTCGGGGGAAAACGGCAGCCTTCGAACCGTTGTTATCTGTACTTCTGCCGTCAATATAAAGGAGGGTATCAAATGCCAGACTATGCGTACATTATTTTCGGCGTCGTCGCCGTGCTGCTTGGCGTGGTAGGCTTTATCGTGGGTACCGTCGTCCGCCGTAAGTCGGATGAGCGCACCATCGGTTCTGCCAAAGACGAGGCTCGCCGTATTTTGAGCGAAGCCATGAAAACGGCCGAAACCAAGAAAAAAGAAGCATTGCTCGAAGCCAAAGATGAAATTCATCAACTTCGCAGCGAAACCGAAAAAGACCTGCGCGAGCGCCGTAGCGACGTTCAGCGTCAGGAACACCGTTTGCAACAAAAAGAAGAAACTCTCGACCGCAAGATCGAAAATCTGGAAGCCAAGGAAGAGAAACTCAACCAACGCGCCAAACAGATTGATGAGCGGATTGCCGAGTGCGATGCCATTAAGCGCAGCCAGATGGAAATTCTCGAAAAACTTTCGGGCCTTTCCAAAGAACAGGCCCGTGCCGAACTCTTGAATCTTTTAGATGGCGAGTTGGCGCACGAAAAGGCCTCGAAGATTCTGCAGTATGAGCGCGACATTAAGGACGAGGCCGACCGTATGGCCCGCGAAATTGTGTCCCACGCGATTCAGCGTTGCGCCGCCGACCATTCTTCCGAAATGACCGTTTCGGTCGTGGCGCTGCCCAACGACGAAATGAAGGGCCGTATCATCGGCCGCGAGGGTCGCAACATTCGCGCGATTGAAAACGCAACGGGCGTTGATTTGATTATTGACGACACGCCCGAGGCCATTACCGTTTCCTGCTTCGAACCCATTCGCCGCGAAATCGCGCGCGTAACCTTGGAAAAACTGATTCTCGACGGTCGAATTCACCCGGCCAGAATCGAAGAAACGGTTGCCAAGGCGACCGCCGAGGTGGAGGACGTGATTAAGCGCGAGGGCGAACAGGCCATGCTCGATGCCGGGGTACATAACCTGCATCCCGAAATCGTGAAACTCCTGGGCCGCCTGCACTTCCGTACCAGTTACGGTCAGAACGTTCTCAACCACTCGATGGAGGTTTGCTACCTGTCGGGTCTGCTGGCCGCCGAACTCGGCGCCGACGTGACCTTGGCCAAGCGTGCCGGTTTGCTTCACGATATCGGCAAGGCCATTGACCACGAGCAGGAAGGTTCCCATATTCAACTCGGTGTGGAAGCCGCCAAGAAGTATAAGGAAAGCGAAGCGGTTATCCACGCGATTCACGCCCACCACGGCGATATCGAGGCCAAATCGGTCATCGCCTTTATCGTTCAGGCCGCCGATGCCATTTCGGCCGCCCGTCCGGGTGCTCGCCGTGAAAACATCGAGAACTACATTAAGCGTTTGGAAAAATTGGAAGAAATTGCCAACTCCTTCAAGGGTGTGGATGCTTCCTTTGCGATTCAGGCCGGCCGCGAGATCCGCATTCTCGTCAAGCCCGAGGCCGTGAACGACGACCAGATGATTATCGTAGCGCGCGAGATTGCCGAGCGTATTGAAAACGAACTCGAATATCCCGGTCAGATCAAGATTAATCTGATTCGCGAAAACCGCGTTGTGGATTACGCCAAATAAGAGAAAAGAAAACCGCCGCACCAATTCGTTGGTGCGGCGGAATTTTTATTTATTCTTTTGTTCAATGGCTTTCAAAAGTTTCTTTGCGGCCTTGTAAACGGTTTCGACCTCGGGGTCTTTTTCAATCGCCATACCGCTCAATGTTCGACAGGAAATCTGTAACCCTTCGGGTAACGGGAAGACCTCGTCGCCCGAGTTGCAGGATTTGTAAAAATCCTCGCCCAGCGGGAGGGGCTCGTTTTCCAAAAGTCCGCCTTCGCCGAGTTTACTCAAATAATCGTAGAACTCCGCGTCGGTGATAAACAGGAGTGCGTCGGCGTCGGCCGCCAGGGTGGCTTGTAGGCGCGTGGCCATCGAGAGTTGATACTGCGAGTTGTGGTCGTCCTTGGTGTAGGAACAGTTGATGATCTGCACGTGTACTTCGCCGTCGCCGTTCACGTCTTCACACAGCGGTTCCAAGTAGTCCTGAATTTTCGCCGTTTGCGCGTCGGTCAGCGCGGTGTAACAGGAAATGACCACCTTCATATCGTAATTCACGCGCGAGGCGCATTGGGTAATCAAGACCGCAAGTGTTACAAGCAGGGCGAAAATTCCCAGCGTGTGCCATTTGTAATGGAACCAGAAGTTGGTCCATTTCTCCTTGGGCGTCTGGGGCAGAAGCGCAACCTCGCTCGGCTTGGGTTCGGGTGCTTTTTCGCCGCGTTGTATCTTTTTCAGTTCTAAAAATTCTTTTCGCGCACGGCGCTGTTGATCGAGCGTTTCGTTGTGCATTCGGTTGGCCATAACATCAGATCCTCAAAATATGGTATAGATTTATTATATCAAATCCTCTTTTTCTTGCAACCGCTATTTTGTAAACTTTTTTGGTATACCGCCGTTTCTTTGGCAAAGAATAGCGGTAGGGAGGTCGATTTCAATGAATATAACGAACAAAACCTATGCCGAATTGGTCCGCCGCGCTTCGCCCCCGTCCAAAAAGGTTCAGGACCTGTTCGGCGCGGTGACGGTCGGCGGAACGATTTGTGTCATCGGCCAACTCTTGACCGATGGATATACGGCGCTTGGAATGGACGAAAAAGTTGTAAAAATGGCCGTGCCGGTCACACTGGTCTTTCTGTCGGTTTTGCTGACGGGTCTTAAAATTTACGAGCGAATTGCCAAGTTTGCCGGCGCGGGCACCCTCGTGCCGATTACAGGCTTTGCCAACGCCGTTTCCTCCCCCGCAATCGAGTTCAAAAACGAGGGGTTTGTCTTGGGCGTCGGCGCGAATATGTTCAAAATCGCCGGCCCCGTCATCACCTATGGGACAATCGCGAGTGTGGTGTATGGGTTGATTTATTGGATAACGACGCTGTTTTAACGGGCGGTCGAGGACGCCCGCCCCTACGATAAGGATCGGTTTTGTTAGAAGTAAAAGAGCTCTTCGAATTTTTTATCTAATGCTATGCAAAGAACCAGCGCGAGCTTTGCAGTAGGACAGAACTGCCCGGTTTCAATGGAACTGATCGTATTACGAGAAACACCAACTATATCGGCAAGCTGTGCCTGTGAAAGCCCCAACTCATTTCGCGCTTCCTTAACGCGGTTTAACAATACAAGTTCTTCACGCATCCTTATAATCCCAAGAATAGAAATGCGGCGAGCAAGATTACAAAAATGGTGGTTGTTACTGCACCGACAAAATACCATTTCTTTTTTAACTCAATTGCATAAACCCATAGGCGAGATGTAATCAAAGTGCCATAAATAATCCAGCATGCTTCCCCGATCACTTCTGTTTGCAAAAACAAAGAGTCTAAAAAATTCAAAAGCATACAAGCGGCAAGACCGATAGCCAAGGAAAGCTTTGCCGCCTCGTTTTCCACAGAGCGTTTCACCTCGTCCGCACCATTGTTTTCTTCTCGTGCTTTTTTCAAAATTTCTTCTTTATTCATTATTTATCTCCTTTGCCAAGTTTTCTGTGCACAAACGCATTATAGCATTGCCAAGTAAACTTGTCAAGGTTTTTGCAAAGTTTTCTTGGCAAACTAACGGATTCGGGTTGACAGAGGATCAAGGGGGTGCGTATTGGATAACGACGTTGTTTTAGAGAAAAGGCCCCCTTTGACGAGGGGGCTGACACGGCGAAAGCCGTGGCTGGGGGAGAGAATCTCTCCCTGTGTCAAAACTTCGTTTTGCCACCTCCCTCGTCAGAGGGAGGCTTTAGAAAAAAAGGCTTGACCGAGCGGTCAAGCCTTTCGTTTTTGAGTTTATTTGTTGTTGATATGTACATCCATCTGCGGGAAAGGAATGGCGATGTTGTTCGTATCGAACGCGGCTTTCACGCCCTCGACAACGTCGAAATAAACGGTCCAGTAATCATCGTTTTTACACCAGATACGAACGGTATAGGTCAGCGCGTGGTCACCGTGTTCAGATAGGCGAACAAACGGCTCGGGATCTTTGAGCGCCTGCGGATGTGCGGCAATAATATCGTTGATAATCTTTTTAACCTGTTGGTCATCGCTGTTATAGGCCACGTTAAAGGTCAGGTCAACGCGGCGGAGATCTTCGGCGGAGTAGTTCTTAATGACCGAGTTGGTGAGCGAACCGTTCGGAATGGTAACACGCTTGTTGTCGAGCGTGAGCAGTTCGGTGTAGACAACCGAAATTTCGGCAACGGTACCCGTTTCGCCCGAAACCTCGATAAAATCGCCCACCTTAAAGGGCTTGAAAAAGAGAATCATCAAACCGCCCGCAAAGTTGCTGAGGGAGCCCTGCAAGGCCAGACCGACGGCAACACCGCAGGAGGCCAGAATGGTGATAAACGAGGTGGCAGGAACACCCAAGATCATCGCGACGGTAATAACCAGAACAATGTACAAAACGATTTTGCTGAAACTTGCTAAGAAAGAACGAAGACTGTCGTCCAGTTTATCAAGTTTGTTGGAATGACGGATCCATTTCGAAAGCCAGGAAGTGCATTTGATTCCGA
The DNA here is from genome assembly GCA_045545515.1 of Acutalibacteraceae bacterium. Taxonomy (GTDB): domain Bacteria; phylum Bacillota; class Clostridia; order Oscillospirales; family Acutalibacteraceae; genus UBA737. The sequence goes on from JAZQBA010000011.1 coordinate 33,784, forward strand.
CCAATAAAATGATGATCGCGCCGAGCAGTTTCACGCCGAAAGAAGTGACAAACTGCAAAAAGAAAGAAGTAATACTTTGCCAATCCATAAAGAAACCTCCAAAAATTTTTTTCATTTTAATTATAGTTTGTTTTGTATGAAAAATCAAGCAATATTGTGCAGCGTACAGCCGCGGACCGAAACGGGGGAATTTGGGGTGTTTTGAGGTGCATAATATTTCTGAATTTTCAAATAGTAGAAAAGAGAAAAAGACACGGGAGAAATGAACGAATGGCAAAAAGAATCGGCAAGAGAACCGTTTTATTGGAAAAAGCACCGACCGTTCTGGGTTATGGCTCGGCGGTCGGCAAAAAGGAACACGAGGGGCCCTTAGGGGACGAATTTGATTACTACGATAACGAGGCGCATTTTGGGGAGGACTCGTTTGAAAAGGCCGAAAGCCGTCTGCAAAAAATTGCGCTCGAAAAGGCGTTGGAGCGCGCCGCGTGTACGCCGCAGGACGTCGACTGCGCCTTTGCGGGGGACCTGCTGAACCAAATTATCGGCAGTTCCTTTTGCTTTCGCGAAACGGGCATTCCGTTTGTGGGGCTTTACGGCGCTTGTTCAACGATGACGCTCTCGACAGCCATGGCGGCTCTGGCGATTGAAAGCGGCGCGGCCGCGCGGGCGGTGGCGATGACCTCGTCCCATTTTTGCTCGGCCGAGCGGCAGTACCGCTTCCCTTTGGAATACGGAAGTATTCGCCCCCTGACCGCGCAGCGGACGGTCACGGGCGCGGGCGCCCTCGTTTTGGGAGAAGCGGAAAAATCGGCGCCGCGCATTACGGCCGTAACACTCGGCGAAATTAAAGATTTCGGGGTCAAAGACGCCAACAATATGGGTGCGGCAATGGCCCCCGGTGCGGCCGATACCCTGTTGCATTATTTTGCGGATACCAATACGACTCCCAAGGACTACGATATTATCTACACGGGGGATTTGGGGGCGGTCGGCACCGAACTTTTATACCAGTTGGTTGAACGCGAGGGGTGTGACCTTCGCTGTCGGCACAGCGACTGTGGGCTCATTATGTACGACCGCGAAAAACAGGATGTTCACGCGGGCGGTTCGGGTTGCGGGTGTAGCGCTTCGATTCTCGCGTCGTTCATTATGCACCGCTTTGAGAGCGGCGATTTTCACGATATTTTGTTTCTGTCGACGGGGGCGCTTTTGTCACCCACGTCGACGTTGCAGGGCGAGAGCATTCCTACCGTTGCGCACTTGGTGCGAATTACAATGAATGAATAGGTTGATTTTCGGGCGGTTTCGTTGACAACGAAGCCGCTTTGTGCTATACTATATGGTGAAAAAATGGGGGGGATTATTGCCCTTGTTTGACGGCCAAGAAAAAGAACGGAGGATTGGGATGACCGTTTCGGTACATATTGTTGCCTACAACGAGGAATTGACGTTGCCCGATTTGTTGCGGGATATCGAAGAACAGACTTATCCTCGCGAGAAAACAGAGATTGTGTTGATTGACTGTGCTTCGACGGACGATACCCAACGGGTGATTGATGAATTTGCTCAAAACGCCGAAGGTTTTTTGGCTGTGCGCATCGGCCACAACGAAAAACGCACCACTCCTGCCGGTTGGAACGAGGCGTTGAAGCTCTCTACTGCGCAGGTGGTTATTCATCTGGATGCACATGCACGCATTGAAAAAGACTTTATTGAGAAAAGCATGAAATACATTGCCGCGGGTGAGGATATTGTGGGTGGTTTCGTCGGTAATTTTTCGGTGACCAATACCCTGTTCGGTGATGCCGTAAACAAGGCTGAGGACGCGATGTTTGGTGGCAGTTTTGCTAAGTTTCGTCGCAGTGAACAGAGCGGTTATTTGGACACAATGGCTTTTGCGGCTTATCGCAAAGAAGTGTTTGAAAAAGTTGGTTTTTATAACGAAAGATGTATTCGCACCGAGGATAATGAAATGCATTATCGTATGCGTAAGGCGGGATATAAGTTTTTCTACACGCCGGAAATTCGTTCTTCCAGAAAGACGAGAAACGGACTGCTCCCACTTTTAAAACAGAAATTTTTGAACGGATATTGGATCGGACAAGCGAGCAAACGTTCGCCCAAGTGTTTTTCGATGTATCATTTCATACCGTTTTTGTTTTTGTTGGCCATTCTCGGAACCTCTCTTTTGGCCGGATTCGGACTGTGGTTCTTCGCGGCGGCGATGTGGGGGGCGTACAGCCTTGTACTGTTGGCCTCGGTCGTCGTGGCGTTTTTGACGGGTGGGTTCAACCTCTTCTATTTGTTGCTTCCCATGATGTTGTTTGCATTGCATATCGGGTACGGCGTTGGGACCCTGATTGGTTTTATACGTTCCTATCCTTTCAAAGAGGAGGATTCTGAATCGTGAGAGAATGGACAATCGCTTCCAACGAGGAGTTAAAGACCCGCGAATTTGAAATGCTGAAACACTTTCGCGCCGTGTGCGAGGAAAACGATATTCCGTATTCGTTGGCTTACGGTACCTTGTTGGGGGCTTGTCGTCACGGCGAGACCATCTTGTTCGAGGGCGAACCGTTTTCCTGTGTTTCGAACGTGGAGGGGTATCTGACCGATCGCTATGGGGATTATAGGAAGTTGCCGCCCGAAAACGAGCGCGGCATCCGTCATAATTTTACGGCCTATCATCGTCCCGAAAAACCGAACGTTTTGCATTTTGCCCACCTGGACGACAACCGTTTCAGCGGTGTCAATGCGGCGGTGAAGCAAACCCTAAAAGCGCAAAGTCAACAGGCAAACGTGGCGTGGTGCAATGTGAATAAAGGAAACAAAACACAAGTCGAGGGGGTTCAACAATTCCCCTTTGACAATTCGTTTGACATTGAAAAATTATCCGCGCCGTTTTGCCGCCCCGATCTGGTTGTTTTTCAGGAGACCCATCGGGTCTGTTACCCGAAAATTGCGCGGCAACTCCGCCGAAAGGGGATTCCTTACATAACCGTGCCGCACGGGGAACTGTCGGCTCGGGCGTTACAACAAAAACGTCTTAAAAAATGGTTGGCCGACCAAACCCTCTTCCGCGCCTTTATTGCGCGGGCCGCCGCGGTACAGTGTCTGTCGGATTTTGAATGTCAGGAAACCACGGTAAAGCCCCCAAAATTCGTTGTCGGCAACGGTATTGCCTTGCCCGAAACCTACAAGACCGATTTTCGCAAAAAGGGTGTTCGCTTTGTGTTTATCGGGCGCATGGACGTTGACGTCAAAGGGCTTGATCTGTTGGTTGAAGCCGCCGCTTTAGCGGCCGAGGAACTTCGGAAAAACGGCGCTGTGATAACGCTTTACGGCCCCGAGATTCAGGGGGTTCAAGCACTCAGACAACAAATTGCCGCGCGCTCGGTTGACGATTTGATTTCGTTGCGGGAACCTGTGTTGGACGATGAAAAAGCCCGCGTTCTTCTCGATGCCGACCTGTTTATTCAGACTTCGCGCCACGAGGGAATGCCGATGGGCGTTTTAGAGGCGATGAGTTACGGTCTGCCGCTTGTCTTGACCGAGGGGACGACCCTGGCGCAAACGGTTGCCGAAAACGCGGCCGGTTTTGCGGCGCAAACCGACGCCGAATCGATTGCCGTCGCCTTAAAACAGGCGCTCTTGGCCGCCGAAGAAGGAAGGCTGTTGCCGCGTTCTCAAAATGCGCGCGATTTTGCGCAGAAGCATTTTTCGTGGGAAGCGGTGGCTGAAAAGACCCTCAAGATTTATGAAAGATTAGGAGACAGATGCCGTGATTGAACGTAAAGAACCTATATGTTTACCGGTCCTTGTGTTGTCGGTATATCTGTTTCTGTTGCCTCTGTCGGCCGGTCTGGCGGGACTGATCGGCAGTATTTCGTTGCAAAACTACGTGGTACTGCTTTTCGTGGGCGTGAGTATTCTGGGCGTTTTTTCGGGAAACCGAATGCGCCTGTTGAATAGTTTCTGGCTGTATGGTTTTTGGATCTTTACGGTCATCAGTATGTCCTGGACGCCGCAGTTCAGCCTTTCGTGGTATTACACCACCTTTTTGCTCAACACGGCTATTTACCTTTTCGCGTTGAGTATTGATTTTAATATGCGCGAGCAAAAACTGTTGGAAAGCGCCGTTCTTTGGGGAATGGTTCCCGTTGTTCTGGCCTCGGTTTTCAATCTGCACACGGTGGTCGATTACCGCTTGATTATTACGATTTTCAGTGAAATGGACCCGAACGATTTCGGGTGCGGACTGATGTTGATCGTGTCGCTGTTGTTCTCCCGACTGTTAACCACCGATAAAAAATATCCGATCTTTCTGTTGATCGTTTGCGGCTTGATTATTTTGTTAACGGGTTCGCGCGGTGCAATGCTGATGTTTTTATCGATGTTTGTGGCGTGGATGGTGTTCAGCAACGTGCGCGGAAAGTTCGCGCTGCCGATGTTTATTCTGGTTGTGTTCCTCATTGCTTTTATCTTTTTCTATGACCATCTGCCCGAGTTCTTGGCCGAACGTTTGGATATTGGCGCAATCATGGAGGGAAAAGGCACGGGCCGTTTGAAAATTTGGGGCGCGGCGTTGAAAAAGTATACGGAATTATCCCCGCTTCAAATGCTTTTGGGTACGGGTTACGGTTCGTTCCCGCACACGGTACAGTATTACTATTCGGTCGGTAGTGTGGCCTATGAGTCGCATAACTTCTGGGTCAATACGCTGATTGAAACGGGTGCCGTGGGTCTGTTTTTATTGGTGATGTTATTTGTCAACGCCTATTTGGTGGCGCGGCGCCGCAGAAACTATTGGGGGATGTTGGCGCTTATCGGCCTGGCGGTTGCAGGTTCTACGCTTGATATGCAGGCGTTCCGCATTTTCCCAATGGCATTCTTTGTAGCGATTTTTGCGAAAGGTAGGGAAGAAGATGAATTCGATTCTGAAGAACTTCAACGGTAAGGTTTCGGTTATTGTAACGGTTTACAACATCGCCGAATATCTGGAAGACTGTGTTCAAAGCATTTGCGCCCAGAGTTACCAAAACCTTGAAATCATTCTCGTGGACGATGGGTCGACCGATGAAAGCCCTGCTTTGTGCGACCGCCTTTCGGCGGCCGATGCGCGTGTTCGCGTGTTGCACCAGCCCAACGGCGGCGTTGCGGTTGCGCGAAACAGCGGCGTTGCGGCCGTGACGGGCGATTATATTGTTTTCGTGGATGGGGATGATTATCTTCCGCCCCTTTCGGTCGAGCAGTTGTTGGTTACCGCCCTGCGGGAAAATTGCGACCTTGCAGCCTGTTGCTATGCTACCACGACCGAATGTTTGGAACAGACCGTTCTGGAAGATACGTGTAGCCTGTCGGCCGAGGAAGCGCTAAAAGACCTTTTTGCAGAAAAGCGGTTTTTTCCTTCTCCTTGGGGAAAGATCTACCGCAAGGAAGTGTTCGACGGCGTTGTTTTCCCCGAGGGGCTCATTTACGAGGACTACGCCATAATGGGACAATTGTTCCGTAATGCCGGTCGTGTGGCGTTTACCCCGGCACGGGCCTACTTTTACCGCTACACCCCCACGGGCATTACCAAATCAACCTTCAAACAAAAACATATGGATTACTTTACCGTCACCGATATGGTGGAAAAATTCGTTCAAGAGGTCTATCCCAACCTGATGGATGATTTCGAAAACTATACGGTTCGCAATTCCATTGGCTTTTATAAAAAGATGAGCGCCGCCGGGCATACCGATCAGACGAATATCGACACGGTGCGTCGTTACGCAAAGCGGGGGTTCGGCCATTATCTCAAGAGCGGCTATCCGCTTTCAACCAAATTGTACGGCTTGGCGATTTTAGTCGCGCCGCGGTTGGCGTTAAAGGTGTTTCTCCGATAAAGGGTCTAAACCCGACCGTAGATTTTTGATTTGATTTGGAGAAACCATGAAACAACTTCTAAACCGATGGCACACGCTGCCGCTCGGGCTGAAAGCCTCGGGTGCGCAGTTTGTGGCCCGGGTGATCACCCGAATTATTGCGTATCTGACCATTCCGATTTTCACGCGGTTGTTAACCCCCGGTGAATACGGCCAGGTTACGGTTTATCTGACCTGGAAAGAAATCGTTGGTATGATTGCGATGTTCTGCCTTTCCAACGACGTTTTCAACAACGGAATGTTGGACCATGAAAACGATCGCGACCGCTATTCTTTTTCGATGCTGATGTTGGCCAATATCACGACGGGCTTGGTGGCAGTGGTGCTGTTGAGCGTCAGTGGACTGGTCGGCGGCTTTTCCGATATACCGTTGCCGCTTTTGCTTGTGATGTTGACGGTGTTCTTTTTTCAGCCGGCTCTCGATTTCTGGATGGCGCGGCAGCGGTATGAGTACCGCTACAAGGCGCTGGCCGTGGTGTCGGTTGCAACCAGTTTTTTGTCGGCCGCTTCGGCCACGGCAAGTATCTACGTCTTCAAAAACTACCGTACCTTCGGCCGTGTTTTCGGTTCGGAATTGGTGTTTATTCTGGTGGGACTGTTCTTTTATATTTACCTTGCGCGCAAGAGCAAGGGCCGTGTAAAGCGTTCCTACTGGAAAGAAGCAATTCGCTTTAATCTGCCCCTTTTGCCGCATTACCTTTCTTCCTATTTGTTGGGCGGTTCCGACAAATTGATGATCGATTATCTCGTGGGTAGCAGTGCGACGGCTTATTACAGCGTGGCCCACGGCATTGCCGCGGTGGTAACCATTATCTGGACGGCCGCCAATGCCTCGCTCGTTCCCTTTACCTACGAAAAATGCAAGAAGGGCGATTTTGCGGCCATTTCCCGCGTGACCATTCCGATTCTCACCGTTTTTTCGGTGGTGTGTGTCTTTATTGTTCTGTTGGCGCCCGAGGCCATCGCCCTCGTGGCAACGGCCGACTATCGCGAGGCCATTTACGTGGTTCCGCCAATTGTGGGCGGTGTATTTTTCCAGACGACCTATTACATTTACGCCAACGTTTTATACTACTTCAAAAAACCGAAATACGTCATGGTCGGAAGCCTGACGGCAACGGCACTCAACTTAGTCTTAAACTATATTTTCATTTCCCGTTTCGGCTATATCGCCGCAGGTTATACCACCCTGCTCTGCTATTTCGTTCAGGCCGCGATCGATTATTTCGGTATGCGGCACGTGGTGGGTCATTCGGTTTACCGTATGGACCAGATCGGGCTTTTGTCGGGCGGCGTGATCGTTTTGTCCCTGTTCAGCAATCTTTTATACCGCTCAACGCCGTTGCGTTACGCGATCGTGGCGCTGCTGCTTGTGTTGGGTATCATTTTCTATAAAAAACTGATTGGAATTTTCTTGTTTTCCAAAGGAGAACCAAAGCATGAAACAGAAAGAGAAATCGGAAAGGAGGAACAAGAATGATGTCGGTAAGAAAATGTTTGTTGCAACTCTTAAGAGATTGTGTTCGAAATGAGAATACCGTGTCACAGGTTCCTTCCGAATGGTTGGAGGAATTGTATCGTTTGGCCAACCGATACCAACTGGCTCACGTGGTGGGCGAACAGTTGTATCGGCATCAACTGTTGCCTTCCGATTCGCCCTGGAAAGAAAAATTCGAGTTGGCGCAACAGGTGTCTATGGTACAGGATATCCGTATGGCAAGCGAGGCTTCCCGCGTGTTTGTTCTGTGCGAAAAAGAGGGCATTGACTATATTCCTCTGAAAGGAACGGTGCTCAAAACGATTTATCCGAAGCCGCATATGCGCACGGGCAGCGATATTGATTTTCTCGTTCGTCGCGAGGATATCGAGCGCGTTGCCGAACTGCTTCGGAAAGCGAGGTATAAGGTCGGCGAGTATTCGAGCCACGAAATTTCGGTCATTACCCCCAGCGGCGTTCTTTTGGAGGTTCATTTCTGCCTCTTTGAGTACGATGAGCAGATCAGTACCGTGCTGGAAAACGTTTGGGAAACGGCCGAACTGGTGGCCGGCACCAAGCATAAGTATATGCTTTCCAATGAAATGTTCTACTACTATCATATCGCCCACCTGCTCAAACATTTTATGTTCGGCGGTTGCGGTATCAAATCGTTGCTCGACCTTTATCTGATGAACGAAAAATGGCCGCTCGAGGGCAACGCGTTTGATGAAATGTTGGAAAACACAGGCATCAAGACCTTTTATGAGGCTTGTGTGAAACTTTCTCAAATTTGGTTCGGGGACGAGGAACACGACGACACCACCCGCGCGATGGAACGCTTTATTTTCGATGCCGGTGCCTACGGTACGCACGAAAACTATATCAACGTCACCCAGTCGCAAACGTCGGGCCATTTTGAGGCCTCGCTCGGGCGATTGTTCTTAAAGCGCGAGGTGCTTCAGAATCAGTATCCCAACCTCAAAAAACATCCCTCTCTTTTGTGGTTCTACCAGGTGAAACGTTGGGCCGATATCGGCCTTTCGGAAGGCTGGGCACGTTTTCGCGATTGGCAAAAAACCAATAGTAATGCCAAACAGGAAAAGGTGGATACCACGCGCGAGATGTTGCGTAATTTGGATCTGTTGGAGAAAAAATTATAAAGGAAAACACCCCTCTTCGAAAAGAGGGGTGTTTTTTTGTAGGGGACGGCGCCCACGACGTCCCTTTTTTGTTTATTCGAACGACAAAATGAAACGAGAGTACCGATTGTTGAGTTACCGCATAAACTAATAAGAGTATGTTTTTTGGAGTGTGGTTTATGGACGAACAATCGTTAATTGAACAGTATCGCGCGGAAATGATGCGGCTTTACGGCGGGCGCACAGGGCATTCGCCGCGCGCGGTAGAAACCGCGGCACAAACTGCCGCGCAATCACCGTCGCAATCCGCATTGGCCGACGGAAACGAGGGCGGTCTTTCGGTGCGCGTTACCACCGTGCGCGGACTTTACCCCGTCGAGGGCGCGCAGGTCGAGGTCTTTGCGGGATTTGGAGAAAACAGCGAGGTTTTGCAATCGGCCATAACCGACCAAAACGGCAAGACGCCCGTTTTTCGTCTGCCGACCCCCGCCAAGGGACTGTCGGAAAGCGCGGGGCAGAGCGAGCGCCCCTATGCCGAGTACAGCGTTTCGGTAAAGAGTGACGGCTACCGCGAACAGATTCACCGCAATATCCCTGTGTTCCCCGGGGTGCAGTCGGTGCAAAGCGCCGACCTGACGTTGCTTTCGGCGGCGGGGGAGGACACGGGTCCTCAAATTTTCGACGCGCAAATCCGCTACGATCTGTAAAGGGGGAGCGTTATGCCGAACGTGTTACTTCCCGTAATTCCCGAAACGATTACGGTGCATTTAGGTCCGCCCGATTCTGCGGCGCGAAACGTAACGGTCGGGTTTGCCGATTACGTAAAAAACGTCGCGTCGAGCGAAATTTATCCCACCTGGCCCGAAAATGCCCTGCGCGCCAACATATATGCCATTATTTCCTATGCGCTTAACCGCGTTTATACCGAGTATTACCCCTCGCGCGGATATGATTTCGATATCACTAATTCGACTGCCATCGATCAGGCTTTCGTCGAAAACCGCGAGATTTATGAGAACATCAGCACCATTGTCGACGATATTTTTAACGATTACGTGGTCCGAGAAGGGAGTATCGAACCCTATTTTACCCAATTTTGCAACGGGACCACCTCGACGTGCGACGGCCTTTCCCAATGGGGAACGGTAGCGCTGGCCGAACAGGGACTCACTCCGTTGGAAATTCTGCGCAACTACTACGGCAACGATATCTCCATCGTTGAAAACGCCGCGGTCGAGAACATCGAGGAAACGTATCCGGGTGTTCCGTTGGCGCTTGGTCAGCGCAGCAATAACGTCAAGATCATTCAAACCGAACTCAACCGCATTGCGAGAAATTATCCCGCTATTCCGAAAATCGCGAATGAGGACGGTATCTTCGGCACCGATACCGAGGCGGCCGTGCGCGAGTTTCAGCGGATCTTCGATTTGCCGGTCACCGGTCAGGTCGATAAACCCACCTGGTACCGCATCAAACGGTATTACACGGGGGTCAAAAGCTTGTCGGACCTCGTATCGGAAGGGATATCGCTCGAAGAAGCGCAGGTGCCGTTTGCCACAAGACTCTCCGAGGGGATGCAGGGGGTCGAGGTGCGCACCCTGCAGTATTATCTTAATATTATCGCCTATTTTAACCCGCAGTTAAACCTCTCGCCGCTCGACGGTGTGTTCGGGCCCGCGACCACCGCCGCGGTCGAGGCCTTTCAGGCGTTTTACGGCCTGCCCGTTACGGGGGTCGTGGAAACCCAAGATTGGAACACTCTCAGCCGCATTTATATCGAAACGGTGGCCAACTTGCCGGTCGGGTATTCGGGCGACCGCGCCAAACTCTACCCCGGTTTTTTCCAGACCGAGGGAATGAGCGGCGAGAACATCCGCGATCTGCAGACCTACCTTTCCCTCATCGGCCGCTATTATACCGAACTGCCTGAACTGCCCGTCACCGGCTATTTTGGGGAACAGACCCGCGGCGCGGTGTTGACTTTTCAACGGCTGTTCGGCCTTCCGCAAACGGGATCCGTCGGCCCCGTCACCTGGAAGACCATCGCCGATCAATACGATTTTCTCGTCACGACCGAAGGAGTGTAAAAAAAGACCGTTCTGATTTTTGTCAGAACGGTCTTTTTTATTGTATTTCCTGTTCCAAGGCATCAAATTCTGCGGTAGAGAAGAATTCGCCGAGCGTGATTTCAAATCCGTCGCATAGTTTTTTCAGGGTTACGGCACCCGGATTTTTACTTTCCCCATTCAAAATGCTCTTGATGGTGGCTTGTGGTACTGCGGAGATGGTGCTGAGCTTGTTTGGGGTAATCTTGCGCTCTTTACATAAGGATAATATCCGATCGGCAATGGCTGTTCTGGTATCCATTTTTACACCCCCGAGTGATTTATCACTATTTATGATAAACCAAAGCAAGCAATAATATTAGTGATTATTCACTAAAAACGCTTGAAATTAATTGTCCGATGTGATATGTTAGTGATATATCACTATATTTTTTAAGTGTTTCTCACGGAAAGGACAATACAATGGATTTGAAAAAGGATATTTTAATAATTTATCCAAATCTGAACAGTTTTTCAAAATTTATCGGTGAAGCGTTACACGGGTTGCCCGTGACCGCTTGTGGGTGCTGGCGAGCAAAAACAAGGTTTGGGGCTAATTTTTGTAGGGTGGCAGATATTCTTAAACTACCATTAAAAAGGCTAACTTATGGAGAGTGGAAAACCTATAAAGGATACAAAACGGTTATTATTTTTGACGCTTTGCTGAGGGATGATTTGTTTCAAATACTTAAAAATAATAATCCCGATGCACGTTTTATTGTATACAAATGGAACCCCGGTGTAACAGAGAACTGGTTGAATGAAATGGATGCCAAAGAGATAGAGGTATACTCGTTTGATATCAAAGATTGTGAAAGATTTCCAAAAATGAAGTTTAACCAACAGTTTTATCCTATGTCGGAAACTCAAATAGGAAATAGTATGAATACAAAAGAAATTCAAGATTTTTATTTTTGCGGATATAATAAGAGAAGATTTCCAGTTTTAAGAAAGCTTGCAGAACAATTTAATGACAAAAAATTATCTTACTCAATAATAGTGCGCGAGTGGTCGAAATATGGTCTTAGAAAAAAGACAAAAACAGTTGATGGGATTCAAATGGTTTGGAAAGAAACCATATATGATGAAATACTTAGCGAAGTACAACGAAGCAAGTGCCTAATTGATATTGTTCAAAAAGGACAAAAAGGATTAACAATTAGAGTAATGGAATCTCTAGCGTATCACAAAAAAATACTTACCAATAATGAAATGCTAAAAAACGAACCGTTTTATCACCCGTCTAATATATTTATTATAGACGAAAATGATATAAAAGGTTCTTGTCAACATTTGGAGCAATTCCTTGCCATGCCGTACGAAAGAGTAGATGAAACTATATTGCGTTCGTACGACGCGCAGGAGTGGTTACGTCGTTTTGAACATAAAGAACAAAGCCAACATAATTTAATGGGATAATAAATGGGGAAGGATGTTTTGCCTTCGGCAAACCGCCCTTGTTCGATTCCCCTCTTTTTGGATAAACGAAATAACAAAACACCCCACCTTGCGGTAGGGTGTTTTATTATTTGGTGGAGGCGAGGGGAATCGAACCCCTGTCCAAAAATCGATCCGAGTCGGCATCTCCGAGCGCAGACATTTTTTTAGGATTCCCCCGCGTTTTCGCCAAATGTCAGGCTAAAACGGTCGGTAGTTCCCCCGTCATGACAAGGGCAGGAACAAACCCCTGTTCACGTTCACCGCTCAATGACGCCCTTACAGAGCCGCGGTACTCTCTGCTCGGACGGCAGCCTAATTAGGCTGCAAATGCAACTGTATTGTTGTCAGTTAATTTTATTTTGCGGATTTTATAGCGGTTCCGCACCGCTGCTCGCTTCCGGCTGTTCACAATCCCTGTCGAAACCTTTACGCCCCCATGTTCAAAGTAAAAAGTAAAAGTGAAGAGTGAAAAAGTAAGAGTGAAAAAGTGAATTATCGGTTTTGTTCTTTTAAGGCGCGTTCAATCGTTCGGTCGGCATCGCGCTTGGCGGCAACGGCGCGCTTATCGTGCAGCTGCTTACCGCGGCAAAGACCTACCTGAACTTTCACAAGAGAACCCTTAAAGTAAAGCGAAAGGGGAACGAGGGTGAGCCCCTGTTGCTTGACGGCACCCAACAGGCGCATGATCTCGCGCTTGTGCAAAAGCAGTTTTCGATCGCGCATGGGTTGGCGGTTGAAAATGTTGCCGTGTTCATAAGGGCTGATATGCATCTGTTTTAAGATCATTTCGCCGTCGTCGATACTACACCAAGCCTCTTTCAGGTTGACGCCGCCTTGGCGAATGGATTTTACCTCGGTGCCGAAGAGTTCAATTCCGGCTTCCATACTCTCCAAAACAAAATATTCGTGAAACGCTTTTTTGTTGGTGGTGATCGTCTTGGTGTTTTCCACCGAAATTCCCTCCCTTTCCGTTTACTTTGGGGATACAGTATAACACAAATCGCCTCGTCGGTCAAGATGGGAAAAAAGAGGAAAAAACAAGAAAAAGCAAGAAAATGCTTTACAGAAATGAAAAATGTGTGTATAATTACTTTACTTGTCGCTATTCTTTATAGGGAAGCGAAAATTTTGGAAAGGAGGGGAAACAATGCGGGAATTTTTCCGGGTGAAAAGCAACCTGATTTTGGTGTCGATTCTCCTGGTGTTAACGATTGCCCTGTCGGCAACGGTTTGCGTAACCGTCCAGAAACAGAAGGCTCTTGACCGCGCCAAAGAAAAAACGGCGGCTGTGAGCGAATCGTTAAAAACCACACAGGAAGAACTCGAGGAACAGCAACAGGCCAACAGCGATTTACAGTCGCAGTTGCAAGAGCGCGAAGCGCAAAAGCAACAGTTGGAACAACAGGTTGCCGGTTTGCAGGAGCAGATAACCCAATTAAAGGCACAAAAACAACAAAATGCTGCTCCTGCACAACCAACACCGCAACCGGCCCCTGCACCGGCACCGACTCCTATGCCGACCGACCCCAACCGCATTTGTTACCTGACTTTTGATGACGGCCCCTCGGACAACACCTTACGGATTTTAGATATTTTAGCGCAATATAACGTCAAAGCCACTTTTTTTGTTGTCGGCAACACCGGCAAAATTTCGTATATACAGCGCATTCACGCCGAAGGGCATACCGTCGGCTTACATAGCAACTGCCACAACTATGCGGCCATTTACGCCAACGAAACGAATTACTTCAATGACCTGCAACAGCTTTCGGATACGGTCGAAAGCCTGATCGGCATAAAAAGCCGCGTCATTCGCTTTCCCGGCGGCGGCAGTAACGTTATCAGCAAACGCTATTGCCCGGGAATTATGTCGCATCTGTCGGTGGCGGTGCAAGAACGCGGTTACCGCTATTTCGACTGGAACGTCAGTTCGCAGGACGCTTCGGGGATCAAGTATACGCCACAGCAACTGGCCGCCAACGTGATCAACGCCGCGGTCGGCAAACAGCAGATTTGCGTATTGATGCACGACGCCGCCGCGAAAAAGAACACTGTGGAATCGTTGCCGATGATGATTGAGGGCCTGCGCGCACAAGGGTTCACCTTTGCGGCACTCACCCCCGAGAGTTACGGGTTCCACCACGGTATCAATAATTAAAAAGAAAAACCACGCTGTTTTGTTTGGAAACAACGTGGTTTTTTATGTGGTTTTCGCGGAAATTCTTAATAAATCGAACCCACCGCGGCAGGCTGGTCGGCCGCTACTGCACTGTCCACCACGTCGCCAATGGCGTTTTGGGCGGGTGCGCGCATAGGCGCTTCCACTGCGATTCCTTTGAAGAGAAGAAGCGAAGCGGCAGAAATGGCGCCTACCACCAATACCACGGCCGCGATGATGATGGCAACCAATACGCCCACAGAACCCTGCTTGGGCGCTACGCCCGATACGAGCTTGCGAAGCGCCAGAACACATTGCTTTTCGCGTTGCTGTTGTGCGTCGCTCATTTCTTGGCCGAGTTCATGCAACAAATCGGCGTAGCGAATGGCGGTTTTCAGTTTGGCGGTATCTTTGCCGTTGGCCAAAGCCTCGTCGGCGTAGATATCGAAACAAGCGCTCACCGCCGCCACTTGGCCGCGTTCGGCCGCGCGGGTCATCAGATCTTTGCGCGTTTCATAGGGCAGATCGTTTGCGGCGGCATAAAGGCTCATCGCCGGGCCGTAATCGGCCAGGGCCGCGTCGGTCAGCAATTGCGCATACGGGTCGGCCGCCGGGTTTTCGGCACCGTAACGAGCGACGTATTCATACTTGGCCGCGCGGTTGCCGCCGTTGGCCAAAGCCAGAAGGTCGGCTTCGGAAAGCGTGTCGGTCACACCGGCTTTCACGGCCTCCATTTCGTCCTCCACGCGGTGGGAATTCAGGTTCGCACCGTCGGTCTGGACCGCATTTTTGTAAAGGGCTTTTTCCTGTAAAGCCGCGGCGGTGTGCTCGTGGTCAATGGTATGTTCCGTTTCCCAACGCGTCGTCTTAACGGGCAGGAAGAAGGCGAAGATACCAAAAGTGATAACGGTCAAAAGACCCCAGATCAAGTGCTTCACGAACAGGTTGCCGACCGTGCCCTCAAAGTTGAGGCGGCGCGAATCGACGACGGTATGTTTGGTGTACCATCTCAAACGAATGATCTGCGACCAGGCGGCGCCGACCACCGGAACGAACAAAACGAGGGTTGAGAGAATGTTGGTGCCGATCAGGCCCAGAATGCCGCCGTCGAAGTAACTGTTGTTGTCTTCTTCACCGTAGAAATGGGTGTGATAGGTGATCCATTTTTTGATCGAGAGCGCCATCCAGAACCCGTAGATTCCAAAGGTGATCAGGGTGAGCAGCGACCACAGAATGAATTTGCCGATGAGTTGAACGCCTTTGCCGTCAAAGTACATCCGTTTGCCGTTGATAACGGTGTGCTTTGCGGTCCAACGCTGCAAGAAACAGCACATCCACGGAAAGGCGATACCAATAGTCAGACTGGTGACAAAGCCGACCAGGAACAGAACGCCGAAGTAGGCGAAATAGCCGCCGTCGAAGTAAGAAGCGTCCCCCTCAACGGGTTGAACGCCCGATTTTTTACTTGCCAGTGCGGCTACGACCGCCGCAATGCCGCCGACAAGAAGAATGAGTGCGAGGATAAAAATCAGAACTACAGAAACTGCCATAAAAAACTCCCCTTAAATGTTTTTTATAGGCGACTGCCTATTACTTATATTATAAGATAAAAAAGAACAGATTTCAACATATTTATACGCCAAAAAGAAAAGGCAACGCGCCGACCTTAAAAAGAAATCGGGCAGGTTGCCTTTTTCGTTTAGTCTTTAATAACGTCGCCCACACCGTCAAAAACGTATTTGGGGCGGTAGGGGTAGAGGTTGATGGTCTCGCGGTCGGTCACGCCCGAAAGCACCAATACCGTATCGACGTTGGATTCAATACCCGCGATAATATCGGTGTCCATTCGGTCGCCGATAAAGGCGATTTCACTACTGTGGCAGTTGAGTTTGTTGAGTCCGTGGCGCAACATCAAAGGATTGGGTTTGCCGACAAAATAGGCTTTTTTTCCCGTGGCGATCTCGATTGGGGAAATGAGCGCTCCCGTGGCGGGCATAATGCCCTTTTCGGTCGGCCCCGTAATATCGGGGTTGGTGCCGATGAGTTTCGCGCCGCCCAAAACGAGGTTGATCGCCTTTTCCAATTTTTCAAAACTGTAGGTTCTCGTTTCACCTACAACGACGTAGTCGGGGTTGACGTCGTTCATATAAATGTGGTGGTCGTAAAGCGCTTTGGTCAGGGCCGCTTCACCGATGACGTAGGCGGTGCTGTCGGGTGCCTGGGTGTGCAAGAACTCGGCCGTTGCCATCGCGCTGGTATAGAAGTGGTCGGCGCTGACGTTGAGTCCCATACGTTCCAATTTCATACTCAACTCGTGCGGCGTTTTTTCGGAACTGTTGGTTAAAAAGACAAACTTTTTATCGTTGTCGATCAACCAGTTGATAAATTCCTGAACACCGTCGAGAATTTTATTGCCGTGGTAGATCACGCCGTCCATATCGCAAATAAAACCTTGCTTGTTTTTCAATTCGTTCATACTATCAACTCCAAAGAATAGTTTACCACAGGCGTTTCAAAATAACAAGACGACATTTCGGCAAACCGCCCTTGTTCGATCCCCTTTGGAAGCAAAATAAAAAGACGCCCTACAAGGACGTCTTTTCGTTGGTGGAGATGAGGGGGATCGAACCCCTTACCTCTTGAATGCCATTCAAGCGCTCTCCCAAGATACGCAAAATTATACCCCCGAAAAACAGCACCGCACCCGTAGGTAATATCCCTACGGGCGCGGTGTTTTGCGTTGCAAAGAATGTAGAAATATGGTATAATACCAATCCAAAGGGAGGTTTCCCCAAATTTTAAAAGATGTTCAAATGAGGTTATCGTAATGAAAATATTATTTTCGGTTTACTCTGAAGACTTAGACACGGAAGTGCGTCAACTTCTTTTTTCAGATGTTATAGAAACGGAGATGACTATTCCAGAAATCGATAATCTTCTGGAAATATATGATCTTTTTTGGTCGAATTTAGAGGTTGGACAAGATCTTGCTTTTTGGGATATTTTCTGTTTTGGAGAATTTGAACAAGAGCTCATCGATAAAATCAGGACGATTCCTTTGGCAAAGACAGAAGTAGTCACAACTGCAGAACCTACGATTTTGAGAATACAAGAATTTGATCCCGGTAATACCGATTCGGCTTCTTACCCAGATATTCGCGAATGCTATTTTTACAAAATTTCACGATACGAACGCGGTGCAAGTAGTTTTGGAGCGATAATCGCTTTAATACAAAATGATCCTATTTTGGCAGGAGTAGTAGGAAGCGCTATTTTTGAAACTGGAAAATACTTGTTGTCAAAATTGTGGCAAATCCTATTTAGAAAAAGCGATCCTCAGATTTTTCGTAGCCGGCGGCGAACGTTATATTTGCGAGCCAAACGATTTTATGTAAACTTTCAAAAAATGACTAATATTAATAGAGATCAGTGTCAAATTGTTGGTTTGGAAAGAACAAGAGGCGGCAAACTAAAGGTTCGTGTCAGAACACTACACGATGGAGCATACGAAATCATAGCAACTGCAAAAGGGAAAATTGAAAAGTTGACGCTTATTGATATTACTGCTTCGGAAGTGTAATCGCTATTCACAAACTGAACATGTTAGAGGCATGTGCCGATTTCAATTTCGCACATTCGTAAAAGGAAACCTCCTTTGCTACAATATAGGCAAAGGAGGTAATTTTATGGCTAAATTTATTGAAGAGTTTTATTACGGCAACTTAGATCCGCAGGCGCGGAGCACCAAGCAGAACAAAACGGTGCAAAAACAAATGGAGGTGTTGATGCTAAACGAGGATTTCTTGACCGAGCATCTCTCGGGTGAAAGAAAAAAGAAATTCCTCGACTTTTGCAACGCGTGGGGTGTGGTCAACGGCGAATCCAATCTCGACAGTTTTATCATGGGTTTCCGCCTCGGCGCTAACTTCACCTACGACACCTTCTTGTCCGAAGACTCCCCCTTCACCGATTTGCTAAAGGAGGCATAACTATGGAACAATATATCTACGACGAAACCAACGGCTTATGGTACGAACGCGACGGCGATTATTACATTCCTTGCCTAAGACTCCCCGAAACACACATCGGCATATGGGGCGAACGCTATCTCGCCTATATTCGCGAACACAAGAAGCTTCTGCACACCAAATTGATGATCAACGGCACCCTCTACGACCACCTCGCCGACATCAATACCCAAGCGGAAGAAATGTTTTCTGAGCTGGTCAATCAAATGAAAGCCAATGAGGGCATCACCGAACAACTCAAAGTAGATAACCAACTCGAATGGGTCTGCCGGATGAACAACATCCGCCACCGCGCCACCGAAATCATCAACCACGAATTGATATACACATAAGCAACAGCAACATCACATGATCTGTCGTCTATAAGAAAAGCCGCTGAGATGGCTCACTCCACCTCAGCGGCTTTTTAGTATGAATGTCAATCACTACTCCAAAGCAAGCAAAATATACCTTTGTCAAAGTATGTTTTAATGGTGTATTGAAAGATATTGGTTTTTGTGATATAATAGTTACTAAAGTATTCTAACGAGAAAGGAATTGCTGACATGTTATTATCAAAGCCTTCACACTTAACATATGAACAACTTAAGAGTAAAATTGAAACAGGGAATATGCTAATTCCTCAATTTCAAAGAGATTTCGTTTGGAACAAGGCGGAAGCCGCAAAACTGTTAGATAGTATACTTAAGGGTTATCCCATTGGATCTTTTATTTTGTGGGAAACTAAAGAAAGATTACGAACAATAAAAAATATTGGTGGAATATCTTTACCGACCCCTAAACCCGGTGATTCTGTTTACTATGTGTTGGATGGACAGCAAAGAATTACTAGTATATACGCGAGTCTAAGTGGTGCGATTATTGGTAAAGCAGATTATTCCAAGTTGTTCATTAATTTGAATGCAGATGAATCTCAAGAAATAGTAGTTATGAATGTTGATGGACTTCAAACAACAGATTACATCTCAATTACTATGCTTTTGAGTAATTCTCCTGCGGATATTTTTTCGATATATGGTAGCAAACCTGAAATAATTGAAAAAATATTCGATTATCAGAAAAAGTTTACCACATATCAATTTCCTATTATTGAAATATCAAATGCTGATCTAGAAGTAGCAACAGATATTTTTACGCGTGTCAATAACGGTGGTAAAGCATTAGCAACATTTGAAATAATGTGCGCAAAAACATATGACGAAAAACAGAATTTCGATTTGTATGAAAAAAGAGAAGACCAAAAGACTCGTTGGGCGGATATCGAATACGAAACTATTCCTGATGCGACGGTGTTGCAAGCAGCTGCAATATGTATTTCTGGTGTTTGCAGTAGAAAACATATATTGAATGAGATTGGTAAACAACAGTTTATTGATGCTTGGGATGATGTAGACAATAGTTTTTCACTCGCTATTGATTATGTAAAGAGCGCCATGGGCGTCCGCGTTTCAAAGTTGCTTCCCTATGATGGGTTGTTAGTTCCGTTTGTATATTATTTTTACAAGCACCCTAAAAGCCCAACTGCCTATGAAAATCAATTGCTGAAGAATTATTTTTGGCGATGCGTTCTTTCAAATCGTTTTTCTGACGGTTTGGAAAGCAAATTAGCACAGGATGTAGAGCATGTTATCACGCCAATTCTTGAGGGTAACGTACCGACCTATGAGAAAGGTGTTGATATTTCCTACGATTTCCTCAAAAAAGAAGGTTATTTCTCAACCGGAAATGCACTAATTAAAGGATTGCTTTGCTTGCTTGCGTCCCAGCATCCAAAGTCGTTTAAGAATAATAACGAAGTTGTTATTGATAATGATTGGTTGAGCCAAGGGAATAGTAAAAACTACCATCACTTTTTCCCAAAAAATTATATGAAGAAGTATCAACCGCTTATTCCGGAAAACCTTGTTAATCACATTGCTAATATTACGATTGTGGATAGCTTTATTAATAAGGGAGAAATCAAAGACAAAGCACCTTCCGAATATATGGGTAATTACTATGAAAGCAATCCAGAAATAGTTACTACTATGCAAACCCACTTAATAGGCGATTTTGATGAATATGGTATTTTTGAAGATAACTATTCCGCATTTTTTGAAAAACGTCTTTCTGCCATCCAGGCAGCAATAAAGAATCAATTGATAATAATTGATGATTTAGATATTGTTAAATAATTTGTTCAAACGCCACCGAAATCATCAACCACGAACTCATATACGCTTAAAGCCAAAGCGGCAGAGAGAAATCTCTGCCGCTTTTAATATATCGTACCGCTTCGTGGCTTGCCTTTTAATGTTTCGTCTGCAAAGCAGACACCGAAACTTTTCTCTTTTCTCTTTTATCTTTTCTCTGGAAAAGTCACACGGCTTTTAGAGAAGAGTGAAAAGTGAAGGGAGAAGAGCGAAGAGAACAAAAAGAAAAAGCCACACCAAAGTGTGACTTTTCTTTTTGGCTGGGGAATAGGGATTCGAACCCCAACAAACAGAGTCAGAGTCTGTCGTGCTACCGTTACACAATTCCCCAATATCTGCAAATTGGCAACAAGGATATTATAACCTTTTTTCACAGGAAGTCAAGAACTTTTTTTCTTTTCTTAAAAAAATACTTGCATTTTATAAACGGTTGTGGTAAGATATCATTTGTTCGGGGGTGTAGCTCACTTGGGAGAGCGCTTGAATGGCATTCAAGAGGTAAGGGGTTCGATCCCCCTCATCTCCACCAACGAAATAGGCCCTGATAAGGGCGTCTTTCTTTTTTAGGAGGATTTTCCATGGAAGAACAAGTATTATCCGAACGCGCACAGCGCGCCAAACGCTACTTTGCAGAAGGGTATAACTGCGCCCAGGCGATGGTCTTGGCCTTTGCCGACGTGGTCGCGGTACCGCAGGACGTACTTTTGAAAATCGCGTCGTCCTTCGGCGGCGGAATGGGAAGATTGCGCGAGGTCTGCGGCGCTGTGAGCGGAATGTTTATGGTATTGGGCCTTCTTTCGGGATACGATACTCCCGAAACGGGCGAAAAGAAGAAAGAACTTTACGCCGCGGTTCAGGAATTGGCGCGCCGCGTAGAAAACGAGAACGGCAGTATCGTCTGCCGCGAATTGTTGTCGTTGCAAGAAAAACGCCAGGACCCCACGCCCGAAGCGAGAACGCCGCAATACTATAAAAAGCGCCCCTGCCTTCAGTTGGTCGCCGCTACGGCCGAAATCCTCGAAAACTATTTGAAGGAACAGGGAATTCTAACGTGAAAAAAGCACCCCAGAGGGTGCTTTTTTTATTCCGTCTGCAAAGCAGACACCGAAACTTTTCTCTTCCGAAGACTCTCGCGAGTTCGATCCCATAAAGTATTTGCAACAAATAAAAACGACCCATCTAAAATCAGATGGATCGTTTTTATTGGTGGAGACGAAGAGGATCGAACTCTCGACCTTACGGATGCGAACCGTACGCTCTCCCAGCTGAGCTACGCCCCCATGAGCGGTTTTGAAAACCGCTTTCTTATTTTACACATTCCAATACTTTCTGTCAAGACTTCTGAAACAAATTGCTGAAAAAATTTGCGACTTTCCGATTTTTTCTTGGCCTTCAAGGTCGGCAATGGTACGCGCGACTTTTAAGATTCGGTCATAGGCGCGCGCCGAAAGGCCGAGTTTATCAAACGAGCCGCGCAAATATTCGGCGGCGTCATCGGTCAGCACACAGAATTCGCGCAACATTTTGGGGGTCATTCGCGCGTTGCACGAAACGCCCGTACCCGCAAAACGGCGGTGTTGAATCTCGCGTGCGCGCTCGACACGGGCGCGGATTTCGGCCGAGGTTTCGCCGGGGGCGGCGTCGCTCAACGCTTCGTAATCGACGGGCGGCACCTCAACGTGCAGGTCCATACGGTCGAGAAGCGGTCCCGAAATGCGGTTGAGATATTTGTGAACGGCGCCCGAAGAACAGATACAACTGCGCGTCGGGTGCCCGAAAAATCCGCAGGGGCAGGGGTTCATCGCGGCAATCAAGGTCAGATCGCACGGGTAGGTCACGCTGCCCGAAACACGCGATACCGTCACCTTGCCGTCCTCGAGCGGTTGGCGCAAAACTTCCATCGCGTCGCGGCGCAGTTCGGGCAATTCGTCGAGGAACAAAACGCCGTTGTGCGCCAGGGAAATCTCTCCCGGCTTGGGCACCGTTCCGCCGCCGCCGAGTCCCGCCGAGGAAATGGTGTGGTGGGGTGCGCGGAAGGGACGTTCGGTTAAAATCGGCGCGTTTTTGTCGAGAACACCGGCGATGGAATGAATCTTGGTCGTTTCGACCGATTCTTCAAAGGTGATTTTGGGCAAAATCGAGGGGAAGCGTTTGGCCAACATACTCTTGCCCGAACCGGGCGGGCCGATGAGTAAAACGTTGTGTCCGCCGGCGGCGGCAACCTCCAAGGCGCGTTTGGCCGCAACCTGACCTTTAACGTCAGAAAAATCGGGCAGATGCTCATCGGCTGTGGGGCAGAAGGGGGTCGGCGTTTGGGGAACGATCGCTTCGTCGCCGTTGAGGTGACGGACCAGTTGCGGTACCGATTCCACCCCGTAAACGCGAATATCTTCAATCACGGCCGCCTCGGCCGCGTTGTCTTTCGGAGTGAAAATTTCGGTGAACCCTTGTGTGCGCGCGGCGATGGTCATTGCCAGAACGCCGTTGACGGGGCGCAACATTCCGTCGAGCGAGAGTTCGCCCAAGAACACGGCCGTTTTGGGAATGTTTTTCAGTTGTTCCGAGGCGCAAAGCACCGCCAACAAAATGGGCAGGTCGCTCGCGCTTCCTTCTTTTTTCTGGTCGGCAGGGGCGAGATTGACCGTAATGCGGCTCATCGGAAAGGTGAACCCACTGTTTTTAATGGCCGCACGAACACGGTCGCGCGATTCTTTGACCGCCGCGTCGGGAAGACCGACAAGATCAAATTGGGGAAGACCGCCCGAAACGTCGGCTTCGATTTCTAACGGATAGGCATTGAGCCCAAATAGGCCGATACCCTCAATTCTTGCAAACATAGATACACCCCTTTACGGTTCTATTATAGAAAATATTTCCTTTCTTTTCAAGTCCTATTAGAACGGGCGGCTTGACAAGTTTTTTTGCGCCGTGGTATAATCACGTTATATGTTGAAAACGAGGTGAAACGATGCTCACACAAATCGATTTTTCGGTGCTCGATTTTATTGCCGAACACCTGAAGTGTTCATTTTTGGATACCGTAATGCCGTTGGTGACCTACACAGCCGAGCACGGGTTGATGTGGATTCTGGTGGCGGCGGTACTGCTCGTCATTCCGAAAACGCGAAAACTCGGCGCGATGTTGGGGCTTTCGTTTTTACTCGGGTTTTTGGTTGGAAATCTGTTCTTAAAAAACGTGGTGGCGCGGCCGCGGCCTTATTGGATTCGCGAGGAAGTAGAACTTTTGGTGCCGCACCTGAAAGATTTTTCCTTCCCCTCGGGCCACACGCTCGTCAGTTTCGAAGCGGCAAGCGTTCTCTTGAAAAAAGGACCCAAAAGAATAGGGGTTGCCGTGTTGGTGTTGGCGGTTTTGGTCGCCTTCTCGCGCCTTTACCTTTACGTGCATTACCCGACCGACGTGCTGGCGAGTATAGTGCTTGGCACTGCGTTCGGTCTTCTTTCCTGTTTTCTCGTGGAAAAAGCAATTGAAACGTATCAAAAAAGCAGAGCGTGAAGCTCTGCTTTTTTTGCGGTTATTTCGTTTTTTTGAACACCCATTTCTTTTGGATAAAGAAACTGATAAAGAAAAGGGCGATTTGCACCGTAAGGTTCATCAGAACGATGAGTCCGTGGCTTTGAATGGTAAAGATCCAGACGAGGATGCGAACCAGAAAAGCATTGACGAGCGCCTGCGGAACGCAGAGGGTGTAATATTTGGCGAGGTCCTTGAAAAGCGGACTTTCCTTGTGGGAAAAGACGTAATTTCGATTGAGGGTAAAATTGAACAGCGAGGAAACAACGCGCGCCGCCAACAGGGCGAAAATAACCTTGTGACGGGCCAAGAATCCGCCCGGTATCGCAAGGGCGATCCCCTCTAAAAACAGGAAATTACAAAGAAGATCTGCGTGGAAACTCAAAAGGGCGCTGACGGAATATTTGAAACCGTGATGGTGCCGAACAACGTGCTTTAAGATGAGTTTATAAATGCGCACCGAATCGCGCACGGGGCGAAAATGCGATCCGCCGTTGTTGTCTTCGTAAACCGTTTCGATTTTGACTTCCCGAAGCGGAATTTCCCATTTATGAATATCCAGAATCATATTGGTTTCGTACTCAAAACGCGAACCCTCGGTGTTGAGCAGTTCGGCAATATAGCGGTTCGGGAAGGCGCGAAGGCCCGTTTGCGTATCCGAAAGACGGCGGCCGCAAACCAGTCGGAACACGCCCGAAGTAAAGTGGTTTCCGAAACGGCTGCGCGCAGGTACGTCGGGCAGGGTAAAGTCGCGGCAACCAAAGACGATCGCCTCGGTTTTTCCCATTTCTTCGACACAGCGCACGATATCGCGCGTGGTATGTTGCCCGTCCCCATCGGCCGTAACGGCGCCGCATAAATTTTCGGCGCAGTTTTCAAGATAATAGCGAAAGGCCGTTTTTAGCCCATCGCCCTTGCCGAGGTTTTGCGGATGGGTCAGCACGACGACGGCTTCAAAGCGGTCGTTTAATTCTTCAAAATAACGTTTATTTTCCGGACGGCTTCCGTCGTCAACCAAAATGACTTTTTGAAAGCCGGCCGCAACGCCTTCTTCAACGACGCGAAGAATCTTCTCGTCGGGGTCTAAAGACGGAATGATGAGTGCCGCATGGATGTTGCTCATATCGTTCGTGCCCCCAAACATTTTTATTCCTAAAAATTATACCAAGCGCCGCGAATTTTGTCAATGAGAAGTGCCCTCGCGCGGCGCCCTTTTGCGTCGCGAGAAAAAAATAAAAAAAGGTCTTCTATTTTGCATTTGGATTTGGTATAATAAATAATTGGTATAATATGTACTTATAAATTCTTGGGCGGAGGAATGGCTTGTGCAGGTCGTAATCGACGGATTGAAAATTGAATACACCGATACGGGCAGCGGCACGCCGATGCTTCTTCTGCACGGGTGGGGTTCTTCCTCGGCCGCGTATACCGGCATTATCCAAGCGCTCAAAGACCGTTGCCGCCTCGTTGCGCCCGATTTTCCCGGTTGTGGCGGGTCGGACACCATGAAAGAACCCTGGACGGTCGACGATTACTGCGACTTTGTGTTAAAATTTATGGCGGCGGTAGGGTTGGAAAACCCGATTCTTTGCGGGCATTCGCACGGCGGCCGCGTGGTCATGAAATTGGCGGGAAGCGGCGCTTTGCAACCGCCGAAGATCGTCTTTTTGGATGCGGCGGGCCTGATTCCCGAAAAAACGCCGCGCCAGAAACGCCGCGCCAAGGAATTTAAGGCCATTAAAAAAGTGTTGACCCTGCCGATTCTTCGCAATTTTTCGGGACCGCTTCTCGATGCCGCGCGCCGTCACTACGGCTCGGCCGATTACAACGCCGCGCCCGAGGTTTTGCGAAAGACCTTGGTGTCACTCGTGAATACCGATCTGCGCGAATTGTTGCCCAATATTGCTTGTCCGACCTTGCTGATTTGGGGCGAAAACGATACGGCAACCCCCTTGTCGGACGCCAAGATTATCGAACAACTTGTGCCCGACGCGGGCCTTTGTGTATTGAAGGGAACGGGGCATTTCTCGTTCGTGGAAAAGCCTTTTGAGGCGCACGCGATTTTGCGCAGTTTTATTCAGTAGAAAAACGGAGGGATTGTTTTGTCGGCGTTGAGTCTTTTTGTGGCGGCGGCCTCGGCCTTGTTCGGTGCTTACCGTCAATTGCAAATGTTACAACAAAATTCCTATTTCCCGTCGCGCTACGGAAAATGGCTGCGGCAGAATTTTTGGAAAACGATGGTCGGCGAAGGGGTGTTATTCTTCTTTGCGGCCGTGTTTTTTGCGTTCGATTTATGGATTTTGGGCCTCGTTTTGTGGGCGGCGGTTTTGGGCACGCGCGTGCCGACCGCACTTTGGGCCCACCAATCGGCCATTAAACCTTTAGTGTTTACGGCGCGGGTCAAACGGTTGTATGCTTGTTTTGCCGCAATGATGTTGATTCCGGCCGCGGTTTGCCTGTTTTTCAAGGGAACGTTGCCGCTGGTTTTGGGCCTGGCCGCGTTGTTGTTTGCCACCGTGTTGCCGGTGGGTGTTTTGGCCGCCTGGGGCTTGACGGCGCCCGTGGAAAAGGCCGTGGCACAGTATTTTGTCAACGATGCCAAGAAGAAATTGGCGGATTTTTCGAACCTGAACGTAATCGGCGTAACGGGCAGTTACGGCAAGACGACCACCAAGTTTATTTTAGAGCGCCTTTTGCGCGAAAAATTCAACGTTGTTGCCACGCCGCAAAGTTTTAATACCCCGATGGGCGTTGTGCGGACGGTTCGCGAGAAACTGACCGCTTCTACACAGGTCTTCATTTGTGAAATGGGGGCCAAAAACGTTGGCGATATCCGGGAGATCTGCGATATTGTACACCCCGATTTTGGCCTGATTACCTCGGTCGGTGCGCAACATTTGGAAACCTTCAAAACGGTTGACAACGTGTTTGCCACCAAGTTCGAATTGGCCGATGCCGTGCAAAAGAAAGGCGGCGTGACCTTTGTCAACGGGTCGAGCGAAGAACTCAAAAACCGCTTGACGGCCGAGCGCGGCTGTGTCGTTTACGGCCTCGAAGAAGGTTTGGATTTCTACGCCG
This sequence comes from Acutalibacteraceae bacterium, assembly GCA_045545515.1. GTDB lineage: Bacteria > Bacillota > Clostridia > Oscillospirales > Acutalibacteraceae > UBA737. Next base: position 60,860 of record JAZQBA010000011.1, read on the forward strand.
AAAACGTTCGGTATTCACGCGGCGGTTCTTCCTTTACCTTGGTCTTGAAGGGCGAACGCGTGGAAGTGACGACCAAACTGTTGGGTCTTCACAGCGTTACCAATATTGTGGCGGCCGCGGCCGTGGCCTATACGCTCGGCGTTTCGGCGCGGGATATTCAGTATGCCGTGGCGTCCTTGAAACCGACCGAACACCGTTTGGAATTAAAGCCTTTCCGCAACCACGCGCTTTTGATTGACGACGCCTATAACGCCAACCCCGAGGGCAGTATCGAGGCGGTGCGCGTGTTGGGTTCGTTCGAGGGAATGAAAAAGTACATCGTCACGCCGGGACTCATTGAACTGGGTGAACGTGAATATGAATGCAACTACGCGCTGGGTCTTGCGGCGGCCCAACACTGCGACCGCATTATTCTGGTCGGCAAAAACCGCTCGAAGCCGTTGCGCGAAGCGGTCGAATCCACGGCGTTTGATCTGGAAAAATTAACCGTTGTTTCCTCGTTCCAAGAGGCGATGGATGAAATTTTACCCGAAATCGGGGAGGATTGCGTTGTTCTGTTGGAAAACGATCTGCCCGATAACTATCTTAATTGATCAAGGAGTGTTCTTGATGAAAACCAATATTGCCGTTTTCTACGGTTGCCGCTCGGTGGAGCACGAAGTTTCGATCATTTCGGCGGTTCAGGCGATGCACGCCGTCGACCGCGAAAAGTATGATGTGACGCCCATTTACGTCGCCAAAACGGGCGAAATGTACACGGGTGACGCCCTTTTTGACATCGAGGGGTATAAAAACTTGCCCGCGCTTCTTGAAAAGTGCGAGCGCGTGTTTGTGTTGCGCGAGGGCGGCCGCGTGGTGATGCGTTATGCTGAGCAGAAAATGTTCCGCAAAAAAGAGGATAAAGTTCTTGATTTGGGTTTTCCGATTGTGCACGGTACCAACTGTGAAGACGGCACGATGGCAGGGCTTTTCTCGTATTTGGATCTGCCCTTTATCAGTTGCGATATTCTGTCGGCCGCGGTCGGTATGGATAAAGCCGTGTTTAAGTACGTACTCAAAGAAGCGGGTCTGCCGGTTCTTGACTGTGTAAGTTTCCGTGCGCGTGAATACGCCGCCGAACCGCAAAAGGTTGAAGCGCGAATTGCCGAAAAAATCGGTTTTCCGCTCATCATCAAACCCGTCAACCTCGGTTCGAGCGTTGGCATCAGCAAGGTCAAAACGCCCGACGAACTGCGCGAGGCGATTGAACTGGCGATGTCCTTTGCCGATGAAATTTTGGCCGAACACGCCATCACCTCGTTGCGCGAAATCAACTGTTCGGTGTTGGGTGACAGCGACGACTGCCGCGCCAGCGTTTGCGAAGAACCTTTTATGCAGGATGAAATCCTCTCGTATGAGGATAAATATATGGGCGGCGGCAAAAAGACGGGCGGCAGCAAGGGTATGGCTTCGCTCGGGCGCAAGTTGCCGGCCGATTTAACCGAAGAAAAGGCACAGGAGATTCAGGACCTTGCCTGTCGGGTATTCCGCGCGATTGGGGCGAGCGGCGTCGTTCGTATCGACTTTATGATCGACACCGATACCGACACCGTTTACGTCAACGAGATCAATACCATTCCCGGTTCCTTGGCCTTCTATTTGTGGGAGGCTTCGGGTGTTTCCTATCGCGAACTGATCGACCGCCTGGTTGAAATCGCGTTCCGTCGTCAGCGCAACCGCGACAACCTGACCTTTGCGATCGACACCAACATTCTGTCGGGCGTGTCGTTTGGCACCAAGGGCGCCAAGGGAGTAAAAGGCTGATGACCGATTTACTTGTTCGCCTGTTTGTCAAAAATCACACCGCCACCGCCGACCCCCAAGTGCGCGAAAACTACGGAAAATTCGGCGGTTTTGTGGGGATTGTTTGCAACCTGTTTTTGTGCCTTATAAAGATTATTGCGGGGCTTTTGGCCGGCGGTATTTCCATGGTGGCGGACGGACTCAACAACCTCTCGGATATGGGGTCCTCGGTCATTACCATGATCGGTTTCAAAATGGCGGGAAAACCGGCCGATGAAGACCATCCGTTCGGTCACGGAAGAATGGAATATATGTCGGCATTTATCGTGTCGTGCCTTATTTTGGTGGTCGGATTTGAACTTTTGAGCAGTTCGGTCAAGACCCTCTTGCTGTTTGAGCCTTCACCCAAATATTCCACCATCGCGCTCGTGTTGTTGGGCGTTTCCATTCCCGTAAAACTCTGGATGTTTTTGTTCAACCGAAAACTCGGTCGGCTGATTGATTCGGGTTCGCTTTATGCGACGGCGCAGGATTGTATCAACGATTCCATCGCTTCCTTTGCGATTTTGGTCTCGGCCGTTGTTACGAGATTGGTAGAATTGCCGTTTTCGCTCGACGCGTTGATGGCTTGCGGCGTGGCGCTGTTTATCCTGTGGTCGGGCATTCAAACGGCGCGCGAAACACTGAATGAAATTCTCGGGCGTCCGCCCGAGCCGGAACTGGTACGCGAAATTGCCGATACCATCCTTTCGTTTGAGGATTTTGTCGGGATTCACGACCTGATGGTCCACGATTACGGCGCCGGCCGTCGGTTTGCTTCGGTACACGTTGAAGTGCCGCAGGATATGGACGTGGTACATTGTCACGAGCAGGTGGACCTTTGTGAAAAACTGGTGGCCGAAAAGATTGGCGTTCAGTTGGTCATCCACATGGACCCGATTGACGTGAATGACGAAAATATTGCCAAAGTACGGCAGGAAATGGCCGATGCGCTGTTGAAGATCGATTCGCGCCTGACGTTGCATGATTTTCGGATGACCCCTGCGGCCAAGACCCGTACCAACCTGATTTTCGACGTGGTGTTGCCGGGGGATCTGTACGCAAAACAGGATGAAATTAAAACCGAGATCCGAAAGGCGGCCAAGCAGATCAACCCGACGTATTGTTGCGTGATCACTGTTGATCTGGACTACACCGGCGGACACGTTTAACGTTTCATCAATCATTACGGCAGGACGAATTTGTCCTGCCGTAATTTTTTTGGGAAATGCGCGAAAAAGTGCTTTATTTTTGTATATATATATGCTATAATCTATAATGAATACTTATGTGATAAAAAGGAGGTGCCTTTGATGGGTTTCAAACGGGGACTGGCGTTGGTTCTTACCGTGTGTATGCTGTGGAGTCTTGGCGGTTGCAACGGTCTGACGATGGACACCGAGCAGATGATTCGTCCGCCGCAGTTGACGGGTGAGATGAAAGAGATCAATCAAGCGTTATCAAACGGCGTGAAGGGCGCCTATAAACTCATTTATCCCTCGGCGGGGGACCGCCGATCGGCCATTATTACCGAGGACGTCGACGGTGACGGTATTTTGGAAGCCTTTGCTTTCTTCACCAAAGAGGCCGCGCGCTCGGCCAACGTTTCGGTGGCGATGATTCGTCAGCGAAAGGGCGAATGGCGCCTTCAGGCGCAACAGTCGATCGAAGCCGGCGGCGTGGAATGCGTAGAATTCTGCGACCTGGACGGGAGCGGTTGGAAATCCATTCTCGTCGGGCTGGAGGTTTTCGGCGGCACCGATAAACTGTTGGCGGTGTACAACACGGCCGACGGAAAACTGTCCCAAAGAATGGCGCAACAGTACAACAACTTCCTGTGTTGCAATCTCGACGAGGACAGCAAGAACGAAATCTTTATCGAGTCGATTTCTCCGACCGATGGGTTACACCGCGCTTCGCTCTTTTCCTTAACGCAAGATGGAATTACCGAACTTTCCACCTGTCTTTTAGACAAGACGGTCAAAACGGTCGGCACCTTGACGCTCGGCGAACTCTCGTCGGGTCAACCCGCCGTTTATATTGACGAGGCCAAGGGAGCGGGTGCGATTACCGAAGTCGTTTTCCTTTCAAAAGGAATGCTTGTCAATCCGCTCTTGGATGCCGAGATCGGCGAAAATATCCGCACGTTGCACGCGGCGGCCCTTTGCGCCAACGATATCAATGCCGACGGCACCCTGGAAATTCCCGTTTCCATTCCGTTGCCCGTTTTACCGGGTACCGAGGAATGGGAAAGCCTTTCGATTACGGGGTGGTTCTCGTTTAACGGTGAGCGCCTGGACATTAAACAGCGCACGTTTGAAAACGTTTCGGAAAAATATCGAATGACGCTTCCCGAAAAGTGGACCGATAAAATTCTCTTAAAACGCGATGCCGATAAGAAGAGCGTTACGGTTTATTCCTTCGACGCGCAGGCACAGGTTTTGGGCAGTCCGTTAGCCGTTGTGCGCGCCTTTACCAAAGAACAGTGGAACAAGGTGCGGCGTGATGGAACGGCCTTCAAAGAAGTTGCCCGTAATGAGGAATATATCTACGCCGTTATGCTTTCGGGCCCCGATAATGAACTTTCCGTTTCGTTGGAGGATTTTCGAAAAATGTTTACGGTAAACGTTACCGGTAAAGGAGTGGTACGATGAAACGAATTCTGATTGCAGAGGACGAGGCGCCCATCCGCGAGTTTGAGGCGATTAATCTGCGCCGCGTGGGGTACGAGGTTGTGGAGGCCGGCTCGGGCGAAGAAGCGCTTGATATTTACGATAACGACGTTTTGGGGTTTGATATCGCACTGCTCGACGTAATGATGCCCGGAATGGACGGTTTTGCCGTTTGTAAGGAACTTCGGAAACGAAGCGATAAGATCGGCATTATTATGCTCACGGCCAAATCACAGGAAATGGATAAGATCAGCGGTCTGATGATTGGCGCCGATGATTATATTACCAAACCTTTCAGCCCCACCGAGTTGTTGGCGCGTGTCGATTCACTGTATCGCCGCGTCGGGCTGCACAGTGAAAAACCGGCCGAACTGCTCAACGAAATCAGTCTGGGCGAATTTGTACTCAACCTTCGCCGCCGAACACTGACCAAAAACAACCGCAACATTGAACTCACGCAGGTGGAGTTTCAAATGGTCGAATATTTCTTCTCCAACCCCGACACGGCACTCGGCCGCAACGACATTCTTTTGAAGGTCTGGGGCGACGGATATTTTGGCGAAGAAAAGATCGTCGACGTAAACATCCGCCGTTTGCGTATGAAAATTGAGGACGACCCGTCCAACCCCAAGTACCTCGTTACGGTGTGGGGTATGGGCTATAAGTGGAACACCCTGTAAATGATGGAAAAAACATAAAGGAGGGAAGAAGTATGCATTTGGACATCCGTTTTCGCAGTATTACGGCGCGTTGGTTTTTGAATATTTTTATGGCGTCGGTTCTGGTGGTCCTCGTGATCGTGATTGCCTTTTCGGTCGGTTACAGTACGCTGTGCACCGAGCGTGTGCGAATGCGCGTCGATGAATACACCGATGAATTTTCTTCCCTTTCCTCGGCCTCGAGCGAAACTTTTGAGGATGCCGCTTTTTTGTTGGCGGCCAACTTCGCTCATAAAGACAAGGTGGAAGTACACGTGTTGGACGCCGAGGGTCAACCCTTTGTTTCAACGACGGGATTCCAACCCGATAACGAGCGCCGCGATGATTTTACAAAGGCCAAAAAGGCCGCAGACCAAACGAGCCTTTATTCGGGCAAGAACAAGGCGGGCGAGCGGGTGATGAGCCGAACGACCGTGCTTTACGACCGCGACGGGAACACCTTGGGCGGTTACCAATGGACCGTTTCGATGAAAACGGTGGTCGGTCACGTGGCGTGGGTGATTGTGATCATTCTCTTCTTCTGTGCCGTGCTTCTCGGCCTATCGGCCATAACGGGACTGTACTTCATCAAATCGGTACTCCAACCCATTAAAGAAGTCAGCAACGCGGCGCGCAAAATCGCGATGGGTGATTTTGATGCCAGGTTGGAACCGGCCAAAAATGATGAGATCGGCGAACTGTGCGACGCGGTCAACTATATGGCGACCGAACTGCAACAGGCCGAAACGATAAAGAACGATTTTATTTCCTCGGTGTCGCACGAATTGCGCACCCCCTTAACGGCCATTCGCGGCTGGGGGGAGACGGCCAAAATGTCGGTCGGCAGCGATGATGAACTCGTGCAGCACGGGCTTGAAGTCGTGTTGAGTGAAACCGACCGTTTGTCGAGCCTCGTCGAAGAACTGTTGGACTTCTCGCGTATGCAGACCGGAAGACTGACCGTCAACACCCAACCGATCGACGTGTCGGTACTTCTGCACATGGCGGTGGATATGTACGCCGAACTCGCGCGCCAACAGGGGATTGAAGTTTCTTATACCCCGCCGGCCTACAGTTCGATTGTGATGGGCGATACCGACCGCTTGAAACAGGTCTTTATCAACATTATCGACAATGCGGTCAAGTACACCGAAAAGGGCGGTCTGATCCTTGTGGTGCAAACCGAGGAAGAGGGTTGCGTTCGTATTCAGGTCAAGGATACGGGCGTTGGCATTCCCGCCCAGGATATTGACCACGTTAAGGAAAAATTCTTCAAATCCAATAAAACGGTGCGCGGCTCGGGAATCGGCCTTGCCGTTGCCGATGAAATTATCCGCCAACACCAGGGCCTTCTGTTCCTGGAAAGTACCGAGGGCATCGGCACGACCGTAACCATCGTTCTTCCGCTTTACGAAGAGGATGAGGAACCGGTGGTGGAAGAAGAAACCATTTCCCTGGAAGAAATTTCACAGGATCTACAAGAAACCGAAGAATCCGAAAAGGAGAACCAAGATGGCTAAATACACCGCAATCGGCGGACAGGCACTCATTGAGGGCATTATGATGAAAAGCCCCGAAAAGACCGCTTTGGCCGTGCGCACCCGCGAGGGCGACATTGATATTTCCTATTTAGAGGGCAAAAGTTTGCGCGAACGCTATAAGATTTTCGCGCTGCCCATTGTGCGCGGCATCGTGGGGTTTGTCGAGTCGATGATTCAAGGCTACAAGGCTATGATGATTTCGGCCGATAAATCGGGCTTTACCGATTTGGAAGAGGAAGGAACCGAAAAAAAGGACAACAGCGTTTTTCTCAACGTTGTAATGATTATCGGCAGCGTGTTGGGCGTGGCGTTATCTTTAGTGCTCTTTATGCTGATTCCGAGTCTGATTACCGACGGGCTTTCCTGGCTTTTCAAAACCGAGTTTTCGCCCGTGGTCATTTCCTCGATTGAACAGGTCATTAAACTGGCCGTCTTTGTGCTGTACGTATGGGCCGTTACGTTTATGAAAGATATCCGCCGCGTGTTTATGTACCACGGTGCCGAACATAAAACCATTTTCTGTTACGAAAAGGGACTGCCCCTGACGGTGGAAAACGTTCGGGAACAGAGCCGTTTCCATCCGCGTTGCGGCACCTCGTTTCTCATTTTAATGATTCTTGTCAGTTTGCTGTTCTCGATTGCGGTACAACTGATTTTCCCCGGCGTTCGCGAGAACGTTGCGGTGTGGGTCGTTATTAAAGTGTTGATGGTTCCGCTCATTTGCGGCGCCGGGTTTGAGGTCTTGCGTTTCAGCGGAAAATACGATAACCTGCTGACCCGTATCATTTCGGCCCCCGGCCGTTGGATGCAGCGCATCACCACCAAGGAGCCCGAGGACGGTATGATTGAAATTGCGATTGCGGCCCTGCGCGCGTGCGAACCCGCCGTGCCCGACGTGGACCGCAGTATTGACCAAGTCGACGAGGAAAACGGAGAAGAAACCGATGGCACAGAGCATCTTTGAAGCATATAACCGCGCAAAAAAGGAACTGCAAGAATCGGGTGTCGAAGATTACGGCTTTGAAGCGCGACAAATGATTCGCCGTATCACGGGATACACCAACCACCAGATTATTGAACGCTACGGTCAGGAACTGACCGCTTTTCAGGAAAACAACCTGACGGCCATGTTAAAACAACGTGCCATTCACTATCCGCTGCAGTATATGTTCGGGGAATGGAGTTTTTACGGCCGCGATTTCTACGTGGGCGTGGGCGCGTTGATTCCCCGCGCCGATACCGAGGTTTTGGTTGAACAAGCGCTCTCGGAAATGGGGGAAACCGCGTCGCCGAATATTCTTGATTTGTGCGCCGGAACGGGTTGTATCGGCATTACCTTCGCGGCTGAACGGAAAGACGCGGCGGTCACGTTGGTGGAAAAATACCCCGAGGCGCTTTCCTATCTTCAAAAGAACGTCACGCGCAACGGAGTCGAACAGGTCACCGTGCTTCAGGGCGATATTTTTGAATCGGCCGCGGCCGAAGAAAAGTATGACCTGATTGTCAGCAATCCCCCCTATATTCCCGAACAGGATATGAATACCGTCTCGCCCGAGGTTCACTTTGAACCGCGCGAAGCCCTTGTGGGCGGCGAAGACGGATTGGATTTCTATCGTGCCATCGTTCAGAATTACCGCGATTCGCTGAAAGCGGGCGGCAAAATGATGTTCGAGGTCGGAATCGGTCAAGCCGAGGCGGTAAAAGATCTTTTGACTGCCGCGGGTTTTCACGACGTTCAAATCCGCAAGGATTACGCCGAAATCGACCGCGTGGTCTGGGGTACTCGGTGAGTAAACTTTTGGACACCCAATTTGATAGAATGAGTACAACCGAAGAAATCGGAATTTAATATGTGGAGGTTCTAACAATGGCAGAAAAGAATACCAAAACGGCAAAGGCCAACGATGTGAATGATGCCCGCGAAAAGGCGTTAGCCACCGCGATGGCACAAATTGAAAAACAGTACGGCAAGGGCGCGGTCATGCGCCTGGGCGAAAACGTCGGTATGGCGGTCGAACATATCCGCACCGGTTCCCTGGCGCTCGATCTGGCGCTCGGGATCGGCGGCATTCCGCGCGGCCGCGTGGTCGAAATCTACGGTCCCGAATCCTCGGGTAAGACCACGGTAGCACTGCACTGTGTGGCCGAAGCCCAAAAGGCGGGCGGCACGGCGGCGTTCATCGACGTGGAACACGCGCTTGACCCCGTCTACGCGCAAAACCTGGGCGTGGATATCGACAGCCTCTTGGTTTCGCAACCCGATTCGGGCGAACAGGCACTCGAAATTGCCGAAGCCTTGGTTCGTTCGGGCGCGGTCGATATTATTGTTATCGACTCGGTTGCGGCGTTGGTTACCAAGGCTGAAATCGAGGGTGAAATGGGCGATTCTCACGTAGGTCAGTTGGCAAGACTGATGTCCCAGGCCATGCGTAAACTCACCGCCGCATTGTCGCGTTCCAACTGCTCGGCCATCTTTATCAACCAGTTGCGTGATAAGATCGGTGTTCTCTACGGCAGCAGCGAAACGACGACGGGCGGCCGCGCACTCAAGTTCTACGCGAGTGTTCGCATCGATATCCGCAAGATTGAAACACTCAAGAGTAATGGCGAAATGATTGGTTCGCGTACCCGCGCAAAGGTCGTGAAGAACAAGGTGGCGCCGCCCTTCCGCGAGGCCGAGTTCGACGTAATGTACGGCAAGGGTATTTCCCATTCGGGCGAACTGGTGGATATGGGTCTGAAATTCGAGATCTTAAAGCGTTCGGGCGCCTGGTTCTACTACGGCGAGGAACGTTTGGGTCAGGGCCGCGACAACGTCAAACAGTTGCTGGAAGAAAATGCCGCCTTGGCACAGGAAATCGAAGACAAGATTATGGTCTGCTACAAAGAGGCTACGGCTGTGAAGTCGGGCAAAGCCCCCGCCGAAAGCGAGCCGGTAATTCTGCCGGTTGAAGCCGAGCCGAAACCTGCGCACACCCGTGTGAACATTGATATTGCGGTCGACGACTAATGACCGTTCTCACCCTACAAAAAGAAAAGAAACACCTCGTTCGGGTCACCGCCGAAGACGGTCGCGTTTTTGAACTCGACCAAACGGCCGTGAAAGAAAAAGGGCTTTACAGCGGTTTGACCCTTAGCGAGGAGGAACTGGAAGAACTGCAAGCCTATTCGCAGTACCTTCGCGCCAAGGAACGTGCCCTTTGGTACCTGGACCGCAGTGACCACACCGAAAAAGGGCTTCGCGACAAGTTGCGCCGCGCCGGTTTTGAACCGCAGGCCATTGCGCGCGTGTTGGAATTTTTGCGCGAATATAAAATGGTGGACGACGAGCGCTTTGCGCGGCGTTTTGCCGAAGCGTGTGCCGCGCGCAACGTTTCGCGCCGCGCCACCTTTGCCAAATTGCTCGAAAAAGGCGTACCTCAGGATATTGTCCGCGCCGTTCTGGAAGACCAACCGGTCGACGAAGAGGCGCAGGTACGAGCGCTTGTGGAAAAGAAGTATGCGAAACTTTTGGGGGACAAGGCAAGTACCCAAAAGGTTTATGCCGCGCTGATGCGAAAAGGGTTTTCCTATTCGGCCGTTCGCGCGGTGCTAAAAGCCTATTCTGAGGAATTAGAATTTAGCGAGGAATAATTTTATGGAAAAAATCTGTATGGTGTCGCTCGGGTGCCCTAAAAATCAGGTGGATGCCGAGCGGATGTTAGCCATCCTTCAAAACGCAGGATATGAAATCGGCGCGGTTGAAGCCGAAGCCGACGTGATTATCATCAACACCTGCGGTTTTATTGAAGATGCCAAAAACGAAGCCATTGAAAATATTTTAGAGGCCTCGGCCTATAAGAGTGAGGGCAACTGTAAAGCCTTAATCGTTACCGGGTGCCTGGCCGAACTCTACCGCGACGACGTAACCGAGGAAATCCCCGAGGTCGACGTTTGCGTCGGCATCGGCGCCAACAGCCGCATTGCCGACATCGTTCGCCAAACGCTCGACGGCAAACGCGAGAATGCCTTTGGCGAAAAGTGGGAACTCGATTTGAACGGCGAGCGCATTTTGGGCGGTTATCCGTTTAGTACCTACCTAAAAATTTCCGACGGTTGCGACAACGGTTGTACCTACTGCGCCATCCCGCATATTCGCGGCCGTATGCGCAGCCGAACGCTGGAAGATTGCGTTGCCGAAGCCAAAAAACTGGCCGAGGACGGCGTAAAGGAACTCATCGTCGTCGCCCAGGATACTACCGCCTACGGCACCGATTTGTACGGTAAGCCGATGCTGAGCGAATTGTTGCGCCGATTGTGTGAAATCGAGGGACTGCATTGGATTCGCACCCTCTACACCTATCCCGACCGTATCGACGACGAACTGTTGGAACGGATTGCAACCGAGGAAAAACTCGTGAAGTATCTGGACATTCCGTTGCAACACGCCAATGGCGAAATATTAAAGAGAATGAACCGCAAAGGGGATTATCAAAGCCTTTGCGAATTGATAAAGCATATCCGTGAAAAAATACCGAACGTAACGCTTCGCACGACCTTGATTACCGGTTTCCCCGGCGAGACCGAGGAACAGTTCGAAGAACTTGACCGCTTTGTCGAAGAAATGCGGTTTGACCGTCTGGGGTGCTTCGCCTATTCCGAGGAGGAGAACACCGTGGCGGCAGGTTTTGAAGACCAGGTGGACAAGCAGTTGCGATTTGACCGCGCCGAACACATTATGGAGCGGCAACAGACCATTTCGGCCGAACGCAACGCCGAGCGGCTCGATACCGATACCGAGGTTCTCATTGAGGGTTGGGACGATTACATTAAGTGTTATTTCGGCCGCACCCCGGCCGACGCGCCCGAAGTCGACGGAAAGATCTTCTTCCTGTCCGACCGCCCCTTGGTGATCGGCGATTTCGTTACGGTACACGTAAACGACACGTTAGACTACGATTTATTAGGAGAGTTAAAGAAATGAGCATGAACACCCCCAACAAACTGACCATTGGCCGTATGATTGCAACGCCTGTTTTTATGGCAACGCTGCTGATTGATTTTCCGTATCACTACACGGTTTCCTTGATTTTGTTTATTGCAGCTTCCTTGACCGATATGATCGACGGAAAAATGGCAAGAAAACACAACCTCATTACCAACTTCGGCAAGTTTTTAGACCCCTTGGCCGATAAAATGTTGACCACCGCCGCTTTTCTGGGCTTTATTGCGATGGGCAATGTTTGTTGGCAGGTGACCTGGATCGTTTTCATTGTTCTGTTCCGCGAGTTTTTAATCTCTTCGTTGCGCCTTGTAACCGTTTCTTCGGGCGGCAAGGTCGTGGCGGCCAATATGTGGGGCAAGAGCAAGACCGTCACCCAGATGCTCGGTATCATTTTCGCGCTGTTCGCGTATGTTATTATGGAGGATTTCGGCATCCAAAACGAAGTGCTGACCACTGCTTTTTACGTGGCAAACAGTGTGATTTTGTGGGTCTCGGCCGCACTCTGTGTCATTTCGGGTGTCATTTATTTAGCGGCTTGTAAGGAGTATATTGATCCGTCTAAGTAATTTAGGGGAGAGGATAAATTTGTTCAAACGTATTCGTGAAGATATTCAAGCGGTCAAGGATCGCGACCCTGCCGCCCGTAGTTCTTTGGAAATTTTCTTTTTGTATCCGGGGGTAAAAGCCATTCGGATGTACCGCCGCGCGCACTTTTATTATGAGCACAAGCTCTACTTTTTAGCGCGTCTGGTTTCGCAACGCGCCGTTCGTAAAACGGGCATTGAAATTCACCCGGGTGCCAAAATCGGCCGCCGTCTGGTGATCGACCACGGTACCGGTATCGTCATTGGGGAAACGACCGAAATCGGCGATGACGTTTTGATTTACCAGGGCGTGACCCTGGGCGGTACGGGAAAAGACGTTGGCAAACGCCACCCGACCATCGGCAACAACGTGATGATCAGCGCCGGCGCCAAGGTGTTGGGCCCCTTCAAGATCGGGGATAATTCGCGCGTTGCGGCGGGTGCCGTTGTTTTGGAGGAAGTTCCCCCCAACGCCACGGTCGTGGGCGTACCCGCAAGGGTGGTCCGTCAGGACGGCAAAAAGGTCGACCGCCAACCGCTTGACCAGATTCACATTCCCGACCCCGTTCAACAAGAACTTGAACGCTTGGACAAGAAACTCAACGAGTTGACCGAAAAACTCGCAGAAATAAAGGAAGAAAACGAATGAAAATCTTTAACACTTTAACCAGACAAAAGGATGAATTTATCCCCTTGACCGAGGGCGAGGTTAAAATTTACGCCTGCGGCCCGACGGTTTATAACTTTATTCATATCGGAAATGCGCGACCGCTCTGCGTGTTCGACGTGTTGCGCCGTTATCTTTCGTGGCGCGGCTACAAGGTCACCTTTGTTCAGAACTTTACCGATATCGATGACAAACTCATCAAAAAGGCCAACGAAGAGGGCATCACGGTGCCCGAGGTGGCCGAGCGCTACATTAAAGAGTTCTGGGTCGATGCCAACGGTATGAACATCAAAGAGGCCTCGGTGCATCCGCGTGCGACCGAGAATATTGAACAGATTCAGGGCATTATTTCAAAACTCGTTGAAAAAGGCTTTGCCTATGAATCGGGCGGCGACGTTTATTTCCGTGCCAAAAAATTCGATGAGTACGGAAAACTTTCCCACCAACCGCTCGAGGATTTAGAGGCGGGGGCCAGAATCAACGTGGCCGAAATTAAAGAGGACCCGATGGATTTCTGCCTGTGGAAAGGCGCCAAACCGGGTGAGCCGTTCTGGGATTCTCCCTGGGGACAGGGACGTCCCGGTTGGCATATCGAATGTTCGGCGATGGCCGGTCGTTATTTGGGCGATACCATCGATATTCACTGCGGCGGTCTCGACCTCATTTTCCCCCACCACGAAAACGAAATTGCGCAGAGCGAGTGCGCCAACGGTTGCGAATTCGCCCGTTACTGGATGCACAACGGCTTTATCAACGTTGATAACCACAAAATGTCCAAGTCGTTGGGCAATTTCTTCACCGTGCGCGACGTTGCCGAGAAGTACGGCTACGAGCCGATTCGCTATCTGATGATCTCTTCGCAGTACAGAAGCCCCATCAACTATTCGATTGATATTATCGAACAGGGTAAAAACGCGCTTGAGCGTCTGTATACCTGCCGCGATAATTTGGATTTTGCACTTGAGAACGCGGCCGAGGGCGGCGAAATTCCCGCGTATCTGGCCGAACGCAAACAGGCCTTTATCGACGCGATGGAGGACGACCTCAACACGGCCGATGCCATTGGCGTGGTCTTCCAGTTGGTGCGCGATATCAACACCACTATTGCCGAGGGCGCGGGAAAAGACACCTTAACGGCGGCGGCCGAACTCTTCGACGAGTTGACCGACGTATTGGGCTTGGTTTACAACCGCAAAAAGGAAACGCTCGACAGCGAGATTGAAGAACTCATTGCCAAGCGTACCGAAGCGCGTAAGAATAAAGATTTCAAAACGGCCGATGCCATTCGCGACCAATTAAAGGAAATGGGCATCGTGCTCGAGGATACGCCGCAGGGTGTCAAATGGACACGCGCTTAAAAAACGATGGCCGCGAGCCGTTGGGCAAGGGTGTTTACGTGCGGGTGTCTGCGCACCACACCTTTGGCACCGACGCGATTTTACTCGCCCATTTCAGTGCCGCCCGAAAAAAGGACAGGCTGTTGGATTTGGGTACGGGTTGCGGCATTATTCCGTTTTTACTGCTGCGCGACGGGCTCACGAGCGAGGCGGTCGGGGTGGATATCAGCCCCGAGGCGATTGAACTGGCCACTCGTTCGGCCCAAGAGAACGGTTTTGAAAACCTTCGCTTTGTTGAGAGCGATTTGAACGATCTGAAGGGGAAGGTGCCGTTCGGGCACCACACCCTGGTGACCTGTAATCCGCCTTATAAAGCGCCGCACGGCGGCATTCAGAACGAGGACCCCCTCGTTGCGGCGGCGCGCCACGAAGTGTTCTGTACGCTCGAAGACGTTGTTTCGGTGTCGGCGCGCGCGTTGCAGACGAGCGGTCGGCTTTGTATGTGCCACCGCCCCGAGCGGTTGGCGGAATTGATGAATTTGATGAGCCATTATGGTTTGGAACCTAAACGGTTGCGCCTGGTTTGTCAGCGCGTGGGGGAGCATCCGTGGTTGGTACTCGTCGAAGGGCGCCGCGGCGGAAAATCGGGCTTGGTGATCGAGCCGGTTTTATACGTTGAAGAAAACGGCAAACTGTCGGCCGAAATGCAGGAAATTTACGGTTGCTACAAGGAGGAACACGAATCTTGTCGGGAAAACTCTATGTAGTGGGCACCCCGATCGGGAATCTGGGGGATTTGAGCCCGAGAGCAAGACAGGTACTCGAATCGGTCGATTTTATCGCGGCCGAGGATACGCGCGTTACCGCAAAATTGCTCAATTATTTTTCAATCAAAAAAGAAATGGTCTCTTATTATGAGCATAATAAGACCGATAAGGGGATCAAGATTATCGACCGCATTGCCGCGGGCGCTACGGCGGCCGTCGTTTCGGATGCGGGAATGCCGGCCATTTCCGACCCCGGAGAAGATTTGGTGCGCCTGGCGCACGAAAACGGAATTTCCGTTGAATCGGTACCGGGTCCGAGCGCATTTGTAACGGCACTTGCCATTTCGGGAATGCCCAGCGCTCGCTTTTGCTTCGAAGGCTTTTTGAGCGCCGAGAAAAACGAGCGGCGCCGCCGATTAAAAGAAGTTTGTGAAGAAACGCGAACCCTCATTTTTTACGAGGCGCCGCATAAACTCGCTGCCACCTTAAAGGATATGGCTGAGATTTTGGGTGAGCGCGAAATCGCGATCGTCCGCGAACTGACGAAACTACACGAAACGGTTCTGAGAACAACGCTCTTGGCGGCGGTCGAATTTTATAAAGAAAACGAACCGCGCGGCGAATACGTCTTGATCGTACACGGCGCCCCCGAAAAGGCGGCACCGCAGTACAGTTTGGAAGACGCGGTAAAAATGGCGCTTTTGGAAGTCGAATCGGGGCAATCGGCCTCGGCGGCGGCCAAAACGGCGGCTAGTTTCACAGGACTCAAAAAAGGCGATATCTATCGCAAAATGATGGAAGAAAATTCCTAACGCAAAAAGAAAACGGGTGTGAATATGAACGAAAACAAGGGTTTTGGCTTTGAGATTATAGAGGATGACGAAATGGAAATTTCCTCGAGTTCCAAAAACTACCAAGAAGAATACGAGGATATTGTGTCCTCTTCCGAAAGCACTTCGGGGGAGGCGACGATTGACCTTTATTCGGCCACGCATCGACACTACCGCAAGAAAAAGCGCGGATTGGCGGGATTTTTCCAGTCGGTCGGCGATTGGTGGGCGCGCCGTAAAAAGTGGCAGAAGGGGCTTCTCATTTCGGGCGTTTCCATTCTTCTTGTTCTGGCCATTTTACTCGGGTGGTTCTTTATCGCCTTCCGATATAATTATAAGAGCATCACCCGCGACCCAAATGATTTGGGTCATAGCGGTGTGATTGATAAAAAAATCATCAATATTGCTTTGTTCGGGATTGATACGAGAACCGAAAATTCCTTCGAGGGACTTTCGGACAGTATTATGGTGTTGAGTCTGAATACCGAAACCAAAACGGTCAAAATCATTTCCTTTATGCGCGACACGCTGGTGCCCATTGAACAACCGAACGGTAAAAAACTTTGCAACAAAATCAATTCGGCTTATGCCAAGGGCGGCCCCGAATTGGCCATTAAGACCTTAAACCAAAACTTTGGACTCGATATTTCGGAATACGCCACCGTAAACTTCTACGGAATGTCGGATATTATTGACGCCGTTGGCGGAATCGAGGTCACACTCACCGACCGCGAAGTCAAAGCGCGCGGTAACAACAACCACGGTATCAACGATATGATTGCCGAAATTTGCGGCTATTTGAAGGTCAATCCCAAAGATTATTACGTTCATCAAGCGGGTACACAGCATTTGAACGGCGTTCAGGCCGTTGCCTATTCGCGTATCCGTTACGTCCCGAACATTTGGGGCACCAACAACGACTACGGCCGAACCGACCGTCAGCGCTTCGTGATGGAACAACTTTTCAACAAGGCCGTCACCTTAAAGAAGAGCGACTACGTGAAATTGGCCAAGGCCATGATTCCCTGTACCGAAACATCGCTTTCGTACGGTGATATTATGGGTCTTGCCGTCAACATTCTGTTGGATTCGCCCTCGTTCCAGCAAACGAGAATGCCGCAGAACGATTATCTGATGAGCGCACCCTCCATTAAGGGCGTGGGCTCTTGTATCTACTTCGATTTAGACTTTGCCAAAACCCTCATTCACGAATATATTTATAAGGGTATTACCTTTGAGGAATACACCGCCGAACACGGTATTTTGAAAAACGATTGGTACCGTAAACTCTACGGCGGCGGTTATAGCGGTTCTTCGAATAGCGGGAACTCGGGCGGAAACTCGGGCGGCGGAAACACGGTTTCTTCCAAACAGGAACCCACCGAATCGAAAGAACCGAGCACTTCTTCAGAGGATTTAACCTCCTCGAGCGAATCTTCTTCCGAAGATCTAACTTCATCAAACGAGTCTTCCACGACGAGTTCCACCCCCGAAAAAGAGCCCGAGAAAGAACCGGAAAAAGAACCCGAGGGTGAGGGCGGCGAGCAAACTCCTCCCGTAGAAGAGGAACCGACGACACCCGAAACCCCACCGGCCACCGACCCGACCGAATAATGCGGAGGGCGACATGAAACAAACCGATTGTTGTGAGAGTTGCGCCAACTACGTTTACGACGAGGAAAGCGCAACCTATTGTTGCGACGTAAACCTCGACGAGGATGAAATGGGCGCGTTTTTAACGGGGCACACGAAAAACTGTCCCTATTATTCCTTTGGGGATGAATACGCCATTGTGCGAAAACAGAATTAGGAGGAACTTATGCTTCTTTCTTTGTACGCTGTACTGTCGGCAGTCGGTCTGCTGCTGTTAAACAACTTTTACCCGGTCTTTACGCAAAGCCATTCGTGGTGGATGGTACCGCTTCTGTTCTTAGGATTTGTGTTGGCGTTTATCGTGCTGCACGGCCTTGTGTTGGTGGTGTGGATCGGCTCGGTGCGACTGAGTAAACCCGTCCGGAAAGATTCGCCGGCGTTCCGACGTTTTATCGGACTTACCGTCGAGTTGATCTTCTTCTTCGCGCGGGTACATATGCAAGCCGAAGGGCTTGAAAAAATTCCGCAGGACCGAAAGTTCTTACTGGTGTGTAACCACCGCACCGAATTGGACCCCGCCTTTCTGTTACGGGTCTTTTATGATATGCCGATTGGATTTATCGGCAAAAAGGAAGTATATACCGACCTTCGTTTTATCGCCCGCGCGATGCACCGTATGTACGGTCTGCCGATCGACCGCGAAAACGCCCGCGCGGCGGTCAAGACCATTTTGTCGGCGGCAAAACTCCTCGAAGAGGATACCGTTTCGATCGGTCTGTTCCCCGAGGGGTACACCAACCGCACCGAAGAAATTCTACTGCCTGTCCGTAACGGTTCTCTGAAAATCGCCACCAAGTCGGGGGCGCCGATCGTCGTGTGTACCATGTGCGACACCAAGCAAATTTTCAAAAATATGTTCCGCAGAAAAACGGTCGTTCATCTCGACGTTTTAGGTGTTTTGGAAAGCAATCAGCCGACCGCCGATTTGGGACTTGAAATTGAAAAAATGATGCGCGAAAATCTGGAAAAACGCTTCGCGGAAAAACAGTAAAATCAAGGGCGGACACAAGTGACAAATTTGTGTCCGTTTTTTGTTGTTTTTTTGGTGTGTTGTATAAAGTTTTTTGGCTCTTATTTTGATACAAAACATTAACATAATTATTTTATTCATATTATTTCTGCATAATGAAATATCCACCTTATCCACCCACTTATCCACCGTCAAAAGGTTCGATTTTGGCATAAATCGGCTATTTTGAGTTCGAATCCGTGGACTACTCGGTGGATAAGTTGGATAAAAAAACGGGTTGTCCAAGTTGACATAACAACAAAATTTGCAACGAAAACCGTCGAAAACGTGAAGTTTTTGTCAAAGTAAAATATAAAGCAGCGCCAACAGTAAAAGGTGGTCGTTTTGCTCTTTGTAAAGCAGGTAACCCACCCCTAAAATGAGCAGTAGATCGCGGTCGAATTTTGCCCCGTCGGCCGACGAGAGCCCGAGCGAGGAAAAAAGCCCCGAAAGACCGCCCAAAGCGCCCTGTTGTTGCGGCGTCTTTTTCGGGTGCGCAGGGGCTTGTTCGCGTTCTTCGCCCTTTCGGGACGCGGCGGTTTGTTCGCCCGCTTTTTCGTCGCGCGGCAACTGCACAAAGGAGGGCATCGGCGGCGTTTTATGGGGATGGGACGAAACGTTTGAGCGGGCATTCATTTCCATCATTCGCTCAATGGCGCGTTGTTGCGCCGCAAAAGAGGTATCATTTGGTGAAGTCAAGATTTTTCCCCCTCATCCCGAAAATAAACCGCTTTCCCGCAAAAAGGGAAGCAGTTCAACGATTTTCAAAAGTTTTACGGCCGTGTCGATCTTCTCTTGCCGCGGCTCACTCAAATGCGGTTTGAGCGCTAAAAGCAATCGGGTGCGGTCGTCCTGACCCGTTTGCCGAAAACGGCTCAACAGTCCCACCATTCGTTGTAGGTCTTCGGCGCCAACACCCTCCAAAAGGCCGTCGGCAAGTCCCGTTGATTTGGGCGCGGGTGCCGGTTCGGGTCGTGATACGTCACCGCCCAACAACTGCTCGGCCATTCGGCGCATTTGTTCCATTTGTTGCGGGTCGTTGAGAACACTCGCTAATTTTTCGCTCAGATCATCCATGTTTCTTTCCGCCGTTCATAAAGTTTTTCAAAAGGTCTTTGGCCTCGGGGCGGCTCAACAATTCTTTGAGGGCTGTTTTGTTGGCGAGCATTTGCGAGAGTTTTTGTTTGTCTTCTTGTGAGAGTGCGCTCATCATTTTGGAAAGGTCGCCTTTTTGGGCGTTTTCCAATGCGGCCGAATCGATGCGGCCGCCCGATTCTTTTTGAATGGCCGAAAGTATTTTTTCTTTATCGAAACCGTTTTGATTCATCAAAATTCCCCCTGTCTTTTTGATTGTATGATTATTTTTCGTTGTTTATGAGGTGTTTGCAATGCGAATTTTGGTCCTTTCCGATTCCCACGGGCGAAGCGGCGTTGTGCGGAAGATTCTCGAAGCACAACCTACCGCCCAACAGGTCTTTTTCCTCGGCGACGTCACGCGGGATATTGAAGACCTGACAGCGCAGTTTCCCCAAAAGGAATTCTTTATCGTTTCGGGCAACTGTGATTTCGAATCCGCGTACCCGTATACCAATATTGCCGAAGTGGGCGGCGTGCGCGTGTTTTACACGCACGGGCATACCTGCGCCGTGAAATACGGAACCACGCGGCTGATGGAATTGGCGCTTGAGCGCCACTGTAAAATCGCCCTCTTCGGGCATACGCATTGCGCTTATATATCTTATGAAAACGGCCTCTTTTTGGTGAATCCCGGTTCCTGCGCCCAATCGCGCGAGGGAAGAAATTCCTACGCCGTGATCGATATCGAACCGAGCGGCATCATGCCAATCATTGTAACGCTTTAATAGAAAAAAGCACCGCATTTCGCGGTGCTTTTCTTTTTGTTTTTTAATCCAATCGGAACATTTTGGTCTCGCCTAGGTCGAGGTGTAATTTTAATTCTTTTACCGACTCGCCGTAGTATTTGTCTTCATATACTTCATAGGGGCGGCAGGCTTCTTTGAAACGAAGGGTGTGTTCGCCCGTATAGGAAGCGTGAATCGTGACGTATTTTCCGTTGGCGTATAGGGTGTCGTCGTCGGTGGAATAGATGTGACAACCGGCATACGCGGCGGCCGAGCGCAACAGTTCGCTGCGAAGGGAGGCGGTCGCGCAATAAAGGGACGTGTAACTTCCGCAATCCTTAACGGCGAACGCCGCAAGACCGTTCAGACTGTAACGGCCGAGTACCGTAATGCTCTCGTCCTCTTCGATGTAGAATCCCGGTTGCACAAAGGCGGGGTGTAATGCTTCGCCCAACCAGACGTTGCTGTGGATCGAGCGGTCGAGGAAGCCGTACTTCTTGGTTTTGTCGGCAAAACATACGGCGCCGTGGTCGGAAACGATGTCAAAACGCGGGGACGTGACACGGTTGTTCATACGAACCTTCATACCAACCGTTTTCTGAACGTTGGCTTCGTTCATGGTGTTTTGTTCGGGGTCGTAAATACCCGCACCGTACAGCCAGATAATCACGGCGCGGTTGCGCGCGGCCTTTTCGGTAATGGCCTTGCGGTCCGCGTCCGACAGGCGGAAGGCGTTGAGCATTAGATAGCATTTGTAATCGGGCATATCGGGGTGGGAAAGGTCGCTCAAGTGATAATAGTCGGCGCCGGCGCCAATGCGCGAGAGTTCTGAGGTGCGGTACAGGTCCAAAAGATAGGCGTTGGTGTAAACCGAAGCCAGGTGAACGCTTTTCAGGTCGCCGATGATGGCAATTTCGCTGTTCGGGTGGGGCTGGGAAAGCGCCTCGGTGGCGATGCGCTGTTGCTGTTTGATGACCGACAAAACCTGCGGGTCATCATATCGGCCGCCCTCTAAATGTTGGTCAAACCACCAGGCATAGGTGCCTTGGCAAAGGTTTCGGCCGAATTCGCGCTTCAAAACGCGGAAGGAATCCTCGGGGGTGTAAAGCCGCATACTGTCGCGGTAAAAATCGTTTTCCAGGTGGGTGCGTGCGTCGTCTTCAACGACGAAGGAAGCACCGTGCAAACGGAAAGAGTCGTGCATTTCGCGCTGTCCGGTCGAACCGCCGGGTTCGCGGTTGTTGTAAACGCCGGGAGCGGCCAGGAAGTCGACCACGCCCGACGTGATGATGCGCTCGGTACCGGTCGACGTGGAAAGTCCAAAGAAGTCGGTACAACCGAGCGAGCCGTAGAACGCGCCGGTCAGTCGGTCGGGGTCGTGGGCCTTTAAGGCTTTGGCAAAGGCGATAATGCTGTCGGCGGTGCCGAAATGCCACGCCTCGTAAAAATCGTAAACGGCGCGGTTTTTCACGGCGTTCAAAAAGACGCCGATGTTTTCCGGACTGTCGGTATTCAGGTCGCCCGAATTTTCGTCGACCTGTTCAAGGTTTTGCATCTGCGCTTGGATCACGCCGTCGTAATCCAAAAATTCACGCGCTTCGCCCGAGGGGATTTTGGGGTTTTCAAAGGTTGCCGTCGGGTCGTTCCAGGCTTTTTGAAGCGCCGCCTCATCTTCGTAATGTTCGCGCAGATACCCTTCAAAATACTGTTGGAACGAGGGGCAGTAACCCGCCATGCGGTGGGGGATACCGGCCTCGGGATTGCCGCGGATAAATACGGGGTTGGCGTAATACCATTCCGAGGTGTTGCCGGCGGCAAGGAAGTAACCGATCACGCGGTCGGCAAAAGACGAATTTTCCACCTGTTCGCAGAAGTGCAGCATGGCTTCGGTACCGTCTTTCTGCCAGTTTTTCGAGCAGAGCGAGTAACAGCCCGAGAAGGAATCTTTGTGAATTTCCGAAATGAGTTCACAAGCCATCGTCTCGCCGTTGTCGTAGCGCACCATATCGTCGGGGTGGGACTCGACCCATTCAACGGGCGGGTGCATACCAAGGCGAACGATCACGTAGGCATCGGGTACGACCGACAAAAGACGGCCGATTTCATCGCAAAAAGTTTCAAAACCGCTTTTTTCGGTTTCGGTTCCGGGGCGCATCCAATCGGTGTTGGCAAAAACGAAGAAGACGCGAATCCCCGCATCGCGCACCCGCTTTAGGTAGTCGGGTTTGAGCGTTCGGGCGGTCAGGGCCATGGGCGGAAACAGTTCCCCGTTGATGTTCACCGCGGGTTGACCGTTTTTGTATTCCAAGAAAGCTTTTACGTTCATTCTTTGTCACCTCGAAAGATTTCTGTCTTCACTATACCGCATACGCGCCGAAAAGTCTATAAAAAGCTTGGAAAACAAACAAATTTTTGCCAAATTCCCAAAAACGGACGGCGGCAGAGAAATCGGCGGGGAGAACGCTTGATTTTGTTGGTAGAGAATGGTATAATGTTCAAAGAAAATGGGGTACGATTGGATTTTTATGTCTGTTTCAATGTTTGCGGTGCCTTTTTTCAAAAAATCAAACCGTTGGCAGAAGTTTTGGTATGAGTGCGGCCGCAACGGCAAACACTATTACCGACAAAACGAAAACCGCCGCGTTTTCGCGCAAATTTCTGCTTAAAAATATCGTCCGTTTGTTGAAGGTGAAGAAGTATGAGTTTGTTTGGCGGCGCGTTTTCAATCAGTAACGTCTATACTTTACTGCTTGTGGTTTTTGCCGTTTTGTTTGCGGGGCTTTTGCTTGGCAGAGTTACCGTGAAGGGAGTCTCGCTCGGCAGTGCGGGCGTGTTTATTCTCGCACTGGTTTTCGGCGCTTTGCTTTTTCGGGCAAACGATTCGGGTGAATTGCTGTTTATCGCCGGCGCGAAGCCGTATGATTTTTCGGCCGGACTCGATTTTTTTGAAAGCCTCGGAATTACCCTGTTCGTCACCTCGGTCGGCTACATTGCGGGCCCGAATTTTTTCGGTAATTTTAAGAAAAACTTCAAATCCTACGTGGTGTTGGCGTTCGTCATTGTTTTGACGGGCGGCCTTACCGCCGCGGCTTGTATCGGCGCGGGGGAATTGTTGGGCTACGGCGCTTCGATTGAAACGCGCGAAGAATTTGTGGCGATGATGGTCGGCCTGTTTTCGGGCGCGCTCACGTCTACGCCCGCTTTTTCGGCCGCCAAGGCGACGGTTGCGACCCAATACACAAGCCTCGTTTCGGTCGGGCTTGGTATCGCCTATATGTACGGCGTTGTCGGCAAAGTATTGTTTATTCAACTGATTCCGAAACTCGCCAAAGCCGATATGGCAAAGGAACGCGCTTTGTTGGTTGTTCCCTCGGCCGAGGACGAGAAAAAATCGGGCGCCAAACTGTTTGAAATCGACCGCTTCGGATTGGGCGGATTTTTCCTTGCGGCCGTGTTGGGTACCCTGATCGGCCAGATTAAAATTCCGCTTTCCGCCAAAGGGTTCGAGGGGTCCTGTTTCTCGCTGACGACGACGGGCGGCTGTTTGTTGGCCGCGTTGATTCTGGGTCATTTCGGGAAGATCGGGCGGGTGCGTATTCAGCCGCAAAAAAACACGCTTCAGCTGTTTCGGGAACTCGGTCTGGTCCTGTTTTTGACGGGCGCGGGCATTCCGGGCGGCGCCGAGTTTTTGGCGAATTTTGACGTGATGTACTTTGTCTACGGAATGTGTATGACCACGGTGCCGATGGTGGTCGGTTATCTGTTCGCAAAATACGTGCTGAAATTAAGTCTGTTGAATGCGCTTGGTTCCATCAGCGGCGGTATGACGAGTACGCCCGCGTTGGGTGCGCTCATTCACGTGGCAGGTACCGAAGACGTGGCGGCGGCCTATGCGGCAACCTATCCGGTCGCGCTGGTCTGTGTGGTTTTGGTTTCACAATTCATTGTCATTCTATTCTAAAATAAATTATGAAAGAGGAACAAAAAATGAGCAAAATCGATCTGAGCAAATACGGCATTTCGGGTACGACCGAAATCGTGCGCAACCCTTCGTTTGAAGAACTGTTCGTGGCCGAGACCGACCCTTCGTTAGAGGGTTACGAAAAAGGTCAGGTGACCGAACTTGGTGCGGTCAACGTGATGACCGGTATCTACACCGGCCGTTCCCCCAAAGATAAGTTTATCGTGATGGACGAAAACTCCAAGAACACCGTTTGGTGGACGAGTGATGAATTCAAGAACGATAACCACCCCTGTAGCGAAGAAAGTTGGAAAGCGTTAAAGGAACTTGCCGTGAAAGAACTGTCCGACAAGAAACTGTACGTGATGGATGTGTTCTGCGGCGCCAACGAGGATTCGAGAATGGCGATTCGTTTCATTATGGAAGTGGCCTGGCAGGCACATTTCGTCAAGAATATGTTCATCAACCCCACCGCCGAGGAACTCGAAACCTTTGAGCCCGACTTCGTTTGCTACAACGCTTCCAAAGCCAAGGTCGAAAACTTCAAGGAACTGGGCCTCAATTCCGAAACGGCTTCGGTCTTCAATATCACTTCGCGCGAACAGGTCATTCTCAATACCTGGTACGGCGGCGAAATGAAAAAGGGTATGTTCTCGATGATGAACTACTACCTGCCTTTGAAGGGTATGGCTTCGATGCATTGCTCGGCCAACACCGATATGAACGGCGAGAATACCGCGCTGTTCTTCGGCCTTTCGGGTACGGGAAAAACCACCCTTTCGACCGACCCCAAGCGTCTGCTCATCGGTGACGACGAGCACGGTTGGGACGATAAGGGCGTCTTCAACTTCGAGGGCGGTTGCTACGCCAAGGTCATTAACCTCGACAAGGAATCCGAACCGGATATTTATGCCGCCATTAAACGCAATGCGCTTTTGGAAAACGTTACGGTAGACCAAAACGGCGTTTGCGATTTCGCCGATGATTCGGTCACCGAAAACACCCGCGTTTCGTACCCCATCGACCATATTGAAAAAATCGTTCGCCCCGTTTCGGCCGCACCCGACGCCAAAAACGTCATCTTCCTGTCGGCCGATGCTTTCGGCGTGTTGCCGCCCGTTTCGGTGTTGACCCCCGAACAGGCGCAGTACTACTTCCTCTCGGGCTTTACCTCCAAACTCGCCGGTACCGAGCGCGGCATTACCGAGCCGACCCCGACCTTCTCGGCCTGTTTCGGTCAGGCATTTTTGGAACTGCACCCCACCAAGTATGCCGAAGAATTGGTCAAGAAGATGGAAAAGAGCGGCGCCAAGGCCTACCTCGTAAACACCGGTTGGAACGGCACGGGCAAGCGCATTTCCATTAAGGATACCCGCGGCATTATCGATGCCATTCTCGACGGCTCGATTCTCAAGGCCGAAACCAAAACCATTCCCTACTTCAACCTTTCGGTCCCGACGGCGTTGCCGAACGTGGACCCCGCGATCCTCGACCCGCGCGACACCTACGCCGACGCGAGCGAATGGGACGCCAAGGCCAAAGACCTGGCCGGTCGCTTTGTCAAGAACTTTGACAAATATACCGGAAACGAAGCCGGCAAAGCACTCGTCGCCGCCGGCCCGGAACTGTAAGAAAACAAAAAAGCTTTCGGCTCACGCAACTTGTTATAAGGATTTCTTTGCGTGAGACGGTGTCTTGGGAGTAGGACGGACAGTTTAGGCTGTCCGTCCTTTCCTTTTATCCCGCGTGTTCTACGGGCTGCACGGTCAGGTTGCCGATATATTTGAAATAGATATCAATTTGTTGCTCGGCTGTTTTTGCCCACTTTTCTGTGCGTTCGTGGATAACTATCTTCTGCACGAAGGTTCGCAGGGCTTCAACGGTCAGTTCTTGCAGATCGGTATATTTATTTGCGATTGCAACAAACCGTTCTACATTAGTGGAGGCCGCTTTTAGATCCTCTATCTCCTTTTGGAGTGTAGGAATCCGTTCCTGAATCTCTCTTTGTTCAATGTTGTAACCGTCAGATAACATACGAAACTGTTCGTTGGTTACCTTGCCGAGCACATTGTCCTCATACAGC
Organism: Acutalibacteraceae bacterium; assembly: GCA_045545515.1. Classification (GTDB taxonomy): domain Bacteria; phylum Bacillota; class Clostridia; order Oscillospirales; family Acutalibacteraceae; genus UBA737. The sequence goes on from JAZQBA010000011.1 coordinate 87,329, forward strand.
CTTTTAAATAATGAATTCAGCTCTGCGTTCCTTTTTTCAAGTCTGCCGAGTTCGCTGATCTTACTGTTAAGTTCTCTCCTGTTTTCGGAGGAACTTTTTTTGTTTATATGCTCGATGAATTCTTTGGTTTTTGTTCGAGCATAATAGGTTGCTTTGCGTATCTCTTCAAGAACGATTTCGTCCAAAGCGACTTCTCGGATTCGGTGGGCGGTACATAATTCTTCGCCGTTGTGTTTGCGGTATCTGCTGCAGATAAAGTTATATGTTTCGGGGGTTATGGATTTCCCTCGCACAAAGTATAACTTTGAACCGCAGTCAGCGCAATATAACAGTCCGCTGTATTTGTCGATCTCACCCATGTTGTTGCGACGTCGTTTACCTTCACGTACTTTTTGCACCGCATCCCACGTTTCTTTATCAATGATTGCTTCATGGGTGTTTTCGAATCGGTACTGTTCGCTTTCCGGCACTTCTATGACACGCTTATCCTTGAAGGAGACTACTCTTGTCCTACAATTAATCGTGTGACCGAGATAAATCTCATTTTTCAAGATATCGGATATCGTTTGCGAAGTCCAATTATATGGTGTGTCTGTGTCGGTAACGGCGCCGTACACACCGTCTGTTTGGTATCGGTAAAATGTTGGCTTAAAAATCTTTTTATCACGAAGAATATTACCGATATTTTTGGGGCCGATACCTTTTGCACACAGTTCAAATATCATTTGGATGATCGGTGCAGTTTCTTCGTTCACGAGCAAGTGTCCTTTGACATCGGGATCGCGCTTGTAACCGTATGGGACGGAAGTTCCGACCCTTTCGCCACGCTCGGCTTTGGCTTTAATAACCGCACGAATTTTTTTGCTTGTATCCCTTGCGAACCATTCGTTGAACAGATTCTTGAAGGGTGCCAGTTCATTGCCTTCACTATACAGCGAATCGTAATTATCGTTGATGGCAATGTACCGCACATCCCAACGAGGAAACAGTATTTCAGTATAGTTACCGACCTCAATATAGTTTCTGCCAAGACGGGATAGGTCTTTGGTGATCAAGGTCTTGACCCTGCCTTTTTCCATAAGTTCAAGCAGTCGCTGAAAATCGGGACGGTTAAAACTGACACCTGAATATCCGTCATCTACAAACACCTGAATATTGGTAAAGCCGTTTTCCTCTGCGTACTTGGTGAGTATCGCTTTTTGATTTACGATGCTGTCGCTATCGCCCTTGTTCTCATCTTCCTGAGAGAGTCTGCAATATAACGCTGTAATTTGTTCATTCAATAGGTTTGACATAATAATTTTCTCCTTTCAAATGTCAAACCGATTGAGAGTGCATGGTGCAGATAGAGATTTCTGCACCACAACAATACTCCCAATCGGTTTAAATGTCCAGCGGAAAAGAAAAAGTTCAGGAAACTTTATCAATTTCCTGAACCATCAATCTTTTGAGAGCTTCGTCGCTCTCCGGGCTGTTACAAATATCAAAAATGGAATTAACCTTGTATCGCATACCGCCTATGGTGTACTGCGTTTCCGCAGTTAACTGATTCCCCTGAATGGTAAAGCCATATCGGCGGCGAATACTACTTGCTATAGCAGGATCGTATTCTGTTCCGGATGGTGTCCGAATTTCATTGTGAATATCATAAAGTTTATCTTTCATATAAACTCCTTTCTCCAACTATGAGTTGGCATTAACAGAGCGTGAGATTAGAGATTTTCTCACGCTCTTACATCCCGCTCATCACGGGGCCTTGTTTTTTCTTACGCTCTGCCGGATAGTGCTTGGTAGTACAATCCTCCACGGGAGCATCCTCGTCGATTATATTACCGATATCGCCGATAAGATATGCCGTATCAATTCCAACACTATGAGCACCGCCGAAGGTATCAGAGACATCCAGAACAGTTTGTTCGTATGCCTCTCCAGTTTGTCCTCCGCCGTACTGCGAAGCATAGAGAAGTTGATCGAACAGCTCTCGCTCATTCTCCCAACCTGTTTCTCGGTATCCGTTATCAACTGATGGATACTCTTGTTCAATTCCGCCGCCGATGTTTCCAGCGCTGCCTGGAATTGTTCGGTCGCTTCTTTGGTCTGCTCGGTGTACTGCATCAGCAACTTCAGCTGCCGATCCATATACACTTTCAACTCTTTCTCGGTCGTCAGCGTAGGCAGTGTATCCCGAATCTCCTTCAGCAAATCTATCTGTGATCTCTGCGTAGATATCATTGCCTTCCAGTTCGGCTCGGTCACAGCTACGCAAGGATGAACCTTTTCGGCGGTGGTGATCTGCTCTTGCATTTCGGTTATTAAACTTTGCGGTGATTTCCGCTCTGTAGATGAACTCATATTCCATACTCTCCTTTAGAAATTTTCTTAGGTGTAATTTGCTGTCCCGACAGGCTTTGCCTTCGGGTGTGGTGTAGGTGATATTCTTACGGGTGTCCGTCCACTTGACACCGTAACCTTCCGCTTCCATCAGCATAATAAAATGATCTTTTGAAGCAGCAGTTTGCATTGCATTGGAGATTACGGCTTCAAGCCGTATCTTCCAACTCTCGCCCTTTTCAGCAGACCGATATTCTCGGTCGTTCATCGGCTTGGCTCTCTCGGTGGTCGGCTTGGGCTTCAAAACCGACAGTCCATATTCAAGGCAGAGGGCATCCGATTTCTGCATCAGCATTTCAACCTCACTTTCGCTGATGTGAAACTTTCTACCGCTTTCTGCGTTTACGCTGTTCATAACAAAATGCGAGTGGATATGGTCACGGTCGCAGTGGGTGGACACTACAATTTCGAAGCCGGAAAACTTTTCAGTTTCCTCAGCAAATCTAACTGCTATTTCGTGTGCCGTTTGCGGTGATATATTTTCATCCACCGAAAAGGACTGCACGAAATGATAGAACAATCTGCCGTCCGTTTTACCGTATAACCGTTTCGTATTATTGAATTCGGTATAGGCGGATTGAGGTGTGCAGTTAACACCTGTCACATACTTATTGCCGTCATCGGCAACTGTTTTTTCGTCCTGCATCGTGTATCGCAAGACAAAAGCCATAGTGTTAGAGGTCTGAGGTTTTTGATAATTTACGAAATGAACAATCGCCATAACATCACCCTCTTCCAAGCTCGACAGATAGCAGTTCGTAAATCCTTTTCAGTTCCTCTTGGGTGGCTGTAAGATTTACGGTGTTGATTCTTCCTTGACGGGAAAGTATCAGCAACTGATTTATATTGTTACCGAGCTTTTTTACTTGTGTGGTCAGTTCGCGCAGACCGCCATAATTGATTACCTTTTTATCAATGGCGCAGAGTATGATATAGTCAGTAATACTCATTCCGGCATCTGCGGCTTTTTTACGGATCATAGCATCCATTGTATCGGTGACTCTGAAATTGAAACGCTTAGTTTTCATAAAAATCATTCCTTTCAAAAATAAAGTGGGTTTGGGCTTCTGCCCAATAAACAGCAGTCGAAGGCACGACCGCCGCTTTAGCGGTGGTCGTACAGCCAAAGGCGATGCTGGTTCTCTCCTGAAGGAGAGAAATAAAATGCGGTAGTTTTTATCGCTTTCCGTGTAACTTTCAGCGACAAATCTCCGCACACTCGGCTCACATTTGCCCTGTGTTGCGTTTTAACCGAGGCGGTCGGGTGTTTACTCCAACTCGCAAACCTTTCGGCAAACGGGCGGACAACCGCTTCACAGGAACGCAAGGGACGAAAGTGACGAATGTTTTCTACACCGAATTTGTTACGTCACTTACGGCACTTTCGTCACTGCCCACAGCAGAAGAAGGAATATATTTCACCTCCAATAGCCGTGTGCCGTTACTGCGATGGTCACGGTAATGCACACCCAAGTTTTCAAGGTTGTACCGCCAACGGTTCATCATCTGCTTGAAGCCTTTGACCGTTACCGCACTGTCGGTGAGCCTATTGAACAGTTCTACGAACTCACTGTTGCCGCCTACAAAATTTTCTTGCTCTTTCATAAACTGTACGAGCAGTTCCATCTCCGGCGGTAACAATTTTTCGGGATGCTCACGGCTGTCGGATTTCAATTCCCAAATAAAATCCGTATTAGAGAATTTTAATTCAAGCTGCCGATGCTCAATATCCCTGCCTGTGCAAACGAGTGTTGCGAGGTTTTCACTGCGTTTGCTTTTGTCAAGAACGAACACCGAATCAACTGCGCCTACGATTCCGGTCGTGCCTGACAGTTTGTTTAACGGATCGCTGTCGCCCTGCTTACGAAGGTGATGCACCAAAAGAAGAGAGATATTAAGCTCGTCTGCCAACTGCTTCATTTGACGGATTTCATCGTAGTCGTTACCGTAAGAGGTATCCACACCGCCGTTACGCACGATCTGAAAAGTATCGATTGCAACGAGAACGGTATCGGGATGCTCTTTCACGAATGCGCGGATTTCATCGCAGAGACCTTCGGCAAGCGTATGCGCGTCCGTTGCAAAGAAAGCGTTGGAGGGGACGTCGTCTGTGATTAAACACAGTCGTTCCTGCACACGCCTGAGCGTATCCTCCAAGCAAAGATACAACGTTGTGCCTTTGGTGGTTGGCATACCCCATACGCTTTCTCCTTTGGCGATGCGGATACAAATATCCAGCACCCACCACGATTTACCGATTTTAGGTGCACCGCCGAGGATCGTTATCCCTTGCGGCAGCAGTGTGTCGATACAAAACTTGGTCGGTTCCAGTCTTGTATCCATTAGAGTTTCACCGTCTATAACGGTGAGCTTGGGTTTGTTTTCAGTCATTTGAAAACACCTCCTGAAATAAAGTAAGGGCGAGAGTCAAAGTTTTTTTACCTTGACTTTCGCCCTTCTACTTGTATTGTGTAAGAAAAAATGATAAAATAATAATTGTCATATACAATATAAAACTATTTACTGACAAATTAAAGTTAGGAGGTGTTCCCTTGTTTGGATGTATATCTTTTTGCATCGGTGATAAACACATCGAAATTAACGGTAAAAAGTTTTCACTCGGCGATCTGACAACCGAGTTTTTAAATCTTCCCAAGGATAAATACGCCGCTATGCGCGAACAATTAGAACTTGCACAAAGCAAGCTAAACGAATATATGCGGAGCAAAAAACTTTCCGATTGGTACGAAGCCAACAAGGAATATATAAAACTCGATGCTATGATCTGCGAGTTCCCATGCCTTGAACTTGTGCGAGAGGAGACAGATATTTTTGCGGAGGCTGAACAGTTTACAGCACAGCAATCGATGTTTGAAACTGACGATTGTGAGCTTTCCGAACACGATATTGAAGTATTAAATAAAATTACCGCCTACGAAGATTACCTTGATAATCCAGACAATTATGGCGGTGTAAATAAAGAGTTTTTCAGAAACACAACGACCGATAAGGAGTTTTGCGTTACCACACCACAGCCGCCAATTCCTGAACTGCCACCCGAAAAGACAAGAGCGCTACTGATTTATCCGGGCAACATCGCAGTTAAATGGAAATATTATAAGGATTACTGCGATGCGTATGCAAGGGCGCTTTACGATATAAACTCATTCAACACAACAATATTTAATTTCATAAAATTCTTTTTATCCTCTCTGAATAAGCTTGATGCCAACAACTACGCAATGGCTCTTGATGACTTATTCAACCATCCCCGCGCTGAAAAGTTTATCGCCAATCCGGTTGAGGGTTCGGGATACTTTACCGCTAACGATCCGGTGATCCTTCGCCATATGCCGAGAGAAACTTTCGAGGGGTCGGGAGAATATAAAATCTATCAGTATTATGAGGTGGAGTCGTTACAGGCTCTGCTTAAAATGGATTTTTACAAGGCATTGGAAACCGGATATATTATTCGCAAATGCGAATACTGCGGCAGATACTTTTTGCTTAAAAAGGGATACCACACCAAGTATTGCGACAACCCTGCACCCGATAATCCAAAGTACACCTGCGCTCAGCTTGGTTATCACCGCAAGGGAATAAAAGAATTACAGGCTGATAATCCCAAGGCACAATCCTTGCGCCGTTGTTATCTGCGCATCGACAAGGATTTCTCACGGGGAGTGATAACACAAGAAGAAAAATATAAATTATACCGCACGGCGCAGGATTTATATTACGATGCAACCACAAGATCGGGAACGTCAAACGAAGAATTTGAAGACCTACTTGCATCTAAAAACTTATACCCGATGTGCGATGTTATTCGCCGAACCAAACCGCGCGGCAGACCGAAGTCAGAGTAAAGTACGGTTTATGGTGCACATCGTTTGTTAGACTTATAGTGGAGGAGGTGAGCTTATGACCAACGAAGAATTGATTTTAAAGTTCTATGACGGGGACGAAACAATTTTAGAGAAGCTTTATAATAAAAATATCGGTTTCATCCGCGGTATTGCAAAGGAAGTTGCGGTTAGTTTTAACTGTTATAACAAAAGTGCGGAGCATCCGAATAAACTGACGGCACATTCCAAATATGTTGTGAATGAACTTTTTTACGAAGGTATGCTTGAGTTTTTTTCTCTCCTTCGGAAAAAGAAATACGAACCTGAACGGGCAAAGCTCACCACCTATCTTTATCCTCGACTGAAAGGTGCTATGTATCGGTGGATGGAATGCAATCTCGGCGTTCTTTTCTTTGATCCTGAGGATATGGCGGAGCTGCGAAAAGCACAACAGTTATATTACGATACAGGCAAGGAGCCGGAGGAAATTGCAAAAGAACTGGGTATTCCCCTTGAGGATGTTGCTCGGCATATAGGATATAACACTCACTTTCTTTCGGTATATGACCTTGTGCCTTACGAGGACGGAGAGCCATATGATCCGTATGAGCGTCTGATGCCGAACAAGTCCTCGGCATCCACTGACAGAATTGTATATCATAAGCTTTGCCTTGAATTTTTAAAGGAGTTATTTGAGGCGCTGCCGAAAAAAGACAGAGAAATTCTCGGACATTCATTCGCGCTTTTCGGTTATAAGCATATCGACCTTGACGAGCTTTGCTTGGAACATATGATGAAGCCGGACGGAATAATAAAGGCGCGTAAGGCGGCAGTTCGTAAGATGCGTGAAAAATATCCCGAAAGCAGTTTGCGATTATGGAAATCGGTTTACCGCACTGTAATGCGCGAGGCGGAACGGTATCACGAATAAACCCCCGTACAATCGAACAGAAATAATTTTATCGACCCGTAGGCCGTTTCAGATAAAACAAACGGCTACAAAAGTAAATTAAAAAAATACCCACCGGATGTTGTGGCAAGGTTACGTAAATAACCGCCGCATCCAGTGGGTATTTTTATGCTTATTTTAAGTCTGTATTTTCAGAGTCCATACATACGCAGACATACCAGTAATATCCGTCATACATCACGCCGACCGCCATATAGGTGTACTTGGAGCTGCCGACATATGACCAGTGTCCTTTGCTGTTTCGAAAGCCGTTGGCTATGGAGTAGGCTATTTCATCAGCCGTACCACCCCAATTACCTTTACCAATGGCTTCGCGCACATTGGCGGTATAATAATTTTCTTCGCCTTCAATACCATATAGCGACCAATCCACATATTCGCCATACTGCAAGGCTTCGGCAGCTGCTCGTTGATCGGCGGTGTCATGAGCAAAATTCGTTTTAAGCTGTGTGCATCGGTATTTACAGTATTCAGTCAGTCCGGGGATTACCGTTGCGGTAACATCGCCCTGCTCGGTGCGGAACTGATTTATGTATTCTGCGACCTTATGTGCCACTAAATCTGCACTCGGTTTGGGTGGTATGATGATTTCCTCTTTCGGCGGATCATCTGTTTCCAGTATGGTGATGCAACCGCTTTCCTCGGTATTTTCCACCGTCGATGACTCTGTCGGTTTTGTGGTTGCCGTTGGCTTGGGTTCTTCCTTGGGCTGTGTCGTTGTTGTTATTGGCTCTGTGGTGGTCACAGTCGGCTCGGTTGCCTGATCTGCGCTCTCGGTCGAGGGTGACTCTTTTTCTTTCTCTGCTGGCTCTACCGCCGTTATAGGCGGTGTTGTTTCGATAGGTGTTTCTGTTATTACAGTTTCCGATACCGTTGTCGGTGGACTCTCGGTAGGCGGCGGTGCAGTGTTGCCACCGCATCCTACCATACTCATTAGTATCCCACAGCAGAGAAGTAATAAAATTATTCTTTTCATGTTTGTCTTACCTCCTTTGGCAACACAAACATATACTATAAAACTTCCCACAAGTCCAGCAAAATGGAGAATGTTTTTAAAACTCGAAATATGACTTGCAATACCTCGCTTTCCAAGTTAACATACCGAACACCTTGTGGAGACTATGCCTTCGAGCATATCAAGGTGATTTCAGCAAATCATACTTTTCGGGTAAAATATTATAAAAACTATCCGGAGGTAAATACGATGAAAGGAAGAATTTTAACAGACAAACAAATAACGGCGTTTACCGTACATCTCAAAAGCGAGGAAAAGAGCGAGAATACCGTAGAAAAATACATCCGTGATGTAAGGGCATTTTCAGCTTATGTGGGTACCGCGGAGATAACAAAGGAAACGGTTATTGCCTATAAAAACAAGTTACTCTCCGATAACTATGCTGTGCGGAGCATCAATTCAATGCTTGCTTCTATCAATAGTCTGCTTTTATTTCTTAGATGGTCGGATTTGAGGGTGAAGTCTATCAAGCTCCAACGGCAGATTTACTGCCCCGAAGAAAAGGAACTGACCAAAGCGGAATATATGCGACTTGTTAATACCGCCAAGCAAAAAGGCAATGAACGCCTAAACTTGCTGATACAAACAATATGCGGAACAGGTATTCGTGTTAGCGAACTACAGTTTATCACTGTTGAGGCGGTAAAGTGCGGTGAAGCGATTGTATCGCTTAAAGGCAAAACACGCTCGGTATTCATTGTCAGAGAACTGCAAAAGAAACTGCTCCGCTATGCCGCAGAGCAGAAAATTACAACAGGCACTATTTTTATAACCCGAAACGGTAAGCCTATGAGCCGCACGAATATTTGGCGTGAAATGAAAAGCCTTTGTGTTCAAGCGGGGGTAAATCCGCAAAAGGTGTTTCCTCATAATCTCCGTCACTTGTTCGCACGCACCTTTTACGGCATAGAAAAGGACATTGCCAAGCTCGCAGACATACTCGGTCATAGCAGTATCAACACCACACGAATTTATATTATTACCACCGGTAACGAACACCGTCAGCGTATGGAAAATATGCGATTGATAATATAAAAATAGCCACCGAAAACGGCGGCTACTACATAATCTGCATTATGTAATAGACCCACATACAAAAATAACCCTTTTTGATTGTGGCAATGATGTACCACATCAAAAAAGGCATAACGAAGCAAGCCTTTGCTATATCAGTAAAGTAAAGGCCTTATTTGGTGCGCTATTTTTACGACAATTTCAAGCATAATCATACTTTTTTCTTAAAGGGATTGTAATTATCGAACTTTTATGATATAATATTTCCGTTGATTTCAAACCAATCGATAGAATTAAACTAACTATTGATTACATAATGCAGATTATGTTGCAATCAGTTTTATATAAATGGGGTATTGTGATGTTAAAAATCTTTGTAACCGGAGATAACCATATCGGTTTGAAATATGCAAGCCACGAACAAGCGGCAGTTCTTGCTTCCAGCAGAATTACGGCTTTTGAAGGTATGGTTGAAACCGCTAATCAGGAAAACTGCGCCCTTTTCGTGATCACGGGCGATTTGTTTGAGAATACGTACAGCGTATCCAAGAGGGAGATAAAAACTCTTTTGGATGCGCTGTCTTGCTTTAATGGAACTGTAGTTGTTCTTCCCGGTAACCATGATTATTATGACAAAGACGTAAAGGTATGGCAGTATTTCAAGGATGTGATGGCATCCCACGATAACATTATGTTGCTTACAGAATACCGTCCGTACGAACTTTCTGCAAACGGTGAAGATGTTGTTCTTTATCCTGCACTTTGCACATCACTGCATTCTGCTCCAGGTCAGAATAATCTTGGTTGGATCAAAGAAACCGAGATTGAAAACGACGGCGCTTATCATATCGGTATTGCCCACGGAGCTGTTGAAGGCGAGACCATTGACAATGAAGGTCAATATTTCCTTATGAAGCGTTCCGAGCTTGAGAATATTCCCGTTGATGCTTGGCTCATTGGCCATACCCATGTTCCGTTTCCCCGCAACTTGACCGATGAATTTACCACAGGTAATAAAATCTTTAATGCAGGTACACATGTACAAACCGATGTTTCCTGTAACACCGATGGCCTTTGCTTTGTAATTGAGATTAATGAAAACAAAACCGTTAGAGCAAAGAAGGTTGTATCGGGCAATTTGCGTTTTTATCGTAAGAATATCGCTGTTACTGCAGGTGAAATGGAAAATATCTTAAATCGTGAACTTTCGGACATTGACGATAACAGCATCGTGGACATTATCCTAACCGGTGCTGTATCTTCTGAAGAATACGAAGATAAAAACAAAATCATTGATAGCGTACTTTCCCGCTTTGTCGAGGGTACATACAATGACTATGCACTCAGCAAACTCATTTCAAAAGAATTGATTGAATCCGAATTCCCCGAAACCTCTTTCTCCGCAGGTCTGCTGACTTCACTTTTAGATGAACCGAAGGAAGCACAACTTGCCTATGAGCTGTTGAAATCTTTGAAGGAGGGCAAATAAAATGAAAATCACTAATATATCTTGCACCCAATTTGCCGGCGTTCGTGATCGCAACGTTTCCCTCGCAGATGGAATCAATGTAATCTACGGTAAAAACGAAAGCGGTAAAAGCACCCTTGTAAATTTGCTTTCCCGTACCTTGTTCCAAAATGCAAGACTTGACCGCAGAAGCGATAAAGATTTTTTTGAGTTATATTTTCCGGGTGCTAAAAAAGGCAGTAATATAACCGGTGACTTTGCAGATGGCAAAATCACTTTTGAAACCGAGAATGGTACTTACACTCTCTCTAAAGAATGGGGTTCGGATTCCCGTTGCACTCTTTCTACACCCGATGGAGTTATCCGTGACCAAGGCAGAATTGATGAGATATTAAAAGAAGCTCTCCTTTACGGTGAGGGCGTCTATTCCGATATGCTCTTTTCTTCCCAACGAAATACCGACGTTTCTTTGCAGACGATTTTGGATGCTTCCAAGAAAACCGATGCCAAGCAAGAAATTGTCGATGCCGTATCTCAGGCTTTTTCCGAAAGCGATGGTATCTCGGTGGATGCTATCGAGCAAGCAATTATGGCAAAAATTGATGAGATTGCCGGCAAGCATTGGGACTTTGACCGAGAAGAACCCGTTCGCAAGGCCGGTCGTTGGTCTAACGGACTTGGTGAAATCTTAAAAGCATATTACGCCTTGGAAGATGCCAAAGCCGTTCTTGAAGAAATATCCCGTTTGGAATCCGAAGCAGATCGTGCGGCAGGCGATTATACCGATAAGGATAATGCTGCTCGCATTGCCGAGGAAGCATATAACAAGTTCAACACCTTTGCAAGCCGTCTTGCCGTTCAAAGCGAACGCAAAAAAGCTATCGACCGCATTGATAAAGAACTATTGAAAATTGCAGAGGTTTTAGCAAACTGGCCAAAACTTACTGAAGATCTCGAAAAAGCTAAGGCTTTGCAAACTGAAAAAGCAAGCCGTGATTTACTTGATAAATACGAGGCTGCCAAGGCAATTCACGCAGAACTTACCGAACTCAAAAAATATATTCCTCCTTATCAGCCGACCGATGACGAAATTATGCAGGTCAAAACCGCACAGCGTGGCATCAGTTCACTTGAAAACAAACTTTGCGGTATGAACATTACCGCCGCTATCAATATGCTCGGCGGAAATAATGTGGAAATCACATCTGTTCGCACAGGCGAAACAGTAAATATAACGGAGGGATTGGCTTCTATTACCGAAGCTGTGAAAATCTCTGTTCCCGGTGTTATGGAAATGCAGTTATCTCCCGCCGATGTGGATGTTTCTGCTATCGAAGAAAAACTTGCCGAACAGCAAGAGATTGTTGACAAAATCCTCAGCAAATATAAGGTGGAAACTTTAGCAGAACTCGAGCAGTTAGCTAAAACCATTAACGATACCAAGTCTAAAATAGAGACTGCCAATAGCCGTTTAGAAATGCTTTTGGGTTCTACCACCTACAAAGAACTTGAAACCGCAGCAACTGCAATAACTGCATCTGTTCGCACAAAAGATGAAATTGATGGCGATGTTCTCTCTGTTTGCGGCAGTAATGATATTGCAAGATTTATTACCGCAAAAGAAACTATTGTTGACGGTTATGTATTTGAACATGTTAGTATCAACGACCTTAAAGCCAAAGCATTTGATTTAGAGGTCGAACTTAAAAAAGCGAAAGATTCTGTTTCGGGTGCGGAAGGTATTCCTGCTGAATATCTCAGCATTACCGATCCCGACGCTCATCTTGAAAGTCTGCAAAATGACTTAAAGTTTAAGCAGAGCCTTCGTGAAACAGCACTTACTTCTAAGACTGCTGCTGCAAGTAAATTGGAAAGTTATAAAGAAACCATCAGCGGCGATCCTATGGCCGATGTTGAAAAAGCAGGGCGTATTTTTGATGAACAAAAAGCGTTGCTGAACCATTGGCTTCATATTGCAGATGTTTTCAAAGCACAAAAAGAAAATATTCATGACAACCCGATGCAGGATATTGCCGACCGCTTTACCCATTACCTCAGCATTATCTCCAGCGGTAAGATTTCCTCTGAGTTTCCTGAAGCTGATAAACTGAATATGAATATTTACAGCGATAATAGGCTACTTGATTACGGCAAATTGTCCGAAGGCACAAAGGAAACTGTTTCTCTTGCTTTCCGCCTTGCTGTGCTTGACCATCTGTTCTCCGATGGCGGCGGTGTGATAGTCTTTGACGATCCGTTCACCGATATGGATGCTGATCGTACTGCACAGTCTTGCGAGCTCATTAAGGAATGTGCCAAACAGCATCAGGTTATTTTCCTTACCTGCAGAGAAGGTTATCTCGATATGCTGGGCGGAAATAAAATCATATTCTAAGGCGGTGTGTTGTGTGATTGAATTGCTCAAAACATTATCTACAGCCTTGAACGATGAATCAAATAATATTGTAAAACACATTAGCGAAGGTCTTGCGTTTACATCTGATTTTTTTGATACAGTTTACACTTTTGAGTCTATTCAGCAACGTCCAAGAGCATTATGGGGAAAATGTGGAGTGTATATTTTTGTAATTAAAACTCCTGTAATCCTTACAACTGATGAAGTTCGCAAATGGAATAATGTTAGAGGGGCTAAATTTAAAGATTATAAAAAGAAGAACCTCAAAATTGGCGATTGCTTATATGTTGGGTCTGGAGATTCAATTTATAGAAGAATGACCGATCATTTTAACACAACCGGTGAAAGCACTGGCTTAAAGTTGGGGTCTCCTAATCGCAAAAAAGTCTTAAATTGCATTAAAGTATACGCTTTTCCTTTGCAAAGCAAATATAGACCATATTCATCTATAATTATGCGAGAAATAGAAAAACGATTACATAATACCTTAAATCCTGTTGCGGGAAGTAGTAGGGTTTAGGTACAGGGAGGACAAAAATGTTTGAACCTTGGCAATTAGCCGCAATGGATGATGCCGGTTACAATGGCATTCGTGATGAACATATCGACCGTGTGGCGGAGTCATTACTTTCTACTGGACTTACTGAAATTGATCGTAGTACCTTTGACTATCATTGTCATAAGTGCGGTGTTGATCCAAACAATTTTACACAAGCGGATTTAGACCGTTTGCAAGAAAAATTAAATGAATAGGAGATAAAAATGAAAAGCGCAGGCTGGTGTGCATATATGCAGTCGCAACTCGAACGTGAGGAGCGACAAAAAGAATATGAACGAAAACGTGCAGAAAGAGAAGCGTGGAAAATGGAGCATATGTCTTCCGAAAGCTGTCCCTTATGCGGAAGTACGATGTATATCCGTGAAGGAAAATACGGTAAATTTCTTGGCTGTAGCAATTATCCTAATTGCAAAGGCACAAGAAAAATATAATACATTAAAAGGAGAACGATATGAACAATTACATTACAATCTATGTAACTTCACAACTGCTCTTTGAAGCTTTGATAGATTACGTGGATGATATCTCCAGCAAAGATTTTGAAATCGAGTTGGACAAGGACGAGGTTGAAATCCATATAAGCAAACGTGCTGATAAAGCAGACCTTCCTCCTGAAAATATGTCAGGATTTATTTCCAAATTTACAAGTCTTGTTAAGTCTGAAAAAATCCAATTGTCTGACGATATTCTATACGACATAAAGGAATTATCATGGTCATCAGCATTATGGGATAATGACACCATTATTGAGAACTCAGAGTTTGAATATGACAAAGAAGACAAGGAAAGTAGATTTGCTTATTCAAAGGGCGACGAGAAAAAAGAGCACAGCACAGACGAATCTGCTATCGCCAAGTCTAAGCCCAAGAAATCTGTTACAAAAAAAGCAAAGAGAGTTGCTCCCAAAGGATCTGCTCCGCAATTAAGTGGTGAAGAAGCACCTGCGGAGTTTGCAGAAAAGTGGTTTGACTATTGGCGTGCAAAATACGAAGCAATGATGGATGAAATCAATGAAAGTGATAGACAACACTATTCTTCTGTATATTTCAATTCTTTTTGGGGTGGAGATTTTACCGATGAGTCCGAAGATTCTTTTATTCGTATTGCATATTCGGATTCTGGAAAACTTGGAAAAGAATTAAAAACAAACTTGAGTATGTTTGGACTTGATGACGATGCACTATCTGATTTGTTAATCGAACCCACCTCAGACGATTACACTGCAATTCGGAAAGCATTTTCAGAGAGCAAATTTGAAAATGCAGTAGATATGCTCTCTACATTTTTAGGTTTTATGTTCTCCGACGGCAAGGATCATCCCCAGTTGTTAGAGAAAATCAAGCCGATGTTTATTGAAAGTGCAGCAAAGTGCAAGGATATTAACAGAAAATCTCCCGATGTAGATGTTTCGGGTGTTCTGCATGACAGTTTGGAAAATGCTATTAAGTCCTTTAAATTGCAGGACAATGGCGCTACATATACTATCACAGCTTATGTAGGAAAAGATAAAGACGTCAACATCCCTGGCTTTGTAGACGGAAAAGCGGTTTACAAAATCGATGATGCGGCATTCTCTTCCGAAGGTAACAAATCCCGAAAGAAGCAATTAAATGCTGTAGAAACGGTTGTTATTCCCAATACCGTGCAAGTGCTCGGAGAAGATGTTTTTGCTGGCTGTAAGAAACTCAAAAAAGTGGTATTCTCCGATGCGATTCTTGTAATTCCTGACGGAGGAGAATTTGATGGTTTCTTTAGTGGCTGTGAGGAATTAGAAGAGGTCGTACTACCCAAGTACTTAGAAGAACTGCAAAGCGGCGTTTTCCATTGGTGCACCGGCTTGAAATCCATTGTGCTGCCTAACACCTTGAAATATATTGGAAGTCAAGCATTTGCAGAATGCCGAAGCCTTGCCAATATCTCTCTCCCAGATAGTATAGAAGAAATAGCTGACCGAGCTTTTAGCGGATGCGACTCTTTCACCGAGATTGTATTCCCCTCAAAGATTAAAACTATTCGGGAATATGCCTGTTCTGGAAAGAACTTAGAAAGAGTGGTTTTTCCCGATGGTATTGAAGTAGTTGAATCTCATGCATTTGGATTGGCAAAAAGGCTCAAGGAAGTTGTAACCCCAGACAAGTTTGTTAAATGGGGTTGTATGGCAATCGATGACGATTCTCCGTTATATAATCATTACGATTATGACAAGGAAGATCCTGCAACCGCATTGCGGTATATGAATAAGAACTTGATTGGTTATGTTGGAAATTATAGCGGTAAGGTTTACTCGGATGTTTATGTTCAAGAAGGCACAATACGTCTGGTTGACTTTGCATTTAGTTATGTTAGCAACATTGAAAAGGTTCACATTCCGCAAAGCGTCATTGACATAGAGGATATGGCGTTTAACTGTTCGTCAAATGTTATCATTTGCGCTGTTCCTGGCGGAGCTGCAGAGCAATATGCCAAGGAACATAATATGAGTTTCGAGGCCGAATAACTTTTTTGGCGTCTTGGCGTATATGGAAATATATGCGCCTTTGCATAAAACAAATAATTTAATAATGGAGGAAAAGAAAAAATGCAAGAATGTATTAATTTTCAGATGCAAGTCAAAAAGAAGATCCCTGAGGTAATGGAATTTGCAACAGAAAAATTCATCAACGACAAGATGAAGTCTTATTGTTATGGTGATGAGACTGCCATTGAACAGTTCGGTTGGTGGTGCAGTGAGTATGTTACCATCGACAAAGCAAAAGGTGTAATTGATGCTGGCAACGACTCTCAAATGTGGTATGACAATCTGTATATTTTACAGAGTTTTGTTAGAGATATTGCCAAAAATATTCCTGAAGCTGAATTTACTGGTAGTATGGAAAAGAATAATGACGAAATCGGCACCGAAATCACAATCGAGTTCAAGATGAAAAAAGGCAAGCTTGAGTTCGAAGAGATTTATCCTGAAGGTTATTATGGTTATGGCGAATACGATGAAGAAGATTACGATGAGGACGAAGAGTAATTAGTTCTTATTAGCGCCCCAACGGGATATCCCGTTGGGGCTAAAGGGAGTATAAAAATGAAAGGGAAATTCATTCTTTTCACATCTTATGCACCGGGAGCGGGCAAAACCTTTCATATGCTATCGTATGCCAACAGCCTTGCCCAGCAGTGCTCCGTGCATTATGGATATATAAATCATCAACCAGGAAGATCATTTACCCAAGAGTATCAAATAAACACTCGTCCTTTACCAAGATTTCAAGCGAATCTCGATATAGAAGTGATTATCTCCATGCGACCAGACTATGTGGTTGTCGATGAATTAACATTTTGGAATCTCCGTACAAAGAAAAGACTATATCAAGATATTGAAATCTTGTTGGATTGCGGGATTTCTGTTATTAGTTGTTGTAATTTGCGAGTGTTTGAACGAGTAAATCAACGTTGTGAGAGTACTTCAAATATCCGATTCAGAAATACAATCCCAGACCATTATTTTGAAAACATTAGTGAGATTCACTTTATTGATATAGACGAACAAAAATTGCAAGACCGTTATATTGCTGGTGAATTGTTCAAAAAGAAAACCAAATTGCTGGATAGGTATTTTGACATATCAGTCCTGCAAAAATACCGTAAAATCGCAATAGAAGAGTTGAAAAACTATGGAAGAGAATACCCTCACATTACTGTGTTCTGCGAAAGAGTATGTAAATAAAGGTGTAGTAATTGTACCGTTGAAACCACGATCAAAATACAATTTTTCAATTAAAGATTTTAGGAAAACAATTAGAACCACCGATGCGGCAGAACACATGTGGAGCTTTTGTGCAAAAGCAAACATTTCAGCACCTACATCAAAGAAGTACAACAACTGGATTGTCATTGACATTGATGTAAAAAACGGAATCGATGGTGTTGGGAAGATTAGGGAGCTCATCAGCGCAAACAAACTGTCATTACCTGAAACAGCAGTTTCAAGAAGTGGTTCTGGCGGATTTCATTGTTATTACCGCAACATTAAAGATTCCACGGTCGCAAGTTCGGATGGCAGAAGTTTGGGAATAGATATCCGAGCAGAGAAGGCGTATATCATATTGCCTCCCAGTATTCATTTTTCGGGCAACCGATATTCGTGGTTCATTGGCTGTTTGGACGATATCTCAGACGCAAATGAAGATGTATATAAACTCGTTGATATTATTAACGAGATAAATAATAAAGAAAAACAAAGGGGATAATAAAAATGACTGTAGAACAAGAAATGGCAAATGCTATGGTTCAAGGAATCGAAAATAACTTTAAAGAGAAAAACGATGCAGAAATCAAGGAATTAGCTGCAAACTCCATTAACACGTTGATGATGTCGTTTATGATGGCTGGTGATAATGGCGTACAATTATTAGTTCTTACTCTTTCGAGCTGCATCAAAGTAACGTGTGGTTCAAATGTGAGCGAAGCAAAAAAAGCCGCAATAATTGATTTGTTTGATGGTCCGATCGGCAATTTGATAAGCGAGCAATCAGAATTGTTTTTTGTTGATGCAGATGATGATACATATGCGGCAATCAATGCAGCAGCATCTCAATTAAAAATGTTGATTGGCAATTCTTTGTATGAAGTTCTGTTTGCAACCGCATATATTTGTGAACCGGCAGATCAAAGCATTATCGATAAAATCAAAGAAATTTATATCAATAATAATTCTGAAAATGTATTAGATCAGTTGTTCGGTAGTGGAATGCTCGTTGCTGATGATGCAAGCGCTATGAGAAAGGCTCGTGGTCAAAAGGCAAAGGCAGGCCCGAAGGATGCGAACTGGACTTCCGAAGTTTTAGACGATGGCACTCTTGAGATTACTGGATACAAGGGTAAAGACACAACGGTTGTAATTCCTGCCGAAATTGGTGGTATTCCGGTAAGCTCTCTGTGTGGTCACTGCCTATCTCCTGAAAAAGAAAGATTGAAGAAGGCACAAAAAGAAGTTTACAGCAAGATCAAGAAGATTGTTGTTTCCGCCGGCATTAAAATGATTGATGGTTATGCATTTGAATGCTGCGAGGAGCTTGAAGAAGTCGAGTTCAACGAAGGTCTGGAATCTATCGGTACACGCGTGTTCAACTGTTGCGAAAAACTGAAAGAGATTGTTGTTCCTGATACAGTGACATTTATTGGCGAAGAAGCCTTCTGCTGTGGTGCTCTTGAGAAACTTCAAATGCCCAATGCCCCCGTTCGCACAATGGGATCAATTTCTTCCTACAACAGCATCACCGAACCTGTTTACAGTGGTGATATGACTAAGTTGTATTTTTACCCACGCGTAAGCAAGGTAAAGGAATATATCATTCCCGACGGAGTAAAGATTATCTCTGATGGGGCATTTAATGGTTTGAGTGGTTGCGAAGGACTTGATGTTGTAAAAGTGCCTGAAGGCGTTGAATACATAGGCAACTTTACTTTTCCTGGTACGCTTAAAAAAGTTTATCTGCCCAACAGTATTAAAGAGTTGGATTTTGCTGCATTTGGTTACGATGAAGAGAAACCCACGATTTATACGAAGAATCCTTATGTAATTGAATATGCAAAAGAAAACAACATAAATGTGGTTGAAAAATAAAAGAATGAGCCTTGCGGTGCATAATGCCGCAAGGCTCATTTTATACATATATGATTTCTTCGTTTATAATTTCGGTAACTCTTTGTTGGATGTTGTTCATTCGACCAACCCACTCCATTTGATTTTCTGCTTTGAGTTGTTTAAGTATTCTCATATAAAGCAACGACACAGAATCATGTGGATTCTGTGTCGATTGCTTTTTCGCACTCGTCAATCGGCTTATTTCATAGGATATTCAAAACATCCTTATGACAACCCGCCTTCTGCCGAAGGCTTTTTCTTTTGGGTAAATTAAAGGTTATAATACTTTTCAAATTCGGCGGAAATGGTGACGTAGCGGTATGACCGTTGATGTCGACCGTTGGAATACTTTTTTCAAAATTGGATCCAAAATACCGCGAACCTTTTTTAGCCATAAAAACATACTTCTTTTTCGCATTCGTGTGAAGTGTGAAATAACAGAGATTCCCCTTTTTGTCAACATACGCGCGAGGGTGCGGCGGGAGGACCGTTATAGCGTTTGTTTCGTTCTCTCGTTGCAATAAGGGGGATTTCGTGATATAATAAAAACGAAAATTCAGTAGCGAATTGCCGAGTTTCAAACGCGAACAAAACCTTTGTCGGTTGCCTGCATAGATTATTCAACACGAAATTGACGGTTGCGTTGGAATATTGATACAAATATTGGAGGGTAAAAAATGCCGAAACCCAGAAAGCCCATTATTGCTATTATATATGATTTTGATAAAACCTTATCTACCAAAGATATGCAAGAATATGGATTTATTCCCAATCTTGGCGTTACTCCCGAGCAGTTTTGGGGAGAGGTTGAGAACTTGCAAAAATCCGAAAACATGGACCCGATTCTTGCGTATTTGCGGCATATGTTAAAAAAGGCTTCTGAAAAAAGAGTACGTGTCACGCGAGAAGCCTTTGTGGCGTTGGGAAAGGATATCGAGTATTATCCCGGTGTAGAGGATTGGTTCGAACGCATCAATCGCTACGGAAAAGAACATAACGTTATCATTGAGCATTATGTTATTTCGTCCGGTATCAAAGAAATTATCGAAGGCTCTTCCATTAAAAAACATTTCAAGAAAATTTACGCTTGTGAATTCTTATATGATGAAAACAAGGTTGCGGTATGGCCAAAACTGGCTGTCAATTATACCAATAAAACGCAATTTCTTTTTCGAATAAATAAAGGTGTGCTGGATGTTTGGGATGATAAAAAGTTGAACGCCTATGTTCCGGAAGAAGAACGGCGCGTTCCTTTTCGAAATATGATTTATATTGGTGACGGATTAACGGACGTTCCCTGTATGAAACTTGTAAAAGCAAACAAGGGGCAAGCAATTGCCGTGTTTCGCAAACGCAAGAAAGAAACGGCCGCGCAACTAATGGCGGAAAACCGTGTGGACTTCATAACCGAAGCAAACTATTGCGAAGGTGGGGAGTTGGACGGTATCGTTCAAACCATCATTGAAAAAATGGCGACGGTTGAGAAATTGGTACGGCTTCACGATAAACATAAAAAATCTATCGACAAATAGCCCAAAGCGAAACCGACCGCGGTAATGGGGTTTTGATCGAACGAAGAGGTAAAAAAAGAATGCCTTTAGAAATTGTAAGAAACGATATAACGAAAATGACGGTGGATGCCATTGTTAATGCTGCCAATGAGTCGCTTTTGGGCGGTGGCGGCGTAGACGGTGCGATTCACAATGCCGCGGGACCGAAGCTGCTTGCCGAGTGTAAAACCCTTGGTGGTTGCAAGACCGGTCAGGCAAAGATTACGGGCGGATATAATCTGCCTGCAAAGTATGTCATACATACCGTCGGCCCGATCTACAAGGACGGAAAGCACGGTGAAAAGGCGTTGCTGGAATCCTGCTATCGCGAGTCTTTGGCCCTTGCAAAGGCATATAACTGCGAAACCGTGGCTTTTCCGCTGATCTCCTCGGGTGTGTACGGATACCCGAAAGACCAGGCGTTAAAGGTTGCAATTGAGGTTATCAGCGACTTTCTTCTTGAAAATGAGATGAAGGTCTACATCGTGATATTTGATAAGGCGGCGTATAAAATCAGCGAGAAGTTGTTCTCGGATATCGCCGAATATATAGACGATAATTATGTAGACCGGCATACCGACCATCGCCGCGAAAGTATGCGGATGAATTATCCATGTCAAAGCGTGATGAGTAGCTCGGCACCACCTGAATTTTTAGATTTGTGCGAATGCAAGGCGATGTCAGCGGAAGATGACCTTGATGCCAAACTCAAGCAGATTGACGAGAGTTTCTCACAAATGCTTCTTCGCAAGATCGATGAAAAAGGGATGACCGATGCCGAGTGCTATAAAAAGGCAAACATCGACCGTAAACTGTTCTCAAAAATCCGCAGTGACGTGCATTATAAGCCGAGCAAACCGACTGCAATCGCTTTTGCGATCTCGTTGGAACTTTCTCTTTCTGAAACCGAAGATATGCTCAAAAAGGCGGGATTTGCGCTTTCTCACAGCAACAAGTTCGATATTATAATCGAATATTTTATTAGTAAAGGCAATTACAATATCTTTGAAATCAACGAGGCGTTATTTGCCTTTGATCAAAGTTTACTTGGAGCATAAAAATGAGTGAACGAAGCCGCTGTAAATGGTGCAACCTTAAAAACACCGCATACGTAAAATACCACGACCAAGAGTGGGGTGTGCCGAATTTCGATGAGCAGTATTTATTTGAAATGCTGATTCTCGAATCTTTTCAGGCGGGGCTTTCTTGGGAATGTGTGCTCAATAAACGAGAGGCTTTTCGCAAAGCCTTTGATGACTTTGATGCCCAAAAGGTTGCTAATTATGACGATCATAAAATCGCCCAACTTCAAAGCAATAAGGATATTATCCGCAACAAACTGAAAATTCTAGCGGCGGTAAATAACGCGAAAATCTTTTTAGAAATTCAAAAAGAATACGGTAGTTTCCGTGAGTATCTGAAAGGCTTTACGGGCGAACAGCAGATTGTAGAAGTGGACAAAACCACGTCACCTTTGTCGGACGTGTTGTCCGCAGACCTCAAAAAGCGCGGAATGAAATTTGTAGGCAGTACCATTATTTATTCTTATCTGCAAGCAATCGGTGCAATTTCCTCGCACGAGGAAGAATGTTTTATGTATAAAGGAAATAGGCTATGAAAAAAATTAAAATAACCGTTATGCGAAAAGCACGGTATGACGATTTAATTAAAAAGTATGAAAATCCGATAGAACACGCTTGCGACTTACAGGAAGGACAAGTATTTATCTGCGAAGGTTGGCAAAAGCCTGAAGGATTTTGTGATAGTGCGTGGGAGAGCGTTTCGCCGTTTGTAATGACACTCGCTCACGGTGGCGAGAATTTTTATGACGGATGGATGAAGAACGCGAAATCTGCAATGATTTCTTGCAATGACGGTTTTCGTCCCGTAAGTTTTTTGATTGAAGTTATGTAGTAAGGAGAATTTAATATGAGCATTTCTTTTAGACATTCTGCCGGATTTGGTAAAAGAATGGAATACAAATTAATCGGCGATATGTTAATGGAAGGATTGGACTGTTACACTCCTTTGGTTGATGATCATGGTGTGGATTGCGTTATTAAGAAAAGTGACGGAACTTTTATTGAAATTCAAATTAAAGCCCGTTCAAAGGATGTAACCGATGGAGATGCTGCACTGTTCGCTGCAATTGACCATAAACTTACTGAGAATTTTTATTTCGTTTTTTATTCCGAAAGACTTGATATGATGTGGATTTTGTCATCTGAGGAGTTTTTAGAAGAATGTGTTACGAATAAAAACGGCAAGAATGCCGGCAGACATAGCATTTGGTTTAATGGTAATAAAATCAATCCTGCTTCGGGTGTGCGTGAAGAATATTGCAAACCTCAGTTTAAAAAATACATATGTAAAGACTTTAGTCGTTTTAGATGATGGGAGAATTAAATGATGTTAAAATTTATCTGTTACCCGAAATGTACTACTTGCCAAAGAGCAAAGAAGTGGCTTGATGACAATAAAATAGATTATGAATTAAGGGATATCAAACTCGATAATCCCACACTTGAAGAGTTGACCGAGTGGTATAACAAAAGCGGATTACCGATAAAGAAGTTCTTTAACACAAGTGGTCTTTTATATAAATCATTAGACCTTAAAAACAAATTACCCGAAATGAGCGATGATGAGATGCTGAGCCTCCTCGCAACTGACGGTATGCTTGTTAAAAGACCGTTGCTAATAGGCGATGATTTTGTGTTTGTAGGGTTTAAAGAAACCGAGTGGGAGAGTATTAAATGATATGAGAGCAATAGTTTTTACCACCAATACAGGACATACAATCGAGTATGTTAGAATTCTTTCTGAAAAAACAGGTTTGTCTGCATATTCTTTGGAATCCTCGCTTAAAGAATTGCCAAGTCGGACAGAAATTATTTATTGCGGATGGCTTTTTGCCAACACTATAAAAGGCTACAAGAAGGCAGCGAAACATTTTAATATTAAGGCGGTATGTGCTGTAGGATTATGTGATACGGGTACTTCGATAGACCAAGTGCGAAAAAGCAATTCTATTTCGGAAAATATACCGCTTTTCACGATGCAGGGTGGTATAAACAAAGTTAAGCTTCGTGGTATCAATAAGTTTATGATAAATATGCTTATGAAGTCTCTAAGTTCTAAAAAAGATCTTACTTCCGATGAAAAAAGGATGTTAGAACTTCTTAACAGTGACAAAAACTATGTAAACGAAGAAAACACAGTTGAGTTTATGAAGTGGTATAATAGCCATAAATAATTTGTCGCATGCGAAGCGACCCAACCTCTCTTTTATTGATGTACAATGATGACATCAAATGAAAGAGAGGTTTTTTTATGATGAAAAACACAAACAAAAACAACATTACGGAACTCGTATTTATTTTGGACCGCAGTGGTTCGATGGCAGGGCTTGAGAGCGACACCATCGGCGGTTTCAACGCGATGATCGAAAAGCAGAAGAATCAAGATGGCGGTTGCTTTGTATCGACCGTACTTTTTGATGATGAAAGTGAAGTTCTGCACGACCGTGTGAAACTCGGCGACGTTCCAAAGATGACCGAAAACGATTACACGGTTCGTGGTTGCACGGCGC
Source organism: Acutalibacteraceae bacterium (assembly GCA_045545515.1). Lineage (GTDB taxonomy): Bacteria > Bacillota > Clostridia > Oscillospirales > Acutalibacteraceae > UBA737. The sequence continues at coordinate 111,787 of JAZQBA010000011.1, forward strand.
TCGTTGATGCTGTTGGCGGCGCTATTCATCACATTGGCAACATTCATAAGTATGCTCGGCCTGAGGACGTGCCGGAGCACACAATGTTTGTTATCACAACTGATGGGCAGGAGAACGCAAGTCATAAGTACACAAGCGAACAGGTTAAAAAGATGATTGAGCGACAAAAAGAAAAATACGGTTGGGAGTTTCTTTTCATCGGTGCCAACATTGATGCAGTTGAAACGGCGGCTCGTTATGGTATTGATCAAGACCGAGCGGTGAACTACAATGCCGACCGTAAAGGTACTCGGATTTTATATGAGTCGGTTGCAAAAGCGGTTTGCAACGTCCGGGCGAGCGCGCCTATCGGTACAGATTGGTCGGAAGCAATCCATGCGGATTACCAACGACGCGGGAAAGTCGACAAGAAATAAGCTTTGCGGGAAAACCGGCCTTGTCGCGATACGCAAAAGGTATAATTTATCAATTATTCTCATACAATGAATTAAGTCCATTTTCGGAGTTGATTGTATGAGAGAAGAGTATGACGGCAGAGCGGTCCTGTTGGGTGAATATATTCTGGATACCGGCGCGACGGTGCGCGCCGCCGCCAAGGTTTTCAACATTTCAAAATCGACGGTACATAAAGACGTGACCGAGCGGCTTTGCCGCGAGGATCCGCAACTGTTTCGCGCAGTCAAACAGGTCTTGGAAAAGAACAAACAGGAGCGGCATATCCGCGGCGGGATGGCTACGCGCCGAAAGTATAAGGGCGACGCGGTAGCCGAATAGTTCTATTCAATCTTTCATTTTTCTAAAAGTGCTTCTTGTAAACTTTTATCGGGTATGATATACTATACTTGATATTGTGAGCAGGAGCATTTTTTTATGAAGGAAGTTGTAAAATTCAGAAAATCCGTTATGCTTTTGGTCAAGGCTCTTATCGTGACGGCGGTTACGCTCGGCTTTATCCAGACTTGGACTTCGAACTACATCACGACCCTGTTCAGTCAAAAGGGTAACTACGTGGTGATTCTTTCGTTCGTGTTGATTTTTGTGACTTTTTCGACGCTGTACGGCGCCTTTAACATCGGGGTTCAGCGTATTCACGAAATTATTTACAGTTTCTCTCTGGCCGTCTTCTTCACCAATGCGATGATGTATTTGGAATTGAGTTTGATTGCCCGTGAGATGATCCCCGTTTTGCCAATGGTGCTCGGAATGGTGTACCAGGTGATTGTGGTCGTCATCGGCAGTTGCTGTGCCAACGCGTTTTACTTTTCGCTTTATAAGGCGCGAACCGTCATCGCTATTTTCAGCGACGATGAAAAAGGGTTTGAACTCATTCGGAAAATGAGCAAAATTTCCCAACGCTTCCGCGTGGCCTGCGGGCTGAACGTTGAGCGCACGGGAATGGAAGATATTAAACGCCAGATCGACAAGTACGAGGCGGTTATTCTTTGCGATATTGATAAGACCAAGCAAAAGGAACTTTTTTCCTATTGCTACGCCCGACAGAAACGAACCTACCTGTTGCCGGATATTACCGATATCGTTATTAACAACTGTTACGAAATCCAGATCAGCGATACGCCCGTTCTCGTAGCGCGCAACCGCGGGTTGACGATTGAGCAGGAAATCGGCAAGCGGATTTTAGATCTTGTTTTTTCGCTGTTTGCCATTATTGTGTTCAGCCCCGTGATGTTGGCCTGTGCCATTGCCATTAAGTTGGACGACGGCGGACCGATTTTCTACCGACAGAACCGTATTACCAAAGACGGCAAGATCTTTAACATTCTGAAATTCCGTTCGATGGTGGTCGATGCCGATAAGGACGGCGCCAAAAAGGCGGTGGCTGACGATGACCGCATTACCCGCGTGGGTCGCATTATCCGCGCCTGCCGCGTGGACGAGCTGCCGCAGTTTTTCAACGTTTTGCGCGGCGAAATGTCGGTCGTGGGTCCGCGGCCCGAGCGCATTGAAAACGTTTACGAGTATTCGGCCAAGTACCCCGAGTTCGAACTGCGCCACCGCGTCAAAGCCGGGCTTACGGGTTACGCGCAACTTTACGGCAAGTATAACACCTCGCCGGCCGACAAATTGAATATGGATCTTTTCTACATTGAAACCTATTCGATCTTGTTGGACTTGAAATTGTTAATCCTTACGATTAAAATATTATTCATGAAGGAAAGTACCGAGGGCTTTGATGAAAGCGCCAACAAAAATGTGCGCGCATCGCGTTCGGTGAGAAAGGATGAGAAAAAATGAGTTTTGATGCAACGTTGGTCGTTATGGCGGCCGGTATGGGTAGCCGTTTCGGAGGACTCAAACAGGTGGAACCGATCGGACCGAAAGGGGAGGCAATTCTCGACTTCTCGGTTTATGATGCAAAGGCGGCCGGTTTTAATAAGGTTGTTTTCGTAATCAAACACGAGATCGAGGAAGAGTTCAAAGAGTTGGTTGGTAAACGTATTGAGCAGAAGATCGACGTCGATTACGTTTTCCAGGAGACCGATATGCTGCCCGAGGGTTACACCTGCCCGGCAGACCGCAAAAAGCCGTGGGGAACGGGTCACGCAATTTATTGCTGCCGCGACGCGGTTACCACGCCGTTTGCCGTTATCAATGCCGATGACTACTACGGAAAGACGGCTTTGCAGCAGATCTACAATCACCTGGCCGAGCAGAAGAACGACTACTGCATGGTCGGCTTCCGCCTTGCCAACACCCTGACCGAAAACGGTTCGGTTTCGCGCGGTGTTTGCACGATTGAAGACGGCAAGTTAAAGCAGATCGTTGAGCGCACCAAGATCGTCGACTGCAAGTACACTGAGGACGACGTCAACTGGGTAGAACTCCCGGCTGACACCGTTGTTTCGATGAATATGTGGGGCTTTACTCCCGACGTGTTCAACGACATCGAAAAAGACCTCTGCGTGTTCTTGGATGAGAAGATCGACGTTCCGAAGTCGGAATTCTATCTGCCCAGCGTGGTTGCCAACCAGATCGCAAACGGTACCAAAGAGGTTTCGGTTCTGATTGCCGAGGACAAGTGGTACGGTGTTACTTACAAAGAGGATAAAGAAGGCGTCGTAGCCGCAATTAAGGCCAAGGTTGAGGCCGGCGAGTACGAGGGCCTTTGATATGAACAAAAAACTCTTGATTGGAATTATTGCCGGCGTTGTGGCGCTCGGTGTTCTGGTCGCGGTGATTATTGCCGCTTCAACGGGACTGTTTTCGGGCGATAAAACGGGCGGCGGTAAAGACCCCGGTATTGCCGGCGGTTCGCAAAACGAGTTGGATGCTTCGTCCACGATTGAGATCGAGGAGGGTGAAGTAAAAATCGGCTCGGCCGAGGGCAAAGCCGAAGATGAAGACGTTGTTGCCGTAACCGTTAAGGTCAAGGAAAACCCCGGTATGGCGGCGGCTCAGTTGTTCATCGAGTTCGATAAGGATGCGTTTTATTACGACAGTTACGCCGAGGGCGAGGTGTTCGATGAGTACACCGTTGAAGACCTGGGCGGAAAAGTCGGCTGTATTCTTTCGGTCAGCGACATTACCAAGAACGCTACGGAAGACGGCGCACTGGTCACCCTGAAATTTGCCATCAAAAAGGATGCGAAAAAGGGCGACTATGAACTCAAGATCGGCGAGAGCACCTTGTTTGCCGATAAGGATGAAAACACGGTGGATCCCAAAATTTCTACCGGCATCATCCGCGTGCGATAAAAATTTGAAAAGCACCCTGTTTTTGGCAGGGTGCTTTTTGTTTGACAAAGTTTTTTATATATGATATTATTTTAAGTGGATAGATAGTGCTCTACATATTATATATAAGAGAACGGAGGGGATGGCTTTGAAACGAATGAAACGTCTGGGGGCCTTATTGCTCATTTGCGTTTTGTTGTTTGCGGCAACGAGTAGCGCGTTGAGAGTTTCGGCCGACCACACGCCCACCGTTACGGTCGGTACCGTTTCGGCCGTTCCGGGAGATACCGTTCTTGTGAATATCGATATCAAGGATAACGTAGCCCTGATGGCCGTTACCGTTACCTTTCACTACGATGCTTCGGTGTTGGAGTACACAGGGTTCCACAAAGGCTTTCTGAACGACTACGGCCTGGCCGACCGAAAAGGGTATATCCGTTTTGTTAACTGCGAAAGCGAGGACCGCACCGACAACGGAACGATGCTCACGCTGGAATTCAAGGTGAAAGAGAATGCCTTAACGGGGTTCTATCCTATTACGATTAAAAATATTTGGCCCGAAACGGCGGGGGATTCGCTGAAAGGTTGTTTTGCCTGCTTTGAGGGGACCAAGATTACGCCGACGGTTGTCACGGGTGGGGTCGAGATTAAGTACAACGGCAAAAACTGCCGACATACATACGGAAAATGGACCGATACTGTGGCGCCCAAGTGTAAGGATAAGGGGATTCAAACGCGCGTGTGTACCGCGTGCGGTCATAATGAACTGCGCGACGCCGCACCGTTGGGGCACGAGTTTTCCAAGGACTGGACGGTGGACCGCGAGGCCACGGCCGAGGAGGACGGCGTGATGAGCCGCCACTGCATTCGGTGTGAAGCGGTGACCGACCGCGTTACCTTCTCGCTGCCCGAGGTGGAAGATAACGATTTCGAAAACCAGACGGGAACGCAGGTAAAACCCGAAACCTTTGAACCGCTTCTTGAAATTCAGAATCAAAACAAGGAGAACGAACAACCGCCCGAACAAGAACCCGAGCAAGAACCTGAGCAAGAACCCGAGCAAGAGCCGAACGAAGAACCTTCGGTCGAAAATGACATGCAAGAAGGGACGACGGCCGAGGACTTAATTGTTGAGAGCGAAAAAGAACAACGCGGATTTTTCGGCCGATTGATCGAATATCTGTTTGGTGCGCGGGGAGACGGCGGCATTGTTGCCGTCTTGAAGGTTGGCTTTTCGGAACACGCACCGGTGGTGCTGTGGAAAGCGGCCGCAGCAATTCTTTCGGTAATTCTATTTGTTTTATAAAACGAAGGGGAGTGGTACGGTGAAAAGAATTCTTTGCTTTTTGTTAACGATAATTCTGGTGATGGGTTGCTTTTCGATGACGGCAACCGCCCAAACGCCGAAAATCCTTTCGAAAGAAACGGTACAGGTAGCCCTTTATCAAGAGAACACCCTTCAAAGCGAGACGACCGAGTCGACCGAAGCGGTTGTCGACCCGCGTGTGGGCGCTTTGGCCGAAGGGATCTACAAGGGCATGAAAAACTTTGAAACCAAAATTGACGTGGGGGACTACCACGTTGCCTACGAGGATTCTGCCGATCTACAGGCTTTGGTGAGTGAAGCGATCCAATGGGTAAAGTTCTACGCGCCTGAATTCTTTTACGTGAATTTTGGCGTGAGCTATTCGATATGGAACTACACCTATTCCGATGAACATTTTGAAATTGCTTATATCGACGGCGCGACTTACACCATGACGCCCGAGGAACTGCCCGAAAAAATGGCAAGTTACGAGCGCGAAATAAAGAAAATTGTCAACTATGTTTCGGGCAAAGGCTTAAACGACGTTCAGAAGATTGCTTTGATCCATGATTATCTCGTTGCGCATTACGAATACGACCTCGAAAGCAAGATCTACGATGCCTACGGATTCCTGACCGAGGGTAAAGGTGTTTGCGAAGCCTATTCCAAAACTTTTTACGCGGTAACCAAACGTTTGGGAATTGAAAGTTTGTGCGTGGTCGACGATCCGCATAACCACGCCTGGAACCTGGTCAAAGTGGGCGATGATTATTTCCACGTCGACTGTACCCACGATGACCAGACTTACGACCGTTTCGGTATGGTTTCTTCCAAGCATCAGTTGTTGCTTGTCGACGATGCAACGGTTGTGCACCACCATTCCGACCAGTACGATTGGACCAGTCCGACACCCGGTTGGAAAGTTCTGGCCAAGAACGTTGCTTGCGAGAACGACGAATACGCCTCGGCACCATGGCACAACAGCGCCTACCCGTTGGCCTACTGTGACGGCGATCTGTATATGATGGTAAACGACGGACTGACGCCCGATTACGTGTCGGCCATCGCGTCCATTTACCGACTGTCGGCCGATACCAAACAGGTCACCAAGGTTACCACCACCAAGTCGCCCGTGTGGGTGGCACCCGATAACGGAATCTGGGGTTCGTTCTACAGCGGATTCTTTACGGTGGGCGATTGGCTGTATCTTAACCACTCGGACGGTCTTTGGGCCTATAACGTTCAGAACGGCAATACCCGTAAGGTGAACCTGCCGGGTGATCAGCAACTGTACGGCAGCCGCTACGAGGGAAGAGGAATCGTGGCGTTTGTAACCAAGGCGCCCAACCAGGTCAATACCTATTATCAGACCTATTACACCCACCGACTGATCGTGGGCGATACCGACGGCGACGGTTTGACGACGGCGACCGATCTGGTGGATATGCGCCACTACTTGTTGACCGAACGTGAGCCAAGCGTTCACGAAGATATGTTGGACGTGAATGGTGATTACAAGGTCAATATTCACGACCTCATTCATATGAAGAAACGAATGCTCGGAGACATTCCGGCGTTTTAAGAAAAAATGAAACGGCTTATTGAGTTTATACGGCTCGATGAGCCGTTGTTATTTTGCACAAAAAAGAATTCGAAAGTTTGTAAAAGGTTATAAAGTTTTTCGATGAGAAAATTCTTGCATTTTGGTTCTATATATGGTAAAATCATTGAGCACGCCGTGAAAAGGCGGCGTATACATGCGTTGATGCGGGAGGTGGCCGACCACCGAGTCGGGAAATTTCCGCGGAGTATGTCCGATTTTAAACCGGGCGAAAGAACTAAGGAAGCATAAGGGATACTTGCGAATCCTTTGTGCAACGGCGATGCGAGTCGCTGTCCGGAATTGTCTGTGACCCCAGCAATGCCGGTTTTATATTGTGCCAAAAAGAAACACACGGCACAATGTAAGTTTTGCCCGCCAACTAAACAAGGAGGCGAAAATTCACATGGCAGTGAAAGAAAAAATCCGTATTCGTATTAAGGGTTACGATCACGCGCTTGTCGACCAGTCCGCAGAAAAGATTGTGGAAACCGCTAAACGTACAGGTGCAAGAGTGTCCGGCCCCGTGCCGCTCCCGACCGAAAAGGAAATCGTGACCATCCTGCGCGCTGTTCATAAGTATAAGGACAGCCGTGAGCAGTTTGAAATGCGGACCCACAAAAGGCTTATCGACGTCATCAGACCTTCCAACAAAACTGTAGAAGCTCTGACCGGTCTTGAGCTCCCCGCCGGTGTAGAAATCGAAATCAAGTTATGATCGCTCTCACGCGATATCATTGAGTTCAATTTTGAACGGTGTGGTCATGTCAGTGCAGAACTGACCAATAACCAATAGGAGGAAAGAAAATGAAAAAAGGTATTGTCGGAAAAAAATTGGGCATGACCCAACTTTTTGACGCAAACGGAAACGTTGTTCCGGTAACCGTAATCGAAGCAGGTCCCTGTGTTGTTGCACAGAAGAAGACTGCTGAGAACGATGGCTACGAGGCTGTACAGATCGGCTATGGCGATCTGAAGGCTTCCAAAGTCAACAAACCCATGCAGGGTCATTTCAAGAAGGGTGACGTAGCCCCCAAAAAGGTTCTCCGTGAGTTCCGTTTTGAGGATTGCAGCGCACTCAACGTCGGCGACATCATTAAGGCCGACGCTTTTGCCGAGGGTGAATCGGTAGACGTAAGAGGTACTTCCAAGGGTAAAGGCTATGCCGGTACCATCAAGCGTTGGAACTTCCACCGCTTGAAGGAATCTCACGGTACGGGCCCCGTATCCCGCCACGGCGGTTCCTTGGGTGCTTGTTCGAGCCCCTCGCGCGTATTCAAAGGTAAAAAGATGGCCGGTCATTTGGGCCATGAGCGTGTAACCGTTCAGAACCTGACCGTAGTCAAGGTTGATGCTGAAAAGAACATCATCGCTGTTAAGGGCGCCGTTCCGGGCCCCAAGGGCGGCATCGTGGTGCTCTTCGACAGCGTGAAAGCCTAAGGGAAGGAGTGTTTGAGTTATGCCGAATATTACAGTAGTCGATATGGCAGGCAAGAGCGTCGGTGAAATGATGCTGAGCGATGCCATCTTCGGAATTGAGCCCAACGCCGCTGTTATGCACATGGCAGTTGTGAACTATCTGGCAAACCAGCGTCAGGGCACCCAGTCCACTCTGACCCGTACCGAGGTTTCGGGTGGCGGCAAAAAGCCGTGGCGTCAGAAGGGAACCGGTCACGCTCGTCAGGGTTCGACCCGCGCTCCCCAATGGAGACACGGTGGTATTGTTCACGCACCGAAGCCGAGAGATTATTCCTATACTCTCAACAAGAAGGTGCGCCGTTTGGCACTGAAATCCGCTTTGTCGGACAAGGTTGCTACGGGCAATATGATCGTTTTAGACGAATTGAAACTGGACACGTACAGCACCAAGACGATGGCTGCTTGCTTCGCTGCAATCGGCACCGGCAAGAAGACGCTCGTTATTCTTGCGGACAACAATGCTTTTGCTGTTAAGAGCATTGCCAACATCAAGGGTGCAAAAACTGCACAGGTCAACACCATCAACACTTACGACATCATCAACGCTGATACCGTTGTAATGGTCAAGGGTGCTGCCGAGAAGATTCAGGAGGTGTACGCATAATGAAAACCGCACAGGACATCATTCTGGCTCCGGTAATTACCGAAAAGAGCATGTCGGGTATTGCCGACAAGAAGTACACCTTTAAGGTTGCGAAGGATGCAAACAAATACCAGATTGCCGACGCTGTTGAAAAGTTGTTCAAGGTCGAAGTTGCCAAGGTCAACGTCATCAACGTTCGCGGTCAGGCAAGACGTATGGGCCGCTATGAAGGCTATACCGCTTCCTGGAAAAAGGCCGTTGTGACCTTGAAGAGCAACTCCAAGCCGATCGAATTCTTTGACGGTTTGATGTAATTCGTAACGAATCAAATTTTGATTCCGGTGATGTATGAAGCCGCACGACGGCTTCGCTAAGCCAAAATAGGAGAGTGAAAGAAATGGCTATCAAGCATTACAAGCCGACAACCAACGGCCGCCGTAATATGACATCGATGGATTATTCCTGCTTGTCGAAGGTCGAGCCCGAGAGAAGTTTGCTTGAACCGATTAAAAAGAATGCCGGACGCAACAGCTACGGCAGAATCACCGTTCGCCACAGAGGCGGCGGAAACCGCAGAAAGTACAGAGTCATTGATTTCAAGCGCGATCGTTTCGATATCCCGGCAACGGTTAAGACGTTGGAGTACGATCCCAACCGTTCTGCCTTCATCGCGTTGATTGAATATCAAGACGGACAGAAGAGCTATATCATCGCACCGCAAGACTTAAAGGTCGGCGACACCGTCGTCAGCGGTCCGAATGCCGACATCAAGCCGGGTAACGCATTGCCGCTCACCAGCATTCCGGTCGGTACCTTCCTGCACAACATTGAGCTTTATCCGGGCAAGGGCGCTCAGTTGGCCCGTTCGGCCGGTAACATGGCTCAGTTGATGGCGAAGGAAAACAAGATGGCTCTGTTGCGTTTGCCTTCGGGCGAATTGCGCAACGTTCCGGAAAATTGTATGGCTACCGTTGGTGTCGTATCCAATCCGGAGCACGCAAACATCAACTACGGTAAAGCCGGACGTAAGCGTCACATGGGTTGGAGACCGACCGTTCGCGGTTCTGTTATGAACCCCTGTGATCACCCGCACGGTGGTGGTGAGGGTAAATCCCCCATCGGTCGTCCCGGCCCTGTTACCCCGTGGGGCAAACCCACCTTGGGTTACAAGACTCGTCAGAAGCATAAGGCCAGCGATAAGTATATCGTAACGCGCCGTAAGTAAGTCAGACGAAAGGAGAAATTATAATGGGTAGAAGTATTAAAAAGGGCCCTTATGTACAAGAATCCTTGTACAAAAAGGTTCTGCAAATGAACGAAGCCGGTGAGAAGCGCGTGCTGAAGACCTGGAGCCGTTCCTCGACCATTTTCCCTGATTTCGTCGGACACACTTTTGCGGTTCATGATGGACGCAAGCACGTTCCGGTCTATGTGACAGAGGATATGGTTGGTCATAAACTCGGTGAGTTTGCACCGACAAGAACATTTAAGGGCCACGCCGGTTCTAAAACCTCCGGTAGATAAGCGGCTGAAAGGAGAAGTTAACGATGGAAGCAAGGGCTACATTAAAATTTGCCCGCATCTCGCCTCGTAAGGTGAAGATTGTTTTGGATTTGATCCGCAATCAGGATGCAGACAAGGCCATGGCTATTCTGAAGTTTACTCCCAAATCCGCTTGCGAGTATTTGGAGAAACTTTTAGCATCTGCTATGGCTAACGCTGAAAACAAAAACATGGATGTGGCAAGACTCTACGTTGCAGAGTGCCTGGTTTGCCCCGGTCCGATTCTCAAGAGAATCCGTCCGAAGGATCACGGCCGTGCACACCGCATTTTGAAGAGAACCAGCCACATGACGATCGTTCTGAAAGAACGCGAGATTTAAGGTAAGGAGGTTTCGTTATGGGTCAGAAAGTAAATCCGCACGGTTTCCGTGTTGGCGTTATTAAGGACTGGGATTCCCGCTGGTTTGTCAACGATAAAGATTTCGGCGACACGCTGGTTGAGGACTACAACCTCCGTAAATACCTGAAGAAAACTTTATACACTGCAGGTATCGCCAAGGTGGAAATCGAGCGTGACGACAAACGTGTCAGACTGCACATTCACTGTGCAAAGCCCGGCATGGTTATCGGCCGCAACGGCGCCGAGATCGAAAAGCTCCGCGCTACTTGTGAGCAGAAACTGGGCAAGCCGGTTATCATCAACATCGTCGAGATCAAGAATCCCGATGCAAACGCTCAGCTCGTTGCCGAGAATATCGCGGTACAGCTGGAGAAGCGTATTTCTTTCCGCCGCGCCATGAAGCTGTCGATCGGCAGAGCCATGCGCATGGGCGTAAAGGGTATCAAAACGCAGGTTTCGGGTCGTTTAGGCGGCGCTGAAATTGCAAGAAGCGAACAGTATCATGAGGGTACGATTCCGCTGCAGACCCTGCGTGCCGACATGGACTACGGTTTTGCTGAGGCAAACACCACCTACGGTCGTATCGGTGTTAAGGTATGGATCTACAAAGGTGAGGTTCTGAACGAGAACCGTCGCCGTGAGGGCCGCAACAATACGTTCGCTCGCGACAACCGTCGTGACGGCCGTCGCGATAACCGCGACCGCAGAGAGCGTGCGCCCAAGAAGGAAGGGGGAGCCCGCTAATGTTAATGCCCAAACGTGTAAAATACCGCAGAGTACAGCGCGGTCGCTTGACCGGTAAAGCTTCTCGCGGCATCACCGTATCGCATGGCGATTTCGGTTTGCAGGCTTTGGAGCCGGCGTGGATCACTTCCAATCAGATCGAGGCTGCCCGTATCGCGATGACGCGTTACATCAAGCGTGGCGGTCAGGTATGGATCAAAATTTTCCCCGACAAGCCGATTACCGAGAAACCGGCTGAAACCCGAATGGGTTCCGGTAAAGGTTCGCCCGAATATTGGGTAGCCGTGGTAAAACCCGGCCGTATCATGTTCGAAATCGGTGGCGTAACGGAGGAACAGGCACGCGAGGCTATGCGTCTCGCTGCGAACAAACTGCCGATCAAGTGCAAGTTTGTTACCAAGCAGGAAACGGGTGGTGAGCAGTAATGAATGCAAAGGAAATCAGAGAAAACACGCTGCCTGAGTTGAATGAGAAACTGGCAAAGTTGAAGGATGAGTTATTCCATCTGCGTTTCCAACTTGCCATCAATCAGCTTGAAAACCCCATGCGCATTGTTGCTGTCAAAAAAGATATTGCCCGCGTGAAGACCATTATCCGCGAGCAAGAAATCAAAAACGACAGCGCGAACGCTTAAAAGGGAGGTAAGCCGAAATGAGTGAAAGAAACCTTCGTAAGACAAGGGTTGGCCGTGTTGTCAGCGATAAAATGGATAAGACTGTCGTCGTAGCCATTGAGGACAACGTAAAGCATCCCCTTTACAAGAAGATCATCAAAAACACCATCAGATTAAAGGCACATGACGAGAACAACAGTTGCGGTATTGGTGACCGAGTTCTGATCATGGAAACCAGACCCCTCTCGAAAGATAAGAGATGGCGTGTCGCCGAAATCATCGAAAAGGCGAAGTAAGCCTACAAGGAGGAAACCACTGTGATACAACAACAGAGTTACCTCAAGGTAGCCGACAACACCGGTGCAAAAGAAATTATGTGCATCCGCGTGCTTGGCGGTTCCAGAAGGAGGTATGCCAACATTGGCGACGTCATCGTTGCTTCTGTCAAGAAGGCCGCTCCGGGCGGTACGGTAAAGAAGGGCGACGTTGTTAAGGCCGTTGTGGTACGTTCCGCAAAGGGTCTTCGCCGTAATGATGGCACTTATATCAGATTTGACGAAAATGCGGCCGTTATCATCCGTGATGATAAGAACCCGCGCGGTACCCGTATTTTCGGGCCGGTAGCCCGTGAGTTGCGTGACAAGGACTACACCAAGATCCTGTCGCTTGCTCCGGAAGTGCTTTAATGGGAGGATATGAACAATGAGTAAACTTCACATTAAAACAGGCGATACCGTCGTTTTGTTAACCGGCGACGCAAAAGATCGCAACAAGCCCGGCAAGGTTCTCGAAGTCAGCCCCAAAGAGGGTAAAGTGATCGTTGAGGGCCTCAACAAGGTTAAGAAGCACATGAAACCCAAGAAGGCGGGCGACCCGTCGGGTATCATTGAGACCGAAAGCGCAATCTATGCCTGCAAGGTTCAGCTTGTTTGCCCCAAGTGCGGCAAGGCGACCCGCGTTGGCACCAAGATTTACGAAGACGGTAAAAAAGACCGCATGTGCAAAAAGTGCGGCGAGACTTTTTAAGAGTAAGGAGGACATGACATGTCAACTCTGGGAAACGAATATAAAAAATCCGTTGCTCCTGCGTTGATGACCAAATTTGGCTACAAGAGCGTCATGCAGATTCCGAAGCTCGATAAGGTCATTATCAATGTAGGTGCTGGTGAGGCAAAGGAAAACTCCAAGGTTATCGATGCCATCCTGACCGATCTTGCAAAGATCACCGGTCAGAAGGGCGTTCCCTGCCTCGCAAAGAAATCGGTTGCAAACTTCAAGTTGCGTGCCGGTATGCCGATCGGCGCAAAGGTTACCCTTCGCGGCGAGAGAATGTATGAATTTGTCGAACGTCTTTTCCAGGCAGCACTGCCCCGCGTAAGAGACTTCCGTGGCATCAATCCCAACTCCTTCGACGGACGCGGCAACTATGCTATGGGTGTTAAGGAGCAGTTGATCTTCCCCGAAATCGAGTACGACAAGATCGATAAAGTCCGTGGCATGGACATCATTTTTGTTACGACCGCCAAGACGGATGAAGAAGCTCGCGAGCTGTTAACGCTCATGGGTGCTCCGTTTGCGAAGTAAGGAGAAGAATTATGGCGAAAACATCGATGAAAGTAAGGCAGGCTCGTCCCGCTAAATTTTCAACAAGACAGTATAACAGATGTAAAATCTGTGGACGCCCGCACGCTTATCTTCGCAAGTACGGCATCTGCCGTATCTGCTTCAGGGAGTTGGCCTACAAAGGCGAAATCCCCGGCGTGAAGAAGGCAAGCTGGTAAGCAAAAGGGAGGTTGACGGTATGCAAATCACCGATACAATAGCCGATATGCTCACGAGAATTCGTAACGCATCTGCGGCAAAACATGATTCGGTAGATGTACCTGCGTCAAACGTAAAGAAGGCAATTGCACAGATTTTACTTGACGAGGGTTACATCAGTAGCTTTCAGGTCATTGAAGACGGGAAGCAGGGTGTAATTCACATTACGTTGAAATACGGCCCGAACAAAGCACAGACCATTACCGGTATTCGCAGAGTTTCGAAACCGGGTCTGCGTATCTATACCAATGTTGAGGATATGCCCAAAGTTATGAAAGGCTTAGGCATTGCAATCCTTTCCACCTCTAAGGGAATCATGACGGATAAGCAGGCACGTGTCGCCAACGTCGGCGGCGAAGTGCTGGCCTTCGTCTGGTAAGGGGGTGCATTGGTATGTCTAGAATTGGAAGAAAACCCATTACCATTCCTGCCGGTGTTACCGTTACGGTAAACGGCAACGAGGTTACTGTAAAAGGCCCCAAGGGCGAGTTGAAGAACACCTTCTCTTCCGAGATGTCCATTGCGGTTGAGGGTAGCGAGATTAGCGTTACTCGTCCGTCGGACGCACCGGAGCATCGCTCGCTGCATGGTTTGACCCGTACCTTGATCGCCAACATGGTCGAAGGTGTTGCCAACGGCTACTCCCGCACCCTGGAGGTCAACGGTGTAGGTTACCGTGCTCAGAAGCAGGGCAAGAACTTGGTGATGAACCTCGGTTACTCTCACCAGGTCATTATGCCGGAGATTGACGGTATTACCGTTGAAGTTCCGGACAACAACAAAATCATCATCAGCGGTCCCGATAAGCAAAAGGTCGGCCAGTTTGCCGCAGATGTGCGCAAGAAGCGTCCGCCCGAGCCGTATAAGGGCAAGGGTATTAAGTACGCCGAAGAGCATATCCGCCGCAAGGAAGGTAAAGCCGCCAAGGGTGCTAAGAAATAATAAAGGAGTGTTATTAGAATGGTTACAAAACCGAACAGCAATCAGGCCAGACTCAAGCGCCATGCTCGCGTTCGCGCTAAGATCAGCGGCACGGCTCAAAGACCTCGCCTTGATGTATTCCGCTCCAACTGCCATATCTACGCACAGCTTATTGACGATGTAAACGGCGTTACACTTGCAGCCGCAGGTTCCAACGAAAAAGATTTCGGTGTTTCCGGTGGCAATTGCGAGGGTGCTCGCAAGGTTGGACAGTTAATCGCTGAACGCGCTGCCGCAAAGGGTATCACCGAGGTCGTATTTGACCGTGGCGGATACGTTTACCACGGCCGCGTTAAGGAGCTTGCCGAAGGTGCCCGCGAGGGCGGCCTCAAGTTCTAAAAAGGAGGAGGAATACTTTTGGCTACGAATATTGATGCATCAACTTTAGATCTTCAAGAGCGTGTTGTTGCCATTAACCGTGTTTCGAAAACGGTTAAGGGCGGCCGTATCATGAAGTTTTCTGCCCTTGTTGTCGTCGGTGACGGAAACGGAATCGTCGGTTACGGTATGGGTAAGGCTGGCGAAGTACCCGATGCAATCCGCAAGGGTATTGAAGATGCCAAGAAGAATTTGATTAAGGTCTCGTTGAAGGGAACCACCATTCCCCACGAGGTTATCGGTGAATTCAGTGCAGGTCGCGTTTTAATGAAACCGGCCGCTCCCGGTACCGGTGTTATTGCCGGCGGTGCCGTTCGTGCTGTTGTTGAAGCAGTCGGCATCAAGGATATCCGTACGAAGGCACTGCGTTCGAACAATCCGTGCAATGTTGTACGCGCTACCGTTCAGGGTCTCGCTTCTTTGCGTGACGTGAACCAGGTTGCTGCGGTCCGCGGCAAAACTGCCAAGGAAATCTTAGGTTAAGGAGGAGCAGCATTATGGCAACAAAGAAAAAGGCTGCAAGCCTCTCGGTAAAGCTCGTTAAGAGCACCATCGGATCTAAGAAGGATCAGATCGCTACAGCAGAAGCACTCGGTCTTCACAAGGTCGGCGACGTTCGGGTTCAGCCCGACAACGCCCAGACCCGTGGCAAGATCAACAAAATTTCCCACCTCGTTGAGGTCGTTGAGGAAAAATAATTCCATTCGGCTGCAGGTATGTGCAGCAACAGGCGAGAATTCGCCAATCACAAGGAGGTGCGAATGATGAAATTGCATGAATTATCTCCGGCTGCCGGCTCCACCAAGGCGCCGAAGCGTATCGGTAGAGGTCATGGTTCCGGCAACGGTAAAACGGCCGGAAAGGGTCACAAGGGACAGAAGGCCCGTGCCGGTCACGGCATGAGACCCGGCTTTGAAGGTGGTCAGATGCCGCTTCAAAGACGCGTTCCGAAGCGTGGCTTTAATAACATTTTTGCTGAAGAGTGGGTAGCAATCAACGTTGCCGCTCTGGAAGCTTTCGAAGACGGTGCGGTTGTAAATGCAGCTGCGCTCGTTGAACAGGGGATTGTCAAGAAGGCAGACCTTCCGGTTAAGGTGCTTGGCAACGGTAAACTCACCAAGAAGTTGACCGTTCAGCTGAATGCTTATTCCGCTTCTGCCGCAGAAAAAATCAATGCTGCGGGCGGAAAGGCTGAGGTGATCTGATTATGTTGGAAACCTTGAGAAATGCTTGGAAGATCAAAGAGATCCGCAACAAGATTCTCTTCACCATCTTAATCATTATCATTTTCCGAATCGGTTCGGTTATCCCCGTGCCCTATATCGACGTTGCAGCCCTGAAGGCTGCCACCGAAACGGGCGCTGCCAACGAATTTTTCAGTTATTTATCCATCCTGACCGGTGGTGGTCTGGAGTACGGCGCGATCTTCGCAATGTCGGTTACCCCGTACATCAACTCGTCCATCATCATTCAGTTGTTGTGTGTTGCCATCCCCGCTTTGGAGCGTCTTTCCAAAGAAGGCGAAGAGGGACAAAAGAAATTGGCACAGATCACCCGTTATGCAACGGTAATTCTGGCGCTGATTCAGGGTACGGCCTATTTCTTCTACCTCAAAGGTAACAACTACCTGAGCGTAACCAAAACGGGCGCCGTCGTTTTCGCCGGCTTCGTTATCATTCTTGCTTTTACGGCAGGTTCGGCCATGGTTATGTGGTTGGGTGAGCGTATCGACGAAAAGGGCATCGGCAACGGTATTTCGATGCTGTTGTTTGCGGGTATTCTTTCCCGCGGTCCCCAGGCGTTCTTCACGTTGATTGAGTACTGGAAACTCGACAAACAATTTGCCGTTGTCGGCATTGTTCTGATGTTCCTCTTGGTTATCGCATTCATCGTGTGGATGACCAACGCCGAACGCAGAATCCCCGTGCAGTACGCCAAGCGTGTTGTCGGCAATAAGATGTACGGCGGTCAGAATTCCCATATTCCGATCAAGGTCAATATGTCCGGCGTTATGCCGATCATTTTCGCCAGCTCGATTTTGATGCTGCCGACCATGATCCTCTCGTTTATGGGACAGACGACCGATCCGTCATCGTTCTACAAGTTCTTAAGTCTGTTCAGTGTTCAGGGCGTTTTCTACGCAGTGATCTATTTCCTGTTGATCATCGGCTTTGCATACTTCTATGCAACCATTCAGTTCAACCCCGTGGAAATGTCCAACAATCTGCGTAAAAACGGCGGTGCTGTTCCGGGTATCCGTCCGGGCAAACCCACCTCTGATTTTATTTCCAAAATTTTGTCAAGAATTACGTTGATGGGAGCCATCTTCCTCAGCGCAATCGCGATCCTGCCCATTTTGGTCGGCAGCGTTGGCGGAATCAATATTTCGCTCGGCGGTACGTCGGTCCTCATTATGGTCGGTGTTGCACTTGATACGGTTCAGAACCTTGAGTCGCAGATGATGATGCGTCATTACAAGGGATTCTTGGATTAAAGGAGCAGAACAGCTATGAAATTGATCCTTTTAGGAGCCCCGGGTGCCGGTAAAGGCACACAGGCCGAATTCATTTCAGCCGAGTACGGTATTCCGTCGGTTTCGACCGGTAATATGATCCGTGAAGCGCTGAAAAACGGAACGGAAATGGGCTTGAAGGCCAAAGCTTTCATCGAATCGGGCGCCTTGGTTCCCGACGAGGTTGTCATCGGTATTGTGAATGAGCGCTTGACCGCTGAAGATTGCCAGAACGGCTTTATTCTCGACGGTTTCCCGCGCACCATTCCGCAGGCCGAAGCCCTCGACCAGATGGGCATTGGTATCGACTGTGCACTGTCGATTGAAGTTGCCGACGAAGAGATCGTCCGTCGTATGTCGGGCAGACGCGTCTGCGGCAAGTGCGGTGCCAGTTACCACACCATTTTCAAAAAACCCCAGACCGAAAACGTTTGTGATTTGTGCGGCGACACGCTGGTGATCCGCAAGGATGACGAGCCCGAGACCGTTCTCAACCGTTTGAAGGTCTATCATGATCAGACTGAGCCCTTGAAGGATTACTACAAGGCTCAGGGCAAACTCATCACCGTTGAGGGTCAGGATGAGGTTGCCGATACGACCGCTTTGGTTCAGAAAGCACTTTCGGAGATATAATTCATGATAGTGCTGAAAACCGGTCGTGAGCTGAAAATCATGAAAGAAGCCTGCCGTATATCGGCCGGAGCATTACAAGTTATAGGCAAGGCAATCGAGCCGGGCGTTACGACGGCCGAGCTCGACAGGATGGCCGAGCAGTACATCTTAAAAGAGGGCGGAACGCCCAACTTTAAGAACTACCAAGGCTATCCTGCAACTGCCTGTATATCTATCAACAATGAGGTTATTCATGGCATACCCGGTAGCCGAAAAATCCTCGCGGGCGATATCGTCAGCGTGGATTTGGGGGCAAAGTTCAACGGTTACCACGGCGATAATGCTGCCACATTTGCTTGCGGTGATGTTTCCGCCGAAGCAAAGCGGCTGATGGACGCGACGCGCGAGAGCCTTTACGAGGGCATTGGCGCGGCGTGTGCTGGCAACAGAATCGGCGATATCGGTAACGCGGTACAACGGTATGTAGAATCGCGCGGCTTTTCGGTGGTGCGGCAGTTTGTCGGCCACGGAATCGGCACGCAATTGCATGAAGCGCCCGAGGTCCCCAATTTTGGCAACCCCGGTAGGGGTGTACGACTTCTCCCCGGTATGACCATCGCCATTGAACCAATGGTGAACGTCGGTGACCCCGAGGTCAAGGTCTTATCGGACGGTTGGACCGTCATCACGAAAGACGGTTCCCTTTCGGCTCACTTTGAGCACACCATTGTCGTTACGCCCGACGGGCCGCAAATCATGACGTTGGTTTGAGGTGCGTGGGATGGTAGGACAGATCGTGTGTTCACGGGCAGGACGTGACAAAGGAAAGTTTATGGTTATCGTAGGGCAAGAGGGGCAGGACCTGCTCGTCGCAGACGGGAAGGAACGACCGCTCGGTCGGCCCAAACGAAAGAACCCGAAACATTTGGCGCGAACCAAAACCATTTTAGAAGCCGAAAAGTTTTTAACCGATAAATCACTTCGCCGTGCATTGGCAATTTACCGTGACACGGAAACGTATGAGGAGGATGAAACATGTCAAAATCAGATATGATCGAATTAGAAGGCGTCGTTGTTGAAGCAATGCCGAATGCAATGTTCAAGGTAGAGATCCAAGGCGGACACACCATTTTGGCTCACATTTCGGGCAAGTTGCGAATGAACTACATTCGTATTCTGCCGGGGGACAAAGTCACGGTAGAAATGTCGCCCTACGATCTTTCCAAGGGACGCATTACTTGGCGTTCCAAGTAACAGTCATTTGAAGGAGGTAAAAACAACATGAAAGTCAGACCTTCTGTAAAGAAAATTTGCGAAAAATGCAAAATTATTAAGCGCAAGGGTAAAATCATGGTAATTTGTGAGAACCCGAAGCATAAACAGCGTCAGGGTTAATTCCCTAAATGAACAATATGGAGGTGCTTTGATAAATGGCACGTATTGCTGGTGTTGATCTGCCGAACGAGAAGCGAGTCGAAATCGGTCTCACTTACATCTACGGCATTGGTCTTACAACATCGAAAAAAATCCTTGCGGATACCGGCATTAATCCCGACATCCGTGTAAAGGATTTGAGCGAAGAAGATATTTCCAAACTGCGTGAGTATATCGACCATAACCTTCAGGTAGAAGGTGACCGTCGCCGTACCGTTGCGTTGGATATCAAGCGACTGATCGAAATCGGAAGCTACCGTGGTCTGCGTCATCGTAAGGGTCTGCCCGTAAGAGGTCAGCGTTCCAAAACGAATGCACGTACCCGTAAAGGTCCGAAGAAGACCATCGCGAACAAGAAGAAGTAGTAGGAGGAAGAGAATATGGCTACTGCAAAAGCGAAAGCGACCGGCGTACGCCGTCGTCGTGAGAAAAAGAATATCGAACGTGGTGCCGCCCATATCCAGTCTACCTTCAACAATACCATTGTTACCATCACCGATACGCAGGGTAATGCTCTTTCCTGGGCTTCTGCCGGTGAGTTAGGTTTCCGCGGTTCCAGAAAGTCCACTCCGTTTGCTGCTCAGAATGCAGCAGAAACTGCAGCCAAGGCTGCTATGGAGCACGGTCTGAAATCGGTCGAGGTATATGTAAAGGGCCCTGGTGCCGGACGTGAAGCTGCGATTCGTGCTTTACAGTCGGCAGGTCTCGAGGTTAGCATGATCAAAGACGTAACCCCGATTCCGCACAACGGCTGCCGTCCTCCCAAGAGAAGACGTGTATAATTCTATCAACCAAAACTGTGTTTTAACAGCAATAAATTTGGAGGTGTAACAGATGGCAAGATATACCGGTGCAGTTTGCAGACAGTGCCGCCGCGAGGGACAGAAGCTGTTCCTGAAGGGCGAACGTTGCTATTCTGACAAGTGTTCTGTTGGTATCCGTGGCTATGCTCCCGGCCAGCACGGACAGGGTAGAAAGAAGTCGAGTGAATATGGCTTGCAGTTGCGCGCAAAGCAGACCGCAAGACGTTTCTACGGCGTTCAGGAAAATCAGTTCCATCATTATTTTGAGATTGCCGAGAGAAAACAAGGCGTTACGGGTGACAACCTGTTGCAGATCTTGGAAAGCCGTCTCGACAACGTTGTTTACAGAGCAGGTTATGCTTCTTCGAGAGCCGAAGCCAGACAGTTGGTTGGCCACGGTCACTTTGAAGTAAACGGTAAGCGCGTAGACATCGCTTCTTATCTTTTGAAGGCCGGCGAGGTTGTTTCGATTTGCGAAAAGAGCCGCGGCAGCGAAAAGATCAAGGCAGTGGTAGAAGCCAACAGCGCAAAACCCGTTCCCGCCTGGATGGATGTTGACCGCGAGAAACTTTCGGTAAAGGTTTTGAACCTGCCGACCCGCGATCAGATCGAAGCCCCCGTTGAGGAGCAGCTCATCGTCGAATTCTATTCGAGATAATGAGATTTTTCCGGTTTGTATTTGCCGCACTGAAATACAAAACCGTAAACTCTTTCGTGCGGAGAAATGGAGCTTTTAAATGATCGAAATTGAAAAGCCCAGAATTGAAACTCTTGAACTGACGGCTGACGGAAAATACGGAAAGTTCGTTATGGAACCGCTCGAGCGCGGTTATGCTATCACCTTGGGCAACAGCATGAGAAGAGTATTGCTCTCCATTCTGCCGGGTGTTGCAATTACAGGTGTCAAGATTGACGGCGTGGTACACGAGTTTTCCACCGTTGAGGGCGTTAAGGAAGACGTTACCGAAATCATCCTGAACTTAAAGGGATTGATTGCCAAAATGCATTCGGATACTGCAAAGAAGATCTACATCGATGCAGAGGGTCCGTGTGTGGTAACGGCCGGTATGATCAAGGCTGATTCCGAAGTTGAGATTCTGAATCCCGAGATGCACATTGCAACGCTGGATGAAGGTGCAAGACTGAATATGGAAATGACCTTGGACCGTGGCCGCGGCTACGTTCCTGCCGATCAGAACAAACCGGCACAGACGGTTATCGGCGAAATCGCGATCGACTCGATCTATACGCCGGTGCTCAAAGCCAACTTCACGGTTGACAACACCCGTGTCGGCAACGTTACCGATAAGGGCAAGCTGACGTTGGAGGTCTGGACCGACGGTTCGATGTCCGCAAACGAAGCTGTTTCCTTGTCTGCCAAGATCTTGATCGAGCATTTCGAACTGTTCCTTGACTTGACCGAGGGTGTCAGCGAAAGTGAAAGCATTATGGCCGAGAAGAACGACAATGCCAAAGAAAAGGTATTGGATCTGACCATCGATGAATTGGATCTTTCGGTTCGTAGTTTCAACTGTCTCAAACGGGCAGGTATCAACACGGTCGAAGACCTCATTAACAAGACCGAAGAAGATATGATGAAGGTTCGTAACCTGGGTCGTAAATCTTTGGAAGAGGTTATCGCAAAACTCAATTCCTTTGGCTTTGGCCTCAAGAAGGAAGACGAATAATTTTTTCGGCAGGGAAACTTTTCCCTGCGTTCAGTAAGGAGTGAATATACATGCCAGGTACCCGTAAACTCGGAAGAACCAGCGACCACAGAAAGGCAATGCTGCGTGCGATGGTAACCTTCTTGTTGGAAAACGGCAAGATCGAGACCACCGTTACCCGTGCTAAGGAAGTTCGCGCAATGACCGAGAAATATATTACACTCGCTAAGGATAACAACCTGAACAGCAAGCGTCAGGCATTGGCTTTTATCACCAAAGAGGATGTTGTCAAGAAACTTTTTGATGAGATCGCTCCCAAGTATGCCGATGTCAACGGCGGTTACTGCCGAATCACCAAGACCGGTCCGCGTCGCGGTGATGCTGCTGAGATGGCAATTATCGAGTTGATTTAATTTTCGGGTTTAGTGCTCACATTTTTCGTTCAACCCTTCAGGGTTGAAATCGGGGAAATCCCGGGAATAATGTGTGTACTAAATAAAACAAAAGGAAAAAGCCGCCCAAACGGGTGGCTTTTTTTGTAAATTAAAAATGTCGTGTCTTATATTTTCTTGTCTAAATTTGTTGTTATTGCTCAAGAAACGCAACATAGATATTACGAATCTATTACATTTCAACAAAAATGCTTTACAGATTACCAATATTATGCTATTATGAGATTGGAGCAGATGACGTCACTGTTTTGAAACTATAGTTAACATTGTTTTAAGAGTAATTTTTAGAACGGAGGATGTTTATATGAAAAAGATTTCATCACGTCCAATAGCGGTTTTGTTGATGATTATTCTTTTGTTTTCATCAATCGGTGCAGTCAAGACGTTTGCAAACACAGATACGCAAATGTCAAGAGATGGATTTTCTGCTTCTCAAGAGCTTGTTGTTGAAGACCAAAGCTTAATTGTCGAGGAAAGTGCTGATGGTGTAGAGACAAGAGCTGTAAATTCCGCTATAACAAGTGGAGCAGTTTATAAAATAAAAAATGCAATCAGTGGAAAGTACGTAAACGTTCATAATGGAATAGATGCTACAGGAACGAACGTGTATATGTGGACAGGAGACGGCAGTGCAGAGCAAAAATTCAAGATTGTATATTCGTCTTCCGAAAACGCATATAAGTTTTATTGTATGTGCAGTCAGAATGGTACATTCCGTGTGTTGGATATCAAACGCGATAATGCGGCTTTGGCATCGGGACAGAATGTGCAGATTTGCGGCCCAACGGACCCGACCGCTCAGAATTGGGAACTTATTTCGCTGGGAAATGATAAGTATAAAATTTGTCCTTCCGCCAACACATCTTTAGCACTTACTGCAAACGGTACCTCAAATGGATCCTCGTCGGGCACAAGCGCGACTTCCGCAGGTAATGTGTATATATCCACTTATACCGGTTCTTCCAATCAAATTTGGTATTTGGAACAAGAGGGTGTGACTTATGCGACACCGTCCGGTTGTTTGGATGTAGTATCCGATACAACCATCGCTGGTTGGGCTTGGCGTAGCGACCTTCCCAATACACCCATAGACGTACATATTGTTTTACACAATACGACAATTGGTCAACAGTGGGTCATTTCGGTGCCGGCAAACAGTTACCGCTCCGATTTGGCTGCTGCAGGAATCGGTAACGGGTATCATACTTTTGGGTATACAATAAATTGGCGCAATTATCCGACAGGAACCTATCAAGTATATGCTCACGGAATTGGCGCAAACGGAAACAATCCGCAATTGAGCGGTTCCCCAAAAACTTTTGAGATAAGGGGAATGGAAGGCAGCCTTGATTATCTTGATAAACAACACGGAATAGTCGGTTGGGCTTGGAGACCCGATTCGCCAAATTCACCCATATCCGTTCACGTTTACGTTTACAGAACCAATGGCACACAGGTAGCAATGTACGATATTGTAGCGAATCAATACCGCTCTGATTTGGAGTCTTCGGGATACGGAAACGGCTATCACGGATATTCGTATGCGATTCCGTGGAGTAGCCTGCCCGAAGAAATTTTAAGAGTAACGGCGTATTATTACGATGGAACGGGTTATCATCCGTGCTTCTATGATAGGTATCATGATAATAGAAAAGATATAACTTTAATAGGGTATACGGATATAAAAGGTTTTGACTTTTCAGTTTGGATGACACCGACAGCAATACAAAATGCCTATAATATCGGAACACCAATGGTTAATACGTGGGGTGGAACGGATGAATTAGGGTTGGTAAATTCAATCCGTAACTCTTCTTACTGTGTCGTTTCCACTCATGGTAACGTGACGGAAATTGAATGGAGTATTTATGCTAATGATCCTGTAAATGTACAGAGAGATCGTCTTACAACGTCTGATCTTTTAACGTTGCCCGATGGTTATTTTAATACCACCAGATGTGTGTTGCTTGATGCGTGTTTGACAGGTTCCGGCAGAGAAAATAACCCCAATAATTTTGTGAACACACTTCACAGCAAAGGTGTATGGACAGTGGTAGGATTTGCAGAGGAAACCAAGTTCTTTTATTATGAAAATACAGTAAATGTAATTCCAGATTTGGGAAATAAACTTTGGACAAGTGAATTTACCAAAAATTTAGGTAATGGATATACAGTTGCCCAAGCTGCAAATATGGCCCACCAGGCGGTTATTAACGCATCAATTGGTATAGATGATGATAACAATAACATAGATGATTATTTGGAAAATAATGTTTATGGTTTGGGTAGTGTATATATTGCGGGAGATGCTAATCAGGTAGTAAAGCATTAAATACGGTATCGATGAATAGGAGGCATATCTATGAACAACGCAATGAAAAAGATTAAACAGATTTTGAAAAACAAAAAAGTAATGATCGGTATTCTTGTCCCGGTAATTGCAGTAGTATGCGGTTTTTCGGCATGGGCAATTACGGATACGGTGGTAGAATATGTTGGAAATGGCTTGGTGCAAGAAAAAGAAATTGTTGATGAGACAGAGAGCAAGGATGTAATCAACACCCAAAAGGATCAAACAAACCTCGACGCTGAAAAGATTTCAAAAGAGGAGGATGTTCTTGTGCCCGATAAGGTTGTACCGCCTGTGGATGACTTAACCGCGGAGGATAAGGCGTTAAAGGCCGAGATTCAGGCGGTTTCGGATACAAAGGTTGATTTCCGTCATAAAAAGACCGAAAAGGTCGGCGCGAAAACGCATAACCTCACCTATTCGGCCATCAAAGGAAACCGCAACTTTGCACAGAACGAAATGATCACCTATCAAAACGAGGCCGGGGATCAATTTATCTATCATCTAAAATCGGGCAAATTAATTAGTGCGGTTATGAATTCTTTGAAAACGCAGAAAACGGCCCAAAGCATTAGTTTGGACGAGGCCGAAAAAATCGCTTATGCCTATGCTAAAGATCATTGCGATATTACTACACATAAATTAGAC
>JAZQBA010000012.1:0-3664 GCA_045545515.1 Acutalibacteraceae bacterium
CGAATTCTCTTTCAAAAACTCAAGGAATTTATCTCGGCCTAATTTTCTATAAATCGGGACAAAATCAACCCTGCAAAGGTCGGCGGGCTCTCCCGGCTCGATAGCTTTTTCCCTCCCGGCCTTTTCCGCCTCCATCGAACACTCGAAAATATCGTGGCCTCGTTTGTCCACAATAACATAGTCGAAACCGTCTATTTGGATTTTGCCATAATATCGGGCTATCGAGAACTGACTGTTCGCCCAATATTCCTCGGCCATAACTATCGCTTTCATCTTATTCGTTTTTTTATCATTTCCCACCCATCCGAGCCAAGCGCCATTTCCTGCGGATAGACAGTAATATCGCCTTTCGGGACTATCAAATTATACACTCCGAGTTGGCCTTTTATCGGCATTTCCACGACCCGGCGGGGATGCCTAACAAGCCACCCGTAACCCGTCTTCGGTCTGGAAGCTTCCGGGATGCAGGTCGCCTCCCAATCCTCCGGGGTAAATTCCTCGACAGGCTTCACGTCGTACAACTCAACAAAGCCACAGGTAACGCCGCTCATCCTTCCCGGTATCTCCGGCTCGGCTGACGAGCAAATGAGAATATCGCCCCGATAATTGGTTTTGCGGCTGCGCACCTCTATTTCCTTGGCGGCATGGTATATGCCCCAATCATCAACCCGGACGGCCACCGTCAGCAAGTCCGCGAACGGCTGCTTAACCGTCAGCGCCTTCACGATCTCATGCTCGTCCGGGTTATAATCCTTTTTCTCGATCTGCATACTAAACAGGCATATCGCCAGACATCGGCTCGTAACCTCCCACCGGGGTATAATCCGGGGTCGGGGCTGGCGCTTGCTCTCTCTTTTGTCCGAGCAATTCCATTTCCTCGACGATTATCTCGGTGACGTACCGGGTCTGCCCGGCGTTATCTTGATAACTTCTCGTCTGGATTTTGCCCTCTATCAGAAGCGGCGAGCCTTTCTTGACATACTGTTCGCAAACCCCGGCAAGCCCCGTACGCTTGACGACGATATTGTGCCATTCAGTCTGATCCGGGATGTCCTTTCCGTCCTTGGTCTTGAATCCTCTCTCGGTCGTGGCCAACGTGAATTGCGCCACCTTGCCGCCATCCTTGAACGTCGTGATCCTTGGGTCTTGCCCGACGTTCCCTTTCAAAAAAACTTTGTTCATTTCTTTCTATTAGCTATTAAGTTAACAACTTCCTCGTAATCCTCATTCATGGCGTTTTTCGCCCTTCTCAAATAGACAACCGGGTAATATATATTACCAACTTTCTTGTAAATACAAGGCGCTTTTGTTAACGTCCTGTCCAAAACATATTCTTTCATTCGTCAAATTTTACGCCATCGAGCAAATAAACTTCCTTTTCGTTTGACCATCCGGCGGCCCGGTTGAGCGCCCTGCGGTCACGATCTTTCACAAACTGAACAAGCCAGCCCCCACCGTCCCACCTCGCCAGAATCCGAACCAATCTCCCGACAACGAGCCGTCTGAACTTGGCGTAACCGCTCGAATCAGTCATGCTGACAACCCTTCGGACATGCTTATGACGTGGGGCTTTCGGGGATTGTCCGAGCCTCTTGAAATTGGCCTTTGCGAAATCCCTCTTTACCGAGCGTCTAATCGTCTCCGTATAATCTTTCATATATGCCATATTACCGACTTGGCCTCTAAATCAAAATCCCTTTCACATATCTCGACTATATGCTCGCATAATTTGGCCGGATAAATCGACCTTAATTCCTTCCCTTTTATCCCCTGCAAGCCCGTTCTCGATCCCCTCGGCGCTCGTTCGTGGCACGAATCCCCATTCTTGCACGGCGGCAAAAAGTCCGGGCATGGGTGATTTGTCCAAATATCCGTCGCTTTGCGATACGGGAATCCATATTGGCAATATGTTATTAAATACCGTGGTATTCCTCGCATATAATCCATTTTCCGCAGTCCCCCCATCGGGTTTTCGATAAAGAAAAAATGCGGCGCTAATTGTTGTATTATTCGCAACGAATGGCGATTGAGATTATCGGCTTGCTTCGCCTTTTCCGTTTTCGGCTCCAAAACTCCCGTGACAGGATTCTTTCGCCTATGTTTACCTATTGCGGCGACCGAAAACGTGGTGCAATCAAAACCAGCCCAAATAACGTCCGGCTTGCCGAAATTCTCCAAAATCATTTCCGCCGTCAAATCCATAATATCGATATGCAGACTTGACCCGAATCTCCTATCCCAATCTACCGTGAAACATTCATGCCCTCTTTTTCGGAAAGCATTACTTACGCACTCTCGACCGCTAAACAATTCTAAAACTTTCATTCCGGGTCGTAAATTTCCGGCCTTGTGGCCGATAACAAAACAGGCTGCAAAGGCTGGCCGAATGTCAATGTCGAAAGCCATATCTCACCCGTCATTTGTATTAGCGCCTTTTCCTCGTCCGTAAGCCTCCAGCAAGTCAACACCTCACCCGTGCGCTCCTTCCCTCTCTTCTCAGCTGGAAGCGGGATATATTCGGGCTGGTTCGCCCCGTAAATAACATTCGCACCCTCAAATTTTTTCGGAACCATATTCGCTTTTTAATTGTTCGATTAATAGCATATTCGAACGATAAATCCTCATGTTCACCCGGTCGCCATTCTCCCACCTGTTATGCGCCTCGAACGAGAGTATATTCACGTTTCGCGGATCATGCGCCATTTGTGGATGCGCTCCCCTCGTTAGGATATGCGACACGAACACCGCCGAATAGCCCCGTAATGGCCGCATAGTCTCCGAACAAATGTGCGGGTAATGATCCCAGCACCAACGGTAAAATTTCTCGTTCTCCGCCGGGGAATGGCCGTCCCCGAACAATTCCCGCTGGACTGACACACGAAGCCGAATATCCATCTTGAAACGGCGGTCAATCAAAGGCTCGTAACCCCTCGCCACGCAATAGTCATACTCCGCCCGTGTGTCAATCGCAACAGGATTCATCGCTCGTTACTCTTGGCCGTCCAACTCATTTTCCGGCTCCACCGTCTCGCCGAACAGGGATAATTGCGCCTGTTTCCCACGGAACAAATAGGCGTATATCTCGCCCTTGATAGCTGCCGTTATCGCCTCAAGTTCCTCTTCGAACCCGAAGGAGATTTGGGCGAGTTTGATCCTTGGCGTATTGACGACTGACTTTAGCCCGTTCGGCGTTTCCATAACTGCCGTGACCACTACCCCGACATTCTCGTCAGAACCAGACCACGACACGCCACGCACGTCAATTTTCTCAAACAGCCCGTCAGCGAACTCTCTGGCCAAAGCCTTTTTCCCGTCCGGCAACTTCATTTCCGGCGACTCCAGAAAAGACAGGAAGGCCGTAACGTTGAATACTCTCGCGACAATGCTCCGCAAGTCCTCGAACAATCCCAGCAAATCGGGATGGACGTCACGGTCGCAGGTCTCATCCCTGTCTATGACCGAAGCCTCGCCCTTGATAACTTGCGTGATCTGATAATTAACCTTGATGCCCCCCGTCGGCAACAACTTTACCTTCGAAAGATTGAAATCTTTCTCGGACGGGATCGCTTGCAAATTGCTTTCCATCTTAACTTTTTTTGTTATCGTTAGCCGATGCCGTCGGCTGCGGTTGCAGGACACTAACAGCGATTTCGACGAGTTGGCA
>JAZQBA010000013.1:0-100971 GCA_045545515.1 Acutalibacteraceae bacterium
CGTAGTTGGCGGTGGCCTGCTCACCTATATCATTTGGCACATTAAGGCGGACTTTTATGAGGACGCTATGGCGAAGTCCGAGGAAACGGCGGAGCTGCTTGCTGCCGCACAGTCGCAAAAGGGTGGTGTTGCCATTGTCAAACGCAAGAAAGACCGCAGCGACAATCTGCGGCGGGATGGTATGCGACACGGTTCCGGTGCAAACGTATTTTTCCATAAAGCCATGTACAACCGTTTCCGTTTTGCCCACTTTGGTATTTTTACAAAGACCTCGGAAACATATCTGGTCGCAGCAGTTGGCGTTGCTGTTCTATGTCGCTTTGTCGTCCAGACCGAGGGCTTGATTCCTGTCATTTTGACATTGGGTGTTCTTACCTTCTTCCGTGCTATGGGCAATCCTCTGGAACAGGATACGGAGATGGATCATTTCTTGCTGATTCCTGAAAGCACCTGGGGTAAGCTGTTTTGGTCGTTGATGGGCGGTACAGCAAATTGTTTCCTGGATTTGTTGCCTACGATGATCGTTGCGGCACTTTTGTTAGGCGAGAATATGTTGATTGCTCTGGCATGGCTCCCACTGATTGTTTCGGTTGATTTCTTCGCAACAACGGTCGGGGCGTTTATCGGATTTTCTGTTCCGGTATCTGCAGGCAAAATGGTGAAGCAGATGGTTCAGATAATGTTTATTTACTTTGGTCTGCTGCCGGATGTTGCTATCATGTCGATAGGTCTGACTTTTGACCAGCCGGTATTAGCAGCCATTGGATGCACAATCATCAATGTTCTGCTTGGCTTGGTGTTCTTCTTCCTGTCACCGCTGTTTCTGGAACCGAAGGACGGCAAGAAATATGTACCGGAAATACCCTTTAAAGGAAATCTGAAAGAAGCTAAAAAACATTTTTCAAAGCTTGGTATCGGTATATTTGCAATTCTTGGCATAGGTTCTGCTGCTCAGATCCTTCTGATGTATGTGGTCGATTCTGTATGTCCGCAAGTGATGGAGCATTCCTGGGGAATGTGGCTTATCACCTTTGCGCCGATTTATTTGATAGCGGTTCCCATTGGGCTGTTGCTTCTGCGTAAAGTTCCTGCAAAACCTCTGGAAAAGCATGATTTGAAACCGAGCAGATACGTTGTTACAGCTATCATCTGTTTTTTTATGATGTATGCCGGTAATATACTCGGCACAATCATTACTGCTATGCTACAACTGCTGCTTGGAGTGTCCGCAGGAAACCCGATCTTGAGTTACGCCACGGATAACACACTCCTTCCTAAAGTGCTGTTTATGGTAATTCTGGCACCTGTAATTGAGGAGTATATTTTCCGCAAGCAGCTAATTGACCGTATGCACATCTATGGAGAAAAACTGGCTGTCGTTACCTCTGCTTTGATGTTTGGATTGTTCCACGGAAACCTGTCTCAGTTTTTCTATGCATTTGCATTGGGCTTGGTCTTTGGCTATGTGTATCTGAAAACCGGAAAGCTTCGTTATAGCATTGGTCTTCATATGCTGATTAATCTCTTGGGAAGTGTGATAGGACCGTTGTTCTTAAAGAAAATTGCTGTTCTGGACACGATGGAAACCTTGGATTTGGCGGCTTTGGAACCGATAATGCCGTGGCTTATAGGATTTGTTGTCTATGTGTTGGCACTGATTGGACTTGCCGTTACAGGTCTTGTCTTGCTATGTATCAATAAGCGCAGAGTGTCCTTTGCGCCGGCAGAGTTAGAATTACCCAAAGGAAGTTTTGTTAAGACGGTTTATATAAATGTAGGTATGATTCTATTAGTCATAGGTTGCATAGCACTGATTGTTGCCAGTGTGATACCGTTGTAATATCATAGGGCTTTAGATATCATATTTGTAAGGTGTCACTTTACATTTTTCACACTTAAATCAAGTAGGTGGATTAAATTATGGCTAAAAATAAAAAGTATAGATTGGTTCATGCTGTTGTAATTATATTAACCTTTTTTATTCTCAGTCTTTTTTTCCAAAACTTAAAACTTATTACAGGTTTAATAATAGTATTTATTGTTGAACTGGTGCTACAGGCTATTGAAAAGCTATTTTTTAATAAAGAGGATAATGAAAACAAATAATTGTATAAAATTCATCTATAAGGTGAAAGAAAAGTGAGGACATATGCTTAAAAAGATATTTATTATTGTTTTAACTGCTTTTATCTACTTTTTTCTGTATTTCGGTATATTGAGAAACCTCCTCTCTCAATATATTGAAAATATATTCCTACAATCTCTTATTATGGGTATAATAGGTGGTTTGCTGGTATTTGTAGATTTACGATTGTTTCGTAAAATTGCAAAGGGAAAGAAATAAAGGAATTTGCAGACATGGGGATGGTTCTCTTGTCTCCTCGTCCGATAAAAAAAGAGACGACAGAACCGTCCCTGCGTCTGGCTGGATAAGTGTGAAATTTTTCAAATGGTTAAAATCAACAAACCCACGAATTCAATCAAAGAGAGTGGACTAAAAATGGAAAAAACTTATGATGTTCTGAAACGAGCACTTGTGGTTTTGGTGTTATTTGGATTGTGTGCAGGAATAATAAGTTGCAGGAGTGCTGCAACTTATCAGACTACGGATATTAACGAATATTTGGATATAGACGGACATATCGAAAACGAAGGAATGGACATTAGAAGTGGACTGTTTATTTTTCCGGAGTCAATTGAGAATCCGGAAAATGCGCAATACCGGTATGTTTGCCAAGAAGGCTTGACGGATAATTCTTATATGATTTATCTAAAAGAAACATACTCCGACTCGGCTTATCAAGCCGAGAAAGAACGTTTAGCGAATATCCGATGTGTAGTTGAAATGCCGAACAATGCAGTAGAAAACACAGTCGAGTATACCGAGAAACTTTTTAATTATCCCGCCTATATTACGATATACAACACCAATATGTCCTTTGAGTATGCGCTGGCGGATGATGAAAACAAGTGCATTATTTATATTTACCTAAAACTGTATGAAGGTGCAGAATTATTGCCCGAAGAATATCTGCCGTTAGAGTTTCAGGGGGAGTCTATGATGAATTATGATACCGGTTGGCAGAATCAGAATATATATTATGCCACCGAAATGAATGGCGATCATGTGTATTATCTTGACGAATGACGTTGTTCCCTTTTTGCGGTGGTTTTGCAATTCCGTCTGCACTGAGCATAGCAAGTTATGTTTGCGAGTGCTTTATGATGGGTAGATTGGGCGGTGCAATTGCTCTGGGTCTTGACGGTTTAGATGGCAGACGTGATGGCTATATAAGATTTTAGAGGTGTATGATATGGATGTTTTTTATTGGTTGATTATTCAAATATTTTTAATTATTGCTTTAATAATCGTTAGATTGACAATAGCAGTTAAAAAAGCCGAATGCCACAATTTGAACAAATGGGTAACAGTAGTGAGTTATTCTATTATTATAATTATATTGCTTGCTTTTATTGTTTTGGCTATCACTTTTAAACAAAAAATTTTATATATGTATGTGTGTAGTTTTTTGTGTATTTTGATTTTTAACGTTATTTTGGGCAAGTTTATATCTTATTTGAATAAACATACAATAGACGATTTTAAGTAGTTTAGACTTAAAATCAAGTTAATATTACGCATTGATAATCATATAATAGAAATTTTATATAAAAGCCATATGGGGACAAGAGGACGGCTCTCTTGTCTCCTCGTCCGATATAAAAAGAAACGACAGAATCGTTCCTGCGTCTCTCTGTGCTGATCGAAAATGAAGAAAATGTGCAATAAAACAAAACGGGAGGATAATATCCTTCCCTACGAATAAACCGCATGATTCTATCGTAGGGGCGCACCTGTGTGTGCGTCCGTTTTTTATACGGAACGGCACACAGGCCGTTGGCTACGAAAGGTTTATGATATCGAACAAAAAAGGAGTTGCGAAAAGCAACTCCTTTTTGTCTTAATTCTTGGCTTTTTCCAAATCCTTGTTGCGGATTTCTACGCGGCGGACCTTGCCGCTGATGGTCTTGGGCAGTTCTTCCACAAATTCCACGATTCTCGGGTATTTGTAGGGGGCGGTATGGGTCTTAACGTATTCCTGAACCTCTTTTTTGAGCGCGTCGGTGCCAACGGTGCCCTTGGTCAGGACGATGGTTGCCTTGACAATCTGACCGCGTACCTCGTCGGGAACGGCGGTGATGGCGCATTCGAGGACATAGGGCAGTTCCATGATAACGCTTTCAATCTCAAACGGCCCGATACGGTAGCCCGAAGACTTGATCACGTCGTCGATACGGCCAACGTACCACAGGTAGCCGTCTTCGTCCATGGTGGCCTGGTCGCCCGTGTGGTAGTAGCCGTCGTGCCAGACGTCGTTGGTCTTTTCTTCGTCGAGATAGTAGCCGATGAACAGGCCGCAAGGAACGTTTTCTTTGGTGCGGATACAGATCTCACCCGTATCACCCGTTTTACACTCGTTTCCGTCGGGATCGAGGATGACAACATCGTAGAGCGGACTGGGTTTACCCATCGAGCCGATTTTGGGGGTAGAGCCGACAAAGTTGGCGATCGAAAGGGTGGTTTCGGTCTGGCCGAAGCCTTCCATAATGGTCAGACCCGTAGCCTTTTTGAACTGATTAAAGACTTCGGGGTTGAGCGCTTCGCCCGCGGTGGTAGCATATTCGATTGAAGAAAGATCGTATTTCGAAAGGTCTTCCTTGATGAAGAAGCGGTACATCGTCGGCGGTGCGCAGAAGGTCGTGATATGATATTTCGCAAAGAGGGGGAGAATATCTTCGGAACGGAAGCGGTCGAAGTCGTAGGTAAAGACGCCCGCTTCACACAGCCACTGTCCGTAGAGTTTGCCCCACAAAGCCTTGCCCCAGCCGGTGTCCGAAATGGTGAAGTGCAGTCCGTCGGGGTTAACGTTGTGCCAATGCCGTGCGGTGGGGTAGTGGCCGAGTGCATATTTGTAGGAATGGGTGGCAATGCGCGGATAACCCGTGGTGCCCGAAGTAAAGAGCATCAACATCGGGTCGTTGCCGCAGGGGGAGTTTTCGGTGCGGAAATAGTGGGTGCTGAAACGCTCCATCTCGACGTTGAAATCATACCAACCCTCGCGGTTGCCGCCGACCATTATTTTAATCATTTCGGGGAACTCGGCGGCCGCCTTTTCGGCTTCGGTAGCAACGTCACCATCGGCGGTGCAGACAACGGCCTTGACCTTGGCCGCCTTGTAGCGGTAGGTAAAGTCGTGTTCGACCAACTGATTGGTCGCGGGAATGGCGATTGCGCCGATCTTATGCAGCGCCAACATACAGAACCAGAACTGGTAATGCCGTTTGAGCACGAGCATAACCGTATCGCCCTTTTTGATGCCCAACGATTCGAAATAGTTGGCCGTTTTGGCCGAATATTTCTTCATATCCGAGAAGGTGAAGCGGCGGTCGGTCTTGTCGTTGGCCACCCACATCATGGCAAGTTTATCGGGGTCTTTCTTGGCGATTTCGTCGACACAGTCGAACGCGAAGTTGAACTTGTCGTCGTTTTTGAAGGTGATGCCGTTGAAGACGCCCTGTTCGTCGTAAGAAGACGTTACAAAGTTATCGGCAACCGTTTTGGGGGCGTTTTCGACCACGGCGGCCTTGGCGGCAATAAACGGTGCCTCGGGGTATTCTTCGCTGACCTGACCGTCCTGCGGGTTGAGAACCACGGCGTGGAACTCGCAACCGCCCTCGCTCACGGCAATCATACCGTGGGGGATTAAACTGTTATAGAAAATCGAGTCGCCCTCGTGAAGAACGTCGACGTGGTTGCCGACCTGAACTTTCAAGGAACCCTTGACAATGACGTCAAACTCCTGACCGTTGTGGGAGTTGAGTTTCAGCGGCGCATTTTGTTCCTCGGCGAGATAGGGGAACTTTACGAGGAAGGGTTCGGCCAATTTATCCTTAAACTTGGGGGCGAGGTTGTTGTAAACAACGCCTTTTTTCTTGATAATCTTAAGGCCTTCGCCTTTGCGGGTAATCGCAAACGAAGTGAGCGTGGTGCTGGTGCCTTCCAACAGGTCGACGACCTCAACGCCGCAGGCCTTGGCACACTTGTAAATAAAGGTAAAGCTAAAATCGGTCTCGCCTTGTTCCAAGACCTTGTAGTCTTCCACCGAAACACCGGTCAATTTGGCGAGTTGTTCGGGGGAATAGCCCTTTGCTTCGCGCAGGTCCTTGATTCTGCCTGCGACCTCTTTCAAGTTGTAATCCATTGTTTTTACTCCTTTCTTTCTGCGGTCCTTAAACCGCCTGCAAGATTTGAATAAAACAAAAAACCCGTCTCAAATTGCTTTGAGACGAGTTCTAAAACCCGCGGTACCACTCAAATTGCAAAACGTGATGTTTTGCCACTTTGTGTGCTCTAACAAGCTCTTTGCTTTTACGCAGCAATACGGAAGGAGTCTACTCGGGAAAACCCTTTCGGTCCTCCGACTCGGAAGTGATAGGTCCTTGAAATGCGTTGTTATTGGCTCACAGCAACCGCCAACTCTCTGAAAACGAAACATCTCGACCGTCTTCGTCAACGTCGTTTTTTGTGATATTCAAATATGTAATGTATTATACGCGCCATTTTTCCATTTGTCAAGGGGTTTTGAAAAATTTTTTTGGTGTTTGATTCTTTGCGCGCAAAAAAGGTAGATTCCAAAAGAAAAATATGGTACAATACTGTTGAACTTTTGAAAAAAGGGGCGGTTTTGTGAGGAAAACGGCGTTTTTTTACGGGAAAATACTCGTGTTCGTAATGCTATTGGGCACCCTTCTTGCGGCCATACTTTGGCGCGCAGGGAAAGGGGAGAACCCCTTTTACGGTACGGCCTGGAGTCTGTTGCCGCCCGTGGTTTCGATTGTGTTGGCACTTTTGACCCACGAGGTTTATTCCTCGTTGTTTATCGGCATTACGGTGGGCGGATTGTTGGTTTCGAATTTTTCAATCGCCAAAACCGTGACCCACGTTTTCAACGACGGTATTTTAGCAACGCTTTCCGATACCGAAAAGGACAGCATTCTGTTTTTTGTGGTGCTTCTGGGTGCCGTGGTGGTGTTGGTGCAACTCTCGGGCGGGGCCGAGGCGTTTGGCCGCTTTATGGGTAAACGCATTAAAAGCCGCCAAGGATTACAGTTGATGACGGTGCTTTTAGGCGTTTTCTTCTTTATTGATGACGGGTTCAGTTGTATGACAACGGGCAGCGTGATGCGTCCCGTTTGCGATAAAAACCGCGTTTCGCGCGCGAAACTTTCCTATTTAATTGATGCCACGGCGGCACCCATTTGTATTATCGCGCCCGTTTCCTCGTGGGCGGCGGCCGTGATCGGCTACCTTGGTACCGAAAACGGAATGAAGACCTTTCTGTATGCCATTCCGTTTAATTTTTACGCGCTTTTGACCTTGGTAATGATGCTTTGTCTGGTGGTTTTTCGCTTGGATTACGGCCCGATGAAGCGCGAAGAAGACGCGGCTTGTCAAACCGAGCGCGAGGGCGGGGAGGCCCCAAAAGAAAACGATGGGGTTCTCGATATGTTACTGCCCATCGTGGTGTTGATTCTTGGATGTATTGCAGGCATGGTCTACACGGGCGGTTTCTTTGGCGGTGTGCCGTTTGCGGCGGCCGTTTCGAACAGCAATCCGCCGCTCGGGTTTATTTACGGCTCGGCCTTTACGATTGTTTTCACGGTTCTTTTTTATACCGTTCGGCGGCGTGTCGCCTTCCGCGAAATGATGACCTGTCTTCCGAAAGGGTTTAACCTGATGACGGCGCCGATGTTGATTTTAATCCTCGCGTGGACCTTGAAATTCACCACCGCCGAACTCGGGGTCGGGGTGTTTATGGAAGGGTTGATTGCGGGATTTGGCGCGGGGCTTCAGAAGTTTTTCCCTGCCGCCGTGTTCTTAATTGCGGCGCTCATTTCCTTTGCAACGGGCACTTCCTGGGGAACCTTTGGTATTTTAATTCCCATTGTGGTCGAAATCTTTCCCGCCGGTCAAATGCTTTCGGTCGTTTGTATTTCGGCCTGCCTGGCGGGGGCGGTCTTTGGGGACCATTGTTCGCCCATTTCGGATACGACCATTATGGCTTCGGCCGGGGCGCAGTGTGACCACGTGGTCCATGTTTCCACCCAACTGCCCTACGCTTTAACGGCGGCGGCGGTGAGTCTGGTTTCCTACCTTGCCGCAGGGTTCTTGCCCAACGCCTTTGTGGTGTTGCCGCTCTCGGTTCTCTTGATGGTTGGCACTCTATGGGCAATACGGTTGATACGAAACAAAAAAGAAGCGAGAACTCCTTGAGTCCTCGCTTTTCTTTATATTCTCGTACTCGTAAACCCAACGGCAATGCCGATGATGTGAATGTCCTCAATCTGGTTGCCCGAGTATACCAACGGCACACAACGCGGATTGCAGGGCATTAGGGTTACGGTGTCGCCCTCCTGATAAAAACGCTTGAGGGTGGCCTCTTCGCCGATGAGTACGGCGGCAATCTGTCCGTTTTCAACGGTGGGTTGTTGGCGGATATAAACAATGTCGCCGTCGTAAAGATGTGCGTCGATCATACTGTCGCCCTTGCAACGTAACGCCAGATCGGCGTGAATGGTGTCGGGCATATCGACAAAACTTTCAATATTATCGTCGGCCAAGATCGGCTCGCCGCAGGCAATATCGCCCAACAGGGGAATGCGCTGCATTGCGGGGAGGGGAATAATATTATTGTAGACCGAAATATCGTCCTCTACAAAATTGATGGGGGAAACACCGAAAATTTCGGCCAACTTTTTAATGGTTTCGCGTTTCAGGTTTTGAACCTTGCCGCACTCCCATTTCTGAACGGCGGCGCGTTGTACTCCAACGAGCGCCCCCAACTGTTCTTGAGAATAACCGGCCTCGGTTCTTAATTTTTTAATATAACTTCCAACGTTCATATATACACACCTCTTGTAGGTAGATTGTATCGTATTTTTATCAATTTGTCAAGAAAATTTTCAAAAAAGTTAAAAAAAAGATACAAAAGTGCTTGACAAATCTTGGAAAGGGTGGTATGATAACGGTATCTTAAATGGATACAAACGAGGTGATGATATGAATATGGACAAGCTGACAGACGCGATGAAGAAAAACCGCGATAATCAAGCGCAACTCGCGAATGCGGTTGGCCTTTCGACACAGAGACTGTCGGAAAAGATACATAACCGCCGAAATGCGAGTTTTACGCAACCCGAAATTGTCGCCATAAAACATCGGTACAATTTGTCGAAGGAAGAGGTGATGTCTATTTTTTTTGAAAATGATGTATCTTAAAAAGATACTTTTTTCGACAAATTTCAACACAGGAGGTTTTATATATGTATACGCTTTGGGACAGAGCGCTTTTGGTCACTTTTATTGTCCTGCTTTTTTGGAGTGCGGTTTTCTTCGCATACCGATGGTTTGAAAGCCGCGAACTACTCCGAAAACTTTGGGGACAGAACCGCGACCTGCAAGAACGATTAAAGACGGTGCAGACCGAATTATTACAATCCCACTCAAAGGTCTGTTTTTTCAAAAATATCATTCAACAACAAAACAGGAAGGAGAAATTGAAATGAACTGGAAGAAAGAAGCAATCAGCGATTTGGAGAACTACCGCGACAACAAAAATTCACTGGATAATCTGCGCGAGCGCATTCAGGCGCTCAAAGAAAAGGCCGATGGTCTGAAAGCCATTGCGGCCGACCGCGTGCCCGTCAAAGGCGGCGCTTCGAAAATGGAGGACCGCCTGATTGACAATATTGCCGAGCGCGAACGCTTAAAGCACACCTACCTTGCTACCAAACGCTTGGTCTCACTGGTAGAACGCGGCCTTTCGGTACTTGACGAGGAGGAGCGCACGGTGCTTTCCACGTTGTACATAGAGCCCAAAAGCAAGGGCGCGGTGGATTTGTTGTGCGGTATCATCGGTTGTGAAAAGGCGACCGTTTACCGCATTCGCGACAAGGCGCTTTATCATTTTACCAAGTCTTTATACGGAATGCTCGACTACTAAAAAGGTGAGAAAATGATGAGACGATTTTTCGAAAACGACGTGCTATAATGGTAACATCAAAAGTTGTTTGGAGATCCGACGGGCGGTCGGGTCTCCATTCTTTTTGGCGGACGGCATAGGAGAAGCTGTCGGGTGGGTATCGGGGAATTTATAAAGGAGGAGGTCGGATGGCCAATGCAAAGTACAAAGAGTGGTTGAGCCACGAAAGACTGTTGCTTTTAGAGGCTTGGGCGCGCGACGGAGTGACACAGGCGCAGATTGCGGCGAGAATGGGAATCTGCCCCAATACGCTAAAGGTTTGGAAGAAACGGTATCCCGAACTTTCTAAAGCGCTCGAGAAAACGCGCGAGATGGCCGACGTAGAGGTTGAGAAAGCGTTGCAACAAAAGGCGCTCGGGTACACGGTAGCGGTCAAGAAGGTTTATAAATGCCGCGAGATTCAATACAGTCCCGAAGGTAAAAAGATTTCCGAGGCCGACGTTTTGCGTGAAGGGGTGGATGAAGTTTACGTGCCGGCCGATCTGCGCGCGCAGAGTTTTTGGTTAAAGAACCGCCGCCCCGACCGTTGGCGTGACAAGGCCGAGCCGACAACCGATGAGACCGCGCGCGTAGAAATCGTGGATGATATGGAGACAGGGGAAGATGGCTGAACAGAAAATATCACTCAAACAAACGGTGGGCAAAGGGTACGACCGATTTTGGAACGACCGCAAACGTTATCGCGTTCTAAAAGGCGGCAAAGGTTCCAAGAAAAGCACGACGACGGCGCTCAACTTCATCTACCGACTGATGAAGTACCCCGACAGTAATCTATTGGTGGTGCGCCGCGTGATGAACACCCACCGCGATTCAACCTTTGCGCAGTTGCAGTGGGCGCAGGAGCGCCTCGGGGTGAGCAATTTGTGGAACAACACCGTAAGTCCGATGGAAATGACCTACAAACCTACGGGGCAGAAAATTCTCTTTCGCGGGTTTGACGACGTGCTGAAACTCGCTTCGACCACCGTTTCTAAGGGGTATTTGTGTTGGGTCTGGGTGGAAGAAGCGTTTGAAATTCCATCCTGCGATGATTTCGACAAACTTGACCTTTCGGTGCCGCGCGGAGAGGTGCCGCCGCCGCTTTTTAAGCAGGCAACCCTCACCTTTAACCCGTGGAGTGGCGAACACTGGTTGAAAAAACGCTTTTTCGACGAGGCGTCCGAGAACGTTTCCACCTACTCGACCAATTATTTTGTCAACGAATGGTTGGACGAAACCGACCGCGCCGTTTTCGAGCGGATGAAAATCGAAAATCCGCAGAAATATCAGGTGGCGGGGCTCGGGAACTGGGGCATTGCCGAGGGGCGCGTGTTTGAGCGGTGGCAGGTGGGAAAACCCGATTTTTCGGAAGAATGGAAATGGAAAAACTTTTTCGGATTGGATTACGGGTACAGTAACGACCCCGCCGCTTTCATTGCTTTTCGGGTCAATCCGCTGGATAAAATCATCTATATTTTCGATGAATTCTATCAAACAGGAATGCTCAACTGTGACATTGCCGCGCGTATTCGCCAAAAGGGATACGCCAAAGAGCGGATCCGTGCCGATTGCGCCGAGCCGAAATCCAACGACGATTTGCGAAGAATGGGCATTTGCCGCATTTATCCCTCGGAAAAAGGGCGCGACAGTATTCTGCACGGGATTGACCTGATTCGTCAGTACCGCATTTTTGTCGACCCGGTTTGTGTCAACACCATTTCAGAACTTTCAAGTTACGTATACGATGAACACCACACCGTCAACGGACACCGCGTTCCCGTCGATACCAACAACCATTTAATGGATGCGTTGCGCTACGGAATGCAGGACGTCCGTTTTTTTCGGCCCGAGGACGAGCGCTTGTCGAAAAGGCCAAAAAGTTCGTCGGCGCTTCGGGAAATTCAAAACGGACTTTCCACCAAAGAAATTAAAGGAGGTTGGATTTAATGGACGCATTCTGGCAGAGTTTACTGCTGATTGTTTTGGTTCTTTGTTGCGCGGTCCTCGGCTTTTTGTCGGGATTTTTGATGGACCGACCGCGCCTCAAACGAACCGAAGAAACGAAAGGTATACCTACGTTTATGACCAAACAGGAAAAGAACGTTTTTGGCCTGAAAGACTGGGAATACCGCAATTTTATGCGGTATGACGGCACCGCAAATTTGGAATTTGACCCGAATAACAGGGACAAAGAATAAATATCCCACACCAAGGGAAAGGAGTAAAAACCATGGAAGAAAACATGACCACAACCGAGAGCACCATCTCTTTGGAGGGTCCGGAAAACCCACAACCCATCGATTCGTCGGCGGAAAACGATTCCTCACCACAGGATGCGGATTCCTCGGCGGTTGAGGGCAGTCCGAACCGCACAGAGGAAGTGAACGAGGGGCAAGAGACGACCGAAACGGGAAGAGAGGAACCCTTTTTGACCGTTCGGTTTAATCATGAACCTCGCGAACTCACGCGGCAGCAGGCGGTTGAGTTTTCCCAAAAGGGAATGCTTTATGACCGAATGCAAAGCGACCTTCAGAAGGTTCGTCCCGTTTACCGAAAGTTGGACTATCTCGCTTCGCAGCAGGGGACCACGCCCGAGGCGCTGGTCGAAAAAATGATTTTGCAGCAGGAGGACGACTACAAACGGGAATTGACCGAGCAGTTCGGCGAAAAACTGAACGACGAAACGTTGGAAGATTTGATGCAACTGTTTCGTCAGAAACAAAAAGCAAAATATGAAAGAGTAGAGGCCGACCGCAAAAAAGCCGAAAAGGAAGGAGAAAGACAAGAAAGAGAACTCGATGACCGCAGAATTGCGGGCGAGTTTACCGAACTTCAACGGGAGTTTCCCGAATTCGAAACCTTCCAAAGTTTACCCGAATCGGTAAAGAAACAGGCTTTTGCGGGCGAAAATCTACTCGTTGCGATGTTGAAACACGAACACGCGCAACAACGAAAACGGCAACAGGTCGCCGCCGACCGAAAAAGCGCGGCCAAAGCTTCGGGCGGTTCACAGTCTACACGCGGCGAAAACGAATCCTCGGTTGAGCGTTCGTTTGTCCGCGGACTGTGGCGCTCGTAATGAATAAAAAGGAGAAAAAATTATGTCTATCAATTCTTTGATTACCGCATCCAAATACACCGGCGAACTCGACAAACTGTTTGAGCAGAAGGCCGTTACCGGCTTTTTTGCCGATAACAATATGCGCGCTAAATTCGTTGGCGCTAAGACCGTTTTGATTCCCGACGTGGACTTTGTAGGTCTTGCCGATTACGACCGCGACACCGGTTTCTCGCGCGGTGCCATTACCGTGGCAAACACCTCGTTTACCATGCAGAAAGACCGCGCCCGTTCCTTGCAGATCGACCGCGAGGATATGGACGAAACCGGCATTGCCAATCTTGCCGGTCAGATTTTGGGCGAATACGTTCGCACCAAGGTCGTCCCCGAGTGCGACGCCTACGTTCTTTCCAAAATGGCCGGTATCGCCAAGAACTACGGTCAGTACATTCAGGGCAATTTAGAGACCCCGTACCAGGATTTCAAGACCCTCGTAACGGCCGTTCGCGACCGCGTAGGTTACGATGAGGAACTCGTTTGCTTTATCGATACCAACGCCTACGAGGCCTTTACCCGTTCGGCCGAAATTTCCCGTATGATTACCGTTTCGGATTTCAAACAGGGCGAAGTGAACCTGCAGGTCCAATCGATTGACGGCGTGGCCCTTTTGCCGGTCGTTACTTCGAGAATGAAGTCGGCTTATGATTTTCTGCCGGGTGAAAATTCCCAGTCGGGCGGCTTCAAGGCGGCTGAAAATGCCGTTGGCGTTTATATGATCGTTTGCCCCAAGTCGGCAGGTCATCTCGTCAAGAAGACCGAAACCATGCGTATTTTCACGCCCGAGCAGAACCTCGACGCCGATGCTTACAAGTTCGATT
This sequence comes from Acutalibacteraceae bacterium, assembly GCA_045545515.1. Lineage (GTDB taxonomy): Bacteria > Bacillota > Clostridia > Oscillospirales > Acutalibacteraceae > UBA737. The sequence continues at coordinate 14,019 of JAZQBA010000013.1, forward strand.
ACCGCGTTTACTACGACGTGTTCGTCAAGAAGAACGAAATCGAAAATATCCGCGCCGCTTTTGCGCCGAGCGTGAGCATTGCAACCGACGTGACCGCCGCCGTTTCCAAAACGGCCGGTTCCATTTCGGGCAATCTGTCGGTAAAGGCTACCGCTTCGGATGGCAGCGAGGTGGAATACCAGTGGTATCGCTGTAACGACGCCGAAGGCAACGGTGCAACCTTGATCCCGGGTGCCAACGAATCGAGCTGGACCATTGACCCGACGCTCGAAGCGGGTACCTACTACGTCTTTGCCAAGATTACCGCAGGCAAGTCGACCGTAAAGAATTCGGGTATCTGCACCCTTACCGTTTCCTGATTATAGCACGATTTCAAAAAGTGGGGACACCGCGAGGTGTCCTCATTTTTATGGAGGAAGATACATGGAAAAAATCAAACAAACCCCGCAGGAGATTTTCCGCGAGTATACCGACGGAACGGCTTTTAAGGACGGCCTCGGAGAGCGCGGCATTCACGAACAAAGCCGTATGAACGAGCGCTTTTTTGTGGGCGACCAATGGTATGGGGTCAACTGCGGCAATTCGAAACCCCTGGCGCGGCGAAACCTCATTAAACGCATTGGCGAATATAAAATGGCGGTCATCGGTTCTTCGCCCGTTTCGGTCAACTATTCGGCCGACGGCATTCCCGATACCGACAAGCTAAACGATGAAAAACAAATCCTTCTTGCCGCCGCCAAGCAGGGAAAAATGCCGCAAGATCAACTCCGCCCGGCCGAGGTTTCGGTTATCATGACGGCGCTTTCCGATTATTTTCACACAACAGCCGAACGCGTGAAATTGGAACTGAAAAAAGAGTTGTTACTGCGCAACGCCTATATTACGGGCACGGCGCTTTGCTACACCTATTGGGACCCCGATTTGAAAACGGGGCTTTTTGCCGATGAGGAAAAGACCATTCCGATCGAGGGGGATATTGCCCTGGAAGTATTGGACGTGGAAAACGTTGTTTTCGGGGACCCGAACAATGAAGAAATTCAGTCGCAACCGTACATCATTATGGCCAAGCGGTGCGATTTGGCCGAGGTTCGCCGCGAGGCGAGAAGAAACGGGCAAAACGATGCGGAAATTGAACCCTCGTCTTTGAGCGGTTTTCGTATCGGCGCCGGGGACCGCGGGCAAGAGGAACCCACCGACAGCCGAAAGGTCAACGTGTTGACCAAACTCTACAAAGAGTACGATAAGGACGACCGCAGTTATCGGATTATGGCGGTTCGGGTGACCGAAAATGCCGTTGTCCGCGAACCGTGGTGTTTGGGGGTCACGCGCTATCCGTTGGCCGCCTTTTCGTGGGAACGCCGCCGTTCTTGTGCCTATGGCGAAAGCGAGATTACTTATAATATCCCGAACCAAATCGCGGTTAACCGAATGCTGACGGCCGGTATCTGGTCGGCGATGGTTTCCAATATGCCGATCATGGTGGTCAATGGGGATACCGTAACGTCGGATATCACCAACGAACCCGGTCAGATCATCAAGGTTTACGGTAGTAACGAGGATGTTTCGGGGGCGGTGCGTTACGTTACGCCACCGCAGTTCCAAACGGGATATTTCGGTTCGATCGATACCATTTTCAACAACACCCTTTCGGATAACGGCGCGAACGATGCGGCACTCGGAAATATGCGCCCCGATAACGCCACCGCACTGATTGCGCTGCGCGAGGCGGCTTTGGCGCCGATGCAGTTGTATCAAAACCGATTCTTTGGTTTTATCGAAGAATTGGCGCGCATCTGGGCCGATTTCTGGATGAATCACTACGGCCGCCGCCCCTTGAAGGTGCGCGATAAGAGCGGGTTTTGGTATATCGACTTTAACGCTGAACGTTATCGCAAACTGCTCATCAACGCCCAGGTGGACGTAGGCGCTTCGACGGTGTGGAGTGAAGCCGTGGTCATTCAAACGCTCGACAATTTACTGCGCAGCGGTGTGATTACCGTCGATCAGTATTTGGAACGTGTGCCCAGCGGATTGATTCCCGACGTGACGGGATTGCGAAATAACCTGCGTCAGCAACAGGAAGAGCCACCCTTGGAAGACGATGAAATTACCGACGAGGAAATTCTGAGGAATTTGGCGGAACAGTACCCCAAAGAATTTGAAATTTACAACCATCTGTCTGCAGGGGAACAGAAGGATTTTTTGCTGAACTTAAAGCAACGCGGCGCTACGGTAGCGCCGGAAGAACAGGGGGATGAGGTATGACCGGTCAGGAAATGTTAAACCGAGCGCTCCTGCTGCTCGGGTACAGTGATGCACAAGGCAACGTTGCCGATGAGGAACGCGTAAAACTGCGCGCGCTTTCGGTACTCAACACCGTCTACAGCGATTTGTTCTATATCCTTTTTGACGAGGGGTTCAAGCCACTTGTTGCCCTGTCGCAAAAAATTGAATTGCCCGAGCGCGTTTTACAGGATGTGATGCCCTACGGCGTGGCTTCGTTTCTGGCAATGAGCGAATCGGACGGGGATAATCAACAGGTCTACACGGTGCTTTACAACCGCAAACGAACCGCCATCAATCGGCAGAGTGTGACCCGCGACGTCTTGCCGACCGTTTGATTTTGTGAGGTGTAAGAATGAAATTTCCAATGATTGAAAGACGCTCTACGCGCGTTCTCTCGGTGCCGGGGTTTTCGGGCGGAATCAATCTGCGCGACGCGGCGGCGCGTGTGGGGGATAACCAACTGACCGACGGGAAGAACGTTTGGTTTCAGGGTGGAATGTTGACCACGCGCCCGGCCGTGAAGGTGCGGGAAGATTGTGTAAAAGAATTTCCTTTTATGCCTATTCTTGCCGAGCAACCCTCGATTAAAGCGCGCAGTGAAGAAGCAACCTTTTTGAAGGACTCACAGACCTATCAACTGTTTTCCTATAAACTTTCCTACGTGTATGGGACGGGGTGGGAATTCAAGCCCCAAACGAGAATCTATTTTCGTTTTACCGGTCGCGCAGGGAATATCGATTTGCCCTGTATTGAATCCGACTGCGAGAACGTGAACTACTTTACCGTTCAGCACAAAAACAAACTCTACTGTTTTGTCAGCGAAGAAGAGTTGATGCATACCATTTATGTATTGAATGCCGAACAGTTCGGGGACCCAAATGTCCGTTCGTGGCGGGAATTGAGCAGTGAAGAGATCTACACGCCAACCGTTGCGATTCACTGTTTAAGTGATATGAACGGCGGGGTAGAAGCGGTCGGAGCGGAAGGAATGAATCTTTTGACCAATCGTTACAAAATGGTTTATTCGACCGTCAACCGTTCCTTGCTCTCAAGCGACAAGCCGACCCACGAAATGAAGTATTATCTCATAAAAAGTCACGCGCAAAGGGACGAAACGACCTACGGCATCATTTCGGCCACGATTATGTATCAAAATGGCAAAACAGTCACCCATACGGCCGAAAAAAGTGCGGCGGGTATGGCCTACGTCGAACGCGACAGTAACGGAAACACCCTTTACGGCGAAGACGGGCTGACGCTTTGGTCCGACGGGTATCAGGTTTGCTTTTACCGTTCGGATTCGCAAAACACACTCGCAACGGTACGTGCCGAGGACTATGTGGAAGACAATATGACCCTGACGGTGGATATTGTGAACACGTTGGACCTTGGTAAGCTGGCCCGGGAACGCGAGCGAATTTTTTCGGCTAAACACACCGCATGGTTTGGCGGTACGTCGCTCGGAATGAACGGTGGCAGTTGGCTGTTCCTTGGCGGACTTTCGGGGGACGACCAAAATAAAATTTTCTATTCAGCGGCCGGTAATCCGCTTTATTTCAGTGAAAACTCGTATATCGGCGTGGGTAAGTCTTCCCAAGCGGTTACGGGCTTCGGCAAACAGGACGATTCGCTGATCGTCTTCAAAGAGCGCGAACTGTTTCGGTTGCTGTACGGCGGCGTGAACGATATTTCCAAAGAGGATCTAATCGACCAGACGCTTGTGGACATTGCGGCAAACGAACTTCGCCTCGGACTTCAACAGATTCACGGGTATATCGGTTGCGACTGTCCGCGCAGTATTCAACTTTGCCGCAATCGCCTGGTCTGGCTTTGCGGAAATACGGTGTATACCCTAGTTTCGCAAAGTCCCTACAGCGAACGAACCGTTTTCGCGCTGTCGAGTATGGTGCAAAACCGCCTACGGGCGGAAAACGTTTTGGATCTGCACCGCGCGTTTGCCGCGGACTGGCAGGGGCATTATTTATTGTTTGTCGGCACCAAAATTTACGTAATGGATTACGAATCTCCGGGCTTTATTCAGGTTTCCTCCTATGCCAAAGAGGAAAACGGCCGACGGCAGATTCCGTGGTTCTATTGGGAACTGAGCGACCCTCACAACGGACTGGCGGGTCTTTTCTTAACCGATTTTTCGGGGTGGCCCTTGGCCGCGCACGTAGACGGGGAACGGTTGAACCTCTTTTACATTGAACACGGTCACATCGGCGGATTTGACTTTGCCGATTATTTTTTTGTCAACGTTCGTTATATGGATGGCAGCCTTGGCGATGATGAGGGCGTTGGGATTGAAGCGACTTCACCGCAAAGCGCCGAGATTACGAGCAAAGCGTATTTCCCCATCAAAACGGTTTTTACCACCAAATTATTTGATTTTAATCTGCCGCAGTACCGAAAAAAAGTACCGCTCGTCAATATTAGTCTCGCCTTTTTGCGCGAACGCCCGATTTACGTGACGTTTTTGGGCAATTCGTTGCATATTGAAGACAGCGTATTACTGCATAGTGACCGCAACGAAACCGAAAACAACTGGTTTTTCCAAAATTATAAACTTCGGCCGCCCTTTTTGGCGGTAGACCGTTTGGGATTGCGGATCGAGAGCGAGAGCCCCGTGGCGGTCGATGCGGTTTCGCTTCATTTCAAATTGTTAGGAGGTGCCGGAAGATGGCAATAAAATCACAACAGCAATATCTCGAAGAATTGTTGGAAAGTTACTCTCCTTATATCGCGGCGGAAAAGGCGGCGGCAGGGGAGTATTACGATGCTCAAAAGCAACAAACCACGGCTGATTATCAACAGTCGATGGATCGTACGGCGCGTTCATATGATGAGCAAGAGCGCGAAAACGCCGTTCAGCGTTTTGTCAATGAACAACAGATTCGAACCGGTATGGAAGCGGCGGGTCTTTCGGATTCGGGTTTCAACCGCACGGGGCAGATGGCAGTGCAACTTTCCTACGCCAACCAAAAAGCGCAGATCGGTAGAAGTCGCCAACAAGCGCTTGACGTTCTGACCGGGGCCCTGGCCGAAAGTCTTTCGAAGATTGAGGGCGAACGCCGACAGAACCTTGCCAAGATCGACGCCGATTATTTCCAAGCCGCGCAGGAGAAAGCCACGGAACTTTACCAGGCGGACCTCGACGCTGAGAACGAGCGCCTCAAACTTGAAATCGACCGTTATAAGGCCGAAACACAGCGTTTGAACGCCACCAAGAATACCACCAAGAACACCACTACGGTAAACGACAGTGAATTTGCAATTATCCGAACCAATGACGGCCTGCTTTCCTATGACTTCAAGGGAACGCTGCAAGAAAACGGCGTGGCGATTTACTACTATGCCGATCGGGACCAGAATCTGAAAACCAAATACGTCGATCAGAATTCGGGCAAAACCACGACGGTTGACCGTTGGGTCAATCCGTTTACTACGGCCCAACCCAACAAAGACTTGTTTGATGAGAGCGGCGCATACGATCCTAAAAAGGCTTTTTCAAACGGATACCAACCCAATAACATTAACGGCGAACGGTTGGAAAAGGTCGGTACCATCGACTTCACGAAAACGCTCGGCCGAACCCAGAACGTTTACAAAACGAGCGACGGAAAGTATTGGGTATGGAGTGGAAAACAGAACAAATATGTCCGGGCCCAAAAGAAAAACAATGTCTGGACTTTGATGTAGGAGGTGTAAAGAATGTCTATCAGAACGGTTAATTTTACCGTAAATCCGCGCGAAATTTTGCCCATAACGGCGCAGTTTGGCGGGTTGCAGGGCGAACACAACGCCACGACCGTTTACTTTAATCTTTCGAACGATTTTTATTCCGAGTTGATGCAAATCCAAAACAACGGAAAAACGGTTGTCTATCGAATCGATGCGTTTGACAGCAGCGGTGCCGTCTTGCGAACTGAAAGCAAGATACTCGATTTTAGCGTCGTATCCTTTTCGTTGGGCGAAAACCTGACACGAAACGGCGGAAAAGTGATTCTTTATCTGGTCTTTTCGTTGCTGGATGAAAACGAGAAAACCGAGGTGGAACTCTATTCGTTTCCCGCGCGACTTCGCTTGGAATCCACCCCGACACAAACGGGGGAAATGGACGCTTCGCGGGAAAGTTTGTCGGGGTTGGAACGCTCGGCCAAAGCGGCGGCACGGTCGGCCGAAGAACAGGCCGAAATTTCAAAGGATGCCGCCGCGCTTTCGCAAGAAGCCGCAAAAAATGCCCAAACAGCACATCGCCAAACGGCTGAAGCGCGCTTGGCGTTAGAGGAAAATACGCAGTTCGTCTTTGACGGCGGCAACGCGTCAAGCGTTTTCAATACCGCGTTGGCGGTAGACGGTATCTTGTCGGAACTGTCGGAAAATCCCGTGCAAAACAAGGTTCTTTATGCCGCACTCGGGGAAAAGTTTGACAAAGAAAATCTTTCCGCGTTTTTAGAGGACCCGACGATTCAATCGGCGTTCTTTTTAGCTGCCCACCCGCCCGGCACGGTTTGTTTTAGCAACGTTCGTACGTATAGTCCAATTTTCATCACGCAGGAACAGTATGAAATCGGAAAATATTACGTTTTAAGGGAGGATGGCGTTTATCTGCCATCCATTGATCCTTATGACGGAAACACGACTTACTATACGGAGGTTCCCACAAATCCGCAAGAGTTTTACGGCGGCGAATGGGACCTGTATTCCAGGGAGTCGAATCACGTGTATGGTTGGAAGCGTTATGCGTAAGAGAGGAGTTTAATATGACAAAACTATTTCTGAATGGGTCAATTGCCTTTCGCCGCGATACGCTGGCGGAATGGAGTGCCAAAAACCCCGTCTTAATGCCGGGAGAGTTTGGTGTCGTGACCGACGGAAACGATACCGATTGGCTCAAGGTGGGCGACGGCGTGAGCGATTGGAACGCGTTGCCTTTCAAAAGAGGGCCGATTGGTTTGGCGGGACCTCGCGGATTACAGGGTGAACCGGGTCCGCAGGGGCAACCGGGTCCGCAAGGTGAGGTTGGACCGCAAGGCCCAAAAGGCCAACAGGGCGAACAAGGCCCACAGGGGCAACCGGGGCCGCAGGGTCCCGAGGGGCCCAAAGGGGAAAAAGGGGATTCTTATCAGCTGACCGAAGCGGATAAACAGGAAATTGCCGAAAAGATGACCTTGAAAAAGAGTGTGCGCGGTAACATTCTTTCGCTCGTTGACGTGGCTCAAAATACAAAAGCGGCCGTGCGCCTTCAAAATGATACGGTTGCCGATTTTTCGGCGCTCACCGTAAAACAAGGCGGCAAAAATTTTTTGGCCGCCCCTTTTTTGGACGAGAGTAAGACGGTCAACGGCATTACGTTTACCGTCAATGCCGACGGTAGTATCACCCTTTCGGGCACGGCGACTGCGATGGCCGTTTTCCGCCTTCGCCCGTTTTCGTCCGAGTCGCACATGGGCGTTGGTACGATGTTTTTGAAAGGCACGGGCCACAGTGACGTTAAAATCGAATTTGGCGGCGGCGCTTCGATTGCGGCCGAGGACCGCGAAATTACGGTGAGCGAAGGGATTTCCAAAACCAATATCGAATTAAAGGTCACAAGCGGTACGGTCTTGGAAAACTTTACCGTGTTGCCCGTGGCTCTCTTTGCCGATACACTTAAAACTTTTTCAGTTGACGAGGAAGGCACCGTTCAAAACTTCGAACCGCGTTGCCCCGAAATGACCCTTTTTTGTGATACCGATACCGCCGTTTTGTTGGAATACGAGGCCGAGGTGGAACGGTATATCGACCACCGCCTGACCTATACCTTGTCCGAAACCGACCGACAGGTCATTGCACAAGAAGTAATCGACCTCTTGCCCATTTACAACGGGGAGGTTGAGGAACTATGAGCGATATTTTAGTTGAGGTCGAAAGCGGAAAATCAAAACGCTTGAAGACAGCCAACAAAGTCTGCACCGATAATATTGTGGTGGCGGGTGTTGGCGGGGGAAATCCATTAGAGTATGCACGAATGGCACCAAATTTTAAGGGTGTAATATTCCCAGAAGGCTCCGAATTAACACTTGATATGCCTTTTTATTCGGGAATATATACCGTAGCCGAAGTAGGTTTTTCGGAAGCTTTTTATGATGCTACAAACCTTAAAAAAGTAATCCTTAAAGGAAATAATAGCGGTTTGCCACTTGATGCCTACTGTATGTTTTATAGAACTCAACAACTTGAAGTGGTGGATATTCAAGATTTTAAGTTTACACCATCGAGGGCGGATTATCTTTTTCAACGCTCGTCAAATCTCGTAAGCATCAATGGGAAAATAGATGCGACCAATATGGTCGGAAGGTATGTTTTTGGCTATAATGAAGCACTACAAGACGTTGAGTTTGTGCCAAATACAATAAGCGTATCGCTTGATTTTTCGTCAAGTCCCAACCTCTCCACCGAAAGTGTGGATTCTATTATCGACGGCTTGGCTGACTTGAGCAGCGGCACGGCGCAGAACTTAACCGTTTACCCGAACATCAAAGTGATGATTGAACACGACCCCGAACGCTTGGCAAAAGTAACGGGAAAGAACTGGAATTTGGCGTAAAGGAGGGATTGCGATGAAAATGGAAACATATGAGCAGCGCATTTTAATTCCCGATGCGGGAAAGTGGCTTTACAACGAGAAAGATGATGTTGTCAGTGACAAAGTCTTCCTCGGAAAAAACGCCGATGAATCGCAGTGGGTAGAGATCACCGAAGAAAGGAAACAGGCGATCGAACAGGCGCGCGCGGCGGCAATGGAAGCCGAGGTGGAAAACGTATGAGCATCCTTTTTTCGGCCGAGAGTTTAACGGTGATTCTCGCCACGGCTTCGGCCGTGGTGCTTCTTTGTAACGCCGCCGAAAAGATCATTCGCGCCGTTCGATTTGCCAAAAAGCCCAACGACCAGCAAAATGAGCGACTCGACGTGTTGGAAGAATGGAAAGACAGTGTGGACCGAAAACTGCACCACGACGACGACCGCATCGGTGAAATTCAAAAAGGTGAACGCGCGACCCAACGCGCCATTTTGGCACTGCTTGACCACGGGATTGACGGCAACAACATCAAGCAAATGCAACACGCCAAAGAGGAACTGCAAAATCACTTGATCAATCGGTAAAAGTGTCGTGAAAAAAACTTTGGAATAGAATGAAGTGTAAGAGGAGGAATTTTGAATGAAGTGGAAAAACTGGTTCAAAGCGGCGGGAATTCGCGCCGTAAGAACGGTTGCGCAAACGGCCGTTGCCACCATCGGCACCACGGCAATGCTCGATGAAGTGCAGTGGTTGGCCGTGCTTTCTTCGTCCGTTTTGGCAGGCGTTCTCTGTCTGCTGACAAGTCTTTCGGGTCTGCCCGAAGTAAAGGAGGAACAAAAGAGTGGTTCCAATTAGAAAAATAAACTGTCCGACCGAAAAAATCGGGATAAAATGTCCGTTTTCGATGACCCCGAGCCTTATTGTTATTCACAACACCGCCAACGATGCCCCCGCGGCAAATGAAATTGCTTATATGCACCGAAATGACCAGGAAAAGAGTTTTCATTTCGCGGTTGATGATACGGAAATTGTGCAGGGCATTGCGCTTGACCGCAACGCGTGGCACGCGGGCGACGGCAACGGCAAGGGCAATCGCGAGGGCATCGCCATCGAAATTTGTTATAGCAAGTCGGGCGGCGCGCGTTGGAAAAAAGCGGTTGAAAACGCCGCACAGCTCACGGCAAAACTCTTAACCGATTACGGGTTTGGACTGGACCGCGTCACCAAACACCAGGATTACAGCGGCAAACGCTGTCCCCACCGAATTCTCGATGAGTTTGGTTGGGAAGCGTTTTTGTCGTTGGTGCAAAAGAATCTCGGGGGAACCGCCGTGCGACCCACCGCCAAAACGGTGGAAGAACTCGCCCGTGAAGTGATTGCGGGGGCTTGGGGCAACGGCACTGAGCGAAAGAGCAGATTGACCGCTGCAGGATACGATGCCGCCGTGGTTCAAAAACGCGTGAACGAATTGTTGTCTTCGGCGCCCAAAGCACCTGCGGCGCCCGTGAAAAAGGACGACAAGACCCTCGCTCGTGAAATTATTCGCGGTGATTGGGGCAACGGTGCCGAGCGTAAGCAGAAATTGAAGGCGGCCGGATATACCGACGCCGACATTGCCCACGTTCAAAAACTTGTTAATCAAATGCTCAAATGAGTTGAAAAAGGAAACCGGATAGGGTATAATAAAAAGGCCGAACAGTACGTACCGTACTGCTCGGCCTTGAGTGATTTTTTGGGTGGATATCCACTTTGGAACAAACATTCATTTTTCCTTTGCGCAAATAGTTATATGCAATCGAAAACGCGAGGTAGAGATTCTAAAAAAAGAAGAGCCTCAACTACGCGAATTGCGTGTCGAGGCACTCGACTGGTGCGGGCGACAGGACAAAGCTTTGCTTCGCAAATCTTTCCTGCTTGTCGACCCAACGCAGTGCGTTCGGTACCCGACTGCGCACCACCCGCCTAAAAAACAGTTCCCCGAACTGTTTTTGCAGGACAGAGTGAATCATCCAAACCCGCCTCAAAGTGGTATATTTCGGTGCTTTTTACCCAATCCATTCTTGTAAGGCGACAGCCTTACTGCGCCCGACTTGAATAAAAATCCCTCGAAATCTACTCACTTTGAGGTCGAATATTTTTGAAAGAACGGATTTGAATTATTCACTCTGTCCTACGGCGTGTGCCTTCTTAAGCTTCAAGTCCTGTCTTTGAATAAAAAAACTCAAACCCGACCGCAAGGGTCGAATTTGAGTTTTGGTGCGGGCGACAGGACTTGAACCTGCACGTCGGGGACACCGGCTCCTAAGGCCGGCGCGTCTGCCAATTCCGCCACGCCCGCGAGTATGTGTATTTTAACGCTTTTTCGGGATTTTGTCAAGTTTTCTCTTGGAATCCCGGCCGTTTGGGAACCAAATTTTCTTTTTTTCGTAAACTGAAAAAAGAGAGGGTGGTTTTCGGTGAGAAGACGAAGAGGCGGAAATTTTTGGTGGATTTTGTTGGGGTTTGTTTTAACGTTTGCGGTGTGCGCGGTCTTTCTGTTTTTGCGCACCCGTGAACTTGTGTCGGTCGCGGCGCGCAGTCAGGCCGAAACGATTATGCTCAACGCCGCCAACCGCGCGGTAGAAGAAACGCTGGCCGAAAACGGTATTACTTACGACAGTATCGTCTGCCTTTCCAAAGAAACCGACGGCCGCGTTACGAGCCTTGAAATCGATATTGCCGAAATTAACCTTCTGAAAAGCCGTATTGCGCGCGAGACGACGCGCATTGTCGAAGAAACGCCGTTTTACGAGGTCGCCATTCCCATCGGCAGTTTTTTGGGGAACGAATACTTGAGCGGAATGGGGCCCAAAATCCGCTTTCGCGTTCAACTGACGACGACCGCTTTTGTTGATTATAAAAGCGATTTTAAGGCGGCGGGAATTAATCAGGTACTGCACCAAATCTGGGTTTCGGTCGACGTGAACGGCAATATGGTCATGACCGGATATACCGATTCGATTCCCATTCATACCGACGTGATTGCGGCCCAGACCGTGATTGTCGGCGAAGTGCCCGATGCCTTTACCGACGTTATTGAGGCCCAAGGTTCTGACCGCGCGGGTGAAATTTTTGATTATGCTGTCATCGATGCCCCTTAAATTGATTTTTTGGAGGAAGTTATGAATTTTCAAGAAGCCAAAAAACGAGTCGAAGAACTCACACGAGTGATTCGCTATCACAACGAGCGTTATTACAACGAGGATGCGCCCGAAATTGAAGACTACGAGTACGACGCCTTAACGCGCGAACTGCGGCAACTGGAGGCCGCGTATCCCGAACTTCTGGCGCCCGATTCCCCGACCCAAACGGTCGGCGGCGCGGCAAGCCGACAGTTCGACAGCGTTGTTCACCGCGTAAAGCTCGAGAGTTTGCAAGACGTGTTCAGCCTGGAGGAACTCGAAACTTTTGGCGAGAAAATCGACCTTTCGATGACGACGCTTTCGGTCGAGCCGAAAATCGACGGGCTTTCGGTCGCGCTTGAATATAAAAACGGCCGCTTCTTCCGCGGGTCGACGCGCGGCGACGGCGAGACGGGGGAGGACGTTACCGCCAATCTGTTGGGCGTGAATTCCATTCCGAAAACCATTCCGTTTACGGGGGAATTAGAGGTGCGCGGCGAAGTGTATATGTCGCGCGAGAGTTTTGAAAACTTGGTCCGTCAGCAAGAATTGATGGGGCAGGCGCCCGCCAAAAATCCGCGCAACGCGGCGGCAGGGTCGCTTCGGCAAAAGAACCCCGAAATTACCGCCAGGCGAGGGCTTGATATCTTCGTTTTTAACGTTCAGTATATCGAAGGGGAAACCTTCCAAAATCATATCGAATCCTTGGAATTTTTGAAAGAACAGGGCTTTTCGGTGTTGCCGTTCTATGAAAACTGCACCACCGTTGCCGACGCGATTGCCGAAGTGGTGCGCATCGGGGAGTTACGCGGTAATCTGCCTTTTGATATCGATGGCGCGGTTATTAAGGTCAACCGCCTTTCTTACCGCGAGGAACTCGGCAGTACCGCCAAGTACCCCAAATGGGCAGTAGCCTATAAGTATCCGCCCGAGGAAAAGGATACGGTGTTGCGCGAGATTGAGGTCAACGTCGGGCGCACGGGTGCGCTCACGCCCATTGCCGTCTTTGACCCGATTTTACTTGCGGGAACTACGGTTAGCCGCGCCACGCTTCACAACGAGGATTTTATTGCTTCGAAAGGAATCGGTATCGGTGATACCATTCGCGTGCGCAAAGCGGGGGAAATTATTCCCGAAGTTTTGTCGGTTACGGCCCACGGTCAAAACAGCCAAATCTTCCAAATGCCCAAAACCTGTCCCTCGTGCGGTTCGCCCGTATCCCGTGAACAGGGGGAGGCGGTCGTTCGGTGTACCAACGCCGAATGTCCCGCGCAACTGCTTCGCCACCTGATTCATTTTACGTCGCGCGATGCGATGGATATTGAAGGGCTTGGTCCCGCTGTTCTGGAGCAGTTGGTGGCGGCCGATCTGATTCACGATATCGTGGATATTTATCGCTTTGACCCCGACGCCGCGGCAACGCTTGAGCGCATTGGCGAAAAATCGGCGGCCAACTTAAAAGCGGCAATTGAACAGTCCAAACAAAACGACCTTTCCAAACTTATTTTCGCCTTCGGCATTCGCCATATCGGTGCAAAGGCGGCGGCGCTTCTTTCGGAACACTTCCATTCGATGGAGGCCATTCTTTCGGCTTCGGCCGAAGATTATCTGGCGATTGACGGGTTTGGCGAAATTATGGCCGCCTCGGCGTATGCTTTCTTTTCGCTCACCGAAACGGGAGAATTGGTCGAAAAACTGCGTGAACTCGGGGTGAATATGACCTCGAAAAAACAGGTTCTCGACACCCGATTTGCCGGCAAGACCTTTGTGTTGACGGGTACGCTTCCGACCTACACGAGAAGCGAAGCGGCCGCGATGATTGAACAGTACGGCGGCAAGGTTTCCTCCTCGGTTTCTAAGAAAACGAGTTTCGTTTTGGCGGGGGAAGAGGCCGGCAGTAAACTGGATAAAGCCAACGCGCTCGGTATTCCGGTTCTCGATGAGCAAACCTTTTTGAAGATGATGGAATAAAGAAACCCCCACCTGAATTTAGGTGGGGGTTATTTTTGTGCCATTCGAAAAGGAAAAAGCATCGTTTTATTCCAAATCTTCTAATAGTTTTTCTTTCAAGCGGTCTAAAGCGTTTTCTTCAATGTGAACATATATACAGTCTGCGCAGTTTCCTTGTATGTCAAGTTGTACGCTTTCCAAAATACATTTATTGTGTCTTTGATAAATACAGAATTCATTTTGGCAAGATAATTGGGTCATATAATCACCTCGCGAATAATTTTAACACAAATTATCCGAAATATCAAGTACGCGAAGTATTTTGAATTAACAGTTACCTATACTTGTTTATAGAATTATCGAGTGAATGAAGTATAAGGTGAGAATCATGAAATTGAATGAAGCCGTAGCGTACAGAATAAAGGAACTTTGCAAAGAACGCGGAATGACACAGTATCAACTACATTTGAAAACAGGCGTTCCGCAGTCTACGTTGAGCACCATTATGAAGTGTTCTTACCCTAGCATGAAACTCAGAATCATATACGAAATTTGCGATGGATTAGAAATAGGCCTTTCAGATTTTTTTGCTTCGGAAATATTCAAGCGTGAAAATATAGAGGAATGAGAACAACCCCACCTGAATTTAGGTGGGGTTGTTTTTTGTTATTCGCGATTAGCCAATCAGTTTGTCGTGAATGGCTTGAACGGCCTTGTCGGCGTATTTAGCGTCGATGAGGACCGAGATTTTGATTTCGCTTGTGGAAATCATCTGAATGTTGATGTTGGCGTCGTAGAGTGCCTCAAACATTTTGGAAGCAACACCGGGGTGGCTTTCCATACCGGCGCCCACGATCGAAACCTTGGCGCAATCGTTATCCGAAACAACCTCTTTGTACTGCAAGGTGTCCTTCATACGGTCGAGCGCCGCCATGGCGTTTTTGCCCTGGTCACGCGGAACGGTAAAGGTGATGTCCTTGGTGCCGTCGCGGCCGACCGATTGCAGAATGATATCGACGTTGATTTTAGCCTGTGCCAACTGATTGAAAAGCTTAAAGGCAACGCCGGGGGCATCATTCAGGCCGACAATCGAAATACGGGTGACGTTGAGGTCTTTGGCTACGCCTCTGATTAAAGTTTTTTCCATTTTCACAATCTCCTTTACCACAGTTCCGGGTTTTCGTTCAATGCTTGAAAGCACTTCTAATTCTACGTTATATTTTTTCGCCATTTCAACCGAGCGGTTGTTGAGTACCTGCGCACCCAACGAGGCGAGTTCTAACATTTCGTCGTAGGTGATTTCGTCCATCTTCTTGGTACCGGTCACCTTGCGCGGGTCGGCGGTGTAAACGCCGTCGACGTCGGTGTAGATTTGGCAACGGTCGGCCTTCATGGTGGCGGCAATAGCAACGGCGCTCGTATCCGAACCGCCGCGGCCCAGAGTGGTGATATCATCATATTTGTTGATCCCCTGGAAACCGGCCACGATGATGATGTTGCGCTTGTCGAGTTCGGCGCGCAAACGCTCGGTGTTGATTTTGCGAATACGGGCCATACCGTAGTGCGAATCGGTCTGGAAACCGGCCTGCCAACCCAAAAGCGAAACCACGGGGAAGCCGAGTTTTTCAATCGCCATCGCCAGAAGGGAAATGGAAATCTGCTCACCGGCTGTCAAGAGCATATCCATCTCTCGCTTGGAAGCGTCGGGATTGATTTCGGCCGCTTTTTCAATCAGATCGTCGGTCGTGTCGCCCTGTGCGGAAACGACAACAATGACGTCATTCCCGTTTTTGTACTCGTCGGTGATGATGTTGGCAACGCGCATCACGCGCTCGGCATCGGCCACCGAACTTCCGCCGAATTTTTTAACGATTAAAGACATAAAGGAAACCTCCTACTTAAAACAGGGTATGGAAAATTTTAATATGCTGACTCGAAAGGGAGTTGAGTTTTTCCTTCAACTCGTCTTCGGTAAGACTCGGGGTGATAAAGGTCACCGTACCTGACACGGCGTTTTTCAAGAGCGTCAGCTCGGGAGCAAACGCGGCCTTGATTTCATCACACAGGGTTTCGACCTGTTGTGTGTAGGCCGTTACGTAAAATTGGGTAGGTTCACACGATTCAGTGACGTAACCCTCAAAACCGTCTTCCCAACTCAAATACTTGCGCGCGGACAAGTGCTTGGCACAGTCCATCATATCGGCCACGACGGCGCTTGCGGTCGGGAATTTACCCGCGCCCTTGCCGTAGAACAAAACGGGACCGGTGCGGTCACCGATGACCATAACGGCATTGTTGACGCCGTTGACGCTTGAGAGAATGTGGTCGCGGGGGATAACGGTCGGGCGAACGTCGGCCGAAACGGTGCCGTCGGGATTCTTTTTGGCGCGGGCGATGAGTTTAATGACGCAGTTGAAACTTTCCGCGTTCTCAACGTCCTCGGCCGAAACGTTGGTGATCCCCTCGGTTTTTACCTGTTCGGGATAAATGTGTTTGCCAAAGCCCAAGGCGGCCAAGATACAAATTTTGCGGCAGGCATCGTGCCCTTCGATATCGGCGGTCGGGTCTTTCTCGGCAAAGCCGTTTTCCTGGGCGAGTTTGAGCGCATCGTCAAAACTCATATTATCCACTACCATTTTATCTAAAATGTAGTTGGTGGTTCCGTTGAGAATACCGATCACGTCGGTAATTTCGTTAGCCGAAAGGCACTGTGCCATCGGGCGCAGGACGGGAATACCGCCGCCGACACTTGCTTCAAACAAGAAGTTTACGTTCTTCTCTTTGGCAATGCCCAACAGTTCAAAACCCTTTGCGGCAACGAGTTCTTTGTTGGAGGTAACGACGCTTTTGCCCGCTTCCAGACAAGCCGTTACGAATTCATAGGCCGGGTGAAGACCGCCCATCGCTTCGGCCACAATCTTGACCTCGGGGTCGTTGACGATCACCGAAAAATCCTTGGTGAATTTTTGGTGGTAGGGGGTGTCGGGGAATTCGCGCAGATCGAGAATATGTTTTACGACCAAATCGTCGTGAACGGCTTCTTTGATTCTTGCGCGACCTTCTTCCAAGATTTCGGCGGCACCCGAACCGACAACGCCGTGTCCTAAAATTGCTGCATAAATCATTTTTTCACAATCCTTTTTAAGAGATTACTTTAACCGATAAAACGCCGTCGACCTCTTTCAAGGCGGTGAGCAACTGCTCTTTGGAAAGGTCGGCACTCGGTTGAACGGTCAGGGAAACGGCGGCAGACCCATCGACGGGAATGCCTTGATTGACCGTGATAATATTGGTGTTGAACCGACTCAAAACGGCGGTGACCCGCGAAAACACACCGGCCTTGTCCGAAAGAACGGCCGAAAGGTTTAAGGGCGCCGAAAACTCCGGTCGGTAACGGAAAACGCTGTCGCGGTACTTGTAAAAAGCGCTGCGCGAGATCCCGACGGCGCGAATGGCCTCGGAAGTGCTCGCGTCGGGGTGGTCGGCCAAATATTCTTTGGCGGCTAAAACCCCTTCAAAAACAGGCGGCAACGCAGATTTTTTGACCAAAACCATTTCGTTGTCTGTCATAAACTGTCCTCCTGTGGAAAACGATTGTTTTTAATTATAATACACTTTTTTTCAAAAATCAAGACAAATATTTTCTTCTTTTCGGAAATAGTAATTGTTGTACAGATTTTTTTGAAAGATGGGCTGAAAATTGGAAATGGATGCCAAAAAAAGGTTCTTGATTGAGGTTGCATTTTTTTCGGTTTGGGCGGCAATTCTCTTTTTACTGTTTCGTTTTGCTAGGGGATATTTGGCCCCCTTTGTCATCGGCGGAATTCTGGCCTATACGGTGCAAAAACCCGCACGTTGGCTTTCCAAAAAAACGCGAATATCGATGAAGATATGCGCCGTGTCGTGTACCGTTATTTTGTATTTGGTGCTGATAGGGTTGGTGGTGCTTTTTATCCGCTATTCGCTTTTCGGCGAACGCGGCCCCTACCGCGCGCTTTCGCAAACGGTCGACCTGTGGAACGAGCGGATTTTGATTTGGGTCAAACGTCTGGAGGAACTGCTCAACCAATTTCCAAGCCAAACGGCCGATGCTGTTCGGGGATTGATTTCCTCGACCCGTGCGCGGCTGCTCTCGCGTATCGGGGAAGTTTTTTCCAACCTTGCCACCGATTTCGCGGCGGGGTTTCCGTCCTTTTTGTTGAGCGCGGTGGTCACCCTGGTCTCAGGGTGTTATTTCGCCAAAGATTTTTCGCAGTTGACCCGATTCGTCAAGGGGCTTTTACGGCCGAAACAACTCGCTACCGTTCAAAAGGTCCGCTCGATTTTAGTGGATAGTGTTTTCAAGTTTTTGGGCGGTTATGCGGCAATGCTCGGTATTACTTTTTTGGAGTTGTTCGTCGGACTCTTATTTCTTCGGGTGCGCCACGCTTTTTGGATGGCAATCATTATCGCGTTGGTCGACGTTTTGCCCGTCATCGGCGTGGGAACGGTTTTGCTGCCGTGGGCAACCTCATCCTTTTTGAGCAACGATTTCGGTCGCGGAATCGGTTTAGTCGTCCTCTTTTTGGTCATCACCATTGCGCGCAATTTCATCGAGCCGCACGTCATAGGAAACCGCGTGGGCATTAACCCCTTGTTTACGCTCATTGCCGTGTTTGTGGGTCTGCGCCTCGGCGGACTTCTCGGAATGATTTTACTGCCGCTCACGTTCGTTACGGTCGTGGTTTACTATCGCCAACAGTTATCCGAAGAAAAAATGGTTGGCAAACCGCAAGAGGGTGCATAGAATGATAATGGTCACGGTTTACCGCTTGTGACCGTTGCCATTCTTCCTGTTTTCTCGGGAGGGAACTTCCATGAAAAAATATGCGGTACAAACGGGCACCGTTACCTACGCCATTAAGGGCAGGGACCTGTTGCGACGCAACGGATTTCGTGCCGGAATTGAACGGGGAACATCGTCGAAAAATTCGGGATGCGGCTATTCCGTCGTGGTGGAAGGGGACATTGATACCGCTCTTTCCTTGTTGAAAGACGCCGGCATTAAAATTTTAGGTGTGCGTGAAAAATGAGTAGACCTGTCGCGCCCGTTCAAAAACGGGGCGGCAGTGTTTTTATATAAACGAGTATATAAGCGAGGGGAAACGATGATTTATTTGGATAATGCCGCCACGACGGGGCGAAAACCGCCCGAAGTCCTACGAGCGGTCAATCTGGCGTTGCAACACTATTCTGCCAACCCGGGGCGAAGCGGTCACAAGGCTTCGCAGGACGTGGCCACGGCTGTTTATCGGGTGCGTGAGGAACTGTCGGAATTTTTCTCGAGTGACGGGCCCGAAACGGTGGTCTTCACCCAAAACTGTACCCATAGTATCAACACGGTCTTGAAAGGAGTGTTGCAAAAGGGCGACCACGTAGTCGTGTCGTCCCTCGAGCATAACGCCGTTATGCGGCCGCTTTATAAAATGGGAATCCCGTATACGAGGGCAAGGGTTGAAACCGACCAAGAAAGAACGCTTCAGAACTTTGCCGAGAGCATTCGCCCCAACACGCGGTTAATTTTCTGTACCGCCGCTTCGAATGTCCTGGGCACACGGTTGCCGATTGAAAAAATCGGAAAACTTTGCCGCCAAAAGGGAATTTTGTTCGGGGTCGATGCCGCGCAAACGGCGGGGGTGGTGCCTGTTGATATGCGGCGCGACGGAATCGATTACCTGTGTATCGCACCGCATAAGGGGTTGTATGCGCCGATGGGTGTCGGCATTCTGATTGCACGAAAGCCGATTTTCAATACGCTTCTTGAGGGCGGAACGGGTACCGAATCCTTTTCCGAAAAGCAACCGCAAATGCTTCCCGAGCGGTTGGAGAGCGGAACGGTCAACGTTCCTGCGATTTTCGGGATTGGCGGCGGTCTAAAATTCGTAAAAGCCCAAGGGGTTGAAAAAATCGCGCGGCACGAAACGGCACTGTTACAAGGGTTGTATGACGGGCTTATCGCGATGCCGAACGTAAGGTTATATACACCGCGCCCCGAATTGGAAACGAGCGCGCCGGTGCTTTCCTTTACGGTCAACGGTTTTTCGAGCGGCGAGGTGGCCGAATATTTGTCTCATAATTCGGTGGCGGTACGTGCAGGATTTCATTGCGCACCCACGGCGCACCGGCAGATCGGCACCGAAGAAGAGGGGACTGTTCGGGTCTCGCCCGCCGTTTTTAACCGCTCTTATGAAATCGATAAACTGTTAAGTCTGTTGAAAAATATGAAGAAGAATCAAAAAAATTGAGAATTTCCTATTGATTGATAAATAAATATATGATAATATATAGATAAGTGTTATGTCGACCAATGTTTTGGGATTTTAAGATAAAGGATTGTTGCCGATGAGTTCTTTGGCGAATTTTTTGTACGGGCTTTGGAATCAGGTCTTTTATGCCGTTTCCAACATTCGTGTTTTTGATGTGATTGATATTGTGGTAATGGCCTTCTTGATTTATAAGGCCATTGAGTTTTTGCGCGAAACAAGAGCGGGGCAACTCGTAAAAGGCCTTGTCGTACTGTTGGCGGCTTATGCCGTGGCAATCGTGTTCGAGTTGGCAATGCTTCGTTGGTTGATTGCCTTTGTGATGAATTCGGCACTCGTTGTGTTGGTCGTAATCTTCCAACCCGAACTGCGCCGCTTGTTGGAGCGCTTGGGCCGAACCAATCTGACGCGCAGTCACAATATGGACGAGGAAACGGCCAAAATTTCCCAATGTATTGATTGTATCGGCAAAGCCGCCGGTATGATGCAGGAACAGAAAATCGGCGCGTTGATCGTTTTTGAGCGCGCAACCCAATTGGGCGAAATTATCCAGACGGGAACGCTCATTGATGCCGAGGCCTCGGTTTCGATGGTCAACAATATTTTCTTCCCCAAATCCCCGTTGCACGACGGGGCTCTCATCGTGCGCGAAGGCAGACTTTATGCCGCAGGCTGTATCCTGCCGCTGACGCAGAACGAAAGCATTTCTCCGCTTTTGGGTACGCGCCACCGTGCTGCCATCGGCATGAGCGAAAACTCCGATGCGATCGTGTTGGTCGTTTCCGAAGAAACGGGCATTATTTCGATTGTCAATAACGGCGAAATCAAACGGAACTATAACGCCGCTTCGGCTTCGGCCGAACTGCGCCGACAGTTGATCGATTCCGAACTCGAGCGCCGCGACAATATTCTGTTGTCTTCGCTCAAACGATTCATTCCGTTTGGAAAAGATAAGACCGAGCAAACGAAAAAGGAGGATACCTATGAAAAATAAGATTTCATTGAGAATCCCCATCGCGCGGTTGTTTGGCAAAAAGCGTTTTGCGGTTGTTTTTTCGCTCGTGGTGTCCTTTGTGTTGTGGCTCGTGATCATGATCAACGAAAACCCGGTTCGTCAACAGGTCTTTTCCGATATGACGGTCAACATTCCGATTGAAAATACCGTTGCCAGTGAAATGGGCCTTGGAATCGTTTCCAACACCTCTTCGCAAAAGTTTACGGTAACCGTTTCGGGACCGAACTATATCGTCAGCACCCTAAAGCCCGAGGATATATTGCTTTCGGCTTCGGTGACCGACGTAACTTCGGCCGGCACCTACACGCTCGACGTGTTGGGTACGAGAAACTCGGCAAAATCGGGCTATACCTTTGTTTCGATCTCTCCTGCCACGATCGACGTTGCATTTGACTTTATCGATACAAAACAATTTAACGTTACGCCGCGTCTGGTCGGTGTCAGTCCGGTGGAAGGCTTGATTGCCGACACGCCCGTAATGGCCGATGCCGAACAGTCGACCATCACGATCAAAGGGCCGCGTTCGGTCATCGATCGAATCGATACCGTTGCGACCTATGCCGAGGTAAACGAAACGCTTGACGCTTCGAAAACCTATGATGCGGGCATCGTTCTTTACAATGCCGAGGGGAACGTGATTTACCGTTACGATACCGACGGCAAGATTTACGACGCCAAGGACAACGTGGTTGAAAACACCTATTTGACCTTGAGCTTTACCAACGTAAAGGTAACGGCACCGATTGTAAAGAAAACGACGGTACAGGTGAAACCCGCCTTTACCAACCTGCCCGAAGGACTTTCGGCTGAACAGTTGAAATACACGGTTGACCACCAAAAGGTCACCATTATCGGCCCACCCGATGCGGTCAATGCCAACACGGTCTTAACGCTTTCGCCCATTGATTTCACGGCCGTTTCTTCGGCTTCTACCGTTTTTGAAGTTTCGTTAACGTTGCCCGACGGCGTGAAGATTCTCGATAATATCGATATCTTCCACGTCACCTTGGATTTGGCGGGGTATACCGAAAGAACCTTTACGGTGAGCGATATTCGAACCACGGGTCTGGGCAGTTCACTCTCGGCGCGAACGGCCGCCTCCGTTCGCAACGTGAAGATTTGCGGTCCGAGCGACGTTTTGGCGAAATTAAAGGCCAAAGACTTGTACGCCGTGGTCGATCTTACCGACAAGCCCGCGGGGGCGCACACGGTCGACGCCGTCATTAAAGCCACTTCGTCTAACGGCGTGTGGCAGGTCGGCACCTATAGCACAACGGTGAACATCACCGAGAAATAATCAAAACTGCCGTACTCGTTTTACGGGTTACGGCAGTTCTAAATTTAGCAAAAAAATCCCCCTTGCATAGACTAAAAAGGGGGGATTTTATGATAAAAACTGTTTTATTTACCATCGGCGCTTTGTTCGCGATTTACGCGCTTTGCGAATGGTTGCACATGCTTTACCTGCGCTTTTTAATCACGCCGAAAGGCCGCAAACATTACACACTTCTTTTTTTGAAAGAGCAAACGGCCGCCGAACAGTTGCACTATGCCGCCTTGATGCGAAAATGGAACGGTAACCGTTTTGCCGAGCGGCTTCTCCTTTGTTATCACCATCTTTCCGACGGTCAGTTGGAAGAATGCGCACGCGTGTGCAAAGAAAACGGCTTTTGCCTATGCAAGGCCGAGGAATTACACAAATTTTTACATTAGAAAGCGAAAAGGAGGAAGACCGTGGAAATCGAGAACGAACAATTTTCGCAAGAGGAACTGTCCGTAAAAGGCACGGTCGACCGAATTACCTACCGAAACCACCAAAACGGCTACACGGTGGCCGTGGTGCGCGCGGGCAAAGAACGCCTGATTGTGGTGGGGACTTTTCCGTTTTTATCCGAAGGGGATTCGGCGCGGTTTACGGGCCATTACGTCGTTCACCCGACCTATGGCCGCCAGTTTTCCGCCGCGTCGTTTGAGCGGCTCTCTCCCGAAGGTACGGCCTCGATTTTGCGGTATCTGTCGGGCGGCGCCATTCGGGGAATCGGTCCGGGTACGGCGGCAAGAATCGTGGAGCGGTTCGGGGAAGAATCCTTGGAAATTATTCAGAACCACCCCGAAGAATTGGCTACGATTCGCGGAATTTCTTTGCAAAAAGCCTATGAGTTTTCACACGAATATGCCAAACAGTTTGGCGTTCGCGAGGTAATGCTTTTGCTCAACACCTACCACGTGTCGCCCGAAATGTGTGTGCGTATTTACCGCGTATTGGGGGAAAAATCGGCCGAAAAGATTCGCGAAAACCCGTATATTCTCTGCGACGAGCAGATTGGTTTTTCGTTTGAGCGGGTGGAACAGATTGCCGCCGATTTTGATATTTCGCGCGATAATGAACTGCGCCTGATGGCGGGCATCGAATATATTTTGCGGCAAAACCTTATGAATGGGCATACCTGCCTGCCGACCGATAAACTCTTGGCCGTGGCCGTAAGACTTTTGGAGGCCGACGAGGACCGATTGGACCGCATATTGGAAACCTTGAAGATACAGTTTCGTGTGCGGGAATACTGGGTAGGGGACCGCCGCTTTGTGGCTCTGCCCGAGTTTTTTGCGGCCGAGGATTATATCGCCGCGCGCCTCACACGTATGCTTGAAACGAAAAACGCGGCTGTTTTGATTGACGAACTGGAAATCGACCACGTGGAGAACCGACTGAAGATCAAGTTCGAAGCCTTGCAACGGCAGGCTATTCGCGCCGCCTTTGAAAATGAGATTTTTATTTTGACGGGTGGTCCCGGTACGGGCAAGACCACGACGCTCAACGCGATTATTGAACTGTTGGAGCGCCGCGATTGTGAGATCGTTTTGGCCGCGCCGACGGGCCGCGCCGCCAAGCGGATGACCGAACTGACGGGGCGCGAAGCCAAAACGCTACACCGCCTTTTGGAAGTCAACTGGACGAGCGAAGAAAAACAAACTTTTTCACGCAATGAAAAAAACCCCTTGGAATGCGATACCGTTATTGTGGACGAGGCCTCGATGATCGATGCGGTTCTGTTTGAGAATCTGTTGCGCGCATTACCGCTGAAAAGCCGCTTGATTCTGGTGGGCGATGCCGACCAGTTGCCGAGTGTTTCGGCGGGAAATGTTTTGGGCGATTTGTTGAGCGACGGGCGTTTTTCCTCGGTAGCGCTCAAAAAGGTCTTCCGCCAGGCGGGGGAGAGTTTGATTGTCACCAACGCCCACGCGATTATCGAAAATACGCCGCCCGTTCTACACGACCACACCAAGGACTTTTTCTTTTTGAAACGGGAAGGGTCTGCGACGGTGTGTGAAACGGTGTTGGAACTGTGTCTTGAGCGGTTGCCCAAGGCTTACGGGTTTGACCCGATGACCGATATTCAGGTGCTTTGTCCTTCGCGCAAATGCGATACGGGAACGGTCCATTTGAATGTGTTGTTGCAACAGCACCTCAACCCGCCCAAAAAAGGGGAACAGACCTATTCTTACAAAGGCTTTTCCTACCGCGCGGGGGATAAGGTGATGCAGGTCAAAAACAATTACGAACTTTCCTGGCACCGCGATGACGGGCAAGAGGGAATGGGCGTTTTCAACGGCGACGTGGGCTTTGTTCGCTCGGTAGACCGCCGCAGTAATACGATGGTCGTTCGCTTCGAGGATCGTACCGTTACCTATATGGGGGACGAGGTCGGCGAACTCGAGCCGGCCTATGCCGTGACGATACATAAGAGTCAGGGCAGTGAATTTGACTGTGTGGTTCTTCCGCTCTACGACGTGCCCTCGCGCCTTCGTTACCGTAATCTGCTTTACACGGGGGTCACCCGCGCCAAAAAAATGTTGGTTTTGGTAGGGGATACGGGCGTGTTCTACGAAATGGCCGAAAATGACCGAAAGACGGGGCGGTACACGCTTCTTTGCAGTATGCTTGAAAACTATGCCAATGAATGGTGAACTTGTCTTAAAACTTCCGCGGCGGCTATTAGGTACGGTTTATCCCAACCGTTGCGTTTGTTGCCGCGAACCCATCGGCGAAGAGGAAAAACTTTGTTTGGTTTGTTACAACAGTCTAAAGTCGATTGATTCTTCGCGTCGGTGTATGCTTTGCGGTCACGAAAAGAAAGACTGTGTTTGCAAAATCGATGCCTATCATTTTGCGGCGCTGGTTGCGCCTTTTTATAACGAAGGTCTTGTGCACGACGCGATCATCGGGTATAAATATCATAGCCGATTGTCGGCCGTCCGCTTCTTTGCTGAGCGGGTAGCCTTTTGTGTGAAAAACGAATACCGCGATATTTCGTTTGATGCGGTCTGTTTTGCACCCACCACCAACCGAAGCCGAAGGAACCGCGGCTTTGATCAAAGTGAACTGTTGGCGCGTCGCGTAGCAAAGCTTTTGGACCTTCCGTTTTACGAAAATGCACTTTCGCGAAAGGTTGGTTTTTTCTACCGTTCCCAACACAAACAAACGAGTAAAGAACGGTTTCAAAACGTGCGCGGAACGTTTCGTTGTAACGAGCGGTTACCGAACAAAACCGTGCTGTTGATTGATGATATTAAAACAACGGGCGCCTCTTTGGACGAAGCGGCAAGAACGCTTCTGTTCGGTGGCGCGCGTGAAGTCTATGCGGCGGCGATTGCCATTACGCCGTTTGATCTTACAAAAAAGGAAGGAGAAGACCATGGCAACGGATATCGGAATTGATTTGGGTTCTTCTAAAACAGTTATTTTTTCAAGTTCCAAGGTGATTTTGGAACAACCCAGCGTCGTTACGGTGGATTCCGAAACGTGGGAACCGGTTTACTACGGGGAGAAGGCCAAACAAACGCTTGGCCGAACGCCCGAAAGTCTTACCTGTGTACACCCGATCGAACACGGGATCATTTCGGACTACGGTATTGCCGAAATGATGCTCAAACACTATATGCAGGAAACGTTTGGCAACCGCGTGGTGCGTCCGCGCATTATGGCAACCTTGCCCGCGGGTATGACCGAACTTCAACACCATTCGCTCTTTAACGTGGTCGAATCGGCAGGCGGCCGAAACATCTCGGTTATTGAGGGGCCGTTGGCCGTTGCCTTCGGCTTGGGGCTTGATTTTTCCGTTCCGCGCGGCACACTCATTGTGGATATCGGGGCGGGAACGACCGATATTTCGGTTATTTCGATGGGCGGTATTGCCGTTTGTGATTCCTTTAAGACCGCTTCCTATGATTTCGATGCCCAGATTGCGCGTTACGTTCGAAAAGAGTATAATATCGAAATCGGGGAACTCACGGCCGAACAAATTAAAAAACAGGTCGGCACCGTGGTCGAGCGCGATATCGAAGTAGCGATGACGGCCAAGGGGCGAAACGTGTTCACCGGTCTTCCCGAAAGTTTTGAAATTACGTCGTCCGAAGTACACGAGGCGCTCGCTGAAACGGCAAGAACGATTTGCAACGCCGTTCGCGCCGTGCTTTTGCGCACCGACCCCGACTTGGTGGCCGATATCACCGAGGACGGCTTTTATCTCACGGGCGGCGGCTCACTTATTTACGGAATGAGCGGTTTGCTTTCGGAGTTTTTGGGGCTGGAAGTTCACGTGTTGGAAGATCCGACCCACAGCGTGGTGCGCGGCGCGGCCGTAGCACTTAAAAAACCCGAACTGTTAAAGAACGTCAACTATCAACTGCGTTCGATTCGGGAATTAACGATTGAATAAGAAAAGACCTCTTGGAAGTTCCAAGAGGTCTTCTTTTATGCAAGGGTTTGTGTCAGCGTAATTAAAATCGGTATGGTAATGAGGGAAAACAGGGTCGAAAGCGAAACCAGATTGACCGACATTTCAACGTCCTTTTCGAATTTTGCGGCAAACATCGTCGTGTTGGCGGCAACGGGCGCACAGCAGGCAATCGCCATCGATACCAACATACTGCCGCGAACGCCGCAAAGGTACATTCCCGCAATCACAAGAACGGGCAGCACAATCAATCGAACGAGCGTTGCCAAAATGCAGGCGCTGTCTTTTACGGCTTTGGTTACGTCGGTCTGCGATAAATGGTAGCCGATAATCATCATCGGAACGGGGGTGTTCAACGCCGCGATGGATGCAATGGGCGTTTCCAATATAGTCGGCAGTTTCACCGAACACAAAAACAGGGTAAAGCCGATGGCCAGACCGATCATTCCTGGATTGATAACCAACTTTTTGGGCGAAACGTAGGCTTTGTCCCCACTCATAAGGATAATACCGTAACTCCAAACGAGCAGATTAAAAATCGCAATATACGAGGCACCGTATAAAAGTCCCTCTTCGCCCAGAACCGCTTCTTGCAATGGCAACGACATAAAGCCGCAGTTGGTAAAGACCATACCGTAGTGCAACACGCGGCGCGTGGCCTCGTGGCGGTTGCGAAAAAGCAGCCGCGAACAGAGAATAAAGAACCCTTGGGTTAAAAAGGCGAGAAGGAAACTGATTAAAACCGCTTTCAGCGTTTCCTTGTCAAAAGGTCGCAAGAAGGATTTAATGATAACGCAGGGCGTTACGATCGTTAAAACCATATCGGTAATCTGGCGTACACCTTTGTCACCGAAAACCTTTTTCTTGCCCAAGATAAAGCCGATGGCAATCAAAATAAACAGAACCGCCACTTGCTCAAATACGGTTATAAACATTATTTCACACTCTCTGTAAAACGAAGGAATGCCGCGCGGCCCGCCTCGTTTCGCTTGAAGACGCCCGCGTGTTCCAAAACTTTTGCAAACACAAGGCCGATTTCCTCTTGCAAAATGCCGTCAATTGTGGCGGCGGACAATTCGGGGTGACGCTTTAGAACCTCTTCGGCCCACGCTTTGTGGGAAGCAAGACTTTCCGTAGCCGTCAGGTCGCCGCCCGAAAGAAGGGCCTCTTTCAGTTCGGCAATTTCCGCTTTTAATCGGGCGGGAAGAACCGCCAGACCCATGACTTCAATCAGACCGATGTTTTCTTTTTTGATGTGGTGCAATTCGGCGTGGGGGTGGTAAACGCCCATCGGGTGCTCGTCGGTCGTAATGTTGTTGCGAAGTACGAGGTCGAGTTCAAACAGTTCGCCGTTTTTGCGCGCAATCGGGGTGATGGTGTTGTGGGGAGTGCCGTCGGTCTCGGCATAGATAAAGGCTTCGGGGTCGCTGTATCCGCGCCAGGCGGTTAAAATGCGGTCGGCAAGTTCCACCAAACGCTCGCGCGAAGCGCTCTGTAAACGAATGACCGACATCGGCCAACGAACAATACCGCCCGTAACGCTCTCAAATCCTTCAAAGTTGAGCGGCGTTTCAATCGGCGCTTTGGCCATCGCAAAGGTGTGGTTGCCGCCCTGAAAATGGTCGTGACTTAAAATCGAGCCGCCCACAATTGGCAGGTCGGCGTTGGAACCGACGAAATAATGGGGGAACTGCGCCACAAAATCGAGAAGTTTGGCAAAAGTAGCGCGGTTGATAGCCATCGGCGTGTGCTCGGCATTGAAACAGATGCAATGCTCGTTATAATATACGTAAGGCGAGTACTGGAAGAACCAGTCACTCTCATTGATGCGAAGCGGAATAATGCGGTGGTTTTGGCGGGCAGGGAAGTTGATTCTGCCGGCATATCCTTCGCATTCCTTACACAAAAGGCATTTCGGGTAACCCGCCTGCGGCGCGTTTTTGGCCGCCGCAATGGCCTTAGGGTCCTTTTCGGGCTTGGAAAGATTGATGGTAATATCAAGGTCGCCGTATTCGGTAGCGGTAATCCATTTGACGTCGCGCGCAATACGGTCGCGGCGGATATAGTTGCTGTCACAACTAAGGTTGTAATAGTAATCGGTCGCCGCTTTGGGGGATTGTGCATACAATTCGCTGAACTTGTCGCAAACCTGGGAAGGGCGGGGAAGAAGAAGCCCCATCAACTTGGTATCAAAAAGGTCGGCCGCCGTGACGCCCTCGTCAATCAAGCCGTTCTCTACAGCGTAGTCTACCAGTTCACCGAGCGTTTCGGCCAGGTTTACGTCGGTGTAGGTCCCTTCGTCTTCGATACTGTCAAGACCCAAGACTTCCAACAAACGGTTGGTGATATAAACGCGGTCGCGCGCGGGATAAAATCCGTGTTCCAGTCCGTAACAAACTAATTTTCGAATACTTTTCTCAATCATGTTCGCAGCCCCTTATTACTTATTATAAACATTATACGCCAAAAAACGCGCGGTGTAAATAGTTCGTTTGAAGATTATTTTCTTTTTCAAAGAACGGGCAGGGGTGGGAAGTGAAGAGTGAAGAGTGAAAAGGTAATAAGTAAAAAACCCGTCCACTTTCGTGAACGGGTTTTTTGGAGGCACCACCCGGAATCGAACCGGGGAATAAAGGTTTTGCAGACCTCTGCCTTACCGCTTGGCTATGGTGCCGAATATTTTTTTCAAAGAAAGGGTGCTTAAAAATTTAAGCACCCTTATGGAGCGGCTTACGAGGCTCGAACTCGCTACCTCCACCTTGGCAAGGTGGCGCTCTACCAGATGAGCTAAAGCCGCAAATAAAATGGTGCCTCCGGTCGGAATCGAACCAACGACACGGGGATTTTCAGTCCCCTGCTCTACCGACTGAGCTACAGAGGCAAAAAATGGCGACCTGGATGGGGCTCGAACCCACGACCTCTAGCGTGACAGGCTAGCGTTCTAACCAACTGAACTACCAGGCCATAATGGTGGGAACAACAGGGCTCGAACCTGTGACCCTCTGCTTGTAAGGCAGATGCTCTCCCAGCTGAGCTATGCTCCCATTTGTTGCCAAACAAGCCGTACACTCATCGGCGACAAGCACTATAATATCATAATTGCCTCTAATTGTCAAGACTTTTTTTCAACTTTTTTTGAACCCTTTTTCAGGGGAACTTTTCTTTTGTAATCATACGTTTTTCGGCGCACGATTATGCCATATTTATTCTGCTTTTCGGGTGATATAAAGGACACGCTGACTGTCTTCCTTGGGCGCGGCAAAGCTTTGTTCCTCGACACAGTCGACCACCTGCAAACCACACGCGACAAGTGCTTTTTCCACTTCGTCGGGGGTATAGGCGCGCTCGCAAACCGTATCGCCAAAACGCTCATACGAACCGTCTTGTTGTTCCTCGAAAATATCGAGTTCCATTTCTGTGGTTCGCGTTTCTTGGTCGTAGCGGTTTTCCCACACACAGTACACACCGTTTTCCTCGCGCACAAAGGTGTTGTTGCCCAAAATCTGTTCGTGTTTATAGGGCGTATTCAGATCAAAGATAAACAGGCGGTCTTTTTCGAGAAAGAGCGAAACCTTGGCGAGCGCTTGGCAGAACTTTTCGTAATCGGTCAGGTGATTCAGACTGTCCAGACAACAAACGGCACCGTCGACCGTGCCGTATAAATCGAGTTCGGTCATATCTTGACAGAGATACAACACCGACTGTCCCTCGCGGTAGGAATTCTCCTGCGCGCGGCTGAGCATATCGGCCGAACGGTCGACGCCGATGACCGAAATGCCCGCTTTGGAAAATTCGTTGGAAAAACTGCCTGTTCCGCAGGCAAGGTCCAGAAGAAGGGTGGGCAGGCGGTCGTATTTTTCGAACAGGGAAAGAAGTTGTTTTGTGCGTAATTTATAATCTACGTCTTCGGTTAAAAGATCGTAAAATTCGGCAAGATCGCGATACATAAAAGCGCCTTCCTTTCAAAGATTGTCTTTATTATAAACCAACTGCGCGAAAAAGACAAGCACCCCGACGCGGGCAATAAGAAAAAACTTGTATTATTGTAATAAAAATAGTATAATAGATAAGTAATATTGTCCATAGGAGGTTCTTTATGCCTACGAAGGAAAAAATACTTCGACCGGTAAAACGGCTGTTCGGCGGCGCAAACCTGCCGCATTTCAAGCGAACGGCCGAGAGCGAAACGGTTTTAATGCCGCCACCGTCGACGGTGCGAATTCCGCTGTCGCAACATATTGGCGCACCTGCAAAACCTGTGGTGAAAAAGGGTGACGAAGTGTTCGTTGGTACGCTGATTGCCGAGGCTTCGTCCTTTGTCAGCGCCCCGATTCATTCGAGTGTTTCGGGTACGGTCAAAGCGGTAGAAGACTATCTGCCGGGTGGGGTCGATGCAAAATGTATCGTCATTGAATCGGACGGGAAGATGACCCCCGATAAGGACCTGAAACCCTTTGCCGTTCAATCGGCCGAGGATTTGGTTGCCGCCGCAAAAGCCTGCGGTCTGGTTGGCTTGGGCGGTGCGGGTTTCCCGACCCACGTAAAACTCAACGGCCAAGGGGTCGATACACTAGTTGTCAACGCGGCCGAGTGCGAACCTTATTTGACGTCGGACTACCGCGAGTGTATGGAACACTATGACGACGTTGTCAACGGCGTTTACTTAATCAAAGAAAAATTGGGTCTTGAGAAGGTTGTGATCTGTGTTGAAAACAACAAGCCCGAGGCCATTAAAAAACTCTACGAGATCGCAATTGACCACCGCGATGCCGACGATACCGTGAAACTCATGCGTCTGCCCGCCAAATATCCCCAGGGCGCGGAAAAGGTGCTGATCTATTCGGCAACGGGTCGCATCGTGCCGCCCGGAAAACTGCCTTCCGACGTGGGCTGTGTGGTCATGAACGTTACGAGTATCGGTACGCTGTATCGCTTTATTGCAACGGGAATGCCCCTGGTTTCCAAGCGCATTACCCTAGAGGGAACGGCCATTTCGAACCCGCGGAACATTCGGGTGCCGATCGGAACGTCGATTGCCGATTTGTTGGCCTTTGCCGAGGAAGAATGCCAGGAGGGTGCGCGCGTGATGATGGGCGGCCCGATGATGGGCAACCCCGTGGCTTCGGTCGATAGCGTCGTCGAAAAGCGAAACAACGGTATTCTTGTGATGAAAGAAATGCCGAAAATGGAACAAACGGCCTGTATCCGTTGCGGCCGTTGTAAAATGGCCTGCCCGATGAATTTGAGCCCCACGAGTGTGGAGGCGGCCTATTTGAGCGGCCTTACGGAGCAGTATGAAAAACTGAACGTTAACATTTGTATGGAGTGCGGTTGTTGCAGTTACGTTTGCCCCGCCAAACGACCGCTCACACAGGTGTTACGTGTTGCAAAAGCCGAATTAAGGAGGAAGAAACAATGAAAGAAATGCTTTCGGTAGCCTCCTCGCCGCATCTTCGCCATATCGATACAACGCGCAGTATTATGGGCGACGTGCTGATTGCCTTGAGCCCCGCCGCGGTATATGGTTGTATCCTGTTCGGTTGGCGCGCGATGTTGGTGCTTTTGGTTTCGGTACTTTCCTGTGTTGCAAGTGAATACATCTGGAACCTGCTTCTCAAGAAAAAGAACACGATCGGCGACCTTTCGGCCGTGGTAACGGGTCTTCTTCTCGGCATGAACTTGCCCTCCACCGTGCCGCTGTGGGTTGCGGCCATCGGCGGTGTGGCGGCCATTATTGTCGTCAAGCAGATGTTTGGCGGCCTGGGTCACAACTTTGTGAACCCCGCGATGGCGGCACGTGTAATTTTGCTCGTGTCTTTCCCGAATTTTATGACCTCGTTTGTCGAGCCGTTTTCGGGTATTGTTGCTTCGGCAACACCTTTGGCGGCCGAAGCGAGCGCTCTGCCCTCTACGAAGTATTTGTTCCTCGGCCTACATAGTGGCTGTATCGGTGAAACTTCGGTGTTCTTGCTGACCGTCGGCGGTATCTACCTGATGATGCGCCGTGTAATTTTGCCGATTATCCCCGTTTGCTTTATCGGAACGGTGGCCCTTGCAACGCTCATTGCGGGCGGCGACCTTTCGGTGCAACTCTTCTCGGGCGGCCTGTTCCTGGGTGCCATTTTTATGGCTACCGATTACGTGACCAGTCCGTCAACGCCGCTTGGCAGCGTAATTTTTGGTTGCGGTTGCGGTCTGTTGACCTTTGTCATTCGCCATTTCGGCTCTCTGCCCGAAGGTGTTTCTTATTCGATTATTCTGATGAATATTCTGGTACCCCATATCGACCGATTGACGGCTATTCGTCCGTTTGGTGCAAAGGAGGTACAAAAAGATGAATAAGTTTTTGAACCTTCTGAAAAAGAACTACGACCCCATTTTGAAACCGACGATTGTATTGTTGGCAATTTGTATCGTCATTTCTTTTGCGTTGAGTTTGACGAACAAGATCACGGCACCGAAAATTGCAGTTTTGTCTGAAAAACAGCAACAAGCTTCAATGAAGCAGTTGGTGAAAGCCGATGATTTTAAGGAACGTTCTTTTGAAGATGAATTCACCTATTTTGAAGCCCAAAAGGCCGACGAAACGGTCGGCTACGTCTTCCTGAACGAGGCCAAGGGTTACGGTTCGGCCGTTTCGGTGATGACGGCGGTTGCCCCCGACGGCAAAATTATCGCCGCGCGCGTGTTGGACGCTTCGGGCGAAACGCCGGGACTCGGTCAAAACGCCACCAAAGAGAACTTTTACGGTCAGTTCACCGGGAAAACCAAGGAAATTTCGGTCGTGAAATTCGGCGCGAAAGACCAAGAAGTCAATGCCGTTACGGGCGCTACGATCACATCGAAAGCCGTTACAAAGGCTGTGAACGAAGCGTTGGAACAGTTTGAAAAGGTACAAGGGGAGGTAAACGTAGATGAATAAAGAAAAACTCGGTTACTTCACAAACGGCCTTTTGAAGGAAAACCCCGTTCTTCGTCTGGTACTCGGTACCTGTCCCACCTTGGCGGTTACCACCTCGGTAAAAGACGGCATCAGTATGGGTCTTGCGGCCACGGTTGTTCTCGTTTGTTCCAATATCGTCATTTCGCTTTTGCGAAAGATTATTCCGGACACGGTTCGTATTCCCGCGTTTATTACGGTCATTGCGGGATTTGTCAGCGTGGTTCAAATGCTGGTAAAAGCCTTTTTGCCTTCGGTGGATAAGGCGCTTGGTATTTATCTGCCGCTGATCGTTGTAAACTGTATTATTTTGGCGCGTGCCGAAATGTTCGCTTCGAAAAACCCGGTGTTGCCGAGTGCGTTGGACGGACTTGGTATGGGCTTTGGCTTTACAGCAACGCTCACCTTGATGGGCGCTATTCGCGAACTTTTGGGCACGGGAATGATCTTCTCCGTTCCCATTACGGCCAATTTTATCACCCCGATGATTATTTTCCTGTTGCCGCCGGGTGGTTTCTTTGTGTTTGGTATGCTCGTAGCCGCTTCCAACGCCATTGCCAAACGGCAGGGCAAAGAACCCGTGATGCATCTGGGTTGTGACAACTGCCCCTCCAAAGGCATTTGCGGTAAAACCGAATGTGAGCAAGAGGAGGTTTTGACGAATGAATAGTTCTACCACCATCGTCTCCATTCTGTTGGCCGGTATTTTAACCAATAATATGGTCTTGGCCAAGTTCTTAGGAATTTGTCCCTTCCTGGGTGTTTCCAAAAAGGTCAACACCGCCTTTTCGATGAGTATTGCGGTTACGCTCGTTATGGTTGTGGCAACCTGTGTTACCTGGCCGATTTACCATTATCTTTTAATGCCGAATTACACCTATCTGGAAACCATTGTTTTCATTCTCGTGATTGCGGCCATTGTTCAGTTTATTGAAATCTTCTTAAAGAAATTCATTAAACCGATTTACAACGCTCTGGGCATCTATCTGCCGCTGATTACCACCAACTGCGCGGTGTTGGGTATTACCCAACTCAACACGGCTAATCAGTTCGACTTTGTGCAGTCGGTCTTCAACGCTCTGGGTGCGGGACTTGGCTTTATGTTGGCCATGCTTCTGTTCTCGGGTGTGCGCGAGCGGATGGAAACGGCCGACGTGCCCGAATTCTTAAAGGGATTACCGATTACGCTCGTTGCGGCGGCCCTGGTTTCTCTTTCATTCTTAGGCTTTGCCGGAATCGGAGGTTAAGGTATGGAAATTTTGATCCCGATTTTAATTTTGGCGGCCATTGGTTTGATCGGCGGTGTCGGTTTGGCACTGGCTTCCAAGTTTATGGCCGTTCCGGTGGACGAAAAACAGGAAAAAGTGCGCGAAGCGCTTCCGGGCGCCAACTGCGGCGCTTGCGGATACTCGGGTTGTGACGGTTATGCCGCCGCCGTTGCGGCGGGGGAGGCCGAACCGAACAAATGCGCCCCGGGTGGGGAAAGCACGGTGAAAGCCTTGTCCGAACTGTTGGGCGTTTCAATCGAAAACAAACCGCAGGTTGCTTTTATCGGTTGTAACGGTACGCCGGAGTGTGTCACACAGCGGTTTGAGTATCAGGGAATGCAAAGTTGCGCCGCGGCCAATCTGGTTCACGGCGGCCCGAATGCTTGTGCCTATGGTTGTTTGGGACTCGGGGATTGTGCCAAAGCTTGTACTTTTGGCGGAATTACGATGGTCAACAACCGCCCCGTCATCTGCACGGATATGTGTGTGGGTTGCGGTCAATGTGCGGCCGCTTGTCCTAAATCCCTCGTTTCGCTCATTCCCAAGGAAGCCAAAGTGCGCGTGGGTTGTTCCAATAAAAGTCGCGGCCCTCAGGTGGCCAAATCTTGCTCGGTTTCGTGTATTGCCTGTAAACTGTGCGAGAAGAACTGCCCCGAAGGCGCGGTTAAGGTTGTGGACAATCTCGCCGTCATCGATTATGAATTGTGTACTGCTTGCGGCAAATGTAAAGAAGTTTGCAAGCGTAACGTTTTCTGTTAAAAACCAAAACCCCGATTGCTTCGTGCAATCGGGGTTCTTTTTTATGTATTCTCTTTTTGCGGCAAACGGCGGTAGAGGGCGGTCATATCGTAAATGATTTTGGCCAACCAGTCGTTGATACAACTGTAATCAATGCGCCATTGCCAGTTGCCCTCGGCTTTGGAGGGCGTGTTGATGCGCGCAGTATTGTCCAGCCCTAAAAAGTCCTGCATTTGTAAAATTGCCGTGTCGGCGCGGGTGGCCATTGCGGCTGAAATCATTCCCCAGTTAAAACTGTCGTCGGGACCAATGCGCAGATACTGCCGCGCGTGAGCCACTTCGTTGGGGTCGCCGTCCTTGGCAAAGCCGATGGCGGTGTCGTTATCGTGCGTTCCCGTATAGACCACACAGTTGGTATCAATGTTGTGGGGGAGAAAATCGCTATCCGAATGGGGGTCGAACGCGAATTGCAACACCTTCATATTGGCAAAACCGGTCTGTTCCAACAGTTCGAGCAGATCGTCGTCCGAAACGCCGAGGTCCTCGGCAATCACGGGCAGTTCGCCCAACTGTTCTTTTAAGTGGTCGAACAAATCGTTGGCAGGGCCCTTGACCCATTTTCCGTTCACGGCCGTTTTGTCACCGTAGGGGATACTGTAATAGGCCGAGAAACCGCGGAAGTGGTCAATGCGCACCAGGTCAAACAACTTGATACAATGGCGCATTCTCGCCGTCCACCAACGGTAGCCGTCCTGTTTCATAGCCTTCCAATCATAAAGCGGATTGCCCCACAACTGCCCGTCATCCGAAAAAGCGTCGGGCGGACAACCGGCCACCGCCGTCGGGCAAAGGTCTTCATCCAACTGAAAGAGTTCGGGGTGGGACCAAAGGTCGGCGCTGTCGGGGGAAGTGTAAATGGGCAGGTCGCCAATCAACAAAACGCCCTTTTGGTTGGCGTATTTCTTGAGTTTCGTCCATTGGCGGTTGAATAGAAACTGTAACATTTGATAAAAGGCAACGTCTTCCTTGAGTTCTTCGGCCGCCTTTTTCAGTGCATCTTTTCGGCGGAAACGAAGACCCTCGGGCCAATGGTCGAAACTACAGCCCGAAAGTGAATCCTTTATCGCCATAAACAGGGCGTAATCCTCGAGCCAATCGGCGTGGAAACGGCAGAAGACCGAATATTCCATCGGCGCTTTTTCAAAGAAACGCTTGGCCGCTCGGCGCAAGAGGGGGAAACGCTTTTCATATTGTAAAGCATAGTCCACCGTTTTGTCCTGTTTGCCGAAATCAACGGCTTCAACTTCTTCGCGCTTTAAGTAACCTTCTTCGCAAAGCATATCCAAATCAATAAAATAGGGGTTTCCCGCAAAAACCGAGAAGGATTGGTAGGGCGAATCGCCGAACCCCGTCGGACCGATGGGCAACATTTGCCAATAGGTCTGACCCGCTTTTTCGAGAAAGTCGACAAAACGGTAGGCTTCGCGCCCCATGGTACCGATTCCGTATTTACTCGGCAGGGAAAAGATAGGCATTAAAATGCCGCTTGTACGCATAAACTTACACCACACATTTATCGGATAAAAAAACGGCCGTTCAATCGGAACGACCGTTTTTTGTGTCGGCATCTACTTATCTTCCCGGGCAGCTTCCCGCCAAGTATTGTCAGCGCAAGTGAGCTTAACTTCTGTGTTCGGAATGGGAACAGGTGGACCCTCACCGCAATCAACACCGACTTGTGTACTCTTTCAAGCAACAATGCGATTTTATCACATCTCTTTTTATTTGTCAACACTCTTTTTACAAAAAATATAAAAATTCGGCAAGAGCGCGAACTCTTGCCGAAGAATCATTAAATGCGGAACAGAATTTCATCGTAACCGGGATAGGGCCAGTAATCGCGTGCGGTCAGTCGCTCGGCGGCATCGGCGCTTTGGCGAATGTTCTCCATCATCCACAGTACGTTTTTGCGGTAGTAGGTCGCCTTTTCAATATTGCCCTTGATCTTCTCGGCCTGTTCGACGGCCACGCGCAGTTTTTCATTCCAATCAAAAAGGGCACGGTGGTGGGTGGCGAGTTCTTTCAGGGTCGTTTCTTCCACAGCACCGTCCAATCCAACCGCTTTTCGAAGGGTAATCGCGTTGCAAAGCGTATCCATATACTTTGAAATAGCGGGTAAAACGTCGCGCCCGACCATGCCCAAAAGGGTCATCGCCTCAATGTGTAACGTTTTACTGTAATTCTCAAGCGCAATGTCTACGCGGCAGTTGATTTCGGTGCGGTCGAGAACGCCGTGTTGTTCAAACAGGGCAATGTTCTCCGATTGCAAAAAGAGGGGAACGGCGTCGACCGTGCTGCGCAGATTCAGAAGACCGCGTTTTACGGCCTCTTCCTGCCATTCTTTGGAGTAACCGTCGCCGTTGAAGAGAATGCGCTTGTGTTTTTGCATACATTCGCGGATAATGGCGCGAATTTCCTCATCGGGGTTTTCAAGACCCTCGAGGCGGTCGGCATAGTTGCGGAACACGTCAGCCACCATGGTGTTGAGCATAACGTTTGCGTCCGAAATAGAGTCGGAAGAACCGAGCATTCGAAATTCAAACTTGTTGCCCGTAAAGGCGAAGGGGGAGGTGCGGTTGCGGTCGGTGTTGTCCTTGCGAATATAAGGAATTACTTCGGTACCAACCGTCATTTTAATGCGCTTGGCATCATCGTGCGAAACGCCCTGTTCGACCGATTCCAAAATTTCGGTCAATTCTTCGCCCAAAAAGATCGAAATAATCGCGGGCGGCGCTTCATCGGCACCCAAACGATGGTCGTTGCCGGCTGAGGCAGCCGAAATGCGAAGCAGATCCTGGTGCTTATCCACGGCCTCAATCACGGCCGAAAGCGTCAACAAAAAGAGTAGATTTTGACTCGGGTTTTTGCCCGGACTTAAAAAGTTTATCCCTGTATCGGTCGAAAGCGACCAGTTGTTGTGCTTGCCGCTTCCGTTTACACCGTTAAAGGGTTTTTCGTGTAGAATACAGACCAAATCGTGGCGAAGCGCAACCTTTTTCATCATTTCCATCGTGAGCTGATTGTGGTCGGCCGAAATGTTGGTGGTCGTGTAAATGGGGGCCAATTCGTGTTGCGCGGGTGCGGCCTCGTTATGTTCGGTTTTAGCCAACACGCCCAGTTTCCACAATTCCTCGTCCAAATCGCGCATAAAGGCGGCCACACGCGGTTTGATAACGCCAAAATAGTGGTCGTCCATTTCCTGGCCTTTGGGCGGCATTGTGCCCATCAGGGTCCGGTTGCAGAAAATGAGGTCGGGGCGGCGGTCATAGAGTTTTTTATCAATTAAAAAGTATTCCTGTTCGGGGCCAACGGTGGTGTTGATGTGTTTTACATCGTCCATTCCGAACACACGCGCAATGCGAAGCGCCTGTTTGCTGATGGCTTCCATACTGCGCAGAAGCGGCGTCTTTTTGTCGAGCGCGGCGCCCGTGTAGGAACAGAACGCCGTCGGGATACAAAGGGTCTTGTCCTTGACAAAGGCAAAGGAACTCGGGTCCCAAGCCGTGTAACCGCGCGCTTCAAAGGTGGCGCGCAATCCGCCCGAGGGGAAGGAGGAGGCGTCGGGTTCACCCTTGATGAGTTCTTTGCCCGAAAACTCCATTAAAATCTTGCCGTCCTCGGTGGGAACGATGAAACTGTCGTGTTTTTCGGCGGTAATTCCCGTCATCGGTTGGAACCAATGGGAAAAGTGGGTCGCCCCCTTTTCAATGGCCCATTCCTTCATCGCATTAGCTACCTGATCGGCAATATGGCGGTCGATACTCTTGCCTTCGCGAATCGAATCTTCGAGGGCGGTATAAACCTCTTCAGACAGACGTTCGCGCATAACCGTATCGTTAAAAACGTTACTTCCAAATAATTCGGCTACTCTTTCCAAAATAATCACTCCAAGGGTTGGTTGAAAAATATGAATACAGTATACCTTTTTTCGCCAAACCTGTCAATCATGGGGTGTCATTTTCTTTCGACCGAACGGTTTTTGTCCTTTTCCTTAATTTAATTAACTAAAAAACAGAAAATGCTTTTGAAAATTAACTTTCTTCCGAATCGGCGCAGCGAAAGAATTGGGGATTGGCGCAAAGTTCGGGAA
Organism: Acutalibacteraceae bacterium; assembly: GCA_045545515.1. GTDB lineage: Bacteria > Bacillota > Clostridia > Oscillospirales > Acutalibacteraceae > UBA737. The sequence continues at coordinate 54,127 of JAZQBA010000013.1, forward strand.
TCCGTTCACTCCAATCGTAACAGTCGGGCACCGTCAGGTCGGTTTTGGTTTGCTCAATGAAAAACACAAGGTCTTGCCGTGTGAAACCGACTTCGGCAATGCGGTGTAAAAGCGCCGTTACCACCGCGTTGAGCGTCGGTTCTTGTCGGCCTTTGGAAAAGAAATCGATGATTTGTATACCCGTGTACCGTGCGGTCGTGCCGTCGAGCGTGAGTGTCAATCCGCCGAAACGGTCAATCAATTTTTCCAAAAATTCTTCCTTCGTGTGGAAGGTGTAATCGGGCGCGGCGCCGCAGTACAATTCGCGCGGTGCTTCATCGGCGAACACGACGTTCAGCCGCCCTTCGGAGAACAACAGGCAAATCATCACTTGTTTTTGGTCGGGCAGAATAAACAGAAGATTGGCATTTTGGGGCAGCGTATTATCATAAGGAATATTTTCGCTTTTGTGTTCGGCGGGTTGTTCTTCAGGGGGCATTTTTATTTTTAAGTAGCCGTAGGCACCGCCGAAAAAGACGGCAAACGAAAAGAAAATGACGGCCCACAGGGTAAGCATTTGTTTGTGTTCGGTTTTCATTTGTTTTCTCCCTCAGTCTATTTTCTTCTATTCTTTCCCAAATTTCGTAAAATAAAGAGACTTTCTTTTGCTTGACAGAAATACTTTTTTTGGTACAATAATATAACAGTAAAAAAATCTTGGGGGGGTGCGGAACTTGACGGTGAAAAAACAAAAAAGCGCGGCGTTGCTTTGTTATTTGTGTGCAATCTTTTTTGCCGTTTTGGTCGGCAAAGAGTTCTTCACACCCCGCGGTACGCAATTGATGAAAATGCTCTCGGCCGTGTTGTTTTTCACGTTTTCTTTTTGCGGAACGGCGCTACTGTGCCGAACAACGGCCAACAAAAGTACACAGCACAAGATCGTGCGCGTAGCCGTTTTGGTTATGTCGGTCGTCTACTTCTTCTTTTTGGTGTGGTTTACCTTGACCGACGACAGTTTCGGCCGCCATATTCATTCCTTTACCAGCGCCGATCGGGTGAGTTTTTCCGAGTATGCTCAAGGGTATCTCAACCTCGCCCCGTTTGCCACCGTTCGCCTGTTTGTCAACGGGTATCAAAGCGGTACGGTTTCAATGTTTTCGATTGTGGTCAATCTGCTCGGCAACCTGTTGGTTTTAACCCCGACCGCCTTTTTCTTGCCGACCATTTTCCCTTGTATGCGGCGGTTTCGTTGTTTCTTTTTTACCGTGTCGGCCCTTGTTTTGGGAATTGAAATCCTGCAATTTTTGTTGCAAACCGGTTCGGCCGACGTGGACGATTACCTCTTAAACGTTCTGGGCGCATGCGTTGCCTTTTTTCTGTTGAAATATAAACTTTTTTCAAAAAAGAAAGGGGAGAAGACCCGTGATTGAATTATCGGCACAGGCCAAAATCAACTGGACGCTCGATATCTGCGGCAAACGTGCGGACGGCTACCATTTGTTAGATTCTGTGATGCAGTCGGTTTCGCTCGGCGATACCGTTCGCTTGGAAAAAGCCGCGGACGTAACGGTTGATTGTTCGGTTTCTTCCATTGTCGGCCAAGAAAACATTGCCGCCAAGGCCGCGCACGAATTCTTTTCGCAAACGGGTATTTCAAGCGGCGTTTCGATTTTTATTGAAAAGAAGATTCCTCTCGCCGCGGGAATGGGCGGCGGCAGTGCCGATGCGGCGGCCGTTTTGGTGGGCCTGAATATGTTATATGAAACCAATCTTTCCAAAGAAGAACTTTGCAAAATCGGTCTTTCGGTCGGTGCCGACGTGCCGTTTTGTATCGTGGGCGGAACGGCGCGTGTCGGCGGAATCGGTGAAGTGGTAGAACCGCTGCCTTCGGTAGAGGGGGTTCACCTGTTGCTCATTAAAAACGGGGAAAAACGTTCCACGCGCGAAATGTACCAAAAAATCGATGAACAACCCATTCGTTCGGGGGTTACGGCCGCGGCCGTTCGCGCTGTTCTCAACGGGGATACCAAAGGTTTGCTTCAAAACCTCGGTAACGATTTTGAAGGCGTGAGCGGTCTTTACGGGGTGGATAAACTTTTCGCGCAAGATAAACCCTTGGCGCTGGGTCTTTCGGGAAGCGGACCGACCGTTTTTGCCGCGTTTGAGAATGAGCCCCTTGCGCAAAAGGCGTTTGAGCGCTTAAAAACCCTCGGGGTGGAAGTTTACCGCGCCGTGCCCGTAAACGTCGGTGTTTCGGTCATTGAATAAAAAGAAGAATTCCTGTCAAGAATGTGGGTAACCCAAATTTTTGACAGGAGTTTTTTTATGTTGAAAACAAAGAAATCAAGAATGGAATGGGCCGTTTTTATCGGTCTTGTTTGTGCCGTACTGTTGAGTTTTACGCGCTTTTCGGCTTCTTGTGATGAATTGCGCTCAAACGTACTGCGGCTTCACATTATCGCCAACTCTGACAGTGATGTTGACCAAGCGGTCAAGTTGGCCGTGCGCGAACGAATTTTGGCCGAAACTTCGTACTTATTTGAGGGTCAAACCGAACTCTCGGCGGCCGAGGACATCGCCAAAGAAAATCTGCCCCGATTTTGCGCCGTGGCCGAGCGGGTTCTTTTGGAAGAAGGTTTTTCCTACGAAGTGTCGGCTTCGGTGGAGGACCGCTTTTTCAATACACGCGAATACGAAGACTTTACCTTGCCTGCCGGCACCTACCGCTCGTTGGTTGTAAAACTGGGCGAGGCCAAAGGAAAAAACTGGTGGTGTGTGGTGTTTCCGGCCGTTTGTGTTCCGGCCGCGAGTGACGCGAAACTGACCGACAGCGTATCGCAAAAAAGCGCCGAAATTGCCGAGAATCCCACAAAATACGTCCTTCGTTTCCGCGCGGTGGAATGGGTCGAAACGCTCAAAAAACGGCTTGAATAAAAAAATCGAAAAAAACGAAAAAAAAACTTGCTTTTTGAAACGAAGTGTGGTATTATCAGTACGTTAACGAGTTTGAAAGGGGTGACTACAATGAAAGAAGGAATTCATCCGCAGTACGAGAAGGTAACTGTAAAGTGTGCCTGCGGTGCTGAATTTGAGACACGCTCAACACAGAAGGACATTCGTTTGGATATTTGCTCAAAATGTCATCCGTTTTTCACTGGAAAGCAGAAGTTGGTAGATACCGGCGGACGTGTTGACCGTTTCAAGAAACGTTTCGGCATTGAAGAAAAATAAGTTTTTTTATCCGCAGTTATCGCAAGGTAACTGCGGATTTTTTTCACGAGGGGTGGTGGCGTTTTGGAAAAGTATATCACGGTAAACGCGGCGGCAAGCGGTGAGTATGAGGAAAAGCGTTCCCGTTTTATCGGAACGGTTTTGCCCTGTAAGACCGAAGAAGAGGCTTCAAAAATTTTAAGTGAATTTCGCTCGACCCATTGGGACGCGCGGCACTGTGTTTACGCCTATATTCTGCGCAGCGGAACCGTTCGCTTTTCGGACGACGGCGAACCGCACTCCACGGCGGGAAAACCCGTACTGGAAGTTTTGCAACACAGCGGCCTTCAAGACGCAATCATCGTGGTCGTTCGCTATTTCGGCGGCGTTCTTTTGGGAACGGGCGGCCTTTGCCGCGCCTACACGGCCTCGGCCCGCGCGGCGCTCGACGCGGCGCAGATTGTCGAAATGCGCCCGTCTTGTATTTATCGCATTGATTGTCCCTACGCCGACCACGACCGCCTTTTGTCGGAACTTTCGGCGGTCGATGCCGAGGTTCAGTCTTCGCAGTTTTTGGAAACGGTGCACCTGAACGTGGCCGTAGCGCAAGAAAATGCAACCGCGTTTGAAGCAAGAATTCGCGAGAGTTTTTCGGCGCGATTGACCCCGATTCTCGAACGCGAAGAATATGCCGCATTTTTTTTATAAAAAAAGAGGAAAAAGTAATTTTTTGTCTTATATATTATATAGAGTTATTTTTTGGTAGAAAAGGGGGAGTGGAAATGGCTTGTGTTCGTGAAATCAGCGAGCAGTGGGAACGGCAGATGTTGAGTGACAAAGCAACCTGTAGCGCCGATTCGCGCGGCCGCGCCGTCGAAGAAGCGGAATGCGAACTTCGTACCGCGTTTCAGCGTGACCGTGACCGTGTGATTCACAGCAAGGCGTTCCGCCGCCTGAAACATAAAACACAGGTGTTTTTGGCCCCTGAATCGGACCATTATCGAACCCGCCTGACCCACACGTTGGAGGTGGCGCAGATCGCCCGAACGATTGCCCGTGCGCTTCGCGTGAACGAGGATCTGACCGAGGCGATTGCCTTGGCACACGACCTTGGGCATACGCCGTTTGGCCACGCGGGGGAACGCGCACTCGATCAGTTGTGCAGCGGTGGATTTACCCACTTTGAACAGAGCGTTCGCGTGTGTGAACGACTCGAACGCGGTGGCAGGGGACTCAACCTTACCTACGAAGTGTTGGACGGAATTCTTCATCACACCAGAGATGACTGGGCCGCGACGGTGGAGGGAAAGATCGTTCGTGTGAGCGACCGTATCGCCTATATCAACCACGACCTTGACGATGCCATTCGCGCAGGGGTTCTGTGCGAAAAAGACCTTCCCGAGCGGGTGGTTCGTGTCTTGGGCGACAGTAAAAGCCGCCGTATCGACACGTTGGTTCATTCCATTGTACAAAACAGTAGCGACGAGATGGTGATGGAACCCGAGGTGGCCGCGTGTTACACGCAGTTGCACGAATTTTTGTTTGAAAAGGTGTACCGAAACCCCGTTGCCAAAAAGGAAGAAGAAAAGGTTTTGGGCATTATGGAAGGGATTTTCGAAACCTTAATGCGAGAACCCGAACGAATGTCCCAAGAGTATCTGAATATTTGTCAGACCGAGGGGGTCGAACGCGCCGTAGTCGATTATATTGCCGGTATGACCGACCACTACGCCGTTATGACCTATTCGGACAAGTTTATTCCCAAGTTCTGGAAACTCTGATTTTTATACGTTAAGAAAGGGCGGTGAAACGGCTTGGCAATTCCTGAACAGGTCATCCAAGAAATCAAGTATCGAAATGAAATTGAACAGGTAATTTCCCCTTACGTCAACCTAAAACGGCGCGGAAAGAACCTCGTGGGCCTTTGTCCGTTTCATAACGAAAAAACGCCCTCGTTTACCCTTTACCCCGAAAACGGCTCGTTTTACTGTTTCGGTTGCGGCGTCGGGGGAGACGTGTTCTCCTTTGTGGGGTTGATGGAAAACCTCGATTATATTGAATCGGTCAAACTCCTGGCTGAGCGCTCGGGGGTCGCCCTTCCGCAGGACGGGTACGACGACTCGATGCAACAACTGCGCAACCGCATTTACGAAATCAACCGCGAAACGGCGCAGTTTTATCACAAACACTTAATGTCGCCCGAAGGCAAATGGGCGCTCGATTATCTGCTGGGGCGAGGATTGAGCCTTGCCACCATTCGCCATTTCGGTCTCGGTGCCGCGCCCGATTCCTGGAGCGCACTGACCGACCATCTACACGCCAAAGGATTTTCCTTTTCGGACATGATGCAGGCGAACGTAGTCGGCAAAGGTTCCAAGGGCGGTTATTATGACCGTTTCCGCCGCCGCGTCATGTTCCCGATTATCAATATTCGCGGCAAGGTGATTGCCTTTAGCGGTCGCGCGATGCCAGATGACCCCAAAGCGACGGGGAAATACGTCAACACGTCGGACACGCCGGTTTATAAAAAGAGCGAAAACCTGTTTGCGATGAACTTTGCCAAGACCCACTGCGAAGAGCGGATTATTTTGGTCGAAGGAAATATGGACGTTATTTCGCTGCACCAGGCGGGTTTTGAAAACGCGGTGGCCGCGCTTGGTACGGCCTTTACACCCGAACAGGCAAAAATCCTGACGCGGTATACCAAGGAAATTATTTTAATGTTGGATGCCGATGCGGCGGGACAAAAGGCGATGCGCCGCGCGGGGGAGATCTTAAAGAATACGGGACTTAAGGTCCGCGTGGTCCTCATTCCCGACGGAAAAGACCCCGATGAATATATCCGTAAAAACGGTGCGGCGCGGTTTGGCGCTTTGATCGACGGGTCGGTCAGTGAAATTGAATATAAACTGCTTCGCGCGGCCGATGGCATTGATACCGAGGCCGACGACGGGAAACTCCGTTACCTTTCGGCGGCGGCCGCCATTCTGGCCGAATCGTCCGATGAATTGGAACGCGATTTGTATATCGGGCGCTTGTGCAGTAAATTCTCGGTTTCGAGAACGGCGCTTGAAACCAAGGTGCGGCAACTGCGCACCGAGCAACACCGCCGTCAACAGAAAAAGGAGATCGCCCAGATCGTTACGCCTCGGTACACCAAGGACGACCTCAATCCCGAGCGGCGCAACTCCGTGAAAGGAACGGCGGCCGAGGAAACGATGATTGCCGTTTTGTTACAACATCCCGACCTGATTCCGTCGGCCGAGGAACAATTAAAGCCCGAGCAGATGATTACGGGGCTCAATCGCCGCGTGTATGAACTGTTGCTTGCTTGTTTCGCCGAGGGGCGCGAAATAGACGTGTCCTATTTCGGGGAACACCTCAATCCCGCGCAAATTGGCTATCTTGTCATGTTGCAAAACAGCGAAAAAGGCGCGAAAAACGCCCCGATTGTATTAAAAGACTGTATTAAGGTCATATTAGAGGAAGGTTTATTGCTTTCTTCGGCCCGTTCGGGGGACCTCTCAACAGAGGAATGGGCGAAACAAATTCAACAAATGATTGATCAAAAAAAGGGGAATTTATAATGGAAGAACAAAAGAAACCTGTTCAAAAAGCCGAAACCGCACCGGCGGTCACGGAACCGGAAGAGGAAAGAAGCCTTTCAATCGACGAGATTGAAAACGCACCCGAGGACCTCGATGAACTCTTTGTCGAACCGCCCACCCTGGAGTTGGACTACGACGAGGAGCCGACCGACGACGAACTGAAAATTGAGGAGATGGACGTTGAAAACCTCAACGACGACCTCAATATGGACAACCTTTCTTTGGATGACCCGGTCAAGATTTATCTTCGTGAAATCGGCCGCGTGCCGTTGCTTTCTTCCGAAGAGGAGATCGAACTGGCTATCAAAATCAGCGAAGGGGACCAGATTGCCAAGCAGCGCTTGACCGAGGCCAACCTGCGTCTGGTGGTCAGTATCGCCAAAAAATACGTGGGCCGCGGAATGTACTTCTTAGATTTGATTCAGGAAGGAAACGTCGGTCTGATCAAAGCGGTCGATAAGTTTGACCACACCAAGGGCTTTAAGTTCTCGACCTATGCGACCTGGTGGATCCGTCAGGCCATTACCCGCGCGATTGCCGACCAGGCACGTACCATTCGTATCCCCGTGCATATGGTTGAAACCATCAACCGATTGAAGAAGATTCAAAGTCAGTTGTTGCATGAAAACGGCTACGAACCGAGCGAAGAACTGATTGCGCAGAAGATGGAATTGCCGGTGGAACGCGTGCGCGAGATTATGCGCGTCGCCCAAGAACCCGTTTCGATGGAAACCCCCATCGGTCCCGAGGAAGATTCCCGCTTGATGGACTTTATCCGCGATGAGGATGCACTCGCGCCCGATGAAGCGGCGCTCAAGACCATCACCAACGAGGATATCGACGGCGTTCTGCATACACTTGCCCCCCGTGAGGAGGCCGTAATCCGTTTGCGCTTCGGCTTGAAGGACGGCCGTTGCCACACCTTGGAAGAGGTCGGCAGTGAGTTTAACGTTACGCGTGAGCGTATCCGCCAGATTGAGGCCAAGGCTTTGCGCAAACTTCGTCACCCCGTGCGCAGCAACCGTTTTAAGGATAAATAGGAATAAAAATGATGAATTTCACATATAAACCCAAGGGAGTCTGCTCCCAAAAAATTGAAATCACGATCGAGGACGATGTGATTCAATCGGTACGGTTCCTGGGCGGTTGTAACGGCAACCTCAAAGGAATTGCAAAACTGGTTGAAGGAATGCGCGTGTCGGACGTGGTGGAAAAACTGCAGGATATCAAATGCGGATTTAAGAATACCTCTTGCCCCGCGCAATTGGCGCAGGCGCTCAAAGAGTATTTGGAGGAAGCGTAATGGATTTTCAACCCGATAAGGATATGAAGATTGCGGGAAGCAAACCTTCGGTCGACGTTGCCAAAAACCGCAATCGTACCAAAGAGGCCGAACCGATTTTGCCGCCCGAACAGGTCAAACTCGCCAAGAAACTCGGAAAAATGATTGCCGAAAGTTTTGTCAACGATGCGAAAAACATTGAGCAGGACGATAACGGCGGCGATTTTGATATGATGTTGCAGCGCCGCCTGTTGCTTTCTTTTACGGCAACGGTGGGGTTTGAACAGTATTGCCAAAACGAGGCGTTGGCCGGTATTGCCCAAAAGAGTTTTCTCGACACCGTTAAGAAGGCGGACAGTCATCTGTACACCAGTTCGTCGGATACCGGTGCCTTCTCCTTTTATTACTTAGCCTATCGCCGCGGAAATGAAATCGAGCGGCGTATGGGTCAGACCTTTGCGATGCTCTGTTCCCACGATGGCGACCCCATTTTCCAGGAACTCGGCGAAGCGCTCTACTGTTGGTTCTCGTCCGAAGTCGGCCGCGTAGCCAAAGAAATCGGCCTGGGTGCATAAAATATAAAACCACCTCATATCTTTTGGTGAGGTGGTTTTTTTATGCCTTCGATTTATCTAAGTCCTTCGACACAGGAGTTTAACCCTTATGTCGACGGCGGCAACGAAGAATACTATATGAACCTGATTGCCGATGCGATGGAGCCTTATTTGTACGCTTCGGGCATCGAATTTACCCGAAACACCCCCGAAATGACGGCGGCAACCTCGATTGCGGCGTCCAATAGGGGGAATTACGACCTGCATTTGGCGCTTCATTCCAATGCTTCGGGCAGTGGAAGCGGCAACGTGCGCGGCTCGGAAGTTTACTATTATCCGACCAGCGTCGAGGGGAAACGTGCGGCCGATATTATCGCCAATAATCTTCAGATTATCTATCCAATCCCCGGTGGGGTGCGAACGGTCCCGACGACGAGTCTTGGGGAAGTGCGGCGCACCCGCGCACCCTCCGTTTTAATTGAATTTGCCTACCACGATAATCCCGAAGACGCGGCCTGGATTCGCAATAACATCAACGCCATTGCACAAAACGTGGTACTCTCGCTTTGCGATTTCTTTGGAATCGTGTTTCAAGTGCCGTAAGCAGAGTACCCAAACACGCCTAAAACGCTCGAAAGAGCGTTTTTTTTATTGATTTTTCTTTTGTTTTTGGTATAATATAGGAAGATAATTAAGATGGGGAGGAATGGGCTTGTCGAAACCAAAAACGATCCTAAATCTGTTTTTTACAATGCTTAAAATCGGCGCCTTTACCTTTGGCGGCGGTTATGCCATGATTTCGGTTTTGCAAAATGAATTCGTCGAAAAGAAACAGTGGATTTCCGAAGAAGAATTTTTGGATCTGGTCGCCATTGCCGAATCGACCCCGGGACCGATTGCGATCAATTCTTCCACCTATATCGGCTACCGTGTGGCCGGTTTTCTCGGTTCCTTGTTTTCAACGACCGCTATGTGTCTGCCGTCTTTGAGCATCATTTATCTCATTTCGCTTTTCTTCGACCAATTCCTTTCCTTGAATCTGGTCGCCAACGCGTTTCGCGGGATTCAGGCCTGTGTGATCTATCTGATTTTCTCGGCGGGACTTAAAATGTTCAAAGGACTGAAAAAAGACGCGTTTAGTAGAACGCTCTTTTCGCTCACCATTGTTTGTATGATTGTCTTCAGTCTTTTTGCCGTAAAGTTTTCCTCGATTTTTTATATCCTCATCAGCGGCGCCTTGGGCCTTTTACTGTGGGGAATTCGCAATAGGAAAAAGGGGGAAGAGAAATGATTTATTTGAAACTTTTCCTTACTTTTTTTGAAATCGGTGCCGTTTCTTTCGGCGGTGGCTACGGAATGCTCTCGCTCATGCGCGAACTCACCCTCGGCCACGGTTGGCTCACCGAAGACCAACTGCTCAATTTCATCGCCGTTGCCGAATCGACCCCCGGACCGATTGCCATTAATATGGCTACCTTTATCGGCTCAACACAGGGCGGCGTTTTAGGTTCGGTCGTGGCGACCGTCGGCGTGGTTTTACCTGCTTTTCTCATTATGCTCACCATTGTTTCTCTGGCTTCGGGCTTTATGAAAACCGCCCCCGTTCAGGCGGCGATGACCGGTATTCGCCCCACGGTGGTCGGCATGATTTTGGCAACCGCCGTAACGCTCGGCCTCTCGACGCTCTTGGGCGTTGGGAAATTGGGTCAGGCGGTCTCGGTCGATTGGCGCTCACTGGTGATTCTAGGGCTGATCGTACTGATTGCCCAGGGGTATAAACACTTGCGCAAAAAAGCGCTTTCACCCATTTTACTCATTGTAATCTCGGCCGTGTTCGGCGCGGTATTTTATTCGTTTTAAGAATTGATAAAAAAGTTTCAAAATTTTAGGGGGATGACAAAATGAAAAAGTTCTTTGCAATCGTTTTGGTTCTGGCACTTGTTTTCACACTGTGCGCCTGCGGCAAGGCGGACACCTCTTCCGATTCCAGCGATACTCAGTCGACCTGGGCACCCGCGTTTGAAAAACCGAAAAATTATGCCGCCGTTTTGCTGGTGACCATCAACCCGAAGTTTAATCTATATCTCGATGAAGCGGGGGTTGTTCTGGCGGTAGAACCGGTTAACAGGGATGCTGAAACCTTCCGGAAAGAGATTGATTTCAAGGGTCAAAAGGTTGAAACGGTCGTTGGCAATCTTGTGGAAAAAGCCAATGAAAAAGGCTTTGTGAAAAGTGACGCCGTGGTACATTTGCAGATTGTTGAGAAGAAAATGGACTCGCTTCCTGTTGAAGACGTGCTGCAAAAAACCGTCACCGCTGTTCAAACACTTGCCGATGAATTGTCCCTTGATATTTCGGTAGAATCGGCCGACGAAACCGACCGTGCCGATGCTTCGGATTCGGTAGTTTCCGACGACGTTTCCTCTTCGGAGACCACCCAAAAGGAAGAAGAATCCAAACCGCAAACCTCGAATCCGAACCCGACATCGACCCATAAACACAACTATGCGGCGGCAACCTGTACCGAACCGAAAAAGTGCAGTTGCGGTCAGAGTGAGGGCGCGGCTTTGGGTCACGCGTTCAAAAAGGGCACGTGTAGCCGTTGCGGCGCCAAAGACCCCAATTATGTTGAAAGTTATACCGCGTTGGCCCAAAAGAACGGGAAATGGAAAACCATGTTCCTGCAAGGGGACAAACTCTACGTTGTTTCGCTCACCCTTTGCGGCACCAATAGTGATTACGGCGTATCTCTGGCAATCGGCGACTCATTTAGCAAGTTGCCGCCCGATTTTCAAGAGGATGTTCGCGGTATGACCGATGGCTCCTACGTCGTATTTAACGGTAACGAGTACTATTGCGGCCGCGGCGATGGCGATGGACTCGCTTCGGTACAGCAAAACGGCAACGCCGTTATCGTGACCGACCTTTCGGGCGCTACGCTGAACTTAAACCGTACGGCGGAAAACACCTTAACCGTTCAATCTTCGGCACCGATTTTTTCCGTGCTTGATAAAGTCCCGACCGGTACCGTGTTTACTTTCTCAGCCAACTAATATTTCGTTTTTAGAAAGAAGATTGCATTTTATGACAACAACAGCAACCGTTTTTTTAACCCTTTCCATTGCGCTCTTGTCGGGATTATTGCTTTCCCGCTTGGCGAAACTCGTTCAATTACCTGCCGTTACCGCTTACCTCGTAGCCGGCGTTCTCATCGGTCCGTTCTTACTCGGCCGATTGGGTTTTGGTTTCACGGCAGGAACCAATGCCCCGCAAAACTATTCGATGCTTTGCGACCTGGCGCTCGGTTTTATCGCGTTTGCCATCGGAAATGAATTCCGCTTGGCACAACTCAAAAAAATCGGAAAACAGGCCACCGTTATCGGTATATTTCAAGCCGTTTTCACCACCATCGTGGTTGATGCGGCGCTCATAGGTCTTTCCTTCTTGTTGCCCGAAGGCTGTCTGCCTGTTCCGGCCGCCATTTTGCTTGGCGCCGTCGCCACGGCAACGGCACCGGCCGCCACCTTGATGGTTGTCCGTCAATATAAAGCCAAGGGCCCCGTGACCGATATTCTGTTGCCGGTCGTCGCACTCGATGACGCGGTGGGTCTGGTTGTTTTTGCCGTTTCGTTCGGTATTGCGGGCACGATCAGCACCGGTAAAATGGATCCTGTTTCGATGATTGTAAACCCTTGCGTCGAAGTAGCGCTTTCTCTGGCGCTCGGCGCGGTAATGGGCTATCTGTTTACCCTTTGTGAACAGTTTTTCCATTCGCGTTCCAAACGTATGGCCGTTTCGGTCACCTTTGTGATGCTGACGGTTGCGATTTCGACCTTGAAATATGAAATCGGACCCGTACATATTGCTTTTTCGAGTCTGCTTTCCTGTATGATGCTCGGCACCATCTTCTGCAATATCTGTGATTTCTCCGAGGAACTGATGGACCGCGCCGACCGTTGGACCGCGCCGATTCTCATTTTGTTCTTTGTCATCAGCGGTGCAGAACTCGACCTTTCGGTCTTCTCAAACTGGGTCTTCGTGGTGATCGGTATTGCATATATCGTCTTCCGCACACTCGGAAAATATTTCGGTGCGCGGTTTAGTTCACAAATGACCCGTGCCGATGAAAACATTGTAAAATATTTGGGTATCACCCTCTTGCCGCAGGCGGGCGTGGCGCTCGGAATGGCGGCTCAGGCCGTTACCTTCGGCGGGGAAGTCGGTGTTTTGGTACAAAGCGTAACGCTCTTCTCGGTACTCGTTTACGAGTTGGTCGGTCCCTACTTTACCAAGGTTGCGCTCACCAAAGCGGGCGATATCAAACCCGAGGGCAAAACCAGTGCCCGCGGCGAGAAAAAGCACAAATTTATTTAATCGAAAAGACAGGGGAAGATTAAAATGTCAACCATGAAATCCCGTAAAGTTTTTTTGGATTTATTGCGCAATCTCGCGTGTTTTCTCGTCATTGTAAATCATACCAACAGTACCATTTTTTTGGGTCACGCGCCCGACAGTCCAATATGGTACGTTTCGCTGACCTACTTTTTTATTTCAAAAATTGCCGTTCCGATCTTCTTTATGATTTCGGGTTATTTGCTGTTGAGCAAAGTCGATTCCTGGAAAAAGGCGCTTTTCAGAGTTCTTCGTATCGTCATCGTCTTGGTGGTCTGCGGCTTCATCTATTCGGTTTATGAAGCGCTGCATCTGTACCCCGGAACCCCTTTGTGGACCCAAATTCAAAACACCGCCTTCAAGGTGCATTCGAAAACACCGTCCAATGCGTTGTGGTATTTATATGCCTATTTGGGCGTTCTGTTGATGCTGCCGTTTTTGCAGAAAATGGCACAAGCGATGAAAAAACAAGACTATCATATTTTCTTTGTCATTTCGGGACTGTTTGTTTCGGTACTGCCGATTTTAACCCACTATTTTCCCGATTTCTATTTGTTTGTTGATTTCCAATTGCCGCTTTTTTCGGGCTATATCTGTATGCTCTTTGTCGGAAATTATTTTGCGCGGTTTGAAATCAAGAAAACAACGTGGGGCTTTTTGGCTGCGGCGGCTTTGTTCGTTTTGATGTTGGCGTTTAACGTTGTAGCGACCTATTTTGAATATCAACAGTCAAGCACCGCGTATCTGTTTTTTGATAATCGCGTCTTTTTGCCCATTTTGGTGCAAAGCGCCTGCGTGTTTTATATGGTTTCTTTTGTCCGTCTGCCCGAGAAGGTGGCGAACGTTGTCTGCTATATCGGGTCTTGCACCTTTGGCATCTACTTGATTTCGGACATTGTCATCGGTCTGTTGGAAACTTACTATGAACAGGTTTCCTCGGTTTTGCACGTTTTCGTTGCGATGATTCTCTATGAAATCTGCGTGTTCCTCATCGGCCTTGTAATAACGGCCGTTTTGAAATTCATTCCTTACGTCAAAAAAGTGTTATAAAAACGACGGGGAATTCGCAAAAAATTTTGAAAAGACTTTTTTAAGGGTTGGGAAAAGATGTTTAACTTTTTTGCCGAAGAATCCAAAAAACAAGGTTCGCAGTATCGGATTGACGGCGCCGATTATAATCACATCAAAAACGTGCTTCGTATGGGGGTAGGGGATACCTGCCTTGTCAGTTGCGGGGGTAAGAGTGATCTGTGTCGGATCGAAGCCTTTTTGGGCGAGGCGGTTTTGCTCCAAGTGGTAGAGGAAGACGTTGCCGATACCGAATTGCCTGTAAAGATCTATCTGTTTCAAGGGCTTCCCAAAGGCGATAAAATGGAAACCATCATTCAAAAAAGCGTAGAACTCGGCGTTTTTTCGGTGGTGCCCGTCGCGATGAAACATTGCGTTGTAAAACTCGACGACAAAAAGGCAAAATCCAAGGTTGCGCGCTGGCAGAGTATCAGCGAGAGTGCCGCTAAACAAAGTAAACGAAACATTGTTCCCGAGATTCAAGAAGTCCTCTCGTTCGGCCAAGCGCTGGACCTTGCCAAAACGCTCGATCTGGTCTTGGTGCCCTATGAAAATAAAGAGGGTATGCGCGCGACGAGGGAAGCCTTGGCGGAACTTGAAAAGGTGAAAAGTGTCGGTATCTTCATCGGGCCCGAGGGCGGTTTTGAACCGAGCGAAATTGAAAAAGCGCTCGGCATTGGCGCGAAGGTCTTATCCCTCGGCAAACGGATCTTGCGCACCGAAACGGCCGCTATTACGGCGGTCGCTATGTGTATGCTGACCCTGGAAACGCTTGAGGAAAAACGCGTATGAAACAACTGCCGCTTGCTTTTGAAAACCGAATGAAGACTTTACTCGGCGAGGAGTTTGAAGCCTACCGCTCGGCGCTTGAAAACCCGCCCGTAAAGGGTTTTCGGGTGAATACCGAAAAAATTCGTTTGGAAGAATTTGAAAAAATAAACCCCTTTTCCAACGAGAAAATTCCTTATGTAAAAAACGGGTATTATCTCGATTATGAAAAGGTCGGCAACCACCCGTATCATCATGCGGGGCTTTTGTACGTGCAAGAACCCGGCGCCATGGCGCCCGCCGAATGCGTGGATGTCGAGCCCGATTGGTGTGTGTTGGACCTCTGCGCCGCACCGGGCGGTAAAAGCACCCAACTTAAAATGAAACTCGGGGAAAACGGCGTGTTGGTTTCCAATGAAATCATTTCCTCGCGTTGTAAAATCTTAACGGGGAATATCGAGCGGTTGGGGCTTCAAAACGTTGTAGTCACCTGTATGGATAGCGCCCGAATTGCCGATACGTTTCCGAGCACCTTCGACCTCGTGATGGTCGATGCGCCCTGTTCGGGCGAGGGAATGTTCCGCAAAGAGGAAGTGGCGGTCGAGGAGTGGAGCGAAGCCAACGTGCAAATGTGTGCCAAGCGTCAGGCCGAAATTCTCGAGAACGCCGTGAAGTGCTTAAAGAGCGGCGGCATTATCGTTTATGCTACCTGTACTTTTTCCTTGGAAGAAAACGAAATGACGGTCGACGCCTTTTTGCAAAACCACCCCGAATTCGAATTGGTGCCCGTTCATGAACGCGTGGCCGAATATACGTGTGACGGCATTCGGTTCGAGGGTTGCAAAACCGAGAATATCCACCTTGCGCGGCGGTTCTATCCGCACAAAGCCAAGGGGGAAGGGCAGTTTATGGCCGTTTTGCAACATCGAGGTAAAAAGGGTACAAGGCGGTCGGAGGCTTCCAAGGCCGCAAAGCCAAACCCTGTTGTCACCGATTTTTTAGAGGATACGTTGACCGACTATAACCCCGCATACGTGTGCGAATATAACGGCAATCCGATTTATTATAATAACCGTCTGCCCATAGCGGATGGTCGGGCTTTTTGTTGCGGCGTGACGATTGGCGAAATTCGAAAGAACTATATCCTGCCGCACCATCAGTTTTTTATGGCCTTGGGCGGTAAGTTCAAGCGCAAAATCAATCTGTCGCTTGAAAGCGCGGAACTGGAAAAATATCTCCACGGCGAGGAGTTCGATACCGATTGCGAAAACGGTTGGGCAGTCGTCACGGTAGACGGCTACACGCTCGGCGGCGTCAAGGTTTCCGGCGGCCGCGCTAAAAACCATTATCCCAAGGGATTGAGAACGTAAAAAGGCGGTGCAAAATGGGAAAAATCAAGGGATTGGGAAACAGTCTTTTGCTCACGGCCCTTTATCTTGCGGTATTGTCGGTCTTCTGGTATTTTAAGATTCCCTGTTTTTTTCAAAGCATTTTTGGGTTCGATTGCCCGGGGTGCGGAATGTCGAGAGCGGTGTTTTCGGCCCTTCGGCTTGATTTCGCCGCGGCGTTTTCCTTTCATCCGATGTTCTGGTCTTTGCCCGTATTGTATTTGTATTTTATATTTAACGGAAAAATCTTCCATAAAAAAAGCGTGGACAACGGTATTTTAATACTGATTGCATTGGGCTTTCTGATTCATTGGTTGACGAAATTGGTCTGAATTTATCGAAAAAAGTTGTTTTTTGTTGACAGAGAAACACAATATATGGTATAATTTTTTCGGCATAAAATATATATTTTTTTGAAAGGGGTATTTTCAATGTTTTGTAAAAATTGTGGCGAACAGATGAACGACAATTAGGCAATTTGCTTGAAGTGCGGCGTAAAAACCGGCGAGGGCAACGCGTACTGTGCAAACTGCGGTAAAGAGGTTGCAGCTCAGGCTGAGGTTTGCTTGAACTGCGGCGTAGCCGTGAAAAAGGCAAACGCAGGTTACGGGAACTACGATAAAATCGTTATCGCACTGGTTTGCTTCTTCTTGGGCGGCCTTGGTATCCACAACTTTATGTTGGGTGAGACCAAAAAGGGTATCGTTAAAATCGTTCTTTCGTTCTGCTTCGGTCTTGGCGCTCTGCTTGCTTTGATCGATTTCATCAAGATTTTGATGGATAAGTACGAAGTAGATCCCAACAAGGCGTTTTAATTGAATGATAAAGAGTAAAATTCCTGCTTTTGCAGGAATTTTCTTTTAAGGTGAGGTAATAACTGTGTTTTGTCCTTATTGCGGAAAAGAAATCGGCGAAATGGCCGACGTTTGCTTGGGTTGTGGACGCTCGGTAAAAGAAGTAAAGAACAATCAGCAGGATTCTTCCAGCGTCGGCTGGTGGTGGCTTGGCTTTTTCTTCCCGATGGTCGGTTTTGTCCTGTGGTGTATCTGGACCGGGTCCACACCGATCCGAGCCAAACGGGCGGGTTGGGGTGCGCTGGTCGGCGCTATCACCTCGGTCGTGTTGGTGGTTCTGCTTTACGTAGCAATTTTTGTCCTGGCGTTTATCAGCGCGATGTATTATTAAAACGAAAAGACGGCGAAATATCGCCGTCTTTTTTTATCCGTAATAATTCGAAAGATTGATGATTTTTAATTCTTTTCTTTTTGCATATTCAAATGTTTTGAAAGCGTTTCCCCAACCGTGCCGAATATAACAAATGGCCACGTCTGCTTGATTTACCATATATCGATTTCTTTGGGGAATTGCTGCCTTAAAATGATACTTTTCGAAAGCTTCCGGAAAAAGAATTTCGTCGAAAATTTTTTTGTTAAAAATGTTGAACGATAAATAAGGAATTACCAAATAGTTTTTTATATGAGGGTATGTATTTTTTAAGCGATAGACGGTTTGGGCACAGAGTACGTCAAAATCACCTTGTCCACCACTATAAAAATCGGTAACACCGTTTTCAATGCTTTCGATGATGACTTCTTTTAAGCGTTCTTCAGGTATTTGGTAACAAACACTGTGTCCAATAAAAACTGCACTTTTCATAATTTTCTCCATCTGTCCTATCTATAGGACAATAAATTTTTAATAATAGTATAAACTATTTTTGTCCTAAATCAAGACAAAAGAGATGAAATTATGAAAAGAATTATTGATGGGGAACAGTTGAACATCATTGGTGCGAGAATTAAAGAAGCGCGTGAGAAAAAAGGGTACAGTCAAAAACAACTCTCTGAAAAGTTGGAATTGATGGCGGTGTACACCTGTCGTGGTTCCATTTCGCGTATTGAAAACGGGAAACGCGCCGTTACGGATATTGAGATCGATGCGATTTCAAAGATTTTAGACGTTTCTTTGGATTATTTGTTTCATCGATAAAAAGACGGCGTTCAGCCGTCTTTTTTTGATGAATAATTTCGTTGTGATAATTCGTAGGGAACGGCCTGTGTGCCGTTCCGTATGTCGATTGAACGGACAGTCGAGGACGCCTGTCCCTACAATATGCAAAAAAAGACGGCTTTTAGCCGTCTTTTTTGCATTGTGTCCCATCGTGGATTATCTCATAATTTTCCTTATAAATCAAATCCTCGATAAATACAAACTCATACCCCTCGTCCTTGAGGCATTTTAGTATGTTGGGCAGAGCCTCGGGAGTATGGTCGGCATCGTTATGGAAAAGGACTATACTTCCGTTTTTAACCTTGCTCGTCACTCGGTTGCAAATGCTTTCGGGTGTGGCGTTGTCTTTCCAGTCAAGACTGTCGACCGACCACTGAATCGGGAACATTTTTACGCTCTCGGTCGCCTCGATCACGCTGTTGTCGTAGTCGCCGTAGGGGGGACGAAAGAGAACGGGGGTGCGCTTTGTGATGGCGGCGATTTTTTCATTACAGGCCGTCAGTTCGTTGCACATCTGTTCTTTCGAGAGTTGGCTCATATACGGGTGGGTGTTACTGTGGTTTTCGATGCGGTGTCCCGCGTCGGCGAGTGCTTTGACCGATTCGGGGTATTTATCGACCCACGCGCCCACGACGAAAAAGGTGGCGGGAACGTCATATTCTTTGAGGGTGTCGATCAACTGCTGCGTGTCGTCGTTGCCCCAGGCCGCATCAAAACTGATGGCGATTTTCTTTTCTTCGCATTCGACACAGTAGATGGGCAGTTTCCTTTCCCCTTGCGCAAAGGTCACGGCCGAGCCGATGACGGCGGTGGTGATCGCTAAAGTAAACGCAATCAGAAGCATCAGATGCCGTTTGGTAATAATAAAATAACGCATAAAAATGCCACCTTTCTTTATGGAAAGATTATGATGGAATCGCACAAAAATATGCGCAAAATTCACGGAAAATTCATAAGTCTTTGGGTTGACAGAAGGGCAGAGACTTGGTATAATGTTAGCAACCTAACATTTTAATTTGGAGGTGTGGGGTTTGCACCGCGAAAAACGAATCGGTTTTTCGATTCGAACGCTCAACAATTTAATCAAACGCGACGTTGAAAAATCCAAGGTCTACCGAACCGGAAAATCAAGCGGAATGCACGGTTGGGCCATTGGATATTTTTATGAGCATCGAAACGAAAACATCTTTCAGCGCGATTTTGAGGAGCATTTTTCCATTCGGCGTTCAACCGCTTCGAATATGCTTCGGCTGATGGAGGAAAACGGAATGATCGTGCGCGAACGGGTGGAAAACGATGCGCGACTCAAACGCATTGTTCTGACCGACCGCGCCATCACGCTGCACCAAATGATTTTAGAGGATATTGAGAAACGGGAAAAGCGCCTGAAAAAAGGGCTGACCCAGGAGGAGATCGACACCTTTTTTGCGGTGCTCGATAAGATTCAAGCGAATTTGGAGGACCAAGATGATTAAGCGTTTAGCGGCCTGTGTACGCGAATATAAACGAACCTCGATTCTAACCCCGATTTACGTTTCGATTGAGGTTATTTTGGAGTGTTTTATTCCGTTTATCACGGCGAGAATGATTAATATTTTACAGTCGGAATCCTTTACCGATATGCGGCAGATTGCGGGGTACGGGTTACTGCTTGTGGCCCTGGCCGGTCTTTCGCTGACCTTCGGCGTGTTGTCGGGCAACGCTTGCGCGACGGCTTCTTGCGGCTTTGCCAAAAATTTGCGCCACGACCTTTACCACAAGGTTCAGGATTTTTCGTTCACCAACATCGACCGTTTTTCAACGGCCAGTTTAGTCACGCGACTGACCACCGACGTGATGAACGTTCAAATGGCGTATATGATGCTCATTCGTGTGGCGGTACGAAGCCCGTTTATGTTGGTCTTCGCGTTGACGATGGCGTTCCAACTTCAACCGAAAATCGCGTTGATCTACCTTTGCATCGTGCCGTTTTTGGGAACGGTTCTGTTTCTGATTATCAAGTTTGCAATGCCGCTTTTCAACCGCGTTTTCAAGAAGTACGATAAACTCAACGCTTCGATTCAAGAAAACGTAAAGGGAATGCGCGTGGTAAAATCCTTTGTGCGCGAGGGGTATGAACAAGAGAAATTCTCGGCCGCTTCGGACGACGTTTGCGCCGATTTTACACAGGCGGAAAAAATCGTTGTTTTGAACGGTCCCGCGATGCAGTTGGCTATTCACACGGCCATGATTCTCGTTTCCTTCTTTGGCGCCAAACTGATCATCGGCAGTAACGCCACCGAAATGGCAGTGGGCGAACTTTCGGCCATTTTGACCTACGGAATGCAGATGTTGATGTCTTTGATGATGCTTTCGATGATTTTCGTAACGCTCACCCTGTCGCAGGCTTCGGCCAACCGTATCGGCGAAGTATTGGCCGAAGAAAGCACCATTCAGAACCCCGAAAACCCCGTGATGGCGGTTGCCGACGGTTCGGTTGTTTTTGAGAACGTTTCTTTCAAATACCATAAAGAGGCCGAAAAATCGGCACTTTCGCAAATTAATCTGAATATTCCGTCGGGGCAGACGGTGGGCATTATTGGCGCCACGGGAAGCAGTAAAACAAGCCTTGTTTACTTGATTCCCCGTCTTTACGACGTCACCGAGGGACAGGTGAAGGTCGGCGGCGTGGACGTGCGCGATTACGACACGGCCGTTCTGCGCGACGCCGTGGCCATGGTTTTGCAAAAGAACGAACTTTTCTCGGGCACGATTGCCGAAAACCTTCGTTGGGGCAATGCCGCGGCTTCGGACGAGGAGGTTCGACACGTTTGCCGTCTTGCACAAGCCGATGAATTCATTTCCTCTTTCCCCGAGGGGTACGAAACCCACATTGAACAGGGTGGAACCAACGTTTCGGGCGGTCAGAAACAGCGTTTGTGTATTGCCCGAGCGCTGCTCAAAAAACCGAAGATTTTAATTCTCGATGACTCGACCAGCGCCGTGGATACCCATACCGACGCGCTCATTCGAAAGGCCTTCCGTGAGGAGTTACCCGATACGACGAAAATCATTATTGCGCAGCGCATTTCCTCGGTTCAGGAAGCCGACCAGATTATCGTGATGGACGACGGGAAAATCAGCGCCGTCGGTACCCACGAAGAGTTGCTGAAATCGAGTGAAATTTACAGCGAAGTATACTATTCTCAAAACAAAGGCGGTGAAGTAGATGGCGCCGAATAAAATGCGTGGATTCGGTCCGAAACCGCCCAATACCAAAGGCGTTTTAGGCCGTCTGTTAAAATACCTGTTTCACCACTATAAAAAGCAGTTGATCGTAGTTGCCGTTTGTATTGTTTTGAGTGCATTTGCGGGAACTATCGCTTCCATCTTTATGAATCAGACCGTGTTGATTATCACCGACGGTTTGAAACTTGGGTTCTCGGCCGTTTCGGGCAGACTTGTCCGCCTGATTTCGATGATGATCGGCATTTACGCGATGGGCCTTGTTTCCAATTTTACCTATCAGCGCTTGATGGCTATCGTGACCCAAAGCCTTCTCAACCGAATGCGCAAAGATATGTTCGGCGGAATGCAACGGCTTCCCATTCGCTATTTCGATACCCATAACCACGGCGATATTATGAGTTATTATACCAATGATATCGATACGTTGCGCCAACTCGTTTCCCAGAGTTTTCCCACAATGCTCACGGCCGTTCTCACCGTAACGGTGCTCGTTTTCTATATGCTTTACTTGAGCGTTTGGCTGTGGCTGGTGGTGATGCTCGGCGTTGTGGCGATGTTTTTTGTGACCAAGTTGGTCGGCGGAAACAGCGCCAAATACTTCGTCAAGCAACAAAAGGCAGTCGCCCGTGCCGAAGGCTACGTTGAAGAGATGATGCACGGCCAAAAGGTCGTCAAGGTCTTTTGCCACGAACAGGCTTGTAAAGACGGGTTCGACGCCATTAACGAGCAACTTTTCGAAGAAGCAAGACAGGCGAATAAGTACGCCAATATCCTTATGCCGATTATGGGCAATATCGGAAATATCCTTTACGTCCTCGTCGCGTTTTTGGGGGCAACACTCGTCTTTTTGGGTGTGCCCAATCTGTCGATTTCGGGTCAGGCGATGAGCATTGCGGTCGTTGTTCCGTTCCTTGGAATGACGCGGCAGTTCACGATGAACGTCAGCCAGACTTCGCAACAGATCAACGCGGTTGTAATGGCTTTGGCCGGCGCCAAGCGTATTTTCGAACTTATCGACCAACCCGCCGAAGTGGACGACGGTTACGTCACGCTCGTCAACGCGGTGGAACTGCCCGACGGCAGTTTACAGGAAAGCGAAAAACGAACGGGTCTTTGGGCTTGGAAACATCCCCACCACGACGGTTCGACCACCTATACCAAGTTGGCGGGCGACGTTCGGCTTCACGACGTTGATTTCGGCTACGTGCCCGAAAAAACGGTATTGCATAACATTGATATCTACGCCGAACCCGGTCAGAAAGTGGCCTTTGTCGGCGCAACGGGTGCTGGCAAAACGACCATCACCAACCTTATCAACCGTTTTTACGATATTGCCGACGGCAAGGTTCGGTATGACGGGATCAACATCAATAAGATCAAAAAAGCCGACCTGCGCCGAAGCCTTGGTGTCGTTTTACAGGACGTTAACCTGTTTACGGGCACCGTGATGGAAAATATACGTTACGGGCGGCTCGACGCTACCGACGAAGAATGTATTGCCGCGGCGAAACTTGCCAATGCCCACGGGTTTATTGAAATGTTGCCGCAGGGGTATGATACCGTTCTTTCGGGGGACGGTTCGGGTCTTTCCCAAGGTCAACGCCAGTTGATTTCGATTGCCCGCGCGGCCGTTGCCGACCCGCCGGTTATGATTCTCGACGAGGCGACTTCTTCTATTGACACGCGAACCGAAGCCATCGTGCAAAAGGGTATGGACCGCTTGATGCGCGGCAGAACGGTGTTTGTCATTGCACACCGCCTTTCGACCGTTCGCAATTCCGACGTGATTATGGTGCTCGACCAGGGTGTCATCGTCGAGCGCGGCAGTCACGAACAACTCATCGCGCAAAAGGGAAAATACTATCAGTTGTATACCGGCGCGTTTGAATTAGAATAAACAAAAAAGCACTCCGACAACGGTTGGGGTGCTTTTTGTCATATCTCGGCCGCCGCGCGAATAATCTTTTGATAGAAATGATTTGGAGTGTGGAAACGATGGAATCGAAAAAGATTAAAACGCAGGTGTTTGCCAACGAGGTTATTTTTGAAGAATCGGCCGAACATCCCGTTGACGCGGGGTTCACCTTGCCCGATTATTGTCCCGAAATCAGTAAAATATTGAAATGCCGCGCCGTTTCGCGTATTTCTTCCAAAAGTGTGAACGGGCGCAATATTGCCCTGGAAGGAACGGTCACCATTACGCTGATGTACGCTGACGCCGAGCATAAACTTTGCGCGTTCGAATACCCCTATTCGTTCAGCAAAACGTTTGAGATGGGGGTCGACGGTACCGGGGCGACGCTCTGTTGTAAAAGTCGGTGCGAGTATATCAACTGTCGGGCGGTGACTTCGCGCAAAGTGGACCTTCACGGCGCAGTGGGAATCACCGTTTTGGTCCGTAAACGCAAATGTAATGAAATTCTGTCCGACTACGATGACGAGGGGGTCGAACTGCTTCGCGGCGCCGCACCCGCCACCACGCCGATGGGGTGTGCCGAAAAATATCTGATGATCGAGGAAGAAATCGAACTCGGACAGGGGCAACCCTCGGTGCGTTCACTTCTGCGGTACGACGGCGCGGCAACGGTACGCGAGAGTAAACTTTTGAGCGGAAAAGCCGTGGTCAAAGGGGAACTGTTCTTAACGGCGCTTTACTGTCCCGAAGAGGGCGTGGCCCAAAGCGTGAAAACGGCCATTCCGTTCAGTCAGATTCTGGAACTCGAAGGCGTGGACGAAAACTGTTCGTGTGATACGAAGGTTGAAATCGTCTGTTTGGAACTGCGCCCCAGACAATCGGTTTCGGGCGAGGTTCGCAGTTTGAGTCTGAGCGCCAAACTGTTGGTGGTAACCGAAGCCTATTGTAACAACGACGTTGCCGTTGTGCTGGATGCGTTCTCGCGGCGGTGCGAAACCGAAATTGCCAAGAAAGATCTGCGCCTGAAAAAACTTTGCCTCAATCTTTCCGAGCGGTTTTACTGTAAAAAGAATTTCGAGTTCGAACAGGGGGCAATCGCTTCCATCAGCGATCTTTGGTGTGAAGCACAGGTCGGCTTTGTCGGAATGGTCGGCAACGATTTTACGGTGCGCGGAACGGCACAGGTCGGACTGCTCGTTTGTGACACCGAGGACGTACCCGCCTACTACGAAAAAGTACTCGAGTATGAGTATAAACGTCCGATGGATTGCGCCTTGGAGGGAATGGTCTGCGACCCCGACGTGGAAGTGTGGAGTGTCAACTACACCCTTACGGGGGAGAATTGCATTGAAATTCGGGTGGAACTCGGCGTTACGGCCGGTATTTACGAATCCAAAGAACAAAAACTGATTGCCGACCTTTCGGTCGATGAAACCAAACCTCTGCGGCGGCAGGATGGGGGCGCGATGACGGTCTATTTCGCCTCGGCCGGCGAAACGCTGTGGGATATTGCGCGCCGCTATAACGCCGGGGTAGAGGAAATGATGCAACTCAATCACTGCTCGGGCGAACCCTTGCCCCAAGACCGAATGATTTTAATTCCGATGAGTTAAAATATAAAGCCCCGTGCCACAAACGCGGGGCTTTATTATATATATAAAATTTATGCAATAATATCTTAAAATGCCGTTGACAAGTTTTGCGCGCCGTGATATAATATTAAAAATTTGAGATAAGGAATCGGCACGAAGGTTGTCGGTTTTTGTGACCAGGGGGAGAAATCTATGAAGCCGCAGGATTTGAACAAACGAATCGTATTGCCGCAATATTTTTCCAACCCCTCGACTTTTGAGGAGTTATTGTCCCTTTCTTTCAAAAATAATACCGAATATTTTATTTTTCCCGGTTTTTGCGATGTGCATGTGCATTTTCGTGAGCCGGGATTTTCTTATAAAGAGACCATTTCGTCGGGCTCCCGTGCGGCGGCGCGCGGCGGCTATACGGCCGTGTGCACGATGCCGAATCTCAATCCAACGCCCGACAGTCGAGAGCATTTGGAAGAACAGTTGCGCCTGATTGAAGACGACGCTGTCATTCACGTCTACCCCTACGGGACCATTACGGTCGGTCAACAGGGAACGGTGCTTTCGGATATGGAAGGGTTGGCCAAAGACGTGATTGCCTTTTCGGATGACGGGCGCGGCGTTCAAGAGGAAAAAATGATGCGCGCGGCAATGCTCAAAGCCAAATCCCTGGGCAAAATGATTGTCGCGCATTGTGAAGATAATTCACTGCTTGAGGGCGGTTATATCCATAAAGGCGAATATGCGGCGGCGCACGCGCATCGCGGCATTTGCAGTGAAAGCGAATGGAAACCGATTGAACGGGACTTGCAGTTGGCCAAAGAGACCGGTTGCGCGTACCACGTTTGTCACATTTCCTGTAAAGAAAGCGTGGAACTTATTCGCAAAGCCAAGGCCGAGGGTGTGAACGTGACCTGTGAAACAGGGCCGCACTACCTGATTATGGACGACAGCGACCTGCAAGAGGACGGGCGGTTTAAGATGAATCCGCCGCTTCGCGCAAAGGAAGACCGATTGGCTTTGATTGAGGGCATCAAGGACGGGACCATTGATATGATCGCCACCGACCACGCGCCTCACAGCGCCGAAGAAAAGGCCAAGGGGCTCGAAAAGAGTGCGTTTGGTATCGTCGGAATCGAAACGGCTTTTCCGCTGATGTATACCCACCTGGTCCAAAAAGGAATTCTTTCGTTAGAGCGGCTGGTGGAACTCTTGGCGGTCAATCCGCGCAAACGCTTCGGCATAGCGTTTTGCGATGATTACACCGTGTGGGACCTGGAAGCATTAACCACCATCGACCCGAACAACTTTTTATCCAAAGGAAAGGCAACACCCTTTACCGGGTGGCAGGTGTACGGCAGTTGTTGCTGCACCGTGTCTGACCGAAAGATTGTGTATAAAAACGAGAAATATTTTGTGGAGGAAGAAGAAAATGGCAAAGAGAACGGACATTAAAAAGGTATTGATTATCGGCTCCGGCCCGATCGTTATCGGACAGGCCGCCGAGTTTGACTACGCCGGTACACAGGCTTGTTTAGCCCTCAAAGAGGAGGGTTATCAGGTTATTCTGTGCAACTCCAACCCCGCCACGATTATGACCGATACCACCATTGCCGACAAGGTTTATATGGAACCGCTGACGCTCGAATATATCGCCAAGATTCTGCGTTATGAGCGCCCCGATGCCATTGTTCCCGGTATCGGCGGACAGACGGGACTTAACCTTGCCATGCAACTCGAAAAGAAGGGCATTCTCAAAGAGTGTGAAGTAGAACTTTTGGGAACTTCGAGCGAGAGTATCGAGCGCGCCGAGGACCGCGAACTCTTCAAAGAGATGTGCGAATCAATCGGCGAGCCGACCATTCCTTCGGAAATCACCTACAATATCGAAGAAGCCAGACAGGCGGCCGAGCGCATCGGCTACCCTGTCGTGCTTCGCCCTGCCTTTACCTTGGGCGGTACGGGTGGCGGCTTTGCTGAAACGCCGGCCGAACTCGAAGAAATCGGCCGCAACGCCTTCAAACTTTCTCCCGTTCATCAGGTACTCATTGAAAAGAGCGTAAAGGGCTATAAAGAAATCGAGTTCGAAGTTATGCGCGACTCGAACGATAACGCCATTACCATCTGCGGTATGGAAAACATTGACCCCGTCGGTGTTCACACGGGGGACTCGTTGGTCGTAGCGCCCATTCTGTCGCTCAATGACCACGATTTGAAGATGCTCAACGACAGCGCCATTAAAATCATCCGCGAACTCAAAATCGAGGGTGGTTGTAACGTTCAGTTTGCGCTCAATCCCTACACCAGCGAATATTTCTTGATTGAAGTTAACCCGCGTGTATCCCGTTCTTCGGCACTCGCTTCCAAAGCGAGCGGCTATCCGATTGCCCGCGTGACCGCCAAGATTGCCTTGGGTATGGCGTTGGAAGATATCCCCGTTGCAGGCGGAACGGCGGCTATCGAGCCGAAACTCGATTATATCGTTGCCAAGTTCCCGCGCTTCCCGTTTGATAAGTTTGCCGATGCACCCAACACTTTGGGTACGCAGATGAAGGCGACGGGTGAAGTAATGGGTATCGGTTCGACTTTGGAAGAGTGTTTACTCAAATCGGTCCGTTCTTTGGAAACGGGCGTTTGTCACTTCCACCTTGCTAAATTCGATGACTTTACCGATGCGCAGTTATTCGATTATTTGAAAGAAGCCAAGGACGACAACGTTTACGCCGTGTTTGAACTCATTCGCCGCGGAACTACCCTGGAGGAACTCCACAAGGCGACCATGATTACACCCTTGTTCC
Source organism: Acutalibacteraceae bacterium (assembly GCA_045545515.1). Classification (GTDB taxonomy): domain Bacteria; phylum Bacillota; class Clostridia; order Oscillospirales; family Acutalibacteraceae; genus UBA737. The sequence continues at coordinate 81,910 of JAZQBA010000013.1, forward strand.
TCGAAGCCTTTGCGCATATTGTTGCGGTTGAAAAGGCGGTTGTCGGGAACGTTGGTTCGGTAGAAGTTCTCCGTGAGGCCAAAAAGGTCGGCTTTTCGGACAAGTATATTGCCGCCGTTTGGAAGATGCCCGAAGTCGACGTTTATAAACTCCGTAAAGAAAACGGCATTATCCCCGTGTTTAAGATGGTGGACACCCTGCACACGGGCAAGTATATTGCCTACCTTTACTCGTCCTACACGGGCGAGAACGCTTCGCGCCTGACCGATAAGCGTAAAATTGTCGTTCTCGGTGCGGGTCCGATTCGTATCGGACAGGGTGTTGAGTTCGACTACTCGACCGTTCACGCCGTTCAGACCATTAAGCGCAACGGCTACGAGGCCATTATTGTCAACAACAACCCCGAAACCGTTTCGACCGACTACACAACGGCCGACAAACTTTACTTCGAGCCTTTGACGCCCGAAGACGTTATGGCCATTATCGATTTTGAACAACCCGAGGGCGTTATCGCTTCCTTGGGCGGTCAGACCGCTATTAACCTCGCGCAACCCTTGATGGATCGCGGCGTCAAGATTATTGGTACCGATTGTGCCGCCATTGAGCGCGCCGAAAATCGCGACAGTTTTGAAAAGATTTTGTTGGAACTCGATATTCCGCAACCCAAGGGCAGAGCCGTCACCAAGATCGAGGACGGTGTTGCCGCCGCGGCCGAAATCGGCTATCCCGTTCTGGTTCGTCCTTCCTTCGTGTTGGGCGGCCGCGCGATGCAGATCGTTGCCAACGAGGAACAGTTGCGCCACTATCTCAAAACGGCGGTTGAAATCGATGCCGACAAACCCGTTTTGGTCGATAAGTATATCCAGGGTAAAGAGGTTGAGGTCGATGCGATTTGCGACGGCCGCGACGTCTTCGTTCCCGGTGTTATGGAACTTGTAGAGCGCACGGGTATCCACTCGGGCGACTCGATCAGCGTCTATCCCGCATTCAGCATTTCCGACCGCGTCAAAGGCATTATTTTGCAATATGCCAAGAAACTCGGCCTTGGTATCGGCATTGTGGGTCTTTACAACATTCAGTTCATTGTCGATAACGAAGAAAACGTTTATATTATCGAAGTAAACCCGCGTTCTTCGCGAACCGTTCCGTTCCTTTCCAAGTCCACGGGTTATAGCCTTGCCGATATCGCGACCGAGGTTATTCTCGGCAAATCCCTGAAAGAACAGGGCATTTTCGATATCTATCCGACCGAAAAGAACCGTTTCTACGTCAAGGTTCCGGTCTTCTCGTTCAATAAGATCAAGGGACTCGATGCCTACCTGTCGCCCGAAATGAAGTCGACGGGTGAAGCCATTGGTTACGACGATAAACTCAACCGCGCCCTCTATAAGGCGTTGCAGGCGGGCGGTACACATCTGCAGAACTACGGCACTGTGTTTGTCACCGTTGCCGATAAGGACAAGGAAGAAGCGTTGCCGTTGATTCAGCGCTTCTACAGTCTTGGTTTTAATATTCAAGCCACGGCAGGCACGGCTAAATTCTTGATTGAAAACGGTATTCGCACCCACATTCTCAAGAAAATCAGCGAGGATGCCGAGGAGATTCCGAGTGCTATTCGTCAGGGCCATATTGCCTACGTCATCAACACGCGTGACGTTGGCGCGAGCGGTCAGGAAAGCGACGGAATGAAGATTCGCCGCCTGGCTACCGAAAACAACGTGACCATCTTTACGTCCTTGGATACCGTTAAGGTTTTGTTGGACGTTTTGGAGGAAACCACCCTCACGATTTCGACGATTGACGCCTAAAAAGGGAGTTTATTAGAATTGATGAAACAAGGAATTTTTACGGTTGAAAGCAACCGACCGCTCAACGAAACGGTTTACAAAATGGTGCTTTCGGGCGATACCTCGGCCGTAACCGCTTCGGGACAGTTTGTCAACATTCAACTGGAGGGCAAGTATCTGCGCCGCCCCATTTCGGTCTGCGATTGTGAGGATGGGCTTTTGACCATCGTTTATAAAGTGGTCGGCCACGGCACCGAGCAGATGGCTTTGATGAAATCGGGCGACCGGTTGGACGTGCTCACCGGTCTTGGCAACGGCTATGACTTGTCGTTGTCGGGCGAAGCGCCGCTTCTTTTGGGCGGCGGTGTGGGTGTTCCGCCCCTTTATATGCTGGCCAAAAAACTGCTTGCCGAAGGTAAAAAAGTGTCGGTCGTTCTCGGTTTCAACCGAAAAGATGAAGTTTTTTACGAAGAGGAATTCAAGGCCTTGGGTGCCGACGTTACGGTCACCACGGTCGACGGTTCTTATGGAAAAAAAGGCTTTGTGACCGATGCAATGCCGCTTGACTACAGTTACTTTTACACCTGTGGTCCCGAACCGATGTTAAAGGCCGTTTATAAGGCTTCGAAAACGTCGGGCCAGTTTAGTTTTGAAGAGCGTATGGGTTGCGGTTTCGGTGCTTGTATGGGTTGTTCCTGCAAGACGATTACCGGTTACAAGCGAATTTGTAAAGAGGGCCCCGTACTGCAAAAGGAGGAGATCTTATGGAACAATTAAAGGTCGAACTTTGCGGTATTACGCTCGATAATCCCGTGATTCCCGCTTCGGGAACCTTTGGATTTGGCTATGAATTTGCCGAGTTGTACGATATCAATTGTTTGGGCACATTTTCCTTTAAGGGAACGACCAAGGACCCGCGTTTCGGGAACCCGACACCGCGTATTGCCGAGTGTACCGCGGGATTGATCAACGCCGTCGGACTGCAAAATCCCGGGGTTGAAAAGGTTATTTCCGAGGAACTTCCGCGCTTGAAAAAGTGCTTTCACAAACCCGTGATGGCCAACGTCAGCGGCTTTTCGGTCGAAGACTATGCCTACACCTGTGAACGCCTTGACAAAGAAGAACAGGTCGGCTGGATCGAAGTGAATATCAGTTGCCCCAACGTACACGGCGGCGGTATGAGTTTCGGTACCGACCCTGCGGCCGCGGCCGAGGTGGTTCGCGCCGTCAAAAAGGTGACGAGAAAACCCGTCATCATTAAACTTTCCCCCAACGTGACCGATATTGTTGCTATTGCAAAGGCTTGTGAAGAAGCGGGGGCCGATGGCATCAGTTTAATTAATACGCTGCTTGGTATGCGTTTTGATTTGAAGAAACGGCAACCCATCATCGCCAATAAAATGGGCGGTTTTTCGGGTCCTGCCATTTTCCCGGTGGCCGTTCGAATGGTTTACCAGGTGGCACAGGCCGTGAACATTCCCGTCATCGGAATGGGCGGCGTTTCCTCGGCGGAGGACGTTTTGGAAATGATGATGGCCGGGGCCACGGCAGTTGAAGTGGGTGCGGCAAACCTGGTCGACCCGTATGCTTCCAAAAAGATTATTGAAGATTTGCCGCGGGCAATGAAACAATATAACATTGAAAAATTAAGTGATATCGCAGGAGGAGTTTCAAATGGGTAAGGACGTTATTGTGGCTTGTGATTTTGCAAGTGCCGAGCAAACCTATGCTTTTTTGGACCGTTTCACGGGCAAAAAGCCGTTTATTAAGATTGGTATGGAGTTGTTCTATGCCGCAGGTCCCGAGATTGTGCGTGAACTGAAAAAGCGCGGTCACAAGATTTTCCTGGACTTGAAATTACACGATATTCCCAACACCGTTAAAAAAGCGATGGCCGTTCTTTCCAATCTGGACGTCGATATTTGCAATCTGCACGCGAGCGGCACCATCAATATGATGCGCGCGGCGTTGGAGGGGCTGACCCGTCCCGACGGTACGCGTCCGCTTTTGATTGCCGTTACGCAGTTGACCTCGACCGACCAGGAGAGTATGACCAACGATCTGCTCATCAACGAGCCGATCGATAAGGTTGTTATGCACTATGCCGAGAACGCCAAAAAAGCAGGGCTCGACGGTGTTGTTTGCTCACCGTTGGAAGCAGGGAAGGTGCACGATGTTTGCGGCGCCGACTTTTTGACCATTACGCCCGGCGTTCGCTTTGCCGATGGTGAATTGGGCGATCAAAAACGCGTGATGACCCCTGCCGAAGCCAATAAGATCGGCTCGGATTACATTGTTGTCGGCCGCCCGATCACGGCTGCCGAAGACCCCGTTGCGGCTTACGAACGTTGCGTTCGTGAATTTGTAGGATAATTCTTAAGATAGGAGAGGAAATTATGGAACTCAAACAACTGATTGCAAAGGATTTGTTGAAAATCAAAGCGGTATTCTTCCGCCCCGAAGAGCCCTTTACCTGGGCCAGCGGCATCAAAAGTCCCGTTTATTGCGATAACCGCCTGACCTTGACCGCACCCGAGGTTCGTACCGACGTGGAGCAGGGTCTTGCTACCTTGATTAAAGAAAATTATCCCGAGGCCGAGGTGTTGATGGGTACGTCGACTGCCGGTATTGCACACGCCGCCATCACGGCGCATCTCTTGGATTTGCCGATGGGTTACGTTCGTTCGGGCGCCAAGGACCACGGCCGCCAGAACCAGATTGAGGGCCGCTTGGAAAAAGGCCAGAAGGTGGTTGTTGTCGAGGATCTGATCTCGACGGGCGGCAGCGTTATTGAGGTTGTCAACGTACTGCGCGAAGCCGGTGCCGAAGTGCTCGGTATCGTTTCAATCTTTACCTACGGTATGCAAAAGGGACTCGATCGCCTGGCGGCTGCCGAGGTTAAAAACATTTCCTTGACCGACTTCGATTGCATTGCCGAAGTTGCCGCACAGGAAGGCTACATCAAGACCGAGGACATCAAGCGTTTGATCGCATTCCGTAACAACCCTTCGGATGAGAGTTGGATCGGAGCAAACGCATGAGAAGCGTGATTGACATTCTCGATTTGAGCGTTGCTGAAATCGATGCGCTTATTGCCGTTGCCGAGGATATTATTGAGAATCCGCAGAAATACGCCAAAAAATGCGAAGGCAAAAAGTTGGCCGCGCTGTTTTTCGAGCCTTCTACCCGAACGCGTTTGAGTTTTGAGGCGGCGATGCTCGATCTGGGCGGACACGTTCTGTCGGTCGCAGGTGCGAACAACTCTTCCGCCGCGAAAGGGGAGAGTATTGCCGATACCGCCAAAACGGTCAGTGCGTATGCGGATATCATTGCTATGCGCCATTCGTTGGAAGGTGCGGCGTTGGTGGCGGCGCGTAATGCTTCGATTCCTGTGATTAACGCGGGCGACGGCGGTCATTGTCACCCCACGCAAACCTTGGCCGACCTGTTGACCATTCACCGCGAAAAAGGTCGATTCGATCATCTGACGGTTGGTTTGTGCGGTGACTTGAAATACGGTCGAACGGTTCATTCGCTCATCAATGCGCTTTCGCGTTATGAGGGCGTGAAATTCGTTTTAATTGCGCCCGAGGAACTCAAATTGCCCGACTACGTCAAGACCGAGGTTATTGAAAAGAACGGACTTGAATATACCGAAACGACCTCGTTGGAAGAGGCGCTTGGGGACCTTGATATTCTTTATATGACCCGCGTTCAGGGCGAGCGTTTTGAAAGTCAGGAAGAATATGAACGCCTGAAAGACAGTTATATTTTAACGGCCGAAAAAATGCAGTTGGCCGCACCCGAGTGCAAAGTGTTGCATCCGCTGCCGCGCGTCAACGAGATCAGCGTTGCGGTCGATAAAGACCCGCGCGCCTGCTACTTCAAGCAGGTGAAAAACGGCAAGATTATGCGTATGGCGCTCATTCTCAAACTCTTGTTCCAAGAAAACGATGACACTCAAGAGGAAAACTACGTGCAGGATAAGGTTTGCCGCAATCCGCGTTGTGTGGCTTCGTGCGAACGCGAACTCGAGCAACTTTTCAAGCTTTCTGCCGACAAGAAGACCTATCGCTGCGCCTACTGTGAAGCCGAAGAAGCGTAAAATTTTCATTCAAAAACGACCCGATTTTCCCGGGTCGTTTTTTCGTTGGCCGAAGAATGTGCGATTTGCCCGAAAAAATGGTGCAAAAAGGCGCAAAAAATGTCATTCTGAATGTCTTTTTTTACTTGACTGTATGGTAGAATTTATATATAATAAATATATATTATTAAACACCCCTTGTGACTGACGGATTTTTGTGGAGCACCACAAAGGAGCAGGGGGGAGTGAAACGGGTTTTCCCGTATGCCGACCGTCTGGGTACACGTGACTTTTTTTAGAGGGTCAAGTGTACCCTTTTGTATTTTGCAGAAAACGACCGTAGGAGGTTTCAAAATGAAAAAAGTCGGAATCGTGATGGGGAGCGACAGCGATCTGCCCATCCTCGAAAAATCCATTGCCACACTGAAAAGTCTAGACATTCCGTATGAGGTTCACATCTTCTCGGCACACAGAACGCCGGTAGAAGCGCGGGACTTTTCGGTGAATGCACGTGCCAATGGCTTTGGTGCCATTATTGCGGCGGCCGGTATGGCGGCCCATCTGGCCGGTGCGATTGCGGCCAACACCACCTTGCCCGTCATCGGCATTCCCTGCAAGTCGAGCGTGCTCGACGGGATGGATGCGCTGCTTTCCACGGTTCAGATGCCCTCGGGTATTCCCGTGGCAACCGTTGCCATCAATGGCGGCGTGAATGCGGCCCTTCTTTGTGCACAAATCTTGGCGGTTGAAGACAGCGACCTCGCCGCAAAACTCGATGCCAAACGCCAAAGCGACGCCGCGGCCGTTTTGGAAAAAGACAAAAACATTGCCGCAAATCTTTAATTTTTGCAAATAAAAAATTTATAAAACACAAAAGGAGTTATCAACAATGGAAAAGAAACTTGTTTACACCGGTAAGACCAAAGACGTTTTCGCACTCGACAACGGCAACTATCTCTTAAAGTTTAAGGACGATTGCACCGGCAAAGACGGTGTGTTTGATCCGGGCGAGAATTCGGTAGGCCTGACCATCGACGGCGTGGGTGACGTAAACCTTCGTATGTCGATCTACTTCTTCGAGAAGGTGAATGCCGCCGGCATTAAGACCCACTTTGTCAGCGCCAATATGGAAGACACCACGATGGAAGTTCTTCCTGCTAAAGTTTTCGGTCACGGTTTGGAAGTTATCTGCCGCCACAAGGCTGTCGGTAGCTTTATCCGCCGCTACGGGGATTACATTGAGTCGGGCGCCGATCTTCCGGCCTATGTTGAGATGACCTTTAAGAACGACGAAAAGGGCGATCCGCTGGTTACCAAAGATGGTTTGGTAGCGCTCGGCGTTATGTCTGAAAAACAGTACGACGATATGAAGGAAATGACCCAGAAGATCACTCAGATTGTTGCCGACGACCTGAAAGAAAAGGGCTTGATCCTTTACGATATCAAATTTGAGTTCGGCTATGATGCTGACGGTAACGTGATGCTCATCGACGAGATTGCTTCGGGCAATATGCGTGTTTACAAGAACGGCGAGTATATCGACCCGATGACCCTGTCTGAACTGTTCTTCGCTTAATCGGAGGAATTTATGGGAGCTTTTTTTGGAATCACTTCCAAAGAAGATTGTTTAGCCGATGTTTTCTTTGGTGTTGATTATCATTCGCATTTAGGAACGCGTTGCGGCGGCCTGGCCGCTTACGACCGCGAGATTGGTCTGCAACGTAAAATTCATCACATTGAAAAAGCACCGTTCCGCACCAAGTTTGAACATATTTTTGAAGAAATGCGCGGAACGTCGGTCATCGGTTGCATCAGTGATTCGGATCCGCAACCGATGCTCATCCGTTCGCACCTCGGCACCTATGCCATTTGTATGGTGGGCGCCATCAACAATGCTGACCAACTGATTGAAGAATATTTCTCTGTTTCGGGTGGGCATTTCGATGCTATGACGGGCGGTAGAATCAACTGCACGGAACTTGCGGCGGCTCTCATTGACCAAAAGGAGAGTTTTGCTGAGGGAATTCGTTTTGCGCAAGAAGTGGTTGACGGCACGGTTTCTTTGTTGATTTTGAAAGAAAACGGCAATATCATTGCCGCGCGTGACCGCTTTGGCCGTTTGCCGGTGCAAATCGGCAAACGCGAGGACGGATACGCCGTTTCGTTCGAATCCTACGCGTATGAAAAACTTGATTTTGAGTATGAGCGGGAACTCGGACCGGGCGAAGCGGTTGAACTGACCCCGACTTCTCTTACGCGGTTGTTGGAACCGGGGAAAGAGAAAAAAGTCTGTTCTTTCTTGTGGAGTTACTACGGTTATCCCACTTCAAATTACGAGGGAATAAACGTGGAACTTATGCGCTACCGAAACGGCCACCTGTTGGCTCAAATGGACCGCAAAAACAACGTTGCGCAGGAACTTGACTATGTCGGCGGTGTACCTGATTCGGGAACGCCCCACGCCATTGGTTATGCCAACGAATGCGGTATTCCGTTTGCCCGCGCTTTCATTAAGTACACGCCCACCTGGGCTCGTAGTTTTATGTCGGGAAAACAGGCTGACCGTAGCCGCATTGCTAAAATGAAACAGATTCCCGTGAAAGAATTGATCGTTGATAAAGACTTGTTGTTTGTGGACGATTCTATTGTTCGCGGTACACAGTTGAAAGAAACGGTTGATTTTCTGTATGAAAGCGGTGCTAAGTCAGTGCACATGCGCTCGGCCTGTCCGCCGATTATGTTCGGTTGTAAATATCTTAATTTTTCGCGTTCGTCGAATGAAATGGAACTGATTGCACGTAGAACCATTATGGAGTTAGAGGGCGAAGATGGATTCCGCCACATTGACGAATATAGCGACGGTTCTACCGAGCGCGGTCGGAAATTGAGAGCGCACATTTGTGAAAAGTTCCACTTTGCATCTTTGGAATTTCAATCACTTGAAAATGTAATCAAGGCAATTGGGTTGGAACCGTGTGAACTTTGTACCTATTGCTGGAATGGAAAGGAATAAGATCATGAATCTCAACTCTAAATCAGAAGCTTATGCAGCCGCCGGTGTGGATATCACGGCCGGATACAAATCGGTTGAACTGATGAAAAGTCATATTGCCAAAACTTTGACACCGGGTGTTTGCTCGGACGTTGGTGGTTTCGGCGGACTTTTTCAGTTGGATCTTGAGGGAATGGAAAAACCCGTTTTGGTATCGGGCACCGACGGTGTCGGCACCAAATTGAAGATCGCCTTTTTAATGGACAAGCACGACACGGTTGGTATCGACTGTGTAGCCATGTGCGTCAACGATATTATCTGCAGCGGCGCCAAACCGCTCTTCTTCCTCGATTACATTGCTTGCGGCAAAAACGTTCCCGAGCGCATTGCCGAAATCGTCAAAGGCGTTTGCGACGGTTGCGTTCAGTCGGGCGCGGCACTCATCGGCGGTGAAACGGCCGAAATGCCCGGTTTCTATCCCGAAAACGAATACGACCTTGCCGGATATAGCACCGGTATTGTCGACCGCAACAAAATCATCGACAACAAAACGATGCAGGCGGGTGACGTGGTGATTGCCATTCCGTCGAGCGGCGTTCATTCCAATGGTTTCTCCTTGGTGCGCAAGGTTTTCGACGTGGAAACCTGTGACTTGAAGGCTCCGGTCGAGGAACTCGGTGGCGCTTCAATCGGTGAAACGCTTCTGACTCCCACCAAAATCTACGTAAAGCCGATTTTGGCCGTTCTCGATGAAGTTCAGATCAAGGGCATTTCCCACATTACGGGCGGTGGTTTCTATGAAAACATTCCGCGCAGTATTCCCGACGGTCTGGGCGCAAAAATCCGGAAGGACAGCATTCGCATTCTGCCGATTTTCGATTTGATTGCCAAGCGTGGCGGTATTTCCGAGCGCGATATGTTCAACACCTTCAATATGGGCGTTGGTATGAGCGTAACGGTTGCCGCAAAGGATGCCGACCGCGTTCTTGAAATCCTGAAAGCTCACGGCGAAGATGCTTACGTGATTGGCAAAATCATCGAATCGGACGAAAAGATTACGATTGTTTAAGGTAGAACAAATGAAACAGAAAAAGGCAAATATTGCCGTGTTGGTTTCGGGTGGCGGAACGAATTTACAGGCGCTGATTGATGCGCAAACGAGTGGCATTCTCAAAAGCGGCGAAATTCGTTTGGTCGTTGCCAATAACCCTTCGGCCTATGCTTTAGAACGCGCAAAAAATGCGGGAATTGAAACGGCCGTTGTCACCAAAAAGGACTGCGGCTCGCAAGAAGCGTTTGAAGAACAAATCATAAAAACGCTCGAAGAACATAAAACCGACCTGATTATTCTGGCAGGATTTATGTCGATTTTAAGTGAGCGATTCACGTCCCGTTTTGAAAAGCGTATCATCAACGTTCATCCGTCCTTGATTCCGTCGTTTTGCGGCGCCGGATTCTACGGACTTCGGGTGCATGAAGCCGCCCTTGCCAAAGGGGTGAAGGTCACGGGTGCTACGGTGCACTTTGTGAACGAGATTCCCGACGGGGGCGAAATTATCCTGCAAAAGGCGGTATCGGTCCGCGCAGGGGACACGCCCGAGAAATTGCAAAAACGCGTGATGAAACAGGCGGAATGGAAAATTCTTCCCCAAGCGGCCGAACAGGTTTCGGCACGGATATTAAATACAACGGAGGAACAGTAAATGGAAATCTACAAGATTAACGATATTGCACAACTGATTGAGGGCAATTCTTACGTTGGCCGCGGCATTGTCATCGGTAAAACGAGCGATGGCAAAAAGGCTTGCGCCGCCTATTTCATTATGGGCCGAAGCGCCAATAGCCGTAACCGCGTTTTCACCGAAAAGAACGGCGCCGTTTATACCGAACCGTTTGATGTGAGCCGGGTAGAGGACCCGAGCCTCATTATCTATGCCGCCATTCGCGAATATGAGAACAACCTCATCGTCACCAACGGCGACCAGACCGATACCATTTATGACGGCTTGGTAGCAGGAAAGACCTTCGTGAAAGCACTCGAAAGCCGCGAGTTTGAGCCCGATGCGCCCAACCTCACGCCCCGTATCAGCGGTATGCTGACCTTTGAGAACGGCGATTTCTCGTATCAGATGAGCATTCTCAAGAGCATCGATGCCGAAGGTTCCGACTGTGCCCGTTACGGTTTCTCCTATCCGTCCAAAGCGGGTCTTGGTCACTTTATTCACACCTACGTTTGCGACGGCAACCCCATTCCGACCTTCCAGGGCGAACCCGAGCGCGTAGCGATGGAGGACGATATCGACGCGTTTACCGAAAAACTTTGGAACGCATTGGATGAAAATAACAAAATTTCGCTGTACGTTCGTTACATCGACCTTGCAACGGGTGAAAGCGAAAACCGCTTAATCAACAAAAACGTGTAAAGAGGGAAGAAAAATGAAAGAATTTGAATTGAAATACGGTTGTAACCCCAACCAAAAACCCGCCAAAATCTTTATGCACGACGGCAGCGAACTGCCGATTGAAATTTTGTGCGGCCGTCCCGGCTTCATCAATTTCTTAGATGCTTTCAACTCCTGGCAGTTGGTGAAAGAACTCAAAGAAGCTTTGGGACTTCCCGCTGTTACTTCTTTCAAGCACGTCAGCCCCACTTCGGCCGCGGTTGGCATTCCGCTTTCCGACAAGTTGAAGAAGGCTTGCTTTGTGGATGATATTGAGGGACTGGACGATTCGCCCTTGGCTTGTGCGTATGCGCGTGCCCGCGGAACCGACCGTATGTGTTCGTTCGGTGATTGGGTTGCTTTGTCGGACGTTTGCGACGTAACCACCGCCAAAATGATCAAGCGCGAGGTTTCGGACGGTGTTATCGCCCCCGGTTATGAGCCCGAGGCATTGGAAATTTTGAAAACCAAGAGAAACGGCAACTACAACATCGTAAAAATTGACCCCGATTACGTTCCGGCCGCCATTGAGCACAAACAGGTTTACGGTATTACCTTTGAACAGGGCCGCAACAACTTTGAAATCAACCGCGAACTTCTCGGCAATCTGGTCACCGAAAATAAGGAACTGCCCGAAAGCGCTGTTCGTGATCTGATTATTGCGCTCATTACGCTCAAATACACCCAGTCCAACTCGGTTTGCTACGCCGTAGACGGACAGGCCATCGGTGTCGGTGCGGGTCAGCAGTCCCGTATTCACTGCACCCGTTTGGCAGGCGGCAAGGCCGATACCTGGTTCCTGCGTCAGCACGACAAGGTTTTGAACCTGCCCTTCAAGCCCGAAATCGGCCGTCCCGATCGCGACAACGTTATCGACGGTTACATCAACCAGAACGAAGAAGACGTTTGCGCCGACGGCAACTGGCAGAAATATTTCACTACACAGCCCGAGCCCTTCACGATGGAAGAACAGAAGGCGTACCTTGCTACCATTGACGGGGTAGCCCTGGGTTCGGATGCTTTCTTCCCGTTCAGCGATAATATTGAACGCGCCAAGCGCAGCGGTGTTAAATACATTGCCGAGCCGGGCGGTTCGATTCGCGACGACGTGGTCATTGATTGCTGCAATAAATACGGTATGGCCATGGCTTTTACCGGTATGAGATTGTTCCACCATTAAGAAAAAAACGATCGGCGTGAAGACCTCACGCCGATACCGTGTTTTTATAGAACGTAAAATTTTGTGTTTGGAGATACGTTATGAAACTTTTAGTCGTCGGTTCGGGTGGCCGTGAACACGCCATCATTAAGAAATTAAAAGAGAATAAAACGATTGAGCAAATTTTCGCTCTCCCCGGCAACGGCGGTATGCAAAAGGATGCTACCTGTGTAGATATTGCCGCTACCGATTTGGAAGGCATTGCCAATTTCGCCGTTCAGGAGAAAATCGACTACGCCGTTGTTGCGCCCGACGATCCGTTGGTGCTCGGTTGTGTCGACCGCCTCAATGAGGAGGGGATCCCTTGCTTTGGTCCCAATGCCGCGGCGGCAATTATCGAGGGAAGCAAGGTCTTTTCCAAGAACTTGATGAAAAAATACGGCATTCCTACTGCCGCTTATGAGGTTTTCGAAAAGGCCGAGGACGCGCTCAAGTATCTCGAAACCGCACCCATTCCCACCGTTATTAAAGCCGATGGTCTGGCGCTCGGCAAGGGCGTTGTGATTGCCATGACGCTCGAAGAAGCCAAGGCCGCCGTTGTTTCCATTATGGAGGACAAACAGTTCGGCAAGAGCGGTGACAAAATCGTGATTGAAGAATTCTTAACCGGTCCCGAAGTTTCGGTGCTCTCCTTTACCGACGGCAACGTCGTCGTTCCGATGATTTCTTCGATGGACCACAAACGCGCAGGGGATAACGATACGGGCCTGAATACCGGCGGTATGGGTACCGTCGCCCCCAATCCCTACTACACCGACGCGATTGCCGACGAGTGTATGGAAAAAATCTTCCTGCCCACCATTCGCGCGATGAAGAGCGAGGGCAGAACCTTCAAAGGATGTTTATACTTTGGTTTGATGTTGACCGAAAACGGTCCCAAAGTAATTGAATATAACTGCCGTTTCGGCGACCCCGAAACACAGGTGGTGCTTCCCTTGATGGAAAGCGACCTGTTGACCGTAATGCAGGCCGTCACGAACGGCACCTTGGCCGATTGTGAAGTAAAATTCAGCAGTAAAAACGCCTGTTGTGTCATTATGGCTTCGAACGGTTATCCCAAATCTTACGAAAAAGGCTTCGAGATGACCATTCCCGAAACTTTGGAAGACAAGGTTTACGTTGCCGGCGCCAAAACACAGGACGGAAAACTCTTGACCAACGGCGGCCGTGTTCTGGGCGCTACCGCGGTGGCGGACACTTTGCAACAAGCCATTGACACGGCATACGGTTACGTAAAAGAAATTCATTTTGAGAACGCCTATTATCGCCACGATATCGGCGCTCGTGCATTAAAGGCCATGGAGGAACGGTAAAAATGGTTTATAGAATATTTGTCGAAAAACGCGAGGGCCTGGCCCATGAAGCCGCGGCACTTCTTTCGGACGCCAAAACCCTGCTTGGAATCAAAAACTTAAAAGACGTTCGCATTTTGAACCGTTACGATGCGGAAAATATTACCGAAGAACTCTTCAACTATGCGGTCGGTACCGTTTTCTCGGAGCCGCAGTTGGATATTGCCGCGAAAGACTTTGATTTGTCGGGGGCTACCGTGTTTGCGGTCGAGTTTTTGCCCGGTCAGTTTGACCAGCGCGCCGACAGTGCGGCACAGTGTATCCAGATCATTTCCCAGGGCGAACGCCCGACCATTCGCTCGGCCAAGGTTTACGCACTCTACGGCGATTTGACCGCCGAAGAATTGGCCGAAATTAAAAAGTACGTCATCAACCCCGTCGAGGCGCGTGAAGCCGCCCTCGAAAAACCCGAAACTCTGCAGAGCAATTACGAAATTCCGACCACGGTCCAAACGCTCGACGGCTTTATCGGTCTTTCGCGTGCCGAACTTGAGCAGTTTGTGAAAGACTACGGCCTTGCCATGGATGCCGATGATATTGCTTTCTGTCAGGAATACTTCCGTTCGGAAGACCGCGACCCGACCATCACCGAAATTCGTATGATCGACACCTATTGGTCGGATCACTGTCGTCACACCACCTTCTTGACCGTTATCGACGAGGTTACCTTCGAAGATGAACTGTTGCAGAAGGCCTACGAGGAATATATCGCCGTTCGCAAAGAATTGGGCAGAACCAAACCCATCTGCTTGATGGATTTGGCAACCGTTGCGGTCAAATACTTAAAGACCCACGGCAAACTCGATAAACTCGACGAGTCCGAGGAAATCAACGCCTGTACCGTAAAAATCAACGTTGACGTGGACGGCGTAACGGAACCGTGGTTGTTGCTCTTTAAGAACGAAACCCATAACCACCCGACCGAGATTGAGCCGTTTGGCGGTGCCGCAACCTGTATCGGCGGCGCAATCCGCGACCCGTTGTCGGGCAGAAGTTACGTTTACGGCGCGATGCGCGTTACCGGTGCGGCCGACCCGACCGTTCCCGTAAACCAGACCATTCCGGGCAAGTTGCCGCAGCGTAAAATCGTTACCACGGCGGCCGCAGGTTATTCTTCCTACGGTAACCAGATCGGTCTTGCTCCGGGTATTGTCGATGAAATTTATCACGATGGCTATGCCGCCAAACGTATGGAAATCGGCGCCGTGATTGCCGCCGCTCCGGCCGAAAACGTTCGCCGCGAAGTTCCCGCCCCGGGAGACGTTGTCATCCTGTTGGGCGGTAGTACCGGCCGTGACGGTATCGGCGGTGCAACCGGTTCTTCCAAGGCCCACGATTCCCACTCGGTTGAAACCTGTGGTGCCGAGGTTCAGAAGGGTAACGCCCCGGAAGAGCGCAAATTGCAGCGTTTGTTCCGCAACGGTGAAGCCACCCGTATGATCAAGCGTTGTAACGACTTTGGCGCCGGCGGTGTTTCGGTTGCCATCGGCGAATTGGCCGACGGCCTTGTGATTGATCTCAACGCCGTTCCGAAGAAGTATGACGGTCTTGATGGCACCGAACTGGCTATCAGCGAATCGCAAGAGCGTATGGCCGTTGTGGTTGAAGAAAAGGACGTGGAAGCGTTCCTCGCGTTGGCCGAAACCGAGAATTTACAGGCTTGTCCCGTGGCTGTCATCAGCGCCGAGCCGCGCCTTGTGATGAACTGGAACGGCAAAAAAATCGTCGATATCAGCCGCGAATTCCTGAATTCCAACGGTGCCGATAAACACGTTCGCATCGCTCCCGCTAAGGCGCAGAAGCCGGTTAAAGAAATCGGCGGCGACTTTAAGGAGAATTACGAAAAACTGGCGGCCGACCTCAATGTCTGCTCGAAGCGTGGTCTTTCCGAGCGCTTTGACTCGACCATCGGTGCGGGTACCGTTTTGATGCCGTTTGGCGGTAAAAATCAGTTGACCCCCATTCAGGCCATGGTTCAGAAAATTTCGGTGGAAAAGAAACATACCGACGACTGTTCCTTGATGGCTTGGGGTTATAACCCGTTTGTCACCGAACAAAGCCCCTACCACGGCGCCTATCTGGCCGTTGTGGAATCGGTTTGCAAACTGATTGCAACGGGTGCCAAGTTCGAAGACGTATATCTCACGTTTCAAGAGTATTTTGAGCGTCTGCACAAGGACGAAAAGCGTTGGGGCAAACCTTTAGCCGCGCTGTTGGGTGCCTTTAAGGCGCAAATGGAACTCGGTATCGGTTCGATCGGCGGTAAAGACTCGATGAGTGGTTCGTTCGAGGATCTCGACGTTCCGCCCACCCTCGTTTCCTTTGCAGTTACCACCGAAAAGGTTGGCGATATTGTTTCCAACGAGTTCAAGAAAGCCGGCAACAAGTTGGTACTCTTGACCCCCGAAATGGATGAAAACGGACTGCCCGTGACACAGAGCCTGTTGAAGGTCTTCGACCAAGTTACCGAACTGTTACGTTCGGGCAAAGCCGTTTCTTGTTACACCCCCGGCTTGGGCGGTATTGCCGAAGCCGTGATGAAGATGGGCTTTGGCAACTCGCTCGGATTTACCTATAATTCCGAATTGGAAGTTTCGAAAATCTTCGATTATTGCTACGCCGGTTTCCTCTTGGAGGTTGCCGAAGAGGTTGAGGGTGCAACGCTTGTCGGTACCATTACCGATAACGGCAAGATTACCTATCGCGATACCGAACTTTGCCTTGACAAGTTGCTCGGAATTTACGAAGACCGCTTGGAAAGCGTGTATACCTGTAACATTCCGGAACAAAATGTAAAGGCCGAGAACTTTAACTATACGGCTTCTTCCTATCCGTCGCCCGCGATTAAAACGGCCAAACCCAAGGTGCTGATCCCGGCGTTCCCCGGAACCAACTGTGAGTTTGATAGTGCCAAGGCCGTGCGTGACGCCGGTGCCGAAGCCAAGATTATGGTTATCAACAACCTTTCTTCCGACGGTATCCGCCGCAGCGTAGAACAGTTTGCCGAGGAAATTCGTTCGTCGCAAATCATCTTCGTTCCGGGTGGTTTCTCGGGCGGTGACGAACCCGACGGCAGCGGTAAGTTCATTACGGCGTTCTTCCGCAACGCCGCCATTAAAGAGGGCGTTACCGAACTGTTGGAAAAGCGTGACGGTTTGATGTGCGGTATCTGTAACGGCTTCCAGGCGCTCATTAAGTTAGGTCTGGTACCGTATGGTAAGATTATCGATACCGATGAAAACTGCCCGACCTTAACCTTCAACAACATTTCGCGCCACCAGTCGCGCATTGTTCGTACCCGTATTGCTTCGAACAAATCACCGTGGTTGTCGCTCATGAACGTTGGCGATATTGTCAACGTCCCGATTTCGCACGGTGAGGGTAAATTCCTCGCGAGCGACGAACTGATTGCGCAGTTGGCACAAAACGGCCAGATTGCCACCCAGTACGTTGATTTGGACGGAAATGCCACGGGCGACGTTCACTTCAACCCCAACGGCTCGGCCGCCGCAATCGAGGGTATCACTTCGCCCGATGGCCGCGTCTTCGGTAAGATGGGCCACAGTGAGCGTATCGGCGCGGGTCTTTATAAGAACGTTGAAGGCAACTACGATATCCGTATGTTTGAAGCGGCTGTAAAATACTTCAAAGGAGAATAAGTATGGGTTACAAAACCGATATTGAAATTGCACAGGAATGTGAAATGCGCCCCATTGCTGAAATTGCCGAACGGGCGCACGTTGACCAAAAGTATATCGATCAATACGGCCGATATAAAGCCAAGGTTGATCTCTCGCTTTTGAAAGAAGGAAGAGAAGACGGGAAACTTATTCTGGTAACCGCCATCACTCCCACCCCCGCAGGCGAGGGAAAAACGACGACGACCATTGGCCTGGCCGATGGATTAAAGCGTATTGGAAAAGACGTTACGGTAGCCTTGCGTGAGCCTTCTTTGGGACCGGTGTTCGGTGTCAAAGGCGGCGCCGCAGGCGGTGGCTATGCACAGGTTGTTCCGATGGAGGATATCAACCTTCACTTCACGGGCGACTTCCACGCCATCGGCGCGGCCAACAATCTCTTGGCCGCAATGCTCGATAACCATATTCAACAGGGTAATAAACTCGGTATCGACGTGCGCAAGATCACCTGGAAACGTTGTGTCGATATGAACGACCGTCAGTTGCGTTTCGTGGTCGACGGTATGGGCGGCAAAGCCAACGGCGTCCCGCGTGAGGACGGTTTTGATATCACGGTTGCCAGCGAAATTATGGCGGTGTTCTGCCTGGCAAATTCGATCTCCGATTTGAAAGAACGCCTTTCCCGTATCATCGTGGGTTACACCTACGACGATAAACCGGTTACGGCGGGCGACTTAAAGGCCGTCGGCGCCATGACCGCTTTGTTGAAAGAAGCGTTGAAGCCGAACCTCGTACAGACGCTTGAGGGCACCCCCGCTTTTGTACACGGCGGTCCCTTTGCCAATATTGCCCACGGTTGTAACTCGGTGATTGCCACCAAGATGGCGCTCAAAATGGGTGACTACACCGTGACCGAAGCCGGTTTCGGTGCCGACTTGGGTGCGGAAAAATTCCTCGATATTAAGTGCCGTATGGCAGGGCTCACCCCCGATGCCGTGGTGGTGGTTGCCACCGTTCGCGCATTGAAGATGCATGGCGGTCTGCCCAAGACCCAACTGAACACCGAAGATCTGGTCGCACTCGAAAAGGGTATTCCGAACCTTCTTCGTCACGTTTCGAATATTAAGAACGTTTACAAACTGCCCTGTGTGGTAGCGGTAAACCGTTTCCCGACCGATACCGATGCGGAAATCGATCTTATCATCAACCGTTGCCGCGAGCTTGGTGTTAACGTCGTTCTTTCAACGGTGTGGGCAGAGGGCGGCAAGGGCGGAGAAGCTCTCGCGCACGAAGTCGTTCGTCTTTGCGAACAGGAAAACGACTTCAGCTTCTGCTATGATGAGGAGGATTCGCTTGAAACCAAGATCGAAAAGATCGTAACCAGAGTATACAGAGGCAAGGGAGTAACCTTCCTTCCCGCTGCTAAAAAGCAGTTAGATCGCCTGACCGAGCTCGGATTCGGAAATGCTCCCGTTTGCATGGCAAAGACCCAGTACAGCTTCTCCGATGACGCTACCAAGCTCGGAGCTCCCGAGGACTTTACCGTTAC
>JAZQBA010000014.1:0-41097 GCA_045545515.1 Acutalibacteraceae bacterium
AAAGCTGAGGGTGGCAAAGCCTTCGGACTGCTCGGCAGAAACGGTGCCGGCAAGACCACGTCTATCCGTATTTTAATGGATGTGTTTCCTGCAAACAGTGGTGAAGTGCTGATCGACGGTCAGCCCATCGATTACAATAAGATCGGCATCGGATATCTTCCCGAAGAAAGAGGTTTGTATCCGAAGAAGATTATCATCGATCAGCTTACCTATTTTGCACAGCTGAAAGGAATGAGCCGTAAGGAAGCGGTAAAGTCTATTGATTATTGGCTACAGCGACTTGGTATGACCGAGTATCGCAACAAGAAGCTCGAAACCCTTTCAAAAGGTAATCAGCAGAAAATTCAGCTTATTACGGCTCTTGCCCCCGACCCCGACATCATTATTCTTGATGAGCCGTTCTCCGGTCTGGACCCTGTAAATGCGATGCTCTTAAAGGACGTGGTTAAGGAACAGATAGCCAAGGGTAAAATTGTTCTTTTCTCCAGCCATCAGATGAGTTACATAGAAGAATTTTGCGATAGCATTGCCATTCTTAACAATGGTGTTGTTGCCCTGCACGGTGATTTGCATGACATCAAGCGTGACTATCCCCGTGACCGTTTGGTTGTAAAAACAGAAACGCCCGATGCAATCATTGCTGATTTTGGTTCTGCCTGTACAGTTATGGAAAATGGGAACTTAATGATTCGCTTAGACTCACCCTCCGAAAAGAAAACTACTATGACTCGCCTTGTAGAAACCTATGATATTGACGAGGTAAAGGTTTACGAACCTTCCCTCAATGATATTTTCGTAGAATACGCAGGCGATGCCGCAAAGGAGGACTAAAGAGTGAAACAGTTTGGAAAAATACTTAAATTTGAACTTAAAAATTATGCCAAGAATAAAGCGTTTGTCGGTGTAACGATTTTTTTGATGGTGGTAATCGCTATCGTTATGTTCTTCCCGCGAATTACAGCCTTGTTTGAATCAGACGATACTTCTAATACTACCGCAGACCTTTCCGTTATGCTCGTAAAGGCAGCTGATCCTACGCAGGCGGATATGGTAAAAGAAACATTTGCCGCATCCTTTACTGACTATGATGTGCAGATTACAGATGAGGAAATCAGCGTAATCAAGGATAAAATCACTTCCGGTGATGTGGAGTGTGCTTTTGTAATGAACGGAGCAACTTCGTTCACATATTACGTTGATAATCTCTCAATGTACGATATGAACCCCGATATTGCAACCGGTGTGTTGCAACAGATCTATCAAATGAATGCTATGATAGGTGGCGGTATGTCTGCAGAAGATGCCGCAGGTGTTATGAGTATTCAGATTGATGCTGAGGTAGAAAGCCTTGGCAAAGATCAAATGCAAAACTTCTTCTACACCTACATTATGATTTTTGCGCTGTATATGGTTATTCTACTTTACGGTCAGATGGTAGCGATGAGTGTTGCAACCGAAAAAAGCTCTCGTGCTATGGAATTGCTTATCACCAGTGCCAAACCCATCAATATGATGTTTGGTAAGGTTTTGGCGGCTTGTACGGCTGGCCTTGTTCAGCTTGTTGCTATTTTTGGTTCGGCACTTGTGTTCTACAATGTGAATAAGTCCTATTGGGGAGATAACGGAGTCATTGACTCTATTTTCAATATTCCGCCTGAGCTGTTTGTATATATGCTCGTATTCTTCTTGCTTGGATTCTTGATTTATGCGTTTCTTTACGGCGCAATTTCTTCCACCGTTTCGAAATTGGAGGATATCAATACCGCCGTTCAGCCGGTAACATTCCTGTTCTTGTTCGGCTTTATGGTGGTTATCTTCTCTATGACAAGTGGCAGAGTGGACAATGTTCTGATGACAGCCTGTTCCTACATTCCGTTCACCTCACCAATGGCAATGTTCACAAGAATTGCTATGGGCACTGTGCCTTGGTACGAGATTGCGATTTCTATCGGCGTTTTGGTTGTGTCTACCTTTGGAATCGGAATTCTTTCCGCAAAGATCTACCGTGTTGGTGTTCTTATGTACGGAACATCGCCTAAGATTGGCAACATCATCAAAGCTGTGTTGAAGGCGTGATATCTTTTTCGGTGTGACGAACCAAAAATCCTCATTCCCTTTTGGGCGTGAGGATTTTTCTTGTTATGAGTTTCGATTTTGAACCAACGGCCAAGGGTTATGAGTCCGAAGGGCGAATGACCCGAGGTGAGGTTGCGAGCGCGCCCCGTTTTCGGATAAACGCCGCTTTTCTTGACAAAGAACCTCGAAAATGATACAATTTACAAGATAACTTTTTTGTTTTGGAAAGGGGGATTTTTGCCCGATGAAAACAACCCTGAAAAAGCCGATAGGCTTTTTGTACCACGCCGTAAACAATTGCCCGAAACGGACCCTAGTTTTTCTGATTTTGCTTTCCTGCGGCGCGGTTTTCTTTCCGTATCTTCTCTTCAAAGATTTCTTTCTTTTTAACGATATCGGAAGCGACACCGTAAACGTTTATTACCCCTTCCTTGCCTCCCTGCAGCGCAAGGTCTCCTCGGGCGATTTCACGCTTTGGGATTTTACCCACGGGCTGGGCACCAACGCGATCACCCGTCAGGCCGATATCGGAAGCGTGTTCACGTGGATTTTGTGTTTGTTCCGCGCGGAACACCTGAAATATGGGCTGATTCTGATGCACTTGCTCAAAGTGGTGCTCACGGGCGTCGTCGGTTATTTATACCTCGATTGTTTTGTGCTTTCGAACAAGGTAAAAATAACCGCATCCTACGTTTTTGCCTTTAATGGCTTTGTGATGTTATGGGGACAGCATTATTTCTTTGCAACCGCGTGTGCGACCGCCTGTTTCCTCCTATATGCAATCGAAAAGTGTCTTGTTTCCAAAAAAGGGTATCTGCTATTTGCTTTGGCCGTTTTCTTCAGTGCCTTTAATTCCTATTATTATGCCTATATGACGTTACTTATGGCGGCCGTTTACGCGCTCTTCCGCCTGATTGCCACCCACCGACTGTGCGAAATCAAACAATTTTTCGCCAAAATCGGTCGGTTGTTCGGGGCGGTCGTTTTGGGCATCGGTTTGGCGGCCTGTCTGTTTCTGCCTTCCATCAACACGGTCCTTTCGACCAGCGCCCGTCTTTCCGGCGAGATGTCGCTCGTGGAAAAAATCTTTTTTTACCTGACGGGTCCGTTCTATGACCGCACCACCGCCAACGGCATTCTTGCGCGGTTTTTCTCCAACAATCTGTACGGCATCGGCGGCTACGAAGGTCCGATGAACTACTACGAGATGCCGCAGTGGTTCTTCTCGAGTTTTCTGCCGTTTTTTGCCGCGTTATTTGTCCTTGACACAGCCTTCAACAAAGCTCTTTCCCGAAAAGCCAAGGTCTTAAAGCTTTCGGGTGTAGTGCTGCTTTTATTCCTTGCGTTCCACCCCTTCCTGAGCGTTGTAATCAACGGTTTTGTGGCGCCGTTCTTCCGCTACACCTATCTGGTAATGCCGCTCTTTGCTCTTTGTATGGCGCAAATGCTTGAAAAACTGTTTGCGCGCCAAATTTCCAAAACCCATATTCTTCTCGCGGGCCTTTTTGAAACGGCGGCGCTCGCCTATACGCTCGGCACCATTCCTTCGGCCAAGGTCGGCGCGGTCTTTACGGCGGCAATTTATCTTTTGATGGCCGTCGGCCTTATCGTGTTGTTCTACTTCTTACAAAACAAACGTGTCTGCTGCCGCGTTTTATCGGTTACGGTGTGCCTTGGGTTGATTGTTGCCAACGTGACGATGGACAGTTACTTTACCAACAACCGCCGCGCGGTATTAAACGCGCAAAACTCCACCGTTGCCGAACCCTCGGGCAACCGCGACGTACACGCGGCGCTCGAATACCTTCGCAAAACCGACACGTCCTTCTTCCGCACCGACAAAACCTTTCAGGATATTGCCTACTTAAACGACAGTATGCTTCAAGGATATTACGGGGTTTCGGTTTATAACTCGGTTATCAACAAAGACGTGATTGAATTCGTTCAAAACGTTTGCCCCGAATTCAACCTCAACCCTTCCAACAGTTATTTTGACGTCAACCGAATTATAGACAATCCAAACGTTCTGTCCTTGTTGGGCGTAAAGTATATCCTGACAAAGGCGCCGCTCGAGAACGCCGAAGAATACGAGCTGATTCACCGCGAAAACTCGGTTTCGATTTACCGAAACACCGCCTGTGAAGGCATTGGAAAAATCTATACCAAAGCTGTCCCCTACGAAGCCTTCGCGGCGCTCTCTCCCGAAGAAAAGAACGCGGTGCTCGGTAATACGCTTCTTATGGACAAGGCCTTTTCGGGGACAACGCCCCACGGGGCGGCCGTTCGGTTTGAACGCCCCGAAAAACAAAGTTTTCTTACGGGAACCGTAACGGTGGACCAAAACGCCCTTTTGATGCTTCCCATTCCCAACGAGGACGGTTGGACCGCCTTTGTCGACGGGAAAGCGGTCCAAATCAAGGAATGCGATTACGCCTTTATGGCGCTTGAAATAAAACCGGGCAAACACACGGTTGAACTTCGCTACAAAACGCCCTTCTTTGCGGAAGGTCTGCTCGTTTCGGCCGTATCGTTCAGCGTCTACGGGCTTTTGTGGTTGCTTGTTTTTTGGAAAAAGAAGAAGCAACAAAACGTTTTATAAATCCGAAAAAACCCTTTCTTGCCTTTGGGCAAAGAAGGGGTTTCTTTTTTGGAAAATCTTGTGTTTTCAGCGGGGTCGAAGATTGACTTTCTTTGTAGAAAATGATAAAATAAAAATTAGCATAAAACCAAATTAACGGATAGGAGAATGAACCATGGCTTCAAATCTTGTTTATGGCGTTCGCGAAAAACCCCAGTTCAGCAAATTGATTGTCTTTGCAATCCAGCAACTGCTTGCTATTATGGCGGCAACCATCGCCGTTCCGGCAATCGTCGGCAACGGTATGTCGGCCTCGGCCGCGCTGTTCGGCGCCGGCGTCGGCACGTTGGTTTACCAACTCTTTACCAAATTCCGCAGTCCCGTTTTCCTCGGCTCATCCTTTGCTTTTATCGGCTCGATGACGGCCGCTTTTGCCGGCGGCGTTTCGATGAGCCTCGGTTATTTGGGCCTTCTCATCGGTGCCGTTTGCGCCGGTTTGGTTTACGTAGTTATCGCGCTGGTTGTCAAGTTTGTCGGCGTTGGTTGGATCAATAAATTGATGCCTGCCGCCGTTATCGGCCCGACCGTTGCGATCATCGGTCTGTCGCTTGCAGGCGCCGCCGTCAAGGACGTTTTCTCGTACGGTCCGCAAAACAGCAACGGCGCGTTCATTATGTCGGGCAACCTTTGGGTTTCCTTTGTCTGCGCGATGGTCACGCTCGTTGTGGTTGTTCTTTGCTCGACCTACGGCAAGAAAATGACCAAACTCATTCCCTTTATCATCGGCGTTCTTTCGGGCTATGCCGTTGCCCTCATCTTTACGGTCATCGGTTATTCGGCCGGAATCGATTCCTTAAAAATTATTGATTTCGCACCCTTCAAAGCCCTGGTGGCCGACGGCGTTACGTTGAACACCTTCGTTTCGGTGCCCAAGTTCACCTTCGTAGAGGCTCTCAAAGGCGTAAAAGAATTTGAAGTCGGCTATCTGGCAACGGTTGCCGTGGCTTACGTTCCGGTTGCCTTCGTTGTTTTCGCCGAGCATATTGCCGACCACAAGAATTTGTCGAGCATTATCGGTGAAGACCTGTTGGAAGAGCCCGGTCTGCACCGCACCCTCTTGGGGGACGGCGTTGGTTCGATTGCCGGTGCCATCTTCGGCGGCTGCCCCAACACCACCTACGGCGAGTCGGTCGGTTGTGTAGCCATTACGCGCAACGCTTCGGTCGCCACCATTACCACCACCGCCATTATGGCCCTTCTCATCGCCTTCGTTTCGCCCTTTGTTGCCTTCCTCGATTCGATTCCCGGTTGCGTCATGGGCGGCGTTTGCATCACGCTGTACGGCTTCATCGCCGTTTCGGGTCTGAAGATGATTCAGAAGGTTGATCTGGAAGACCACGCCAACCTCTTTACCGTTTCGGTCATTCTGATTGCGGGTATCGGCGGTATGTCGATGGCGATCGGAAAAGTTACTGTTACGTCGATTGCCTGTGCGTTGATTCTGGGCATTCTCGTCAACATTCTTCTCAACAAATTCAAAAAGGACTAATTGCGCTATGAAAAATTATGACAACGTGGTTATTTTTAACCACCCGTTAATCCGCCACAAAATTGCCATTCTGCGTGATGAGCGCACCAGTATGAAAGAGTTTCGCGAACTGGTTGAGGAAATCACCACGCTGATGACCTACGAGAGTTTGAAAGACGGTGTTCTCACAACCGAGATTGAAGTGAAGACCCCGCTGGAAACCTGTACCCAAACCGTTGTGGTGGACGATTCGATTGTAATTATCCCCATTTTGCGCGCAGGTCTCGGGATGGTCAACGGCGTTCACGCGCTGTTCCCTTCAGCAAGAGTGGGACACATCGGTATGTGCCGCAACGAAGAAACCCATCTGCCCGAAACCTACTACTGCAAACTGCCCGAGGACATTGAGGACAAGTTGGTGGTTGTGGTCGATCCGATGTTGGCCACCGGCGGCAGTGCTTGTGATGCGGTGCAACTTCTCAAAGACAAGGGTTGCAAAAACATTAAGTTTATGGCCATTATCGGCGCACCCGAAGGGGTCACCAAATTGGCCGAAACCCATCCCGACGTCGACATTTACGTTTCGACGCTCGACCGCTGCCTGAATGAAAACGCTTACATTCTGCCGGGCTTGGGCGACGCGGGCGACCGCCTGTTTGGCACAAAATAAATTTTTCGAATCATGAAAACACCGCAAGGGTCGCAAAACGCCTTGCGGTGTTTTTTTAACTCACCATATCCTCCGCAAAATATAATTTACACCCGCGCGCGAGTATGGTATACTGTTTTTGAAAAAACGTTCGAACCGTTTTGAGTGAAAACAAGCGTTTCGTTCCACTCTTTTTTCTTCGGGAAGGAATATTCCGCCCCGGACCCCGTTGGAAAATACAGAAAATTTCTTTGCCGCGGCAAAAGAATTTTATGGAGAATACTATGTCTGAAAAACATACCATTCGCGTAAACAATCACAACTTTTTACTCCCCGAAAACGCACCGCTTTCAACCGTTTTGTCGGTCGAAAAACCCTGTGGCGGACACGGAAAATGCGGCAAATGCAAAGTCATCGCGCGCGGCAACCTTTCGGCGCCGAGTGCAGAAGAAAAAGCCCTTTTGTCGGCCGAAGAATTGGCCGCGGGGGTACGCCTTGCCTGTTCGACCTATGCGCTGGGCGACTGTGAAGTAGAATTGCCCGACGAGCGGCCCGAACGCATTGTGACCGACGGCCAACTGCCGCCCTTTTCGTTGGACCCGACCTTTGAGCGCTACGGCGTTGCCGTGGACCTTGGTACGACGACCCTTGCCGCAAAACTTTATGACCGCGCGGGGCGCCTCTTAGCCACCGATTCGCGCCTCAACCCCCAACAAGAATGGGGCGCCGACGTTGTTTCGCGTATCGAATCGGCGCTCGGCGGCAACGGGGAACCCCTGACCCGAGCGGTACAAAACGCCATGTGTTCGTGTTTTTCCGCATTGTGCGACGCGGCACGGATAAACCCCGCCGAAATCGACCGCGTAGTCCTTACGGGCAACACGGTGATGCTCTCGCTTTTAACGGGTGAAAATGTCGAACCTTTTTCCCACTTACCCTTTGCTGTCAAGCGGCTGTTCGGCGAAACGCTTTCGGCTAAAAATCTTGGCTTTTCGAACCTTGCACCCGATACCACCGTTTATCTGCCGCCTTGTATTTCGGCCTTTGTGGGCGCCGATATTACCTGCGCGCTGCTTTCGACCCACCTGTGTCAAAAAGACACGGCGCTTCTTTTGGATATTGGCACCAACGGCGAAATCGCCCTTTGGCACCAAGGGGAATTGACCGTTTGTTCCACCGCCGCCGGCCCCGCCTTTGAGGGGGTTGGCATTACGATGGGTATGCGCAGTGCCGAGGGCGCCATTGATAAAATTGAAGCCGTGGGAACAAAACTGTTTCCCCACGTGATCGGCGGAAAACCCCCCGTCGGTATTTGCGGCAGCGGTCTTGTCGACGCGGCGGCCGCGCTCTTGCAAACGGGTGTATTGGACGAAAGCGGTTGTCTGGAAGACGAAACGGTCGTTCTCGAACCGCCCGTTTTTATTAACCAACAGGATATTCGAATGTTGCAGCCCGCCAAAAGCGCCATTTGCGCGGGGTTGTTGACCCTGCTCGAACACTATAAACTCGACGCGGCGGCGGTAAACGCCGTCTTTATCGCGGGCGGATTCGGTTCTTATCTCAACAAAAACAACGCAGCGGCCATCGGCCTTTTGCCGAAAGACTTGGCCAACCGTGCCGAAACGGTCGGCAACGCCGCGCTTTCGGGCGCGTGTCTGCTGTTGTTGGACCAAGGCGCCGCGAGCCAAGTTCAAACCCTCGCCCGAAAAGGGCAAACGCTCGAACTGGCGGGCAACCCCGTTTTTTCCGATTGGTTTATGAAGGCGATGTCCTTTGAAACGTTCTAAGTTTTCTTCTTTGCCGCCGCGGTTTTCGCGGCGGTATTTTTTGTTGAAAAAATATCATATTTATGCTATGATAAACATAACGAAAGAAGGTGTTTTTAATGGGGACCTTTTCCAAGGCGAAAAAGGCGCTTCAAATGGCGAAACATTTTTTGTGTTTGCGCGATGAAAACGGGAAGAAATACCGCAAAAGTGTGATGCTTTACGGCTTTTTCGGTATGAACCTCGGGGACGATTTGTTTTTCGATAAATTGTTAACGCGCTATCCCGATACCCTGTTTATCGTCCACCAACCCGCCTGGTACCGCCGCTTTTTTAACAAGTACCAAAACGTTAAGTTTTTTGCCAGCGAGGAGAGAATGGTGCAAAAAATCAACCGCCTGGGCAACAAATTCCACATTCGCGAGTTGTTTGAACTGCTCCTGCTATGGCGCAGTAACGCCACGGTACACATCGGCGGTTCCATTTATCAACAGGTTGATTTTTATCTGCTGGATTACAGTCTGCGCAAACGAAGAAAACAACCCTTCAAGCCCTTCTTTTCCATTTCCTGTAACTTCGGCGCCTTTCATTCCGATGATTTTTTGAAACTGTGGCGAACACAGTTTTTGCGCTATCGTGACGTTTGTTTCCGCGACCGCTTTTCCTACGACCTGTTTTCCGACGTCAAGAGTGTGCGCTATGCGCCCGACCTGCTCTTTTCGTTCCAATATCCGAAATTGCCGCAAGAAGACGGCAGCGTTTGCATTTCGGTGCTCGACCCCTTTATTCCCCAACGAAAAATTCCGACGGACTGTGCCGAAGCCTACTGTAAAGCCCTGGCCCGAACGGTTACCGACCTTGTTCAAAATGGGAAAACGGTGCGCCTCTTGGGCTTTTGCACCTTTGAGGGGGACGACCGTGCCATCCAACGCATTTTAGCCGAAACTCCACCCGATATTGCCGCGCGCACCGAGGTCTTGCTCTACGATTTCGACCACCGCGACGAAATGCTCGACGCGTTGGCTTCTTGTGAATACGTTATCGGCACGCGGCTTCACGCCGTGATTTTAGGACTTTGTCTGGGCAAAAAGGTTCTGCCGCTTTTGTATAATGACAAAATCCGCTATATTTTATCCGACCTGAACTATTCGCAACCCACCCTTGATTTTTCACAGTTTGACGCCTACGCCGAAACGGGACTTCGCCCCGTTTTGCAGGGCATTAAGCCTTTTGACATTAGCGCCGTTTCCGATTCGGATGCAAAGCAGTTTGCCCGTCTTGACAAATTCTTAAAGAAAAAATCTTAAGGAGGTACCTTTATGAAAACAAAAACATTCTTAAAACGGCTTCTGTCGGTAACGCTGGGACTTTGCGTTCTGCTGACCCTGACGCTGACCCCCGCCGTTTCGGCCGAATCCCCGTCCGCCATAAACGGCGCGATAAATACCACGATTCATCTGGCCTGGACCGCCGAACAAGCTTCGTCGGTCGTGAACTTCGCCATTCAGGAGAGCGCCTTTTACACCCTTTCGGTCGACGACGCGCTACGCACAGGTTGTCTGGATTTGACGTTGACGGATGGCAACGATAATTATCTTTCCGGGTATTATCTGGATCCAGAGTCGATTCCGTTCACCTCCGCCTACGTCTATTTGGCTGCGGGGAAGACCTATTCGTTTACGGCACATTACCTCTCGACGGACGATTATTCGGACATCGATGCCAACATCAGTATTTGCCTTCAAAAAACCGACTACGAAGCAGCCGCATTGCCGACCGGCGCGCTGGCGACAAACGGTCACGAAGTAGACGTTAACACCGGCAGCGAGTTCTGGTATACGTACACCCCCTCGGTTTCGGGCGATTATTCCGTTCAGTACGAAGATCTTCACGCCTATTTCACCGTGTTCGATGCTAAAACAGGCGTCGCTTTATACGATTATATCGATACGGAATATTGGGACGTATCTGTCGGGGAATGGTTCGTTCGCACACCGCTTATTTTCGCGCTGGAAGCGGACAATGAATATCTTTTGAGAATCTCGAACTACGGCGAGGCGAAAACCCACCGCTTTTCGATAATCAAAAGCGAAAAAGATCTTGAAGAAATCCGCATAGAAGAAACCCTGCGCACCTTTGACGGTACGATGAGCGGCAATGGCGTTGACGAACACGCTTTCACCTATCGGGTTGACTATAGCGATGATTCTTCTGAAGTTTTAACCTATAAACAACTTTCTCAAAAAGGCTACTCCGTCTTTGTTTTTACCAATCAGGATGTTATCGATGTAAACGGGGAAACCTTCTGGCAAAGCGGAAAAACTCCCGCTGTTTTAGAATACAACAATAAAGAGTTCCGTTTTTATGTCGACGTGCTTTCTATGGTTGATTTGTACGCCTTGTCCGATCCGATCACCGACGGGTATGACGGTGTGATTGAATACATCGACCGCGAAGAACACAACGAATATTGGCGCGTTCGCATGAATCAAACGGGTACGTATCAACTGGAAACTTATACAAACAATCCCCTCGAAAACAATTTTGACGAGTGGACGGTTACGATTATCGACACGCAAAACCAGCTCGTAAACTACGATCCCGGAAGGGGTGGCTGGCCGTTGTTGGGCGGAAAAGACTACGTTCTGAGTTTTTCTTACAGATATAACAACTCGTCTACTGCCGACGTGTTATGGTCCCTGGGCAAAGCAAACGATTCCGCCTTCCCGGACACCCATCCGGACGGTTGGTATAACGATGCCGTTCTTTATGCTTTCGGTCGGCAGATTATTACCGGCTACCAAAACGGCAATTTCGGTGTGGCCGATGGAATTGACCGCCAAGACTTTATGTTGATTTTAGCGCGGTATGCGGGTGTAGACCTGTTGGAATACTCCAAGATCCACGGCCAATTCTCCGACGTAGCCCCGAATTCCTACTACGAAGCCGCCGTAAACTGGGCTTATGACGTGGGCATTACCACGGGCTATCAGGACGGACGCTTCGGCGTAAGTGAGAAAATGAGTCGCGAACAGCTCGTGACCTTCCTCTACCGTTTTGCCAACCGGCAGTTCGTAAACGTTGACGTGACGAATGACAAATATGCACAGACTCGTGTTCAATACGAAGACTACGGCTTGGTTTCCGATTGGGCCGAGGACGCGATTGTTTGGGCAATTGATCGCGGCATTATTCGCGGCAATTCCCCCACACGAATCAATCCTTTGGGCGGCGCACAACGCTGTGAGATCGCGCAGATTATGTATAACATTCACTTAAACGAAATTTTGTAATCCCAAAAGCCTTCGTTTTCGGGAATAAATCGTTGTATAAAAATCAAATCGCCGAACCCGAAACGGTTCGGCGATTTCTTTCTTATCTTTTCCCATCTTCCTCCTCTGCTTAGGTTGACTTTTGGGGGGATTTTGTGGTAAAATAAGATAGATATTTTTTCTTTCAGGTAAAATGAATAATCTTGTGCAAAGGGGTTCTTATTCCATGAAAAAGAAAATCGTCCTCTTCGGCGCCACGGGAAATACCGGTGTTTATCTGGCCGATTACATCAAAACCCATCTGGACGAAGATCGGTACGAACTGATTGCCGTTGGCCGAAAGAATACCGATTTGTTTGAACGGGCGGGAATTGCCTACAAAAGGGTAGATATCTGCTCGGCTGAAGATTTTCAAAAACTGCCCCAAGAAAACGTTTGGGCCGTTATCAATATGGCCGGCATTTTACCTGCCTACCTTTCCGAGTTCGACCCGTTTAAGTACGTCGACACCAACATCGGCGGCGGAATTCGTATTCTCGAATACGCGCGAAAAACCGGCGCCGACCGCGTTCTGTACGCGCAAACCTGGGCCGAGATTGCCGCAGAATGGGGAAAAACCGACCTTCTTTCCCCTTCGATGAAGAAAAATCTGATCTACACGGGGGACCACGCCTTTTACGCCATTACCAAAAGTATGGTTGTGGAATCCATGCAACACTATTACGAAGAGTTCGGACTGAAAAACTTTGTGTTCCGACTGCCGAACATTTATCTTTACAGCCCCGAAGAGTTTTATTACGTCGACGGTGTGAAGAAGCCCATTGCCTACCGCTATATGATTGAAAAGGTCTGCCGCGGCGAAGATCTGGAACTGTGGGGTGACCCGAACGCGTTTAAGGATATCGTTTACGTGAAAGACCTTTGCCAAATGATGTTCAAAGCCCTTTTTGCCAACGTGAACGGCGGCGTTTACCACGCGGGTACGGGAGTAAAAACCACCCTGCGCGAACAGTTGGAAGGGATGATCCGCGTTTTCGCGCCCGAAGGAAAGCCGACTCCGAAACTCATTGAACGACCCGAAAAACCGGGGTTTGTCAGTTTTGTGATGGATATTGAAAATGCCCGGCGCGACCTTGGATACGAGCCCCAATACGACTACCTTGCCTACCTGGAAGATTATAAAAAAGAACGCGAAGAACGGCGCTTTGATTCGCTTTGGGCAAAACATTAATCATCTTTTTGTTGAAAGGATACGCTTATGGATATTTCGGTTGTCGTTCCTGTTTACGGTTGCAAAAAAGCCTTGCGGGAACTGTGTGAACGGTTGGACAAGACCCTGTCTTCCTTGGTAAAAGATTACGAGATTGTTTTGGTGAACGATGCCTGTCCGCAAAACTCGTGGGAAGAGATTGAAACTCTTTGCGGAGAAAACGACAAAATCGTCGGCGTGGAACTTTCGCGCAATTTCGGCCAGATTTATGCCATTACGGCAGGGCTCGACCAGAGTTGCGGCGATTGGGTCGTTGTGATGGACTGCGACCTGCAGGACCGCCCCGAAGAAATTGCAAATCTTTACCAAAAAGCCCAAGAGGGGTACGACGTGGTGTTTGCGCGTCGCGCCGTTCGAAAAGACGGATTTCTGAAAGTGCTTGTTTCCAAAATGTTTTATTCGGTCTACTCGTTTGCCAGCGGCAGTAAGTACGACCCCGCCATTTGCAATTTCAGCATCGCTTCGAGAAAAGTTATCGACAGCTATTGCCGCATGCGCGAATCGCACCGCGCCTACGTGGCCTACTTAAAGTGGTTGGGTTTCCGCCAAACCGCCATCGACGTAGAACATTGCGACCGTTTTGAGGGAAAATCTTCCTACAATTTCAAGCGAAGATTCAAGATGGCGTTGGAAATTTTAACCTCGCAGTCCGATAAAGCCTTGCGCTTTACCGTGGCGCTTGGGTTTGCCATTACGCTCTTATCGTTAATCGGTATCGTGTTTTTGGTGATCAACTACCTCTTAAACAACACCCTTTCGGGTTGGACCAGTACCATCGTGTTCCTCTGTTTCTTCGGAGGGCTCATTGAAATGTCGGTTGGTCTTGTAGGCATTTACGTTGGCAACATCTTTATGCAAACCAAAGGCCGTCCGCTTTACGTCGTGCGAACGGTTCTTAACAAAAAAGAGGATTAAAAGAAAAAGCCGACCCGTCCGGGTCGGCTTTTTTGGTATTATAAATACATTTGTTGTTCTTCCTTAAAGTGTTGCTTGACCAATAGGGTTGCCATCAGGTTGGCAACAAACAGCGCCGCCTGATTTATAACCGATTCGATTCCTCCCGAAATACCAAACACGAACGAAAGTCCCGAAAAAACGGTAAACGCGATCAACCAGTTGCGCACCGCCGTCGGCTCACAAAAATCGAGGGTGTTGTTATCCACACTTTGGTACACCGACTTGGCGAAACGGTGGAATCGGCGCATTCCGAAATAGTTGACGGCAAAAATACCCGCCGCAGCCAAAAGGAAAATCGCCAGGAAGAAAACGCCCAACACGCGTATACCAAGGCCCAACAATTCCGTCGGGAGAACCGCAACCTCGTTAAACGCGAACGAAAAACTGTCCACAAACTCGGCCGCATCGCCAAACAGAATCATCAAAACACCACTGAGCGCGCCGCACACGGCAATAATGCCGCACGCCACGTTGGTGATCACGTAGTTGGCGTAAACCGTACCGCTCACGCAACGCAGATGTTCGGCGTTGACCACGCCTTTTTGACCCTGAGCAAAGCTGAGCCACAAAAAGATTGCCGCGAGAATATGAATGAGCGGCAGACTGCCGAACGAGAGCGTTAACAAGCAGTAAATGCTCAACGAAATGAGAAGCACCAAAAACTTTTTATCGCGCAACACCGCTAAAATCTTATCGGCGGCGGGATTTAAGGATACCGGTTCTTTTTCTTCGAGCGCAGCACCGCAGGCCGTACAAAACGCGGCGCCCTCCAGCAGTTCGGTTCCACAATTTTTACAGAACATAAAAAAATCCCCCTTTTTCTTTTATTATATAAGATTGTTTTTCTTGTTTCAAGCGTTTTGCGCCGAAATTTCGGCCGTTTGGCGGCGAAGCCGCTGTTGCCACCGCAAGAAACTATACAAATCGTTGACGAGAAACGCGAGAAAGCAAATAACCATCGAAAGATATTTCGGGTCGCCAAAACTTGCTGACACCCAAAGCCCGATCAACACGATATCGTTGACGGCATACGCCAGGGCAAAGAAGGGACTTCGGCGGAAGGAGAGGTAGACCGCAAAAAACGAGGTGGCCACCGAAAAGGTGCTCAAAAGCAAATTCGCTGTCTTGAAATAGGCTAAAATAAAGTAGAAGGCTACCGTGACGGCCGCCGTTAACAAAAAAGCAAACGGATATTCCTTTTTGGAAAGGCGGTTGATGGTCACTTCGGCACGGTTGCCGCGAAACGGATTTTTGAGCCACGAGATCAGGGAAGAAACGGCCATCGGCATGGTCATTCCAAGGTAGGTGATCATTTCCCCGTAGTAGGCCACGTGGTAAGAGATCCACCCGTAAAAAAGACTGAACCCCACCATTAAAAGTTGCCCGAACGGGTTGCCTTTGGAAATGAAGATGAGCGAGGTAATTCCCCAACACGAGGCCAACATATTCCAATAATTCTCACGGTTGAAAATAAGATACGAGCCGACAATCAGGCCGATCGAGGACGACCACAACAAAATATCGATTTTGGAAAAATAAAACGGTTTTTTGGTTTGCATAAGTTTCTCCTAAAAAAAGAAGCCCCCGTGTTGCGTGTCTTCTAAGACCTAACGACGCGCAAACGAGTGCTTTGTTTTCACTCACTACCCGGTGGCAGTTCTTATTACCCCGTTATTATAGCAAACCGACCGCGAAAATGCAATAGTATTTTTCACGCGCCGCGGCATACTAATCGCGAAAGGATGACGTTTATGTGTACCGCAATCACGGTGAATGCCGACGATTTTTATTTCGGGCGGACGCTCGATTATCACCGCTCGTTTGGCGAATGCGTTGTGATTACCCCGCGCAATTTTCCGCTCCCGTTTCGAAAAAACAACACGCTTTCGCGCCACTTTGCCCTTTTTGGAATGGCCACCGTTCGGGACGGTCTTCCCCTTTATTACGAAGCGGCCAACGAACACGGTCTTTGCGCGGCAGGGCTTTTGTTTCCCACGAACGCCCACTATTTTGAGGAACGGCCCGACCGCTTGAACCTCGCACCGTTTGAAATTATTTCCTTTGTGTTGGCGCAGTGTAAAACCGTAAGGGAAGCGTGGCAAATTCTCGAACGAACGAATATTTGCGCCCTCGATTTTTCGCCCGATCTGCCTTCTACGCCGCTACATTGGCTCTTTGCCGACCGCTCGGGGGCGCTGACGGTCGAAAGCGTGGCTTCGGGTCTCAAAATTTACGAAAACCCCGTCGGGGTGCTCACGAACAATCCGCCGTTTTCCTATCACCTTTTGCATTTGTGTGACTATTTGAATTTGAGCCCCTATGAACCGAATGCGACGTTTTCGAACGCCGAACTTTCCCTTTACGGCAGCGGTCTTGGCGCCAAGGGACTGCCGGGCGACGGTTCCTCGACCTCGCGTTTTGTGCGCGCCGCTTTTTTGAAGGAACACGCCGCCGTTTTTTCCGAAGAGAGCGACAACGTCGGGCAATTTTTCCACCTGCTCGACAGCGTTTACCAGATTGACGGGTGCAACCGCATTTCGCCCGACACAGCACAAAAAACCCTGTACGCGAGTTGCCTTAATGCCACGCGCGGCGTTTATTACTACACGACCTACCAAAACCGCACGGTTTCGGCCGTTTATCTGCACCGCGAAAACCTTGAGCACAAGAGTCTTTGTTGTTTTGAACTTTTGTCGGCGCCGGTATGTGTCGCCCAAAATTGAGGGTCTTTTTGAAAAACATTTTGACAAGCACCGCGCGGCGTTGTATAGTATTCTATGAAAGGGGATTTTTCGGATGAATAAAACTGTAAAAACCGTATTACTCGTTGCTGTTTGCCTGGTCTTGGTGGGGCTGATTGTTGTGATTGGCCTTTTGTTGGCCGACAAGTTGGGTCTTGTTCAAGTCGGGAAATACACCCTTCAGACCAACACGACCGATATTTCGCAAGAATTTCAAAATATTTCGATTGACGTCGACACCTCCAACGTGACGTTGGCACTCTCGGAAGACGAGCATTGCCGCGTGGAATGCCGCGAACCCGCGCGTTTGCGCCATCGCGTCGCGGTTCACAACAAAACGCTCCAAATTTCTTTGGAGAGTGACGCCGACCTGCTGTCGCGCATCGGTCTTTCGAGCGAAACCTTATCGGTGACGGTCTATCTGCCGCGCGCTGAGTACCAAAACATTGAAATTGAAACCGATACGGGCACGATTACCGTGAACGACCTGGTGGCAAGCGGCAAAACCGAACTTCATTCCGACACGGGCGAAATTGCCCTCGCGCACAACACCCTCGGCACGGTGGACGCCGAAAGCGACACCGCCGACATTCTGCTCAATTACACGACCTGCAGCGGTCTTTTTGAGGCCGAAAGCGATACGGGCAACGTCATTTTTGACCAGTCCGACGCCGCCGAAATTCGGGTAGAAACCGACACGGGCGACGTTTCGGGCACCCTTCTTTCCGACAAGGTCTTTTCGGCCAAGTCCCGAACGGGTATGGTGGTCGTTCCCGAAAGTTCGTCGGGCTCAAATTGTTCGGTTCAGACCGATACGGGCAATATTCAACTTCGCATTCGATAAGAAACTCTGAAATCCGAGAAGCAAGGCCGCGGCCCTGCTTCTTTTTCTTGTCAAAAAAACGTTTTTATGGTAAACTGTTTATACTGTAATTCCGGAGGAACGATATGCAAAAAGTACGTGAATTAAACCCCCAAAGGGTGTTTTATTATTTTGAAGAATTGACCCGAATTCCCCACGGGTCGGGCAATCAGAAAGGTATTGCCGATTACTGTATGGCCTTTGCCGCCAACCACGGGCTGAAAGCCGCGCGCGACGAGGCCGATAACGTTGTGATTTACAAGCCTGCCGCAAAAGGGTACGAAGCGGCCGAACCCGTTATCTTGCAAGGGCATTTGGACATGGTCTGCCAACAGCAAGAGGGGCTCGGCTTCGATTTTGAAACCGACGCGCTGAACCTCTTGGTTGAGGGGGATTTTTTAACGGCCGACGGCACGACGCTGGGCGCCGACAACGGTATCGCCGTGGCGATGGTGTTGGCCATTTTAGAGCGCGACGACCTCAAACACCCCGCGTTGGAAGCCGTGTTCACCACCGACGAAGAGATCGGCATGGTGGGGGCAATGCAGTTGGATTTTTCGCGCCTTTCGGGCAAAAAAATGATCAACCTCGACGCCGAAGAAGACGACACGCTGACCGTTTCGTGTGCGGGCGGCAGTGACTTGACCTTGACCGCGCCCCTTTCGCGCGAATCCAGAACGGGAACGCGCGTCACCCTGACCCTTTCGGGACTCAAGGGCGGTCACTCGGGGGTTGAAATTCACCGCGGCCGCGTGAATGCCGATATCCTGGCCGGGCGCGTGTTGGATACCCTTTCCAAACAGACCGACTTTTCGCTCATTTCGGCAAACGGCGGTGACAAGGGCAACGCCATTCCCAACCGCTGTGTGTTGGAATTCTGTGTTGACGACGCCCCCGCGTTCTGCGCCGCGGCCGAAGACTGTTTGAAAACCGTTTGTGCCGAACTAACCGCGCGCGAACCGCAGTTTACCTACGCGCTGCTCGTCGGCCAAACCGAGGAAAGCGCCGTGTTCCCGAAAAAACTACAACAACAATTCCTCTATCTTTTATGTTGTGCCCCCAACGGGGTTCAGGAACTGAGCGCCGAAATCGAGGGGCTCGTTGAAACCTCGTTGAACCTCGGCGTGTTGGAAACGCGCGAAGACCAACTGTTTTTGCATTTTTCGCTTCGAAGCAACAAGCGTTCGGCGCTCGCGGCTTTGGAAGAAAAACTCAAAACCTTCTTAAATTGTATCGACGGCACCGCCGAAACCTTCGGCCACTATCCGCCGTGGGAGTTTAAGGCCGATTCTTCCTTGCAGAAACTGTTCTGTAAATGCTACGAAGAACTGCGCGGCGAGCCTTGTAAAGTGGAGGCCATTCACGCGGGGCTCGAATGCGGCGTGTTTGCCGCAGGGATTGAAGACTTGGATTGCATTTCGTTCGGTCCCTCGCTTTACGACGTACACACCACGAATGAGAAACTGTCGATCTCCTCGGCACAGAAAACCTTTGCGTTGCTGTTGAAACTGCTCGAAAACTGCAAATAATGTTTGCGTTATCCCCCGTTTTATGGTATGATATTTGGGAATTGCTTATCGTAAAACAACCGTTTTGCGAAAGAGAGGAGAAATTATGGAAAACAAAAACGAATTTCGGCCCTACGTTCCGGCCGAAAAAGTGACCCCCGAATTGACCGTAACCTCCATTATTATGGGCGCGTTACTGGCCATTATCTTCGGTGCGGCGAACGCATATTTGGGCCTTCGCGTTGGTATGACCGTTTCGGCGTCGATTCCGGCCGCCGTTATCGCGATGGGCGTTATCCGCATTATTATGCGCAAAAACTCGATTCTGGAAAGCAACATTGTTCAGACCATCGGTTCGGCCGGTGAATCGCTGGCCGCGGGCGCGATCTTCACGTTGCCGGCCCTCTTCCTGTGGGCGGCCGAAGGCAAAATGGACAAGCCCGGAATGTTGAGCATTACGATGATTGCTCTGTTGGGCGGTCTGTTGGGCGTCTTCTTTATGGTTCCGCTGCGCAACGCGCTGATCGTCAAGGAACACGGTGTTCTGCCCTATCCCGAAGGAACGGCCTGCGCCGAAGTTCTTCTCGCGGGCGAAGAGGGTGGCGCCAACGCCTCGACCGTTTTTGCCGGTATGGGCTTTGCGGCACTCTTTAAGTTTATTATTGACGGTGTAAAACTCGTTGCCGGCGAAATTTCGACCGGTATCAAGGGTTATGCCGGTGAGATCGGCACCCAGATCTACCCCGCCGTGATGAGCGTTGGTTTTATCTGCGGCGCGCGTATTTCTTCCTTTATGTTTGCCGGCGGCGTGTTGAGTTGGTTGGTTATCATTCCGCTCATCGTGCTGTTCGGCGCCGATATTACGCTCTATCCCGGTACGGCACCCATCGGTGAAATGTTTGCCGACGGCGGCGCGAGCGCAATTTGGAGTTCCTACATTCGTTACATCGGTGCCGGCGCCTTAGCCGCAGGCGGTATCATCAGCCTTATTAAGTCCCTGCCCCTCATCGTCAAGACCTTTGGCGGCGCGATGAAGAGTATGTCGGCAGGCGGTGCGGCTTCTTCGGCCCGTACCCAACAGGATATCAACATCAAAATCGTCTTGATCGCCATTGCTGTCCTGACCCTTTTGGTATGGTTGGTTCCCGCCATTCCCGTGTCCTTGTTGGGCGCGATCATCATCGTTATTTTCGGTTTCTTCTTTGCAACCGTTTCTTCGCGTATGGTCGGCCTTGTCGGCAGCAGTAACAACCCCGTTTCGGGTATGGCGATTGCAACCCTTTTGATTGCAACCCTCATTCTCAAAGTCACGGGCAGTTCGGGCTACACCGGCATGAGCAGTGCCATTGCCATCGGCTCGATCATCTGTATCGTTTCGGCCATCGCGGGCGATACTTCTCAGGACCTGAAAACCGGTTTCCTCTTGGGCGCTACCCCCAAAAAGCAGCAGATTGGTGAAATCATCGGTGTCGTCGCTTCGGCCTTGGCCATCGGCGGAACGCTTCTGCTGCTCGACAGCGCCTGGGGCTTTGGTTCGGACCAGTTGGCCGCACCGCAGGCAACCCTTATGAAACTCATCATCGAGGGCGTTATGGGCGGCAATCTGCCGTGGGGTCTGGTCTTCATCGGCGTGTTTATTGCCGTTGTTGTAGAACTTATCGGAATCCCCGTGTTGCCGTTTGCTATCGGTGTTTATCTTCCGGTACAACTCAACGCTTGTATCATGGTCGGCGGTCTGGTTCGTCTGGCGCTCGACAAACTCAAGCGCAACGAGGAAGAAAAGAAGGAAATCGTCAACGACGGTGTTCTCTTCTGCTCGGGTATGATCGCGGGTGAAGGCCTTGTCGGTATTCTGTTGGCGCTGTTGGCCGTCTTCGGCGTGGACCAGGCGCTCGACCTGTCGTCGAAACTCGGCATTCCGCCCGTTGTTTCCAATATCGGCGGTCTGGTTCTCTTTGCCGTTATTATTCTGACCGTGCTCAAGTTCTCGTTGTGGAAAAAGCGCAGTAAGTAATGAAAAAGAATCCAAAGATTTCGAAAAACTATCTGGAATTTCGACCCTGCCGCGCCGAAGGACTCGACTACAAGTGCGAGGCCGACGGGAAGATCACGTTGCTGATTGAAAACAAAGGGTTTTTCAACCGCGTAGCGCAAACGGTTTTCAAAAAACCGAAGGTCAGTCAGGTGCACCTCGACGAAATGGGCAGTTTTCTCTGGCCGCTTCTGGACGGAGAACGCGACCTGTTGGCGCTCGGCGAATTGGTCGACGCCAAGTTCGGCGAATCGGCCCATCCGCTTTACGAACGCCTGGCCAAATATTGCCAGATTTTAGAGAGTTATCATTTCATTACGTTGAAATAAGAAAACCCCCGTACGGAAAATCCGTACGGGGTTGTTTTTTTGTTTTGGTAGGGGACGGCGCCTTCGACGTCCCGTTAATTTTGTATTTTTTACGGACAGTCCGGGAGGCCTGTCCCTACCACAACACCTTTTGGCTCATTCGTAGGGGCAAGCCTCCCGGATTGCCCGTTTGGTCCTTTGAAAAAACAACAGGAGGGCCTCTGCGCCCTCCTGTTATGAAACGTTATCGGTATTGCGGCGGTACGAGGGCCGCCAATTCCTCCATTTTTTCCTTTGTGGGGGTGGGGGTGTCTTTGAGGGGAAAATCGATCCCCAGCGCCGTATATTTCTCGGCGCACAGGTTCCGAAACGGCAACAGTTCGATTTTTCGAACACAGTCGTGCCCTTGGGCGAGAGAGACGAGTTGCCGCACCGACTCTTTGGAATCGGTCTTGTCAGGAATAATGACGCGGCGCAACACGGTGCCAATTCCCTTTTGCTGCAAGACACTCAAAAAGCGCTCGGTCGCAAGAAGACTGCCGCCCACAAACTCTTTATATTCCTGTTCGGTGGGGTACTTGTGGTCCAAAAGAACAAGGTCGGTCTCGCCGAGCAATTCCTCGACCGCCGCGTTCCAGACACAGCCCGAGGTATCGAGCGCCGTGTGAATGCCGTAAACGTGGAGTTTTCGGAACAGTTCGGTGACAAAAGCGGCCTGTAAAAGCGGCTCGCCGCCCGAGACCGTCACGCCGCCCTCGGCGCCGAAATAGGTGCGAAAACGAAGAATTTTCTGCACCAAGGCTTCGGTTTCTACTTCCTCGCCGCCCGAGTATTCCCAGGTGTCGGGGTTGTGGCAACAAATACACCGCAAGGGGCACCCTTGCAAAAACACCACGCACCGAACGCCCGGTCCGTCGACCGTGCCGAGGCTTTGGAAAGAATGAATTCGTCCGATCACTTTTTATACCACCGTGTGGAAGGTGCGCATAATGACTTCGCGCTGTTGTTCGCGCGACAGTTTGCAGAAGTTTACGGCGTACCCCGAAACGCGAATGGTCAGGTTCGGGTATTTGTCGGGATTTTCATACGCATCCAAAAGCGTTTCGCGGTTCATCACGTTAACGTTGAGGTGATGCGCATCGTTGAGGAAGTAGCCGTCGAGAATCGAAACGAGGTTGTTGATACGTTCTTCCTCGGTTTTGCCGAGCGCGTCGGGAATGATTGAGAAGGTGTTGGAAATGCCGTCCTGCGCCGAAGAATAGGGCAGTTTGGAAACCGAGTTTAAGGAAGCCAACGCGCCGTTTTGTTCGCGGCCGTGCATCGGGTTGGCGCCCGGGGCAAAGGGTTCGCCCTTCTTTCTGCCGTCGGGCGTGGCGCCCGTCTTTTTGCCGTAGACCACGTTGGACGTGATGGTCAGGGCCGACAGCGTGTGCTTGGCGCCGCGGTAGGTCGGGGTCTTTTTGAGTTCCTCGTGCACGAGCACCAACAGATTTTCGGCAATCTCATCGACGCGGTTGTCGTCGTTTCCGTATTTCGGGAAGTCGCCCACCGTCAGGAAGTCGACGATGACGCCGTTTTCATCGCGAACGGGTTTCACCGAAGCGTACTTAATGGCCGAAAGCGAGTCGGTAATGACCGAAAGTCCCGCCACACCGAAGGCCATCAGGCGTTCGACAAAGGTGTCGTGCAGGGCCATCTGGGTCTTCTCGTAGGCGTACTTATCGTGCATATAGTGAATGCAGTTCATGGTGTTGACGTACAAGCGGCACAACCACGAAAGATAGGTCTTAAAGCGGTCGTACACCTTGTTGTAATCGAGCACTTCGTCGGCCATCGGCTCCATCTGGGGGCCAAGGCGGGTGCCGAACATATTGTCGATGCCGCCGTTGAGCGCTAAGAGAAGCAGTTTGGCGAGGTTGGTCCGCGCGCCGAAGAACTGCATCTGTTTGCCGACCTTCATGGCCGAAACGCAACAGGCAATGGCGTAATCGTCGCCGAAACTTGTGCGCATCAGATCGTCGTTCTCATACTGCACCGCGTCGGTATCGCACGAAACTTTGGCGCAGAATTTCTTAAAGCCCTCGGGCAGCGCGTGACTCCAAAGCACCGTGAGGTTGGGCTCGGGCGCGGGGCCGAGGTTGTAAAGCGTGTTGAGAATGCGGAACGAGGACTTGGTGACGAGCGTTTGGTGATTGAGGTTCATTCCGCCGATACTCTCGGTGATCCACATCGGGTCGCCGCCGAACAGTTCGTTGTATTCGGGGGTGCGCAGGTGCCGCGCGGCACGCAGTTTCAAGACCAGATCGTCCAACAGTTCCTGGGCGCCCTCTTCGGTCAGCGTACCGTTTTTCAGATCGCGCTCAATGTAAATATCAAAGAAGGTGGCCGTTCGTCCGAAGGACATCGCCGCGCCGTTTTGCTCTTTGTTGGCGGCCAGATAGCCGAAATAGGTCCACTGAATCGCCTCGCGCGCGGTGGCGGCAGGGCGCGAAATATCATAGCCGTACATCGCGGCCATTTCCTTTAATTTGCCCAAGAACGAAATCTGCTGATAGAGTTCTTCCAGCAGGCGGATACTGTCGGTATCCATCGCCCCTTGGCCGATTTTCGCCTTGTCCTTTTTCTTTTCTTCGATCAGGGTATCCACGCCGTAAAGCGCAATTCTTCGGTAGTCGCCGATAATGCGGCCGCGGCCGTAGGCATCGGGCAGACCCGTCAAGAGTGCGCAATGGCGCGCCGCCTTCATTTCGTCGGTATACACGCGGAACACGCCGTCGTTATGGGTGGTTCGATAAGTGAAATATTCTTCAATTTTGTCGGAAAGTTTGTAACCGTAGGCCTCACAAGCCGAGCGCGCCATACGAATACCGCCAAAGGGGTTCACGCCGCGTTTTAAGGGCTCGTCGGTCTGAAACCCGACAATCAGATCCTCGTCGGTCAGATATCCGGGCTGATAGTTGCAAAGGGAGGAAACAGTCGAGGTATCGATCGACAAAACGCCGCCGCGCTCCTGTTCCAAAAGTTTCAGGCGCTCAAGTTCTGCCAGCGCCTTTTTGGTGCGCGCGGTCGGCCCCGCCAAAAAGGAAGCGTCCCCCGTGTAAGGCGTGTAGTTCTTATCAATGAAATCGCGCACGTCAACGCCCTCTTGCCAGACGCCGCTTGTAAATCCGTTCCATTGTTCAAATCGCATCGTCTTTACTCCTTTCAAAACAAAAAGGGTAACCCTGAAAGACAGAGTTACCCAGACGGTCGGTACCATATACGCTGCACGACACACTGTGTCCATTCACATTCCGTCAGCATCGTGCAAGTGGGAACTTTGTCGTTCCACCTATATTCTAATGCCTGCGGCTCTTTTTGTCAAGCCCAACTTCTCGCCGAAGCCCAATCGAACACAGGCGGTTTGCTTCCACGCTTTGCACAACGAAATTTTTCGAAAAGACTTGACAAACGACCGCGAAGCGGGTATCATTTAGAGTACGCCGCTGTGGTGGAATAGGCAGACACAAGGGACTTAAAATCCCTCGGTAGCGATACCGTACCGGTTCAAGTCCGGTCAGCGGCACCAAAGCATTCAAACCCGAACCTTTTACCGATTGGTGAAACGTTCGGGTTTGTTGTTTTCTTAAAAGATGTTAAATAGCCTTTGTTTGTGGCAGTACAGAGTTTGTCGCTCTGTACTGCCACATCTTCGTTTCAACGAATTTTTACGTTAAGGAGATTTGAAATGAAGATTTTTAAAACGGTTGTTTTGATATTATTGATAGCAATAAATTTA
This sequence comes from Acutalibacteraceae bacterium, assembly GCA_045545515.1. GTDB lineage: Bacteria > Bacillota > Clostridia > Oscillospirales > Acutalibacteraceae > UBA737. The sequence continues at coordinate 25,326 of JAZQBA010000014.1, forward strand.
CAGACTGGATATTACGCTTTATTGTATAAGGCATCAACAGCAACAGGCACTTTTCTTATCTGTTTAGGTTTAACATTGTTTGTTGCTAGTGATGGTGGAATGCAATCCAAAAACTAGTCTATATATTAAAAGTCGCTTTTTTAAATGTTGTCCCAAAATTAAGATTATTTTCAAAATGGGACATTGTTTTATTGACAACCGTTGTTTTATCGTATATAATCATAGATGAATATTGATTTCAAATTTTGTTTTTTAGGAGATATGAGAATGAATGTTTTTGAATTGATGCCGAATCTGATTAAGGCAGCACTTGAAAGCGATAGAAAAATGATCGAATCTACCGCCATTATGATTTCTAAAAAGATACGAAACGAGTATCCGGAAGTGTCAAAGAGCATAATTAAGGCATTATCTATTGAAGGTGCCCCAGTAACAAGGTCTTTAAATTCTCAAGTTCCTGTCGATCATGAAAGCAGATACGAATTAGCTAACATTAAAGAGCCTGACGATATTCCTATTCCTATTTTAAACACACATACATTAAAAAAGCTCAATGATTTTATAATAGAACGTAATTCCGTCAATGAACTTCTTGATCAAGACATTTTACCACCTAACAGTATTTTGATGTATGGCGCGCCTGGAGTTGGAAAAACATATATAGCTAATTGGTTATCTTCACAACTAAAGTTACCTTTGATTACATTAGATTTGGCATCCTCCATTTCTAGCTATCTAGGTAGAACCGGGCAAAATATTCATAATATTTTTGAATTTGCAAGATCGCAAAATGCTATTCTTTTTTTAGATGAGTTAGATGCTATCGCTAAAAGAAGAGATGACGCTGGCGATCTAGGCGAGTTAAAACGATTGGTTAATGTTTTACTCAAAGAATTAGAGGAGTGTTCATTTTCGTGTATAGTAATCGGCGCGACAAATCACCCAGAGTTGCTTGATGCAGCAATTTGGCGCAGATTCGACAGAACAATAGAAATTTTTATGCCTACCGACGTTGAAAGAAAAGAACTAATTAAGCGACATTTAAACAAATTTCTAAAAACAATTTCCGCAGAAACAATTGAATACTTGATTAAATATACCGATTCAGTAAATGCCGCAGACGTATGTAAACTGTGCGAACATATAAAACGACATGTTGTTTTAAATAAAGATGTTGATATAAATTTAATTGTTTTAGAAGAGGTATTTGCGTTGAATCCGCCAAAAGGTAAAGATGTGAAAATTGCTATATGTTATGAACTTCACAATAAATTTCCTCAATTATCACAAAGAGATATTTCACAAATAACCCAGATACCACTATCAAGCGTTTCTAGATATTTAACTAAAAAATAGGAGGTTAAACAATGGCAAATGAACGATATCCTATAATCGCCCACGGCGAATTATATGTTGAACCAATAAACAAACGCTCCATGCCTGCAACAAAGAAGTACCCACATGAATATGATGAAGCGAAGAATATGTTATTAGACGATTTATGTGAAATCGAAAAAATTATATCAAATGAATCAGTTGGTTCCAGCGAGATTTTCTTAGAACAGAAAATAGTTTGTTTTCGAATGGAACCGAAATTTGAAGCGAAATCATATACTCCTCAATCAATTATATCGGTTTCTAATCATTTGGAATTAATAGGTGGAAGAAAATATCAGATTGACGAAGATACTTCTGCTAAGCTTTATTTTGTGAAAGCTACTAATTCCGGATTGCAGGAATTACATACCATCTTAAAAAGTGGAAAAAAAGATAATATAAAATCTTGGCGCAACCAAATCTGTTCTTTAAGAAAAATCGACTTTTTAGATTCGGAAGATAAAATATTAGGATTTGAAGATGATTGGAACGAAGGAACGGTTGAGATCGTTTTGCACCCACTCAAGGACTCCACAAATGAAGCTATTGATTTATTTTATAGTAGCACCGGAATATCTAGAGAAAATTCAAAAATAAAGGTTTATGATGATGGAATTACTTTCATTAGCGCAAAATGTACAAAGGATCAGTTGTTAGACTTGTCCAATTTGAATGTGTTAAGAACCGTACATCCTCTTAGGGAAATAAAGTTAAGTCCTGCAAGGACTGCTGTGAGTAATTTCAAAGTGCCTGTTGTTGAAGATACTAAAAAAATATCAACGATCAAAATCGGAGTATTTGATGGAGGCGCAAATGAAGCTCACCCTCTGCTCAATAATTACATTACCAATATACATGCAACCGCTTCTAAAGAAGATGCGGATTGTGTTGATCACGGAACAGCTGTATGTAGCACTATTTTACATGGCTGTCTATCCGGAAAAGCTGGGACAACTCTTCCTACTCCGTGCGTATCTGTAAATAGCTATAGGGTATTACCATTGTTAGACCAAAATGATATAGAGTTGTACGAGGTCATAGATGCAATAGAAAACATTGTACCCGCAGAAAAAGATATTAAATTATATAATGTATCTTTAGGACCAGCTGGGGCTATACTCGATGATTCAATAAGTCGCTTCACCTATGCATTAGACAGATTAACATATCATGTTAGTGACGGAGAGCTTAACCCCTTGTTTTGTATTGCAGCAGGTAATGATGGTGATTTAGAGTATCCATTTAACAGGATACAAGCACCTTCTGATATGGTGAATGGTTTAGCAATTGGGGCATACACTTATTCAGATGAATGCGCTAAAACACGAGCATATTATAGTTGTGTAGGCGAAGGAAGAGAGGGTGCGAAAGTTAAACCTGATATTTTAGAGTTTGGAGGAACTGCTGAACACCCTTTTATAGTAGCAAGCAATAATAAAAGCTTTGTTATTGGTGAGGCTGGAACTAGTTTTGCTTCACCATTGGCCGTGCATAAAATAGGAAAACTTATGGCTAAAAGTGAGAACATCACACCACACCTTGGAAGAGCACTTTTAATACATTCCGCAGAGTATAAAGATAATTTATCAATATATGAGCAAGGGTTTGGATTCTGTCCAAACAATGTTGACGATATTCTTACCTGCACAGATAATGATGTAACTATTCTATACTCGGGCACTTTGTTAAAAGCACAAACTGTTAAATTACCAATCTTTTCTCCTCAAATAAGCAAAGTATCAGGCATGGTGGATATTAACTGGACAATCGCTACTATAGTAGATCCTTGTGCAAATGATCCTGACGCATATACAAGTAATTGTATCGAGGATACTTTTGTACCAAACGATATGGTTTTCAATTTCTCAAAACGAGGATTCCCATCAAAAAAACTGAATCTTACAAAAACGGAAGATTGTGAAGTAGCAAAAGAACTTAGCGAAAAAGGTTTTATGCGTTCAGACTGGCCAGTAAGTCATCCTGCAAAAAGATATTGGGATGAAAAAGATTTAAGAAACAATGATCTGAAATGGGATACTGTAATTAGTAAAAAGTTAAGAATGCGCGGTTCTTCTCTGTTGAATCCTTTTTTAACTTTGCACGCCATTTGCCGAAATGATTTCGACGATAATAAAGTAAAGTATTTTGTTGCGATTAGTATCAAAGCACCAAAGTATGATGGTAGTCTATACAATTCGATTTTGCAAAACTTTCGAAATCTAACTCCTATTGAAATCAGAAATATTAATAGAATCATGGTATCGAACGCCAAAAAATAAATAGAAGCCGACAATGTCGGCTTCTATTTATTTTGTTACGTATATTACTTTATCCTAGGTAAAAAATAGCCTTTTATACAATCGGTATTTCTAACACAAATTTGTATATGGGACTTTTCTTTGATACCTGCCCCTTCATACGCATCCATTCCTTCTTGGAAGTAACCATATACGGTATCGTAATAAAGTCCTTCCTCTTCCACCAAATCGTGTGCATGGTTAATAATAGCACAATCCAAAGGTCTAATTAGATTAAATCCGCCTTCGTCGGGGACTTTGTTCTTGAACTCCTCGTGAAAATTGTAACCCATTGCATCAAAAACTACTTTTAAATCGTTATAAGATTTTTGCAACAAAGCTACCGCTTGTCTTTCGCAGAAGTTTAAGCACATACCTAAATCGATAACAGCACCAATAACATACGGTTCTTTAATTTGTGAAGGCTTTCTTTTTTGAGTTTGACAAGCCCACTCATATGCACGTTTTGGATCGTTCAGCCAAAAATAAATGCCGGTTCCTAACCAGTCATATGTATTTTTGCTGACCTTTAAATGCTTGTTCTGAGAATTGAGAATTTCTTCAGCAACCGCCCTGTCGCAACCATGAAAACCCAACACAGTATGTGGCGATCGTTGGTAGATTTTGGTATCAAAATCACTTGATGTCATTTTGTTCATCGTTTCCTTCGGTAATAATCTTTTTGTATGCGGACTTAATATTGTTCTTATTATCTAAGATTCCGCAGGAACGTAAAATTTTTGTCGCCTCTTCTTTTGTAGGTTTTTTGGTCGGAGTTTCTATTATTTTATCTATAGTTAATAAAGCAGCAACCATATCTTTCATTCCTTTCATCATCTTTTCCACCTCTATTATACAGATTTTGCCACTAGAAGTCAACACAAACAAGTAATTTTGTATGTTTGTTTACATATTTGTTTGTAAACATTTAATTATATTCAATACATATATATCACATTACATCAATTTTATTTTTGCCGTATAATCTGTATTTAATCAAAAATTAAGTTTTCTTGAAACTCGTATTTTATGTTCCCTATATTATCTCAAACAAAAACAGCCCGAACATTGTAAAATAATGTTGGGCACAGGAGGTAATATTATGGGAAATGTTTATGGTTATGTGCGAGTATCGAGGATCAATTAAAACGACGATGATAGACTTTTCATAAAAAATAACATTCCGATAGATTACACTTGTAATTTTTACAATTGTAGTTTATAATTAGTTCGTGGCAATAAACCAATTTTCGACACTAAATCACAAAGGTGTTGACATTAAAATACAATTGTAGTACAATGGTGTACAGAAAGGTGAAGTAAATGGATAAAAAATTAATTATTACTTCGAAAAAGTACAGGGGCGAAACTATGGTAGTATCATCACGACTAACAAATGAATTAGTTGAAGAACTGGATAAGATCGCAGATAAAACCGGGCGCACAAGGAATGAAATTATCCAGTTGTGTCTGGAGTTTGCTGTTGATAACCTTGAAATTGAGGAGGGCAAATCTAATGGCACAAATAACTGATATTATTAAGTATGAAGGCGACAATAGCACCTTTATATGGAAGCATCCTTGCGAGGACTTTAGCAGCCTTACACAGTTGATTGTCCACGAGAGCCAAGAAGCTATATTCTTCATGAATGGTCAAGCGCTTGATTTATTTGGACCCGGTCGGTATACTTTGGAATCGCAAAATGTACCGCTGATAGGAAAAGCTCTTAACCGCGCCACTGGTGACGTGTCTCCTTTTCATTGCGAGGTCTATTTTATAAATAAGACGGAGCAGATGTCTATTAAGTGGGGTACGGATTCAAAGGTTCAGTACGTAGAGCCGGTTTACGGTTTCCCTCTTTCCATCGGTGCATCGGGTGAAATGAGTCTCCGCGCAGAAGATAGCAGAAAACTACTTGTGAAATTAGTGGGAACAGAGGCTCTTTTAGAACAGCAGAAATTAGTTACTTACTTCCGTTCTTTCCTAATGACAAGAGTTAAAACATATATAGCGCAGGTTATGAAGTCGAGTGCTATCAATATTTTCGGAATTGATGAGCGTTTAACGGAATTTTCTGCTGCTATAAAGAAATTGCTGCTGGGTGACTTTTCAGGATACGGTATTTCTCTTGAACAATTCTTTGTTACTACTGTTGTAAAACCTGACGGCGACGCTCAATATGAGAAATTCAAAGAACTTCACTTCCGCAAATATGCGGATATTGCCGAAGCTAAACTTCGTCAGCAGACCGAAATCATTGATGCTGAAACCGAAGCTCAAAAGACGATAATTGATTCTAAAGCACAAGCAACAAAGCGTGTGCAAGAAGGTTATACTTATCAACAGGAACGTGGATTTGATGTTGCAGTAAAGGTCGCAGAAAATGAAGCTGTTGGTGAGTTTACAAATATGGGTGTTGGCTTTGGAACAATGGCCGGAGTCGGCGGTGCAGTTGGCGGAATGGTCGGCGGTGTCATGCAGGATGCAATGGGTTCGGTTATGAATCCCGTTACCCATTCAAACAATACTTCTGCGACTACATTTTGTGAAAATTGCGGTACAAAACTTAACGCAGGATCTATGTTCTGCGAAGAGTGTGGAACACCTATTGCAAAAGCAAACGACATCTGTAGTAAGTGCGGATACAAATTTGAACGCCCCGGCAAGTTTTGCCCCAAGTGCGGCACCAAGCGAGAGGTATAAATCATGAAGAAAACATTTAAGTTTTATGCGATTATATGGGTGATATGTCTTTTGTTGTTTAATGTTATCGCATTTGTGACTCCTAATGAGATAGCTGGCATCAGCAAATTTGATGGTGCGTTTTGGGTTGGATACATATTTATCACCCTTGCCTTTATAGGTCAGTTAGTTTGTGCCTATGTTGCATTTAAAGCAGAAAACCTTAAAAAGTTATTTTATAATATACCACTTATATCCATAAGTTATATCGGGCTTGTTGCAATGCTTGTTGTCGGCGGACTGACAATGGCAATACCACATTTCCCGAACTGGATAGGTATTATCGTTTGTCTGCTGGTATTAGGGTTTACGAGTATTTCTGTTATTAAAGCAACCGCAGTTGCAGAGATTGTTTCAAAAATTGATAATAAAATAGCGGCAGAAACCGCTTTTATTAAAACAATAACAGTAGACGCTCAAAATTTGATGAACAGAGCTAATGCGCCAATGCTTAAAAAACAATGCAAAAAGGTTTATGAAGCATTAAGATATAGCGACCCTGTATCAAATTCTGAACTTGCAGATGTTGAACAACGTATTAAAGAAGAATTTGATGTTTTAACAGATGCGGTTATTGCCGATGATTTGGATGCGACCGAATCTTCAGTTAAGGAACTAACTACACTTATTGCTGAACGCAACAATAAGTGTAAAGTGTTAAAGTAAAAACAAAGGAGTATAAGGATTATGAAAAAGATGCAATGTGAGGTTTGCGGTAGCACCGATATAAAAAAGGTTGACGATTCAATTTTCGAGTGCCAAAGTTGCGGTGTGCAATACGATAAAAACGAAGTGCAAAAATTATTGGTAGAACTCACCGGAGAAGTAAAAATAGATCGCTCGGAAGAAGTTCAAAATGCGCTTGCGAGAGCTGAACAATTTTCAAATGAAGAGGATTATACTAAAGCTTTAGAATACTATAACAAGGTTTTAGATTTGGAACCCGATAATGAGGTAGCACATGAAGCTATTGATGCAATTAATGAGAAGTTAGGACAAAAGCGCGAAAAAGAGCTAGCAGACGCTAAAGGTCGTCAATCTGCAGTCAAAGTTTTAAAGCATAATGTGGAACCTGATGAAGGCGTATCTTATTTTTTGAAAGCATTAAAAAATGCACCTGAGGTTACTCCTGATATTTATAAAGAAATTGAAATCATGTCTATAAAGCAGGGATACTATCCTTTTTCTGCTGTAAGCAAACAATATTCCGGAACTTATGATGGTATTGCTTGCTATAGAAAGCAAGTGCCCTATACAGATTATGAAACAAAAACAGATTATCACAATAAGAATCAAGATGGATCCTATAAAAAAGTTCAGGTTGCTGTGACAAAATATCGCGAGGAAATTGATCGTCAAAAAGTAAACGGTTCATTCCTTGTAAACCATTTTGGAGTGTTTTCTGTTAGTCAAAAGATGAGTGATTTACTTACTTCCATTGCACCTGAAAAATATGATATGGCGATAACCGGGGACGCATATTACGATGAAATTCTTGGAGCTCAACTGCAAAGAACACATTTTAACGATGTGGTTTTAAGACAGCTTGAAAAGCAGATTATGGGTAATTATGGTGCAATTAAAAACTCCTTAGTAGAAGTTCGCACTTCGGAACAGAAGGAGATTGGAAACATAGAAATATTTAACGGAAATACCGATGCAAATTGGGAGCGACGTATAACTGATTTATTTGCATCTGAAGTACGTACCAAAGCCGGCGAAGAAGTAAATAAAATTATTCCCGGAGATTTTAACGAAGATGTAAATTATCGCTGGGGCGAAAAATATAGCGATATACAAACTATTTATATTCCAATACAAGTAATAGAATATGCATATCGTGGAAAGTTCTTTGTTTCGGCAATGATATTAATAAAATCCAACAACATTATTCTTTCTTATCCTTGCACGACTGAGGTTAAAAGCGTTGAAAATACCGCCGAAAAAGCAATCACCGCTGCAAAGAGAAAACCATTCCCGCCATTTTTAATAACGCTATATGGAATATTTATAGTGGGCATGATTGTAGCTTTTTGGCAAGGAGTGGTAGTAGGCGAGAGCTTTGATGCTACGTTTTGGGCCGTGTTTGGCCTTATTGCAGGCATTCCTGCAATAATCTGGAATATCATATGGAAATCAAGAAAAGATGCCGCTTTAAAGAAAGAAGTCATTGAGAATTCGGATGTTCTGGATCAGGCAAGAGGTAAATACAACCTTGAACTTGCAAAATGTACCGAAGCTTTTTTTAAGGCTCTTTCTGGTGTAGAATCTATTGAGAAAGCTACGGCTGCTGCTAAAAGCACTTCAACCTACAGTGCAGATTTAACGACTATTAAGGGTAGGACAATCGTTACATCTATATCTGGAAATACAAGCGCAAGCACAAACGAAAAAACAACAATACCCAGCCATACTGAGACACTAAAAGATTCTAACGGAAATGATCTCGTGGACGGATGTCAATATACCGTTCGATTAATAAATTCAGGCTCCGATAAAATCGAAGTATGTAAGATTGTCCGCGAAACATGTGGAGTAGGGCTCGCTACAGCTAAAGAAATAGCGGATACACCACGCTCAATAGTTGCTAAAGATGTTTCCTTCGATGTCACGGAAGATTTAGCAGCTAAGCTTAAAATAGCAGGTGCAACCATAGAAATTGAAAAAGTAATGTGAGGGTTTTGAGATGGAAGATAAAAAAATTGAATATTTGAAAAAGCATTTAGAGCAAGCATTAAACGATGACAATTACAACGAAGCAAATACTTGTTATCAAGAATTATTAAAATATGTAACCGTTAACGACATTCCGGAGTTGGCGCAAAAAATTAATGATTATAATAAAAAGCAATCAGGTAAAACAAGCCAAAAAATCAATGCTTCGGCAGATGATATAAAACAACGCACACGCGTCGCCAAGAAAAAACATAATATCAATGTAAAAATTATGGTTATTGGTATTGCAGGCAGTATGATAGCAATGATTTTAGGGCTAATTTTTGTATTATGCGGTACGGAAGTAGATCTTTTTGATGATATAGATGATTTTATGATGAGTCTGGGTATTGCTGTAGTAGTTTTTGGCGGCGTTCTTTTACTTATAGGTACAATATTCGCCTTTATTAAAAATAAATCATTTGTAGCGCTAAGTAAATGCAGAAGTGAGGTTTTCAAACTCATTTGTGATGGTGAGGATAAATTAAAATATTTAGAAAATGTCGAAACTTTCGAAAACGCATATGTTGGCCAAGTGAAAAAAGACGAGCCCCACGGATTTGGCGTAGGTGTTTGCCCTGATGGATCCATTTATATTGGCGAATGGAAAAGTGGTTCTAAATCTGGAATCGGTAAACTAATTACAGATGACATGCTTATGACATTAGAGGGTGAATTTAAAGGCAATCAAGCCAGCGGTGTGGTTGACATCTTATGGGAAGATGGTAGTGAGTGGCATGGCGAATATAAACAGGGACTTCCTTGGAAAGGTCAAGGAAAAACCATTGTGAAAAATAAGGTTCAGGAAGGCATTTGGAAAAACGGACTAAAAGTTCAATAAAAAATATAGCGGTGCAGTTGCACCGCTATATTTTTTCTATTTTGTTTATAAATACATTTGAAATTTTTAACGTAATATAGGTCTGCTCACCTGTTTTATAGATTAATCTATCGTTTATAAAATCATTAATAGTATTTGCTTGTAGTATTAAAGCTTCCGCTAAATCGTCAACACTTCCAATAACCGACTTGTTATATTTTTGATATATATAAGAACTAAAAGAACCTATTTTGTTAAAATGCAACTCGTCAAGAGTCACCATTAATCTATATTCCTCTTGATTAACATGCTTTTCCTGAAGTGTGCAAAGTAAATGTGTAAGTTTTCTATCGCTTTCTTTAAATGAATTTAAGATGGTTTTGATAGCCTTATTATAACCATATGGCTTGTAAACCACTTTGAAAAAACGTGCATATCCTTTTATTTCTTCCCCTTTGGGTGTTAAGATAACGACTTCTCTTTCTATATTTCCTTCAGATAAAAGCCGAGCAACATATTTATCGCTGTTACTTAAGTTAATGTGCTTTGACACCTGTGGATTTAGCGACCAGCATTGGCAATACGAGCACAAATTCAGATTAAACATAATCAATAAATCGGTGTATACATCGTAATAGATTCTGTCTTCTGCCAAATCCCAATTAACCATTTCATTAGAGCTTTTGATTGGTTTACTAATATTAAATATTTCAAGGTAGGATTCTATGAACTGTTTTACTCGTGTAAATACAGCCTCTTTTGAACTATCCGTATTAAAACCAAATATTTCAGTCATTATAGATTCGTTGACTCCCCACTTTTTAGGCGCCCAAAGTCTAAGTACTTCTTTTTCTTGTATTTCGCATAGTTCTTTTTCGCAAATAAAGCGATATAGTTCCATTATTTTTCACAGCCTTTCTATTTAGTATTATATCATATTTCCTACAAAAAATCTCTTTTTTCTCTAGACCTGTGGAAAGTTCTGTAATATATTTGTGCTGCAAAATGCGGTGCAACGCACATGTCAACACTTCAAGAATTATACACAATAACATTAGTACAAACAAACTTAAATTAAGTTTTCTTGAAAGTCATATATAACCTTTTTTACATTTTATATCAAAGAGTCGCGGGGTCGCGGCTCTTATTTTTTTGTGAAAGAGGTTAAAATTATGCTAAACAACGATGAAAAAGCAAAGAAAAGAAGAGAACAAAGACACAAGGAGATGCGAGCGGGCTTTATAAAGAACTTAAACGCTCTTATGTATGAACGAAATTATTCGTGTCAACAGCTAAGCACTAATATCGGCAAGAACGTTAGCTATATTAATCGCATTTTGAACAACAAAATTATGCCTAGCATAGAAGTGCTTGCCGATATAGCTGATGTGTTTGGAATAGAAGAATCTGAGCTACTTAAAAATTTGCACGACCTGTGAGTCGTGGATTCTTTTGAACCTATTGACACTGTAAAAATGGTGTGATAAACTGATCACGAAATATTTAAAAAGGGTGAAACGAAAAGGTCATTCGTTTCTTTGTCAGCTAGTAACTGACAACGGATTTTCTGTATGAAAATCTGCCATAAGCAGGAGTGTTTTTAAAAGATAACGAAAATTGCAATGTTCCGAAAGGGTTAGTTGCGCTTGTTTGTTATGCTTGGCTCCTGCGTATAGGGCAAAGGCAAAAGGACTGCAAGTGAGCACTTATCCTTCGGGGTAGGTGCTTTTTTGTTATCTTTTTGCCTTCTTTTTATGCTTTGTTCTCCAGTAAGTGATGGAAAAAATAAATGCATAAAGGGAAGTGGTTCAAAATGATTGTATTTGACGTGGGAAGTTAGTTGCACCAAAGGATTGGTGCCGAGTACAGCAGTCTGAGTTCTGCGACAGGCTGTGAATCACTAGCAGAAAACCTTTGAAGTTGGGTTAAACTTCATCAGCCGATGCTCTAAGGCTGATCATCCGTATAACCGAAGACTGGAAATGCGGAACTAAAGAGCTATCGCGGTTATGGCAACGGACAAAGTGATATGAGATAGATAGGCGACACATTTTTAATCGACCTATTACGTTGCTCGGTTTTATGATTTCCCGCAATAAATCAGAACCCACTTTCACGCAGTGGTCTGAAGAAGGTAAGTAGGAAAAGTCGTGATATACAAAGCCCTTCACAAAGGTGATGTGAACTAAAATGTGCGGATAGCAGAGCCGTTACGAAACGAGGATTGTTCGACTGCGAACCTGTTTTCACTTATAACAGTGTCTGTGAACGAAAATAAGTGCGTAACTGCGGCTTGGGTTCAGCCATAAGTTATTGACGAAAATTCAGGAATGCACGACGTTTGAGAGTTCCGTCGTAAAATAAAACTGCTCAAGCGGTTGTGCTACCGTCCTTTAAGGGAATTGCATACGAAGTTTCCGGGATTTAATCGTAGTTTAAATACTAAATGAAAATCCCCGCCGAACGAGCCCTTAGTCTCGGCCGGGCTGAAATGCCTTGCACTCGGCGTAGCGTCAGCAAGCAATACAAGGTTGTTTGCACTCTTAAATTTAAGAGAACACGCACGGAAAATCTATTAATCTTGCGAAAAGTTTAATAGATTAAGCCACCTACTAACCTTATTTTACAGCAGAATACCAGGACAGAACTTTCGCTTCGATATGATTTATGACTGTCTCTTCGAGAGTGTATGATTTACTTTTCGAGAGAAAGTTGCACCTGCGCCAAGACAAAACTTGGACAAGATTAAAGCTTTTCGGCTCTCTGCAAGTTGTCATTCGTATTATGAATGACAAGCTGCAGGAAGCCGAAGAAGGCAACACACAAACTACAAAGCAGGTGCTATGACTATCATTTCTATGATGATAGATGATTGTCCTTTAGAAATGATTTATGACTCTCTTTTTGGGAGCCGAGCCGTTTCTATTGGACGATAGTCAGATAGAAACGGCTCGGAGACGCAGTCGGAGAGCCGAGATTAGCAGGGCATAATACCCCGCGTCGATAAAGAATCAGTAAGAAATGAAGGCTCGCGCACACCATTGACAGTGGGTGTATTATGCCCTGCGGACTTTCATTTTAAGAGCCATATAGGGTAATTTTAGATTAATTAAAGATAACATTTTATTATGACTTTCCCTTAAATATGGGTCTTGTATAATTGATGATGTACTTTTCGATATGCTTGAGGATTATAATTTCGATATGTTCTATGATTATAGTTTCGAGAGAATATTTCGAAATCACTTTCATTTCCCGTAAAAAAGGATTGTGCTGACCGTCTCTTTGAAATTATTTTCTTTTCGATATCAGGTCAGCACAATCTCTGAAAGCAATTTTTGATGCTCCTCGGTTTGATATGCTATATGACTTTCATTTGCAAATGAGCAGGGCAAAATTTTCGTACACAAAATTATTTTCGTCAGCAATTCCTAACACAATTTAATGACGAAAATACCCCCGCGTACTGCGGGGGGCGGTGCAATGATTACTTTCCATTTGTTTTTGTAATAATGAGTGCTTTTACACGCTCACAGAGTTTTTCAAATTCCGGATGATTGCGAAGCGGCTCAAAATCTTTTTCGTTCAGAATGTCAAAATAACGGCTTGGGAACACACAATAACAAGTAGTTGTACCATTCATCTGAGTAGCTATATAGATCATTCGCTCCTTGAGACTATCCGGATTATTATCACGAGTTATCCAATCTTCTGTTGCCAGCCATTCCATTCCATCAAGAAAACGGCATGAGGTCGGCAACAATACCTCGTTTGTTATCTTCATAGTTTCCTCAAGTAATTTTACTACCGACTCCAACTTTGCAATTGCATCTTCAGCCTTGTTGATAGATATTAGGTGAATGACCGATTTGAGTCCGAGCTCAATACGATCTGATATCCACATATCAGGCCTTTCATCTACCGCATCACAACGGATCAGCGAAAGTATATTTTCCATAAATTTATTAGCTGCCGCTTTTTGTTCTTTGCTTTCTTTCCACTTTAAAAAATGACGTGGACTAAGCAAAACGTTAAAGGCTTGATATAATTGATACCTGCGCTCCGGATGAAAATGTTCTGCATCGCCACGTATAAAATATCGATTGAATAACAATGCGCGCTCAGAGCAATCAAAGGAAGTTGTGTATTTCTTCAAAAAATCCTGTAAATGATCTTCGTCTTCGATTTGCGCCATAGTTTGAATTACATGTGGATTCATTGGCTGACGTTCAAGAAATGATTCCGCCATTAGTCGAACTTCCGGAAGTATTTTAGGGTCACGAAACGCCCTGTCGTTTCCTTCGGACCAGGGACGCCACGCAGAATCGCTATCAAGATAATTTCTGCGTATATCACGAAGAAGATTTACGATTTTATCGGCATTGTAATCACGTTTCATACACTCGCGGCGGAGCTCGTCAAATGTTTCTACAGCACGTTTTTCTTTCTCAATTTGAGGCATTCCGAAAAGTTCATCAACTGTAACAGCAAGAATTTCAGCAATAGCTGGAATAAGTTCAAGGTCAGGATAAGTTGTATCGTTTTCCCAACGGCTGATAGATTGATATGTTACTCCCAAACGGTCAGCAAGAGCCTCTTGCGTTAAATTGTTTTTCTTTCTAAAATCACGTATGTTTTGACCAATATCAAGTTTCATAATATCCTCCTAAAGTACTGTTGCCTTGCAAGGTTTGATTTCTGTCGACATCTATATTATATATTACAAATATTAAGAAAACAATAACGCATAACGAGAGAAAAATTATTGATTTATGTTATATTTTTCGTACACAGCTTTTTACGCAAGGCTTGGTCCCTATCCTTGCGTTGAAATAAAATTTTTGGAGAAAGGAGTTGGTTTGCTATGTCAGATTCTAATAATATTACAGTGTTAAATCCGGGCTTGTATAAGAACTTACTTGCTCAAGTTGAGTCTATCTATAGGCACAGCAACGAGCTTAGTTTTAAAACAAGAGCAAGGTATTACGAAGCGACAAAAAGGTTCTGTAAGTTCTTAGCCGATAATTTTCGTCTGCAAAACTTTAAGAACGTGGAAGACCGGCATTTTAAAGCCTATGTTGAGCATCTAAAAGAAAACAACTCAGCCGCAACAATTCAATCCGATTTGTCAGGCATACGGTATTTCCATAGAAAATCCGGTAGTAAAAACAGGCTTTCAAAAAATGATAAGCTATCACTGCCTAAGCGTGCAACGGGTGTTAAAGATCATTCGCTATTTGATGAAGAAATTGCAAATATGCGGCAACGGGCAATCCAAACAGGTCGACAAGATGTGGTCATCTCCATAGATTTTGCAAGTGAATTGGGTTTGCGACTTGAAGAGATCTGCACCCTAAGAGTTGAATACCTTATGTCCGCATTAAAGACCGGACAACTTGTCATAAAAGGCAAAGGTGGTCAGACAAGGGCTATCGATTTAAGCGCAAAGCAACGCAGTATTATTACCGATAATTTGAACTATGCCAGGTGTTCAGGCAAATATCCAAGAGATTACTTAATCTCAGGCAGCGAAAAGGGCGGCGTACAACGGGAAAAACGCTCGTTGCAGAACTGGATGAGCTATAACAGAAAATATTTTATGGTAGAAAACCGTGAGGATTTGAGTGAAGACGGTAAAAAGAAAAGAACCGAAACAATTTCTTGGCACAGTCTGAGACACACCTATGCTCAAAGAACCTACGCCGAAGCGTTGCAAGAACGCCCAAAGAAAGCACGAAAGATTGTAAGCGAAAACTTAGGTCACCATAGAACCGAAGTAACAAGAATTTACTTGGCTGATAAGCCACACAAAAAGTAATC
>JAZQBA010000015.1:0-5196 GCA_045545515.1 Acutalibacteraceae bacterium
TCTTTTTGCTTATCGGTAACCATATCTTCATAATTCAACTCGACAACAGTCTCGTCGGATTCAACGGAATAGTCATGGATTAAATTCGCCTTCGATTTATAAACATTCGAAACTATAATTCCATCTTCGTCAACTATGAAAAATAAACGCCTCATATCACGCTTTATTTATCTATCCTTTCGAATTGTGCATGCCTACGATACCATGCTGCCGTAGGGATATTATTATATCGACCCAAATAATCGGAATACGCATCGTGCATCCTCGCTGATGTCAAGACATATTCGGCCCCATTGTCACGGGCATATACCTTCATTTCCCAGCCTTTGTCCGGTGTGATCTCTTTATACGTTGCCATTGTCCTTTCTCTTATTTTGTGGGGTCGGTTGCCCGACCCCGTATTGGCCATTATGTAATTTATTCCGCAACCGGAAGGTAACAAACCTCAAGAAGCCCCGTTATATAACTTTCCTCCACTCCTAAAAACCCGCACAAACTCTTGAGTATCTTCGTGTAAAAAGTCACGTTCGGAATCTCCACAAAATTGTAATGGTTTATAAGTCCCACACACTCCGAGGCGAACTCTTTTCTTAATTTCACAAGGTTCGAGATCATGGCTACAATCAAACCAGCCATTTCGGCATCGTCATTGTGGCGAGTGTAAACATTGGCGTCAACCCTAATTGCAAGAACATTCGTTTTCATTTTATTAACTTTTTTTGTTTCCAAGAACCCGCTTGGTCGGTTGGGGTTGCTCCCCCTTTCGATTACAAAGGTAAGGATAATTTTTAAATATCCAAAAAAAAAGTTAATAATTTTTCGAAAAAAGTGTTGGCGGCTCTATAATTTTCGGCAACCAGACAAGCGACCCATCCGCCAAGGCACGCTTGAACGCCTGATCGCTTTCGAAATGAAACCCTATTATATGCCAATGCTTATATTTCGCCCTCTGGATTTCTATATAAGCGATCCCGCCATCGGCGGGCTTTCGGATTCTCGCCTTGACTTTATTTCCCGTTTCCTCCTTCATATTTCGTCAATCTTTTCCGTAACCGTTCAATTTTACGTTTCCGTTCATCTTCCACGGTTTGTTCGCCGAACATGTATGCAAGTTGCTCGCACATTATCTGCACGTCGGCAATCTCCGTTATAACGTCCAAAGTCCCTACACGTTCCCGGCGAAATTTACATAAAGCTTCAATTAATTCGGCACATTCTTCGAGCGCCATATTGATTTGCGATTCCGGGCCGAATTTTTCAACAGCCAAAACGCAAACGGTTCTTTCGTCCTGTACCATATCTCAAAATATCTTCTTTCGTTTTCCTTAAAGCGCATCCCTCGCACCCTCCCAGCCTGTAACGGCAGACACCGTGGCGCAAATGGACGCACCCAGTTATTTTTTCAAAATTTCCCGTATTTCGACGTTTCTTTTCTTCCATGAGTGATTTATCATTTCGTTTTTGTTTTGCGTTTTACGGGCTTCTTTTTGGCCTTTCCGGGAGGGCGTCCCCTTTTCCTCTTTGGTTGTGCTATTTCCGGGGCTTTCCGTGCTATTTCCGGGGCTTTCCGTGCTATTTTGACCGCTTTTTGTTCGATTTCCCCTTCATGTGAGCAAATGACAAACGAGCAATAAGCTGGCTCGCCCTTATAATCCGCACAAGTTCTGCACCCGGTAGAGCCTACCTCAATACCAGACCTAAACGGACATTCGCCAACCTTGAAAATCTTGCTTATCATAATTAAAAGAGATTTAATTGCTGAACCTTTTCCCGCTCGTCTCTCTTATATCGATCGTATCTGACGCAATAGCCATCCTTATAAGTACATTTCGCTCGCTGCGAAATGTGATACAGGCAACCGTCACAGGGTTCCGAGCCATACTTGGCGAGCCATTGTTTAAGCGTCAACATCTTCAACGTCTTTACCCGTTAATTCGAATATCCTGTTCTTGATCTTTCCCGCCTCTACCAACAAACGAAATCGAACGTTTTTTAATTGCTTTACGTCTAATTCTTCAAGCGGAATATAACGGCCATTTTCATCTTGGATATTCAGCGATATAACAATGTGTTTCATATTATTTTATTCAACCATTACATAACCACGGTTTGGGTCATTTCTCAATTTTTCAATCAATGTACCCTTTGCAAATTGGACGGCCTCAAATTCATCAAATTCCCCAAATCCACCATCTTTGCGCCAATCATTTTCTTTGCAATTCATTGTAATTGTCGCAACAACTTTCACTTTAAATTCTTTTTCCATATCAAAACAACTTTTGGTATTCACGTTCCGGCAAATTGGCTTTAACCCATTTCGGCTCGTTGACCAAAGCCCACCGTCCAAAGTGCATGATCAACAAAGCGTCGGCGTTCCACAACGTGACCTTGACCTCCGGATATAAAGCCGCCGCCCGCATCTGATAACGCCTCTTGCGCTCCCGCTTCTCAACCTGATCCCCTTTGACACGCAAGTTTAGTTTCGTCTGCCACGACATCGGATGCACCATTACGAACGGGATTCCCACCGCCTCGATAATGGCTTTCAAATGCTCGTAGTTCGCCATCATCTTCTGGATGCGGTACAACTTGCCGAGCGCCGCCTTCCCCCCGTCCACGGCCACATCGTCCGGCCTTACTGACAACTTTTCCAGAAACACGATCGGACTGTAACACTCGGCGAAATAGGCGAAAAACTCCTTTAGCTCGGTTATATCCTTCGGCATCTTGACTGTCTTCGCCAGCTTGCCGGGGACAAAGACGGCCAGACCTCCAGCCGCACCGGGATCAACCCCTATTACGCAATTAATCTTCCAACTTGACATATCGCCTTAAATCTATATTGTTAGTTATCATTTTGCCGAACACATCCCGCAAAGCCTTTCTACGCTTCATGATATAAGCGTCAAACCTTACATCCTTATCCTTCGTTCCCAATTCTCTCATCCTTTTCGCCGCCCCAAAATTGCCGTTGGCAAGATGCCATGCGACCGCCCGCTCCAGAACCTTCTCGCAGTCCCCGTCCGTGACCTCAAGAGCCGGAGCAAGCCCAACCTCGGCCAGAATGTCATAATACAACATTTCCGCTATCGGGGACAATTTCGGGAACTCCCCCGTAACCCTGTAACCGTCATAAGCCTTGACCAAAGCCCGTCTCGTCTCGGTCATATCCTTGCTCCCTGTCTCCGCTTGTTTTTTCGGCACGGCCTCGTAAGCCTTTTTCAGCACCCACCCACGACGGGACTTGTAGGCGTTCAACACCTTGCACACATACTCGGCATTGAATTGCTGATAATGCCCCCTGTCCGGCTGGCCGTCCCTGCCTTTCGGAAGGAACTCGTCCAGCTCGCCCGTGACACACATTTCAAACGCCATCCGGAAATCCTTCAACGACAACTGGCCGTAATACCGTTTCAGTATCTCCGACACCCGGATAACAAGATATTGACGGTCGCTCTCATTGTCTGATTTATAGCCGACGTCTTTGGCTATCCATCGCAGGGCGTTTGACAACTCCCCGGCCAGATCACGGTCGGAATACTCGGCGACAGTCTTCGCCGTGGATGCCAGAAACACGGCTCGCTCAATCGGCTCCAGCGCCCCCAATACTCCGGGGCTTTGGATCATTTCCCGCCTTATCTGGACGGGAGATTTTTTTACGGTTAACTCTCCCATAACTTAATCGGCCATATCTTGCAAATACTTGATGGCGTCCGGGGACAATCCCGAACCGCCATCGACCCGGTGCAACTTACCCCGCTCCATGTCTCCCCGGATGAAGTTACGGGCGGTCGCTATCCAATCCCGCATCTTTTTCCCCTTCTGCGCCGACCAATCCCCGACGGCATGGAAATAGTAAACCAGATCAACGCCCTCGAACTCCGGGGCTTTGAACTCCGCCGCAAACGCATCATAATTGGCGAACTTGGAATTTTCAAAGAGACACAACGGCTCGGAAGTCCTTCTCGGCCTCATTACCGTTACAGGCTGGGAGTCCGGGTCAGACTCAAACAAACCGCCATCGGCGCTTTTATCTTTAATATCTGGATTATTAATGTTATAGTTTATATTAGAAAAGTCCATTTTTGGACTGTTTTCCGGTCCATTTTCGGACTGCAAAGAGTCCATTTTCGGACTATTAGTCCAGATTCGTTCTTTTCTCCTGTACCAATCAACGCAACGATTTGTGAACCGAACGTATTTCATCCTCCCTAATTTTGTCAGTTGGACAAACCCCAAATCGGCTAATTCGGAAATGTTCTTGTAACATCTTTTCGGAACGCCAAATAATAACGGGAAATCCTCGGACATTTTCTCGTCGGAATACTGATACCAAACCGCTCCGTCAATGGCGACAGTCTTTGACCATATCGGCAACGTCATGAACGCCGCCAACGTGGCGACCTGTACCAAAGTTAAATCGTTTACGGTCGCAAATTCTTGGTCGATATTTATGTTGTAAGTCATTCCAAAAAAACGCCCCGTATTTCCAACTAATTGCGGCCACAATTAGCGTACTTTACGAGGCATTAATTTTTCCGTATCAGTCGTGGCCGCGACTGTTATGCGCAACAAAGATAATCATTTTTCCCACGATTGCAACAATAACGAGAGATTTTCACGCTGCGACATCGCCTCCCGTATCTGTTCGATCCTATTATCGTTTGCTATCAAGGAGACGACCGGGTATCTGGAATTTACGCCCGGCTTGTTCGACTTGGCGAACTGCACGGACAGGTCGAAAACAGTCCCCGTCACCGTCCCCCGCATCCTCTGGACAGCGTCAAAGGATTCCCGGATATTACGCACGCTCGACGCCTTGCCCTTCGTGCTGAATTGCCACACCCCGACAACGCCACGCACCGCCGGAACCACGAAGCGCAAGGTCAACACCACGTCCCAATTATCCTCGCCCCCTTTCGTCCTTTTCGTGGGATTCTTCGCCGTGATCTGGCTAACGATGTCCGGGTATTGCTCGACGGAATACGGAGCGTATCTCCTGCCGTCCCATATCTCGAAAACCTGCCCGTCGCCTCTCGCAACCAAAGCACCTTTGTCGTCTCTATACTCGTACCTCTCGTTGCAAACCTTCTCGGCATCATCAGACGGGAAAACTATCTGGATTGTGGAAGGCTTCTCGCCGAGAGCCTTGACAAACAAGGCCGAATATTTGCCCGTGGCCCGGAACCAATCAAT
>JAZQBA010000016.1:0-130948 GCA_045545515.1 Acutalibacteraceae bacterium
TTGATTACTTAGATTTCTCTTAAGAATCGTCGGGTCCTTATTATTGTCGTTGTTTAATTTTCAAGGTCCGTTTTGCTGCCCCTTTTTCAGGGCGCCCGATTATAATACCACACCCTACCCCTTTTGTCAACACTTTTTTTCAAATTTTTTCAAAAACTTTTTTCGGGCATTTATGCCGAAGAAAGCAGGGTTTTCAGGCGTTCTAAAATTCGTTTTTCGGCGCGCGAAACCTGTACCTGAGTCATCCCCAAAAGTTCGGCCGTTTTACTTTGGGTCAGATAGTGGTAATAGCGGCACCGAAGAATCTTCTGGTCGGTATCGCTGAGTTTTGAAAGTGCCTCTTCCAAATAGAGTTTATCCTCCAAAAGGTCTTCCACGCTTTTGGTCGGCAAATCGTATTCACTCACACCGTCCTCTCCCTCGTAGGTGAGCGAAAGGGTCGGTTGCAGAACGCCCAAGGCCTCGGCAATTTCTTCGGGCGTGGCCGAAAGGTATTCGGCCAGTTCCCCGACGGTCGGCTCGCGGCCGAGTTTTTTGCGCGCATCCTCTTGCGCAAAGGAAACCTTTCGGGCAAACTCTTTGAGCGTTCGCGCTACCTTAACCGAACCGCCATCGCGAAAAAGGCGGCGAACCTCCCCCATAATCACGGGAACGGCATAGGTCGAAAAGCAAAGGCCGCGTTCGGAGTCGAACGCATCGGTTGCCTTAACGAGTCCCATACACCCCGATTGAAAGAGGTCCTCATATTCGACACCGCGGCCGCGAAACCGATTACAGATGGCATGTACCAAGCCGAGGTTCTCGCGAATGAAGGCTTCGCGCTCGTGCGCTTCTTTAACCATTCTGTTTCCCATAACGCGGTTGGATTTTTTTGACGAGCAACACCGTGGTACCTTTGCCGAGGCGTGAGTGCACCCGAACGCGGTCGGTGAAACTTTCCATCACGGCAAAGCCGAGACCCGCGCGTTCGCCGCCGACCGTTGTATACAGCGGTTCCATCGCCTTTTCGATATTCTCGATTCCGCAACCGTTATCGCGAATGCGAATCCGTAATTCATTATTGGCCGTAATCTCGCCCGTTATGTAAATTTTGCCGAGTTTTTCCTTATAAGCGTGGACAATGCAGTTGGTGACTGCTTCACTCACGGCCGTTTTCAAATCGCTGATTTCTTCGAGCGTTGGGTCCAACTGGGTGGCGAAGGCCGAAACCGCCGCGCGGGCAAACCCCTCGTTACTCGAGCGCGAAAGCATTGTTAGTTGAAATTTGTTGACGATTTCCATTTTACTCTTCCTTTACTTATTTTCCAAGGTAGCCAACCGTTCGATGCCGGCCAACTTCATTACCTTATATATATTCGGCGCCATACCCTGAATGTGAAGTTGGGCGCCCGTTTTGGACAACAGGCGGTAGCGACCCATCACAAGGCCGATGCCCGAACTATCCATAAACCCCACCTCGCTGAAATCTAGAATTAAGAGCGTAGGCATATTGAGGTCAATCGCCGCGTCAATCGCATCGCGCATCTGCCGTGCGGCGTGGTGGTCGAGTTCGCCCTGCAAAAAAGCCGTGACGACCTCGCCCGTTACTTGTATTCTGACAGCCATTTTTCTCACCTCCCCAAAAAAAAGACAAGCCCTACCATAATATAATAAGGACTTGTCTGTAAAATTATCGTCGGATTCAGTTGTCGAAAAAAAGAAATTCAAAAAAGCTGACGCAATGCGGCCGCCAAATAAAGCGAACCAAACCCGAACACGGGGTTTTCTCCCGCCTTTTGGCGCGCCAGCCGGACGGCTTCTTCGCGTGTATTACATATTACAATATCCCCACAATAGGGTTTTGCGAGTTGCGCCACCTCTTCGGGCGAGAGCGCACGGGGTGACTCGGTCGCACGGACGGCCAAGATTGTTTTACAAAGCGGCAAAACGGTTTTAGCAAAATCGGCGCAACTTTTATCGCGCATCATACCGAAGATGCCGACAATTTTCCCCGAAAACGGCTGCATAGCGGATTTTAGCACCGCCGCGCCGTCGGGATTATGCGCCCCATCGAGCACGACGAGCGGCTTTTGGCAAACGGTTTCCAACCGAACGGGAAACGAAACCGCGGCAATTCCCGCTCTTATTTGTTCATTCGACACTTCAAAACCCGAAGCCTTTACCGCTTCGATGGACGTTAAGGCGTTTTCAATCTGATGAAGACCGGCAAGCGGCAAGGAATACTCGACCCCTTGGTACAAAAAGCGGCTACCGAAAATATCGCTTTTGAGAATTTCGAGGTCCTCTCGGTTGGGCAAAATCAAATCGGCCGCGTGTTGTCGGAGAACGCGCAACGCCTCCTCGGGTTGCGAGAGTGACGACACGGTTTTGCCCGATTTGATAATTCCGCATTTTTCGGCGGCGATTTCGGCGAGCGTATCGCCCAGAACGGCCGTATGGTCGAGCCCGATTTTTGTCAGCACGTGAACGCGCACGTCTGAGAGAACGTTGGTCGCATCGAACCGACCGCCAAGGCCCGTTTCGACTACTGCAACGTCCACACCGCACGCGGCAAAATACAAAAAGCCGATGGCGGTAATCATTTCAAACTCGGTCAGTTCAATGCCCGTATCGTGCACCTGTTGTTCGAGGCGAACGAGCGCTTCTTCGGAAATCCAGACGCCGTCTATTTGAATCCGCTCTCTGAAATCGAGGATATAGGGCGACACAAACAAACCCGTTTTATACCCCGCCGCGCGCAGGACCGACGCCGTCATCGCGGCCGTGGACCCTTTACCATTGGTTCCGGCTAAATGAATGGCGGGAAATTTTCGTTCGGGGTGGGAAAGCCGTTCCATAACGGCCGAAATGCGTTCCAGCGACGCTTTGTGCGAAAACATTCCGAGCGAATGAATACGCGAGACGGTTTCTTGCAACGTCAAAAAAATCACCAAACTTTTCCAAGTATCTTTTCGAATGGGTGGTGTACAATAATCATCGGGCAGTCAAGAGAGTCTTTGAAACACAAGGCAAAACGGTACCCGAATTACATTCACGGCACCGATAACGGCGTGTTTCCCCTCTCCTTTGCCCCGCCGACGGGTGTTGTTCCGTTTGTTCTCGGTGCGGGGTTTTCCTCGTTCAAAGGACACCTCACGGGGAATGCCGTTGTCGGCCATAGAACCGAGTTTTCTCGGTAACGAAAGGGGCCGCCCCAAAAGGGGCGGCTTCTTTTTTATGGTTATTCGACTGTTAAATGAGTTTTTCCATATCGGCAATGCTGTTCTGCAACAGGCCGATTCGGTCGAGCACTTTGGCCAACTGGGTACGCTGTTGTTCGACAACGGCGGCAGGGGCTTTGGCCACAAAGTTTTCGTTGGAAAGTTTCTTTTCGATAAAGTTGCGGTCGTCCTCGGCGGCGGCAAGTTCTTTTTGCAAACGCTCGAGTTCCTTTTTGGCATCGACCAATTCCTTCATCGGGATAAAGACGGTGGCGTCATCGGTAACGATACGAACGGCACCCTCGGTTTCAAAGTGGTCCCCCAACTGCACGTCCGAAGCAAAGGCCAGGCGGCAGAGATAGGCTTCGCCCGCGCGGTAGGTTTCGGGCGTATCGGAAACGATGCAGACCGTCGCCTTCTTCGAGGCCGGAACGTTCATTTCGGCGCGGCGGTTACGAACCGCCTTAATGACCGCCATAATCTTTTCGAACTCAACCTCTTCTTTCAAGAAGGCAAAATCCTCACGATACTTGGGCCACTGCGCCACCACAAGAGCCTCGCCCTCGTGCGGCATAGATTGCCAGATTTCCTCGGTGATATACGGCATAAAGGGATGCAAAAGTGCCAAGGTGTTGGTAAAGACGTGGACCAACACCGAACGCGCGGTATCGGCCGCGGCGGCATCCTCACCGTTGAGGCGCGATTTGCAGATTTCGATATACCAATCGCAGAAAACGTCCCAAATAAAGTCGTACAGTTTTTGAACGGCAAGACCGAGTTCAAATTTTTCCAAATTGTCGGTCACTTCACGCGCCAAGGTGTTGAACTTGGAAAGAATCCAACAATCCTCCAACGCGAACTTGCTTTCATCCAACGGTTTTACGGTATCGCTCGGCAGATTCATCAAAATGAAACGGGCGGCGTTCCAGATTTTGTTGGCAAAGTTACGGCTCGATTCCACACGCTCGGGCAGATAACGCATATCGTTTCCGGGGCTGTTGCCCGTTGCCAGAGAGAAGCGCAGTGCATCGGCGCCGTAGGCATCAATCACCTCGAGCGGGTCGATACCGTTGCCCAAAGATTTGGACATCTTACGACCCTTGGCATCGCGCACAAGACCGTGAATGAGTACCGTATCAAACGGGACCTGACCGGTCTGCTCGATTCCCGAGAACATCATACGCATAACCCAGAACGGAATAATATCGTAACCCGTAACGAGGGTGTTGGTGGGATAGAAGTGTTTGAGGTCCTCGGTTTCGTCGGGCCAACCCAGGGTCGAGAAGGGCCACAGAGCCGACGAGAACCAGGTGTCAAGCGTATCTTCGTCCTGAGTAATCTTGGTGCTGCCGCAATGTGCGCAACAGGTGGCGTCTTCACGCGCAACCGTAATTTCGCCGCACTCTTCGCAGTACCACGCAGGAATACGGTGACCCCACCACAACTGACGGGAGATACACCAATCGCGGATATTCTCAAGCCAATGGAAATAAATCTTTTCAAAGCGCTGCGGAATAAAGCGGGTTTCCCCTTCTTTGACCGCATCGATGGCGGGACCCGCCAAGGGCTTCATCCGAACGAACCACTGCTTGGAAACGCGCGGTTCGACCGTAGTGCCGCAACGGTAACAGGTACCGACGTTATGGCTGTAATCCTCAATACGAACAAGAGCGCCCTCGGCCTCCAGATCGGCAACAATCGCCTTTCGCGCCTCGTAACGGTCCATACCCGCATATTTCGGATAGTCTTCAACAATTTTCGCGTCGTCGGTCAAAACGTTGATGACCGGCAGGTTGTGGCGAAGACCTACTTCAAAGTCGTTGGGGTCGTGCGCCGGGGTGATTTTTACAACACCCGTACCAAAATCGACCTCTACGTAATCATCGGCCACGACGGGGATTTCGCGGTGAACCAACGGCAGAATCAAGGTCTTGCCGATAATATCTTTATAACGCTCGTCGTTGGGGTTGACAGCAACGGCCGTATCGCCCAGAAGCGTTTCGGGACGCGTGGTCGCCAGTTCCAGATAGCCGCTGCCATCCTTAAACGGATAGCGCAGATGCCAGAAATGACCGGCCTGCTCCTCATATTCTACCTCGGCATCCGAAATCGAGGTTTTACAATGGGGACACCAGTTGATGATGCGCTCGCCGCGGTAGATGAGTCCCTTTTCATATAATCTTACGAAAACTTCGCGAACGGCTTTGTTACAGCCCTCGTCCAGGGTGAAACGTTCGCGGTCCCAGTCGCACGAAGAACCGAGTTTTTTGAGTTGTTCGACAATGCGGCCGCCGTACTGACGCTTCCACGCCCAAGCGCGCTCCAAAAAGCCTTCACGGCCGAGGTCCTCTTTGGTGAGACCCTCTTTTTTCATTGCTTCTACAATCTTGGCTTCGGTAGCAATCGACGCGTGGTCGGTACCGGGCAGCCACAGCGTATCGTAACCCTGCATACGCTTAAAGCGAATGAGAATATCCTGCAACGTTTCGTCCAGCGCGTGGCCCATGTGCAACTGACCCGTAATGTTCGGGGGCGGAATTACGATGGTAAAGGTTTCCTTGCCTTCGTGACGCTCGGCGTGGAAATATTTTCCATCCAACCACATTTTATAAATGCGGTCTTCCACCTCTTTGGGCTCGTACTGTTTTGCGAGTTCTTTATTCATAATGAAATCACTCCGAATTTCTGAAAATTTCCTTCATAAATCAATCTTAACAGGCAACAATAATCTTGTCAACGAATTTTTCAGCGTTTGCGTTCGATTGACGGTATCGGGAACCGAATTCATTTTTATGTTTTCGGCTCCCGATTTTTTTACAGTTCTATTTTTGCCTGTTCGGCCGTGTTGGACGGCTTGTAACTGCCGGCGGCAGGCAGATTACGAGTGCGGTAGCGGTGTTCGTTTTCCATACTACCCTTTTCGTAAACCTCGGCAGAAAAGACGCGTTGACCGCGTTTTTGGGTCATCACCATAATACCGCCGCTGTTGCGGGTGGTCTTGCCCGACACGGCCGCCGTGTTCACAAGTAACATTCGTCCGTTGGTGGACGTGAGCAGTATTTCGGCCGCCTCGCCCACGTGCAGAACGGTGTGCAACGTAAACTTTTCACAGTAGGCGTTAATAAGTTTCTTGCGGTTGGTCTTGGTACTGTAGGCCGAAAGCGGAATTTTGGCCACGCGACCGTTATCAAACACAAAGAGCATATCGCCCGAGTAATCCTCGGTCACGACCATATAAACGGGGTTTTCGCCCTCGTCGAAGCCCAAAAGACTCGCAACGTATTCCCCGAGAAGCGAAGCCTTTCCCTCGGGGAAGTCGCTGACGCGTGCTTTATAAACTTGTTGTTTATTGGTAAAGAACAGCAACTCGGCGGCGTTGTTGGTTTCCGCCGTTTGAACGATTTCGTCGTCCTCTTTGAGTTTTTGTTCGCCGCTCGTTCGAAGCGATTTGGGCGAGATCTTTTTGAAGTAGCCGTCCTTGGTGAAGAAGACGGTGTAGGGCGAACGGTCGAGTTCTTCGGGTTCGTCGCGTCCTTCATCGACGTCGGCGCCGATAATCTGGGTGCGGCGGTCCTTGCCGTACTTTTTCATCACTTCTTCGAGTTCTTTGACGATAATGCGCGAAACTTTCGACTTGGATTTTAAGGTATCCTCCAAATCGGCAATTTCTTCTTCGAGTTGTTTAATATCCTCTAAACGCTTCAAAATGTATTCGCGGTTCAAATGGCGCAACTTGATTTCGGCCACGTGTTCGGCCTGTTGCTCATCAATGCCGAAGCCGATCATCAAATTGGGAACGACCTCGCGCTCCTCGGCCGTTTCGCGAACGATTTTAATGGCCTTATCAATATCCAAAAGGATTTTTTCCATACCGTGTAACAGGTGCAAACGGTCTTTGGCCTTGGTGAGTTTGAAGAAAAGTTTACGGCGCACGCACTCGGTGCGAAACGCCACCCACTCGGCAATGATTTCTTTGACACCCATCACGCGCGGAGAACCGGCAATGAGGATATTGAAGTTACAGGAAAAACTATCCTGTAACGGAGTGCTGCGAAACAGTTTCTTCATCAACTTCTCGGCATCTACGCCTTTTTTCAGGTCGATGGTGATTTTCAAGCCGTCCAGGTCGGTTTCATCGCGAATGTCATTGATTTCGGTAATCTTTTTGGCCTTGACCAAATCGACCACCTTTTCAATGATCTGTTCGCTCGTCACGGTCGGCGGAATTTCGGTAATTTCAATGCACTTATTGCTCGGGTCATAGTGGTAAACACCGCGCACGCGGAAACTGCCGCGGCCCGTTTCGTAAATGCGTTCCATATCCTCGCGGTTGTAAAGCAACTGACCGCCGATGGGAAAATCGGGCGCCAACAAGGTATCGGCAACGTTGATATCGGGGTCCTTAATGTAGGCGATGGTCGTTTCGCAAACCTCGCGCAGGTTGAACGGGCAAATCGAACTGGCCATACCGGCGGCAATACCCATATTGGCGTTGACGAGCACAGTCGGGAAGGTTACGGGGAACAGTACGGGTTCTTGCATCGTGGCGTCGTAGTTGTCGA
Organism: Acutalibacteraceae bacterium; assembly: GCA_045545515.1. GTDB lineage: Bacteria > Bacillota > Clostridia > Oscillospirales > Acutalibacteraceae > UBA737. The sequence goes on from JAZQBA010000016.1 coordinate 7,763, forward strand.
CAAAATCCACCGTATCCTTATCGATATCGCTGAACAGTTCGGCGGCAATGGGCGCCAATTTCGCCTCGGTATAACGGGCGGCGGCACACTGCATATCGCGCGAATAGGCTTTACCGAACGAACCTTTGGAAGCGACAAACGGATGCAACAGCGCCCCGTTGCCCTCGGACAGGCGGACCATCGTTTCGTAAATGGCGGCGTCGCCGTGGGGGTTGAGTTGCATCGTGCGGCCGACGATGTTGGCCGATTTGATGGTGCTTCCCTTCAAGAGGCCCATCGTGTACATGGTATACAACAGTTTACGGTGCGAGGGCTTGAACCCGTCGATTTCGGGAATCGCACGCGACACGATAACGCTCATCGCATAGGGCATAAAGTTGGATTTTAAGGTTTCGGTAACCTGGCTTTCCACCACGGTGCCCGCGCCCGCGATATAGGCATTGGTCTCGCGCTTTCGCACCTTGGGCTGTGTTTCTTTTTTCTTTCTTGGAGCCATTTGTTTTCTCCTTTATTAAGAAATATCGGCTTCTTCCATATATAAATAGCCGTTTTCGGAAATGTATTCTTTTCTTCCCTGTAAATTGTCGCCCAACAACAAATCGAACACCTCGGCCGTCAGTTCGGCGTCCTCGGGCAGAACCTTAATGAGACGGCGCGTTTCGGGGTTCATGGTCGTCAGGTTCATCATATCGGGTTGGTTTTCGCCCAATCCTTTAGAGCGTTGTAGCGTATACTTCTCTTCCCCGATTTTTTCAAGAATATCCTTTTTCTCGTTTTCATCGTAGGCGAAGTAGGTCATTCCCTTGGTGTTGATTTCGTAAAGCGGCGTTTCGGCGATATACACCTTGCCCTCTTCAATCAGGGTGGGCATCAGGCGGTAGATCATGGTTAAAATGAGGGTTCGAATATGGAACCCGTCGACGTCGGCATCGGTACAGATAATGACCTTATTCCAACGAAGATTGTTGATATCGAAATTGGAAAGTCCCTTGTTGGCCTTGGACTTTACTTCCACGCCGCAACCGAGCACTTTCAACAGGTCGGTAATGATATCGCTCTTAAAGATTTTATCGTACTCGGCTTTCAGACAGTTGAGAATCTTACCGCGCACCGGCATAATGGCCTGGAAGGCCGCGTCACGCGCGAGTTTACAGGAACCCAACGCCGAATCGCCCTCTACGATGTAGAGTTCGCGCTCGTCGCGGTCGCGACTGCGGCAATCAACAAACTTCGGAATGCGGTCGACCATCGAATTGCCGACCGAAAGTTTTTTCTTGAGGTCTACGCGTTCGCGTTCACTGCGCTCGCGGCTTCGTTTGTTGACGAGAATCTGATCGGCAATGCGGTCGGCCTCGGCCTTGTTTTCGGCAAAGAAAATTTCCAACTTTCTGCGGAAGAAATCGTTCATCGCCTGTTGAATAAAGACGTTGGTAATCGACTTCTTGGTCTGGTTCTCGTACGAAGTCAAGGTCGAGAACGACGACGTGACCAATACAAGGCATTCCTCAATATCCGAGAAGGTAATCTTGGATTCGTTGGCCTTGTATTTTCCCGTTTGGCGGATATATTCGTCGATGCGGTAGAAGAAGGCACTGCGCACCGCCTTTTCGGGCGCGCCGCCGTATTCCAGCCAACTCGAGTTGTGGTAATACTCTTTTAAGGCATGGCGGTTGCTGAAACAAAGCACCGCGTTGATTTTCAATTTGTATTCGGGCTTGTCCTCGCGGTCGCGACCCTTACATTCGGTCTGCCAGAACTGAACCGAAGAAATGCGCTCCTCCCCCGTCAATTCGGCGATATAGTCCTGAATGCCGTTGGGGTAGGTAATCTCGGTCTGAACAAATTTTGCACCCTGCTGTTCGCGAAACACAAAGACCAAACCGTCGTTGACAATGGCCTGTCGTTTCAAGGTATCGAGAAAATACTCGGTAGGAATGTTGATATCGGTAAAAACCTCTAAATCGGGTTTCCACTTGGTACGCGTACCCGTGTCTTTCCCGGCGTAGGGTTCTTTTTGTAATCCACCGATATTCTCGCCCTTTTCAAAGTGCAAGGTGTAGCGGTAACCGTCACGCTTGATTTCAACGTCCATATATTCCGAAGAATACTGCGTAGAGCAAAGACCCAAGCCGTTGGTACCGACCGAATATTCGTAGTTGGTGCCGCTGTTGGTGTTATACTTACCGCCGGCATACAGTTCGCAGTACAGAAGTTCCCAGTTGTAGCACTGTTCTTTATTGTTAAAGTCAACGGGGGCGCCGCGGCCGAAGTCCTGTACTTCAATCGAGCCGTCGGTATACTTGGTGACCACAATCTTTTTGCCGTAACCCTCGCGCGCTTCGTCAATGGAGTTGGAAATAATTTCAAAAGCCGAATGTTCGCAACCATCCAATCCGTCCGAACCGAAAATAACGGCGGGACGTTTACGTACACGGTCTGCGCCCTTTAACTGGCGTATACTGTCGTTATCGTACTGAGCGGTTTTCTTGGCCATTGGTGTGACTCCCTTTTTATTCAAGTAAATTATATTATATACTAAATATTGTGGTTTCGTCAAGTGCAAACCGCTTTTTATGCCATAAATAAAAAAAGACGGCCAAGCCGTCTTTTTGAATGTTTCTTATAATCCGATATAGGGGGCGGGGTTCACCTTGGTTTTGCCCAAAATGACTTCAAAGTGAACGTGGTTGCCCGTGGCGTTGCCCGTGCGGCCCACCGTGGCAATCACTTCGCCTGCCGCCACACGTTGACCAACGCTCACGGCGTTGACGTTGTTGTGGGCATAGCGGGTAGAAACGCCGTTGCCGTGGTCAATGACAATACAATAGCCATAGGAACCGTCGTATCCCGAGAAGGTTACGGTACCGGCCCCAACCGCATAGATCGGGGTGCCCTTGGGAGCACAGATGTCAACGCCCTTATGATTTCTGCCGTCGCCATAGTAGGCGCTGACGCGGGCCGCCGAACGCGGAATCGGGAAAATAAAGCCATAGGAAGAAGCCTGTTGATTGGCGGCAGAAGCGGCCGGACGGGCCGTTCCGACAACAACAACGCGATCGGTCGGTTTGAGTACCGTTTCGGTACCAAGCGGCGTGCGCGCCGTTTCCACACCGTTTACAAGCGTTACCTGTGCAGTGCTGCGGGAAATGCCGTTCTGACCGGCAACAACCTCGGCCGAGTAGCCAAGTTCCTTGGTGTTATCCTTTTGCTGAACCGTCTTAAAGCGGATTGCGGTATCGACCACTTCGGTACGAACCGTTTCCACCGTCAACGCAGCAATCTTCTCGCGCAGTTCTTCAACCGTGTTGAGTTCCTGTGCAAAGAAATAGCCCTTTTCGGTCGAAACGCTTTCCAGATATCGCGACGTACTGCTTGTCCCCGCAATCTCGTACTGGCCAAAACGCTCGGACAGGCACTGTTGAATGGTTTCTTCTTCCGCAACGGCCACAACTTCGCCGTTAACCATTAACGCGGCGGCCGAAACGATTTTTTTGTTGCTGAGAATAATGGCCTCGGCCAATGCATCCTCGTCGGTAATTTCGCTTTTCAAAACCAAAGCGGGGTTATAACTCAATTTCTTTACAGCTTCTTGCGAAGCGTTGCCCTTTACCATGTCGTTTACCATCGACACCGCGGCAACATACTGCTGTTTGCTGCCAACCGTGGCAATCACGCGGTTTCCGTAACGAACGATATAACCGAAACGGGTACCGACCGCACCCATACTGATTAAAACACAAATTGCAGAAATAATGCAAAAGGCCCATATTTTCATTGAAGCTTTACAATCGCGAAAACGGCAGTACAGCGTTACTACGCGTTCTTTGAACGATGCAAACACGTCAGTAAAAATAAAAACCACTCCTTTCGAAAAGTTACAACTTTGTAACACTCACAAATGTTATTATAACAAAAAGTTACAAAAATGCAACCTTTTTTAGGATATTTGTAAAATTTTCCTAAAAACTCATATAAAAAACCTCAAAAATAAGGCGTTTTGGAGAAGTCTTCTAAAGAACAGAAAAAAACAATTCTCTTTTTCGATTTTTCCGCTTGACTTTTGCCTTCATAATGATTAAAATCGGTTTTATAAAATCGTCCTATATATTATAGGTGTAAAAATGCGTATTCAAGATTTTGAACAAAGAAAGGATCTGTCTTTATGGAAAAATACGTCGCATTTTTAACGCTCTTTGGCGCGCTGGCCGCCCTGCTCTTTGCCATGCTGACTGCAAAGCGCGTTTTAGGGTTTGACCGCGGAAACGACCAAATGAAGAAAATTTCCGATTCGGTAAAAGCCGGTGCGAACGCCTACCTCAAACGCCAGTACACCGTCGTTACCGTGTTCTTCGGCGCGATGTTCGTCATTCTGTCGGTAATGGCCGTTTTCAAACTGCTCACCCCCTTTGTCCCGTTCGCTTTCGTTACGGGCGGTTTCTTCTCGGGACTTTCGGGCTTTGTCGGTATGAAGATCGCCACCGCGGCCAACGCCCGTACCGCCAACGCCTGTATCGGTAGCCTGAACCGCGGTTTGCGTGTTGCCTTCTCGGCCGGTTCGGTTATGGGCTTCACCGTTGTGGGCCTCGGCCTTTTGGATATTTCGGTATGGCTGATTCTGTTGAAGTACGTCTTTAAACTTTCGGCCGAATCCACCACCGCCGCGATGTTGACCTTTGGTATGGGTGCTTCTTCGATGGCTTTGTTTGCCCGCGTGGGCGGCGGTATCTTTACCAAAGCGGCCGACGTCGGCGCCGACCTGGTCGGTAAAGTAGAAGCCGGCATTCCCGAAGACGATCCGCGCAACCCTGCCGTTATCGCCGATAACGTTGGTGACAACGTCGGTGACGTTGCGGGGATGGGCGCCGACCTTTACGAATCCTACGTCGGTTCGGTTATTTCGGCAATGGCTCTCGGTGTTGCCGCCTTCAAAAATGCGACGCTCAACGCCATGGCAGTACCGCTCTTAATTGCCACTTGCGGCATTCTTTGCTCGATTATCGGCACCTTCCTTGTGCGCACCAAAGAAAACGCCACGCAAAAAGAACTGTTGAAGTCTTTGAGCCGCGGCACCAATTTCAGCGCCATTGTGATTGCCGTTGTTTCCTTCCCCATCGTTTGGTTCTGTCTGGACGGTAAAAACTCCATCGGTCTTTATTTCGCAATTATCGCCGGTCTGTTGGCCGGTGTGCTCATCGGCCGTTCGACCGAATACTATACCTCGGATTCTTATAAACCCACCCAGAAACTTGCCGGTAAATCCGAAACCGGAAGTGCCACGATCATCATCGGCGGTCTGGGTCTTGGTATGCTCTCGACCGCACTGCCCATTCTGATCGTTGCCGTTTGCATTCTGCTTTCCTACTTTGCCGCCGGCGGCAAAAACAGTTTGGATATGGGTCTTTACGGCATCGCCCTTTCGGCCGTTGGTATGCTTTCCACCCTCGGCATTACGTTGGCCACCGATGCTTACGGTCCGATTGCCGACAATGCGGGCGGTATCGCCGAAATGGCAGGGCTCGATTCCTCGGTTCGCGACCGCACCGACGCGCTCGATTCTCTCGGCAACACCACCGCCGCCACGGGCAAAGGTTTTGCCATTGGTTCGGCCGCTTTAACGGCCCTGGCACTCATGGCCTCTTATATTAATAAGGTAAAGGAAATCAAACCCGACCTTGAAATTTCTCTCAATCTGATGGACCCGACCGTGTTGGTTGGTCTGTTCATCGGTACCTGTCTGCCCTTCGTTTTTGCCGCCCTTACCATGGACTCGGTCGGCAAAGCCGCACAGTCGGTTGTTATCGAAGTTCGCCGACAGTTTAAGGAAATTAAAGGTCTGATGGAAGGCGAGGCCGAAGCCGATTACGCCTCCTGTGTCGACCTTTGTACCAAGGCAAGTTTGCGCGAAATGATTTTGCCGACCATCGTTGCCATCGTGGCCCCCGTTGCAACCGGTCTGTTGCTCGGCTACCAGGGCGTTGTCGGTATGTTGGCCGGTGCTACCGCAAGCGGTTTCTTGTTGGCCATCTTTATGTCCAACTCGGGCGGTGCTTGGGATAACGCCAAAAAGTACATCGAAAGCGGTGTGCACGGCGGCAAGGGCAGCGAACAACATAAAGCCGCCGTTGTCGGCGATACGGTCGGCGACCCCTTCAAGGATACCTCGGGTCCGGCCATCAACATTCTCATCAAACTGCTCTCGATGGTTTCGATCGTTTTTGCGGCCATCGTTGTAAACTATTCTATTTTCTAAGCCAAATCCCGAAGTCAAGTTCCGCTTGGCTTCGGGACGTTTTTTTGACGAATTTTGAAAAAATCACTTGACAATCGCGAACGGTTGGACTATAATGTCATAGTCGCGTGTTTGCTGCTATGGCTCAGGTGGTAGAGCACGTCCTTGGTAAGGACGAGGTCACCAGTTCGAATCTGGTTAGCAGCTCCAAAAATCCCGTTCACGAAAGTGGGCGGGATTTTTACTTTTTCACTATTCACTTTTCACTCTTCACGAAATATTTTGCATTCGGGTTTTTTGGAAAGTAAGAGGTAATAGTGAAGAGTAAAGAGGTTCGGTATGGCTTCGCCACGAATTATAAATACAATGATTCACATTGATTTATTGCCGCTTTTATGTTATAATACCCTCGCAATTTTATTTTGGAGATGACGTTGTGTTAAAGCGTTTTTTGTCGTACTACAAACCGCACAAGTTGCTGCTTTTTGCCGATATGTTGTGCGCGTTGTTGCTGTCGGTAACGGGAATGGTCTACCCCGTGGTGACCAACCGAATGCTCGGGACCTACATTCCGCAAAAACAGTATAAAGCCATTCTGATTGCCGGGGGCATTGTGTTCGGCATTTACATTGTGCGAATGTTTTTGCAATACTTTGTACAGTACTACGGTCACACCATCGGTGTGCGGATGCAGGCGCGTATGCGCCGCGACCTGTTCGCGCATTTGGAGCGGTTGCCCTTTTCTTTTTACGATGAAAACGAAACGGGTAAAATTATGACCCGAATCACAAGCGACCTCTTTGAGATCTGCGAGTTGGCGCACCACGGTCCCGAGAACATTTTAATCAGTTCGGTGATGATCGTTCTTTCCTTTGTTTACTTGTGTTCCATCAACGTAACGCTCACGCTCATTGTCTTTGCGTGTGTGCCTTTTTTAATCGTTGCCTCGACGATTTTCCGCAAGAAGATGCGTGAAGCCTTTATGGCGCGGCGAAAAGGAAACGCCCTCATTAATGCGGCGGTCGAAAGCAGTATCACGGGCATTCGCGTGACCAAGGCCTACACCAACGCCGACAAGGAAATGGAAAAGTTTGAGGGCGGAAACCGCGAATTCGTTTTAGCCAGTAAACACGCCTATCAGGCGATGGCGCGGTTTTTTGCCTCGACCGGGTTTATTACCGATATTTTCAACGTGATTATCCTGATTGCGGGCGGCCTGTTTTTATACGCGGGAAAAATCAGTTTTGCCAACTACTCGACCTTTATCGTTTCGGTCAATCTGTTCATCAATCCCATTACCATTTTGATTCAGTTTACCGAGCAGTTCCAGAACGGCGCAACGGGTTTTCGGCGCTTTGTGGAAATTATGGACGAGCAACCCGAATTCGAGCCGCAGGGGGCGCAGGAACTCGGCGCGGTTGCGGGTGAGATTGAATTTCGCGACGTAAGTTTTTCCTACCGCGAGGGCGGACCGGTATTAAACCACGTTGACCTGAAGATCGAGCAGGGTAAAAAACTCGCCCTTGTCGGCCCCTCGGGCGGCGGCAAGACCACCATTTGCCACTTAATCCCCAACTTCTACCAACTCGACGAAAACGGCGGCGATATTTTGTTGGACGGTAAAAATCTGCGCGATTTGACCTTGGAATCGGTGCGCAGAAACATCGGCATTGTCCAACAAGACGTCTTTCTGTTCGCGGGAACCATTAAGGATAATATTCTTTACGGGCGCCTGGACGCGACCGACCAAGAAGTGGTCGAGGCCGCCAAAAAGGCGAATATTCACGAGTTTGTAATGGGTCTTCCCGATGGTTACGACACCGAAATCGGAGAACGCGGCGTAAAACTTTCGGGCGGACAGAAACAGCGCATCAGCATTGCGCGCGTTTTCCTCAAAAACCCCGCGATTTTGATTTTAGACGAGGCGACAAGCGCGCTCGACAACACCACGGAATTACTCATTCAACAGTCTTTGGACGAACTCTGCAAAGGACGTACCTCGATTGTGGTGGCCCACCGTCTTTCAACCATTCGCAACGCCGACGAAATCGCCGTCATTGTCAAGGGCGAAGTGATTGAACGCGGCACCCACGAGGAGTTGATGGCGTTCGGCGGCACCTACAAAGAACTCTACGAACTGCAATTTCGAAAAAACGAGGAATAAAAAAAGCCGACAGGTCTTCCCTGTCGGCTTTTTTTATGAAATTACAATAAATCCAATCAGATAGGCCGCGGCGGCACATAAGAAACCTGCCACGACGTCGCGGATAAAGTGCAGTCCCAAAAGAACGCGACTTACCGCCAATAAAACGCCCATTGCCACAATCGCGTAACCCACATTCGGCAGAAACGAAACGGTAGAAAAACCGATGACGAAAATTGAAAAGGTGTGGCGCGAAGGAAAGGAATGCCCCTTGGTTTTTTTATCTACCAAAGGCGCTACGCCGAACTTCTCATACGGCCGCTTGGCGTTTATAAAATGCCGCAAGAAGGAAACGGCCACAAACGAAAGGTAGGGCACCAACAAAAACCGCAGCCACCCCGCCTGGTTTTTTATGAGCAAGTAAATCAAAAACAAGGGATAAAACGCGTAGACCAGCGCGGTCACGGTGCGGTTAAGCGTTTCGATCGTTTGACGCAAACGCGGCCGCTGTTCGATGGCTCGGTAGAGTTTCAGATACGTTTCCTGTTTCATGGGGCCACCACCGCGTTTTGAGGTGTGCCTTTTTCAAAAGCCTTGATATTTTCCACCACGACCGACAACAGGCGGCGTCTTGTCGAAAGCGGCGCCCAGGCCGTGTGGGGTGTGATGAGGATATTGGGGGCACCCTGCAAGGCGCAATCGGCCTGCATCGGCTCGCTCGTCAAGACGTCCACCCCGGCGCCCGCAAGTTTTCCGCTTTCCAACGCCCCGCGCAACGCCGATTCAACCACCACGCCGCCGCGCGCCGTGTTGATGAAAAAGGCGCCGTCCTTCATTTTGGCAAAGGCTTCGGCGTTAAAGAGATGCTGTGTGCCCTCGTTCAAGGGGCAATGCACCGTAATGATATCGCTTTCTTTGAGCAATCGGTCAAACGAAACGTATTCGGTATCGGTGCCCTCGCGCTCGGTTCGCGTACAAACGATTGGGCGCATCGAAAAAACACGGGCAATTTTTTCGACCTCGCGGCCGATACTGCCGTGACCGAAAATGCCAATCGTTTTGCCCATCAACTCATCGGTCGGCAGACAAAAGGCCGAAAAGACCTTGGCCGAGATCCAACCGCCGTCAGCCACAAAACGCGCATACTCATCGGTTCTCGTATAAAAAGAAAGCAAATAGGCAAAAACCTGTTGCGCGACGGCCGCGGTAGAATAACTGCCCGCGTTACAGACCGTAATTCCCCGCTCTTTGGCGCATTCGATATCGATATTATTGTAGCCCGTTGCAAACAGGCCGATATACTTTAAGTTGGGGGCGGCCTCCATCACCGCGCGGTCAATGACCGTTTTGTTGCACAAAATGGCCTCGACCGTTTTGGCCTCTTGCAAGAGTTCTTCGCGGGTGATTACGCCGTAGGACACGACCTCGCCGAACTGTTCGAACACGTCGAGCGGCAAATCACCGTCGTGCACGACGGTGGCCGCGTCAGCTAAGAGGATTTTCATGGTGTTTGCCCACCTTTCTCTTGGTACCGTCGGCCTCGACGATGTAGGTGTTTTCCAACTGAGCCTCCAGACTTTGGCGGAAGCCCTCGATATACTCGCGGCGAAGCAGATACTGCTCCTGCTTTTCTTCTTCGGTCAAGCCTTCGGCGCGCTGTTTACGCGCCAACTCGTTAATGCGATCAATCTTTTCCTGTGTCATCTTAAATCTCGTTTCTGCCCGCCAGAGCGCGGACCAAGGTGTGGTCGTCGGCATATTCCAACTCGCCGCCAACGGGAATTCCGTAGGCCAGGCGGGTCACTTTCAGCCCCATCGGTTTCGTCAGGCGCGAGAGGTAACTGGCCGTTGCCTCCCCCTCGACGGTGGGGTTCATGGCCATAATCAGTTCCTCCACCGTGCCGCTCGCCAAACGTTCCATCAATTCCTTGATATGCAACTGGTCGGGGCCCACCCCGTCGAGCGGCGAAATAACCCCGTGCAACACGTGGTAAAGTCCGCGGTATTCACGGGTGCGCTCAATGGCCAACACGTCGCGCGGTTCTTCAACGATACAAATCACCGAACGGTCGCGCGATTCGTCCTCACAAATGCGGCACTGTTCCTGGTCGGTCAATGCCTGACAGGTTTTACAAAAATGAATCTTTTCCCGCGCGTTCAAAAGCGCTTCGGAAAAACGCTTGGCCGACTCGGGCGGTTGCTCCAAAATATAAAGCGCCAACCGTTGGGCGGTTTTGCGCCCGATCCCCGGCAGTTTGGCAAACTGCTCAACCAATTCATTCAGCGGTACGATTTGATAATTCATCGCTTAAAACAATCCGGGCAGGTTCATTCCGCCGGTAATCGCGCCCATTTCTTCCTCGGCCGCTTTCATGGCGTTGCCGATGGCTTCGTTGACGGCAACCGTTACGAGGTCTTCCAACATTTCGGCGTCGTCCGGATCGACCGCTTCGGGCTTGATCTTGACCGATTCGATCAGATGTTTTCCGTTGACCGTAACTTCGACAAGACCGCCACCCGACGAAGCCGTATAGGTGCGCCCTTCAAGGTCTTCCTGCAAATTCGCCATATCTTCCTGCATTTTTTGTGCTTGTTTGAGCATCTGATTCATATTTCCGGGTCCGCCGGAATTGGGAATACGTACTTTCATAACTGTTCTCCTAATTTTTCAAATTCAAGTCCTCTAAACGCTGGGCAAAGGCCGCAAGCGGGTCTTCGCTCTGGGTTTGCAAAGGACGGTAAGGCCCTAATTTATACGATTGCCCGAGTACCTTTTGGGCGGCCGAACGAATCTGGTCGCGGTATTGCGAATTGTCGCCGTTGACCATCGTTCTGAACTGACTGTTTTGCGTATCGATCAGCAGATATGCGCCGCGGATATAGGCTTTGGAGTCGTTGAGAACTCCGGCAATCAACGGACATTTTGTCCGTAAAATTTTCAAAATAACGTCCCACTGTTCAAGCGGTTGTTCGCCCGAGGGTTCCGCCGTTTTGGGCGGTTCTTTGACCTGCACGCTTTCTTCGATCTGCGGCGCGATTTCCGGCGCAGGGGCGGGTTCTTCGTCCTCTTCTGGAAGCGGCGCAAAAGAATCGTCGTAATAAGGTTCTTCTGCTTCTTCAAGAACAGGGGCGGGAATTTCTTCCGCTTGTTTTTGGGGAACTTCTTGCGCCTGAACGGGCGCCGCGGGGGCACTCGTAAAGGGGCGGCTTTCGAGAATGGAAATGCGCTGTTCCAACGCCGACAGGTCGTTTGCGACCGAAGGATTGCAAAGGCGGATAACGGCCATTTCCATTTCACAACGGCGGTTGCCCGAAGACAGGCGCCCGGCCGTTTCCTGCAGCACCGAAAGCACGGCGATAATGCGGCTCAGTTCATAGCCGTTGGCCTGTTGCTCCAACTGTTTTAATTGGGCGCTCGAACAGACGATCGGTTTTTTGCCGTCGCGCACGGTTTTGGCAATCATCAGATTGCGGAAATGCTCCGTAAGTTCTGCCACCAGGCGCACGGTATCGACCGAAGAACGGTGAAGTTCATCCAATAAAAGCAGCGCTTTTTCGGTATCGCAATTACGCAGATGCTCGGCCATTTGCAACAGATATTCATTCCCCGCCATTCCGCAACAGGAAGCCACGGTATCCTCGGTAATCTGTTGTGTTGTTGCCGCGCAAAGGTCAAGAACCGAAAGCGCATCACGCATACCGCCATCAGCGGCCGAGGCAATCAACATCGCGGCCCCGTCGGTAAGGGTCAACCCCTCTTCGCGCGCGACCGTTTGCAATCGTTCGCAAATCTTTTCGGGGTCAATACGGCGGAAATCAAACCGCTGACAACGCGACAAAATGGTCGCAGGAAGTTTGTGCACCTCGGTCGTAGCCAGAATAAAGACCACGTGGGCAGGCGGTTCTTCCAGCGTTTTTAACAACGCGTTAAAGGCACCGATGGAAAGCATATGCACCTCGTCGATGATGTACACGCGGTACTTGGCGGCCGCCGGCGTGAACGACACCTGTTCGCGCAGTTCGCGAATACTGTCTACGCCGTTATTCGAAGCGGCGTCGATTTCGACAATATCGGTCAATTCTCCCGCAAGGGCGCTTCGGCAAAGTTCGCATTCGCCGCACGGTTCCCCCGCGACAGGGTTCATACAGTTGACCGCGCGCGACAAAATCTTGGCGCAACTGGTTTTTCCGGTTCCGCGCGTTCCCGTGAACAAATAAGCGTGGGAAATCTTGCCCGAAGCCAACTCGTGTTGAAGCGTTTCGGTGATATGCTCCTGCCCGACAACCTGTGAAAACGTTTGCGGACGGTATTTTCGGTATAACGCCTGATAGGCCATAAACCAAGCCTCCTTTTCCCCTTTTCTAAAGAACAGGCTTGTATCCTAAAGTGTACGAATGAGCCGATTGACTGCGGCGCACAGAAAAGACTACTTAATGCTGCTCGGTTCCCCGCCTGACATGGTTCGTAGCATCCCGTCGCACAGGACCCGCCCATTCGCACGCCTTAACACACAAGCCTGCTTCCCCCATTATAATCTATATTATAGAAATTTACAAGGAAAAAATATAATTTCTTCAAATTCTTGAAATGTTCACAATTTTTTGTTATACTTATATAGTGTATACTATATCGAAAGGTTGAGACGATGCATTTTTTGAAAAGTGATGCTCTGTTTTCCCTCGAACACACACGCGCGGCCGCTCTTTTTCAAACGGCCGTTTACCCCTTTGAACTTTTGCCCAAAATCGGTGAATTTATCACCGAACTCTCAAAATCGTTAGACCCCGCCGTTTTTGAACAAGTCGATGCGCAGGTCTGGATTGCCCGTTCGGCCAAGGTTGCCCCCTCGGCGAGTATTACAGGACCTTGTATCATCGACGAAGCGGCCGAGATTCGCCACTGTGCCTTTATCCGCGGCAACGCGCTGATTGGAAAAAACTGCGTTGTCGGCAATTCTACCGAACTGAAAAACGTCATTTTGTTTGACGGGGTTCAGGTGCCGCACTACAACTACGTGGGCGATTCGATTTTGGGGTACCGTTCCCATTTGGGCGCAGGTGCCATTACGTCCAACGTAAAATCCGATAAATCACTTGTCACCGTAACCACCAAAGAAGGAAAGGTTGAAACCGGACTGAAAAAGTTCGGCGCCATTTTGGGCGACAACGTAGAGGTTGGTTGCGGCTCGGTGCTCAACCCGGGCACCGTAATCGGCAAACACACAAACATTTACCCCTTGTCGATGGTGCGCGGCTATGTACCCGAACACAGCATCTACAAACGGCAAGGCGAAATCGTGGTGAAAAAATAATGACTGAACAATGGGATATTTTTGACCGAAACGGCAACCCAACCGGACGGACAACCCTGCGCGGCAACTGTACGCTCGCGCCGGGGGAATACCATCTGGTGGTGCATATATGGGTGCTTTCTTCCGACGGAAAGTTCCTGATTCAACGCCGTTCCGAACAAAAGAAACTAATGCCGGGCGAATGGGCCGCCACAGGCGGTGCCGCCGTTGCGGGGGAGGATTCCTTTACCGCCGCCGCCAGGGAACTCTATGAAGAACTCGGCATCGAATCCGACCGTGATACCCTCACGTTGCTCACGCGAATGAAACGGCGAAATTCCCTTTTGGATATTTGGGTGATTACGGCCGACCTGCCCGTATCGGCACTGACGTTGCAACAAAGCGAGGTTGCCGAGGCGCGTTGGGTGACCGAAAACGAATTAAAACAAATGATTGCAAACGGAAAATACCACCACTACGGAAACGAATATTTCGACACGGTGTTTTCCGCAATTTCCGCACACAGAGAGGTCTTGGTATGAGTTACTCCCTTGAGGGACAACAGTGTCCCGTTTGTCACGCCTACTTATTTGAAGAGGATGATCTTGTTTTTTGCCCCGAGTGCGGCGCACCGCACCATCGGGATTGCTATAATTTTGTCGGGCATTGTGCGCTTGAGCATTTGCACGGAACCGAAGAGGAATACCGTCGTCCCGAGCCGACCAAAGAAGAAGCCCCGAAAAGTGAATCCCAAACAGATGAGGAAGAAACCCTCTGCCCGATGTGCGGCGAGCCGTTAAAAAAAGGCGCCCGCGTTTGTGAAAACTGCGGCGCGGTACAATTTTCGCCCTTCGGCGGATTCGGACAGGTCAGCGTTTACTCTCCTTTCGACCCGTTGGGCGGCATTCCCGCCGATATGGATCTAGGCGGTGTGAAAGCCCAAGAAGCGCAAAAATTCGTTGCCACCAACACGCGTTATTACATTCCGAAATTTGCGCGAATGTTAACAGGGCAAAAGGTTTCCTGGAATTGGTTGGCCTTTTTCTTCCCGAGCGCGTGGTTGCTGTCGCGAAAAATGTACAAGGTCGGCGCCTTTGTCTGCGCGTTGTCGGTGGTGTTCAGCCTGTTCACCTTTCCGCTCAGCCAAGCGCTTTTACAGTATGATTTTTCAAGCGCCACCAATATGGCCGAATATTCCGCCCTTATTGCCGACCACCTGCCGCAGATCGGCAACGTTGTTTTATGGTCGGCCTTTATCGGCAGTATGTTGCAACTCGTTTTGCGCGTTGTGATTTCTCTGTTCGGTGACTTTATTTACCGCAACCACACCATCGCTTCGGTGAAAAAAATAAAATCCGCTTCGGAAGACGCGGCCGAATCCTTTGCGCGTCTGGGCGGTGTGAATTTCCTGGCAATGATTTTGGGTGTTGTGTTGGAACGCTATCTGCCCACCCTTTTGACCTTGTTTTTGTAAGGAGGATTCCAATGGACAATAAAACCATCTTATGCCGTGAGTGCGGCACCGAAAACGAGCCGCAGTATCTCTACTGTAAAAACTGCGGAACCGCATTGAATCAAGTGGAAAACAACGAATCGCAACCCGACGCACCGACGGTTGTTGTTTCCTCGGCCGCCGCGCAACAAACCTATTACAGCACCCCCTCTTGTGCCGTTTGTCTGGATGAGTTTGAGTCGATTCCAAAAGAGGATATGGCGGCTTTTGTCGGCAAAAACGCGCCGAAAATTCTGCAAAAATTCACCAAAATGGAATTGCAGAACAGCAAGACTTCCTGGTGTTGGCCGGTCGCCGTTCTTTCCCTCTTTTTCGGACCGATCGGTGCGGCCATTTGGTTCTTCTACCGCAAAATGTATAAAATCGCTTGGAGTTTACTGGTTATCGGCGTTGTTTTGAGTGTCGGCTTATCGCTCATCAATCCCGAAACCGCCAAATCCGACGAGATGTTGAGTTTGTTGAACAACTACACCATCGCTCTGGAAAATGAAAATTACGCCGAAGCGATGGAGGTTCTGGACGAACTTTCCAAAGATCTGTTCAGCCTTCGCGCCACGCTTCAGGCCGCTGCAAACACCTTGATCAGTGTCATTTCGTTGGTCCTCACATCGGTTTTCGCATTCCATTGGTACAAAAAACATGCCGTTTCCAAAATCCAGCATTACCAAACGGTCCATATTGACCCGCGCTATTATTCAACGGGTCTGTCGGCCATCGGCGGTACGTCGGGCGGTATGTTGTTTGTCGGCATTCTGCTGTTGTTTTTCTCCTCTTCGGTCATTGAACCGATCACCGCGCTTCTTGTAAAACTTTTCGCATAATTCCAAAAAAAAAAAAAAACGAAGGGACTTTTACATATGAAAATCACAAAAGCCATTATTCCCGCCGCAGGACTCGGCACGCGGGTACTCCCCGCCTCTAAAGCACTCCCCAAAGAAATGCTTCCCATTGTGGACAAACCCGCTATTCAGTACATCGTCGAAGAGGCGGTTCGCGCCGGAATTACCGACATTTTAATCATTACCAACCGCGGCAAAGGCGTGATCGAGGACCATTTTGATTACTCGATTGAATTGGAAAATATGTTGCGTGCCCGCGGACGGGACGACACACTTGCCGAACTGCAACAAGTAGCCCAGTTGGCCAACATCTACTTTATCCGTCAAAAGGTGACCCGCGGTCTTGGTGACGCGGTATTGCGCGCCCGTGAATTTGTGGGCAGTGATCCCTTTGCGGTACTTTACGGCGACGACGTAATCATCGGCGAGGTTCCTGCTATCGGCGAACTTTGCGAAGCCTACGAGAAACACGGCAAAGGCGTTGTCGGTATCAAAGAGGTTCCCGACGAACAGATCGTGCGCTACAGTTCGATGAAGGTATCCCCCCTTTCCGACCGCGTTTTTGCCATTGACGATATGATTGAAAAACCGAAATTGGAAGAAAAGTTCTCGAACTATTCCATTCTCGGCCGCTGCGTTTTGACCCCCGAAATTTTTGATATTCTGGAAACCACGCCGCTTGGCGCCGGCAACGAACTTCAACTGACCGACGCGATGCGAACCCTCGCGCAAAAAGAGGGTATGATCGGCGTTGATTTCAGCGGAACGCGCTACGATATGGGCAACAAATTCGGCATTCTGAAAGCCAATATTGAAGTAGGCCTCAACCACCCCGAAACGGCCGAAGAACTGCGCGCTTACTTGAAGGAATTGGCTGATAAAATCTGATGAAAACCTACTCGACCCTATTCTTGGATCTGGACGATACCCTCATGGATTTCAAACAATGCGAAGAACAGGCGTTGCGCCGCGCATTAAAGCGAAATTCGATCGACGCTACCGCTCAAGACGTGGCGCTCTATTCGGAAATCAACCGCCGTTTCTGGCAGGAATTTGAGCAAGGAAAAATCCGACGGGAGGATATTTTTGTCAACCGTTTTTTGGAACTCTTTGCCCGCCAAGGCTACACGGCCGACGCGCAAAAAATGTCGGAAGATTATTTTGTTTGTCTGTCGGAAAGTCACGTTTTATACCCCGAAACGACGAAAGTGCTGACGGCGCTTCGCGCGCGCGGCTATCGGTTATACATCACCTCCAACGGCTTTATCCGAACGCAGTATAAACGTATTCGCGAATCGGGACTCGAAGCCTTGGTGGACGGCATTTTCGTTTCGGAAAAAATGGGGGTCCAAAAACCGGACAAGTCCTATTTTGAAATGGCGATCGCCGAAATCGACGAACAGGACCGCCGCAAGATTTTAGTCGTGGGTGACAGCCTTTCGGCCGATATTACGGGCGGCATCAACGCCGGACTTGACACCTGTTTCCTCAACCGAAAACAGGTTGCGGCCAATCCTGTACCAACCTATGAAATTTCACAACTCGTAGAGCTGTTACTTTTGTTAACATAATACCTGATTTTGGGAGGCATTCCGGTGAATGTCTCCCTTTTTCTTGCTTTTCAAAAAAAATTGTTTATTTTTTAACAATTTTCTCAAAAAACCCTTTGCAAAATATATATAAGTATGGTATACTTTAGAGGTATATGAGATGGGTGTGATTTTGCTCACTCATAGGAAATCACTTTAAGGAGGATTCTGTTCATGAAAAAGAAAATCAGCACACTTCCTTTCAATGGCACTGCCGAACAGGAGGCTGCTCTTTTGAAGGTCATTGATGAGCACAAGGCCGACAAAAGCAACCTGATGGTCGTCATGCAGAAAGCGCAGGATATTTACGGATACCTGCCGTTGGAAGTACAGAACATGATCGCCGAAGGTATGGAAATTCCGGTTGAAAAAGTTTACGGTGTATCTACCTTCTACGCACAGTTCTCGCTTTCCCCCAAAGGAAAGTACAACATTTCGGTTTGTTTGGGTACTGCCTGCTACGTTAAGGGCGCGGGCGAGATCTTCGACAAGTTTTCCGAAAAGCTCGGTATCGGCGCAGACGAATGCACCCCCGACGGTAAATTCTCTCTGACCGCTTGCCGCTGCATCGGCGCTTGCGGATTGGCCCCGGTACTGACGGTAAACGACGACGTTTACGGCCGACTGACTGCCGACGATGTTGACGACATTCTTGCAAAGTACGTTGACTAATTGTTTCAGATAAAAAACGCGATAAAGGACGTTTTCAATGAAAATTAACGACATTAAAAACCTTCTGGATGCAACGGTTCTGTGTTGTGAGGAACACGTAGGGCGTCACGTCTATTCTGCCTGCGGCAGTGATATGATGAGTGACGTGTTGGCCTTTGTAAAAGACCAAGCCGTTCTGATGACAGGCCTTGTAAACTCCCAGGTTATTCGTACCGCTGAAATGATGGATATGGTCTGCGTTGTTTTTGTTCGCTCCAAAACGCCTACGGAAGAGATGTTACGTCTTGCCGAGGATTGCGGAATCGTCGTTCTGAAAACCGATAAAAGATTGTACGAGGCCTGCGGCATTCTGTATGCCAACGGACTTGTCGGAAACAAGGTCCGCCATGAGTGAGCCGTTGATCTTTCACTTTGATGTTGACGGAGAGAACTTTACCTCAGCCGGTCAAGCCTCGGTTACCATCAAAAAGGATTTGCGCCGCTTGGGTCTTTCCCCCGAAATCATTCGTCGGGTTTCGATTGCCATGTATGAGGGCGAAATCAACATGGTGATTCACGCCGGCGGCGGCGTTGCCGACGTTTGCATTTACGAAGACTATATCGAAATCATTTTAACCGACCACGGCCCCGGTATTAAAAATATCGAACAAGCCATGCAAGAAGGTTACTCGACCGCCACCGATACCATTCGTTCGTTGGGATTCGGCGCCGGTATGGGCCTTCCCAACATGAAGCGTTACAGCGACGATATGAAGATCGACACCGTGGTAGGCGAAGGAACGACCATTACCATGCGGGTCAACCTGACCTGACGTTCATGAAAGAAATGGATGGATTCGCCATGCATACTTATGAGCACTCCGTCTTTTTAGACGACACCAAGTGTACGGGCTGTACCACCTGTCTACGGCATTGCCCGACCGAGGCCATTCGAATCCACGACCACCGCGCCGTTATCAACCAGGAACGCTGTATTGACTGCGGCGAATGTATCCGATTCTGTCCGCATCAGGCAAAAAAAGCCACCTGCGGAAAATTGGATACGATGAAGCGGTTCAAATGGAAGATTGCCTTACCCGCCCCTACCCTGTACGGGCAGTTCGACAATCTTGACGACGTGGACTTCGTCTTAAACGGCCTTTTGAAGATTGGGTTTGACGACGTGTTTGAGGTTTCCAAGGCGGCGGAATTGGTTTCGGCCTATACCCGCCTGTACTTAAAGACCGAGGGAATTAAACTCCCCGTCATCAGTTCTGCCTGTCCGGTTGTGGTCCGCCTGATTGCACTGCGCTTCCCTTCTCTCAACGACAACATTCTGAAAATGTTGCCGCCGATGGAGGTGGCCGCCCGATTGGCGCGGCGCCGAGCCAAAATGCAACACCCCGAACTTTCGGATGAAGAGATCGGCGTTTGCTTCATCTCCCCCTGCCCCGCAAAGGTCAGTTACGTAAAGAACGGCTTCGCGGATTATGAAAGCCAGGTGGATGAAGTCATTTCGATCAGCGATATCTACTTCCTGCTCATCAACGCGATGAAGCCGGACGAAGAGATCAAAACGCTTTCGGAATCGGGAATGATTGGCATTGGCTGGGCAAGTTCCGGCGGCGAATCAACCGCCATCTTTAACGACGAATATCTGGCAGCAGACGGCATTGAAAATGTCAGCCGCGTGTTAGATCAAATCGAAAACGGCAATATCCCACCGCTCAAATTTGTAGAGTTAAACGCTTGCACCGGCGGATGTGTCGGCGGTGTTCTGGCCATTCAGAACCCCTTTATTGCCAAAGCGCGTCTACAAAGTTTGCGTCGATATTTGCCCGTTTCCCAAAACTTTTTAACCCCCGAAGAGGAAGCCTACATTCCCGAAGATTACTTCTTCAACGAGTTGCCGGTTTACAAGCCGATTTCCCGTTTGAGTGACAATATGGCCGAGTCGATGCGTATGATGGCCGATATTCAGAAACTTCGGAACACGCTTCCCAATATCGATTGTGGTTACTGCGGAGCGCCCACCTGCCGCGCGTTTGCCGAGGACGTGGTCCGCGGCACGGCCAAGGTGGAAGATTGTATTGTCTGCCTCTGTGGCGGCAAACCTCCCAAAAAGGAGGATTGCGAATGACGGTACAAGACCTGTTGAAATTCCCCGAACTCACCGCACTTCACCTGGAAGAGGGCGAGCGCGAGATCGACGGTGTTTACATCGGCGACCTGTTGAGTTGGGTGATGGGGCGCGCACAAAGCGGCAACGCCTGGATCACGATTATGTCCAACCTCAACGTGTTGGCCGTCGCCAGTCTTGCTGACGTTTCGTGTCTGGTTTTAGCCGAAGGGGTCACTCTAGAAGAAGAAATTCTTCTTGCGGCCAAGGAAAAAGGCATTAACGTGCTTTCCAGTTCCCTGCCCGCCTTCGAAACGGCACAAAAGCTGTTTGGTGAAACCTTATGACGCGCTACAACTACGATCTGCACGTTCACTCCTGCCTCTCCCCTTGCGCGGATGACGATAACACCCCCAACAACCTGGCGGGTATGGCAAGTCTTTGCGGCATCGGGATCATGGCACTGACCGATCACAACACCACGCGAAACTGTCCCGCTTTTTTTGAGGCGGCGCGGCGGGTCGGCATTGTTCCCATCGCGGGAATGGAACTGACCACGGCCGAAGACATTCACGTGATCTGTCTGTTTGAAACGCTGGAAGGCGCGATGGAATTTGACCGTATTGTTTACGATCGGTTGATCAAAGTGCCCAACCGCCCCGAAATTTTCGGCAACCAACTGGTTTTGAACGGACAGGACGAAGTCATCGACACGGAAGAGAACCTGCTTATTAACGCAACCACAATTTCTTTAGAAGAAGTCCCCTCTTTGGTAGACCCGTTGGGTGGTATTTGCTATCCCGCCCACATTGACCGCGAGTCGAACGGCATCATCGCCATTTTGGGTACCTTTCCCGAGAGCCCCGACTTCTCCTGTATTGAATTTCACAATGCACAAAACAGACTGTCGTACGTAGAGCAATACGGTTTGCAGAAGAAAAAGACGGTCGTTAGTTCCGATACGCATTATCTGACCGATCTGCGTGACGAAAACGATTCTTTTCTTCTGGACGATGAACCGTACAGCAGTGCTTTGGTGCGCCGCCGTGTTTTCGAACAACTGAGGTGACGGAATGAAAGAACTCTCGCTCAATATTTTAGATATTGCCGAAAATTCCTACAAAGCCGGCGCCGAGCACGTGGAAATTCTTCTGCAAGAAAAAAACAATCTCTTAACCCTTACCATCCGCGATGACGGATGCGGAATGACCAAAGAAATCTTAGAGGGTGTGACCAACCCGTTTTATACAACGAGGACCACCCGAAAGGTCGGTTTGGGTCTGCCGCTTTTGAAACTGGCAGCCGAACAGACGGGCGGCACGATGACAATCACATCGGTCAGTGACAAGGACAACGCCGAACACCACGGCACCACCGTGACGGCCACCTTTCACACCGACCACATTGATTTTTGCCCTTTGGGCGACGTTGTGGCAACCGTTACGACCTTGATTCAAGGTCACCCGACGGTCGACCTGTTGTTCCGTCACGAAACCGAAAAAGGTACGGTGGAATTACACACGGCCGAATTGATTGCGGTATTGGGCGAGGATATTTCACTTGCAGAATACGAAATTATCTGTTGGATTGAAGACTGTCTGAACGAACAGTACGATAGTCTTTCATAAAAAAACATATCAAGGAAAGGAAGATATATATGAAATCATTGGCTGAATTACAAGCAATCAAAGACAAGATGAAGAACAAGGTTGTTCTTCGCGAAGGTTCGGAAGATGTTCGCGTTGTTGTCGGTATGGCTACCTGCGGTATTGCAGCAGGCGCACGTCCCGTTCTGAGCGCATTTGTTGAGGCCGTAAACGAAGCGGGTCTTTCCGGTAAGGTTGCCGTTTCGCAGACCGGTTGCATCGGGATCTGCCAGTACGAACCGGTTGTTGAAATCTTTGAACCCGGCAAGGAAAAGATTACCTATGTAAAGATGACGGCCGAAAAGGCAAAAGAAGTTGTTGAAAAACATCTGAAAAACGGAAAAGTTGTCAGCGAGTACACCATCGTTAACAATAAAGATTAATTTGGAGGTATCATTATGATTCGTGCACAAGTACTGATCTGCGGCGGTACCGGATGTACCTCTTCGGGAAGTCAGGCTATTCAGGATGCTTTTGTCGAGCATATTGAAAAAGCCGGTCTTTCGGAAGAAGTAAAATTGGTTCAGACCGGTTGCTTCGGCCTTTGCGCCCTCGGCCCGGTTGTTATCGTCTATCCCGACGGAACGTTTTACAGCCGTATCACCACAGAAGACGTTAAAGAAATCGTTGAAGAGCACCTGTTGAAGGGCCGTATCGTAGACCGCTTGGTTTACAAAGATACCGCCGAAGAAGAGGTTGACGTTGACCATCTTTCGCTCAACGACACCGCTTTCTACAAGAGCCAGAAGCGCATTGTTCTGCGCAACTGCGGTGTGATCGACCCCGAAAACATCGACGAGTACATCGCCATGGACGGTTATGCCGCTCTGGGTAAGGTATTGACCGAGATGACCCCCGAACAGGTTATTCAAGTCGTTACCGATTCGGGACTTCGTGGCCGTGGCGGCGGCGGTTTCCCGACCGGCCGCAAGTGGGCACTTTGCGCCCCCAACAAGGCACCGCAAAAATACGTTGTATGTAACGCCGACGAAGGCGACCCGGGTGCATTTATGGACCGTTCCATTCTGGAAGGCGACCCGCACTCGATTATCGAAGCTATGGCTATCGCCGGTTACGCCATCGGCGCTACCAAGGGTTACGTTTACGTTCGCGCCGAGTACCCGATTGCCGTTAACCGTTTGCAGATTGCAATCGACCAGGCAAATGAGTACGGCCTTTTAGGCAAGGACATCTTCGGTTCGGGCTTCGACTTTGACCTTCAGATCCGTCTGGGCGCCGGCGCATTCGTTTGCGGCGAAGAAACCGCTCTGATGACCTCGATCGAAGGCAACCGCGGTGAGCCGCGTCCGCGTCCGCCCTATCCGGCAGTTCGCGGTCTGTACAACTCCCCGACCGTTGAAAACAACGTTGAAACCTTTGCCAACATTCCGCAAATCATTTTGAACGGTGTGGATTGGTTCACCTCGATGGGTACTGAGAAATCCAAAGGTACCAAGATCTTCGCTTTGGGCGGTAAGATCAAGAACACCGGCTTGGTAGAAATCCCGATGGGTACCACCCTGCGCCAGATCATCGATGAGATCGGCGGCGGTATCCCGAACGGCAAGAAGTTCAAGGCTGCCCAGACCGGTGGTCCTTCGGGCGGTTGTATCCCGGCAGACCTGATCGATACCGAAGTTGATTACGACAACCTCACCGCCATCGGCTGTATGATGGGTTCGGGCGGTCTGATCGTTATGGACGAAGACAACTGTATGGTTGATATGGCCAAGTTCTTCTTGGAATTCACGGTTGACGAGTCCTGCGGTAAGTGTACTCCCTGCCGCGTCGGTACCAGACGTTTGCTTGAAATGCTCGAAAAGATCACCCAGGGCAAGGGAACCTTGGAAGACATCGACAAGTTGGAAGAACTCTGCTACTACATTAAGCAGAACTCTTTGTGCGGCTTGGGCCAGACGGCTCCCAACCCGGTTCTTGCCACCCTCAACTTCTTCCGTCACGAATACATTGAACACGTTGTGGACAAGAAGTGTGCTGCCGGCGTATGTAAAGATCTGTTGACCTTCACCATCGACAAAGATAAGTGTATCGGTTGCGGTCTTTGCGCCAGAAACTGCCCGGTCAACGCCATTGTCAAGACCGATTACATCGCCGAAGGTCACAAGTTGCCGTCCTATGAGATCGACAGCGACAAGTGCGTGAAGTGCGGCGTATGTATGGGCAACTGTAAGTTCAAAGCAATCAGCAAACAGTAAGAAAGGAGCCGAGAATAATGGATATGATTAATTTGAAAATTAATGGTGTTGCCGTTAGCGCACCCAAGGGCTCCACGATTTTAGAGGCTGCCCGTTTGGCCGGCATCGAAATTCCGACCCTTTGCTTTATGAAGGAAAAGAATGAAATCGGTGCTTGCCGTATCTGTGTCGTTGAGGTAAACGAAGGCCGCGGTTTCCGTATTGTTACCGCTTGTGTCTATCCGATTGCCGAAGGCATGGAAGTTCTCACGAACTCTGAAAAGATTCAGAAAGCAAGAAAGACCACGTTGGAGTTGATTCTCTCGACCCACGACAAGCGTTGTCTTTCCTGCGTTCGTTCCACCAACTGCGAACTGCAGAAACTCTGCCGCGACTACGGCGTTGAAGACTCCACCTTTGAAGGCTTTAAGCCCGTATACGAGTTGGACGTTTCGACTCCCCACCTCGTTCGCGACAACAACAAGTGTGTACTTTGCCGTCGTTGCGTAGCCGCCTGTAATGAACAGTACGTTGGCGTTATCGGCGCAAACGACCGCGGCATCGACACCCAGATCGGCACGGCATTCAACCTGCCGCTCAGCAACGTTCCCTGTATCTCCTGCGGCCAGTGTACCGCTGTCTGCCCGACCGGTGCTTTGGTTGAGAAGGACGATACCGACAAGATTTGGGAAGCCCTTTCCGATCCCGAGAAGGTCGTTGTTGTTCAGACCGCTCCGTCCATCCGCGCCACCTTGGGCGAATGCTTCGGCTTGCCGGTTGGCACCAACGTAGAGGGCAAAATGGTTGCTGCTCTTCGTCGCTTGGGCTTCGACAAGGTCTTTGATACCGACTTTGCCGCCGACCTTACCATCGTAGAAGAAGCCAACGAGCTCGTCGGCCGTATTCAGAACGGCGGCGTTCTGCCGATGATTACCTCCTGCTCGCCCGGTTGGGTTAAGTTCTGCGAATACTACTATCCGGATATGATCGATCACCTTTCGTCCTGTAAGTCTCCGCAGCAGATGGCCGGTGCCGTCATTAAGACCTACTGGGCACAGAAAGCCGGCGTTGATCCCAAGAACATCGTTTCGGTATCGGTTATGCCCTGTACCGCCAAGAAGTTCGAGATTGGCCGTGAAGATCAGTCTGCAGCCGGTGTTCCGGACGTTGATATTGCCATCACCACCCGTGAACTGTCCCGCATGATCATGCGCGCAGGTATGAACTTTACCAATCTTCCGGACGAAGAGTTCGATAGCCCGTTGGGCGAAGATACCGGCGCAGCCGTAATCTTCGGTGCAACCGGCGGTGTTATGGAAGCAGCACTTCGTACCGCAAACGACTGGTTGACCGGTAAGGACAACACCGACGTTGATTTCGAGGCTGTTCGTGGCACGATGGGTCTCAAGCAGGCTACCGTGAACATCAACGGCAGCGACATCAAAGTTGCAGTTGCTTCGGGCGCTTCGGCCGCAAAGGTTGTTATGGACCGTATGAAGAACGGCAACCCCGACGGCTGGACCTTTGTTGAAATCATGGGCTGCCCCGGCGGCTGTGTAAACGGCGGCGGTCAACCCATTCAACCGCAAAGCGTTCGCGACACCGTAGACCTCAAGGCTGTTCGCGCCAAGGCACTCTACGATCAGGATGCCGCAATGGCCATCCGCAAGTCGCATGAATCCCCGGTTGTAAAGACCCTTTACAGCGAATGGTATGACGGCTTCGGCGGTCACAAAGCTCACCACGATTTGCATACCACCTATGTAAAACGCGATAAGCTTTCGAAATAAGAATCAAGAAACCCCGTTCAGGAATTCCTGAACGGGGTTCTTCTTTTTATGAAAAACGCCGAGCAAGGATTTTCCTTGCTCGGCGTTCTTTTATTTCTTAATAACTTTTTGTTCGTTTTCTTCGACCACACGGGCGATGAAGTCGGCAACCGACATCGAACCCAAGTCGCCGTTTTCGCCGCGCTCACGCACCGAAACGGTACCGTTTTCGACCTCACTGTCGCCCACAATGACCTGATAGGGCAGTTTTTCCAACCGCGCCTCGCGAATCTTGTAGCCGATCTTTTCGTTGCGGTTATCGACCGTTACGCGAAGGCCCTTGGCCTCCAACTGTTTCTTGACTTCATAGGCATAGTCGAGATGACGGTCGGCAATCGAAAGGATACGAATCTGCTCGGGGGCCAACCACAAGGGCATCGCGCCGGCATACTTTTCGATCAAGAGAGCCAACGTGCGCTCGTAACAACCAATCGACGTGCGGTGAATGATATAGGGGTTCTTCTTCACGCCGTCACGGTCGACGAATTCCATACCGAATTTCTCGGCCAGAAGTTGGTCGATCTGAATGGTGATGAGGGTGTCTTCCTTGCCGAATACGTTCTTGATTTGAATATCGAGTTTCGGACCGTAGAACGCGGCTTCGCCCACACCCACTTCGTAGGGAATCTCCAGATGGTCGAGAATCTTCTTCATCATACCCTGGGCTTCTTCCCACTGTTCGTTGGTACCGATATACTTTTCGCGGTTGTTTTCATCCCACTGCGAGAAGCGGTAGGAAACGTCCTCGTAAAGACCGATGGTCTTGAGCATATAGATGGCCAGTTCCAGGCAGTTGCGGAACTCGTCCTCCAACTGTTCGGGGGTACACATTAAGTGACCCTCGGAAATGGTGAACTGACGCACACGAATCAGGCCGTGCATCTCGCCGCTTTCCTCATTACGGAACAGCGTCGACGTTTCGTTGTAACGAAGCGGCAGGTCGCGGTAGGAACGCGCGCGGTTGAGGTAGGCCTGATACTGGAACGGACAGGTCATCGGGCGCAGTGCAAAGCATTCCTTGGTTTCGTCCGCGGGGTCGCCCAACACAAACATACCGTCAAGATAATGGTCCCAGTGACCCGAGAGTTTATACAGTTCACGTTTGGCCATATAGGGCGTTTTCGTGAGCTGCCAGCCGCGGCGGGCTTCCTCGTCCTCAACAAAGCGTTGTAAAATCTGAATGACCTTGGCGCCCTTCGGCAGCAAAATCGGCAGACCTTGACCAATAACGTCGACCGTGGTGAAATACTCGAGTTCGCGGCCGAGTTTGTTGTGGTCGCGCTTGCGGGCCTCTTCCAGACGGGCCAGATGTTCTTCCAGTTCACTCGCCTTCGGGAACGCCGTTCCGTAAACGCGGCAGAGCATTTTCTGTGAAGAATCGCCGTGCCAGTAAGCCCCCGTAGCCGACGTAAGGCGGAAGGCCTTGACAGCACCTGTCGACATCAAATGAGCGCCCGCGCAAAGGTCGGTAAATTCGCCCTGACGGTAGAAACTGATTTCCTCGCCCTCGGGCAGATTTTCAACGAGTTCTACCTTATAGGGCTCGTCCTTTTCCTTGAAATAGGCAATCGCCTCGTCGCGGCTCATGGTAAAGCGTTCGAGCGGAAGGTTTTCTTTGACGATCTTCTTCATCTCGTCCTCAATCTTTTTTAAGTCTTCGGGCGTAAATTTCTCATCAATATCAAAGTCGTAATAGAATCCGTCGTCCACGGCGGGGCCGATGGTCAATTTGGCGGCCGGGAACAAACGCTTTACGGCCTGCGCCATTACGTGGGCCGCCGTGTGGCGGAAGGTCCACTTGCCGTAATCATCCGCAAAGGTTAAAATTTCGAGCGTGTCGCCCTCTTTGAGCACGGTGCGCAAATCGGCGTTTTTTCCGTTAATTCTCGCCGCGCAAGCCGCACGGGCAAGACCCGCGCTAATGGTCCCTGCCGCATCGAGAGCGGTGGCGTTTTCCGCAACAGCCAACGATGAGCCGTCTTTGAGTAAAATGTTCATAATCGTTCCTCCAAAAAAATAAACTCCGCCCCAAAAAGGGACGAAGTTTTAACGCTACTCCGTGGTTCCACCCACATTCCGTTTCCATAAAAACGGCACTTTTCGACCTTTAACGCGGTCAACCGTCCGTGTTTTTTACCCACGGCACTCCGAGGTGGTCTTCATTTCCCCTTGCTCGGCGGGGCTTTCAGCCTTTGACCCCACTCTCTTTGCCACAGAACGGAAAAACTACTGTCCTCATCAACGCTTTTTACCTTTATAAATTACAACAATTTTAGCCTTTTGTCAAGTCTTTTATGCCGTTATTCGGCCAAAAGACCGTTGTCGCGCAACTTTTGAAGATACAAAGCCAAATGCTGTTCGGCGGTTTTGCGGTCGACGTTGTATTCCGAAAGCAGGGCCGCCAACAGATCTTCTTCACGCGTTTCCTCTTCGAGTTTTTGCCACAGGAATGCCCCCGTTTCGTTGAGGGTTACCACCTTGTCGTAATTTTCCAAATCGCCCGCGGGCAGAACGGTAATTTCACCGGCCATTTCCCGCAGAACAAATCCGCTTTTGAGTTTCATTTTTCTCCCATCCTTAAACCGCATCGGGATTATTGCGCTTGTAGGTGATCTTTTCTTCGATCATCATATCCTTGACCTTCATCAGTCTTGCACGCGAAGAACGCTCGTTCTCCTCTAATTTTCCGGCAATAAAATGAATGGTATCCTGGTAGCGCGGAATCAACACGTGTTCCAACGCGTTGACACGGCGACGCGTTTTTTCAATCTCGTCGGCCATCAATTTGACGCCCTTTTCCTTTTCAGCCAAGTTGAGCAACATCGGCAAAAGGTCGGCCAATCCGCTCACCGCATCGTCGAGTTCAAACGAGGTCGAGGCAAAGCCGTAGGGATAAATATCGGTCGGTTGTCCCGTTCGCGTTTCATAAGAATACGACGGAATATCGACACTCATCACGTTTTTGGTCCCAACCTGCAAAAAGATTTCTTGCTTGGGGAACATCAGCGCGGCATCGAGCGCTTCTTGCGACATAACGCTCGAAGCCAACTGAAAGTGATTGTGAACTTCGCGAATGCGCTGTTCCAACTCTTCGCGCAGCGTCTTGGTCTCGCGCACGGTGTCGAGAAACTGGCGCATCAACTCATCGCGCTTGTCTTTGAGAAGTTTATGACCCCTCAACGCCGTATTCAGTTGTTTTTTCAGTCGCGTCAGTTCCATTCGCGTGGGATTGACGTTGAGTACTGCCATTTCTTCACCCCTTACATTTTTCCGTAATAAAGATCCAACAAATCGTCGTCGATTCGTTTGAGTTCGCTTCTGGGCAGAATCGAAAGCAATTTCCAACCGAGATTGAGCGTTTCCTCAATGGTGCGATTGGTTTCAAATCCTTGGGAAACGTATTCTTTTTCAAACCGCTCGGCAAACTCGGCATAAAGTTTATCGATATCCGTCAGCGCCGCTTCGCCCAAAATGACCATCAGTTCCTTGGCATCTTTACCGCGCGCATAGGCGGCAAACAATTGGTTCATGGTGGCGGCGTGATCCTTTCGGGTACGCCCTTCGCCGATACCCTTATCCTTCAAACGCGAAAGCGAGGGCAACACGTCAATGGGCGGCAGAACGCCTTTGCGGTACAGTTCACGCGAGAGAATGATCTGCCCCTCGGTAATGTAGCCCGTAAGGTCGGGAATCGGGTGGGTCTTATCATCCTCAGGCATCGACAAAATCGGAATGAGGGTGATCGAACCGTCTTTTCCCCTCAAACGACCGGCGCGCTCATAAAGCGTTGCCAGGTCGGTATACATATAACCGGGATAACCGCGGCGGCCGGGCACCTCTTTACGGGCGGCCGAAACCTCTCGCAGCGCGTCGGCATAGTTGGTAATATCGGTCATAATAACGAGCACCTGCATTCCAAGGTCAAAGGCCAGATACTCGGCGGCCGTCAGGGCCATACGCGGCGTTGCAATACGTTCTACCGCGGGGTCGTTCGCAAGGTTTACGAACATCACCGTGCGGTCGAGCGCCCCCGTTTGGCGGAACGATTCAATAAAGTAGTTGGATTCCTCAAAGGTGATACCCATTGCCGCGAAAACAACGGCAAACTGTTCGCTATCGCCCAAAACCGTAGCCTGACGGGCAATCTGTGCCGCCAAATTGGCGTGCGGCAGACCCGAGGCCGAGAAAATGGGCAATTTTTGTCCGCGAACGAGGGTGTTCAATCCGTCAATGGCCGAAACACCGGTCTGGATAAACTCCTGCGGATAGTTTCGCGCCGCCGGGTTCATCGGGCGGCCGTTAATATCCATCCGCTTTTCGGGAATCAGTTCGGGACCGCCGTCAATCGGGCGGCCGAGACCGTCGAAAACGCGCGAAAGCATATCGGGCGACACCGGCAGTTCCATTCCGCGGCCCAAAAAGCGCACCTTGGAACCCGCCAGGTTGATACCGGCCGAGTTTTCGAACAACTGCACAAGCGCATTGCTGCCGTTGATTTCCAACACTTTACAACGGCGGGTTTCGCCGCTGGGCAATTCAATCTCCCCGAGTTCATCGTATTTTACGTTTTCAACGTCGCTGACCATCATCAAAGGACCCGCGACTTCTCGAATGGTTCTGTATTCTTTTGCCATAGCGAATCCTCCTTACTCCTCTGCCCCACGGACAGCGTCGTTCAAGTCGCTGTCGAGTGCGGCCAAAATATCCTGGTATTCCTGTTCCACCGAATCCTCGGCCACGTACTTAAAGCGGCCGATTCGCTCACGCGAGGGCATCGAAACGATTTTTTCAATCGAAGCGCCTTTCTCCAAAGCCGCGCGGGCGCGGTCGTAAAAAGCCAGAATAGCCTGCATCATACGGTACTGTTTGTTGGTAGACGTGTAGGTGTCCACCGCATGGAACGCGTTCTGATGCAGATAGTCCTCACGAATCGAGCGCGAGGCCTCTAACTTTAAGCGGTCGGACGCCGACAGCGCATCCATACCGACTAATTTTACAATTTCTTCGAGTTCGGCTTCTTCCTGCAAAAGGCCCATCATTCGGCCGCGCAGTGCCAACCACTCGGCATTGACGTTTTGCTCGAACCAACCCGACAACATATCGGTATAAAGCGAATAACTCGTCAACCAGTTAATGGCGGGGAAATGGCGCTTGTAGGCAAGTGAAGAATCCAAGCCCCAGAAGACCTTAACGATACGAAGGGTTGCTTGTGCGACCGGTTCGGAAATATCACCGCCGGGCGGCGATACCGCACCGATAACCGAAAGCGCACCCTCGGTTTCTTCGCTACCGTTGACAATCACGCGACCCGCACGCTCGTAGAACTGCGCCAGGCGCGAACCCAGGTACGCGGGATAACCCTCTTCACCCGGCATTTCTTCCAATCGGCCCGACATTTCGCGCAACGCCTCGGCCCAACGCGAGGTCGAATCGGCCATCAGCGCTACCGTATAGCCCATATCGCGGAAGTATTCGGCAATGGTAATGCCGGTGTAAATCGAGGCTTCACGCGCGGCTACGGGCATATCCGACGTATTGGCAATGAGCACCGTTCTTTCCATCAGAGAATTACCGGTTCTCGGGTCTTTGAGTTCGGGGAATTCGTTGAGAACGTCGGTCATTTCGTTGCCGCGTTCGCCGCAACCGATGTAAACGATGATATCGGCTTCGGCCCATTTGGCCAACTGATGTTGTACCACCGTTTTACCGCTACCGAACGGACCCGGAACCGCCGCAACACCGCCCTTTGCAATCGGGAACAGGGTGTCGACCACGCGCTGACCCGTCAAAAGCGGAATATCGGGCGAGAGTTTCTTTTTGTAGGGACGGCCCACGCGAACCGGCCACAGCTGCATGAGCGAAAACTCCTGCACACCCGAGGCGGTTTCCAAGGTATAGACCGTTTGGTCTACCGTAAATTCGCCTTCTTTGATTTCTTTAATGGTACCCGAAACGCCGTTGGGCACCATAATCTTATGGGCAACGATATCGGTTTCGGCAACCACGCCGACCGTGTCGCCCGAAACGACGGTATCCCCGACCGCTTTTTTCGGCGTGAAAAGCCATTTCTTTTCACGCGAGAGTGCCGGGACTTCCACACCGCGTTGCAAATTGGTGCCGCTCACCTTCATAATCTCGACCAAGGGACGCTGAATCCCGTCGAAAATCGAGCCAATTAATCCGGGGCCGAGTTCCACGCTCAACGGGCGGCCGGTGGTGACCACCGTCTCGCCGGGGCCAAGACCCGCCGTTTCCTCGTAAACCTGAATCGAGGCGCGGTCCTCATGCATTTCAATAATTTCACCAATCAAGTGTTGGTCGCTCACGCGGACCACGTCGTACATATTGGCTTCGCGCATACCCTCGGCAATAACGAGAGGGCCTGCCACCTTGGTGATGGTTCCGTTTGTCATTTGTATTACTCCTTTTTCGGAAGTTACTGATCATTAAAAACAATATCCGACCCAACGGCTTTTTCAACCGCCGCTTTCAGTTCCCGAACGCCGATGCCCGTATTGCCCGAAACGCCGGGAATGGGGACCACCGAGGGGGAAAACTGTCGGTTCAGTTTTTCAATTTCTTTTTTCAAAAGGGTTGCATAATGCTCGGTAATATAAATAATGCCAAAACCCTTTTCAACAATGCTTTTTAACAGTGCGGCGGCGTTTTCATCCCGCTCGCAAGCAAAGGTTGTAAGTCCGACGGCGGCAAAGCCTTTAATGCTTTCCGCTTCGCCCAGAACCGCAATTTTAACCATACAGTTCACGCAACCTTTCTGTTAAAACTTCCAAGGGTTGCCCCGTTTTAATGCCGCTATACAAAATGCGGATGTTCCGAATTTCGGCCATGCGCGCCATATAGTAGCCTATGAGCGGTTCCACGCCCATCGTAATCCGTTTGGCCTTGCGCGCCACCGCCATCAAACGGTTGTCGCAATACCGCTCAAACTCCGAGGGGGATTGTTGAAAACGTTCGGCCGCAAGGGCCAAACTTCCGCCCCGCTTTTCCATCAGTTCCAACACCCCGTCGACCCCCGAAAGAGCGGCCGTTTTGAGTTGTTGTTTGGAAAAGGCGGTCGTATCGACCAGGGTTTCGCTTAAAAACGCGGTGTCCTTCCCCGCTTTGGCGCAGCGAAGGGTGGCTTTCAGCATATTCGAAAGCACCGTTTCTTCGATGAGTTCCCGCGCCAGGTCACAACGGTAATCCCGCGCGTGAACCAACTGTGTTTGCGCCGTCATACAAGCCGCATCCAACACGCCGTCGCACAACTGGGCGTCCCCCGTGCTTACCAGCACTTCAAAGGCGCGAACCGTTGCCGCGCGCATCCATTCGGGCAAAAGGTCATAGCGCTTTTCTTCCAAGGCCGTGCGCACGGTTTTCGGATCCACCGTTACGGGGAACAAAAGGTTTTCGCTCCCGTCAACCCCTTTTACAAGGGCTTTCAAGAGCACTTTCAGATTATGAAAATCATTTTCCAATAAAAACGGATCGAAAATTTTCGGGTCGGGAGCTACTTCGTATAAGTAGTTCCACAACCGTTCGGTTTCCTGTTTCAGAAGTTCGGGAACCGAGGCCGAAAAGCCGCGCTCTCCAAACCCGTGATCCTGCAAGAAAGAGGCCAACGTATCGGTCGATGAAAGCCCTGCCAACTGGGTCATATCCGAACGCTTCAAAAGGGTGTTTTCCCGCGCGCGAAGATTTCCAACGGCAAAGCCGCTTGATTTTACCGCCATACGCTTTTCCTCCTTTACTTACTGAAATAAAATGCGGTTTGTGGCATCCACCAAATCGCTGTGTTTTTCGCGGAACAACGCTTCGACCGAAGCGTTGATTTCAATCTCGCCGTTTTTGAGCAAAAAGCCGCCGTCGATATTCGCCGCCGTTTTGCTCAATGTAATATTTTTGGCCGTTAACGCTGTTTCAAAATCACTCG
Organism: Acutalibacteraceae bacterium; assembly: GCA_045545515.1. Classification (GTDB taxonomy): domain Bacteria; phylum Bacillota; class Clostridia; order Oscillospirales; family Acutalibacteraceae; genus UBA737. Next base: position 41,740 of record JAZQBA010000016.1, read on the forward strand.
TGTCGCGCGCCAAATCCCGCTCGGACAAAAAGAGGGTTCCGGCAGTCTCGTTCGTGTTCCCGAGCACCGCCGACAAAAACGCGAAATACTCCCCGTCCGAAAGGGCCAAAAGTTTTTCTTTGGCGGCGGCAAAGGTTTCCTCAATCTGTTCGCGACGGCAGGAAAGCAGCGCGTCGCGCAGAACGGTTGCCGCACCCGAGCGGCCCGTTTCTTCGAGAATACGCACCCGAGCTTTGGCTTTTCCCAAAACCTCATCGGCCGCCGCTTGAGCGTCCAATTTGGCCGCGGCTTCAATTTTTTCAATCTGTGCCGCAAAGGCTTCTTGCCGCTCTTGGGCCTCGCGCTCGGCCGATTTCTTGATATCGGCCAGAATTTTTTCTGCTGCTGTCATGGCGTTCACCTTACAGCAGAATAACGGTCAAGAACGAAATTAAGAATGCAAGCAGTGCATAAATTTCAACCAACGTAATCGAAACGAGGGCTTTCGGGAACGCCGACTCGTCTTTGGCGAACAGGGAGATACCGGCAACGGCCGCTTTTCCCTGAGCGATACCCGACATCAATCCGCCAATAGCAATCGGCAAGCAGGCCGCCAGAATCATTGCGCCCTGGAAGGTGCTGAGTTCTGCCGAACCGCCGAAGATTCCGATCTTGGTCAGAACGATAAAGGAAACGATAAAACCGTAAAGTCCCTGGGTACCGGGCAAGAGTTCCAAAACGAGCATTTTACCGAATTTCGAAGAGTCTTCCGCCAAAACGCCCATACCAACCTCCGTTGCCATGCCAACGCCTTTGGCCGAACCAATACCTGCGAAAATAGTTGCTGCTGCGGCACCGAAAAGTGCCAATACCGTACCGAGTGTCATAATGATGATTCCTCCTTGATTGTTGTGGTGTCTAAATCGACATATTTTGATTTTACCGAAAAGGGTTTGAATTTCTTGCCGCCGCCCTCGTAGAAACGAGAGAACAGTTCGACGTATTGCAAACGAAGCGTGTGCACGTAGGCACCCAACACGTTCAAAGCAAAGTTAATGGCGTGACCGAGCGGGAAAACGATAATCAACAGTACGAATCCGCCCAAGGTCTTGCCGCCCATTGCGCTGAGCATATTAAAGACCGCGCTCATGGCCGAGGTCGTCAGTCCCAACGCCATCAAACGGGAGAACGAAAGAAGGTCACTCACATACCCCGTAATATCATAAAGTGAAGCGATACCCGAGAACAGGCGCATTACCGGGTTCTTTTTGTCGCGGCCTTGTGTGAGAATCAGTCCCACGACCGAGGCGATTACCACGCCGATGCCGATCTTTTTAAGGAACGGTGCCAACGTGAAGCCCAGAACGGCAATCACAATGCCGACCCAGGTGGTAATCCAAAGTCCCGCATCGAAGAAGGCGCCTGCGCGGTCGCCGTTTTTAAGCGCCGTTGCGAACTTGGCGCAAAGGGCAACGAGCACCTGTAAAAGACCGAGCGCAATACTCAGAATCAACATGGTTACCGCGTCGCCGTTCATCGGGTCGATCAGCGCGGGAAGCGCCACCCTTCGCCCGAAAAAGGCTTCGCTGAAAACGGCAATACTGTCGCCGAAGAAACTACCGTACAACAGTCCCCACAAAAAGGTTGAAATGCCGCAATACAAGAACAGTTTGCAACTCTTTCGCATCCCTTGTGAAAGTCGCAATTTCAACAGCGCAAAACCGGTTGCTAAAATCATTAAAAGACCGTAGCCCGCATCCGAGAACATCATTCCAAAGAACAGATAGTAGAAAAAGCCCGTGATGGGGGTGGGGTCGATATCCTCGTGGGAAGGCAGTGAATACATTTCCACGAGCGCTTCCGCGGGGGAAGCAAACGCGTTATTTTTTAACTTTACGGGTGCGCGCCGCGCGTCGGCCTCGCAAACCTCCAACACAACGGTAAACTCTTTCTCCAAGGCTTTTTGAAGCGCTTCCACGTCGTTTTCAACGACGTAGCCGCGAATGAGTACCGTGTGGTCGGTGCAATCGATCTGCCCCAATGCGCGAACGGTTTCGGCCCGCGTTCGGCAGAAATCGGCAAAGATTTCAATATCGTGGCGCGATTTTGAAATTTCTTCAATTTCGGAAAGGCAGTTTACTATTTTTTGTTCACAAGCCTTGACCCGCTCCATTTTCTCGGCAATTTTCACGGAAGGCAGTTTGGAAGACGTTTGCACAGGTCGCGTAAACGAAAGGGTTCGCAACGCTTCGGCCGCCTCGGCACGAAGGGATGCGCTACAACACAAAAACACGAAGGTGGTGTCCTGCGTGGTGCTGAGAATTTCGGCGTGAAAGGCCAGGTCCGGCGCTTTTTGCGCCAAGGCCGAGAGAAGGCTTTCCAAGGTGTAAACCCCGGCCACCGAGCCGATGAAGGCTGCCGTTTGGGCCGTGCCTTCAAAAGAAAGGGGCAAATCCAACGCTTCAAACGGCTTTAACTGTTCGGCCGAAGTTTGAAGTCGCACAATTTCGGCCTTTTGTTCGGCAATCATCCGCTCGTTTTCCAACACGCGCGCAACCAACTGTTTCGTTTCCCCCGCGCGTTTGTCATCGAGATAAAATTCGCTCTTTCCAATCGCGGGCGGACCCTCGAAGGAAGCGAGCAATCCCTTCTTTTCGGGGAAGCGGGTATTGAGGATTTTTAAGGCCTCCTCCGCGTCGCCTGTTTGCCGTTCGTAAAGCCGAACCGCTTCATCGGTTTCGGTTTTTGAAAAACCGTTGGGACTCTGCGCAATTTGTTCGTCTTGCGCCGCCGTTTCGATATCCATAACCGAAAGTTCTTGCAAACGGTTCAGTAATTTTTCTTTTTCGCGTACCGGCGCATAGATGTTCACCAGTTTACAGGTCAGTTTTGCCAAGCCGTCTCACCGTCCTTTCCAAAAAAAGATAAAAGATTACTGTTTTAAGATCGAAAGAATCTCCTCGATGGCCGCCGATTGGTTCGCCGCCGCCTGTTCTCTCAAAGAACGGCATTGTTCCTCGGCCTGTGCCCGAGCTTGCTGTTGTGTTTTTTCATTTTGCTCTTGGGCCTTTTTGAAGAACGCCTGTGCCTCTTTTTGGGCGTTTTCGCGCGCTTCAACCACGCTCTTTTTGGCGTTTTCTTCCGCTTTTTCCAAAAGCGCAGTGCCCGAACGCTCGGCCTCGTTTACGGTCGCGCGCGCCGCCTCTTCGGCACGGCGAATTTCCTCTACAAACTGTTGTGCCATCCTCAGACACCTCCTTTTTCCATTACTTTATTATTTTACTAAATTTACAAGGAAAAGTAAAGGAAAAAAATGTAAACAAACCATAAAGAAAGGGATGGCTGAGCCATCCCTAAAAATCGTCTTATCGCTGACCGTAGCGGGTCAGAATTTTCTGAATGCGATCCGCCGGATCCAAAAGGCCGCTGATGGAGTTGTCGAGGTTGAGCGTATCGATCAACAAGGCAATGTATTTGGACATATCAACGCTGCAGTACCACTCGCGCGAAAGCAGTTCGGGCGTTTGGTAAATGAGGTTGGTGGTGTAAACCTTGTCAATCAGACCGCGCTTATGGTAATCGTCAAACTTCTCCAGACCCTCAACAAACAGACCAAAGGTCGAGAAAATAAAGATTCTGCCGGCACCCATTTCTTTGAGTTTGGCCGAAATATCGAGCATCGAATCACCCGAAGAAATCATATCGTCAACCAAAATAAGGTCTTTCCCGGTAATATCGTTGCCGAGGAACTCATGCGCTTCAATCGGGTTACGGCCGTTAACAATCACCGAGTAGTTGCGGCGCTTGTAGAACATACCCAACTCCAGACCGAGAACCGAGGAATAGTAGATGCAACGGCCCATACCGCCCTCATCGGGAGAAACGATCATGGTGTGTTCGCGGTCCAACTTCACGTCGGGAACGGTTTTGAGAAGAGCCTTAATCATCTGATAAGTAGCCTGAACGTTGTCAAAGCCATCAAGCGGAATAGCATTGTTGACACGCGGGTCATGCGCATCGAAGGTAACGATGTTCTTGACACCCATGTGCACAAGTTCTTGCAGTGCCATGGCGCAGTCCATCGACTCGCGCGTGGTGCGGCGATGCTGACGGCCCTCGTAAAGCATGGGCATAATAACGGTGATACGACGGGCTTTACCGCCGAACGCGGCGATGACGCGCTTCAGATCCTGGAAGTGGTCGTCGGGGCTCATCGGGACAGTTTGTCCGTACATCTTGTAGGTAACGTTATAGTTAAAGCAATCGCAAAGAATGAACGCGTCAAGCCCGCGCGCCGTGTGCTTGAGCACAGCCTTTGCCTCACCCGTGCCGAAACGGGGACAGTTGGCGCCGACAACAAACGTTTCATCCTCGGCCGCCGAGCGCCATTGTTTGAGGTAGTAGTCTACCTTCGCGGCCATATCTTCGCAGCCGCGCATACTGACAATGGCCATATCGCCGTACGGTGTGTGCTTAAAATCGATATTGGACATGAGTTTCAACCTCCGAATTTTCGTTACTTCTACTATACCACATTTTTCGCGCGAGAAAAAGACTTTTTTCAAAAAAATTTTCCATAATGTTTTTTACAATAATTGTGCAATTTTTACCTTTTTTTACGAAAAAATGAATTGCCTTACAGTCAGATATTTGTTATAATAAATTTGTATAAACATTTTTGGAGTTGATGGACATGCCTACCGTTAAGTTAATCAGTCACACGCCCGACCCCGAGCGCACGATTGCCTGCGCCGCAAAACTTTGTTACAGTTCGTCCGATATTGATACGCTTATGGACGGCCTGACCGACGAAAAGGTTCATTCCTTTGTGGAAATGTTGTCCGAAATCGGGCACGAAAGTCCGATTGAACACGTTTCGTTCACCTTTGGGATCGAAGGGGTCTCCCGCGCACTGTTGGCACAGTTCACCCGCCACCGCATTGCCTCCTACTCGGTCAAAAGTCAGCGCTACGTAACCGAGGGCGCTTTTGATTTTGTCACCCCGCCCGAAGTTGCCGCAGATGAAGAGGCACTGAAAATCTACAGCGAGACCATGGCGGCCACACAGGAAAGTTATGACCGCATTGCCGCCATCTTAAAAGAAAAGCACAAGGCTGATTTCTTAGCCGAAGGCAAGGACGAAAAGACTGCCACCCGTCTGGCCGAGAAGAAAGCCATTGAGGACGCGCGTTTTGTGTTGCCCAACGCTTGCGAGACCAAAATGGTTGTCACCATGAACGCCCGCAGTCTGCTCAACTTCTTCCGCCACCGTTGTTGCCAACGCGCACAGTGGGAAATCCGCGAAGTTGCCGACCAGATGTTGGCCCTTGTCAGCGCCGTGGCGCCCGAACTTTTCAAAAAAGCGGGTCCGCCCTGCCTTGTGGGCCCTTGTCCCGAAGGCAAAATGAGTTGCGGCAAAGCCAAGGAAATCCGCGCGCGTTACGAGGAGTTCAAAAACCATGGGTAAACTGATTGTCATTGAAGGACTGGACGGCAGCGGAAAATCGACCCAACTCGATCTCTTGCCGAAGCGCTTACAAGAACACGGCATTGATTGTAAAACCGTTTCCTTCCCGAATTACGAAAGCGATTCGAGTGCGCTTCTGAAAATGTACTTAAACGGTCAGTTCGGCGACAAGCCCTCGGACGTGAACGCCTATGCCGCCTCGGTGTTTTACACCGTTGACCGTTTTGCCTCGTTTAAGACCGATTGGGGCGAATACTATAACGCGGGCGGCACCGTTATCGCCGGGCGGTACACCACTTCCAATGCGGTGCACCAAACGGGAAAACTGCCGCGCGAAGACTGGGCCGATTTTTTAGACTGGCTTTATGAATTTGAATATCAAAAAATCGGGATCCCGAAGCCCGATGCCGTTATTTTCCTCGATATGCCGGTTACCGTTTCCCAGAAACTGATGAGCGGCCGCTACCGTGGAGACGAAAGCAAAAAGGATATTCACGAAAAGGATACCGAATATTTGGACAACTGCCGCAAAGCGGCACTCTTTACGGCCGAATATTCCGATTGGCAGATTATTTCTTGCGCCAAAGACCAAAATCCGCGCTCGATCGAAGAAATTTCGGACGATATTTTATCGGCTGTTCTGAAACTTTTTTGAGGTGAAACCATGCTCTATATCTTTTTAGCCGAGGGTTTTGAAGAAATGGAAGCCCTCTTCCCCGTCGACATTTTGCGCCGCGGCGGCGTCGACGTACAGACGGTGGGTGTGACGGGCAAAACCGTTACCGGCAGTCACGGAATCTCGGTGACGGCCGATATCACGTTGGCCGAAGCCACCACCGAACACCTCGTCGGCGTGGTGCTCCCCGGAGGACTCCCCGGCACCACCAATCTGGAAGCAAGTTTAGAGGTACAAGCGTTTTTAGACTATGCCAACGAGAACGGTCTGTTGATTGCCGCCATCTGTGCCGCGCCGTCGGTACTCGGCAAAAAGAAATTGCTCGAAGGAAAATGTGCCGTTTGCTACCCCGGGTTTGAAGAACATTTGTCGGGGGCAACGGTTCTCGACCAATCGGTCGTTCGCGACGGCAACGTCATCACCGCGCGCGGCGCAGGTGCCGCGGCCGATTTCGGCTTTGCGCTTTTGACCTATTTAACCGAAACGCCGGAAGCAGAAACCAAACTTCGCGCAGGAATGTGCTTTGAATAAGAGGTGCTATTGATGAGTGAATTTGAAAACAAAAACCCCACAACACCCGACGATAACGACGAATTCGTCATCGGCAAAGGTTTCACCGTTGAAGAGGATTACGAAACGGCCGAAGACCTTGGCGAAGAAGTGAGCGAGCGCGTAAAAGCCGTTCGTTCGAGCAATACCGCCAAAAGCATTCTTTGGATTGTAGCCATTGTCATCGTAGCTGTTGGCATTGCATTCGCCATTATTTTCGCAGGTGCCGACTATCTGGGCATCGGTTTCGGCCGCGGCAACGATACCGTGATGGAGATCGATCCGGGTTCCCCCGCCGTTGTGGTTGCCGAAAAGTTAGAAGAATCGGGAGCCGTTCGTTGGCCCTTACTGTTCCGCCTTTACGCCAAAGCAAAGGGCTATGACAGTCAGTTCAAATACGGCGTTTACAACTTTAACACCGAAGCGGGTTACGAATCGTTGGCGCAGATGCTGATGACCGACGGTGCCAAAGCCGAGAGCGTAACGGTAACCATTCCCGAAATGTCGACCGTGGACGAAATTGCCGACCTTCTCGCCGAAAAAGGCGTTTGCACCAAGGATGACTTCATCAACGAAGTTCAGCACGGCGAGTTCCAATACGACTTTTTAAAGGAAATTCCCACCGAAAAGGTGTATTACCGTCTGGAAGGTTATCTCTTCCCCGACACCTACGATTTCTACTCCTACGAGTCGAAGGAATGTGCCCATTTGGCGGTAGACCGAATGCTCGGCGCACTGCAGGAAAAGATCGATAACGCGAAATTGTCGAAAAAAATCGAGGAAAGCAAGTATTCGTTCCACGAGTTGATGACCCTCGCCTCCATCGTTGAATTGGAGGCCGGCGGCAGTCCCTCAGAAATGTCCAACGTTGCGGCGGTATTCTTAGCGCGTCTGGACAGTCCCGATTTTGCCAAACTCGAATCCTCACCGACCAAGAAATATCCCTACGGAAACGGCCGTTATGACACCTATCAGTGCAAAGGCCTTCCGCCCGGACCCTTGTGTTCCCCGAGCCGAAATTCGATTCAGGCGACCCTCTTGCCCACCGCCGATTTTGAGTATTATTTCTTTGTGACCGACGCCAAGATGGATTTCTACTACAACAAGACCCTGTCGGAGCACGTTGCAACCATTAACCGACTGAAAAAGGAGAACAACTGGATTGGCGACCAATAAAATACCCGAACTTCTTTGCCCGGTCGGCAGTCTGGACGCGCTTTACGCCGCCGTGGAATACGGTGCCGACGCCGTGTATATGGGCGGCGGACAGTTTGGTATGCGCACCACGGCCGCCCTCTCGGATGAAGACCTTCAAACGGCCGTTCGCTATGCGCACCAAAACGGTGTCAAGGTGCATGTGACCTGTAACACCATTCCTTATGACGAGGAAATGGAAGCGCTTCCAAAAACGCTCGAACGGTTGAACAACCTCGGCGTGGACGCGCTGATCGTTGCCGACCTGGGCACCTTACATTTGGCTAAAAAACACGCGCCGAACTGCGAAATCCACGTTTCGGTTCAGGCGGGTATTGTCAACAGCGAAACGGCCCGCGCTTTCTATGAACTAGGCGCAAAACGGGTCGTTTTGGCGCGGGAACTCTCTCTTGAGCAAATCGCCCGTATTCGCGCCAACACCCCTAAAGATTTGGAATTAGAAGCCTTTGTACACGGGGCGATGTGTGTTTCTTTCTCGGGTCGGTGTCTGTTGTCCTCGTATATGACGGGGCGTGATGCCAACCGCGGCGAATGTGCCCAACCCTGCCGTTGGAGTTATTCGTTGATGGAGGAAAAACGCGAAGGTCAGTTTTACGATATTACTGATACCGAGCGCGGCACCTATATTCTCAATGCCAACGATATGAAAATGATCGAGCATCTCGACAAAATGGCGGCGGCGGGAATCAGCAGTATTAAAATCGAAGGGCGCGCCAAGTCGGACTATTACGTAGCCGTCGTCACCAACGCCTACCGCGGCGCGTTGGATCACCTGAAAACCGCCGATGTGAGCGGTTGGACGGCGCCCGAATGGACGGTGGAGGAACTCGAAAAAATCAGCCACCGACCCTATTCTACCGGTTTTTATTTCGAACGTCCCACCCCGGGACAGACCCACAAAACGGCCGGTTACGTCCGTTCGTATGCCGTCGCCGCGATGGTCACCGGGTATCAGGACGGAAAGATTGAAGCGATTGTAAAAAATAAGTTCTTGCGCGGGCAGGAACTCGATTGTCTGACGTGTGACTCGGTTCCCTTTGCGGTGCCGACCGATGGTCTTTTGGACCAAAACGGGCAACCAATCGAAGAAGCCAATCAACCGATGACAACGGTGTTCATTCCCTTTGACCGCCCCGTAAAAAAAGGTGCGTATCTGCGAATGAAAACCGAAACAAAAGAATAAAATTTCACCCCTTGTTTCATACTGTTAACAGTTGAAAAAAAAGGGGTGTTTTTTTGTCTTCCTTTCATAAAACCTTTGCCGTGCGCAGTGCCGTTTGCTTTTTTGTCGTACTGTTGTTTTTTCTTTCCTGTATCCTGCGCGTTGCCGTGATTGCGACCGACGACTACGCCGCGGCACAGACGGCCCAAAGCGCACTTCGTATTCCGTTTTCGCGGCCGCGCGGCGTTCTTTACGATTGCAACGGAATTCCGCTTTCTCACGGAACCGAACGCATCGTGGCGGCCGTTTCCCCCACCGAGCAGGCCGTAATGACCCTGCGAAAAGCCGTTGAAGACCCGGAGGACCTGAGCGCGGCGCTGGAACAGTTGTCCAAAGGGAAACCCGTTGTTTGCACCGTGAACGAGGTCCTCGACTGCGAGGGCATTGTCTGTACCACCGTTTACGACCAACCACTCAAGAACCCGACCGCCGTTCACACAATCGGGTATCTCGACGCCGACGGTCACGGCGTTTACGGCCTGCAAGCCGCGTTTGATGACCTTCTTTACAGCACCAAGACCACCGATGCCGTTTTCTATACCGACGGCCGCAACAAACCCCTCAAAGGCCTTGCGGCCGAATTTGAGAACCGTTCGGGAAGTTCCTCGGGCGTGGTCACGACCCTCGATTCCGAGATTCAACACATCGCCGAAAAAACGGCCGATAAACTTACGCGCGGTGCCATCGTGGTCTGCGAAGTGGAAAGCGGAAAACTGCGCGCGCTCGTCAGCCGACCGACCTTCGACCCCACCGATCCCGCCGCGGCACTCAACCAAGAAAACGCCCCTTTTTTGAACCGCACCCTCTCCTCCTTCAGCGTCGGTTCGGTCTTTAAGCCCTGCGTCGCGGCGGCCGCTTTGCAACAAGGAACCGACGGCGCCACACACAACTGTACGGGCGGACTCGCCGTTGCCGAACGCACCTTTCGTTGCCACAACCGTTCCGGTCACGGAAACGTCGATCTATCGAGCGCGCTCGCCTTTTCGTGCAACACTTTTTTCTATCAGTTGGCGCTTTCCATCGGTGGCGAGCCCCTTTACCGAATGGCCTCGACCCTCGGCTTTGGGCAATCGATTCGTCTGTGCGACGGCATGGAAACCGTTTGCGGCGTTCTGCCGGGTCGCGACCGTTTGCAAAACGAGGGGGCGCTGGCTAATTTGAGCATCGGTCAAGGGGAATTGTTGCTTTCCCCCGTGGCCCTTACAACGCTTTACTGCGCCATCGCGGGGGACGGCAGTTACCGTCTGCCGACCTTGATTGAAGCCACGATACAAAACGGCCAACAAAAAAATATTGCCGCGCCGCACCCCACCCGTGTGATGGGCGAAGAAACGGCGAGGCGCCTACGCGGGGACCTTGTCGGCGTAATTTCGGGCGGTACGGGTATTCCCGCCAAGCCGCAATTGGTCACGGCCGGCGGCAAAACCGCCACGGCACAGACCGGTCAATTTGATGAAAACGGCCGCGAAATTACCTACGGTTGGTTCTGCGGATTTTTCCCCGCCGAGGAACCGGCGTATGTGGCGGTAGTTTTTTCGGAAAACGCTTCGGGCAGCGACACCGCCCCGATTTTTGCCGAGTTGGCCGACGAAATTTTTGCGGTGAAAATGAACAATTCGTAGGGTCGGGCGCTCGACCGACCCTACGAAAGCAAAAAAGGAACGGCCCACAGGCCGTTCCCTACCATTTTTTCTTAATCCTCAATCAAATCGTCTTGACGAAGCTTTGCCACAATGGCTTCCACCGTTTCGCGAATTTCACTTTCGGGGTCGTCATGGGTCTTCTGCAACGCGGCAACCATCTCGTCTACCGTCGTCTCCTCGGCCAAAAGGCCGAAGATTTCAGCACCGGTCTGGTCCATCTTGACAAATCCGCTGAAACGCTCCATACCCTCACCTGCGGCAACGGCAATCATATTTCCTGCGACCTCATTGGTTACAAACTGATATCTCAATTTCATAACGTTTCCTCCTGCTGTTTCTTCTTAAAGAACGTTCGATAAACTTTGTGTAATACCGGAAATATCGCTTTGCGCCAGATCCACAGAAACGGAAAGCGCAGATAAACGAACCGAACATACATATCATACCACAAACTGTTGGAACATTCAACATATTTTCCCTTGCGCCAAAAAGCTTTTAAGACGCCGACGATATCCGCATCGGTAACATCGGTTTCTTTGTCGAGCAAATTGTCGCCGCGAATAACGTAACCGTTGTCGGTTATCTTGATGATGCGGTGCAACACCAACTGCTCGTATCCTTTTTTTCGGTACAACGGAACGTCGTTCTTGCGAAGCGGACGGTTTACCCGTTCAATCACAACCAGGTCGCGGTGTTGCCGAAACAGCGGACGCATACTGCCGCCCGAAGTTCTGGTAACCGCTTCCGGTTGGGTTTTTAACAGTTCTTCTACGTTGGTTTGTTTTTTTGCTTCCATATTACGCTAACAACCCGTTTTCTTTGAGTTCTGCCAAAAAGCCCTCGACAACCCCGCGAATTTCCGCTTCATCGGCGCCGTCATACTCTTGCTTCATGGCCGAAACAATCTTTTCAACCGCGGTTTCCTCGTTCAGTAAATCGAACAGGAAAGCGGCCGTATCGTTCAACTTTACAAAGCCGTTAAACTCGGCCGCGTTGTCCCCAACCGCAACCGCAACCAGCGTACCCGCAACCTCGTTGATAATAAAATTATATTTTAATTGCAAGGTCTTTACTCCTTCACAGAACCAAATATTCCTTCATAGGCCGTTTGGGCGGCCGAAAGTTCCATATTGCAGTTAATCTGCCACAGTTGGCAACTCGAAAGCAATCGGTCAATCAGTTCCATCGTTTTCATCACACCCATTGGGTGATGCGGCATATAGACCTGGTCAAACAAGCGGTCTACAACCTCTTCTTTTTTCATCGGGACTATCGAATTTTCGGTAGAACGTTCAATGAAACAGATATGTTTTAGGGGGGTTCGTTTATTGCAACCATATCCTTCCTTGCCGCGCCACGGGTTTCCGTAGGCATACGGAACGTTGGGTTCATCGCAAAAAAAACGAACGATCGGTTTATCCCCGTTTACAATGCAGAGTTTATCGCCCAAAAGTTCTTGCCATAATCTCAGATGCGTTGTTTTTCCCGTTCCGCTATGCGCGGCAAAAGCAATACCGACACCATCCACTTCAAACACGGCCGAATGAAGCAATAGAGCGTCTCTCTCAGGCAACACTTCTGAAACCTTACGTAAAAAACAAACGTTTTCGAGTTCACCGTATGTGCATGATCTTTTTAACATTGAAATTTCCGTTTGAAGGTCTGGTTCACTAAGTCGGATTTGGAAATCTGTTGTCGCATCATTTTCCAAAAGATATCCCTGACAATGTTCAATAATGTGCTTAGAGGCACCTGTAATATCAATCTTGAAATCAGCAACTTGAAGAATCATCGGTTTCTTCGTTTCCCTTCTTTAAATATTGTTTCCATTCGTTTTGCATCGCCATGGTCATATGACGAATTTTCATCGGTTTTTCAATCAATGCGCACTGCAAACTTAAATCGGGGCAATGTCCTTCCCCCAAGCAATTCGGATAGGCCACACAGTCTTTACAGGCTTCAATTCGGTTAAACTTTTTCCAGTAGTTCAATGCCTCTTGACGAATGGTCGTTTCATAAATCGACCCGAACATTTTATCCCCCTCGGAATAATGTTCACATTTGCCGAGTTTCCCATTCGGTGCAATAACTACCGAATTGGGATTCTGGGTCATACACCCTCTGACATCGCCAAACCAAGAGTTTAATGAATAGTTCTTTAACCCTTTTTGAAGTAAAAGATTATCAATTTCAACAAAGCGGTTGAAATCTTCTGCTGCTTGTTGTGGGGTTCTCTTGTGTTCTAAATCAAACAGATTAGAACAGTAAATTTTCAAACGTTCCTTATTGATATAACGGTTGTCCAACCATTCAATCAATTCTAAAATATTATCCTTGTTCTGCGCTGAAACGTTTAAGCGAATCGAAACACGAATGCCCGAATTCATCACCGTTTCAATATTGTCGGTCACGCGAACAAAAGCGCTTCCCCCATCTTTATAGATAAAGGCTTTTATCTTATTGTAGATATCTTCAGTTCCGTCCAACGTGATCTGAACGCTTTTCAAATTCCACAAAGAAGCGGCTTTTTTTGCCGTTTCCTCATCGAAAAGATAGCCGTTGCTGACCATACTGGACGTAAACGAAATTTCATTTTTTTTAAGTTCTTTGCAAATAATATCAACTGCTTTTTTGTTATAAAGCGGCTCGCCGCCAAACCATTGAATGGTAATGGGTTTGCCCTTGCATTTCTTGACGATGAAATCCGCCACATCCAAGGCGGTTTGTTCGGTCATTTGCAATTTCTTTACGCCGTGTTCAAAGCAATAAAAACACCGCGCATTACAATCGGTTGTCGGTAAAATAATAAAGTTATTATAAAAGGAAGTATCGTGATACAGTTGAGAGAGTTCGTAACAACGGTCGATCTCTTGTTCTTCCCTAAAATCAACGGGAACCAAGAACCAATCTCGAATCAGTGGTTCCAAAACTTTTAAATCGGGGGTTTGCAAATTATTGAGAGCCGTTACTTCTTCGTCACTCAGCAACACCATTTTGTTAATCATATTGTTGAATGCCAGCAAATTTCCATCAATTTCTTGCCACATCACAAAACGGTTTTTTCGATAGGTACCATCGCGCACTTCTTGAAGTCCCAAAAACATCGTAGCCTTGGAACTTTTTTCAACGATAACTTTCATTCGACTCTCCCTAATAAGGACTATATATACTTAGGTTTTTTCTTTGATAAATAAAAAGGGAAGCAGAACGCTTCCCTTTCTATCTAACTTGTCAAAGATTATTCATCTTCTACTTCTACGAGCAAGCCCGGAGTTGCACACTTAGTGTTTACAGAAGTGGTAACAACATCTTCTACGTTGAACTTTACAACATTGAGTTCTGCTTTCATTCTAATCTTTCCTCCTTCTTGTAAATTTCAAAATATGTTTAATTAACTATTCAGTCAATTAACCAACCAACTGAGTACGAGCGGACTGCGAGAACAGAACGGCTGCACGCAATACCGGTTTCATGGACTCAACACCATAATAGGTGTTAATAAATGTTCCCAAGCTGTATTTGAAAGTACCCTCGAAATTATCACCATAGTAAACATCAACAGTTACGTCGTTCTGAAGATCGTACAAGGCCAACTTATCAAAAGCAAATTTATAGAAAACGTTACCCGCCGAGTTGGTGGTAATTTCGTTAGCATTTGCCAACTGAACGGTCTGCTCAACCGGGGTATTATATGCATTGGTGTAGTGGCAAACAGCTTTCAACTGAGAAGCATCGTAGTTGGTTGCACGAACGCTGATGTAGGGCTTGTTGGAAGCGCCGATCTGCATCGTACCAGTTACGTTCAAAATTTCATAGGTTTCATCAACAGGAGTGTACAGGTTGGTGGTGTTAAAGGATTTCGGCATATCATCTTCTGTGCTGCCCTTATCCTTATATGCAGTAAACTTCTCGTTTGCAAGCGGAGCGCCATCGATATCCGAGCCCGGGTTCGATGCTGCAAAGAACTCCTGAGCAGCAGAACCGAAGTTTACCATATCGACCAAGCAACGCATCAAGGTATCATTACCGACAGCATAGGTCTGTGCGTAAACCAAAGCCTGGTCAGCAAGGCTGGAAATTTCTTCAGTATAAGCAACAACAACACCGTTTGCATCCAAAGCATAGATAACTACATCATAAGCCAAGGGCATCTCATAGAGAGCCAACTTGGTGAAGTAGAAGTAGTGGGTCTTGCCCGAAGAAGAAGCACCGTCACGCTGTTCAGAAGTCTTGGTGATGGTGTCCGTGTCAAGTTTATAACCACTACCATAGTACTGATATTTGATTTCGATGATGTAATCGCTGTAACCGTTGGGAATAACACCGCCGGTTGCGCCCGACTTAACCGAAATACGAGTACCAACCGTGGTATCCAAGTACAGCAACTGAGAGGAGAAAGCCTTATCGGTCAACTTGGTGGGGATGGCAATATCCTCGGTGTAGGAATCGCCACACTCACAAGTGTAGGTCATAACACCCTTTTCCGTTCTGGTGGGCTGCTTGGTAACAGTAGCAGTATACTCACAGGTGTGGCTCGGCTTTGCAACAACAGTGATCTTACCGGCAACAGCGTCGAAGAGAACGTCGTTCTCGTCGTAGTCGCCGAACTCGCTGCTGTCAACGCTGATTGCATAATCACCGGCAGTCAAAGCTTCGATGCCTGCAAAGGTCAGCGTAAAGCTACCCGAATCAACGTTGCCGGCGGTGGAAGCACCGGATTCAACAACCACATTTACCTTACCGGCAGTTTCGGTGTCGGCAGTGACCTGCAGTGCAGAAGCAACCGTGGGAACGGGCAGTTTAGAATCATAGGTCATTTTGATTTCGCCGGCAGAAAAAGCTGCTCCGGCAATCGTTACCGTAACCGTTGCGGAGGTTGCACCCTCGTCAACAGTAGTAGTACCCACAGTGATGGTACCGGGGGTGGCTGCGCTTACAGACAACGTACCGACCATAACGGACAGGCACATTACAACGGCCATAACAAGCGCAAGAATTTTCTTTGCTTTTGTCATTTGAAATTCTCCTAACCGGCTTTCGCCAAATAATTTTTCGATACCCGAAAACGGGACTTCTATACCGATATTACACGGTTTGCTTTATTATAACATCCCATTCGTCAAATTGCAAGAGAAAAATTGCACAATCACACAAAAAATTATCTATTCAATATGACGATTTTTAGGATTTTACCCATATCCGTTCAATTTTTCCGATAATCAGGTTGTGGTAGTCCTTTTCGGGGTACCATTTTTCGAGAATTTCTTCGTCCAAACAGTTTTCGGGACGAAGTTTATCGAGATACACTTTTCGGCATTTGAGCACCAGTCGCGCCTCTTCAAAATACACCGTATCTTCGGCAAAAACAGGGGTTAACCCCGCCTCGGCCGCCTTGTCGGTATCGCGCCCCGATTTCGAGCCGCAAACGCTGTGCACCGCGCGGTTGTCCCCATAGAAACTCAAAGTAAAGGTGTCGTTTCCTTCCAGAAACTTCATGGTATAACGTTGGGGACGGACGAGAACGGTTACCGCATCACTCCCCCAGACTTCTCCGACGAAGCCCCACGAGGCCGTCATCATATTATATCCCTGCTCATTTCCGGCGGAAATAAGCATCCATTCCTCGGCAATGTTGCCGATCCAATCTTCCGTTAATTCTTTGCGCGAAACTTCTTTGAACACAAGAATCCCTCCAGTATACACATTATAATATATTTGTCCGTTTTTGGCAAGGGTCAAACACAACGATACGGGCGAACACCTACAGAGTCCGTCCGTTTTTAGGGTGCATCGATAAACGGGCAGTCGAGGTGATTCCCCTCATAGGGGAAGTGCCCGAAGGGCAAAGGGGTCTGGGCAACGTCGTACCGCTTGCCCCTACGGTGTATCAACACGGTTTTGTTGTAGGGACAGGCCTCCGGACTGTCCGCGTCGTAATCTCTCCCTCCACCGCAAACGGTCCCCCTCCCTCCCGGAGGGAGGCACAGAATGCGGCTTTACGGAACGGCACGCAGGCCGTCCCCTACGGTTTGTCAACACGGTTTTGTTGTAGTCCGCGTCGTAATCGGTCGGTCGAAGGCGCCCGACCCTACAAATACCATATCGCCGCTCACAGACGCGGCGCTTGTCTGGTCGCCCATACAACTATATGATTTTGAGAATATATATATTATAATACATTAAAAAGTGTCTTGTTTTTTTTGGCGTTTGTGATATAATGGAGTAAATTGGTCGGTTTTTGTCAAGCACGGCCGAAATTCTGAAAGGAGTACATCTATGAACTATTCAAGCGAAGTAGAAAATATGTGTCCCCTCGCCAAGGGTGCATATCACGGTCCCGCCCCCATTCCGGAGGAGGGCAAATGGGTTCAGGTCAAGGAAGTTAAAGATATTTCCGGTTTGACCCACGGTGTTGGCTGGTGCGCACCGCAACAGGGCGCCTGCAAACTCACCTTAAACGTTAAAGAAGGCGTTATCGAAGAGGCTTTGGTCGAAACCCTGGGCTGCTCGGGTATGACCCACTCGGCCGCGATGGCTTCTGAAATTCTGGTCGGCAAGACCCTGTTGGAAGCGCTCAACACCGACCTGGTTTGCGACGCGATCAACACCGCTATGCGCGAGCTGTTCTTGCAGATCGTTTACGGCCGCACCCAGACTGCTTTCTCGGAAAACGGTCTGCCGATCGGCGCCGGCTTGGAAGACTTAGGTAAAGGTCTTCGTTCCCAGACCGGTACCACCTATGCTACCAAGTTAAAGGGCCCCCGTTACCTCGAATTGGCCGAGGGTTACATCACCCACATCGCCGTAGACGAGAACGAAACCATTATCGGTTACAAGTTCGTACATCTGGGCAAGATGATGGATATGATCAAAAAGGGTATGGACGCCAACGAAGCCCTTGAAAAAGCCAGTGGTCAGTACGGCCGTGTTGACGATGCGGCAAAACTGCTCGACCCGCGCGCAGAATAAGACAGGAGGAAAACGAGAATGGCTTTATTTGAAAGTTATGAGAGAAGAATTGCTCAGATCAATGCTGAGCTCCAAAAACACGGTATTTCCTCCATTGAGGAAGCCAAAGACATTTGCGATAAAGCAGGCGTTGACGCTTACAACATCGTCAAAGGCATTCAGCCCATCTGCTTTGAGAACGCCGCTTGGGCCTACGTTGTCGGTTGCGCCATTGCCCTGAAAGATCAGGTAAAGAGCGCTGCCGAAGCCGCCGAGAAGATCGGCCTTGGCCTGCAGGCTTTCTGTATCCCCGGTTCGGTTGCCGACGACCGCAAGGTTGGCCTCGGTCACGGAAACCTGGGCGCTATGTTGTTGCGTGACGAAACCAAGTGCTTCGCATTCTTGGCCGGTCACGAATCCTTTGCCGCCGCAGAAGGTGCTATCGGTTTGGCCCGCAGCGCCAACAAGGCTCGTAAAGAGCCGTTGCGCGTAATCCTGAACGGTCTGGGCAAAGACGCTGCACAGATCATTTCCCGTATCAACGGTTTCACCTACGTTCAGACCCAGTTCGATTACTTCACGGGCGAACTCAAGATCGTCAACGAAACCGCTTATTCGAACGGCGAGCGCGCCAAGGTTCGCTGCTACGGTGCCGATGACGTTCGCGAAGGCGTTGCCATCATGCACAAAGAGGGTGTTGACGTTTCCATCACCGGTAACTCGACCAACCCGACCCGCTTCCAGCATCCTGTTGCAGGTACCTACAAGAAGGAATGCATCGAGCAGGGCAAACAGTATTTCTCGGTCGCTTCGGGCGGCGGTACCGGACGTACCCTGCATCCCGACAACATGGCTGCCGGTCCCGCTTCCTACGGTATGACCGATACCATGGGCCGTATGCACTCGGATGCTCAGTTTGCCGGTTCCTCCTCGGTTCCCGCTCACGTTGAGATGATGGGTCTGATCGGTGCCGGTAACAACCCGATGGTTGGTATGACTGTTGCTTGTGCCGTTGCCGTTAACGAGGCACTGAATAAGTAATTCCCTTTAATATGATAAAAACCCAAGGTCTGACGACCTTGGGTTTTTTGTTTCTATTTTTTCCCCGTCGAGCCGAAGCCGCCCGCACCGCGGGTCGTATCGTCCAACGAATCGGCCTCGACAAAATCGGCCGTTATGTAGGGGGTCAGGACAAACTGCGCAATGCGCTCGCCGTTTTCGACCGTTTGGTGTCTTTTCGATTGATTGTAAAGCGCGACCAACAGTTCACCACGGTAATCGCAATCAATCACACCAACCTTGTTGGCAGGCGCCAGACCGCGTTTGACCGAAATGCCGCTTCGCGCATAGATGAGCCCTACCAATCCCTCGGGAATTTCAACCGCGATTCCCGTTGGAATCAGCCGCGTCTCCCCCGGTTGCAGGGTAACGCTTTCTTCCGAAAGGCAGGCGCAAAGGTCGGCACCGGCCGCGCCGACGCTTCCGTAGGTCGGCTTTTTAGCCCCCTCTTTTAGTTTGATAAAACGAACGGTTTGCATAAACATTCTCCTTTTATCCCTGTGATTTGAACCCCTCGCCGATAATCTCGCCGACGTCGGCCACCACGATAAACGCGGCAGGGTCACATTCTTTGACAATGCTATGAACGGCCGCCACCTCGTGACGGCGAACGGTACATAAAATAAGCGTTCGGCTTTTACCGGTATATCCGCCCTTGGCTTCCAGGGTCGTCACTCCGCGTCCGAGGCGACTGCCCACCGCCGCGCAAATTTCACGCGAGCGGTTGCCGATAATATAAATAAGTTTTCCCCGGTCGCCACCGTACAAAATTTTATCCATCAGGTTGGACGAAGCATAAAGCGAAACGACCGAATAAAGCGCACTCTCGACGTTGCGGTAGACCAGTGCCGCCAGGGTAATCACCACCGCGTCCATCAAGAGGATCAGCCGCCCCACCGTAAGATGGCGAAAACGGTCGGCCAAAAGTTTCGCGAGAATATCCACGCCACCCGTAGTAGCCCCGCGTAACATCACAAGTCCCAATCCTGTCCCCATCATCAATCCGCCAAACACGGCCGAGAGAAAACGGTCGGTCGAAACGGGCGGCAGTAGGGCCTCGCTCACGTCGAGCGCGACCGAAAACAACAGCGTGACCACCGCGGTTTTGGCAATAAACATCGCCCCAAAGCGCCGCATTCCAAAAAATAGAATCGGAATGTTGAGCAGTAAGACCATAAGTCCGCTCGGCAGCAAAAACAGACGGTGTAAAATGGTGGCAACACCCGTAACGCCGCCGGGGGTGATTTCATTGGGAACAATAAACAGGCTGACGGCAACTGCATTGAGAACGCAACCGACCACGTAATACAAAAGGTCGACCGCCGCCGCACGAAATTTTTGGGTCACGCGTTTCGCCTCCGAGGTTTTTTATCAGTATTCCCCGAAGCGGCACGCCCATTCAGAAAACGGGACTGTTGTTGGCAGTCCCGTTCTGAATTTTATTTAATTTTCTGATTTTGAGCGACCTGTTTGGCGTAACGCAAGAACTTCACGTAAGCCGAGGAGGCAACGTGGCCCCCAATCTCGCCATCGGTCGCGAATTGATAGCGAGTCTCACCGTTTTTGGTAAAGGTGATGTTCGACTTGGAACCATCGGCCGAGTAGGTCAGCGTGATGGTGGCATCGGGCGTACCCGAAACCTTTTCGGTGTTGAAGTCGGCCGCGTTCAGACCCACAAATTCCTGATAGAAGGTCTGGAAATATTCGGTCGTGATTTCTTTTCCGTCACAGGTGATATGATACTCTTTTCCGTCCTCGTTCATTTCGTGGTAAACGATATCGAAACTGTACTTTTCACCGGCCGCCGTCGTAATCGTCATATTCGAGAGTTCCTTAATGGAACGCATATAAACGTACTTGGTGTAGAAACTTTCGGCCGTATAATCAAGGAAGGGCAAGAAGGTGTTCGAAACCTTGTAAATCATCTTGCTTTCGTTGGTAACCACGGCGCAGAACTCTTCATCCACGCGGGCGATACGATAAATTCTGCGGTGGCTGCCCACCAACATATCGAGTACCAAATCGGGGTTGTCGAGCCCCACAGCCGCCAGGGAAGCATCGGTCACGTCGTAGGAATAGGCGCCGGCAACCGTAAGTCCCGTCGAGAAGAGTTCGAACACGCCTTCCACGTTTTCGGCAAGGCGCTCAACGGGCGAAGTGATCTTGAACGAGAAGATAGAGGCAACTTCCCCCTCTTTATTCATTTCCATAACCACCGGTTTCGGGAAGTTTTTGCCCGAAATGGTCAGTTTTTCAAAACCGATGAGTTTTCCGTCCGAAACGTAGTCGGGCATTTCTTCGCGGATTTGAAGGCCGGCAATGGCCGTTGTATCCGCCAGGTCGAGCAATTTGAAATCAAACGCCGAAACGGCCGATTGATCCACGAGATAAATGGTCTCGTCGGTAGAAAGTTTCAGGTAAGTTCCCGAATTATCGGGCGAATCGGCACCGACCAGAACGGTATAATCCCCCTCTTGGGCATCCTGAACGGTGACCTCGTATTTCGGGGCATCGAGACCGCAATCGGCGGCCGATTTGGTATCGATTTTACGGGTAGCGTTGATGGTGGTTGCCGCATCGACAATGGCCGAAATCTTATCGGAATCGGTCTTTTCGGCTTCAATTCCATCGACACTCCAGGTCGTCGTTACCGTTGCCTCGGAAGAAGCCGTAGCGGCCGTTTCTTCCCTGGTGGGTAAGAATTTCACGGTGCCTTCGGCATTCTTGACCGAAACGGCCGAAATACCGTCGGTCTTACGCGACAAAACGGTGATATTTTCAAAAGCAGGGGTCTTGGTTTCATCCTGTAATTCGGGGATAAAATGAATGACCGCCAAGGTGCCGCCGACCAAAACAGCGACCGCCAAAAGCCCCGACAAAAGGGCAATCAGGCGCTTTTTGCCGTTGTTTTTCGGCGCGGTATCCTTATGCGCGGCAGGGTCGGCAAAGATGGTTTCAAACGAAGCGTATTCGTCCTCGTAAACCGTCTCTTCCTCCACCGGTTGTTGCAAGTTTTCCTTTTCTTCACTCATTAGGCGTTCTTTCTCCTGATAAAGATATAAATTCCGGCAAGAACCATCAGAATCGGCAACACAAACATAAAGATGGCACGCATCCAAACGGTTCCCGACTCGGTTACCGAATCAGCAAAGCTTTCATCGGTAATGGTCTTGGAAATGAAACTGATGCCGTTATCCTCCACCGCGGCGGCGCGATCGGCCGCTTTAAGGGTGATATCTTTATTCGCTAACTGCGCATATTCCATCCACTGGGAATTGATATATTCGGCACTCGAGAAGGCAATCACGTAACTGCTGATCTTCTCGTTTTTGTCGTTGTAATCTTCGCACTTGGCCTGTACGACACCCAGGTAGGTTTCCTTGTCCGAATCCGTGTAGTCATTCCATTCGGCCGTAACACCAACGGGAGCTTTGACAACACTGTCCGGGGTCGTCATAATCGGGGTGACCGAAACGATGGCTTCCACCGGTTTGCCCTCTTTCATCGGAACGTTGGCGCCCGTGATGCAGAAGGTCATGCCCTGGGTCATATCCTCGTCCGACGGGTAGATACCCATCACGGTCGGGTCCTCCATAATATTCTTCGTATTGGTTTCAAAGAGCACACCGTCTTCCACCTCGATACCCCATTCCGACAGGAAGGCGTACAGGTTCGGAACGGCGGGCGAGAAAGCGTCGGCAAAGAACAACATACCTTTGCCCATCTGGCCCTTATTATCCAAGAATTCCGAAATGGCATCCAGCTCACTGCCGATGAAATCGACCGTGGGGGCCGCTAAAACAACGAGATCATACTCCGAAGAAATTTCGGTGATGACCGAATCGCTGTTGGTATCGACCTCGTAGTTGTTGCTCTTCAAGAGTTCAACGTAATTCTTGGTAACGTCGTTGGCCGAGTGACCCGTGAGCACAACAGCCTTTTTGGTCTCGCCGCTCACGACGTAAACCATCGCACTCGTCAAACGCGATTCGATGTTGTTGCCGTCCACCGTGTAGGTGCCGTAGCCCATGGCGGCGTAACCGCTCTCGTCACCGAGAATATAGATATCTTCATAGCCGATTCGCTTGTGACGCTGACCGTCTTCCGAAGCGACGATAATATCGCCATAGGCCAACTCGTCGTTGGCATACTCGGTGCTGACCTTGTTGAACTCGGTCGACTGCGGGTCAACGAACTGCACCTTAATGTTGTCGTTATACGAAGCGTATTTGTTGACAAGATTTACAGTCTGCTGATAATACTGAACTGCGTTGGGGCTGGTTGCATTATAAAAACTCTGACCGTAATAATCCATATACGAAGCGTAGGTCTTTTCATCGGCGCAAACCGTAATTTCAACCACGTCTTCAATATCTTTAATGTAATCGAGGTTCTCTTCGCTGATGGTGTTGACCTTCTGCGCAGACATATCGAATTCCAAATGGAACCGCTCGCCCAATGTTAAGACCAACCAGTTGAAAAGAATGATCCCGGCCAAAACAATGGCCGTCAGCGCAATGGAGAAGCCGCCCTTTTTGAAAAGAGCCTGATTGCGCAATTTTTTCGATTTGAAAAGTTCTAAAAACTTCGTTATCTTCTTGTTTTCTTTCATCTTCTTCTGCCTCCTTCCAACAAGTTAAGCCCATCTTCTCTTTTCCAGCGAACGAACCGACAGGAAGAGGAAGGCGACAATAATGCTGACAAAGTAAACAATGTCGGCAATCGAGAACATTTCACTGCCAAAACTTTCAAAAGCGGTAATAAAGGAAGCTTTCTCGAGGATCTTGGCGATCCAGGTGATCTTCACGGTCGAAGCCAGGCTGGACATATAAAGCACCAGAATGTTTACGACTATCGACAGGAAGGCCGAAATGAACGAACTCTCGGTCAGGGAAGAAATAAAGGTGCCGATGGCAATCATGGCGCCGCCCAACAAGAGCATACCGAACAGGGTATACAAATAGGCTAACACGTTGACCTTTACGTAGGTCATCACAATGATTTCAAAAATCACGGTCGGCGCAAAGCCGATAGCGAACACCGCCAGAGCGGCAAAGAACTTGCCGAGCACGATTCCCGAAAGACGAACGGGAGCGGTCAACAACGCCTGGTCCACCTTTTGGCGGCGATCCTCACTCATCAGGCGCATCGTGAGTGCAGGGATGGTGAACATCACGACCGACGACATAGCCGTAACGATTGAGGCCACGTCGGGGGAACCGTAACTATAAGTCATCGAAAAATAAAGACCCAAAAAGAAATAGTAAATAGCCAAAATTACAAAGCCGACCGGCGTTGTGAAATAGGCCTTGAATTCGCGTTTGAAAATAGCACTCATTCTGCGTTCTCCTCCTCGGTTTGAACTTCGGGCACTTCAAGAGTAACTTCCGACAAAGGATTGTTTTCCTCGGTAATTTCCTCGGCGGGTTCCTCTGCCGTTTCTTCCAGACCCAACATACGGCGCGCCTCGTCGTTATCGGCCGCACTCGTCAGACGCAGGAAGACCTGTTCCAACGACAGAGCGTTATCGGCCATCGAAAGCAGTACACGATTGCGGTCGGTCACGCGCTTGAAGATACCCTCGCGAACGTCGGCGCCGTCCTGCGGTACGATGTGGAAATCGCAAGTGCCGCTCTCTTTGCTACCCAGCGAAGCCACGCGGGCAACACCCTTTACGCTGCGAAGCGCCGCCATCATATCCTCTTCGTCTCCCGTAACGCGAACCATCAACGAATGGTCTTGCGAAAGTTTGTCCGACAACTGTTCGGGCGTATCATCGGCAATGATCTGACCGCGGTTGATAATGATGACGCGTTTGCAGACCGCCTGAATTTCCGAAAGAATGTGGGAAGACAGGATAATGGTATGGTTTTTGCCGAGTTTGGCAATAAGATTTCGAATTTCAATGATCTGATTGGGGTCCAAACCTACCGTCGGCTCGTCGAGGATCAGAACGTCGGGGTTGCCGATGAGCGCCTGTGCAAAGCCGACACGCTGGCGGTAACCTTTGGAAAGATTTTTAATGAGGCGGTTCTGAACGCCATCGATTTTCACCAGACGGACAATTTCGTCAATGTGCGCCTTTTTGGGGAACTTGACCTTTTTCAAATCGTAAATAAAGTTTAAGTACTCGCGTACCTTCATATCCACGTACAAGGGCGGAATTTCGGGCAGATAGCCGATACGGCGTTTGGCCTGTTCGGGGTACTCAACAACGTCAAACCCGTCAACCTCTACCTTTCCTTGGGTGAGGGAAAGATACCCGGTCAGGATATTCATAATGGTTGATTTACCGGCACCGTTCGGTCCCAGAAAACCAACAATCTCCCCTTTATCAATGGAAAAGGAAACGTTATCGACCGCCAAGTAGGTGCCGTAACGCTTGCTCAATCCACGCACTTCAATCATGTTCATTCCTCCTGTATAGTTGTTACCCATTATCATAAAATAATTTTTCTATGTTTTGGTGAACAATTTATAAACACTGTTAATTATACTATAATTCTTTTATATATTCAAGACTTTTTGGCGGAAAGTTCCTTGCATTTCACACCAAAAAAGAGTATAATGCTTCTATCTTTCAAAAAAGAGGTTTTCTTATGGTCCGCATTCTGACAAGCGGCGCGGTTGTCAACGTCATTTTGGTGCTTATCGGTTCCCTTTTTGGCTTGGCGTTGCGCCGAACGTTTCCCGAAAAAATCAAAAACGCGCTGATGAACGCTCTGGCACTTTGCGTGTTGTATATCGGTCTTGACGGTATCATCGGCAAACCCGTTCGCCCCATGGTGGTCATTCTTTCCATGGCGTTGGGTGCCGCACTCGGAACGCTCTGCCACCTGGACGACGGCATCAACGCGCTGGGCAAAAAAGTCGAAGGCCTTTTAACCAAAAACGGCGGCGAAAACACGGTAGCCGAAGGCTTCGTTTCGGCAACGTTGCTCTTCTGCGTGGGTGCGATGACGGTGGTCGGTTCCATCAACGCCGGCGTTTCGGGCGACCATTCCACCTTGTATGCAAAATCTATGCTCGATTTGGTTTCCTCGGCCGCACTCGCCTCCTCACTGGGGGTCGGCGTTGTCCTGGCGGTGTTGCCCGTTCTCGTGATCGAGGGCGGTCTTACCTTGCTGGCCGGCGTGGTGGAACCCATTTTGACCGAAGATATTATTCTACACCTTTCGGCCACAGGGTCGCTGCTCATCGTAGCCCTGGCGCTCAATATGTTGAAGCTGACAAAAATTAAGGTGATGGACCTCTTCCCCGCAATTTTGTTGCCGATACTTTTGTGTCATCTCTTATAAAAAGAAAACACCCGAAAAGACTTCGGGTGTTATTTTTTTGCGAAAATATCCAATTTTGCGCGGGTGGGCGGTTGAACAGCAACCTCTTCCCCTAAGGGCAGAATTTTTTCAAAAACACAGGTGTGCCGTTCGGTAATCACGCGGTCCTCGTGCAGACAGCCGAAATACCAATGTTTGAAACTGCAAGCGCGACCGATTTCCTCCAGATAACCGTTGAGTTTATTGATCTGATCGGGGTCGCCGCGGCGCAGTAACATCGCGCTTTTTACAAGGGCGGGCGGCTCATAGGTGATGATATAATCGACCCGGCAGTTGACTTCATCCAACCGTTTGGCCCCTTCGGCCATTTCCTGCGGCGTCGGTTCTTCTTCGCGCCACCAGTTGCCAAAGTCGACGCGCATGTCTTTGTCGACGCTCTCGCCACCGCCAAAGGTGAAAATGCGGTTTCCCTCAATCTCAAAAATCTGACCGCGCATCAGGTGCAGCAGATTGCCCTTGATACGGTGTACCAGGCCGCCTTTCCAAACGGTGGTTCGGCCGCGGGAGATGCGTTCCAGATTGTCGTGCGTTCCGTCGACAAAAGCGGTCACGAATTTACGCTCGGCAAAAAACTTGATGACCTGTTTTTCGGTTTTTCCGCCGTCAAATATGTATCCGAAATCGCCGCAAACCAGCAAAACGTCGCCCTTTTTGAGCCGACGAAAATCGCGGCTGTAAAGCCGTTGTAAATCGCCGTGCATATCCCCTGTGACGTAAATCAACCTGAAACACCCCCTTTTCTTAAAAAATTATATTTTAAGACTTTTAATTTGTCAAGATTTCCTGTATAATATATCTGTATTATATCACGCGAACGGAGAAATTGCTATGGTAAAAAAAATCCTGTCGCTTCTTTTGTGCCTGCTTCTTTTGAGTTCGGTGCTGACAGTGGGCGCCTACGAACCCACGGGGATTGATGTTTCGGCCAAAGCGGCCGTGGTCGCCTCCTTGGACACGGGCGAATTTCTGTACACCAAAAATATTGACGACAAGGTCTACCCCGCTTCGATTACCAAGATTATGACGGCGCTGCTCATTTTGGAACACCCCGATTTTCGGCCCGATGCGGTACTGACCATGACCGAAGACATCGACCGCTACGTTACGGGAACGGGGCTTGCCGTTTCCAACATTAAGGTCGGCGAACAGTTCACGGGACAAGACCTCATTTACCTCATTTTAATGCCCTCTTACGCCGACTGCACCTACCTGGGCGCCATTCAGTACGGCGGCAGTGTCGATGCCTTTGTGGCGCAGATGAACGCCCGCGCAAAAGAATTGGGACTGACCAACACCCACTACGGCAACCCCGTAGGTCTTCACGACGAGGAAACCTACACCACCGTGCGCGATACCTACACGCTCACCTGCCACGCGCTCAAAAACGAACTGTTTAAGACGGTGTGTGAAAGCAGCCGCTACAAAATGCCGGCCACCAACAAATCGGCCGAGCGCACCCTTTCGACCACCAACTTTTTACAGGACAACACCACCAATTATTTTTACACCTACGCCCACGGCGTAAAAACCGGTTTTACCAACCAGGCGGGGCGTTGCCTTGTAAGTACCGCCTCCTACAACGGCTACCGTTACATCTGCATTGTGATGAACTGTCCGTATAACCTCGGAAAACGCGTGGAGTTTATTCAAAGCAAGGAACTTTTCAAATGGGCTTTTAACAACTTCTCGTTCAAAGAAGTGGCCGATGCCAACAACCCCGTTTGCGAAATGCCGGTGGAACTCTCGTTGGACACCGATTTCGTTCCGCTTTACATTAAGGACGGATTTGTTTCGGTGCTACCCAACGAAGCCGACACCTCGACCATAAAAATCGTGCCGAAGTTGAAGGGCGAATCGGTCGACGCACCGATTAAAAAAGGAACGGTACTCGGCACGGCCGACATCATCTACGCCGAACAGACCTTGGGCACGGTGGACCTGGTAGCGGGGAACGACGTTGAAGTCAGCCAACTGCTCGTTATTCTTCGTTCGGTAAAGCGCATCTTCTCGTCCTCTTATATGAAGATCGTTTATCTTTTGCTCGGCGTGGCCGTACTCGTCTTTATCGCGTCGGTCATCTACCTCAACGCCGGACGGCGTAAAAAGCGCAAAGTACGCTATATCCCCTACGACAAAAACCAAGACCAATAACAAAAAGCGTTATCCGTTTGGATAACGCTTTTTTCATTAAAGTGCATATTTTTCTGCGTAGTGTAAAAACTTTTGCTCGAAAAGGTCGCCCTTTTTGATGTTGCGCAAGGACTGGTGAATATTCATATTGTTTTCCATCGCATCCATCACGCAAACCGCCAGGTTTGAACAATGGTCGGCCGTTCTTTCCAGATTGGTCAAGAGGTCTGCCCACACGAAACCGACCTCGATCGAGCATTCGCCCTGTTGCATACGCTTGATGTGCGCGTCACGCAACTGTGCGCGAAGTCCATCAATCACCTGTTCGAGCGGTTCGACCTGTTCGGCCGCCGCCCGATCGTTTTCAACAAACGCTTTATAAGAAAGAGTTAAAACTTCGGATACGGCCGAACAGAGAACAGCGAGTTCCTTTTTGCCCGATTCCGTAAACACGACACCCTTTTCGCGCAGTTCCTCCACCGATTCGAGAACGTTAATACTGTGGTCGGAAATACGTTCAAAATCCCCGATTGCCTTTAAGAGTTTGGAAACCTCGGCGCTATCCGCGTCACTGATTTGATTACGGCTCAACTTAACAAGATAGGTGCCCAGAACGTCCTCGTAACGGTCGGCCTTGGTTTCGCTTTTACGAATTTCCTCGGCCGAGGCGGGATCGTATTTTTCAATCATATTCAGACTATTCTTAAAGGCGGTAATCGAAAACTCGGCCATTTCGCGAACCAACTCGTTACAACGTTCAAGTGCAACCGGCGGGGTGACCAGCAAACGCTCGTCCAACATAATATCCTCGTCCTTTTCTTTACTTTCGGGAACGAGTTTAATCGCCAGTTTTTCCAAGAGCGAAGACATCGGCAACAGAAGCGCCGTACACAACACGTTAAAGACCGAGTGCGCCACGGCAATGCCGAAATAGGAAGCCGCCGTATCCAAGAAAGCGGGTTTCAAAAGATACGAAATCAAACTAAAGATCGTCAACCATGCAACCGTGCCAATCACGTTAAAGGAAAGGTGAACCACGGCGGCGCGTTTGGCGTTTTTATTGGTGCCGAACGAAGAAAGAAGCGCCGTGACACACGTGCCGATATTCTGGCCCATAATAATCGGAATCACGGCCGCATAGGATACCTGCCCCGTAGAGGACAGTGCCTGCAGAATACCGACCGAAGCCGAACTCGACTGAATGACCGCCGTCAATATCGCGCCGACCAACACGCCGAGAACCGGGTTTTTGAAGAGCAGGAAGAGGTTTCGGAACGCCTCCACCTCGGCCAAGCCGGAAACGGCATCGGACATAGCATCCATACCGAACATCAAGGTTGTAAAACCCAACAGAATGGTACC
This sequence comes from Acutalibacteraceae bacterium, assembly GCA_045545515.1. GTDB lineage: Bacteria > Bacillota > Clostridia > Oscillospirales > Acutalibacteraceae > UBA737. Next base: position 71,327 of record JAZQBA010000016.1, read on the forward strand.
CGTATCCTTTCTCTTGCTCGATTTGGCAAACATCAAAAGAGCGGTACCCACAAGCGCCAGAACCGGCGTAAAAGAAGTGGGCTTTAGCAGTTGCATAAAGAGATTGTCACTGGAAATGCCGCCCAAACTTAATATCCAGGCCGTAACGGTCGTGCCGATGTTGGCACCCATAATGACCCCAATGGATTGTTTGAGCGTCATAATTCCCGAGTTGACAAAACCAACGACCATAACGGTGGTGGCCGAAGAACTCTGAATAACAGCCGTAACCCCAAGACCGGTTAAAAAGCCTACGATCTTATTTTTTGTCAGACGGGCGAGGATTTTTTTGAGACTCCCCCCTGCGCGACGTTCCAACGCGTCGCCCATCACGTTCATACCAAACAGGAATAAACTAAGGCCCCCTACCAGGGCTAAAACGTCAAAAATATTCATTCGGTTTTCTCCTTTTGTTTGCCGCTTCACTATTAATATAATCAAACGAGGCACTTTTATGAAGAAGCCTCATAAATTCAGTAGGTTTCCTCGTGATTTACTTGGCACTTGCCAAAAATTCTTGATTGAAATTCCCCTTTATCTATGTTAATATAATAGCGAAACAAGAGGTGACCTATGATGATAACAAAAGATATTCGCTATATTGGTGTCAACGACCACCAAATCGACCTGTTTGAAGGTCAATACATTGTTCCTAACGGTATGGCCTACAACTCCTACGCGATTCTGGACGAAAAAACGGCTGTTCTCGACACGGTGGATCGAGCGTTCGGCGCGGAATGGTTTGCAAACATTGAAACTTTACTCGGCGGCAAAACGCCCGATTATCTCATCGTTTCGCACATGGAACCCGACCATTCGGCCAACATTCTCCGGTTTGCCGAAAAGTATCCCGCGTCCACCATTGTGGCGTCGAGCAAAGCCTTTACGATGTGCAAAAACTTCTTCGGTACCGATTTTGACGGGCGAAGAATGGTTGTCGGCGAGGGTGATACGCTCACGCTCGGTCAACATACGCTTCAATTCATCACCGCCCCGATGGTACACTGGCCCGAGGTGCTGATGACCTACGACCGCACCGACAAGGTGCTCTTCTCGGCCGACGGGTTCGGCAAGTTCGGCGCGCTTGATGCGGAAGAAGACTGGGCCTGTGAAGCGCGGCGGTATTACTTTGGCATCGTCGGTAAATACGGTGCGCAGGTACAAGCCGTTCTCAAAAAAGCGGCGGCGTTGGATCTTGAAATCATCTGCCCGTTGCACGGTCCCATTCTGAAAGAAAATATCGGGTATTATGTAAACCTATATGACGTGTGGTCGAGTTACACCCCCGAAGAAGAAGGCGTCATGATTGCATATACGTCGGTTTACGGGCATACTAAAAAAGCGGTGGAATTCTTGGCAGAAGAATTGTTGCAAAAAGGCGCAAAGAAGGTTGTGGTCAACGACCTGGCGCGAAGCGATATGGCCGAGGTTGTGGAAGATGCGTTCCGTTATTCGAAACTCGTTCTTGCCACCACCACCTACAACAACGATATTTTCCCCTATATGCGTTCGTTTATCGATCATCTGACCGAGCGCGGTTTCAAGAACCGCACGGTGGCCTTTATCGAAAACGGCAGTTGGGCCCCCAACGCCGCCAAGGTGATGAAAGGAATGCTGGAAAAGAGCGTGAACCTTACCCTTTGCGAAACGCCGGTAAAAATTCTTTCGGCGATGAGCGAAGAAAACAAACAACAACTCTCGTCGTTAGCCGATGAGCTTGTAAAATAAAATCGGAGGTAATCCTTATGAAAAAGTATGTATGTAACGTTTGCGGTTGGACCTATGACGAAGCCGAGGGCGCACCCGAGTACGGCATTGCACCCGGCACCAAGTTCGAGGACCTTCCCGAAGATTTTGTCTGCCCCCTGTGCGGTGTAGACAAGGACAATTTCAGCGAAGAATAATAAAAAAGAAGACTCGTCACAGACGAGTCTTCTTTTTTATTACGAAACCTCTTCAATTTTTACAGTATATCCTAAAACCTCACCAACCGATGTAACCTTACCTTTGATGGTTACCGTGTCCCCGGTATTCTTTTCCAATAAATAATTCAACTGATCATCATTTTTGATCTTGCACATTACCGTTTCAAAATTCCATTCATCCGCATTCACCGGTTCAATGGAAATGTAATCGCCGTCACTATCAAAATTCGTGATATTTCCCACGATTTCAACGTTTTTATTCTGATAAGTTTTCTCGGCCTTTAATGCGTTTGCCTTCAAGTCATCCATCATCGTTTGGAGATCTGTTTTTTCATAAACAGTTGCTTCTACCTTACTTGAGGTGGACTCCTGTTTGGGATTATCCCCATTTGTTGCGGTATCATCTCCACCACCCGAAGTGGCTACAGCAATTACAACAACACCAACTACAACCCAAAACCACCATTTCTTATACAAAGGTTTTTTCTTGAGAACCTTTCCGCAGTTGGCGCACACCTTTGCGCCCTCCTCTACTTCTTTTCCGCATTTTTTGCAAATCATTTTCTTCCCTCTTTCTGATTTTTTTGCACTTGTATAGGTGCAAAGAAATTATATCATCCACATATAATAATGTCAAGGCTTTTGTTCTTAAATAAGTGCAAAGAGGGTTTTGACATGAATATTGAAACAGAAAAAATAATCGGACAAAATATCAGAAGATTAAGAGAACAAGCAAAGTTAACACAGGAAATGCTCTCGGCAAGACTTCAAATCGAGGGGTGCGATATCACAAGAAGCGCCCTTGCCAAAATTGAGGTTGGACAAAGGCATTTATATCCCGATGAAATTATCCTGTTGAAAAAAATCTTAAAAGTTTCTTTTGAGGAAATTTTTGATACCGACAATTTATAGGTTTTCATCAAAAAAGACGGACAGTTTTCACTGTCCGTCTTTTTTTATGGGTTCAAAACCGAAAGAATCCGCTCGGCTACGCGGTCCCAGGAATAGGTTTCGCGATAATGCGCGCGTTCATTTTTCAACGCTTGGGCCATTTTTTCGCCGTTTTGCAAGAGTTTTTCCATCGCGTCGGCAAGTTGAGCGGCATCGTTCTTTTCGATCAAATATCCGTTTTTGCCGCTCTTGATAAACTCGGGCATTGCAAAACAGTTTTTCCCGATACAAGGCAATCCGAAGGTCAACGCCTCTAAAAAGACCAGACCGTACGCCTCGAAATTCGAGGGCATAACAAAATAGTCGCAGGCATTGTACCAATCAGCCAATTCGCGTTGGGAAAGGTTTCCCAAAAAGGTGATCCCCTGTTGTCCTTTGATACTTTTCGGGGCCTTGGTCGGTCCCGCGATATAAAGTTCGATATTCTTTTTATGAACGCGCTTTTGAAGTTCTTGGAACGCAGCCACAACCAGGTCGCCGTTTTTTCGTTCCCAACTTTTTCCGACAAACAAAAATTTGTTGCCGCACTTAAAAGAATCGTCGATTAGCGCGGGGTCCAACGAGCAACCGCCGCCAACGTAGTGAACCTTATCGGGCGAAAGTCCCGTGTTTTGAATCAGGTCTTCTCGGAGCCACTCGGACATTGTGAACACGCCGCCGCAATCCCGATAAAACTTTCGGGCGTTCTTTCTTTTGGCGCCAAGACTCCAGCCGAACAAAATCCGCTCAAAGGCCGATAAATAGGCGTATCCTCCGTCTTCTTTCCGCAACTGTCGGTACAGAAAATCGACCGATAGATCCTGATAGCAATAGGTCTGCCCCGTCGCTTGGGACCGATATTCCCCAAAACAAAGATAACGGTCGTTTGGGTGTTGCGCGCTGTCAACATTTAGAATTTTTCGCGCGGTGCGGTATTCTTTTTTCGGGCTCAAAAGGGACCGCGCGGCGGCGCCGATGCGCGTTTTCGGACAAGATGCCACCTGTAAAGTCCGTATATCCGCCCTTTTTTTGAGCGCACTCAACAGACCGTTCGGGGTGCCCGACCAGGCCGTTGTGTTATCACTGCTCCACGAATATAAAAAGGTAATGTTGGACACTTGCTTCGCCCCCCTTAAAATCATTTTTTACATTTAAGATTCTAATCCATATACGTTTTAACGGTTTTCCACGCCTCAATAAGCCTATCCAAATTCCAACCGGCATTCGCAGGCGAGGTTGACGGCAGGCAAACCGCATTTCTTCCGATGGTGTCACGGATATATTGATTGTAATATTTTTCGGCCGTTTTGCCATTAACGAAAATCTGTTTAATATTCGCTTTCTTTAAAATTTCCGAAAGGTCATTTGCAACAACATTTTTAATGGAACTGTCCGAACTGCCGGTAATATCACAAGAAGCGATCACATCCCACAAGGCAATGTGTTTTGTATATAAAAAGTTTCTTTTTTCTTCGATAGACTCCGGTGTATGAACATCCATAACGGCAGAAATCACCTTCCAAAATCTATTCTGCGGATGACCGTAAAAAAACATCTGCTCACGTGATTTCACGGATGGAAAACTGCCGAGAATAAGCACTTTCGCGTTTTCGTCATACAAAGGTGGAATGGGGTGTTGTAACATAAATATCGGTAATCCTTTAAATTCCGTTTTATTATTTAGATTATAACATAAATGTTATTTATAATCAACGCTTTGCGAAGCAAAGCATCCGAAGGGATTTTTTCCGCGCACTGCCGTGCACTTTCGCCTCGCTGCCGCTCGTTGCCCACGGGCTTTGCAACCGTTCCCCGAAAGGTTGCAATTTGCCTTCGGCAAACCGCCCTTGTTCGAATCCCTTCGTTATCTAAAAAAATTATTAAGGGGCAGTATCTTTCGATACTGCCCCTTAATAATTGGCCCGCCCGAAGGGATTCGAACCCCCGTTCTTCAGAATCGGAATCTGCTGCGTTATCCAGCTGCGCCACAGGCGGATAAAGGGCCGCCGCCCAATCGGGCAGCGGCGTTTGTTTTCTTATTCTTCAAAGCCGTTGGGATTGTTTTTCTGCCAACGCCAGGTGTCTTCACACATTTCTTCAATGTCGCGCTCGGTCTTCCAACCAAGAAGATTCAACGCCTTGGAAGCATCGGCATAAACTTCACCCAAGTCGCCCGGACGGCGCGGATCGACAACGTACGGAACGTCAATACCCGAAGCCTTTACAAAAGCGTCTCTCAACTGCAGAACGCTCGTGCCGTTACCGGTGCCGAGGTTGATCTCCTCGCAACCCTTGGATTTGAGCGACCATTCCACCGCCTTGACGTGACCCAAAGCCAGGTCGACAACGTGGATATAATCGCGCACACCCGTGCCGTCCACGGTGTCGTAATCGTCACCGAAAACGTGCAGTTCTTTCAGTTTGCCAACGGCAACCTGCGAAATATAGGGCATTAAGTTATTCGGAATTCCCTTGGGATTTTCGCCGATCAGGCCGCTCTTGTGCGCACCGATGGGGTTGAAGTAGCGCAACAGGGCAATCGACCAATCTTTATCCGAAACGTACAGATCGCGGAAAATTTCCTCGATAAAGAGTTTGGTTCTGCCATAGGGGTTGATCGCGCCCGTGGGCATACCCTCTTTCAGCGGCATTTCGGTGGCAACACCGTAAACGGTGGCCGAAGACGAGAATACGATCTTCTTGACGTTAAACTCGGTCATCGTTTCAACCAGCGTGAGAGTGCTCTCGAGGTTGTTGGAATAGTAGAGAATCGGCTTCTGTACCGACTCGCCAACCGCCTTTAAGCCGGCAAAATGAATAACCGCTTCAATCTCGTTCTCGCGGAAGATCTGGCGCAAAGCCTCGCGGTCGCGCAGGTCTTTCTCATAAAAACGAACCTTTTTTCCCGTGATTTTCTCCACGCGGTTGAGCGATTCGCTGCAGGAATTGTCGAGGTTGTCGACAACCACAACGTCGTACCCTGCGTTGAGCATTTCCACACAAGTATGGCTACCGATATAACCGGCGCCGCCTGTTACTAAAATGGACATATATATACCCCCTGAAAATTAAAAATATATCATAATTATTATAGCAATTTTACACGTTTTGTCAAGGTGTTGCGGGTGTTTCTTCGGGGAAACGCGGTGTTTGCCCGAGGAAGGTCTGGCATTCGCGAAGACCCGCACCCAAAATCCCCTTGGTGTGTTCATACGAAGCGGCCGATTTTTGCGCCGCCGTTCCGCTAAGGCCAAACTTAGCGCTGCCATCGTTCGGGTTTTCGAGCGGTATCATCTGATACTGCCACCCCGCACCGCCGCGGTATTTGTGGACCCAGGTCGGAATCGCATCAACAGCGGAAAGTACCGTGGTGCCGTCGCTGTAGCGGTCAAAGGTGTAGGAGAAAAGCACGCCGTCCTCGGTGTAGCCGTTGGGGCTCAAACTGCCGAGTTCCTCGCGGCGCTGATTGGAGATACTGTTGCCCATTGAGTAAAGGCAAACGGTTTTGTGTTCCCCGCCCTCGGCGTGAAGAAGCGAGATCGGTTCCAACACGTGGGGATGACTGCCGACAATGACGTCGACCCCCATATTACAAAGTTGTTGCGCCATCGTTTGTTGCCAGGTGTTTTCTTTTAATTTATATTCGTTGCCCCAATGCATATAGAAGACCACCGCATCGGCGCCGCCTTTTTCCATCGCTTCAATCACGCTTTTCGCTTCGGTATAAAAGGCATCGATATTATCGTAGTTAAAGGAGTTGACCAAGGGGCCGCCCTCGACGGCGACAAGGTTGCCGTTGAGCGATTTTCTGCCCGGTGTGGAAGACACGTTTTCGTAGGTATAGCAAGCCATACCGATCTTCACGCCGTTAACGTCCTGTATGAGGAAGGTCGGCTCGTCGGTGCTCGCGCGCGTGCCGACGTAGGCCATTCCCTTTTCTTTTAAGACCTGAACGGTGCGCTTCATTCCGAAAAGCCCCGTGTCGTAACTGTGGTTGTTGGCCGTCAGCGCCAGATCGAAGCCCGCAGCGAGCAGCTCGTCCACCAAAACGTCGGGCGTGTTGAAAGCGGGATAGCCTTTATAAGACCCGGCCTGGGTTCCGCCCAGCGTGACTTCAAGGTTGATGACCGCTAAATCGGCCTTTTGGAGATAGGATTTTACATTCGGGAAAAAGGCCGAAAAATCGTAGGTGTCGCCCGATTTTGCGCCGTTGAGTACGGGGTTGTGAATGAGAATATCGCCCGTATTGATGACCGTTGCCGATGAAACCAGACGTACCTTTTCCTCTTCTTCCTCTTTTGGGGAGGTTTGGGAAGTGGAATCCTCTTTTTTCGACGGCGTGTTTTCGTCCGACCCCGTGAGCGCCGAAATGACCCAGACAATCAGGCCGATAAGTAGCGCCAGCACAAGGGCACAACCCGCCAAAAAGATTCGTCTTCGGCGAATGGCCTTTCTGCGTTGTTCTCTGGTCAAAACAGTCCCCTCCTTGATTGCTTCTATTCCCTTTTAATATACCACAATTCCTTTCTTTTCGCAAGACGGCATTTGTACGAAAAAAGGAACGGCACAAAAGGCCGTTCCCTACGAGATGTTGATATGGTTTTTTGTAGGGACAGGCGTCCCCGACTGTCCGCGCCCCTACAAATAAATTTAATTCTTAATCTTTTTGAGCGCCGCTTTTTCAAGGCGGGAGACCTGCGCCTGGGAAATGCCGATTTCTTCCGAAACCTCCATTTGGGTCTTGCCCTTCAAAAAGCGAAGGGTCAGAATCGATTTTTCGCGCAACGACAACTGTTTAATAGCCTCTTTCAGTGCAATTTCATCGAGCCAGTTTTTATCGTCGTTTCGGTCGCCAATCTGGTCAAGCACGTAGATGGTGTCGCCGCCGTCGGAATAAACGGGGTCAAAGAGCGAAATTGGTTCCACCACGCTTTCCAACGCTACCACCACCTCTTCGCGCGGAATGCCGAGTTCTTTTGCAATCTCGCTGACGGTGGGTTCTTTCTGCGAAGTACGCATCAGTTTTTCCTTGGCCTGCATCGCGCGGTAGGCCGTGTCCTTAATCGAACGGCTGACCCGAATAGCGTTATTGTCCCGAAGATAGCGGCGAATTTCCCCGATAATCATCGGAACGGCGTAGGTTGAAAACCGAACGTTTTGTGAAACATCAAAGTTATCAATCGATTTAATGAGCCCGATACACCCCACCTGAAACAAATCATCCAGATTTTCGCCGCGCCCCGTGAACCGCTGAATCACGCTCAAAACCAGGCGCAAATTTCCGCTGATCAGTTGCTCGCGCGCGGCAGCATTTCCTTCACGCACGGCGTGCAGCAACCGTTCCTTTTCGGCCTCTTTCAAGACCGGTAATTTCGACGTATCTACCCCGCAAATACTGACCTTTTGATACATACGTTTCGCCACCCTCTTTCGGTAAAATTATTCCCGTAAAGAGGGGTGAATAAACGGCAGATAAATTTTTTCATTCGACAAAAAAGACTTGAAAATTTGAACGGGGATTGTTCAAAAGATAAGACTGTCCGTTTGGGTTTTGTTTATGCGGAACGGCACATAGGCTGTTCCCTACAATATATCAATACCCATACAACAAGAAAGACCGCCAACGCGCATTTTCACGTTGGCGGTCGATTTACTGTTGATTAGAAGATCGGCAATTCGCCTTCTTCACCCCAGTGAGGACGGCTAATGGTAATAACGTCTTGTGTCGTCAACTCACAAACCGAGAGATCGGGTTGTAAATATTCTTTTTTCTCCATTACCCTAAACCTCCTTAAGCCTCTGCCGCAGCTATTGCAGCCTGAGCGGTCTCGTAACTACTGATCTTCTGCCAGACCTCGAAGTAACGTTTGGACTTGATGTGGAAGTCGGTCAAGCGCAGTAACAGGTCACGCAGGTTGTTGCTGACGCCGTGGCCGCCCGTACCCTCTTCTCCATCGTAGTTATACGTGTCGAGTACGCGGCTGATGTAACCCATCGGGCTGACTTTGATTTCTCTCGATTTTACCCCACCGGGACCCATAACTATAATGGTGAATCTTGCATCCAGATCGGCAACCGAAAGACCGCTGATGGTGATTGACTTGATATTGCCGCTGTACGGTTTTGGATCACTATCGATGTTGCAACGCACGTTCTCATTAGCAGATGTAACCAAAACTGTTTCATTACCGGTCCAATCGCCTTTAAGGTAAACCTTCAAGGAAATATTGGAAGTGAGCACCAAACTGGTACCGTAGAGGTAGATGGGGTTTGTATCGTCACCCTTCGGCGTATCGCCAAGAACTTCATAGTTATTAGCGCCATCCTTGGGTGCTGTACCAATGTACTGGTTGCCTTCCTGCGACCATACGTGCAGATTCTCTCTCAATTCCGCAATCGAATCGTGATAATCTCTGCTGATCTTCTGGGTATCGTAACTGATAAATTCTTCCAAACGGTCGGTCGGATAATCACCGTGGTGATACGGAATACCGTTTTCATCCAAGCCCTTGTCACCGGGACAAATGTCCCAACCGGGATGCGTACAGGTACTGTTCACGCGGTAGTAGATCTGTGCGATTCGGCCGTACTCGAGCATTGCAGCCAGTGTAGCCTTTAAGGAAACGGGGTACTTGCCGCTTTCATGCTCACCCGTTTTCACCGTTCTGGTGTCATAAGGATCGTTTACCAGGTCCTCGTCATAATTTTCACCTACAGACCAATAAGCCCATGTGGAGTCTTCCTCGAGAATCTTGTAAGCATAGTCTTCAATCGAGGTGGTTACCATTGCAACCTTCTTGCCATCCTGCACATAGTAGAACTTAAACTTCTCACTCATGCGCGTAGCCGTCAACGGCAACTGATACTTATAGGTCGTTTCATCCTCAGTCTGTTTGACGGGTGTTGGCGCCAACTGCTCGTTGGTATCGCCGTTATAATCTGAATAATAAAGTTCGGTGTTTGCATTGCCTTTCACCGTGTAGTACATATTCAGACCCAGGGAAGCATCGGCAGCGGTGCCGTAAGGCTGGATCAGCGAAACGCTGGTGCCGTAGTAATCGTATGCGAGATCGGCTACAAGCTTGATGCTCGGAGCCAGCATCAAATAAGCATTTGCACTGGAACCATCCGACCAGCCCTCGAAACGGACAACGTCGTTTTTGTCGAGTTCCAGAACCAACTCTTCGAATTCGGTGTATTGACTGGTGTCTGTGCCAACATACGGTTCGCCGTTGGCAGGCCAGATTTGTTTGCCGTTAAGGGTTACTACCATGTAGTTGGTAGCATTCCTCGACTCAATGATCGGGCAGGTGATGCTGTAGGTGCTCAATGCAGGTACCGTAAACGTTACTGCCGCGCGCTCGTCTGCATCGGCTGTATCGGTCTTGCGTGCGTGCAGTTTAACACCGGCGCCAATCTCAACACCGGGCCAGAGGACGTTTTCGTCTGCCCAAGATCCGCCGTTGACCGTTTGGTCTGCCGTGGCCTCTTGCGGATAGAAATTCGCCGCATTTTCCATCAGTTTTCCGGCCGTCCACTTCATATCGGAAGCGGTGTTGCGGTATTCTGCCTTCCAGTTGGAGTTTGCCCAACCGAACAGGCCCAAGTCTACGGTGCCGGATACCTGCGCATTTTCAAATACGTTATCGTGAATTTCAGAACCTGCCGAAGGCTTGTTGACAGAAGAGTCCGTGGGACGGCTGGAAACCTCGGTGTTCGGGGTGGTGTCGGCAATCAGCGTGTTCTGAGCAAAGAGTGCGTTACCCGATTCAGAACGCAGATAAATCTTACCGACCTTGTGGTTGACGTACTTTTCAGCGCCCGGAACTTCACCCATAACGTTACCGTTTACGCGGTAGGTAATGCCGTCGTAGTAGTAGACTTCGCGACCGTCGAGATAGACGACAAAGCCGTCATCCATACAGGCTACGCGGACATCGTGCCACTTATTCTGCCACTCATCGTGGGTGTAGCCAAGATTCGCGACCGAAATGGTGGAATAGGGGAAAATGTTGGCGTGTTCGTCGGCACCGGCGTAAATGGATATATTGTTGCGGTGGAAACCGATCTGCAATTCCTCGCGGACCACAATTTCGCCGCCGTACCACCAGTTACCGGTTCCACGTTCCAGGTCACCGATATACATCTTGGTCGTGAAGGTGAAATCATCGAACACACCGGTTCCACAGGGACTGGTGAGGGTCTCGTATGCGCGGATGTAACGGTTGAGCTGTTTATCCAAAAGGCCGAGGGCCGAACCGTAATCCGTTTCCTTTACCGTCCAGAATTTTCCTTGCGGATAGGCGGTAGCGGTTCTGTCCAACGTGTCAGCGTTAATACCGAGATTCAAAGCTTCGATATTGTTACCCTGCGACTGATGAACCGTTATCGGCGCATTCTTAAAGGTCAGTGCTGTTTTGCCACTGTTTTGAATCTCGATGGTCGTGGCTGCGGTCGTGGTATCGGCAACGTCGAAACGTTTTTCCTCACCGTTGAGGAGAACGGTGTAGCGTGTGCCGATTCTCGTAGAACCGTTCATAATCTTGGCCGCGCTGATTGCGAGGTCATAGCGACCGTCGAAGCCGAGCATCGGCTCATCAAAGTCGATTTCAACCGACTTATCATTCAGACTGGTCAGTTTGTAGGTTCCGTTGCCGAGTGCCAGTTGATACTTACCGGCAAACTTGATGTTCACGGTGCCGTCCTTGGTTGCGCCCCAAAGGCTGAAACGAGCATCCGTGTCGATCGGAACATTGTTGAAGACAGCATTGGTGCCTGTATGAAGCACGTCATTCGCATCCGCTTTGGCAGTTGCGTCAAAAGAAGTCTTTAACGCATCGTAATTTTTGAGCGGTGCGTTCTGAACGGTGACGTTCCCGGTCCAGGTCATTTTGGGAGCGCCCCAGACGGTGGCATTCGCCTCGCTGCGAACTTCTACGCGCAAGGTGTCGCCCTTTTCCATTGCGATGTTGTAGATGGGCTCAATATCGACAGCTGCATCTTTGCTCAGGTGATACCATCCACCGGCGGTAGGCCACAGGGTTACGCCGTCCTTCACGATACGAATATCCGCATCGTTATCTTTCGCAATGAAATGAGAAATTCGACTCAAAGTATTCCAATAAAGGTCATTTTCCTCTTCCTTGTGCGAATCAAAGGTGTAGATACCGGATTTGGGTGCTGTAAAGACGTGGGCTACCTTTTCGGTATCCGCGTTCGTATACAAGCAGATATATTCGCTGCTTTCAGCACGAATAGCAGGGTATTCCGAATCCGTTGTTTTTTGGGCATAAATACCCCAACCGTCGGTAGAAAGATGCGTAAACTCATTCCAGGTTTTGGTGGCACCCGTATACTTGGTGCCGGTGTATGCATCTTCCAAATTCTGCAGACCGTACCAGGCGGCCGACCAGGCCGAGCCACTGGAAGCCACCAGCATGGTGTTGTGTGTGGCAGCAGTTGCCGCATCGGTTCCATTCTTCGAATAGTTACTTGCCAACGAATTGGAATAATTAACCGAACTATAGACGTTCGAGGTGTTCGGGGTCTTCAGCGCAACGTCAGCCAGACCGTAGATACGGCTCTGGTAAACACGGCCCAAACCATGGTTGGTGAACTCGATGCGCAGAACGTCATCCTTCTTAAGACCAATGGAATTGAGCGTCGGAATGACGATACCGTTTTCTTGGGCGCCAAACAGGGCAAATCCCTCGCTGTCCCGCGTGGCGTCGCTTCCGCCGTTCCAGATGATGCGGCCGTTGACTGTAATGCGCACACCGGACTTTTCGTTCTCGCCGTATGCTTCGTGCTGCGCAAATTTATTCTTCGGTGTGGAGTTTTGCATTTTGTCGGCGTTTGCGGGTTTCAGTTCATATTCACCGTCAACCGGGGCGGTAAAGACGTAGGCCACGTCGGTTCGCGTTATCGTTCCGTTATCATTTGCACGAATCGGCGAAACGGCCGCCCAACGAACGTCATTTCGGTCGGCTTCAAAATCATCCGGATAAACGAAGTTAAAGCCGGGATAGTAAACACCGCCAGCTGCGTTTTGGTCGGTAACGTAATAAGTGGTTTTGTCGGCAAAATGATAATTCGTTCCGAAACGATACCAATCCTGTGACGTGCTGAACGTATCTGCACCGGCAGCCTTGGTCATGATTTTGGACTGTATCGACCACGGCGAAGAGGACAAGATTTGTGTGCCCTGCTTAAAGGACTGCTGAATATCGGCAAAGTGGCTGTAAATTTCAAAGTTCTTTGCGCTGTCGCCCGAGAAGTCTTTTTCTCTTAAGGCAACCTCTACCGTGCCGCAAATACGGTTATAATAGGCAAACTCTGCCTCCGAGAGGGCCGCAAATTCCACACGAAGTACGTCGCCCTTTTGCAGACCAACGTTCATCAGTTTGGGAATGTCTACCGGGGCGTCTTTTGTAATAACGGCCCAGTTGCCGGATACGGCACCGGTATAGTGCGTGTTCGGCCAATACTGCATATTGTTGACCGTAATGCGCACACCACACTGCTGGGTTGTCTTTAGGTCGTACATCGCAAACTGTTCGTCACCGACCGAGGGACCAAAGCCGTAGGTACCCGATTCGGGTGCGGTGAAGCAATATGCCATCTGGTGCGTTAGCGTTTTATTGTTAATTTTAACGTTCGTCGGTGCAATCAAGCTGTGATAATCGACCGCGAAGGTTTCACCGGTCAGCGGCTTGATATAGGCAAAGAGCGGGTAATCCAAAGAACCGTTGGTATCATCGTTCACGTAGACGATGCTGGTATCGTGCTCGTGGATCGAAACGCTCTGGGGAGGATAATCCACCCAACCGGCATTTTCGGTTTCCTTTTGCTGTACCGACCAGGGTGTGGTGGTAACGAAATCCGAGTTGAAGTTCAGGTCACCCGTAGCGCTGCCGAGTTCGGCAAAACGGTGGGCTTCCAACTCTTTCTCGTAGTCGGTAAACTTGTAGAGCGTTTCATAGTCGCCGTAAACGCTGGGCTCTACATAATCCATTCTCACCGAACCGCTGATACGACCATATTGGGCATAACCACCGATTGTAAGAGAACGGAATTCCAGACGGACAACGTCTCCGTTTTTCAGTTGCATATCCAACTCGGGAACGATCGCGGGGTGATTCCGATCAAATTCAACGTCGTAAACGCTGGTTCCGTTAATCGTCACGCGAAGTCCGAAGGTAAGGTTTTTGACCTCGGCCCTATGGGGATTGGTCTCATAAAGCGGGCGGAAATAGTTACACTCGGTGACCGATCGGATATCATCGTAACTCAGGTTACCCAAATGGTATTTACCGGTGGCACCGGCCGTAAACTGATAACCCATTTCGTGGTAAACACCACCATCCCGATAAGGCGCGATAATGTTGATTGCCTTATCTCCCGCTTCCTTATCCCTAAAGCCAAAGTTTGGCCAGGACGTCGGATTATAACTTGCCGGCGTGACGTAGTGCGTTCGGTCGGTCTCACGGAATTCCTTTAAGTAATTTTCATCCACACCGGGGCGCACTTCGGTCCAACTGCCGTTTTCCCCATTTTTATGTACAACGCGCCACGGGGACGAGGAAATCGGTTCGTTCTTCATATCGTATTTATGACCGTTCGCATCATCGCCGGATACCCACTTTCGGACATCGAAAACCGCATCGGTATAATCCGTAAGCGGATAACTTGTAACAATCGAATCTTCTCCGGGCGTGGTCAGTTCCATCTTGAAGTTGCTGTAAATGGAACGGTACCACTTGTATCCATCTTCATCAAAAGAAACGAATTCCACACGCAACAGGTCGCCCGCCTTTAATTGGAAGGTTTTGTTGTTGGGCATCGCGGCGTAGCTTTCATCCGTAAAATAATTGTAGGCTCTGGTGGTGGAAATGCCGCCAGCGAAGTCATTCCACACCAACTGATTATTCACGGTAATGCGAACACCGAGATTGACGTGCGTACCGTTGTTGTCCGGCTGACCGTTTCCGTTGCCATCACCAAGAACCGGCTTCCACCACTCGTTATCGCCGCTTCCGGTAACGAAGGTGTAGGTGCCGGTGTAGGGCGCCATAAAGGCAATACCCATTTCGGTCGACATGGTGGCGGTGCGGTAGGGATTGACCGTCATCCAATGATCCGGATCGTTAGGGTTTTGCGGCAACGTAAAGCAACCGACTTGGAGCAAACCTTTTCCTAATTGGAAACCGGTCATATACGTTGTATTGTACGTGGAACCCGTGCCGGGCAGACTACCTGCATTGTAAGATGAGCCGTCTGACCACGAATATCCGGTGGGTGTAAAGTGCGTCCACGCCTTGGTAGAAACCATATCGATTTCCATGTTTGACGTGGGCAATACATCCGTAACCTCGCGGTACTGGAAACTCCACGGGGACGACGTAACAACGTCGTTGATTTTACCCGTTCCATCCGGTAACTGATAAAACTCTTCTCTAATCTCTTTCATATATTCAGAAAGAGAATACTCGGTTTCGGCCACAGCCGCGGCCGAAGCAGAGAAGGTGAACAAACCGGGGATGAAGACCGTTTGCAATAAGAGTAAAATGCAAACAATCTGCGCTGTGATTTTTCTCATTTTTCTCATGCTAAAAATCTCTCCTTTTTGATAGTCTATATATAAAAACTACAAGGCCGCCACGAACGGGGGCGCTTGAAAATGTTTTGCGCGAAATTAATCCTTTTCAAAAATGGGTAGCACAAAACAGAGGGACAATACCCCTAGTATTTGTATTATACAAATTTTCCAAATAGAAGTCAATGCCTTTTCCGAAAAAAATCGGTTAAATTTTTGTTATTTTTGACAAAGATTTTTGGATGAATTGATGAAGAGGAATTTGGAGGCGATGAGGGCGATACGCGGGACGTCGAGGGCGCCGTCCCGTACAAGAGCGCCGTCCCGTACGGGATCCAAAAAACAAGAAAGCCAAGGCCTATCGGTCTTGGCTTTCTTGTTGCAACTTCCATTTTTGCGGATTGTTGTCCATATATTCGCAGATTCTTAAATAATCCTCGTGATTGCGGATAACGTGGTCGTAAAAGGAACGATGAAAAATATTATGCCCGATTTCATTATTGACAAACCGTTTTAACGTTGAAATTGAATGCGACAACAAATTATTCGTACGGGACGGCGCCTTCGACGTCCCGTTTTTATTGTTGATTGACAAGATTAAATGAACATGATTTGGCATTATAACATATTTGTCAACCGTTATTTCTGGAATTTTATTGGTCGATAAAATATATTTTTCGACAATTTCGCCCGTTGGTGATAAGGCAATGCGGGGAGAGATTTGGGCGTTATGCGGGACGTCGAGGGCGCCGTCCCGTACAAGGGCGCCGTCCCGTACGATTTTCCCCAAGATGTTTTGATGATCACGGGTACAAAGCGTAATAAAATACGCGCCGCTTTGGTTGTAATCAAAATCCTTTAATCTCGCCCGTTTTCGCTGCGGTAAATTCCCGTCAAACATCTTATAAAACCGCTTCTTCAATCACGGTGCGGATCTCTTCTACCCCGTCGCCTTTGAGAGCCGAAAACGGAATGATACGGACCCCCTCGACCAATTCGCCGAGTTCTTCGCGAATGGCCGAAAGCCGCGCGGCAAACTCGGATTTATTGAGTTTGTCGCATTTGGTGAGCACCACCGTATACGGAATTTCCATCTGCCACATAAAATCGAGCATTACGCGGTCGAAGTCGGTGGCCGGGTGGCGCATATCCACGAGTTGGAAAGCCATTCGGATATCGCGGCCGCTTCTAAAATAGGTTTCCATCAAATCCGACCAGCGGTCCCGTTCGGCAAAGGGCACCTTGGCGTAGCCGTAGCCCGGCAGGTCGACAAGCCGCAGTTCGGGCAGACGGTAAAAATTCACGGTCACCGTCTTTCCGGGTTTACTGCTCACGCGCGCCAGAGATTTTCGCCCGAGCACGCGGTTAATGAGCGAAGATTTCCCGACGTTTGACCGCCCCGCAAAGCAGATTTCGGGCAGGTCGGACGCGGTGAGTTGTTCGGCGGTGCCGAACGCTTTTTCAAAAGTTACCTGTTGATAGTTCATCATCGATTCCCCATCGGCGCATCCAAGGCGCTCTCAATAATTTCGCCCACGTAGGAAACGGGAACAAATTTGAGTCCCTTACGCACCGTTTCATCGACCTCGTCGATATCGGGTTCGTTTTCCTTGGGGATAAAGACGGTCTTGACACCGCCACGGTAGGCCGCCATCGATTTTTCTTTCAGTCCGCCAATCGGCAGAACGCGGCCGCGAATAGTCACTTCGCCCGTCATGGCCACGTCGCGCTTGACTTCACGTCCGGTGAGCGCCGAAATGAGGGCGGTCGTAATGGTAACGCCGGCCGAGGGACCGTCCTTTGGAACGGCGGCTTCGGTAGCGTGGATATGAATATCGCACGTTTTATAAAAATCGGGGTCGATGCCGTAGCGGTCGGCATTGGCGCGCACGAAACTCACGGCCGCCATAGCCGATTCTTTCATCACGTCGCCCAAGGAACCGGTCAGTTCAATTTTACCGCTGCCCGGCATTGCCGCAACCTCTAACTGCATAATTTCACCGCCGACCGCGGTCCAGGCCAGGCCGTTGATGAGGCCGACCTCATCGCGCGCGGGAATCTGCTCCTTGCGGTAGCGCTTTTTCCCTAAAAGGTTTTCCAAATCCGATTCTTTCACGGTGGCGCGCTCGACTTCGCCCGCGGCAATTCGTTTGGCCGTTTTGGCGCAGAGAGAAGCGATATTGCGCTCGAGTTTTCGAACGCCCGCCTCACGCGTGTAGGAATCGATCACGCCGTACAGCGCGGCATCGGTGATTTTACACTGTTTTTTGGTAAGACCGTGGCGTTTGAGTTCTTTTTCAACCAAATGGCGCTTTGCAATCTGGAATTTTTCCTCACGCGTGTAGCCTTCGAGTTCGATGACTTCCATACGGTCGAGCAAGGGCGCCGGAATACTCTGCAGATTATTGGCTGTCATCAAAAAGACAACGTGGCTCAAATCAAAAGGAATTTCGACAAAATTATCGCAGAAGCCACAGTTTTGTTCGGGGTCCAACACTTCAAGAAGTGCCGCCGCGGGGTCGCCGCGATAGTCGCTGCTGACCTTATCGATTTCATCGAGAAGCAACAGCGGATTATTATTCCCCGACTGTTTGACCGCCGAAATAATGCGGCCGGGCATCGCGCCGACGTAGGTTTTACGGTGGCCGCGGATTTCGGCCTCATCGTGAAGACCGCCCAGGGCCACGCGGGCGTAACTTCTGCCCATACATTCGGCCACGGTTTTTCCGATCGAGGTCTTTCCCACACCGGGCGGACCCACAAGGCACAGAATCTGCCCCGTGATATCGGGCGAGAGCGCATAGACCGAAAGCATTTCGAGAATACGCTCTTTGACCTTTTTCATCCCGTAAAAATCGCGGTCTAAAATCTTTTCGGCCTTTTTCAGGTCGACCGAAGTGTGACTTCGTTTGCGCCACGGAAGCGCAAGACAGGTATCGATCCAGTTGCGCGACACGGTACTATCGTGCGCCCCTTGAGGCATTTTGGAAAGACGGGTTATTTCGGTACGAATACGGTCTTTGACACTTTTGTCGGCATCCAGTTTTTCGACCTGTTCATAATAACGGTCAATCTCATCGGCCGAATCGTCGCCATACAGTTCATCACTAATCACGCGCATCTGTTCTTTCAAATAAAACGCGCGTTGGTTTTCATCGATCTGTTGGCGAGTCTGTTCCCCGATGCGGTTATCGATAAGTGCGATCTCGCGCTCTTTATTGAGCAGCGTCAACAACAGTTTGGCGCGGCTGACGGGCGAGAGTTGCTCTAAAATGTACTGTTTATCATCAAACGGCGCGGGAATCCCGTCGGCAATGCGGTCGCAAAGCAGTTCCAGATTATCTTCACTCGCCACGGCCAATACCAATTCGGGCGAAATGCCTTGAGCCACGCGGGCGTAGCGTTCGAGTTCATTTTTGATGCGGCGCATCATACTTTCCAAATAAACTTCGCGCTGATGAATGGGTTTCGAAAAACAGGGCACAAAGCCGCCGTAGAGGTATTTATCCTTTTGCGTTAAGGTCACCAACTCGGCACGCGCGCGACCCTCGGCAATGACTTTCACCGAGCCGTCGGGCATTTTCAGCAGTTGCCGCACTACGGCAACGCAACCCATTTTATACAAATCGCGTTTGGTGGGCTCTTCGACCGCGATATCGCGTTGCGCCACCAAAAGCACCCGTTGATTTTCGGCCATTGCGGCTTCCAGCGCGGCTACCGAACGGTCACGCCCAGCATCAAAGGTGAGAATGGTGCCGGGAAAGGCCACCACGCCGCGCATCGCAATGAGCGGCAGATATCGTAATTCTGTATTCACCGTTGTCATCGTGACAAAAAACTCCTTGTTGTGTTAAAAATGCGAAAAATTACAGGGTCCAGACCCGCGGATCGTAGAACACGATGCCGCAAAGGGCGTTATCCTGGAACACGAAATTGAGGCGGTATTCCCCAAAGGTGTAGGAAATGGTCGTACAGTTCTGAACGAAGGGCAAAAAGAAGGTTTCGCCCTCGGTCGACGTGTGTTCATCGCCCTCGTAATCGGCCAACGTTTCTTTTACGGTAATCGAAACGGTGTTCTGTTCAAAGCCAAAGCCGCCGTCCAGGCAGACGATGGCGCTGATTCCTTTATCGGCGTGTTGTTTCTCGTAATGGAAGGTATACATATCGGTCGAAAGGCGAACGGTTTCTTCCCCTTCGGACACGTCGAAGAAGCCCTCTTCCCCGTCGGCCGCGGCCTTATCGGAAAGGGTTTTCTTCAACGGTTCAATTTCCATTCCGAGTTTATAATCGGTTTCGGGCAGTTGGCCGAGTTTGGCGTAATAGGCAACGTCAACGCTGTGTTCCGTCTTTTTCTCCTTTTGGCCGCAAGCAGAGAGGGTCACCACAAGCGCTACACACAAGAGCGCGGCTAAAATTCGTTTCATTTTTCTTCTCCTTGTTGAGAAATCTTATTGAGCAGTTGTTCGCGCTGGTCCCACAGTTTTTGCGAAAGGTCGACGTAGTAGGCGTGGGGCTTTTCAAAACGCGTAACCTCATCCCACAAAGAATCGACCTGCTCGGCTCTGCGGCGGCAGAGTTCTTCCATTGTGGGGCACTCGTAAACGAGTTTTCCTTTTTCAAAAATCTTGGCCTGTAACTTTTGGACGCGGTAATCGGTTACGGTCTTTCGTTTCCAGGTGTAAACCGGGTTAAAGAGTTCGTAGGGTTTCGATTCGTCAATGGTTTCGTCGTTGAGGGTAATCAGGTCGGCAATCGCCTTACCGGTCTTGCGGTCGTAAAAACGCCACGGAATCTTAACGCCCGGCAAGGTCACCTTTTCGGTGTTTTCGCTGATTTTAATACGCGGGGTGACAACGCCGTCCTTTTCCACGGCCGACAGTTTATAAACGCCGCCGAACACGGCTTCACTCGAAGCGGTGATGAGGCGCTCACCCACGCCGAAGGTATCGACCTTGGCGCCTTGGAAAATCATATCGCGAATGAGATATTCATCGAGCGAATTGGAAACACAGAT
Organism: Acutalibacteraceae bacterium; assembly: GCA_045545515.1. Taxonomy (GTDB): domain Bacteria; phylum Bacillota; class Clostridia; order Oscillospirales; family Acutalibacteraceae; genus UBA737. The sequence continues at coordinate 91,830 of JAZQBA010000016.1, forward strand.
TTTGCAATCGGGGTAACCGGCATCGTCGAGCATTTTGCGGACTTTTTTCGAAAGGTAGGTAATATCACCGCTATCGATACGAACACCGAGCGGGCGGCAACCGCGCGGTTTCAAGACCTCGTCGAAGACGCGAATGGCATTGGGAATACCCGAGCGCAGAACGTTATAAGTATCGACCAACAAAAGGCAACTATCGGGATACTGTTCGGCATAGGTGCGGAACGCGAGGTATTCATCGTCAAACATCTGCACCCAACTGTGCGCCATGGTACCCGACGCTTTCACGCCGAAATCTTTGCCCACTTTGACAAGCGAGGTGCCGGCGCAACCGCCGATAATGGCCGAACGCGCGCCGAAGTAGGCGGCGTCGTACCCTTGGGCTCTGCGCGCACCGAATTCCAGGACGGGGCGACCCTGTGCCGCGCGGACGATACGGTTGGCCTTGGTCATAATGAGCGACTGGTGGTTGACGGTCAGAAGAACCATCGTTTCAATCAACAACGCCTGAATAACGGGACCGCGCACCGTAACGATCGGTTCCTGGGGGAAAATGACGGTACCCTCGGGCACTGCCCACACGTCGCAACAGAATTCAAAGGTGCTCAGGTACGCAAGAAACTCTTCGGAAAAAAGGCCCAACGAACGCAGATACTCGATATCGTCGGCTTCAAAATGAAGGTTTTTCAAATACGAAATGAGTTGCTCGAGGCCGCCCATCAGCGCAAAGCCGCCCTGGTCGGGAATGCGTCGGAAGAACATATCGAAATATGCCACCGTATCGCGCCATTCGGTCTCAAAAATACCATTGGCCATCGTGAGTTCATACAGGTCCATCAACATAGACAGTTTTCTTTTTTCAAGCATTCTGAACACTCCTCTCGAGTTTACATTTTTTCGGGGGCTTCAATCTTCATCGAAGAAAGAACACCCTTGAGAACGGACGCCGTGGCCGCACAGAGGTTGAGTCGCGCCTGCATGAGCGATTCGTCCTCACCCTTTACGCGGCAGGCATCGTAAAACTTATGGAACCGCGTTGCCACCTCAACCACGTAGTGGGTCAATCTTGCCGGGTCGTAGGTCTTGGCCGCGGTGATGATCTCATCGGTCAATCCGCCCAGCAAGAGAATCAATTCGCGCTCGGCCGGGGAAGAAAGTCTTGCCAATTCTTCATCGGTGCATTCGCGCAGGGTTACCCCCTCTTCGACGAGGTTGCGCATCACGCTGCAAATACGCGCGTGGGCATACTGAACGTAGTGCACGGGGTTGCTGTTCTTTTCGCTGACCGCAAGGTCTAAATCAAAGTCGAAATGACTGTTGGGTTCGCGCAGATTGAAGAAGAAGCGCGCCGCATCGACGGGAACTTCTTCGAGAAGGGTTACGAGCGTTATGGCTTTGCCCGAACGCTTGGAAGCCTTAATAACTTGGCCGTCGCGAACAAGGCGGACCATCTGCATGAGTACTACGTGCAACCGTTCGGCGTCCACACCCAAAGCCGTCAGCGCAGCCTTGAGGCGCGGCACGTAACCGTGGTGGTCGGCACCGAGAATGTCGATCGCTTTATCGAATTTGCGAACTTCGAACTTATTGTAGTGGTAGGCGATATCGGGCACGATATAGGTCGGCACCCCGTTGGCACGAACGAGAACAAAGTCTTTATCGCAACCAAAATCGGTGGCGCGAAACCACAGGGCACCCTCTTGCTCATAGGTGTGGCCGCTGGCCTTCAACTGCTCGACAATGCGCGCGGCTTCTCCGCTTTGGTGCAGCGAACTCTCGCGGAACCAGGTATCGTACTGAATACGGTATTTTAAGAGGTCGTCTTCGAGTCCCTGAATATTTTTGGGCAACGCGAAGGCCACCAGCGCGGCGCGGCGCTCTTCCTCGGTCTTTTCCATCAAGGAATCGCCAAACTGTTCTGCATAGGCCTTGGCGTGGGCGATGATGTCCTCGCCGTGGTAAGAATCCTCGGGCATTTCCACGCCGTCGCGATAAAGTTGTTGATAGCGAAGGTCTAACGACAGGCCGAATTTATTAATCTGGTTGCCCGCGTCGTTAATATAAAATTCGCGCTCGGTATAGAAACCGGCCATATCCAAAACGGCGGCCAGACAGTCGCCCAACGCACCGCCACGGGCGTTACCGATATGCATCGGACCGGTGGGGTTGGCCGAAACGAACTCGACCAGCACGCGCTTTCCCTGGCCAAAGTTACTGCGGCCGTAATCGGCGCCTTTTTGGGCAATATCGCGCAGAATATCGGTGTAATACTGCGCCGACAGGAAGAAGTTGATAAAGCCGGGACCGGCAATTTCAAACCGCTCAACGTAGGTTCCGTTGAAGTCGGCTTTTTCGGTCAGGACCGTTGCAATATTGCGCGGTGCCTGGCGCAGTTGTTTTGCCCAGACCATTGCCGCGTTGACGGCATAGTCACCGTGACTGCGGTCGGCCGGTGCTTCAACGACAAATTCGGGCAATTCCACGGTCGGGAAAACGCCCTCGGCCATGGCTTGTCCTGCGGCCGATTTGAGCGCCGCAATAATCTGTTCTCTGGCTTTTTCTACGATAACGGACATAGTGGTTCTTCCTCCTGTATGGTAACATCAATCTGAATGGTGTTTCGGCTGACGAGTTGCCCCTCGGAAGAGAGGGTGTAGGTTGCCGTCAGGCGACCGCCCTGCTCGTTCAGTTCGTTTTCCACCGATTCCCCGTAAACCTCCAAAACGATTGCGCCCTGCGGTGCGGGGTAGAAACTGATGTTTTTCTTGTTTTTTTCAATGATTAAATTCGATTCGACCGCGCCGCTGCGCTTGACCGACAAGGTTCCGTTCGAGCGAACGTGAAGATAGGTTTTTGCCCCGGCCATACCCGAGGCCTCGTTCTCCTCGTAGCAAAGAAGCAGTTCTTCCCCTTTGCGCCCGATTTTCCCCCGCGTGACCAGTTCAACGGTATCGCTGTCGGAATCGATGGTTTGTGTTCCTAAAATCTTAAAAATGGCCGCTTTCATCATATTCCGTTAATATCCACCTGTTCTACAAAAACGTCGTCCAGTTCTTCCCCCAAAAGAGAAGAGGCTATCTTGCGGAACGAGTCGGCCTTATCGCTGACGTAAAAACGGTGTTCGGCCGTATGGGTTGTGACATTTTCCATTTCGTTTTTCTTCAACAGTTCGGCAACCGCCGCCGCCGAAGCCGTACCCATATTGATCAGGGTAACACCCTCGCCCATCACGCGGCGAATGGCTTCGCTCAACACCGGAAAATGGGTACACCCGAGAATCACGGTGTCGACCCCTTCGTCCATCATCGGCTGAACGTAACGCCGAACGGTCTCACACACAACGTCGTCCTCGGCCGAGAACCAACCCTCTTCCACCAAGGGCACAAAAAGGGTGGCGCTGTTTTCAATGACGACCGCTTCGGGCAACCGACTTAAAATCTGTTTGCGGTGGGCGCCGATCTTAATGGTGGCCGCCGTGCCCAACACGCCGATCTTTCCGTTTTTGGTAGCCGCTACCGCCGCCCCGACCGAATGGGAAACCACTTCGATAAACGGCACGGGCAGTTCCTTGGCCGAATCGACCGCTACCGAAGAAACGGTACCGCAGGCCGCCACGATCAATTTAACGTCCTTTCCCAACAAAAAGCGTTCATCCTGACGGGCATATTTACAAATGGTCTCGCGGCTACGAGTGCCGTAAGGAACGCGGCCCGTATCCCCGAAATAAACGATATCCTCATGCGGCAAAAGGCGCATAATTTCCTTGGCTACGGTTAGTCCCCCGAGTCCCGAATCGAAAATACCGATTGCTCGTTTGTCCGCCATAAAAACACCTCAAATCAACAGATAATATTTCATAATATCATACCACATTAACACTTTTTTTGCAACCTTTTTGTTGACTCTTGATTGTATAATTAAAAAATGTTAATATAGAGATACAGATTCCAAATTGGGAGGTTCCCCTATGAGAGAAGTTCGTATCCTGCACTGTGCGGATCTGCATATCGGCGCCCTCGAACGGTTTTTGGGTACAGCGGCCAAAAAGCGCCGCGTTGAAACCCTTTTAACCTTTGAGCGCATTCTTGAGACCGCGCGCGACCATCAAGTAGACCTCCTACTGATTGCAGGTGATTTATTTGACAGCAACACCATCGAAAGCGAATGGGTCGACCGCGTTTTTGAAGGTTTTTCGAGTATCCCCGACGTGCAAATTGTTTTTGCCGCGGGAAACCACGACCCCTTGGACGCGCAATCGCCTTTCGTGACCCGCGAATTGCCCGAGAACGTCCACGTGCTCGGCAAGACCGACACGGTGTTGACCTTTGAAGACTTACACACACGCGTCTGGGGCCGCTCGTTTGCCGAAGTGTACCTTTCGGGGCAAGAGCGTTTTTCCCTTGCCGTAGAAGATGACGACACCCTGAACATTATGGTTCAGCACGGCGAATTTGCGGGCAGTATGGGTGGCAATTACAACACCATCACACCCGAATTTATCCGCACAAGCGGTATGGATTACGTGGCGCTGGGCCACATTCACAAGCGAAGCGAAATCGAAAAACTCGGCGGCACTTCCTTTGCCTACTGCGGTTGCCCCGAAGGACAAGGCTTTGACGAAACGGGCGAAAAGGGCGTTTATTTGGGCGTTGTTCGGAAAAATGAAGCGAACCTAACCTTTATCCCCTTGTCGAAACGCCGCCACGAACGGGTCGACGTCGACCTGTCGGTCTGCAGTTCCCCCGCGGCTTTTACCGACGTTATTCTCCAACAATTGGCTGATACCTATGGGGAAGACTATGCCGAAAACCTTTACCGCATTACCCTTTCGGGGGCTCTTCCCGAGGAATGGAACTTCTCTACCGCCGAAATTTCGGCGCGACTCAACGAGAAACTGTATTTTGCCAAGGTACTCAACCGCACCGAGGTTGAAGCCGATTTGGAAAGTTTATCCAAAGATGCAAGCCTGAAGGGGATTTTTACGCGAAAGATGTTGGCGGCCATCACGAATGCCGCCGAGCAAGACCGCGAACAACTTCGCGCCGCATTGCAACTCGGCTTGCGTGCTTTCAGAGGGGAGATCGACGACTTTGATTTTGAATAAAATACATATCGGCGCCTTTGGAAAACTTGAAAACTTTACGTTAGACCTTGGCGACGGTTTTCAGATGATCTACGGCGACAACGAAGACGGAAAAACCACCGTGATGAACTTTTTGCGCATGATGTTTTACGGCAACAAGAGTAAATCCGCGCGAACGCTTCGCAAAAAGTATCAGCCGTGGTCGGGCCGCGCGATGGGCGGAAGTGTCACCTTTACCCACGAGGGGCACCGTTACTGTCTGGAACGGGAATTCCGCGGAAGCGATGCGACCGACCGCGTAACGCTGCGCGACCTGGACCTTGGCACCGCAGAAAGCGTCGGTCCCGATATCGGCAGCCGTTTCTTCTCGATGGGCGCGGGCGCGTTTGAGCGCAGCGTTTTTATCGGTCAGGGCGGCGCTTTTACCGCCGACAGCGAGGCCGAGGGCGAACTCAACAACCGCCTTTCCAATCTGGCGCTCACGGGTGAAGAAGACGTTTCATTCCAAACCGTTTGCGGGCGGTTGGAAAATGCGCAGACGCGCCTTATGTCGCCGCGAAAAGTCGGTCTTTACGACAAGGGGGTCCAACAACTCGAGGAACTAAAAACCGCGTTGGCCGAGACCGACCGCCAAAACCGCCGCAAAGAAGAATTAACGGCCCGTTCCCTTTCTTTGAAAGAAGAACTGACCGCTGTAAAAAAGCAGTATGAAGACGTAAAACAAACGGTTGACCGCGAACAGGATTTTCGAAACGCGGCCAAACTGCGCGAATATCTGGACCTGAAAAATCAACTCGACCAGCGCGCACAAGCCACCCTTTTGGAGGACGGCAAACCCTTTGACGAACTCTTCCTCGGCAAAATCAATTTCTGCCTTTCGAAATACCGCGGTGAACTCGAGCGCGTGAATGAAAAAACGCGAGAGTGTAAAACCCTGGCCGAAGAACTGCGCCGCGCGGAAGAATCCAAAACCGCCGCCGGCGAGGAAACCTTAAAGAAACTGCAAGAGCAGTTGGAACAAACGAAAATTTCCTACCAACGCGCTTGTCAGGCTGTGGCCGAAACCGAACAGCGCGAACAACAAGCCGCAACAGAATGCGAAGAAGCCCGCGGCAAGAAAAAGCCTTTCCACCCCTGGCTTTTGCTGTTGGGCGCCGTCTTGCTCGCCGCGGCCGTCGGCCTTTGGTTTGTGTCCGGTCTTGCGGCGATGGGTTGTTGTGCGGCAAGTTTTGTGCTCTTGCTTTTGAGTTTTATTCTTCGACCCCTCGACAAAAACGCCACCCTTCGTCCCGAACGCGAACGCGCGGCGTTACAGTTGGAACTGGCCGAACAAAAAACCGCCCAAGCCGAAGCGGGCGGCAAGGTCAGCGACTTCGAGCGCGAGATTGCTCTTTTGATTGCGGCGCGCAACGCCGACGAGGCGGTTCTTCGCGAAAAAGGGCAACAACTCGAAGAACGAAAAGCCAACCTCGAAAACGCCAAAGCCGCCGCGAACGAACAGGAAACGGCGCTTTTGGAACTCTTTTCGCGGCTCGAAAAGGTCGATTCGGCCCAAGCGGTTGAAGACCGTTTGCCCCAACTCCAACAACTGGCTGAAGAGCAAAAACAACTCAAATTAAAACTCAAATATTTAAGTGATGACCTTGGTCACCTTTCTTACGAACAGGCGGCCGAGCGCTTGGCACAACTCGGAAACGAAACGGCCGACCAACAAACCTTCCAAAACGCGCGCGAGAAACTGGAACTTCTCGGCGAGCGCGGACAACAACTGGCCGCCGACCTTTCGGCCGTGTTGACCGAACTTCGCACCGGGTTTACAGGACTTGAAAATCCCGAAACCATTCGTTCTCAACTGGAACAACTCGAAGAAAAATTGGCCGAACAAAAAGCGTTTTACGAAAATGCCGCCTTGGCGCAAAAGGTTTTAACCGACAGTTTTGCCGAACTTCGCCAAGGATACGGCGGCGTTTTAGAACAAGAAACTTTACGCTTGTTCGACCGTTTGACCAACGGTCGGTATCAAGCCGTTTCGATCTCACCCGACCTTACCGTTTCGGTTTGTGAACAAGGCGACTTTGCTTCGCGCCAAGCCGACCTTTTGAGTATGGGCACGACCGACCAAGCCTATTTGAGTCTGCGCCTGGCCCTTTCCAAATTACTGCGACAGGAAAACAATCTGCCCGTCCTCTTGGACGACGTTCTCGCCCAGTACGACGAAGGACGCGCGGCAAGTGCGCTTGCGGCGTTACAGGAATATGCCGCCGACTCACAGGTGCTGTTCTTCACCTGCCACCGTGCACTCTGCAAAAAAGCAGAAGAACTCGGTGCCGCGGTGATAAACCTGAAATAGGTGCAAAACCATAAAACGGACACAGACGACCGACCCTACAACAACAAAACCCCGTGTTCAAAATGAACACGGGGTTTTATATTTTTTTAATTATGCAACGACGTCATCGGTGCCCAAGCGAACCGCTTCAAACTCCTCTTCAATCTCTGCAGAGGGTTTTTTGGTCAAGAGAGAAACAACGACAATGACGATCGAAGAAATGATAAACGCGGGCAACAATTCGTAGATGGCGAAAACACCGCCGATCTTGCTGATCAAAAGTTTCCACACGAATACCATCACACCACCGCTGAGCATACCGGCGATAGCGCCCTCTCGGGTGGTTCTCTTCCAGAAGAGCGAGAAGATCATAATCGGGCCGAAGGTTGCGCCGAATCCTGCCCAAGCAAACGAAACAATGTTGAAAATAACACTGTCTTCATCCAGCGCGATTACCATTGCAATCGCGGCAATAGCCAACAGGGTGATTCGAGAAATCACCATAACCTCTTTATCGGTTGCCTTTTTCTTAAAGGTGCCCTGATAAATATTCTTCGCGAATGCCGAAGCGGCAATCAGCAAGTAGGAATCCGAAGAACTGATGGTGGCCGCCAGAATACCCGCCATGACAAATCCTGCCAACAACGGCGGCAAGAAATTGGTCGAAAGCGTGATGAAGATGTTTTCTGCCGACGAAGCCGTCAAGTGTTCTGCGGGGAACAACTGTCTGCCCATGAGACCGATAAACACGGCAACTGCGAGCGAAATAACGACCCAAACCATTGCAATTCTGCGGGAAGCTTTGAGTTCGCTTTCTTTGCGAATAGCCATAAACCGCAACAATACCTGCGGCATACCAAAGTAGCCAAAGCCCCAGGCCAAGGAAGAACAGATGGTCAAAACGCTGTAGGTTTTTGCTTCGCCGAAGACGGCCTTGCCGCCCTCAATCAACTGTGCCCCGTCGGAGCCCAGCGTGGGGGAAGCCATACCGAAGAAATCCAAGAAACCGGGAATCTCGCGCGCATTTTCAAGAACCGCGCCGAAACCTCCCGCTTTGACAACGCCGAGAATCACGATGGTTGCCAAGGCGATAATCATAACAATAGCTTGCATAAAGTCCGAAGCGCTTTCGGCCAAAAATCCGCCCAAAAGCGTATACAGAAGTACAAAAACCGCGCCGACGAGCATCATCGAGATATAAGAAGTTCCAAACAGCGTCGAGAACAGTTTTCCGCAAGTAACCAAACAACTTGCCGCATAAACCGTAAAGAACACGAGAATAAAGAGCGCCGAAATCATTAAAATAACGGGGTTTTTCTCTTTGTAACGATTGGAGAAAAACTCGGGCAAAGTGATCGCGTTGTTGGCCTTGATACTGTATCTACGCAATCTCTTCGAGGTAATTAACCAGTTTAAGTATGTACCTACCGCCAGACCGATGGCAACCCAGGCTGCATCGGCAACGCCGCACCAATAAGCAACACCCGGAAGGCCCATCAACAGCCAACCGCTCATATCCGAAGCCTCCGCACTCATTGCGGTGACCCACGGGCCCAGCGAACGGCCGCCTAAAAAGAAAGCCTCACTGTTTTGGTTGGCTTTCTTGGCATAAAGAATGCCGATGAGAATAACCGCGGCCATATAAATGACCATTGCGATTAAAATTTGTATGGTATTAGAACCCACAAAAACAACTCCTTTGACAAATAGTGATATACAATAATAACACAAAACTCACGATAATGCAAGAAAAATGCATCATCGTGAGTTTTCTTGAAACTATTCGCGAACTTTTAACACGTATAAAAGGTCGCCCACGCGTTCTTTGAAGCGGAAAAACGCATAGTATTCGGGCAGTCGCCAAAGGGCAAGTGCACTCCAGAAATTGCGCGTGGTCAAGGCTTTCAAACGTTCGGCGTGAAGTTTATAGGGCATCGGGCTGCCCGAAAAAGCGCGAACGCTCTTGGAGGCCGAAAACCGCTCGGCCGCAATCTCGATTCGGCTTTTTTCCATCTTTTTGAACCCGATGGTATTGCTTTCGTGAATGCGGTACTGAATGAGCGGCACGTTGTAAAAATACAGACCCTTTTTGGCCGCCGCCATTAAATTCAGTTCATAATCGTGGGGAGAAACGCTCTCGGTATTCTGTACGTAGCAGTCAATCAATTCGCGGCGAAACGCCGTGGTACAACCGGGCGAAATGTTCTTGCGCATTACCGTTTTGAGCGTTATGCGCTCAAGCGGATGGCGAAGCGGTTGGGTCACCAGCCCGTAATTCTGATTGCCGCGCGGACCGTATACGTCCGACGGTTCCCCGTTCGTCCCCACAATTTCAAACGAGGTATTGATTCCCAACACGTTCGGGTTCGCGGTGAAGAGGTTGGTCATACTCTCCAACTTGTCCTCACTCCAGATATCATCCTGGTCCGACAAAAACACCACGTCGCCCGTCGTTTTGGAAAGCGCTTTACAGAAGTTGGCCGCAAAGCCGATATTCTCTTCGTTTTCGTAAAGTTTCCAATTGGAAAGATTGTTTTTCTCAATATAATCGCGCACGAGAAGAACGGTATCATCGGTTGAAGCATCGTCACAGATAATGACTTCATCCGCCGCGCGGATTTGATTCTTTAAGGAATCCAACTGCTCACGCAAAAAGCGCTGACCGTTATAGGTCGTCATCGCAATCGAAATTTTAAGCATTTGACCGTTCCTCCTTTTTTATTTGCCGCTTCCCTATTTTACCATAATCGGTTCTTTTTTTCAAGTCTATGAAAGAAGCGCAAAGGTGTACCCTCTAGCACGGATCTCATCAATCGCCGGCCCAAGGGCGGCCGTATCACTCTGGGATACCGCGTGTAGCAAATAAATGGTGCCGTTTTGGGTATTGGAAAGAATCCGCTCGAGCGTGACTTCCACGGCAGGTTGGTTGGCCGGGTCCCAATCATTGTGGGCAAAGTTCCAGAACACCGAGGTATAGCCCATCGATTGCAACAGTGCCAACATTCGGTCGCTGTGTTCCCCCATCGGGAAACGGAACAACGTCATTTGATAACCAAAATTATTCGCAACGTAATCGTGAAGTTCCTGAACTTCGGCGTAAGCCGTAGCCAGATCCAAAGTTGGGAAAGACTTGTGTTTAACGCTGTGATTGCCAACGACGTGACCCTCGGCAATCATGCGCGAAACGAGGTGCGGATGGCTTTTTACGTAACTCATGGTCACAAAGAACACGGCTTTGACGTCCTTTTGCGCCAGAATATCCAAAATCGCGGGGGTGTATCCGTTTTCATACCCCTCGTCAAAGGTCAGATAAACCACAGGTTGCGTTCGGTCGGCGGTCGTCAATGCGCCAAACTGTGAAAAATAGTCCTGGCGGTTTTCACTGTGCAACCAACCGTGACCGCGTTTGGTATTATCGAGGTTCATCAGGTGATTGTAAACCTCTTCGGTCATAGCCGCAGGGCGGTTGACCGTCGGTGGCGGCGCAGGGGTCGTGACGGGCGGTTGTGTTTGCGCCTGTGCCTGTTGGGCAGCAAGTTGCGCTTGCCGTTCTTGTTCCAGGCGTTCTTGTTCCAAGCGTTCTTGTTCCAAACGCTGTTGTTCCAACAACTGTGCTTGGATTTGTTCGCTTGAAGTTTGTGGTTGACTGGAAACGTTGTCGGTATCCCCTTGTTTTCGGCAACCCGACAAAAGCAAGAGTCCCATCACCAAAACAACCGCTAAAATCTTCCGCATTTTTCATTCCCCTTAAAAAAAATCGCCATCGGGAAATCCCGATGGCGATAAAAATTCGTTCAACGAAATAAAATTATTCGTTAACCTTGGTAACAACACCCGAACCAACGGTACGGCCGCCTTCACGGATAGCGAAACGAAGACCCTCTTCGATAGCGATCGGGGTGATCAATTCAACATCCATCTCAACGTTATCACCGGGCATGCACATCTCGGTGCCGGCAGGCAGAGATACAACACCGGTAACGTCGGTCGTTCTGAAGTAGAACTGCGGACGATAGTTGTTGAAGAACGGAGTATGACGTCCGCCTTCTTCCTTGGTCAGAATGTAAACCTGGCCATGGAACTTGGTGTGCGGGTTGATGGAGCCGGGTTTGCAGAGAACCTGACCACGCTCGATTTCGTCACGAGCAATACCACGGAGAAGTGCACCAACGTTATCGCCGGCCTCACAATAATCCAGGGTCTTGCGGAACATTTCCATCGAGGTAACAACCGTCTTGTTGCGCTCTTCGGTCAAACCGATGATTTCAACTTCGTCGCCGGCGTTCAACTGACCACGCTCTACACGACCGGTAACAACGGTACCACGGCCGGAAATGGTCATAACGTCTTCGATCGGCATCAAGAAGGGCATGTCAGCCTTACGATCCGGAGTCGGAATGTAGCTGTCAACAGCGTCCATCAATTCTTTGATGGGAGCATATTCAGCAGCAGTCGGATCATTGGAAGCGCACTCCAAAGCAACAAGAGCAGAACCCTTAACGATCGGGGTGTCGTCGCCCGGGAACTCGTACTTGTCGAGGGTCTCACGAATTTCCATCTCTACGAGATCGAGCAATTCGGGATCGTCAACCTGGACAACCTTGTTCATGAAAACAACGATCGACGGAACGCCAACCTGACGGGCCAAGAGCAAGTGCTCCTTGGTCTGAGCCATCGGGCCGTCGGTAGAAGCGATAACGAGGATAGCACCGTCCATCTGAGCAGCACCGGTGATCATGTTCTTAACATAGTCGGCGTGTCCGGGGCAGTCAACGTGAGCATAGTGACGAGCATCGGTCTCGTACTCAACGTGAGCGGTGTTGATGGTGATACCACGCTCTCTCTCTTCGGGAGCCTTATCGATGTTTGCATAGTCCTCGAACTGTGCCTTGCCGCTCAGGGACAAGAACTTGGTGATTGCAGCAGTCAGAGTAGTCTTACCATGGTCAACGTGACCAATGGTACCAATGTTTACGTGGGGCTTATTTCTTTCAAATTTTGCCTTTGCCATTGTGATTTTCCTCCTTAAAATAAGTGGTTCAAATTTTGATATTTTTAGTTTATCAAATATTGCCTGAAATTTCAAGCATTATTTCATTAATTGTCCTTCTTGGAACGCGTGGAGATGATCTTCTCCGCAATGCTCTTCGGAACTTCTTTGTAACCGTCGGGTTCCATGACGTACTGGCCGCGGCCCTGGGTCTTGGAACGAAGGTCGGTTGCGTAACCGAACATATCGCCGAGCGGTACACGAGAATTGATCTGCTTTACGCCCGAACGGTCTTCAAAGCCCTGAATCTCACCACGGCGAGAGTTCAAGTCGCCGATAACGTCGCCCATGTATTCCTCGGGAACGATAACGGTAACCTTCATGATGGGTTCCAACAGAACGGGTTCTGCCTTGCGGCAAGCCTCTTTGAATGCCATCGAACCGGCAATCTTAAAGGCCATTTCAGAAGAGTCAACTTCGTGATACGAACCGTCGTACAGCGTAACCTTTACGTCAACAACGGGGTAGCTGGCCAGAACACCGGCCTGCAAAGCACCCTGAATACCGGTATCAACCGCGGGAATGTATTCCTTCGGAATGGTACCGCCGGTAACAGCGTTGATGAATTCGTAGCCCTTGCCGGTCTCGTTGGGTTCAACGATGATCTTAACGTGACCGTACTGACCCGAACCACCGGACTGACGCTTGTACTTGGTTTCGTGGTTGACCTTCTGACGGATGCTTTCTTTGTAAGCAACCTGCGGAGCGCCGACGTTGGCTTCGATCTTGAATTCACGAAGCAGACGGTCAACGATGATTTCCAGGTGCAACTCACCCATACCGGCGATGATGGTCTGACCGGTTTCTTCATCGGTGTAGCACTTAAAGGTCGGATCTTCCTCGGCGAGTTTTGCCAATGCAATACCCATCTTTTCCTGACCGGCTTTGGTCTTGGGTTCGATGGCAACACGGATAACCGGCTCGGGGAAGTTCATGGATTCGAGAATGATGGGATGTTTCTCATCGCAGAGCGTGTCACCGGTGGTGGTATTCTTCAGACCAACGGCGGCCGCGATATCACCTGAATAACAGGTTTCGATTTCTTCGCGGTGGTTGGCGTGCATCTGCAGGATACGACCCAATCTCTCTTTATTCTGTTTTACCGTGTTGTAAACACCGGAACCGGCATCAACCTTACCGGAGTAGACACGGAAGAAGCAGATCTTACCAACAAACGGGTCGGTAGCGATTTTGAAAGCCAGAGCGGAAAACGGCTCTTCATCCGAAGAGTGACGAACTTCCTCCTCGTTGGTATCGGGGTTTACACCCTTAATGGCTTCAATATCGGTCGGAGCCGGCATATAGTCCACGATGGCATCCAGCAGCGGCTGAACGCCCTTGTTGCGGTAAGAAGTGCCGCAGCAGATCGGAACCATTTCATTGGCGATGGTGGCTTTGCGGATGATTTTCTTCATCTGCTCAACCGTCGGCTCTTCACCCTCGAAGTACTTTTCCATCATCTCTTCGTCCTGCTCAACGATCGATTCGATCATCGCAGTACGGTACTTCGCGGCGAGTTCTTTCATGTCCTCGGGGATTTCCTCGTGGCGGACATCCTTACCAAGGTCATCATAATAAATTTCCGCACGGTTTTCAACCAGGTCGATAACACCACGGAAGGTGTCCTCGGCGCCGATCGGCAACTGAATCGGAACTGCGTTGCAGTTAAAACGCTCACGAACCATGTCGAGAACGCGGTAGAAGTCCGCACCCATAATGTCCATTTTGTTCACATAGATCATACGGGGAACGCGGTACTCGTCAGCCTGACGCCATACGGTTTCAGACTGCGGCTCAACACCACCCTTGGCGCACAGAACGGTTACCGAACCGTCCAACACGCGCAGCGAACGCTGAACTTCAACGGTGAAGTCCACGTGTCCGGGAGTGTCGATAATATTGATACGATGGTCATTCCAGAAGCAAGTCGTCGCAGCGGAGGTAATGGTAATACCTCTCTCCTGCTCCTGCTCCATCCAGTCCATAGTTGACGCACCGTCATGGGTCTCGCCCAATTTACGGTTAATACCTGTGTAGAACAAAATACGCTCGGTGGTGGTTGTTTTACCTGCGTCAATATGCGCCATAATACCAATATTTCTTGTCATTTCAAGAGAAACTTTTCTTGGCATATAAACCTCCATCCCGCCATTGCGGCGGCTTGTACATTAATGACAGATTACCATCTGTAATGGGCAAACGCGCGGTTTGCTTCTGCCATCTTGTGCGTATCTTCACGTTTCTTAGCGGCGCCGCCCAATCCATTGACAGCGTCGAGAATCTCAGCAGCGAGACGCTCCTTCATGGTGCGCTCATTGCGGTTGCGGCTGTAGGTAGTCAGCCAGCGCAGACCCAACGTCTGCTTTCTTTCCGGACGAACCTCGAAAGGAACCTGGTAGGTTGCACCACCCTTACGGACAGCCTTAACCTCCAACTGCGGCATAACGTTTTCCATTGCCGCGTCAAATACTTCCAGCGGATCTTTTCCGGTCTTTTCTGCAATAATTTCGAAAGCGCCGTAAACGATCTTCTGGGCAACACCCTTCTTACCGTCCAGCATAATGTTGTTGATCAAACGGGTCACAACCTTGGAATTGTAGATCGGATCCGGCAAAACATCACGCTTTGCAATAAAGCCTCTTCTTGGCACTTTACTTCCCTCCTTCATAAAGATGATATCATAGGTACTCGAGTTACTTCGGTCCCGTCGCACCAAGCAAGGCGTATATACAATTTATATATAAACGCCGCTGCTTGTTTTGCAGCAGAGATTTTTTCACCCTTTTTAATTACTTCGCACCTGCCTTCGGACGCTTCGCACCGTACTTCGAGCGCGACTGCATCCGCTTTGCAACACCCTGTGTATCAAGGGTTCCGCGGATGATGTGATAACGCACACCGGGAAGGTCCTTAACACGGCCGCCACGAATCAGAACCACACTGTGTTCCTGAAGATTATGACCGATACCGGGAATGTAAGCAGATACTTCGATTCCGTTGGAAAGACGTACTCTGGCGATTTTACGCAAAGCAGAGTTCGGCTTTTTCGGCGTGGAGGTCTTAACAGCTGTGCAAACGCCGCGTTTCTGCGGAGAATCGTTATCGGTCTGCTTGCGCTTCATCGAGTTGTAACCCTTCAAAAGAGCAGGAGCCTTTGCTTTTTTCTCCATCGTTTCGCGACCACTGCGAACTAACTGGTTAAAAGTAGGCACTCATTACACCTTCCTTTCTTTGTTGAATTTGCGTAGAATTGCGCGCAATCCCACACATTAACCAAGAATACCACACGTTTCCATTTTTGTCAACCCCTTTTTTTGCCGTAAAAACGCGCCGTAACAGTAGGTTGACCCACCCCTTGACAAAATATACCAAAAGGATACCTTTGGGCAAAAACAAAGGTATCCTTTTTCTTAATTTTCGTTCATTCGGTTGTAAAGTGTGATGATCTCGCGGCGAAGTGCGGCGTGTTCTTCCTGTTTTAGGCGCGGGTCTAGTTCAAGAAGATCCATCACGGCGCTTCGCGCCGATTTCATCAGTTCCAGATCGTCCGACAAATCGGCAATCCGAAGTTCGGGAAGCCCGTGTTGTCGCCGCCCGAGGAAATCACCCGCACCGCGAAGACGAAGGTCCTCGTCGGCAATCTGAAAACCGTCGGTCGTCGACGTCAATACCTTCAGGCGCGGTGCCTTGCTTTTAGAGATCAGAATACAGGTCGAAGCAAACGGACCGCGACCGATACGGCCGCGCAACTGGTGCAGTTGCGAAAGACCGAACCGCTCGGCGTTTTCAATGACCATAATGGCGGCGTTGGGCACGTCGATCCCCACTTCGATGACGGTGGTGCAAACGAGCAGTTGC
This sequence comes from Acutalibacteraceae bacterium, assembly GCA_045545515.1. GTDB lineage: Bacteria > Bacillota > Clostridia > Oscillospirales > Acutalibacteraceae > UBA737. The sequence goes on from JAZQBA010000016.1 coordinate 108,147, forward strand.
ACGCGGCCTTCCTGGAAGTCGCGCATTACTTCTTCTTTGCGCTTGGCCGACATTTTGCCGTGCAGAAGGCCCAATCGGTAGTCGCGGAAGGTACCGCTCTGCAATTCTTCAAAATATTCCTCGGCCGAAGCGGTATCGAGCGTTTCGCTCTCGGCCACCAAGGGACAAACAAGATACCCCTGTCGTCCCTCATCAAGGTGTTTTTTTACGTAGGCGTAGGCCCGCTTGTGATAATCGGGCGTTACGCAGTAGGTTTCGATTGCTTTTCGGCCTTTTGGATATTCGTCCAACACGCTCAATTCCAAGTCGCCGTAAAGAATCAACCCCAACGTTCTCGGAATGGGGGTCGCCGACATAACAAGGGTGTGCGGTCGGCCGCCTTTTGCGGCAAGTTGCGCGCGTTGGGCCACGCCGAAACGGTGTTGCTCGTCGGTGATGACCAACCCCAAATTGGAAAACTCAACGTCCTCGGTCAAGAGCGCGTGGGTACCGACGGCAATCTGCGCCGCACCCGAAGCCAACAACTCTTTGGCCGCCGTCTTCTGTTTTTTGGTTTTCGAGCCGGTCAACAAGACGCACGAAATGCCTTTATCGGCAAAAAAGCCGGTTAAGGTTTCAAAATGTTGCTCGGCCAACAGTTCGGTCGGCGCCATTAGGGCCGCCTGATAACCGTTTTTGGCCAAGAGGTAGCAAAGCACCGCCGCCACGGCCGTTTTTCCGCTGCCGACGTCGCCCTGCAACAAGCGGTTCATCACTTTACCGGAACTCAGATCGGCGACACATTCTTCAATGGCGCGAAGTTGCGCACCCGTGAGCGAAAAAGGCAGGGCCTCAATCAATTCCCGATGGCATTTGTTTGTCATACAAACGCCCGTTGCGGCGCGGCGCTTATTCTTCATCAGCCCCAGTGCCGTTTGCAGAATAAACAGTTCCTCATAAACCAAACGCTTTTTGGCGCGTTCCATCGCTTCCACACTGCGCGGAAAATGAATATTTTCAATCGCAAAGGACAAGGAACACAAATTTTCCTTGGCCAAAACCTCGGCGGGAATGGGGTCCTCGGGAAAACCGAGTGCCAACGCGTTTTTGACGAGGTTGCCCAAGATTTTTGAGGTAATCCCCGCCGTTTGGCGGTAGACGGGGACGATCTTCGCCGCACCCGCCTCGGCAATTTCGGGCGAAGACATTTCGGGCCAAATGGAATTTTCGTTCAGTTTTCCGAGGAACAGATACGTACTGCCTTTGTGAAGGCGCATGGCCAGATACCGCGTGTTGAAAAGGGTCACGCTCAACCGCGCCCCGCGTTCATCTTCGGCGGCAAAGCGGTAAAGGGTCATTCCCGGGCGTTTCTTTTCTTCGATCACTTCGGTCACGATCGTTGCTTTCACGCAGACCTTTTCCCCTGCGGGACAGTCGGACAAAAGTTTCGGACTGCTCCAATCCTCATACGAGCGCGGATAATAACGCAAAAGGGCACCGACGGTATCGATGCCCAATTTTTCGAGGTTCTTTGCGCGTTTTTCACCCACGCCTTTCAAATAGCGAATCTCGGTGTTTAATTCCATTTTATTCCACCGAAAGGATGAAATAGTAGACCGGTTGACCGCCGCAAATCGTGGTGATTTCGACGCGGTTGCCGTACTTGGCCTGCAACTGTTGTTCAATCGCCAACGCCTGTTCCTCGGTGATATCTTCGCCGTAGAAGAGGTTGACAAACTGACTGTCGCGCTTGATCATCTGTTTGGCGAGTTTCATCACGGCGCGGTCGAGTTCGGTTTCCACCAAAGCCAACTTGCCGTTTGCCAATGCCAACAGTTCACCTTTTTTAATTTTATGTCCCTCGTAATCCGAATCACGGGCGGCAAAGGTGATTTGACCCGTTGCGATGGTTTCGGTCGCCTTCTGCATTGCAATGGCATTGGCCTCGTCATCGGCCTCGGGGTCAAAGGCTAACATCGCCGAAATACCCTGCGGAATGGTACGGGTGTGTACCACAACAATTTTACGGGTACTGATCGGAATCGCCTGTTCGGCCGCCATAATAATATTCTTGTTATTGGGCAACACGTATACCGTCGAAGCGGGGGTTGCCTCAACCGCACGTAAAATATCGTCGGTGCTCGGATTCATGGTCTGACCGCCGCTGACGATCTCGTCGACGCCCAAATCGCGGAACACTTCGGTAATACCCTCACCCGCGCAGACCGAAACGAAACCAACCTCTTTGGTGATTTCAACCGCTTGGATCACTTCGTTGCGGTCGGCCGTTTTGGCGGGAGCGGCCTTGGCGTTCTCAGCGTCGTGCTTGGCGCGTTCGTGCTGATCGCGCATATTCTCAATCTTCAAATGCACCAACTGACCAAAGCCCAGAGCGTTTTCAATCGCGTTGCCGGGATGGTCGGTATGCACGTGAACCTTAATGATCTCCTCGTCGTCTACGACCACGACGCAGTCGCCGATACCCTCCAAATAAGCGCGCAGTTCCTGCGGCTCTTTCGCGCATTCGGGCGCACGGTTGACGATAAATTCGGTACAATAGGTAAAGGTGATTTCGGTTTCGAATTCACCCGCCGCATTACGGGAAGACTCTTCTTCCTGCGGCGCGGTATCTTCGGCCGCGTTATTCGATGCAATAACGACCCCGTCGCGGAAGACCGACATCATACCCTCTAAAATCATCACAAAGCCCTGACCGCCGGCATCGACAACACCGGCCTTTTTGAGTACAGGCAACAGTTCGGGGGTTTCGGCCAAAGCTTTTTTGGCACCCTCGATCGCCGCTTCAAAAACGCCCAGCGCGTCTTTCCCTTCGTCACGAGCGGCACAGGCATATTCGCTGGCAACACGCGCAACGGTCAGAATGGTACCCTCGGTCGGTTTCATGACGGCCTTATAAGCCGCCTCAACACCCAGGGTAAAGGCCGCCGCAAGATTATCGGCGGTTACGGTTTCGTCTTCACCGATGCCCTTGGCAAAGCCGCGGAACAAAAGCGACGTGATAACACCCGAGTTTCCGCGGGCGCCGCGCAACAAGGCCGCCGCGTTGACCGAAGCCACCTTACCGGCTGTTTCGTTCTGAATCTTTTCCAGTTCGCGAACGGCGCTGGAAAAGGTCATCGACATATTGGTTCCCGTATCGCCATCGGGCACGGGGAAAATATTCAGGTCATCCACCTGTTTGCGGTGATTCGCCAAATGATTTGCCGCAGAGAACAACGCGTCTCTGAGCACGTTTCCGTTAAACAATCCAAACACTCCTTCGAATTATTCGTGCATATCGTCAACCTTAATGACGACCTTTTCGACCTCGATGCCGGTTGCTTGTTTGACGGCATACTCAACCTTTTCGGTAATGCTGTTGGCAATTGCGCTGATGTTTGTACCGTAAGCCACGGCCAGGTGAATCTCGACACGCATGGTTTCGATCGTACCCGTTACGTGAATGCCGGTATCCACCGTTTCTTTACGGGAAATGAGCTGAGAAATTCGTTGACGGGGGTTGTGCGGTTTCATACCGACAACACCGAAACAGGACGTTACCTCGTGACCGATCAACTTGGAAAGATAGGCTTCTGACAACGTAACGGTTCCCAATCTGGTTTCATAGGTAATCATGACAGATCCTCCTAAAAATTGTTAAAATTGTGCCATGGAAATATAGAGATCCGACGGCGTCGCACCCGAGGCCGTGCGGAGATCTTCGCTGTAGAAAAGAAGTCCCTTTCGGAACAGAACGGGTACGACCGGCATTTCGGTCAGTAAGACCGAGGCCACGTCGGCCACCGTTTTGTTACCCGAATAAAAACCGCCCAGAACTTCGCCCACCGTGGCGGGTTTGGGTTCACTGACAGCACCTTCGGCAGACGGTTGCTGTGTTTCTTCAGCCGTCGGCGGCAAAGCCGCAAGGCCATACGCCGCGCTACCGCCCGGAACGGTCAGTTGCGAAAGGTCCATATTCTTCAGAATACGAACTTCCCCCAAGTAGAGTTGGAACTGCCCGGCCGAAACGGCCGCCATATAGGAAGCGTAGTCCCGCTCAACGAGCGTAATTTGAATACCGCTCGCTTTTAACTGCTCGGCAATCATCCGCGCGGCCGACAACCGCGAAGGATTATCGCTGTTTACAAGCAAGGTCAGCGAAAGGGGTTTTCCGTTCGAATTGCAACGGTACCCATTTTCATCCAAACTATTATAACCTACTTTGCCCAAATTCTCAATAGCAATTTGCAAATCGGCCGATTTTTTTATGGTTTGCACCGCTTTTGCGGGTGCAAAATCGGGGTGAAAAAAGCCCCTCGCCGGTACGGCGTTATTGAAATAGGCCGTTTTACAAAGTTCGGTTCGGTCAAGCGCCGAAGAAATGGCGTACCGCAAATAAGGTTCGGAAAGACCCGACGAGGCGGCGTTGATGCCGATATACACCAGATGGTTGAGATTTACTTCGGTTCTTTTGCCGCGCATACGAACGATGTTGCCGTCCGAAAGGTCGGTAAAATAAAGGTCGGTCGTACCCACTTCAACGTAGTGGCTGATCGATTCTTCATCGGGCGCGTTGATGAGCGTTACTTTGGCAATACGGCTTTTTTCGCCGTAATAACCTTCGTTGCGCACCAGCGTTTCACCATCGACCACGTAGCGGCCGCTTCCCACGGGCGGCAGAGCCACACCGTCGATATCAGCCTGTTTATCGCTTCCCGCTTTCATAACGGGGAATTCCAACAAATTGACAAAATAGGGGTCATAACGCGTTAGCCGAAACTGCACCGTTTTGCCGTCGACCGCGGCGGCCGACTGAACCTCGTAAAGGTCTGCCGCATATTCCGCGCAAGCCTTGGCCTGTTGATAAGAATAGACCACATCGTCTGCCGTGACGGGTGTGCCGTCGGTAAACGCGACAGTTTTCAGAACCACCGTACAAACGTTGCCGTCCATCGCGACCGATTCGGCCAGGCGGTACTCGGCCTCAAACGAATCGTTAACGCGTACCAGCGGTTCATACAAAAGCGCACTCAACTGGCGGTTGAGCGCCGATTTGGCCAAATACGGGTTGACGCTGTCACCGCTACAGTACAAAATCGAAAGCACCGCATCGGTCGCGGTCGCGGGGGTATCTTGCTCGCCGACAGACAACTGTGGGTCTTTCGCGTCGGCGCAGCCGCAAAGAGTCAGCAGCAAAACGGCCGACATCAACAAACATAAAATTCTTCTCACGCCAATTCCTCCCGCAACAAAATCGGTCGAACGGCCGTCACGCGGCCGTCGGCGTCGTTTATTTCAAAAATACAACCGTTCAGTTGGCAAGGGCCTTCCACGATGGTGAATTTATCGGTCGTGCCGTCACGCAAACGGTTGATGACCGCCTGCGGTACAACCCCGAGCACCGATTCCACGGGCCCCGTCATACCAAGGTCGGTGATATAACCCGTTCCTTTGGGCAAAACACAAGCATCGGTCGTCATGACGTGGGTGTGGGTGCCGAACAACGCCGTCACCTTCCCGTCAAGATAAAAACCAAACGCGCGTTTTTCGCCCGTTGCCTCGGCGTGGAAATCGACCAGAATGACGTTGGCGCCGTCCGCGTGGGAACGCTCGAGCAATCGGTCGGCGACCAAAAAAGGGTTTTCAACCTTGTAGCGTTCCAAAAACGCGCTTCCCATCAAGTTCCAAACGGCCACGCGCAACCGTCCCATATCCACCAGCGCATATCCGCTGCCGAAATCGACCGGCAAATTTTCGGGGCGCAACAAAAACGGATTTTCCTCCAAAAAAGTGTGACTTTCGCGGCGTTGCAAGGTGTGGTTCCCGCCCGTAATCACGTCGGCACCACAGGCAAACAACACGTCGGCGCTTTGGGGCGTAATTCCGTTGCCATCGGCCGAATTTTCGCCGTTGATAATCGTCAGATCAATTTTTTCTTCACGGCGAAGTTTGGGTAAAACGCGGGCGGCATACCTGCACCCGACCGATCCGCAAACGTCACCAACGACCAACACGCGCATTGTTTTCCGCCCTCCTTTTCCCATAATTTCATAATCTTATATATTATACCATTACTCGCACCCAAAAATCAATCTTTAATTACGGCAAAACAAAAACCGCCCTGCCGAAGCAGAGCGGTTTTAACACGAATATCAATTATTTTACCATGCCGGCAACTTCGGCAGCAAAATCATCGACGCGCTTCTCCAAACCTTCGCCCTTTTCAAAGCGAACGTAAGAAGCAATGCGGATGGAAGCGCCCAATTCGGAAGCCGTCTTCTCAACGTACTTCCCAACCGTCAGGTCGCCATCCATAACGAAGTCCTGGTTCACAAGGCAGTTCTCTTTGTAGTACTTGCCGATCTTGCCCTCAACGATCTTGTTGAGAACCATCTCCGGCTTGCCTGCCATTTTGGGGTCTTCCTTCATCTGAGCAACGAGGATTTCCTTTTCCTTCTCGATAACCTCGGCCGGAACCGAAGCTTCATCCAAGTAGGCGGGGCTCATTGCAGCAATCTGCATACATACGTTCTTACCCAAGGTAACGAGCGCTTCGTTATCGGCAGCCAGATCGGTATCCAACTGAACCATAACGCCGATCTTACCGCCGGCATGAACGTAGCTGACGGTTTTGCCCTCAACGCGGGCAAAACGGCGAACGCGAATGTTCTCGCGAACCTTTAAGAACAGATCCTGAACCAATTCGGAAACGGTCTTGCCGTCCTTGGTGCAGTTGAGCAGTGCCTCAACGTCGGCCGGATTCTGCTCGGCAATGATTTCGGCAACTTGAGCCGAAAGGGCTTTGAACTCTTCGCCGTTGGCAACGAAGTCGGTCTCGGAGTTGAGTTCAACTACAACGCCGACATTCTCTTTGCTCATGGCGCAAACGGTGCCTTCTGCGGCAATACGGGTCGATTTCTTGGCTTGGGAAGCAAGGCCCTTTTCACGCAGATAATCGACGGCGGCGTCCATGTCGCCATCGCACTCTACGAGTGCCTTTTTGCAGTCCATCATGCCGCAACCGGTTTTTTCACGTAAATTCTGAACGTCTTTCGCGGTAAATGCCATTTTCTTTTCCTCCTCGAAATTATTCAGCGGCTTCGGCCGATTCCTCAGCCTCGGCGGGTTCCTGTGCAGCGGTGCCCATTTCGGAGCCCTGACGGCCTTCGATAACAGCGGCTGCAATGGTCTCGGCAATCAACTTAACGGCGCGAATAGCATCGTCGTTGCCGGGGATAACAGCGTCGATCTCATCGGGATCGCAGTTGGTGTCAACAATTGCAACGATCGGAATACCCAATTTCTTGGCTTCCTGAACGGCAATACGCTCTTTGCGGGGGTCTACGATGAACAAAGCACCGGGAATGCGCTTCATATCTTGAATACCGCCCATAAACTTTTCTAACTTTTCGATTTCAAGGTTGAGTTTGATAACTTCCTTTTTGGGAAGCAACTCAAAGGTACCGTCGTCACGCATCGCACGCAACTGGTTCAAACGGTCGATACGAGTGCGAATGGTGCTGAAGTTGGTCATCATACCGCCCAGCCAACGAGCGTTGACATAGGGCATACCGCAATGCTCGGCTTCCTCACGGATCGAGTCCTGCGCCTGCTTCTTGGTACCAACGAAGAGAATGTCCTTACCCTCGGCCGCGATATCGCGAACAAACAGGTACGCTTCATTCAACTTCTTGACCGTTTTCTGCAGGTCAATAATGTAGATGCCGTTGCGCTCCGTAAAAATATAGGGAGCCATTTTGGGGTTCCAACGTCTCGTCTGGTGGCCGAAATGCACACCGGCTTCGAGCAGTTGTTTCATGGATACTACTGCCATTTTCTTTTCCTCCTGAGGTTCATCCTCCATCCCGTTTTCAGCCGTGTTCATCGGCATTGAACCTTGCCGACACCTCACGCGCTCTGGCGGAATGTGTGTAATATTTTCGCCGCTTTTCCGCCAAAAAGCAGAGAGCGACCAATAGATTATAGCACAACCCTTTTCCATTTGCAACTATTTTTTTATTTTTTTGAATTTTGGGTTGACAATCGGCCATTCTACCGATATAATCATATAAATATTTATAAAAATTTTAGGAAAAGGGAGTCAAAGGATATGGCTTATTATTTCAAAGAAACTTCTCATACGTTTAACGAGTACCTGTTGGTACCGGGCTACTCCTCTTCGGAGTGTGTTCCCGCGAACGTCAGTCTGAAAACACCGCTGGTTCGTTTCCGCAAAGGCGAAGAGCCGGCCATCTCCATGAATATTCCCATGGTTTCCGCCATTATGCAGTCGGTTTCGGGCGATCGCCTGGCCGTTGCCCTTGCCAAAGAAGGCGGCGTTTCCTTTATTTACGGCTCCCAGTCGATTGAAGACGAGGCCGCAATGGTTGCCCGCGCCAAATCCTATAAAGCCGGTTTTGTCGTGAGTGAATCGAACGTTACCCCCGACAGCACCTTGGCCGACATTCTGGCCGTTAAGGAAAAGAACGGTCACTCGACCATCGCCGTGACCGAAGACGGCACCGAGAACGGCCGTCTGGTCGGTATTGTCACCAGTCGCGACTACCGTGTCAGCCGTATGGGTCCTGCCACCCCCGTCAAAGACTTTATGACGCCGCTTTCTTCCTTGATTGTCGGCGAAGAAAACACCACCTTGAAACAGGCCAACGATATTATCTGGGAAAACAAACTCAATTCCCTTCCGATTGTGGATAAAAACGGAAACCTCAAATATTTCGTTTTCCGCAAGGACTACGACGCACACAAGGAAAACCCCAATGAATTGTTGGATGCACAGAAGCGTTACGTTGTAGGCGCCGGTATCAACACCCGCGACTACGAACAGCGCGTTCCCGCCCTCGTAGAGGCCGGCGCCGACGTTCTTTGTATCGACTCTTCCGAAGGTTTCTCGGAATGGCAATCGCGCACCATCGACTTTATCCGCGCCAAGTACGGCGAATCGGTCAAAGTAGGTGCCGGTAACGTTGTTGACCGCGAAGGCTTCTTGTTCTTGGCAAAAGCAGGTGCCGACTTTGTTAAGGTTGGTATCGGCGGCGGTTCGATCTGTATCACCCGCGAGACCAAAGGTATCGGCCGCGGACAGGCTACTTCTCTGATTGAAGTTTGCGCCGCGCGTGACGAATACTTTGAGGAAACCGGTATTTACGTTCCGGTCTGCTCGGACGGCGGTATCGTTCACGACCACCACATGACCCTGGCGTTGGCCATGGGTGCCGACTTCCTGATGCTCGGCCGCTATTTCGCCCGTTTCGACGAAAGCCCCACCAACCGCATCAACATTGGCGGCAATTATTATAAGGAATACTGGGGCGAAGGTTCCAACCGCGCCCGTAACTGGATGCGCTACGACTTGGGCGGCGACAAGAAACTCTCGTTTGAAGAGGGCGTTGATTCCTACGTTCCCTATGCCGGAACCCTCAAAGACAACGTTAGTTTGTCGCTCAGCAAGGTAAAATCCACCATGTGCAACTGCGGTTCGTTGAACCTGCCCGAATTCCGTGAGAAAGCAAAACTCACCCTCGTTTCGGCCACGAGTATCATCGAAGGCGGCGCACACGACGTTATCCAGAAAGACACTTCGTTGAACGCCGGAAAGTAAACGTCGAAAAATTTATAGTTGACAAAAACATTTGTATCGTGTGATAATAAACAGGAATGGTAGGTGAGCGTTTTGCGGATTATTACCGGAACCGCACGCGGGACACGATTGGAAACCGTTGAGGGGGATGATCTGGTACGCCCTACCCCCGAAAAGGTGAAAGAAGCGCTCTTCAGCGCTCTTCAATTCGATATTGAGGGTCGCCGTGTACTCGACCTGTTTGCCGGGTCGGGGCAGTTAGGCCTTGAAACCTTAAGTCGCGGGGCCGAGTCGGCCACGTTGGTGGACGGCGCCGATATTTCGGTTTCGGTCATTCGCCGAAACGCTGAAAAATGCGGCTTTGGAAAAGAGGCCAAGATCATTCGTTCGGATTACAAGGTGTTTTTAGCCGGTTGCCGCGAACAGTTTGATATTGCTTTTCTCGATCCCCCTTATGGGACAGGCATTCTGCAAAAAGCGTTGCCGGCCGTAACACAGGTGATGAGCGAAGCGGGACTGATCGTTTGCGAACATCCGCTGTCGGAAGAATTACCCGAGGTTTGCGAAGGCTTTTCGATTGTGAAAACCTACCGCTACGGAAAAATCGGCATCACACTTTACCGCCGTGTAAAGGAGGATGTGCAATGAAAAATTCCGTCGTTGTATACCCCGGTAGTTTCGACCCCGTTACCTTAGGTCATTTGGACATTATTTGTCGCGCCGCGGCGATGTTTGACCGATTGATCGTGGTCGTGATGACCAACGCCAACAAGACCTGCTCTTTTACGCCGGAAGAACGCGCCGAAATGATTCGCAAATCGACCGCGCATCTTTCGAACGTTGAGGTTGATTTTTACGACGGTCTGTTGGCCGATTACGCGCGGCAGAAAGGTGCCTCGGCAATTGTCAAAGGGCTTCGCGCTATGTCGGACTTTGAATATGAATTTCAGATGGCTTTGGCCAACAAGAAACTCAATCCCGACGTAGAGACCCTGTTTTTAACCGCCAGCGCACAGAATATGTACTTAAGTTCCAGTATGATTAAACAGATTGCGAGCATGAACGGAGATATTTCCGATTTTGTACCAGCCGCCATTCACAAGGATATTGTGAAACGGTTGGCGCAAAACGGTCAATCATAAACAGCAACACAAACTTTTACTTATATGGAGGATGAACAAAATGACACTGGATGAATTGTTAGAACAATTTGACGAAGCACTGGACAGCGGTGTGAAAATTCCCGGAAAGAAGACCATTGTAGACGTAGAAAGACTGCGCGCCGTTGTGGACGATATTCGCCTCAACATTCCCGGCGAAATCAAGCAGGCTCGCGGCATTGTTGCCGACCGCGCCGAAATCATCACCACCGCCAAGCGCGAGGCCGATGACATTATTAAGAGTGCCGAAGAACGCGCCAAAGCCATTGTAGCGCAGGAGCACATTGTTAAATTGGCACAGGAAAAGGCACAGGAAATCATCGCAAGCGCGCAGAGCAAGAGCCGCGAAATGCGCAAAGCCGCACAGGATTTTGTCGATGACATTATGCGCCGCACCGACGAGGGGCTCACCGCAAATCTGGGTGAAGTTCGCAAGACCCGCGCCGCATTGAAGCAGCAGGCTCCCGTAAAGAACGACTAATTCTTTTTGAAAAACGAAAACGGTCACCTTGTGTGGCCGTTTTTTTCTTCGGAAGGAAAGCCGCCTGTAAAATTTAGAGGTTGACCTTTTCTTATAAATATGGTAAAATAAATAAAATATTTTTTTATTTTAACGGAGGAAAATCATTATGAAAAAAGCAATGAGAATTCTGGCCATTGTGATGGCCGTTGCTATGGTTTTGTCCCTGGCTGCATGCGGCGGTAAAACCGATAGCAAAAAGTACGTTATCTACTCGGACAACGGTTTCGCACCGTTTGAGTTCCTGGATGACGAATCGGGCGAGTACATCGGCGTAGATATGGATCTGTTGGCCGCCATTGCCAAAGACCAGGGTTTTGAGTATGAAATGCACAACGAAGGCTTCGACGCTTCGATGGGTGCCGTTCAGTCGGGACAGGCCGACGCGATGATCGCCGGTATGACCATCAACGACGAGCGCAAGAAGACCTACGATTTCTCGGACGGTTATTTTGAAGACGGTTCTATTATGGTTGTTGCCAAAGACAGCACGATTGCTTCGACAGACGAGCTCAAAGACAAGACCGTTGCCGCCAAGATCGGTACCGTCAGCACCGACTATGCCGAGAAACTGAAGGAAGAAATCGGCTTTGAAATTTCCTACTTTGAAGGTTCTGCCGAAATGTATCAGGCCGTTATCACCGGTCAGGCCGTTGCTTGCTTCGAAGACCGTTCGGTTATCGGCTGGGCGATCGAAGAAGAAGGCGTAGCGCTCAAGACCGTTGGCGAGGTTGTAGATCCCTGCTACTACGGTTTTGCTACCAAGAAGGGCAGCAACGCTGAACTGATTGAGAAATTCAACAAAGGTCTTGCCAACATCAAGGCTTCGGGTGAATACGATAAGATTCTTGCCAAGTACGGCTATTAATCTTAAAACAGAATAAATACATAGACAGTTCGGCACAAGGTTTCTTGTGCTGAATTGTTTATCTTTGATAAGGGGTAACTTTCCTTGAGTTTTGACAGAGTATTTGAAATGGCTATTCCTCTTCTCAACGAGGGATTAAAGGTCACGCTCATCGTTTCGCTGATCTCCATAGCCATCGGTCTTGTAATTGGTTTTTTAACCTGCCTTTGCGGGCGTTCCAAAAACATTATTCTGCGCGGAATTGCTGCTGTTTATGTTTGGGTTATCCGCGGAACTCCCATGATTGTACAGGCGTTTTTGGTCTTCTTCTCTTTTCCGCAGGTCATGCAGTTGTTTGTTTCCGACTTTAAGATTGCCGCTTTTACGGCCGGTGTGATTACGCTGAGCCTGAACGCCGGCGCCTATATGTCAGAAATTTTCCGCGGCGGCATTCAAGCCGTGAGCATCGGTCAGGTGGAGGCTGCGCGCAGTTTGGGTCTGAGCCAATCGCGCACCATGATGAAGATTGTTTTGCCGCAGGCCTTCAAAATCAGCCTGCCGTCGCTTGTCAATCAGTTTATCATCACCATTAAGGACTCTTCCATTTTGTCGGTTATCGGTTTGGCAGATATTGTCAACCGCGCCAAAATCTACGTGGGAAAAACCTATGACTTTTTCCCCACCTACACGATGGTTGCCGTTTACTACCTGGTGATTATTTCCATTCTGATGGTACTTTCTAAATTTTTGGAGAAGAAGATTAACTATGATAAAAAACAGTGATGCCGCCGTTAAGGTGCGCGTAACCGACCTGCACAAATCGTTTGAAGACGTCGACGTATTGATGGGGATGGACCTCGAGATCCGCGAGGGCGAAGTAGTTTGCCTGATCGGTCCTTCGGGTTCGGGTAAATCGACCTTCTTGCGTTGCCTCAACCGCTTGGAAGAGAGCACCGCCGGTACAATTGAAGTCGACGGTTACGAGATTACCGATAAAAAAATCAATATCAACAAGGTTCGCGAAAACATCGGTATGGTGTTCCAACAGTTCAACCTGTTTGCCAATAAAACGGTGAAGAAGAACATTATGTTCGCCCCCGTTGAACTTAAAAAGATGACCAAAGAAGAGGCCGAAGAGAAAGCAATGGCTCTGCTCACCCGTGTCGGTTTGGCCGATAAGGCTGATGCATTTCCGCATCAACTTTCGGGCGGTCAGCAACAGCGTGTCGCCATTGCCCGCGCATTGGCCATGAATCCCGATATTATGTTGTTCGACGAGCCGACCAGTGCTTTGGACCCCGAAATGGTTGGCGAAGTTTTACAGGTTATGAAAGAACTCGCCGCCGAGGGTATGACCATGGTGGTCGTGACCCACGAAATGGGCTTTGCGCGTGACGTGGCCGACCGCGTCGTCTTTATGTCGGACGGTGTCATCGTGGAACAAGGTACCCCCGAAGAGATTTTCTCGAATCCGCAAAACAAACGCACGCAAGACTTTTTGGGTTGCGTTCTGTAAAAAACAGAAACAAAAGCCGAGGGCAAGAGCCCTCGGCTTTTTCTTTATGAACGTAATCTTAACTTAAATAGTTCCAATCGATCGAAAGGATTTCGTCAACCCGGAACAAGTCGCTGTTGGAGTAGGTCACCTTTAAGTTGCCGTCGGTCTGCAAAACCATTTTGGCCGTGATGGTGCCCTCTTCTTCCCAGAAGCAGTTCTTGATGATAATCTCGGTATCGGTCAGTTCTACGCGGTGCGGATTTTGACCGGCGCCACAGCGGTAATAATTCTTACCGTTAAAGTTTACGGGCTTTCTGCCCGCATAGGGTGCGTCTTCAAACGTGGCTTCCAATACAAGACAGTAAAGTCCGTCCACCTCGTCGTTATAAAGGCAGAAGCCGCCCGAGTAGATTGCCGTTTTTTCGAGGTCCCAATACCGATAACGCTTGGAAACGTATTCCTGTTCCCATTTGATATGCGTTTTGGGGTTGAGGTTTTGGTTTTGGGGTTTCACTTCCTCAACCTTATTCTCTTTTTGGCCGCAAACGGTACAAACACCGTCTTTGTAGCTGTGTTCGCCCTTGGTGCCCTCAATAAAGCCGCAGGTAATACACTTTTTCGGGGTTTTGCAGGTGGCGTTCTGCCAGGTGTGACCGAGCGCCGCGTTAATGGAACCACAGGCACACTGACCCGATTTGGTGCAAGTGGCACCAACGTATTTATGGGTATGTTTGGCGGGGGTGTTGCCGCCTTGATTGCCGGTCGGCTGATTGGGCGTTTCGGTTTCGGAAGAAGTATCGGCCGCGTCGGAATCTTTCACCTTGTTTTCGGTGTTCACGTTTAAGGTCAGTTCCAGTTCGGTTGCCGCCTGATTGGCCGCCGCCGAAGCCTTGGTCAACACGTCGATCAGATTGATGGTCGTAACCTTTTTCTCGGTTGCCTCAAAACTGACGGTCGCACCCGTCTTCAAAAAGCCTCGGTCTTTGGCGTTTTTGAGAATGTTGGCAATCACCTTATCGAAGCCCTTATCGGTCAGATCAAGGTCTTTTTCAAACGATTTGGCATCGTCGTTCAGCGCGTGAACGGCCAAAACGTCGTTGTTTTCGTCGAGATACAGTTCAAACTGCGGATTGATTTTGAGTACAATAACCGAGGCGTAATTGCTCGGTTTTTCAAAACCGTCGGTTTCTGCGACGGTCGGCGCACTGTCCGACGAAGCGGTATCCGCCTTGCCGCAAGCACAGAAAGAAAGCGCTACCATAAGGCACAAAAGTAATGCGAGAACTTTTTTCATAAGAGTCCCTCTCTTCTTTCATAATATAATTATATTATACGAAAACTAAACCGCTTGTCAAGAAACAGTATCAGAGCTGACGCATCAGGCGCAGATAGAACTCGACCGCGCGGTTGGCACACGCAAGGCGAATGCGCTCGTTGTGGCCGTGAATGGTGGCGCGTTCCTCGGCCGTTAGATCCATCGCCGAAAAGCGGTATACTTTATCGGAAAGTCTGCCCCAATGCCGCGAATCGGAACACTGTACCATCAGGTAGGGCGAAACGATACACCCTTTCCAGGTCGAGGCCACGGCCGAAGCCACCTTTTCGTAGGCTTCGCAGTCGGTTCGGGAAATACGCGAGGGGTTCATACCGTAAATGAGTTCGACCGATACGCCCTCCCCCTTGGTTTTCTCGCGCAGGAATTCCAAGGCCGAGTCGACCGTGTCTTCGGGGTTGAGACGAATGTTCGAAACCATCGAAGCCTTGGGCGGAATGACGTTGCTGGCGCGGCTACCCTCGCTCTGGGTGAAAGCAACGGTAGTACGCAACAGGGCGTTGATCTCGCCGCCGCTCTTTTTACAAAGCAGTCGGTCAATCAGTCCCTTAAACAGCCAAAGGTTCGAAAAAACAATCTTAAAGGCGAAGTTGGAATGACGGCCCAAGGTATCAAACAATTCCTCAACCGGTTTGGTGATATGGTATTGGAAGAGGTTTTGATCGAGTTTGGCGCAAACCTTGGAAAGCCGAACGAGCGGCGAATTGGGTTTCGGGGCCGAAGCGTGACCGCCCGAACTCTCGGCCGTGTAGCGAACATCCATCATACCCTTTTCGGCAATGCCAATAAGTCCGCAAGGCGCTTTTACGCCGGGGAAAACGTTTTCCACCACGGCGCCACCCTCGTCGACGACCATCGAGGGATTGAGCCCTTTTTCTTGGAACCAGTCAACGATATTTTCGGCGCCTTTGCCGTAGATTTCCTCGCCGCCCGAGAAAGCAAAGTAAATATCACTCTGCGGCACAAAGCCTTCGGCAATCAAATGCTCGGCGGCCGAGAGAATGCCGTTGAAGGTCACCTTGGTGTCCAGACTTCCGCGGCCCCACAAAACGCCGTCTTCAATAATTCCCTCAAAGGCAGGCTTGTCCCAACCTTCTTCCTCGACCGGTACGACGTCGTAATGCGCCATTAGTACCGCCGGGTCGCCATCGGTCGCGCCTTTCCAACGAAACAGGACCGCGCGGTCGGGCAATTCCTGATATTCACAGGTTTTGAAAACGTTGGGATAAAGACTCGGCAAGGCCGCCAACAATTTTTGAAACTCCTCGTCGTCTTCCAACGATTTATCACGGTAAGAAACGGTTTTGAAACGAATAAGTTGCTGTAACCGCTCGACGGTAACGTTTTGGTCAAACGTTTCCTCTTGTTCGAGCACTTTCGCGTTCGCTTTGGGGCGAAAAGCCGCCGCGCGCAGAAGTAAAACCGCCAAGAACCCAAGTAAAACTACTACCAAAACCAACGGAATATACGGCATATCAGATCCAGCCTTTCTTGTACATAATGCGCGCAACGATCAACGTAAAGATAACGCCGACGGGCACCATAATGCCAACGGTACTCTTGTTGAGCGCGGGTACCGAAACGAAAAGCGCCAACATTAAAAGAACGGGGGCAATCGAGAGTTTTACGTTCTTGGAAATAAAGACTACGCCAAGGCCGCCGAACAGCGCGGGCAGAATCATTTCGAACGCGGGTTCCAAAACGGGGTGTTCCAAAAGGGGTTGCAGCGGAACAATAAAGATGACCCCCAAAATAATAATCACGGTTGTTACAATCGAGGAAACGGCAATCGCGATGGTCGAAATCACTTCGGCCTCCTCGCTACCCGCCTTGGCGCCCGAGCGCTCGATCGCATCGATGCCGCAAGGCAGTTTCAAATTGGAAATATTGCCCGTTACAAAGGAAAGGTAGGTGCCGCCGGCACCGAGCATGGGTACGTAGGTAAAGATTTCGATAAACCCGACCGCCCAGTACATCGGAAGCGTGGCAATCAAGCCTTCCACAAGCGCGTCCCATTTGGGAACGGCGCTGAAAATAAAGCAAAGCGCTACGGGGAACAGAATAATAAGCGCGGCTACCGCAAGACCCCAGATTTTACCGTCGCGGTGAACCGATTCCATATAGGTCATTTCTTTTTTCACGGTCTTCCCCTCCTTACGCTACGACGGCGAATCCGCCGAACAGATTTGAGAACAAAATAGCCGAAGCCATTCCGCAAAGCAGCGAAATGGGCAACGCGTAGTCGGTCATCCAACGGATCTTATACTTGGTCGAAAGAAGACCGAGCACCGCCATCACCACGGCCGAAACCAACATTACACAAACGGGGGTGAGCCCCTGTAACTGACCGCCGAAAACGTAGGTCACGTCGCAGAACACGTAGCCGACAAAGGCCGAAATCATACCCAAGAACATGGCGTTATTAAAAATTCCGCCCCATTTTTTGTCCTTCAAGCCGATTTTGGCAACACCGCTTTGTACCTTTTTGGTCAGCAGCGGCGCGAGTATCAGACTCAACGCGATACTCAAGGTCATCACCAGCAGAATCGTCACGTAAGACGAAGCATCGGTAACGAGCGAACTTTTATCGAGTTCCAACGGACGCATGGTGTTTTCGGCCGCAACGAGTTCATACGAAAGCGAACCGACGACCGACAGGCGCAACCACGGAAGCGCCACGCCCAGGCTCTTGGAAAGAACGACAACACCGACCAGAATTGCCACCGCGGGTGCGATGGTGAAAACAGCCGCCGAAGTGACCGTCTTTTTCACCACTGCCGATGAAATATTGAGTTTTTTGGCCCGTTTCAGTGCGCGAATCAAGAAATAAACCGATTGCGCCAACACGGCCGCAATAATGATTCCGACCAAAACATAAATGATCGGATGGTTGACAGAAAATTCCATTTCCCTCTCCCCTTTGAAAAATTTTTGTATAAAGACAAGTATATTATATCGGAAAATGACGAAAAGTGCAAGGCAAAGCCGATAAATCGAAGGTGTTCGGGATCGGCGCCCGTTTTGTCGGAAAAGAAAAAGATATTCTTATAAAAAGTGGTTGATTTTAGAAATAGATTATGATAAAATAAGTTTCAGTTCGGAGGCTTAGCTCAGCTGGTCAGAGTGCCTGCTTCACACGCAGGAGGTCGACGGTTCGAGCCCGTCAGTCTCCACCAAACCCCGTCCACAAAAGTGGGCGGGGTTTCTTATCGCTTTTTCTCTCTTCAATGAAAACCTCAAAGATAAAAAAATCCCGCGGTAAAAACCGCGGGATACTTTTTTCAAATTTAGGCCTTGCCGATCGAACCGAAGAGTTCCATCTTCTCTTTGACTGTAGCCTTAATTGCCTCAAAACCGGGGGCCAACAGTTTTCTCGGGTCAAAGCCCTTGCCCGACTGATCCTTCCCGGCCTCGATGTATTCACGGGTAGCCGCGGCAAAAGCCAACTGGCACTCGGTGTTTACGTTGATCTTGGAAACGCCCAAGGAAATGGCCTTCTGAATCATTTCTGCGGGGATACCGGTGCCGCCGTGCAGTACCAACGGCATGGTGCCGGTCAACTGCTGAATCGCGTCCAAGGTATCGAAACGAAGACCTGCCCAATTTTCGGGATACTTACCGTGAATGTTGCCGATACCGGCAGCCAACATGGTAACGCCCAGATCGGCAATCATTTTGCACTCGTTGGGATCGGCAACTTCGCCGTTACCGACAACGCCGTCTTCCTCGCCGCCGATGGCGCCGACCTCGGCCTCCAACGACAGACCCAAGCGGTCGCAGGTTTCAACCAATTCGCGGGTCTTGGCAATGTTTTCTTCAATCGGATAGTGCGAACCATCGAACATAACCGAGGAGAAGCCGGCTTCGATACAAGCCTTGGCGCCCTCGTAGCTGCCGTGGTCGAGATGCAAGGCTACCGGAACGGTGATGCCCAATTCCTCGATCATACCGTTGACCATACCGACAACGGTCTTGTAACCGCACATATATTTACCGGCACCCTCGGAAACACCGAGAATTACGGGAGAGTTCAACTCCTGAGCGGTCAAAAGAATGGCTTTGGTCCATTCCAGGTTGTTGATGTTAAACTGACCGACGGCATATTTGCCGGCCTTTGCTTTGGTGAGCATTTCTTTTGCAGAAACCAACATGTGTAATTCCTCCGTTTTGTTAAAAAATTATCCAATGGGTATTATACCCTATTTTACCGCGTAGCGCAAGACTTTCTTGCCTTTATTTTTTCAGTGCCGGGTCGATTTCAACCTTTTCGGGCGGCGTTTCCAAAAGGTGGGGGTTTTTCAGGTAATACTTAATGCGGCGGAACGCCTGGGCAAAGTAACTGCCCGCGGTAATACGTTCATCCATCACGACACCGATCGGCATACATTTTTCAAAAACGATCTCGCCCCCAACACGACGGGCAACCTCGCGCGGTGTGCCGAACGTGATGAAAACGCTCGTCGTGCCGAATTCGTAACAGTGGTGATAAATGTGGCTTGTGCGAATGGAAGCCAGATTCGAAATAAACAAACTGTTGTGGAACGGGGAAACGTCAATAAGTGCTTTGGGAAGAAGCCCGTGTTTATCCATCCAGCGGAACAGCCCCACGCCCAGCGTTAAAACACCGGGAACGCTCAACAGAATTTTAATCAACTTTTCGGTGCCGTTATTCTCGGGTGAATTGCGGTTTTCGTTGATATAGCGTTCCATTTTTTCGTTGACCTCAAACACCGTATCGGTCAATTCCAATTTCACCTTCGAGGTGGTTCCTTCAAAATCCTCGCCCGCCTTTAAGACCACCATCGAAACGTTAAAATCGTTGTGGGCATAGGTCTGGCGATTCACGACAAAGCGGTTAAGTTCCGGATACTCCGAAACGGTGCGCAGATACGCCGCCAAAAAGAGCGACATATGGCTGAGGTTCTTCCCCTCTTTGCGCTTTTCGTTGAGATACTTCTGCATCGGTTCCAGCGGAATATCCTGTGTGACCATATTCATCGCATCGGTGCGCCGATTCATAATATAGGCACCAACTTTGTGCATCGGGTCGATATTTCTTAGCTTTTTTCCATCTGCGCGCATAGGACCCCTCCTTCATATACACAAACATTATACTATATTTCCCGTCTTGTTTCAACATTTTTTTAACAGACTGTGAACAGGAAAGTCCTCCGTTTCCCCGCAAGACCGTTCTCTTATCGCCGAACGGTTTGCACGTTGTAACGAAGGTCCCCTTGTTCCCCCAAGGCACAGGAAACAACCGTTTTCTGTCGAACGAGGTCTTCCAAACGAACGCCCGTCTTTAATTGAACGGGTGAAAATGCGAACATATCGGTCACAGGTTTCCCGTTTTCCAAAACCGCATACTTCATCCGCTCAAAACGGTAGATATCCCGCAACAAATCGAAGTTTTTGTCCTCCAAGAAGCGCTCGTAAAAGCGGTCGCCCAAAAGTACGGCGGCGTTTCGTTCGTGGTAAGAAAGCGCGGCCGCGTTCTCGAGCAGTTGCTCGTTATCGGTCAAGAAGTCCTCGTACAGCCGAAACATCTGCCCCGCCTCATATTTGCGGGAAAGATATTTGTAAACGGTCGGCACCGCGCGAAACAGGTCGAAAAAGGTTCGAAAATGGCGCAGTTTTGTGCGCAGTTCGGTCTTGTATTCATACATCTGCAAAAACAGATTCGGGTATTTTTCAAAGAGTTCGCGGCATTCTTCCACCGCGTGTTGCCCCGTGATATCGGAATAAACGCTCGTCGCCGTCAATTCTTCGGCGTAGCGCGCGGTCAACTCGGTTCCCGGCAAAAAGGCGCACAAATGCAGTTGAATATCGACGTTCGAAAATTTTATCAGCCGCATTAAAAGGTTCATCGTGTCCGAAACGTCCTCGGCCGTTTCCTCGGGGAATCCGTACATAAACGAGGCTGTGACCCGAATCCCCTTCTCGCAAAGATAGGCCACCGTTTCAACCGCGCGGTCGAGTTTCAAGTTTTTATGAATCAACTTCTGCAACCGCTCGGAACCCGTTTCAATGCCGATAAAAATCTGTTTTAATCCGGCCGCGGCCATTCGGTCGATGAGTTCGCGGTCGAGGCAATCAAGCCGCGCACTGCATTTCCATTCCACCGAAAAATCGAAACTTTCCAACACGTCGCAGGTTTCAAACACCTTTTGGCGGTTGAGCGTAAACATATCGTGGGTAAACGCGAAACGCGTAATGGAAAAACCGTCGTGAAGCGCCTTGATTTCATCGCAAATCCGTTCGGGGCTTTTGAGCCGATAATTCTGCCCCCAAAACGTTTTGGTACTGCAATAACTGCACCCAAAGGGGCAACCGCGCCCCACGTCCAAGGGGAAAAAGTCGGTCTTATCGGGCCAAACCTCGGTCTTTTCAAGCAGAGAATAATCTATCAGCGGCAACGTATCGAGGTCGGCAACGGCGCGCGGCCGCGCATTCACGACAACTTCGTCGCCCGTTCGCCAAACAAGTCCCGAAACACCGCAGTCGGGCTTTCCCGACAAAAGCGAAGAAAAGAACGGCACGACCGTTTCTTCCCCTTCCCCGCAACAGACAAAATCCACACACCGTAAACTCTCAAGCGTTTCTTTTGCTACGAGGTCCGATTGCGGGCCGCCGAAGACCACCGTAATTTCGGGAAAACGCGCCTTCAAAATTTCGGCGAGTTTCACGTCGATATGATACACGTCACACCGCGTATAGAACGAAATAATTTTCGGGGAAATTTGCGCGACGGTTTGGGCGGCGTTCTCGAGAAACGAAGAAAAGTGAGTCAGCGGGCCAAACGCCGAAAAAGGCAACACCTGACAATCGATTCCCCGTTCGTGTAAAACGGTTGCCAACTGCAAGGTGCCGAGCGATTCTTCGACCACTCTGCCGCGGTAATTCGGCGTGATAAAAACAACGTCACTCATCGCACGTTCCCCCTTTCTTTGTTCTTTCGTTTTATTATAGCACAAAGCACATTCAAACACAATATCCCTCAAAAAAACAACGGGAGGGCACACAGGCCCTCCCCTACGGATATCTATTTTTATATGTGTTCCCAAATAAAAAGCTTTCGGAAAATCACTTTATTTCCTGTTCGAATCCGTCAAACAAATCACTATCGAAAAAATCTCTAATGCTAATATCCAAACCATCGCAAAGCTTTTATATAATCATCATGATTAATAAAAGTCTTATATAAAAGAAAAAGAGTCCTAAAGATTCTATAAGAATCGTTATAACTCATAAAGATTGCAGGAAATATTGGAATTTTGAATAATTTATGGTATAATGCAATCAATTCGATAAACTTGAATTTGACAAAGGAGGTAAGCCAATGGAATGGGTAATTACATTTGCGATTTGCTTTGCGGTATTTTTTGCGATAGGGATTAAATTATTTTGGAAAAAGAAGTGAGCAAATTCCAATTTGTCGGTCAGTTTAATAAAAATATGCAAAAACACCCTATGACTTTTTACGGTCATAGGGTGTTAGTTTTTTAATCGAGGGGCTTCATCGTGGGGATTTCGAAGGTAATAGTGTTATCCGCTTATTTATCCTGCCTTTTCCTGACTTCATTAATCCAATGTGTTTTCATTGCCAAACTTAACCTGTCATAAAACAGCATAACTTTATTCCATTTGTCGTAAAATCTGTCGTAAGAATATGAGGGAGTTTACATTGTCCAGAAAAGGAATACATATTATTTAAGCTGAGTAATTACTGATTTTTCATCTGTCGCAGGAACAACAAAACGGCAAACACGAGCAGAACAGCGGTATATCCCAGTACCCACCATATGTGAGGGAAAATCTCTAAAAAATCTCCTATAAGTACAGCCCGTTCCATTTCTACTGCGTGTAC
>JAZQBA010000017.1:0-189504 GCA_045545515.1 Acutalibacteraceae bacterium
GAAGTTCGCCTCAATATTATCGGGATCATCCAGCAAACGCTCAAATGTATATTTGCTTGTATTGTAAAACTGATATCCCGATACATTACGGAGGAGAATATCACGCATGGGCAAATCTTTGACCTGCTCGTATTTTTCAAGAACAGCATCCTTTGTATCGGAAAGTATGCAGTCAAAGCGACGAATTACAGTCAGAGGCAGAATAACCTCGCCGTATTCGTGCGGTTTGTACACACCTGTCAGTTTATCGGCAATTGCCCATATCAAATTGGCTTTTTCATTTATATGTGAACTCAAACTCATTTTAAATGCTCCTTTATAGTCCTACTACTATATCATAGCCAAGGCAGTGTCCCATAAAACGGACTTATCACATATCCATAGCATTCTCATCAAGCAAAAATTGCTCAATGCCGATGTAGAGGATGCCGTCGTCATCGTGC
Source organism: Acutalibacteraceae bacterium (assembly GCA_045545515.1). Classification (GTDB taxonomy): domain Bacteria; phylum Bacillota; class Clostridia; order Oscillospirales; family Acutalibacteraceae; genus UBA737. The sequence continues at coordinate 444 of JAZQBA010000017.1, forward strand.
CAGGGGATGATGTTATCTTTGACTACAACAATCTTTTTAAAGGAATCGCCGACACGCTTCAAGGAACGGATCTCTTGATCACGCTTTTCTTCGTCTGCAACGGTCAAAGCTGACTGGATATAATACTTTTTGCTGCCTTTATTCGCAACAAAGTCAATTTCAAGTTGAGTGCGTTTACTTTTCTTTTCCGCATCCTTATAGCAGTACTCAACCACACCGACATCCACACTAAAATCACGGCCGCAAAGCTCGTTATAAATAATGTTTTCCATAATGTGATTTTCTTCTTGCTGACGGAAGTTAAGTCTCGCATTGCGAAGTCCCACATCACTGAAATAGTATTTAAGCGGTGAGCCGATATACTTTCTTCCTTTAACATCGTAGCGCTCGGCTTTGTAAAGCAGGAATGCATCGATAAAATAATCAAGATATCTATTAACGGTAGGCGCACCGATATTCATCTGCTTTGCACTCTTAAAGGTGTTGGTGATCTTATTAGCATTAGTAAGGGAGCCAACCGAAGACGAAACTATGTTAAGAATATCGTCAAGCACCGTTTTTTCGTACACAAGCTTGTTTCTATCCATAATGTCGCTGATATAGATTGCATCAAAAAGCGATTGCAAATATTTCGCTTTTTCTTCATGACTCTTTTTAGTCATTACGAGAGGAAGGCCGCCATAGGTGTAATACTCCTGCCAAGCATTGCGCTTTTCTCCCTCGAAAGCATTATAAAACTCCGCAAAGGAAAGCGGATTAACCCGGATCTCATCGCCACGTCCACGGAATTCGGTGAGGATATCGGAGGACAGCATTTTCGAGTTACTGCCGGTTACATACACGTCAATATTGTCGTGCTTCATAAGACCAAGCACAACATCCACAAAACCGATCTTATCCTCAACACCCTCGATATACGGATTCTGAATGGTAACAACCTTTTGAATCTCGTCAAGGAAAACGTAATAAGTTTTGCTCTCATCGGCAGTCAAGCTGCGGATATGTTTGCCGAGTTCAAGGGGATTACGATACTTAATGTTCTCGTCATCATCAAGAGCAAGGCAGATAATACACTCGTCTTCTACTCCGATTGACTTCAAATAGTCCTTATATATATTGAACAGCAAATAAGATTTTCCGCATCTTCTGATGCCGGTGATAACCTTAACTAAGCCATTCTCCTTTTTACTGATTAATTTTTCGAGATACTTTTTTCTTTCAATCATAGCGCATACCTCATCGAATAATTTTGCGTATTTACGCATTTTTACGTTCTCATTATAGCATATCCCTACTTGCAAGTCAATATTACATCGAACAATTTTGCGTATTTCTACATATTTGTTATTTCGGTGGGCAACATAATGATGTACTTTTGCTTTTTAAGGGCATAGTCAAGTGCGATCTTTGTGCCGCTTTTTCTAGTAGTTGGAGCATTTGCTTCGTCGTAGTAAACGATGCAGTATTGACTTTTGTTTATCATTTCGTAGTTGCGTTCCACATAAGCGGCTCGACCTGAGCCAATGATATTTTCAGGATAATATGTATCCTCATAGCTTTCAAGCAGATAATTTTTATAGTGCTCACTGATATATGGATACTCCGCCCGTACATAGATTCGCTTTATGTGGGGGTATTTTTCTTTTATTACGGTCACAAGTTCAAGGCATAAGCTATTAAATCGGCTCTTGCTCCCAAAAAGAAAAGTATCAACATTTTCGTCCACAATTAGCTTTTCGATAATTTCATTAAGTTTCAATTTTAATTCTTCGGTTTCGTTTATCGTTCTGTGACCGAAAAAACAGCAGGTGCTATTTTTCACTTTCTTTCACTCCAAGTAAATGATTCTACATTTATTATAGATTAATATTTACTCAAAGTAAATAATCATTTACTTGCTGAAAGTTATAATTTACTTTGTCTCCTTGTAAACTATTAATATATATAGGGAGGCGTAATGATGAAAACAGAATTTGCTGATAAATATATAACCTTAGGTTTGAAAATTGCTTATTACAGAAAGAAAGCCGGCTACACACAAGAATACTTCGCGGAGCTTATTGATAAAAGCGTAAACTTCGTTGGTCAAGTCGAGGGACCCGGCACGGTGCGTGGTGTTTCTTTAGAAACCTTATTTAAAATCGCACAAGTGTTGAAAGTATCACCTGCAAAATTGCTCGAAGAAGATTAAACTGTATATATGCAAAAACACTCTGCCGTAACAGCAGAGTGTTTTTGCATTAGTATATTCTTGTAATAATAAACTCTTCTTCGGAAGAGTTGTAGTAATCGATTTTATAAAACCCGTAAGGTGTAGAGTTCGTTAGATCTGCGGTAATGTCCACATTGTACCACGATCCATCTATACAGACACGATTCCAAGTATGTTTATATTGATAATCATCCTTGCGGTAACCATCTACAGAATAGCAAGGGATATTTTGACTGCGGCAGATGGCAGTAAAGAGGTTCGCAATATCATAACAGATACCTTTTTTCGTCTGCAAAGTTTTATCGAGGTCAGAATATTGATAAAACGGATTGCAGTTATAATCGTATGTGATATTATTTAGAATCCAAGCGTAGGCCACTTTTGCTTTTTCTTCATCCGTAAAGGAAGTCGCACAAATTTCATCAAACTGCTTTTCGTGGTTAGCATCCCACAGAACACCAGTACCGTTAACAAGGGATTTGTTTGTGTACGAAAATGTCAGTACCGTAAATACAATTGTCATAGCAATTGCCAGAAGCAATATCGTGCCGATAATTTTAGTCAAGAATTTTTCTTTGAAATTTGGTCCACAGATAAAGTTCTTAACTATTACTGTTGCTGCCGAAAATACCGCAAGAAAACCAAGTGGACGGCGATAGTAAATTGCAAAGTATAGACCTATAACCATAATCACGACTGCGAGGAAATAGGTTATCGTTCTTTGCAACTTTGATTTTACATTAACTAAAAATAAGCCACTACAAATAATAGACAGCAGAATTAAGCACACAGGCAGTGTACTGATTAAAAGTGTGTCCCACAAGAAATAGGTAACGTAAATGTTGATTGCCGTTAAAACGACAAAGCCAAATAGCCGAATTTTCATAGAGTAGCCTCCAAAAAAATTAAGCCATTTACACTCGGTTTCAAGTGTAAATGGCTTAAAGATTTTTGGAACTTTTGCTCTTGCCTTGCCCACTTAAAACCGTCATTTTTTGCGCAAAAACATGCATTGGCTTAAGTTTGGCTTATGGCTTACGATTTTAGCGGTTCAAAACCTCGAAAAACACAGTATTTATGCGGTTTTTCTTAGTCTAAAGGTTTCATTGTGGGGAACAGGAGTACGTCGCGGATGGAGGGGCTGTCGGTCAAGAGCATAACCAAGCGGTCAATGCCGAAACCGAGACCGCCTGTGGGCGGCATACCGTATTCCAACGCGGTGATATAGTCGTAGTCGACCTCCGAATTGCAGTCGGGCTCGGCCTTTCTCTTGAGTTCGACCTGACGCTCGAAGCGTTCCTTCTGATCGATGGGGTCGTTGAGCTCACTAAAGGCGTTGCCGTACTCGGTCGCGTTGATGAAATACTCAAAACGCTCGGTGAAAGCCGGATCCTCGGGTTTACGCTTGGCCAAGGGGCTATTTTCAACCGGGTAATCATAGATAAAGGTCGGCTGAATGAGTTTTTCTTCGACGAAAGCATCGAACAACTCCACGAGAACGGTGCCCTTGGTGGCGTCGTCATCAACTTCGACGTGCATCTTCTTGGCGCACTCACGCGCGGCCGCATCGTCTTCCCACTCGTAGTAGTCGCAACCCGAATACTTCTTGACGGCCTCGGCCATCGTCAGACGCTCCCAATGACCCATATCGATTTCGATTCCCTGATAGGTGATCTTCATCCCGCCGCAGATTTTTTGCGCCAGGGTCTTATAAAGTTCCTCGACCAGGTCCATCATACCATAGTAATCAGTGAAGGCCTGATAGAGTTCAATACTCGTAAATTCGGGGTTGTGTTTGGTGTCCATACCCTCGTTGCGGAAGATACGGCCAACCTCGTAAACGCGGTGCATACCGCCGACAATCAGACGCTTTAAGTAAAGCTCGGTTTCGATACGCAGATACATATCCATATCGAGCGTATTGTGGTGGGTCTTGAACGGACGGGCCGAAGCGCCGATCTCGATCGGAACGAGAATGGGGGTGTCGACTTCCAAGAAGCCCTTACCGTCCAGATAAGCGCGGATTTCTTTCAAAATCTGGGAACGCTTTAAGAAGGTATCGCGCACGTCGGGATTGACAATCAAATCAACGTAACGCTGACGATAGCGCGTATCGGTATCCTTAAGACCGTGGAACTTTTCGGGCAGGGGCAGGAGCGATTTTGCCAGAAGTTCAATTTTCTGCGCGTGGACCGAAATTTCCCCCGTTTGGGTGCGGAAGACAAAACCGGTCACACCGATAATATCGCCGATATCCCATTTTTTGAAGGCGGCGTAATCGTCTTCCCCAACGTCGTCGCGGCGGACGTACAGTTGGATATCTCCTTCGCCGTCACGAAGGCCCACAAAACTGGCCTTGCCCATAACACGGCGGCTGATAATGCGGCCGCCCAAGGACACGGTCTTATTCTCAAAGGCTTCAAAATTACTTTTAATCTCGGTCGATTCAGCCGTTACGTCGAACTTTGTTTTTACAAAGGGATCGTTCCCCGCTTCACACAAAGCCGCCAACTTATCACGGCGAACCTGCAAAATTTCATTCAAATCCTGCACCGGTGCTTGTTGATTTTCAGCCATTTATAACATCCTTTCCTCGTTCAATGAAAAGGGGGCAAGCGCTACCGCCCGCCCCGACAAGGTCCTGCGCTTTGCGGGACTTTTACTTTGAAATCTTCAAAATTTTGAGTTTCATTTCTCCGGCAGGAGCCTCGACCGTTACCTCGTCACCGACTTTTTTGCCGATGAGTGCACGGCCAACGGGCGACTCGTCCGAAATCTTACCGTTTCGCGGATCGGCCTCGGTGGAACCGACAATGCGGTATTCCAAATCCTCGTCAAATTCAATATCGTGTACTTTCACCGAAACGCCCAAAGACACGGTTTTGGCGGCGCCTTTCACATCCGAAATAATTTCGGCGTGTTTGATCATCGCATCCAATTCTACGATTCGAGCCTCGATTTTTGCCTGTTCATTTTTCGCCTCATCGTACTCGCTGTTTTCCGAAAGGTCCCCGTAACCGCGCGCAATCTTAATTTTTTCCGCAATATCGGCGCGACCTTTGGTTTTGAGTTCTTCCAGTTCGTCCTGGAGTTTTTTGAGTCCTTCTGCAGTGACTTTGATCGTGTTTGCCAAGATAAAAACCACCTTTTCATTTATTCGGCCACAGGCCACAGTGTAAACACTATTATATTCCTTTTGGGCGCAATTGTCAAGAATTTGTGTGCTGAAAAAACGGGCCGATTCTACTTTGTCCCCCGCGAGTCCTTTTATACCCGTTCCCACAAAAGAAAAACCGCCGAACTATTTTTTGTTTCGGCGGTTAAAATTTTCTTTAGGCGTATTCTTTAATGGTTTTACCGACGTTGATAATATGGTCGGCTACACGCTCGGCGTTGGCCGTCAGCGACAGGTACTGTGCGCCCACGCTCGGCGTACAAACGCCCTTGCCAAGGCGCAGAATGTGGTTATTCGACATTTCATCGGTCATATTGTCGATCTGGTCCTCGGTCAGTTCGGCCGCGGCCAGGGCCTGGAAGTCGCGGTCGGTATAGGCGATTCTCACGTCGTTATACAGCGATTCGATTTTTTCGCCCATCTGCGTAATTTCGCTGATTGCTTTATCCGAGAACTTCTCTTTGGAGTTCATCAGTTCCTGGGCATATTCGACCACGTTTTCAGCATAGTCGCCCACGCGTTCGAGGTCGGACACCGAGCGCAACGAGGTCGACAGATAAATATGGTCTTTTTCCGAAAGGGGCAGCTCCGAAAGTTTTACCACGTATTTTACAATCTCGCGGTTGAGATAGTTGAGTTCGGTTTCTCTGTAGCGGAATTTTTCAAGTTTCGACAAATCGTGTGTGCAGACGATTCGCAACGACTCGCGCCAGTTTTTCATGGCGATTTCGGCCATATTCAGAATTTCATTCTTAACCTGCTGAACAGCCAAAGGCGGCGTTTTCAAAAGCATTTCGCTGATAAAGTAGGGATGCAGCGGACGCTCGACGTCCTCGTCTTCCTGTTTTTCGGGAATAAGTTTGCAGACCAGTTGTACCAAAGAATCGGTAAGCGGAAGAATCAGAACAACTGTAATGACGTTAAAGACGGTATGGAACATCGCCAACTGAACGTTGGGCACGTCGGGGAAGAACTGTTGGAACATTGAACCGAACGTAATATTACCGCCGGTAGAAAGACTTAAAACCCAACCGACCAACATAAATACAATGACACCGCTAATATTGAAAATCAGGTGAATGAGCGCCGTGCGTTTGGCGTTCCGGCCACTGGTAAGGCCCGCAATCAAAGCGACCACGCAGGAACCGATATTGGAACCCATCGTAAGGAAAATACCCTGGTCAAGAGAAACAAGTCCCGTTACAACCATGGCAATGGCAATCGACGTCATAACCGAAGAACTTTGAATAATGGCTGTTAAAATAGCGCCGATAACTACCAACAAAACGGGGTTACTGATACTCGCCAGGAACAGTTTTACCGCATCCAACTCGGCGAAACTTTCCATCGAGTTACTCATCATCGAAAGGCCGACGAACAACATACCGAAACCGGCAAAAATACCGCCGATCTTCTTCCAGAAGTCCTTTTTTGTAAAGGACATCATAAAGGCGCCGACACAGGCGAAGGCCGAGAAAATAACAGTGGTCGAAACCGAATTGCCGCCAAACATACCAAGTGCTACGATCTGACCCGTGATGGTCGTACCGATATTTGCACCGTAAATCATGGTAGCCGCTTGCGGCAGGGACATAATGCCCGCATTTACGAAACCGATGACCATAACGGTGGTAGCACCCGAACTCTGAATGGCCGCCGTTCCGACGGTACCGATTCCAACGCCGAGCAAACGGCTTTTCGAGGCCTTACTGAAAAGCATTTTTAACTTTTCACCGCTGACCGATTCCAGGTTTGAACTCATCATCGTACAGGCAATCAAAAAAATGCCGATGCCTGCCGCCAGCGTTAAAATGGCGGATACAACTGTAACTGCGTCCATACTTTCTCCTTTTTTCTTCAAGACCTATGTTTTCTTCTGTTAAACTGTTTTTTGTAGTGTTTGGAATGGAAAAACAGACATTTCAAATTGTTTTCCAATCTTCGCCATCGTAATTATACACAATTCAGTTGTCAAATGCAAGAAAAAGACCTTTTTCGACATATAGAAAACTATGTGCTTTTTTGTGAAATTTTTGTGGAAAATAAAAAAACCGCCCCCAAAAGGGGACGGTTTTGTCATTCCTTAAACGCCAAACTTAGCAACGTTGAGTTTTACACCGGGGCCCATGGTCGTTGCGAGAACGCAGGACTTGATGTACTGACCCTTGGTTGCTGCCGGTTTCGCTTTGATGATGGCACCCATCAGTGCATCAAAGTTTTCCTGAAGTTTTTCAGGACCAAACGAAACCTTGCCGATCGGGCAGTGAATGATGTTGGTCTTGTCCAGACGGTACTCAATCTTACCGGCCTTTGCCTCGGTAACAGCACGAGCAACGTCCGGGGTAACGGTACCGGCCTTCGGGGTGGGCATCAAGCCACGGGGGCCTAAAACCTTACCCAAACGTCCGACAACACCCATCATATCGGGCGTTGCGATTACAACGTCAAAGTCCAACCAGTTTTCGTTCTGAATTTTTGCAACCATTTCTTCTGCACCGACGTAATCGGAGCCGGCCTCTTTGGCTGCATCGGCCTTGTCACCCTTCGCGATAACGAGGGTACGAACCTTTTTACCGGTTCCGTTGGGCAGTACAACGGCGCCGCGGACCTGCTGGTCAGCGTGGCGGGAGTCTACACCCAAGCGAACGTGAATTTCGACGGTTTCGTCGAACTTTGCGGTGCCGGTCTTTACTGCGATGGCTACCGCTTCCTCGACATCGTAAAATTTACCGGTTTCGATCAATTTTGCGCTGTCATTATATTTTTTACCGTGTTTCATTATTGACCTCCCAATAAGTGGTTATGGATGTCGGCAATCTTTGGCCGCACCCTAACGGAAATTTCCTCCCACGAGAGAGAGAACTTAATCGACAACTTCGACGCCCATGCTACGTGCAGTTCCGGCGACCATACTCATGGCAGCCTCTAAACTTGCAGCATTCAAATCAGGCATCTTGGTTTCGGCAATCTTCTGTACCTGCTCTCTGGTAATTTTTGCAACTTTCGTTCTGTTCGGAACACCCGAAGCCTTATCGATTCCGCAAGCCTTTTTAATCAAAACAGCTGCAGGCGGAGTCTTGGTGATAAAGCTGAAAGAACGGTCGGCATAAACCGTGATAACAACCGGAATGATCAAACCGGCGTCGTTCTTGGTTCTTTCATTGAACTCCTTGGTAAACGCCATGATGTTGACACCATGCTGACCAAGTGCGGGACCTACCGGAGGGGCCGGTGTTGCCTTACCTGCCGGAATCTGTAATTTGATATACCCTGTGATTTTCTGAGCCATAAATAGCACCTCCATTATTCGTGGTAACTGTGTTTGTGAACACTTGGCGGAACGGTCCTATTCCGTTCCTCCCACCGACACCGTTCGGGCTTTCGCCCCTGCAGGTGCCACCGCAGGAAGGAAATGCATCCTCCATCAGTTATCTGCAAGAGAAATCTGGTCTAATTCAAGTTCAACCGGCGTTTCTCTTCCAAACATTGAAAGGACCACGCAAACGTTGTTGTTTGCGGTATCCAGTGTCTTAACGACACCACCGTAACCCTCCAAGGGGCCACTGATGATCTTGACCGAACTGCCGACGGCATAACCGACTTCAACGCTGTGCTTTTCAACGCCGAGGTTTGCCACCTCTGCCTCGGTCAGCGGAACTGGCTTGGACCCGGGACCGACAAAACCGGTGCAACCGCGGATGTTGCGGACAACATACCACGAATCATCCGTCACGATCATTTTAATTAAAACGTATCCGGGGAAAATCTTGCGCTCAACCTCGACCTTTTTGTCATCCTTGATTTCGGTGACCTTTTCGGTCGGGATCTTGATGTCCTGAATCAGGTCCTGCATACCACGGCTTTCCACCATGATTGCAAGGTCGTTTGCAACTTTATTTTCGTAACCCGAAAAGGTATGCACTACATACCATTTTGCTTCATTCTTTTCTGCCATGCTTTACCTCCAACAAGGTTAAACATTCAAGATCCATTCAAGAAGCTTACCGAGGCCATAGTCAAAGCCCCAGATCAAGATACCAACCAGCGCACACATAATGAGTACGATACCGGTGTTCTTGACCACTTCGCGCCAGCCCGGCCAAACGATCTTCTTGACCTCGCTCTTGTAATCGCGGAAAAATCTGCCGACACGCTGCAACAGGGTCAGCTTTGCCTTGCCTTCTTTGACCTCGATGTAATCATCGATGAGCAAATAGGCCGCGGCCAAGATCGCGAACAAGAACAGAGCAATCGTCGTCAACAGAACCGAAGTTCCGTATTCCACCGACGTTACGTTCGGCAGAGGACGGGTGTCCACAAAGTTCCAAGGGCTGCTCAGCGTGATGACCAGCATATAGATTGCCGTGCCCAACGCGAAGAGCGGCGCTGCGATGCGTACTTTTTTGGATTTGAAAGCCAGTACACTCAATGCCAAACTAAGAACATTGAGTACAAAGCAAAAGAGAATATCGGCCGATTTTGCCATAGCCATTTCGCCGACACCGGTTTCTACTTTACCGCCGAACGCCAACTGCGTACCGACCAATTTTACATCCCCTGCCATTGCAGAAGAAATCGTTGCAAAATTCGTAAAGAACAGAACCAATGCAGCCAAACCGAAGACTACGGCGAGAACCTGACAAATGCGATTGACAGTTTTCATGCTTCGTCCTCCTTACTTTGTTTCCTTGTGTACGGTGTGCTTCCGACAGAACCGGCAGTACTTGTTCATTTCAAGACGGTCCGGATCATTCTTTTTGTTCTTCATCGTGTTGTAGTTACGCTGTTTACACTCCGAACAAGCTAATGTGATTTTTACTCTCATAACGGCACCTCCCGCTTTACGGAAATATTTTTTCCCTTTCTTTTTGCGTTCCCCAGCGTTCGAAAAACGCCAAAATAAGGGATTCGCCTCCCTCAGTTGATGTCCCCGTTTTGCGCCCGACCGCAACATAAAGTAGCGCTCGGAAAGCACTGCACAAGATACGGGAAACACCCGAAAGAATCGGTTCTTATTGCAAAAAAAAAGAACCTTTCAGAGGTACTGCCATTATATCACAGTGCCTCCAAAAGGTCAAGCATTTTCTTTTCAAATTATTTTCTCGAATTTTGGGCGGTTTTTATGCCCTTTCTACCTATTATATACAGGCGCTACTTGTGGTACTCCCCACCGCTGTTGATTTGAAACGCGCGGTAGAGTTGTTCCAACAGCAGTACGCGGAACAGTTGATGCGGAAAGGTCATTTTGGAAAACGACAGTCGCAGGTCGGCGCGGCGCTTGACCGATTCGTCCAGTCCAAACGAACTGCCGACAACCAGCACCAATCTTCTGCCCTCGGCCGCGCAGGTTTCAATCCGCTCGGCCCATTCCTCGCTGGAAAGTTGTTTGCCTTCAATACAAAGGGACACCACGTACGCCCCCTCGGGAATTTTGGCCAAAATCTTTTCGGCCTCTTTGGCGAGGACCGCTTGTTTTTCGCGTTGGCTCGGGTTGTCGGGCAGGCGGCAAGGTTCTAGTTCCACCGTTTCCAAGGCGCAATAACGCGAAAGGCGTTTTTGGTATTCGTCCACGGCTTTGCGAAGATAGTCTTCTTTGAGCCGTCCCAACACAATCAGACGAACGGGAATCATAAATAAACCGCCTCGTTTCCACAAGGTTTTGCCACCAAGAGAACATAGTCCTGTCCTTCGCGCACGGCACCGCAATCCAGCAGCGCCGCTCGGGCGGCCGAGACCGCCAACGTCGGCAGATTATTATGTTCACTCAAGTGACCGAGCACAAAATGGGTCGTTCCGCCTTGATACAGGCGTTTAATCTCTTCGGCACAGTGAAGGTTGGACAAATGCCCCTGTTCCGACAAAATACGCATTTTAAGTTGCGGCGGATAAGGGCCCGTTTGCAACATTTTGACGTCGTGATTGGATTCGAGCAACACCAATCGACAACCGTTCAATGCCTCGCGCACGGTATCGGTCATCACGCCAAGGTCGGTGCAAACCGCTACACGCTGTCCGTCGGGCAGCGTGATGACGTAACCGCTCGAGCCGTCGCAGTCGTGCGAGGTGGCAAAACGGTAGATCTTCAGCCCCTCAACCGTCGGGTTCGATTCGGCCGCAATCAACGGAACACCCTCGGGAACAAGATCGTTTTTCACCAGCGTTTCCAAGGTTTTTTTCGAAGCAATCAGCGGAACGGGATGTTTTTTCAACAAAAGTTTTAAGCCTTTGACGTGGTCGGTATGTTCATGGGTGATGGCTACGGCCGAAAGGTCTTCCACGCGGGCGCCCACCTCGGCCAAGGCGGCTTGCAACCGCTTGAAAGACACGCCCACGTCGACGAGCAGATTGCCGCTATGGGTTGCGATATAGGTACTGTTTCCCGATGAACCGCTGAACAGCGGACAAAATCTGGCCACGCCAATTCCCTCCAAAAAAACGGCGAAAATTTCTTTTCGCCGTAAGTTTTTTATGCTTGTTTTAATAATTCGTTGGGCGACTCGATCGGAACCCGACGAATATCGCCGCCAAGCGCTCTTATTTTTTCGACTAGGCGCTCATAACCGCGGTCGATATGGTTGATGTCCTCAATCTCGGTCACGCCGTCGGCCATCAATCCCGCAATCACCATAGCCGCGCCGGCGCGCAGGTCCACCGCGCGAACGGGGGCAGGGTTGAGTTTTTCAACACCCGTCAATACCGCCACTTTTCCGTCCACCTGAACCTCGGCGCCCATCAGCGTCAACTGATCCATATAGCGGAAGCGGTTATCCCAAACGCCTTCTTTGACAATGCTTGTCCCATCGGCAATCGCCAACAGGGTTGCCATTTGCGGCTGCATATCGGTCGGGAAACCCGGATGCGGCAGGGTTTTGACGTTGCAATGTTTCGGGCGACCGTTCATCGCCACGCGAACCGCCTCGTCAAACTCTTCGACCACGGCACCCGTTTCGACCAACTTGGCGATAATGGATTCCAGATGCTTCGGGGTGACGTTTTCAATCATCACGTCCCCACCCGTTGCGGCGGCGGCCACCATATAGGTGCCGGCCTCGATCTGGTCGGGAATGATGCTGTAATCGGTGCCCTTCAAACGGCTGACACCGCGGATTTTAATAACGCTCGTTCCGGCGCCCATAATGTTGGCACCCATCGAATTGAGGAAGTTGGCAAGGTCCACAATGTGCGGCTCTCGGGCGGCGTTTTCGATCACTGTAAGTCCGCGAACGCGGGCCGCCGCCAACATAATATTGATGGTCGCGCCTACCGATACCATATCGAGGTATACCGAGCAACCGCTCAAGGACGATGAACGCGCATCAACCATGCCGCTTTCAATCGAAACTTCGGCGCCCAACGCCTCAAAACCTTTGATATGCTGGTCAATCGGACGAATACCGAAATCGCATCCGCCGGGCGGGGCGACGCGGGCTCTGCCGCAACGGCCCAACAGTGCGCCGAGGAAATAACTCGATGCACGCATACCTTTGGCCATGTCTTTGGTAACGATGTAAGAACGGACCGTTGTAGGGTCAATTTCAACCGAGGAACGGTCGAGGGTACGAACCTGTGCACCCAAAGCGCGTAACACTTTCAAAATCGCCGCTACGTCCGAAATTTCGGGAAGGTTGCGGATAATACAAGGCTCATCGGCCAACAATACCGCAGGAAGAATTGCGACTGCCGCATTTTTGGCGCCGCCGATATGAACGCTTCCGCGCAACGGCACACCGCCGTGAATTACAAATTTTTCCAAACTCGGCACTTCCGTTTCGTTTGTATTCTTAAAAAACAAATTCCGCTTTGTTTATAGGTTGCCCGGGCAACTGCTAAAATGCATTACGTTTCGGTTTCATTTTTTCCCAAACCGAAAGAACATTACGAGGTAAAATAGGCCGAACCGGAATCTTCTTCCGATTCCACATCCGCCGTTTTCGGAGCGGTTCTTTTCAACAGTTGACGGTTTTTCAAACTGAAATGACACAGTAAAAACGCAACGATAAACGCGCCGGCAAGGAAGGTTAAGATCAACGAAGAATAACTTTCATTCAGAATAAACTGTTTGCCCGCAAGTATCACCACAATGTACGGAACGGTAGAAACGACGCAGAAGAAGGCCGCCGTAACGCCCGTCGCCAGAACCTTTCGGTAATTCTTCCCTTTTTCGATCCCGCACATGGTCTTGGCCAGTTCCAACATAAACAGCAATGTTGTACAATCGGTTGCCAACATCAAAACGTGGGTCGAGGTGAGCGACAGCGTGGAAATCGAAATGAAGACACAAAGCAATCGCACCAACTGATAAAACACGGGAAGCGTGAATAAAATCGAGGGAAGATTGATTTTTACAAAGGCTTTGAGCGCGTAGAGGATGAACAAAACGCCCGTTGCAATACCGAACACACTCAACAAAACGATTTGCCAATTTGGCACTTTGGACGAAAAGAACGAATGAACCACATCGAAAATCATCCAGGCGCCGTAGAGTGCCGACGGGAAGGCCAACGCCAAATTGACTTTGGGCGGGTGCGCGGGGCAACGATGTGTCTGAGCGCTCAATACCGCCAACGCCACTGCCGTCATAAACAACAAGACCAACACAAACGCGCTGTAGTTTTCATAACTGGTGAGGGTGAAACCCTTTTCATCCACCATCAGGTTGAGTTGCAACGCCCGCGCCAACACGCACAGGCCCGACGAACAAGCCGCCGCAACCATAATGTACTTAAATCTCATATAAACTTCTTCCGCCCTTTCGCGTCCGTCCCAAAAAAGGGGCAAAACCTAAAACAAAAATAGTTCTATCTATTATACAATACGCATATTTATTATATTGTATGAAATTTTTGCAAAAAAGTCAACCTTTACCTTCTCGTTTTCAAAAAAACTAAACAAAAAATCGTAAAATATTAAAGGATGATGATGGATCGATGAAAGCAACCGTCTGGTGCGCCGTAGTTTTAAGTTTATGCCTTGTTTTTTTGCCGCTTTTTTCCTTCAATTTTCAGACCGAGGCCGTACCGACCGCAGTTCCCTTAAAGAAAGAGGAAAAAGCGCCTGAAAAAGAAGAAAAAACTCCGCGCGAAACCTTTTTGGTACTCGACAAAGAAACCGAAAAAATCACCGAAATGACGGCAGAAGATTATTTGTTTGGGGTCTTGGCCGCCGAAATGCCCGTTCTTTACGAGCCCGAAGCACTCAAAGCCCAGGCGGTGGCGGCCTACACCTTTGCCTGTCACCGAAAGGCGGTCAACCGTGACAAAGACTATGATATTACAAGCGACTACACGACCGACCAGAGTTTTCTTTCTCCCGACGTAGCAAAGTCTTGTTGGGGCGACAAAGAAGCGGAATACACCCAAAAATTACAGGACTGCATCTCCTCGGTACTCGGCCGCACCCTCACCTACAAAGGCGACTTGGCGCTCGCGGTTTATCACGCCGTTTCGTCGGGCAAAACGGCCTCGGCCGAAGAGGTTTGGAACAGCGAAATTCCCTACCTTTGCTCGGTCGATTCCGCCGCCGACAAATTGGCCAAAGACTACTGCTCGACTGTAAGTTTTTCAAAGGACCAAGCAACCGAAAAATTACGGGAAATCGGCGATTTTTCGGGCAGTGCCGACCGATGGTTCCAGAATTCTGTCCGTTCTCCCTTAGGTCGGGTGCAAAGCATTGAAATCGAGGACAAAACCCTCACGGGAGAGCAGATTCGAAACGCCTTTGACCTGCGCTCGGCCAACTTTACGGTCGACTATAAAGATAATCAATTTACCTTTACGGTGTTGGGCTACGGCCACGGGGTTGGCATGAGCCAATTCGGCGCCAATGAAATGGCCAAGGGCGGCAGCAGTTACCAAGAAATTTTGAATCATTATTACCCCGGTTGCGAAATTACCGAACCGTAAAAAACGGAGTGCACCGCAAAAGGTGTACTCCGTTTTGATTATTTTTGTTTATTTTTTAATTCAAGATACTCTTCGAGGCAAAGGCCCGATTCCTTGATTTCCTGGGCGGCGTAAATACCGACGAAGCGGTAGTGCCACGATTCGTGAATGACCCCCGTAATGGGTTGTTTTTCACGCGAATACCGCATAATAAAACCGTAATCGGCGGCGTGTTCCTGCATCCAGGTGTACATCGGGGTTTTTTCAAAGTCGTCGTTGGCCATATTGAAATCGGCCGCCAATCCCGTTTGGTGTTCGCTCGTTCCGGGACGCGCCACAATGGTGGCCGCCTTGGCTTCGGCTTGCGAGGCGGGAACGCCGTTGGAAATCTGGCGATTGACCTGATTCTGGAACAACGTTTTTTGCACCGAATAGGAACGGTACGGGGACCAGACCTTCAGGTTAACGCCCTCGGCCTGTGCCGCTTCGACCATCGCCTGAACATAAGGGTAAACGTCCTTATGAATACGGTAGACGTTGTTATTGTTGCGGTACTTCGGGTCGATTTCCACCAGGTCCTGCTCGATGTTATAATCTTCGGGCAACGGGTTTTGGCCATTGACCAACAAAAGATTGGTAAAGTTGGCGTCCAGCGTGTAATTGCCGCGGGTTACAAACTGCGGTTTTTCTTCCTTTTCGGGTTCTTTCGGCGCGGTATCGGCCGACGTGACCCCGTCCGACTGAACGGAGGACGACAGCGAAGAATCGGGTTCGTTTCCGTCTTCGGGTGGATTGAAAATCCAGACAAATAAGGCAACCAGAAGACCGACAAGCAAAAGTGCCGCGGCCGCAACCGCCGCTAAAAACAGGTTTCTTCGCCGAATGGCTTTTTGGCGACGGGTCAATTCTTTTTTCATGAAAATCCCCTCTATTCGTCTAATTTCAGTACCGCCATAAAGGCATCCTTCGGCACTTCGACCGAGCCTAAACGGCGCATCTTCTTTTTACCCTCTTTTTGTTTTTCCAACAGTTTCTTTTTACGGGTAATATCACCGCCGTAACACTTGGCCAAAACGTCTTTGCGCATAGCCTTAACCGTCTCGCGCGCAATAATCTTGCCGCCGACAGCCACCTGAACGGGCACTTCGAAAAGTTGTCTTGGAATATATTCCTTTAACTTTTCGGCAATACGGCGCGCACGGGTATAGGCGTTGTCGGCGTGAACGATAAAGGACAGCGCATCGACCGAGTCGCCCGCGAGCATTACGTCCAGTTTTACCAGTTTCGATTTGATATATTCGTGGGTTTCGTAGTCGTAACTCGCATACCCCTTGGTGCGCGATTTTAAGGCATCGAAGAAATCGTAAACAATTTCGCTCATAGGCATAATGTAATGGATATCCACGCGGTCACCCATATACTTCATATCCTTATAGTCACCGCGTCGTTCTTCACACAGTTGCATAATGGTGCCCACGTAGTCGCTCGGGCTGTAAATATGCACGTTGGCGGTCGGTTCCAAAGCCTCCGAAATGGTGGCAGGGTCGGGATAGTTGGTCGGGTTGTCGACCCGAATCTTCTCGCCGCTTGTGAGAACAAACTCGTATTCCACGCTCGGGGCAGTGGTAATCAGGTCTAAATTATATTCGCGCTCTAGCCGTTCCTCAATAATTTCCATGTGCAAAAGTCCCAAAAATCCGCAACGGAAACCAAAGCCCAACGCCGTGGAGGTTTCGGGTTCGAACAACAGCGAGGCATCGTTGAGTTGCAGTTTTTCGAGCGCTTCGCGCAGATCGGGATACTTGGCACCGTCCTGCGGATACACGCCGCAGAACACAACGGGTTTTACGCTGCGGTAACCTTCAAGCGGCTCAGCGGCAGGGTTTTCGGCCAGCGTAATCGTATCGCCGACGTTGGCTTCGGAAACGGTCTTGATCGAGGCGGCCAGATAGCCAACCTCCCCCGCTTCCAGACAATCGCATTTTTCGAAAGCGATCGCGCCCTTACGGCCGACTTCAACCACGTCAAACTCGGCACCCGTCGCCATCATACGAACGCGGTCGCCCGTTTTGATTTTGCCGCTGACGACGCGGAAATAAACAATAACGCCCTTGTAGGCATCGTAATAAGAATCGAAAATCAGGGCCTTGAGCGGCGCCGTGCGGTCACCCGTCGGAGGCGGCACGTTCTTAACGATCATTTCCAATACCTGTTCTACGTTGACGCCCGTTTTGGCCGAAATAGCCGGGGCCTCGTCGGCAGGGATTCCGATAATATCCTCAATCTCGCCGCGAACGCGTTCGGGGTCGGCCGAAGGCAGGTCGATTTTATTAATGACCGGCAAAATTTCAAGCCCGTGGTCAACTGCCAGGTAGGTGTTGGCCAGAGTCTGCGCCTCGATGCCCTGTGAAGCGTCGACAATCAGCACCGCACCCTCACAAGCGGCAAGTGAACGCGAAACCTCGTAGTTAAAGTCTACGTGGCCGGGCGTGTCGATCAAATTGAGTTCATATTCCAATCCATCGGCCGCCTTATAACTCAAGGTTACGGGGTGGGCCTTGATCGTAATGCCGCGCTCGCGCTCCAGATCCATACTGTCGAGAATCTGTTCTTCCATCTCGCGTTCGGCCACCGAGCTCGTCCGTTCCAACAAACGGTCGGCCAGGGTCGACTTGCCGTGGTCGATATGCGCAACAATACAAAAGTTTCGAATTTGTTCCAACGGAAATGACAAAGGTTCGTTCTCCTCTTTTACTGTTTTTTTGAAGTATACCACAAATCCGCGTTGATTACAAGCAAAAACGAAAAGGACCGTTGTTTTTCACAACAGTCCTTTTTGATATTTTTATTTTGAAAACTCAATAGAAAATTTTAACTGTACATTGGTACCACCCGTATCGATTTATTTGATGTCTCTTTTAATTCCAATCATAAGAATTCCTCTTTTCGGTTGGATACTTTCTTATATTAAACATCTCATCGAATTTGATTGAGTTATGATATCGTTTTTAAGTTTGCCTTGAGTCTATTTTTTTCTAAATGTTTTGTTAGCCCACGGGACTCACCCTTTCATTTTATTTGATCTTCTGTGCCGGTTTGGTTGCCTCCATGGAGGTTCACCCCTGTCCTTCTTCTTTTTTCATCCTCATTATAGTGCATATTTCACAGTTTGTCAAGTGTTTGTGCATAACTTTTATATAAATTTACAATTTATTCATAAATTGCCTTTCGAGCGTTGGAAAAAATTGAAATGTTTTATTGTTGACTTCAAGGGAAGAATGATTTACAATGAAGTCAGTAAAATAACGAAGGGACGTTTATTATGAGCGAACAAATCAAACGCGAAGAAGAATATAATCCGGATATCCTCACCCTTTCGGATGATGACGGCACCGAATACACCTTTGAAGTGTTGGACGCCATTGAGACCGACGAAGCGCGTTATCTCGCGCTTTTGCCCATTTACGACGACCCCAAAAAGATGCTCGAAGACAGCGGCGAATTGGTGATCGTAAAGGTTGAAGAGGAAAACGGCGAAGAATTTTTCACCGAAATCGAAGACGATGACGAGTACGAAACAATTGCCGACGCTTTTGTCGACCGCCTTGAAAACTTCTTCGAAATTGCCGAAGAAGAATAAAAATAAAACTGTCTTGTCCTACCCTGCTCGCGAATCACTGCTTTTATAACCCTACAATTTTATTCTTGGGGCCAAAGCTCAGACAGTGGGCTTGCAGACCTCCCGCGGCTGTGCCGAGTTCGGAAGAAGGGAGCGCGAAGCTGTTTGGCCGGCACCCACCTGCTTTTTCGCAGGTTATCATCAGCGTGTTACGACAGGGTGGGCGCACATATTAAGTGAAGAGTGAAAAGTGATAAAGTAGACCCCGTTCTCTTAGGAGGACGGGGTCTTGTTTTCACAACGTATTACTCGTCGGACGGTATCGGATAGGGCGTATTGGCGGAAATCAGGTCGCCGATCTGCGGAAATCCCGTTTCATCAAAGAACACGCGCTGACAATGACATCTGCGCCGCATCGGTTCAACCGTCGGATTGGACTCTTCCAGGCAATGATGACAAATCCACAATTCACTTTTATCCGGCGAATAAAAGAAGGTGGCGTGGCCGGGTCCGAAATTTCCGTTCCCTTTCTTCACGAGCGGATACGGATATTTTTCCCATGCGTCTTCGCTCGCCAAATTTCCGCCTTTGTATTCTAAAAGTCCTATGGCGTACTCATCGCTCCAACAACCGTTCGCAGAATAGAAAATAAAAAGTCTGCCGTTGGGACTCTTGACAAAATATCCTCCCTCAACGATGGTAACACCGTCGTAGGGCGGCACTTGTTCCCACGGGTGCTCGGCCTGTGCGATAACGGCCATTTTTCCAATCGGTTGGGTGGGAGATTGAAGTTCTTGCACGGCGAGTTTCTGTTTGCCGTCAATGACCGGAGAGGTACACAGGTATAGCCTGTCTGCATCCGAATCATAATACACCGACGGATCAATGGCGTAAACATCGCGGTTAATATGTCCGCAGATTTCAAATCCGTCAAAGGGAGAATCGGTTTTCGCTTTCAGTACAATGATGTGTTTGGTCGAGTCTTCCGAACTGTTCTCACAACTTGTATAAATATACCACTTTCCCTTTATATAGTGAAGTTCCGGCGCCCACAAAAACCCGTAAGTATCATCTTTTGGGTTGGATTGATACGCCACACACCGCTCACTTCGAACAAACATATCCTCGAAATTCGCACAACGGTGCAGAATCAGTCGATCATCACCCCAGAGCGGGTCCCCCGTTGTGGATATTCCGTAATAACACTTTTCTTTTTCACAGTAAACAATACAAGGGTCCGGATGCCCTTCCTCCCCCATCGGGTTGACAAAGGTTTGTTTTCCGGCGGTACTTAAAACGGGAATCGTAAAAGTTCCGTTTTTCTTTATCATCATAAACACTCCCTTGGGGTATTATAGCATAAAATGGGCAGCGGAGTAAAGGATAATGAAATCGTTCGCTTTGCTCACGATGAAATCCAAGCGTTGCTTGGATGAAATCTGCTACGCAGATGAAATTAAATCCACCCACCGCCCCAGCGATTTCACCCGTACGAAGTGAGGATTTCACATTGCGAAGCAATATTTCGCCCACCCATTAGGGTGGATTTAGTTAAAAAGTCCTGTTCTTTCGAACAGGACTTTTTTGGTGGAGACGACTGGGCTCGAACCAGTGACCCCTTGCATGTCAAGCAAGTACTCTAACCAACTGAGCTACGCCTCCATATTTCGGCCGCCCTCTCGGACAGCCTAAACATCATATCATATCCGCAACACAAATGCAAGTCTTTTTTTAGCAATTTTTATTGGGACGTTTTTTCAGTAGCGCTACCGTTTCCACGGTTGTCCCTTTAGGTAGGGAGTCTAGCAAAGTGTTTGATATATTGGAATTTATGCTCTGCTTTTTTCTTTGAAATATCTGTACAAGACTCTAAACACCGGCTCCGTCAATGAAAATAACGTATACCCAAAACACAAAAGCAACGAATGAAACAACGATATTTACCGTGCCAATCAAAATCAGTATCCACATATTTTTTTCGCCGCTTTTTCTTAATTTGACAGCCTTTTTGATTCCTAATATTGAAGATATGCTACCAGGAATGGGAATTAATAGGGAACCAATTATAGAGCTGGATATGAAAAATGTGTACACAATTCCTCTATTCGTTGGAAATTCTAAAACACTGGCAATAGCAAAATCAACTACAAGACTAATTCCAACAATTAACGGAATTCCAACAAATAATAACACGGCTGACTTTTTGTTCATTGTTTTATTCCTTCCATATATTTAAGTTTGTCGGTCAATTCGTTTTTGCCTTCAAATCCTTAGTACGAGCGGATATACGAATATAGTCGTCGGCCTTTTCCCTACTCAAAAGCGCTACCGTTTCCACGTGTCCCGTTCGCGGGAAGAGGTCAAACGGGGTATACTCTTTTAATTCGTACCCCAGTCGCGACAGTACGGCCACGTCCCGCGCGAGGGTGGCGGGGTCGCAGGAAACGTACACAAGCCGCTCGGGGCAAAAATCTTGGGCGACGGTCTTTAAGAGCGCCTCGTCACACCCTTTTCGCGGCGGGTCGACGATAACAACCTCGGGGCGAATGCCCTCACGAGCCAATTGTTCGGCCGCCCGGGTAGCGGTGGCGCACAAAAATCTTGTATTTTCAAAACCGTTCAACACCGCGTTTGCGCGCGCATCACGAACGGCCGCTTCCACAATCTCGACACCGATAATTTGTTTGGCCTTTTTCGCCATTGAAAGACCGATGGAACCGATTCCGCAGTAAAGGTCCAACACCTCTTTGCCCTCGGGGCGCGCATACTCGGCCGCCTTTTCATAAAGCCGCTCGGCCATATCGCGGTTGACCTGATAAAACGACAGGGGCGAAATGCGCAACCGCACCCCGCACAGAATATCGGTGATATACGCCTGCCCATATAGCACGCGGTTTTCTTCCCCCAACACAACGTTGGTATCCTTTTGGTTAACGTTTATCTGAACGCTTTTGAGTCCTTCGCCCAACGCGGCGCGAAGTCTTTCCACCAGTCCCGCTTCATTGGGGGCGGTTTTTCCGTTGAGGACCAGCACGACCATCCATTCGCCCGTGGCCTTTGCGGCGCGCAGATACAAGTGCCGCACTAGGCCTTTCCCCGTTTCTTCCTCATAGACCGACACCTGTTCGGCAACCACCCATTCTTCAACCGCTTTGGCGGCGCGGGCAAAGGCTTCGGGTTGCAAAAGGCAATCTTCACACGGGATAATACGGTGGGAATGGGCGGCAAAAAAGCCGCTCTTGCCACCCTTTGAAATCGGGAACTGCGCCTTGTTGCGGTAGCGCTCGGTGTGGGCCGCGACAATGGGTTGTGCGGCAAGGTCGACCCCACCGATACGGCGTATGGCGTTCTCGACCTGTTTTTGTTTTAGGCGGCATTCTTCGGCATAATTCAAATGGCGGTACAAACAACCGCCGCAGGAACGAAACTGCGGGCAATCAACTTGCACACGGTGCTCACTGGCGCGCTCGACCGCCTCTACTTTACCGACAGCGTAGTTCTTTTTCACTTTGATGATATGTACGCGCACGCGGTCGCCCACCGCCGTCCGCGGCACAAAAACAGTCATGGAGTCCTCTGCGCGGCCAACGCCGCTCCCCTCGGCCGTAAGATCGGTGATCTCCAAAACCAGAGAATCATTCTTTTTCATACACTCACTCATTCCAAAATTCTACGAAAAAGTGGAACTTTTCTTGTGCAGAACACAGAAAAGTTCCTTTTTATTTACAAATTATTCACTTTTTTATTGACAAAAAGGCGCGAAAAAGGTAAAATAACCACATATTAAAGCGGTCAGGTAATAATCTCTCCGTTTTATATTCAAAAGCTCCTTTTCGGGGGCTTTTGTTTTTTTATGGGGCAATTTCTTCGGGCAGCGGTTCGTCAAATTCGCCCTTGATGGAACCCTCTCGCAGAATGGAAAGACCGCTTCGGCAGTCGTAACTGTCGCCCGCGCCCACGTCGATGGTCACGCCGTTGATGATGACCGCCCGTCGGTTGAGCCAGTAGGCATCGGTGCGGTCGGTGTCAACCTGCCAATAAACGTTGCGTGCGATTTTGCCTTTTTCAACCACTTCGGCGCGAACGGCGCTGCCGAGTGAATTCTTTACGCTATAGAGTTTGAGCGTCTTTCGGCCGTCGGGCGACTTCACGGCGCCCACTTGCTGTCCTTCGGGCAGATCTTCAATCTGCACCACCAAACTGTCGCGCACCACAAAAACAAGGTTGCTCAACAGCACAAGCGCGGCCAGACCATATAGCGTTATCAATGCGATTTTTTTCATTTTGTTCAACCCTTTTGTCGGACTATTCCGCCGTAAAAACGGTGGGGTCCGACTCTTTTTGTTGTTGGATTTTTCGGTTATATTGCGCCGTTACAAAGCGGCAGTGAACCAAATAGGCCGTAAGCATATACGGAAGCGTATAAAGCATCGGAATGACGAAGAACGAGCTGATAATCCACAAAAGAAAACTGACGACCAGCCACACAAACTCAATCACCGTTTCTTTGGAAGCGGTTTGGGAAACGTGTAAAATCTCAAGCGGTTCCATTTCCTCATCGACCAACAGTAAAAACGGCGCCATATAGTAGCGAAGGGAGGTTAAAAACAACACCGTACCGGCAAAGACCTTCAGAACGCGCGAGAGCAACCAGAAGTTTCCGAGCCATTCGGGGCGGCTGATGTTCAGTAGTGTGTAAACCAGTTCCCCCGAAAAAAAATCAATCAAAATGGCGGGGGCAAACAACGCCACACCGGTGACCGCCACGCGGCCCAATACCAAAAGCACCGTTTTGAGCACCCGCAGATACGGTTGTTTCCCCGAAAAATAGCAGAAGCAAAGAACAAAACGGTCTTTCTCTCCCCACAACACGCGCCAATAATAGCGCAGCACCCCAAAGAGCAAGGGAATATCGATGAGCAGACCCAACAAAAGGCGCACGATATAATAGGTGCCGACAAAGGAGAAAACGCCGCTCAACAGTCCCGCCGCTAGGTAATTGACCAGGCTTGAAAACAAGAACAGCAACGCTACCGCGATACATTCAATCCAGCGGCCCTGCAACGCCGTTTTGGCTGTTTTTTTGACCGCAACATTGGAGATTGCCATAAAGCACCTACCTTTCATTTTCTTTTATTGTACCAACAATTTAGAAAAAATCAATTACAAAACTTTTAATTTTGCAAAATTCGCCATCATTTTTTTTGCGCCGACCGATTCGAACTCGATTTCGAGCATGGTGTCACTGCTCATCGGGGTGACCTTTTTAATTTCACCCACGCCAAAAGCCTTATGTTCCACCG
This sequence comes from Acutalibacteraceae bacterium, assembly GCA_045545515.1. Classification (GTDB taxonomy): domain Bacteria; phylum Bacillota; class Clostridia; order Oscillospirales; family Acutalibacteraceae; genus UBA737. The sequence continues at coordinate 24,634 of JAZQBA010000017.1, forward strand.
TCTGGCCCACCGCGTAGGTCACGCTCGGCGTCGGGGCCGCGGGTTTGGCGCTATAGGACCCAAAGCCGCTCGACGCGCGGCGTTCGGGCGTTTGGGAAACCGCCGTCTTTTGTACCGGCATATACGAGAAGGTCGACCCCAATGATTCGCAGAATTCGGATGGAATTTCTTTCAAAAAGCGCGAGGGGAAATTGCGCCCCGTTTGGCCGAACAACAAGCGCGAAGAAGCGTGGCTGACGGTCAACTGTTTTTTGGCGCGGGTAATGGCGACGTAGGCCAGACGCCGCTCCTCCTCCATTTCTTCGGGACCGCCGTAAATCGATTGGTTCCCGGGGAACACGCCCTCTTCCCAACCGACCAAAAAGACGCGGTCGAATTCGAGACCCTTGGCGGCGTGAACCGTCATCAAAATGACCGAATCCTCGTCTTCGTCGAGCGAATCGAGGTCGCTCACCAAGGAAATTTCCTCCAAAAACGCCGAGAGCGAGGGTTCTTCATTTTCTTCCTCATACTGTTTGACGGTCGAAGCAAATTCCATCACGTTTTCAAGGCGGTCACGCGCCTCCTCGGTATTTTCGGCTTCCAAAGACAGGCGGTAGCCGCTTTGTTGCAACACTTCTTCCAACAAATCCGAAAGGGAATTTTCTTCGGCAAAGGCCGACAACTGCTCAATCATCGCGCAGAAGCTCTTTAATTTTGCCGCGGCGCGCGAAAGTGCCGCAAATTCATCGGCGCGCGAAAGCACTTCAAAAAGCGAGATGCCCGTCTGTTCGGCGAGTTCGGCCGCGTGGTTCATGGTCGTCTCGCCAATGCCGCGCTTGGGCTCGTTGATAACGCGGCGCAAACGAATGGCATCGTTGTGGTTGTTGACGACGTTCAGATAGGCCAGAACGTCCTTGATTTCCTTTCGTTCGAAGAAACGGAAACCGCCGATAACCTTATAGGGAATACCGCTTCGAATAAATACGTTTTCCAAGGCCGACGATTGCGCGTTCATACGGTAAAGCACGGCGTTTTGTGAAAAACGGCCACCGCGGCGCACGTGTTCCAGAATCTCATCGGCCACGTAGCGCGCTTCAATCTTTTCATCCTGTGCCGAATAAACGAGAATCTTTTCGCCGTCGCCCGCGTCGGTCCAGAGCGTTTTGCCTTTGCGGCCGCGGTTGTTTTTAATCACGGCGTTGGCGGCGTTGAGGATGTTACCCGTCGAGCGGTAATTCTGTTCCAGGCGAATGGTTTTAGCACCCTTGAAATCCTCCTCAAAGTTGAGGATATTTTCAATCGTGGCGCCGCGAAAACGGTAGATACTCTGGTCGTCGTCACCCACCACGCAAAGGTTTCCCCGACCCGCCAAAAGGCTGACGAGTACGTACTGCGCGTGGTTGGTATCCTGATACTCGTCGACCATCACGTAACGAAAACGGTTGGCGTAGTATTCGCACACGTCCTCGTTTTCCCGCAAAAGTTTTACGGTATAGGCAATCATATCGTCGAAATCCATCGCATCGGCCTCTCGAAGGCGGCGCTGATAAATGCGGTAAAGTTCGGCAATGGCTTTTCTTCTCGGGTCGATGCCCGCCGTCGCCTTAAACTCCTCGGGGGAGACCAGACTGTCTTTGGCCGAGGAAATGGCCGACAAGACACTTCGGTGCGGCAACATTTTTTCGTCCACGTCGGTGTCCTTCATAATCTGTTTCATCAAGCGGCGCTGATCGTCGGTATCATAAATCGTGAAATGGGACGTAAAGCCGATACGGTCGACCCATCGGCGCAAAATTCGGCCGCAGACCGCGTGGAACGTACCGGCCCAAAGGTCGGCTCCTCCCGCCCCGAGTTTTTTATCAATTCGCTCTCTCAGTTCTCCCGCCGCTTTGTTGGTAAAGGTAATGGCCAAAATTTCCCAGGGACGCGGCGGATTGACCGAAAAGCCGCTCATCGGCGGCTCGGCGGTCTTGCCGTTCAGAAATTCCTCGGCGGCGGCAATCTCTTCGGACGAAGCAAAACAAGGCGCCGCGCTTTGGTAGGCGTTGCCGTAACGCACCAGATAGGCAATACGGTTAACAAGAACGGTCGTCTTGCCGCTGCCCGCACCCGCGAGGACCAACAGCGGACCCTCAACGGTGGTCACCGCCTCAAACTGGCGGTCGTTCATATTACAAAAATCTTTTTCAATGATTTTTTTGCGCAAAGAAATAGCATCCATCTTTTTCAAAATACCCTTTAACTCGTTTTTTCTATTCTACAATATTTTCCGATATAAAGCAACAAAAAAAGCACTCTAAAAGAGTGCTTTTCCTTTTTTCGTTTTACTCGGCCTCGACGTAAACGAACGGTTCGATCTGTTTGGAAATTTCGGCTACCTTTTCGCAATGGGCAACCATGGTGACGGGCTTGGTCAAGTCCAGGCTGAAAATACCAACGATCGACTTAGCGTTGACGATATATTTCCCCGAGGTCAGTTCAATATCGTAATCCTTGGAAGAGGCGATTGCCGTGAATTGACGCACCTTATCCAAATTGTTGAGAAGCAGTTTCTTTTCAAACACAACAAACCCTCCGTTTCGTACAACATAATAATACTCTTTGCCGTGTTATTTGTCAACTTAAAGTTTGTTTTTCGGCGCTTCTTCGACCTCAAATCGCATCTGATATTTTTTGAGGTCCACGCGGCCGTCGGGCCCGATCTCAACGCCCTCTTGGCGCAAAAGACGCGCGTGTTCCTCTTTTCCGCCAAACACAAACGCCTCGCTCAATTCCCCAAAACGGTTGACGACGCGGTGGCACTTAATCGTTTTCGGGTCGGGGTTGACATGCAAAGCATAACCGACCACCTGAGACCAATGGGGATTACCCGCCATCGTGGCAATCTGCCCGTAGGTGGCAACCTTGCCGCGCGGAATTTTTTGGACCTCTTGGTAAATTCTTTCAAAGGTATTCAATCGTTTTAACCTGCCTTTCGGGTTTATTATACCCCAAAAAGAAAAGTCAAGCAACCCAAATTGAGCTACTTGACTTTTCCCAAACGAGACTCAGTTTCTATTATCGCGGACCGCCGAGGAAGAACACCGCCATGGTGCCCGGCCCCGAATGGGAGGCAATGACCGGACCCAAACAGTTGGTTACGATCTTCTTCACACCGCATTTGTTCCGCAATTCTTTCTCTAAAAAGCGCGCGTCCTCTTCGCAATCGCCATGCACGATAAAGAGCGTTTGTTTTTGAATATCCTCGCCGCGCTCGGCCGCAAGGTCGGCCAGACGCGAAAGCGAAGCCTTTCGGCCACGCTCTTTGCCGATAACGTACAACTTGCCGTCGTCGGCCGTGTGTAAAACCGGTTTGATGTTGAGCAGCGTACCCATCACGGCGCTCGTTCCCGAAAGACGGCCACCGCGTTTTAAGAAGAACAGGTCGTCAATCGTAAAGAAGTGGCAAAGCGACAGTTTGTTTTCTTCTACCCAATCGGCCACCTCATCGAGCGTGGCGCCCTCTTTTTGCTTTTGGGCGGCGTAGTGGACCAAAAGTCCCTGCCCCAATGCCGCCGAAAGGGTATCGACAACGCGAATGTTGCGCTCGGGATACTCTTCGCGATAATCTTCGCAGGCGTTGCAGATGGTTTGATAGGTGCCCGAAAGGCCCGACGAAAAGGCCAGGACCAACACGTCCTTGCCCTCTTGCAGTAGCGGCAGAAGCACGCGGTCGCATTCCTCGCGGGCCACAAGCGACGTGGTAATCTTTTCTTTTTCGCGCAAACGGCGATAGACGTCGCTGTAATCGGGGTCCTGCCCCTCAACGTAGCCTTCATATTCCTCTTCGCCGATATAATATCGTAACGACATCACTTTTACGTCGTACTCTTGAATTTGTGTCGCATTTAGGTTGGCGCAACTGTCAGTTACAATTTGGTACTGCATCTTGTTCGCTTCCTTCAAAAATTTTCTATCCTGATTATACACATTTTTTCAAAAAAATACAATCTACCCATCAAAAAACTGTCGGTAGAGCTCCGCAATCGGGACTCTACCGACAGTAGAATTTGGCTTGATATCAAGGGTTTTCGAGGTCTTTACACGAGAAAATCTACCATTTCCTGGCGGTCGACGTTAATGAGTCCCCTTGTCGTCATCTTTAAGTGCGGAATGACCGAAAGGCTGACAAACGCCGTTGTCATAAAGGGTTGAATTTCCTGCGGTACGCCCAAATGGACCACCGCCGAGCGAACGGCCTCGTCCAAAGCGGCAACCGTTTCGGCCTTTTCGTCCGACATCAATCCGCCGTAAGGCAGCGGCAATTCGGCCAAGACCGCGCCGTCTTTTACGACGACCAGACCGCCGCCGAGTTCAAGAATTCGGTTGGCCGCGGTAGCCATATCCTCGGGTGAAACGCCCGCCACGATGAGGTTGTGCGAATCGTGGGAAACGGAGGAGGCGATTGCGCCCGTTTGCATACACAGGCCTTTCACGAACCCCAGTCCGATATGCCCCGTTTTATGGTGACGCTCCAAAACCGCAATCTTGGCAAGGTTTCGCGCGGTATCCACACCGTTGTTTTTGGAAAAGTTGACCGTCTCGTGCAGTTCCTCGGTCAAGAGTTGGCCTTTGATAAGACCGATGACGCGGCAAATTTTTTCCCCCTCATACGGCAAACAGAAATCCGCGCTCGAGACCGCTTGCATATTGAAAGAACCGCGAACAACTTTCGTGAGTTTTTCTTCGACGTTCGGCAGATCGAAGGGCAGCGCCCGACCGTTTTCGGCCACTTTCTTGCCGTTCTTATAAACGGCGCCCACCGTAACGTTTTGCAAATTGTCCAACACCACAAGGTCGGCCGCGTAACCGGGGGCAACGGCACCCACGCCCGAGAGCCCAAAACACTGCGCCGCCTGAATGGTGGCCATTTGAATACCCGTGATGACGTTTTTGCCCAGAGCCCCTGCGCGGCGAATAATCGCGTCGATATGGCCGTCGTTCAAGATGTCGGCCGGACACTTATCGTCGGTAACCAACAAACAACGCGAACAGTAGGGCGGCTCAAACAAATCGATAAGCCCTTCCAAGTTGCGCGCCGCCGTACCCTGACGGATCATCACCCATTGGCCTTTACGAATGCGCTCGGCCGCCTCCTCAAAATTGGAACACTCGTGGTCATCGTAAATCCCCGCGGCGATATAGCGGTCGAGGTCCCTGCCCGAAAGCAGCGGCGCGTGGCCGTTGATCTTCTTACCGTGAAGTCGGGCGCGGCGAATTTTTTCAAGCACGTCTTCATTTTCAAACAAAACGCCCGGATAGTTCATCATTTCGGCAAGGCCCAGTACCCGCTCGTGGGCATAAAACTCCTCTAGATCCGCGGCCGAAAGCACCGCGCCCGATTCATCGGTCGGTGTTGCCGGCACGCAGGAAGGCAACATCACAAAAACGTCCATCGGCAGGTTTTCGCTCGAACGAAGCATATACGAAATACCGTCTTTTCCGCAAACGTTGGCAATTTCGTGGGGGTCGGTAACCATCGCGGTGGTGCCGTGGGGCAACGCAATGCGCACCAATTCCTGCGGCAAAAGCATCGAACTTTCGATATGAATATGCCCGTCGATAAACCCGGGGCAGATATATTTTCCAGCAACGTCTTCCACAATGTCGGCGTCGCTGTCCTTGTAATCCCCAACGCCGAGAATAACCCCGTCTTGGAACAAAACGTTGGCTTTTTGAAGTTCGCCCGTAAAGACGTTGACGACGGTTCCGTTTTTGAGTAATGTTTTCATATAAATTCCTCCAAACCGAAGTTCGTTTCCTCTTTTTTCTTTATTATACAAAAATTGTGTCGAAAAATCAATGCGCGTCTTTTCGTGTCGGCAAACTGCCCAAAAACTGAAAAAACAAGCCTGTTATTTCTACAAATCATCCGTTGATTTTGCCCCTTCAAAAACAGTATAATAAATGAAGCAACGTTCCCTATTTTAGAATAAAGGAGGAAATCAGCGTGAAAAAGATCATCTGCAAGAGAGAGTATGACACCGAGTTGGCTACCCTCATCAAGAAGCACACCGAAGGTGCGTTCGGCGATGCCGCCGGCTTTGAAGAGACCTTGTACCAGATGCCCAACGGTTGGTATTTCCTGTACGTAAACGGTGGCGAAGATTCGCCCTACCCGACCGAGAACATCAAGTCTGTTTCCAAGGTTAAGGCTGAAGAATGGCTTGCCGCTCACAACTAATTGGTTTGCAAAAACGAAACACCGAGAACAGTTTATGTTCTCGGTGTTTTTTATGCCTTTTCAAAACCGACGATCATGCCGCCCTTTTCGGCGTAGAAACTGCAAAGGCCGCCGCATTTTTCAATCGCGATCTGTGCCTTTTGGAATTTCTTTCGGACCAACTCTTTTAATTCTTCGGCCATTTGCGCGTTGAAACAATGGGTAATGCGCAGTTTTCCGCCACGGTAACCGAGTTCTTCCAACCGTTCGACCAATTTTTGAAGGGTGGCCTTTTCGCCGCGCACCTTGTCCAAAGGTTCGAGGGTCCCAACGTCACTCGCTTTTCCGACCACGCGGATATTCATCAACCCCGCAAACTTGGCCGAAAGTTTGCTGACGCGGCCGTTGTTGGCCAAATTGCGCATCGACTGCAACATAAAGAGAAGGCCCAACTTCTGCTGATACATCGGAATTTCGGCCGAAATTTCCTCGAAAGTCCTGCCATCTTGAACGAGGTCGCGAATCTTTTCCATAATAAGTACCATTTCGCCGCCCGTGGAAAGCGAATCAACAACCAAAACTTTGCGTTCGGGGTGCTCGGCCTCGTACTGTTCGGCCGCCACACGCGCGGCATTGAAACTGCCCGAAAGACCGCTTGTAATGGTCACGCAGTAGACCTCATCGGCATCCGAGAAGGCGGTCAGCCAATCCCCCGTGTTGGGGCAAGAGGTTGAAGACTTGCCCGAGTACCCTTGCAGGTATTCCACCATTTCTTCCACGTCGAGCGAAGCATTGTCCACAAATTCGCGCTCGTCGGTTACGACTTTCAAGGGGGCCGCCGAAAAGTCTGCCCCTTCGAGTATTGTGATATCCGCAGAAGAATCTGCAACAATTTTAATTTTTCTCATAAGTTCTCCCGTTCTGCCGCACAAAAGAGTGCGCTGCCAAAATGATGCATTTTATTATAGACAGAAAACGAGAAAAAAACAATCTTTCGGCCGTCTACACATAAAAAACCGTCAGTAGAGTTGTTTTTCGCAACTCTACTGACGGTAGAATTCGGCTTAACCAAGCGGTTTTTGGGCCTTTTTTCGAAGATTTTACTCCACTTCGACCACGCCGTCAGCTTTTACGGTAATCTTCATACCGTCTTTAACGTAGGCCAAAAACTCGTCGCCCAGACAGTCGACAACCGGCATCGAAACCCCGTCGACCCAAACGTCGGCCAGAACGGCACCTGCCGCGGCAAGAGAGTCGATATGGTTGGCAAACAGCATACACGCCGGGTTCTTTTCCATCGCGCAAGCACAGTACAACACGAGGCCGCCCGTGGTCGACCCGATGGTCTGCGGCAGGCAGAGCGCCTTGCCAATCATCGGTTTGCCGTGCAAATCCTTGTTGTTCTGGTCGCCGCATTTGACCTGTTTGTCGCCAAACTGCAAGGCCATCTGAAACGAGGCCAGGGTATTGAATCCTTCGGTGGTGACAACGGCTTCGGCCGTGACTTCACCCGGTGTGACTACTCTTCCTTTGAACTGTTTCATTACTTCTTCCCTCCCGTAACGATGGTTAAAATCTCGCCGTCGGTGTAGTATCTGGCACTTGTGTAGGTGCGCAGTTTGTTGGACGAAGTGATGACCGCCATTTTCTTACACAACGGATTGTTCATATACATTAAGGGGCAAATGTAGGAAGTAATGACCCCCGTGGCTTTCAGGCGCGCGGCGTAATCGGTCTTGTTGAATTCTTCCAACACGCGCGGTGCCGCCGTGAAAACGGTGGGAACGGTGACCTTTTTCTGTCCGTTTTCTTTGAGGGCGGTTTCCAGACGGTCGGTCCAATCCTTTAACTGTTGCAACGACAGATGCGGACAACCCACAAAACAGAGTTTCGGGTCGGCATCGGGATTTTTCCAAATAACGGGATATTCGCGTTGAACGCGCGCCAATTCTTCATCGTCGATGATATATTCTTGGGCGCCCTCGGCAATCAGCGCCGTACCCTGTTCAACCGCCTCGGGGGTGAGGTTTTCGATGTGGTAAAGACCGACCGCACCGTTGGAAGCGGTGGCCGCGCCGAAATCTTTTAGGTAGGAACAAGCCGACTCATTCAGTTCGGTGCCGATAAATTGGTCGAGTCCGACAACGTAGGGTACGTCCTCCATCACCTTCATACCAATGGCCGAGCCCAACAGTTGCGCCTCGGGTTTTTTGGTGGTTTGCACGCGTACTACCCAGGTCGCCTTGCGCCCCTCATCGGTCAACAGACCGAAATACGGCACGTAACCGACCAGAGAACCCATAATATCGATAATGCCCGAGTTGCGGTTACAGCGAGCGCCCAACACCGAGTTGGCGTAGACTACGGCACTCGATTCGGCCCAGGAAAGCACGTCGCCCTTTTGGGGTTTGTTGCCGACCTCATCCATATAACAGGCGCAGGTAAAAGCATCTTTATCCATCAGACCGAGTTTATCGAGTTGTTTTTCATAGAAATCCTGCTTGGTGTACATAAATTTTTGGAAGACAACGTTTTGCAGGAAGTTGGCCGGCACGTTTTTGTCCAACGGGCGCGGGTCAACCGAGAATTTCTGTTCAGAGGAAACCCCCGCATCCAAAAGTTGTTGCATCAGGTCATAGACGGGGGACATTACTTTGAGTCCGAACGACGTGACGAGGTGATTGTATTTCGACGTGATGGGTACCAACTTTTCGGCCTCGAACGCATCGCCGTACATCACGAGCGTTTTCATCACTTTGGCAAGCGTTTCGCCCTTGGCACCGTCAAGAATGGCTTGTTGTTCTTGCGTTAAAATCATAACCGTTTCTCCTTCTTATATTTTCATACAGGCATCCCACGCGCCCCAGATGACGGTACGCAGGTTGCCGACGGTATCGGCATCGCCGATCACGTGAACGCGGCCGCCCTTCTTGGCCAAGGGGGCGGGGTTGTAACCGATAGACGTAATGACCGAATCGGCCTCGATTTTGAAGGTCTTGCCCTCTTTATCGCGAACGGTAACGCCGTCGTCCAAAATCTCGCAAACGGCCGTTTCCAAATGCACGGGCACCTGATTGGTTTCAAAGAAATCGCGCAAATAACTGGTGTTGGCCAGGCAAACACCCTTGGTCGTCACCAAATCATCCTGCATTTCGATAATGGTCGGCTTTTTGCCGCCCAGATACAGTTCGTAGGCAATTTCGCAACCCGTCAGACCGCCGCCGATGACGGCTACGCGCTCGCCGACGGGGGCACCAAGTAAGAAGTCCACCGCTTCAATCGCCTTTTCGGCCCCCGAAAGCGGCAACTTTTTGGCCACCGCGCCCGTGGCAATCACGATTTCATCGGCACCGAGCGTTTGAATATCGGTAACCTCGGTGTTGAGGTGTACTTCGATCGGATATTTTTTCAGTTCACGGATATACCAGGCAATGAGTGCGCGGTCCTTCTCTTTGAACGAGGGTGCCGCCGCGGCGATAAAGACACCGCCGAGTTTGTCGCTCTTTTCGTAAAGCGAAACCTTATGGCCGCGCTTTGAGAGCAGAATTGCCGCTTCCATACCGCCGATACCGCCGCCGACAACGGCCACCGTCTTGACCTTTTTGGCGGGTTTTACGTAGTATTTTTTCGACTGCATCGTCTCGGGGTTCAGCGCACACCGCGCGAGTCCCATCGTATCGGTCAGGTCCTGCGTGTTAGCGTGACCCTTGGAAGACGAGAAGTTAAAGCAACCGCTATGACAGCAAATACAGGGTTTAATATCTTCGAGGCGGTCCTCAATCATCTTGGTGACCCAGGCGGGGTCGGTCAAAAACTGACGCGCCACGCCGACGGCATCGATCTGTCCGTTGGCTACGGCTTGGGCACCGACGGCCGCGTCCATACGACCGGCGCAAACAACGGGGATGTCGACAAACTTCTTTATGTGTGCCACGTCCTGCAGGTTGCAGTTTTCGGGCATATACATCGGCGGATGGGCCCAGTACCAGGAATCGTAGGTGCCGTTATCGGCGTTGAGCATATCGTAACCCGCGTCCTGTAAATACTTGGCGGCGCGCTCGGATTCGGCCATCGCGCGGCCGACTTCCTCGTAATCCTCGCCCGGCATAGCGCCTTTGCAGAAGCCCTTCATTTTCGATTCGACCGAGTAACGAAGCGACACGGGGAAATCGGTGCCGCATTCCTTTTTAATGGCCGAAACGACCTCGGCCGCGAAGCGGTAGCGGTTTTCAAAACTGCCGCCGTAGTCATCGGTACGTTTATTGAAAAATTCAATGGCGAACTGGTCCAACAAATAGCCTTCGTGCACGGCGTGAACCTCAACACCGTCGACCCCGGCATCCTTGCAGAGTTTGGCCGTTTTGGCAAAAGCCTCGATAATTTCCTGAATCTGCTCTACCGTCATTTCGGGGCAGATAATATCGTGCGCCCAGCGGGAGGGTTGCGCACTCGGACTTGCCAGTTCGTGACTGGTATCAATAATCGGTTTGATGATCGCGCGGGTAAACTTGTTTTTATGTAACGGTGCGACCAATTCGGTAATCGCCCAACTGCGCCCCATACCCGCCGTTAACTGCACAAACAGTTTGGCACCGGTTTTATGAATCTCCTCCATAAATTCCTTGAGTTCTTCGAACATTTTGGGGTTCTTCCAAAGCCACTTGCCCCAAAAAGTATCGCGCAGCGGCGCAATACCGGGAATAATCAGGCCGACGTTTTCGTTGGCGCGTTCCAAAAAGAGTTTGGCCGCCTCCTTATCGAAATGGCAACCGCCCAGTTCGAACCAACCGAACAGCGAGGTACCGCCCATCGGACACATGACGATGCGGTTTTTAATTTCCACGTCGCCGATCTTCCACGGGGTAAACAACGCCTCATATTTTTGATTGATTTTATCCACGCAAAACAATCCTTTCTATTTTTTTCACTTTATATTTTACTACGTTTTACCTCTTTCGTCAATCTACGATTGCAAGACGGGATCGTAGAGCGCAATATTTTTTCTCTATGTACGTGTCGTTCACGATGGACCCATTTTTTAAGCCAAGGACAAAAAAAGAACGGCACACAGGCCGTTCCGTACTTTTCAAATTATAATATCGACTGATAGTATTCTTTCATCGTGCGTGCGTCTTCGGCCTGGGTGCCGTCCGACTCGCAGATAAAGGTGGGGCTCAGATTTTTCTGCGCCACCAAATCCATTACGGGTTCGAAATCGGGACCGTAGACCGTATCGGCAAAGGTCAGGTGCTTCTTTTCGCCGCCCGTTGTGTACTCGATCTTCGAAAAATGCGAATGGAACACGCGCAGACGCTCGATACCCAAGCGATTCTCAATGGTATCGAACACGTGGGCGTACTCGGCTTTGGTTTTGAAGAAGCCCAAATCACGCGCATTCAGGTGCCCGAAATCGATACAGGGAATGAGCCGCTCGTCCAGTTCGCAAAGGCTCATCACTTCATCGAGCGTGCCGAGTTGATTGACCTTGCCCATCGTTTCGGGGCAGATATGAATATGGGAAAGGCCCGCTTCATCCACCGCGCGAAGGGCTTTTTTCATCGTATCAATGGCGAGTTCCAACGCCGTCTCGCGCGAGATTTTGCCGCAAGACCCCGTGTGGACCACGATGCGGTTGCCGCCCATGGCATCCACGGCGCGCGCACTCGCGAGAATATAATTGAGCGAATTGTCGCGCTTGGCCTCCTCGACCGAGGACATTGAAATATAATAGGGGGCGTGCAACGACAGGGTAATGCCCGCCTCTTTTGCCAATTCGCCGAGGGCCTTGGCTTTATCGAGGCCGATATTCACGCCGCGGCCGCACTGATATTCAAACGCATCGAGTCCCATTTTAGTGAGATACTCGGGCACTTGCAAACTCGTTTTATACCCCATTACGGTAAAACTGTCGGAATTGCCCGCAGGACCAAACTTTGCTGCCATACTTAACCCTCCGTTTCTTTCAGGTTCCACTTTTCAATCAGAATCTTTTCGATTCGGCGGCGCAAACGAAAACTCCAACCCTTTTCGGGCAGAACGGGGGTGACGAGCACCGTTTTCACGCCGACGAGATTACCGCCTAAAATATCGGTGAATATCTGGTCGCCGATGGCGGCCACTTCGCGGCGGCCAAGTCCCAATTTTCTCAATGCCGCGCCATATTTGAACGGCAGAGGTTTGAGCCCCAACGACACGAAATCAAGCCCGATTTTTTGGGAAAACGGTTCGACGCGCGCGCGTTTTGAATTGGAAAGTACCACCATCGGAAAACCCTCCCGACGCATAGAATCCAACCAATCGACAAGACCTTCGATGAGTTCTTGTCCGTGGTGGGTCGAAAGGGTGTTATCCACATCAAGAATCAGACCCTTTATCCCGAAACGGCGCAACAGTTCGGGCGAAAGGTCGGTAATGCGGTGTTTTTTTATATCGGGACGAAACAACATCCTTTTTCCTCCTAAAAGAAAAAAGCGGTTGAACCCAACCGCTTTTAACAACCGAAATTAGCGGAACTTGCGCTTACGTGCAGCCTCCGACTTCTTTTTGCGCTTTACAGAGGGCTTCTCATAATGCTCTCTCTTACGCACTTCCTGAATAACGCCGTCCTTTGCAGTCTGTCTCTTAAAACGACGAAGTGCATTATCGAGCGATTCATTTTCTTTTACTCTTACTTGACTCATTTACATTCCCTCCCTCCGCAATATTGCAGGGGTTATTCCTACGAATGACATTATACTACACGGAACGTCAATCTGTCAAGTGTAATTGTTCTGTATTTTTCTATTTTTCTTTTTGTGCACTTTTTTGCGGCCGAATTCTCCGGCGAAAGGCCGCCGCCAGGGACAGCACCGTGAAGAACAACAGGTGCACGACCACGATACTCGCGCCCGCGGGCATATCGAAAAAGAGCGAAAGGCAAAGCCCCGTCAAAAAGGCCAATACCGAAAGGGTCGCCGACGTCAACACGACCGTGCGGTAGCGTTTGCAGATGCGCATGGCCGAAAGGGCGGGAAAGGTAATAATACTCGAAATCAAGAGCGCCCCCATCATCCGCATCCCCACGACAACGGTCACGGCCGTTAAAACCGCCAAAAGCGAGCGGCAAAGGCCGACGCGAACGCCCGAAGCGGTTGAAAAATCTTCATCAAACGTAGCGGCAAAGAGTTTGTGGTAGAAAAGCGCATACAACAACAAAATCGCCACCGAAACACAAACGGCCACCACGGCGTCTTCGCGCCCCATCGCCAGAATACTGCCGAACATATAACTGCTGATATCGGTGTTCATTCCGGTCGTCAGCGTGGCAACGATAATGCCGATGGCCAGAGCGCTGCTGCTGATGAGTGCAATGGCCGCGTCGCCCCGCATTTTTCCGCTACCGCTCACGCGCAACAACAAAAAGGCGGCCAACACCACCACGGGAATGGAAATTTTCAAGGGTGCCGCCCCCACCGCCAAGGCAACCGCCGCGGCGCCGAACGCCACGTGGGAAAGGCCGTCGCCCAACATTGACAGGCGTTTGAGCACCAGGTTCACGCCCAAAAGTGCCGAACAAAGCGAAATGAAAATTCCGCCCAAAAAGGCATACCACACAAAAGAGTAGGAAAAAATTTCACCGAATGCCGTCATTCTGTTTCCTCCTTTTGCGCGTGATAGAACCGACTTTGGCGGTATTCCTCGACCGAGCCGAAAAAGTTTTCCTCGCGGTCCAGGTGCAGTACGCGGTTGGCGTGGGAAAGGGCGCGCTCAACCTCGTGGGAGATCATAATAACGGTCATTCCCTCGCGGCGCAGGCGGTCCACCGCCTCGTACAATTCTTTTTGCGCGGTGCGGTCCAACCCCGCCATCGGCTCATCCAACAAAAGAACCTTCTCGGCCGCACACAAGGCGCGACAAAGCAAGACGCGTTGTTGTTGTCCGCCCGAAAGTTCGCGGAAAGAAGCATACTTCAACTCGGAAATGCCCAACAGTTCCATCTGCCGTGCGGCCGCTTTTTTATCGGCCTTGGTGTGAAAAAGACCGAAAAAGCCCTTATGCGCAAAGCCCGAAAGCACAACCTCCCACACGTCGGCAGGAAAGTCTTTTTGCGCTTCGTTGCGCTGGGGCAACCAACCGATTTTTCGGCGGTCAAACCCGCCGTAGGAAACGGTTCCGAGCGAGCGCACGCCCAACCCCAGAAGACAGCGCATCAGGGTCGTTTTCCCCGAGCCGTTCTCCCCGAGGATACACAAAAAATCGCCCTCTTCGACCGAAAAGTTCAAATTTTCAAAGACGGTGTGCTTCTCATAGTACGCCGTCAGATTTTCTACTGCAAGAATACTCACCGCAAAAACCCTTTCGCTAAATTTTCGGCGTTTCGATGCATCAGTTCAACATAGGTCACGCCGTTTTCAAAATCTTCTTTGGTAACGTTATGGGCCGAATGAAGTTCCAAAAGTTTGACACCCGTTTCCTCGCGCAACGCCTCGGCCACAACGCGGTTACTCAATTCGGTATAGTAGGCCGTGGTACAGCCGTGTTCCCGAACGGCGGCTATCAACTCGGCCATCGTTTGTACGCTGATATCGTGTGACGCGGCACAACCGCCGAACGCCGCTTGGTAGGAAATGCCGAATTCCTCGGCAAAATAGCGAAACGGAAAACGGTCGGCCACCAAAAGAAACGGGTTCTTTGCCGCGGATACCGTCTGTTCGATTTCTGTTTTCACGTTTCGGATCTTCGCCCCATACTGCGCCGCGTTTTTTTGGTAAAATTCGGCGTTTTCGGGGTCGGCGGCGCTCAACTGTCGGCAAACGGCACCGACCAGAAGTTCCGCGTTTTCCAGCGAGGTCCAAACGTGTTCATCCAAGGCCTCGTGGGTATGATCGTGATGGTCGTGTTCGTGGTGTTCTTCCTCTTGCAAGAGCGCCACCTCGTCCATACATTTGAGCGTTTTGCCGTTGTAATCTTTGAGTAGACGCTCGGCCCAATATTCCGACTCGCCGCCCACCCACAAAACAAGGTCAGCGTTCTTGATAGCGCGAATATCGGAAGGCACGGGGTCGAACGAATGGGCCTCCATCCCCGCATCAATTAAAAGGGTCAATTCTACCCGATCTTCCCCCACCGCGCGAACAAAATCATAGAGGGGAAAAACGGTCGTAACGACCGAAAGTTTATCTTGTTTACTACGACTGTTCGGCGCGCAACCGCACAAAAGCAGCAGGCACAAAACCGCCGCAAGAATTCGTTTTTTCATGAACGGCATTCCTCACACAATCCGTACAACACCGTTTTCAACGGGTCAACACAAAAGCGGTGGTCCTCCTCAACGTGGCGCGCGAGCGAATCCATCAAGGAACATTCCATATGAATCAGTTTGCCGCAGGAATTACATTTCAGGTGAAAATGTTCCCGACAACTGCTTTCCCCGACCCATTGGTAGCAAACGCTTTCTCCCTGTGTCGCCGTATACTTGCGCGCAAGGCCGCTTTCCACCAGGCGTTCCAAGGCGCGCCAGACCGTTGTTCGGCCAACGTTCTCACCCCGCGCGGCCAAAACGCTCGTCAGTTCGGCCACCGTGGTATGCTCGGCACCCACCGCGCGAAACGCCTCTTCAATCGCCTTTTTCTGTCGGGTTTGATATTCGTTTGTTCGTTTCATTTTTCCACCTCAAATTGAAAACGGATTTCAATTTCATATTATAACCGTTTTGGGCGCATTCGTCAACAACAAAAAACGGAAGGCCGAAGCCTTCCGTATGTTTTATTGGGTTTGTTTTATTCTTTTGGAACCGTTTCGCGCGCGGGTTCTTCCTCCTCCTCGCGCGAGAAAACGCTTTTTACCGTTAAAAACATTAAGTACAATTCGTGTCCCAAGGACATTTTTTCAATCTCTTCCAGATTGTATTTCATCTTGTCGGGCAGTACCCGTTCCACGTAGGTTTTGTCGGGGTCCTCGGCCGCGTCCAAAAGGCGGCTTTCGTCACGGTAGCGGATACTCGCAAGTGACGTTACCCCGGCGGGCAACAACAAGGTCGCCATCATTTCATCCGTATACTGTTCGACGTATCGCGGCACCTCGGGGCGAACGCCCACAAAGGACATGGTCCCTCGGAACACGTCGATGAGTTGGGGCAGTTCGTCCAGGCGGTATTTGCGCAACATTTTGCCGACTGCCGTCACGCGGCAGTCCCCCGAAACGGTGACCTGCGTACCCTGTTCCTCGGCGCGGTCGACCATCGTTCGGAACTTAAAAATGCGAAACGTTTTACCGTACTGCGTGACCCGAACCTGGCGGAAAAACACGGGACCTTTGGAATCCAGTTTAATCAGCACCGCCAACACCAAAAACACGGGTGACAAGAAAAGCAGCATCGAAAACGACACCACAATATCAAACAGGCGTTTCAAAAAAAGGGTGCCCCGTTTTTTCGAGAGCACCCCGTAATACGGTTCCACTTCGGGCGTTTGCAAAAACGCCGGCAGTTCTTCCCATCGCTTTAACAGCAAAAAACTCATTCCTTTATTACAGATAAATACTGTTGAGCAACATAATCGGCCACTTCATCGGTCAATTGCGAATGCAACGGCAGCGTGATCTCATTGGCAAACTGACGGTAAGCATTCGGGAAATCGGTAATCGAGAAGCCGAGATTTTTATAGGCCGTCATTAAAGGCAGCGGCTTGAAATGCACGTTGGCGGCAATTCCCTCTTCGCCCAAGCGCTCGATGATGCGGTTGCGGTCTTCTTCCGTTTTGCCCGGCAAACGGGTCAAGAACAAATGCCCGTTGGCAACGCCCAGGGGCGAATCCAACTGCATCGTCAAAATATCGCTATCCGCGAAAGCCTTATTATAACGGTCGAACAATTCGCGGCGGCGCTGTAACATCGCGTCGTAACGCTCCAACTGTTTGAGTCCGATGGCCGCGGCAACGTCGGTCATATTGCATTTGTAAGCGGGGCTGATGATATCGTATTCCCACTTGCCGACTTTACTTTTCGTAAGTGCATCCTTGGTCTGGCCGTGCAACGACAGAATCTGATACTGACGGTACAGTTCCTCGTCGTCAATTCCCTCGATACTCTTCCACAAAGCGGCGCCGCCCTCAGCAGTCGTCAAATTCTTGACCGCGTGGAACGAGAAGATGGAAAAATCGGCTACGCTTCCCGTTCGTTTGCCCTTATAGGAAGAACCGAGCGAATGGGCGCAGTCGGCAACAACGGCCACTCTGCCCAACGCTTCTTGCAGTTCACAAGAAGGCTTAAACAGATGCTTTTTCGATTCAACCACTTCAAAAATGCGGTCGTAATCGCAACAGAAACCGCCGATATCCACCGGAATGACGGCTTTGGTATGTTCGTTGATGGCTTCGGCCATCTTTTCGTAATCCATCTGGAAAGAATCGGGTGCCGTGTCGACAAAGGCCACTTTGGCCCCGCAATGAATGATCGGACTGGCCGAGGCGGTATAGGTATAGGCCGACGTAATAACTTCGTCCCCGGGGCCTACGCCCAAAATACGCAACGTTAATTCCAGCGAAGCCGTTGCCGAATTGAGGCAAACGCCACGATTTACGCCGCAATAATCCGCCAGACAGCGCTCCAACAACTTGGTGCGCGGACCGGTGGTGATCCATCCCGAACGAAGCGTTTCACAGACCTCGTTCATTTCGGCGTCCGAAAGATCGGGCACCATAAAGGGAATTTTCAGTTTTTGCTCGGCACGGATCGGTTGGGACCCGTTCTTCTGTATATCGTTCACGCTAAAACTCCGTTTCTTTTGTAAAAAGCCAAACCTAGCCTTTGTTATTCTACCATTTTTTTGGATACAGGTCAACCTGTAAATCCTTGTCGAAAAACACAAAGTTTTCGACTATTCTTTGTCAGTGGATGTTTTTAATTCAAAATCGCATTCACGGTCTGTTTTACGACCTCGGCGCGTGAGAAGACCGTTTCGGCCAGTTCTCGGCTCTTTTGCCCCATCTCCAGGCGCTGTTGTTCGCTCAGATCCAGGAATTTTTCAATCGCCGCCTGCAACGTTTTAGTATCCTCTTTTTGACAAAGGAACCCGTTTTCGCCCTCGCGTACCGCCTCGCGGCAACCGGGAATATCGGTCGTAATGAGTGCTCTTGCCGTAGCGGCCGATTCCAACAGGACGTTGCTCATACCCTCGTGATAACTCGGGAGGATTACACCGTGGCTCATCGCATAATAGGGTTTGGGGTCGGGTTTGAACCCGTGGAACACGACGACCCCTTTTTCGCCTAAGTCTTCGACCAGTTCTTTATACTCGTCTTCAAAGAAGCCCACCACGTCGAAAACGACCTTATCGCCATACTTTTCCTTGACTTTGGGCGCAATTTCGAACAGTTCGCCAACGCCCTTTTCTTTCATAATGCGACCCAGGTACAACAAATGAACGCCGTCCTCTTCCGAAGGATAGGGTACGGCCGCATAATCTTCCAGGTCGACACCCGCGCCGTTCAAAACGGTCTGCTGTGATTTGGGGCAGATTTTACGCGTAACAAATTCCGCCGCGTTAAAATCGTTTTCAAAAAAGACGGTTTTGGCCTTTTTAATGGCCGTTCGGTACATCAGCGTTGCAATCGAGGCCATCGGCTCTTTCTGGAACGCCGTACCAAGACCCTGTACGTTCACGCAGTAGGGAATGCGCATCATACGGCACAAGAAACCCGCGTAAACGTTGGGTTTAATGGAATAGGTAATCACGACGTCGGGCTTTTCGGTCTTTAAGAGTTTGCGGTAAAAACGATAGAGTTTCAAATCGGTTACGGGGTTGATGCCGCGGCGGTCCAATTCGGTTTCGACCATACGGCAACCCATCGCCTTAAAATCATCCTCGTGACCGACAAAGGGGGTGCTGATAACCACTTCGCCGTGTTGCTGAAGCGCCGCAATCAACTGGCGGCGGAAACGCCACAACATATAGGAATGGTTGGTAACGATTAAAACTTTCATACGAACCCTCTCTTATACCTTGGTTTCCTCTTGTTCTTTTTTATGTAATTCGCCCGTACCGCCTTCGACCACGCCGTCGCCGCGCAACGCGCCGATGGCCGTTCCCAAAAAGCAACGGCAATCAAACAAAAAGGCCTTGAAGCCGCCACGGTTCAGAATGCGGGCGTATTCCCCGTCCAAGCGAGCCTTGTCCTCAATCTCCAGTTCGTCGCGGCCGTTAATCTGCGCCCAACCGGTAAGTCCCGGCATCACGTCGTTGGCGCCGTACTTATCGCGCTCGGCAATCAGGTCATCCTGATTATAAAGTGCGGGGCGCGGGCCGATGACGCTGATATCGCCTTTTAAGATGTTCCAAAGTTGCGGAATTTCATCGAGCGAAGTCTTGCGCAAAAAATGGCCCGTTTTGGTGATATAGGAGTCGGGGTTTTCGAGCATATGCGTCGGCATATCGTGGGGGGTCGACATTTTCATACTGCGGAATTTTACAAGTTGAAAGTGCGTTTTACCTTTGCCGACACGCTTTTGTTTGAAGAACACGGGGCCGGGGTCGTCGATCTTGATTGCAAGGATAATCAACAAATAAAGCCAACAACCCAACGTCAGTCCTAACAATGCCAAAACAATATCAATCAGCCGTTTGATGTACTTCTGATACATACGCGCTCCCCTATCATAAAACATTTTTATACATAATACAGTATATCACAGGTTTTTCTTTCCGTCAACCTTTCGAATAGTCGTTGTCGCAACAAAAACTTGACTTTTCTTCAAAAAAAAGTATAATGAGAACAACAAGCGAAACGCAACGATAAGGAATTAGTATTTTTGCAAAAGGTGTTCAGAGAAAAGGCGGTTGGTGCAAGTCTTTCACCCGACAAAAAGAAGCTCTCCTTTGAGCGGCACCCGAAAGGGATCGACGGGCAACCTCCGTTACAGGGTTTTGGCCTTTATGGCCTTTGAGTGCGGCGAACGCCGAATTCAGGTGGTACCACGGATCTTTTCGTCCTGAACGCCCTTTGGGCGCTCAGGCGTTTTTTATTTTCAACTTTTAAGGAGGACCTACAAATGAGAACCGAACTCTTAAAACTGTTGCGCAAAAATGCGCGTTATACCTGCGAGGAACTCGCGGCAATGCTGAACACGACCGCCGAGGCCGTCGGCGAAGAAATTCACACGCTCGAAAAAGAGGGTGTCATTTGCGGCTACAAAACCGTCATCGACTGGGACCGTTTTGACAACGCCTACGTTTCGGCCATTATCGAACTGAACGTTGTGCCCAAGGCCGACCTCGGTTTCGAAGAGGTTGCCGAAAAAATTATGTCCTTCCCCGAAGTCGAATCGGTCTATTTGATGTCGGGCGTTTACGACCTGAACGTTGTAGTCAAAGGCAAAACGTTACAGGACGTTGCGCGCTTTGTTGCCCGCGAACTGGCCACCATCGATTCGGTAACCTCCACCACGACGCATTTCGTCATGCGCCGTTACAAGGAAATGGATACCAACCTGCTCGAAAAACAACCGGATGACAGGGGGCCGTTCTGCTTATGATCGATTACCAAAAGGTGCTCAACCCCGCAGTTCTTGAAATCCAACCTTCGGGCATTCGAAAGTTTTTCGATATTGCCGCTACGATGGAGGACGTGATTTCGCTCGGCGTGGGCGAGCCCGATTTCCAGACCCCTTGGCAGGTGCGAAAAGCGGGAATCGCCTCCCTGGAACGCGGACGGACGCACTACACCTCCAACCAAGGTTTAATGCAGTTGCGCGAAGAAATTGCCGCCTACTGCAAACGTAAATATAACCTGACCTATTGCCCGCAAAACGAAATTCTTTTAACAGTGGGCGGAAGCGAAGCCATCGACAACGCCGTTCGCGCGCTGGTTTGCGCGGGGGACGAAGTCATTATTCCGCAGCCGAGTTACGTTTGTTATGAACCCATTGTCCGCCTGGCGGGCGGTGTTCCCGTGATTATTGAAACCAAGGCCGAAAACGACTTTAAGTTGACGGCCGAGGAACTGCGCGGCGCCATTACCGAAAAGACCAAGGTACTCATTCTGCCCTACCCCTGCAACCCCACGGGCGCCATTTTGGAAAAGGAAGATTTGGAACAGTTGGCGGCCGTTCTTCGCGACACCAACATCATCGTTCTTTCGGATGAGATTTACGCCGAATTGACCTTTGGCGAACAGCCGCACGTGGCCGCCGCTTCGGTGGAGGGCATGTGGGAGCGCACGCTCACGATCAACGGGTTCTCGAAATCCTTTGCGATGACGGGTTGGCGCCTCGGTTTTGCCTGCGGTCCCGAACCGATTTTGAGCCAGATCACGAAAATTCATCAATTCGCCATTATGTGTGTGCCGACCACTTCGCAGTATGCCGCAGTGGAGGCGCTTCGCAACTGTGACGAGGCGGTAGCTTCGATGAAGCGCGAATACGACCGCCGCCGTCGGTTGATCGTGAACGGGTTTAACAAGCTGGGGCTGACCTGCCGCGAACCCAAAGGCGCGTTTTACGCCTTCCCCTCGATTCAATCCACCGGTATGACGAGCGATGAATTCTGCGAAACACTATTGAAAGAAGCGCGCGTCGCCCTCGTTCCCGGAACGGCCTTCGGCCGCGGCGGTGAAGGATTTGTCCGCGCTTCCTACTGTTACTCCAACGAGCACATTATCGAAGCGCTCGCCCGAATTGAAAAGTTTTTGAAGCAAATTTAAGCTTTTAAAGGAGAGAGAAAAATGACCTCTACAAACAAGAATTCCCCATTTTTTTCCATTATTACCCCCGTATACAATCGAAAAGATTGTATGAAAAACGCTATACAAAGCATCACTACACAAGATTTTGACAGTTGGGAATATATCATCGTCGACGATGGATCTGTTGACGGAACTGCCGAAATTGTCGACAAAGAAGCTGCTACAGACGAAAGAATTAAGGTATTTCACCAACCTCATAATCAGGGTGTTTCTGCGGCAAGAAACCGTGGCATAGAAAATGCACGCGGGAAATACTTGTTGTTTTTAGATTCTGACGATGAATTCAAGCGGGGCGCTTTCTCATTTTTGGTTGACGTACTAAACAAAGACTCTAATGTAGACACTATCATTTTTCCGATTCCTCGACTCGAAGAAGGTATAAGCATCAATGTTCAACCTGTTTTGGGCGCAGACTATACGCTTTCTTATAACGAAATTCGTACTCGCCTTCTTCAAGGGCTGTTAGGCATTTGCCCTCACGAAGAAAACCACATCTTCCGTCCTATGGTTATTAACAAGTGTATTCGTAGAGAAATATTCTCAAAAAACAACATCTTGTTTGATACGAAGAAAATAACATGGGAAGATGCTGAAGTAAATATTAAAGCCCTTGCTCAAAGCAAAAAAACATTTGTCACAGAAACTGCTCTTATGATCGGTCGAACTTCGGATGTCAACGATCATCTATCCATGAAATATTATCCCGACGGTGCCAAAAATCTCCTTTCTCAATACAAATGGGCCATCGACACTTTTGGACAAGAGTTTGACTTTGAAAACGAATATGCCCTGAATTGGTACTTTAACCACCTTCAAACCTGGCTTTGGCGCATTCTTTCCAAAGACAAAAACCGCCGACGACTGGTTTTGGAAGTTTTGCGCGATCCTGCTTATATCCGCTTGTCAAAACTTCGTACCCCCAACGGTATTTTTGAAAAGGCCATTCGTTTTTGTGTCGTGAAAAAACTTCCGTACTTTGGATATTTGTTCTACGTTTTACAAAACTTCTTAAACCACGGAGAAACCTTCTAAAAAGAATAAAACCACCGAATTGTTTCGGTGGTTTTTTCTTTTACTCGTAATCGACAACGTCGACCCAGGAAAGCAGGAACTCGCGTTCGTGTTCGTTTCCTTTGACCGACTGCGAAGCGGCTACAATGGGCATCCATTTCTGAACGTATTGCTTTGCCGTGTTGCTCTTTTTGCAAAAGAGGTCGAGATATTTTTTAGCCGTTTCGGCATCGTTATCCAGGCAGAACAGCAGATAGGTTCTTGCCGCATCGGCCGAGGCGTTGCCCTGGGTGGCGTGTGCCCAGTCGAGGATACAGGGTCTGCCGTCTTTGGTGATAATCACGTTGGAAGGATTGAAATCCCCGTGACAGACCTTTTTGTGTTTGGGCATTCCTTCCAGACGGGTGTGCAGTTCATAGCGGGTGGTGGCATCCAAGGAAGAGGCGCTGATCTTGGCGTTCATTTTATCCTTTAATTTGTTCAGGTGCGCACAGGTTTTTCGGTGAACTTCCAACTGCAAATCCACCAAAAGGGACAAATACTCCTCTTTTTTCTCGGGGTTTTCTTCCATCAACTGTGCCAATGTTTTGCCTTCGACAAATTCGGTGACAATGGCCCACTTGCCGTCTACAACGGTAACCTCCAAAATCTTGGGGATATACAGTCCCGTCGTTTCAACGCGCGCCTGATTGAGCGCCTCGTTCAAAACGTCGGCCTTGGAATAATCGGCATCAAACACTTTGATACAACGCTCGCCGTCGCGGTAGATGGTTTTATTTTTTCTCTTGGCAATCACTTCAAGATTTTTCATCATTTTTCCTCCCGTCAAGCCTTTTACAGCGTTTCGGCCGTGGTTTTTTCGGCCTCTACAAAATGCTTTCCGTAATAAGCGTTCAGGTACATCTGCTTGATTTCGCTCATCAACGGATAACGCGGATTGGCGCCCGTACACTGGTCATCGAAAGCCTGTTCCACCATTTCATCCAGACGCTCGAGGAAATCTTTTTCATCCACGCCGTAGTCTTGAATGGTGGCTTTGATGCCGACGGTGGCTTTCAGCTCGTTGATGGCCGCAATCAGACGTTCGAGTTTTTCCTCATCGGTGTTGCCGCCGAGTCCCAGATGGTCGGCGATTTCGGCATAACGCGCCAGGGTGTGCGGATGGTCATACTGCGAGAAGGTGCCCATTTTAGCGGGCGCCTCGTTGGCATTAAAGCGCAAAACCTCTTCAATCATCAGCGCGTTGGCCACACCGTGAGGCAGGTGGTGGAATGCGCCGAGTTTGTGCGCCATCGAGTGGCAAACACCCAGAAAAGCGTTGGCGAACGCCATACCCGCCATCGTGGCGGCATTGGCCATCTTTTCGCGCGCTTCGACGTCGGTTTGGCCGTTTTCATAGGCGCGCGGCAGATACTTGAAGATGTTTTTGAGTGCGCCGAGTGCCAGACCGTCGGTATAATCGGTGGCCAACATCGCGGCATACGCCTCGACCGCGTGGGTCACGGCATCGATACCCGAAGCGGCCGTAAGACCCTTGGGGGCCGACATGTGGAAATCGGTATCAATAATAGCCATATTCGGCAAGAGTTCATAGTCGGCAAGCGGATATTTAACCCCCGTTTCGCCATCGGTAATCACAGCAAACGGCGTAACCTCCGAACCGGTACCGGCCGAGGTCGGAACGGCGATAAAGTAGGCCTTTTCGCCCATCTTGGGGAAGGTGTAAACACGCTTGCGGATATCGATAAAGCGCATCGCCATATCCATAAAATCGGCTTCGGGATGCTCATACAGCACCCACATAATCTTGGCCGCGTCCATCGCGCTGCCGCCGCCGAGGGCGATAATGGTGTCGGGTTGGAAGGCCGCCATCTGACGGGCACCGTCCTGCGCATTTTTGAGCGTGGGGTCGGGTTGAACGTCGAAGAAGGTCGTGTGCGCAATGCCCATTTCGTCCAACTTGTCGGTAATGGGTTTGGTATAACCGTTCTGATACAGGAAGGTATCGGTTACGATAAAGGCTTTTTTGGCCCCGCGTACACTGCGCAATTCATCGAGCGCTACGGGCAAACATCCCTTTTTGATATACACCTTTTCGGGCGCTCTGAACCACAACATGTTTTCCCTTCTTTCTGCGACTGTTTTGATATTCAACAGGTGTTTTACACCCACGTTTTCGGATACCGAGTTGCCACCCCAGGAACCGCAACCGAGCGTCAGCGAAGGGGCGAGTTTGAAGTTATAAAGGTCCCCGATACCGCCGTGAGAAGAGGGCGTGTTCACCAGAATACGGCAGGTCTTCATCCGCGCGGCAAAGGTGTCGAGTTTTTCGCGTTCGGTCACTTGGTTGAGATAAATGCTCGAGGTGTGACCGTAGCCGCCGTCGGCAATGAGGTGCTCGGCTTTCTCAAGCGCGTCCTCAAAGGTTTCGGCCTTATACATCGCCAACACAGGGCTCAATTTTTCGTGTGCAAACTCTTCGGAAAGTTCCACGCTCTCTACTTCGCCGATAAGAATTTTGGTGCCGGCAGGGACCGTAACGCCCGAAAGTTCGGCAATTCTGGCCGCCGACTGACCGACAATTTTCGCATTCAGCGCGCCGTTGATGATGATCGTCTTGCGCACCTTTTCGGTTTCTTCGGAATCAAGGAAATAACAACCGCGCACGGCGAACTCACGTTTGACCGCTTCGTAAATTTCCTTGAGCACGATGACCGATTGTTCCGAAGCACAGATCATTCCGTTATCGAAGGTTTTGGAATGAATAATCGAGTTGACCGCCAACAGAATATCGGCCGACGTATCGATGATCGCCGGGGTATTGCCCGCGCCGACGCCGAGGGCGGGTTTGCCGCTCGAATACGCGGCTTTTACCATACCGGGGCCACCCGTTGCCAGAATAATATCGGCTTCTTTCATTACCGTGTTGGTCATATCCAGACTCGGCACATCGATCCAATCGATGATTCCCTCGGGTGCACCGGCCGCAACAGCCGCCTCCAAAATGAGTTTTGCCGCGGCAATGGTGCTGTTCTTTGCGCGCGGGTGGGGGCTGATAATGATGGCGTTTCGGGTCTTGAGTGCAATCAAGCATTTGAAGATGGCCGTAGAGGTGGGGTTGGTGGTCGGGATAACCGCCGCGATCACGCCGATCGGCTCGGCAATCTTCTTGGTGCCGAAGGCCGCATCTTCCTCAATCACGCCGCAGGTCTTGGTGTTTTTGTAGGCGTTGTAAATATATTCGGAAGCATAGTTGTTTTTAATCACCTTGTCTTCCACAACACCCATTCCCGTTTCTTCCACCGCCATTTTGGCGAGGGGAATTCGGGCCTTGTTAGCGGCCGAAGCGGCGGCCAAAAAGATCTTGTCGACCTGGTCTTGCGTGTAGGTGGCGAAAAAGTTTTGCGCCGCGCGGGTACGGGCAATCGCCTGTTCGAGTTTCTCCACACTGTCTACCACGGTATACTTTTGCGTATCCATTTTGTATCCTCCTTAGGAATATCGGATCGTTAATTTTTTTGGGGTTGTTATCATTTTAACAATCCTTCTTCGCTTTGAGAATTCTTAAAACAGATAATCGGGGTTATCATTTTTGATAACCCCGACTGTAATGCCGCGCAAATCACGCGAAAAAATTATTTGATATACTGCGTTTTGGCCGCGTAGAGCGCCGCGATAAAACGGCGGTCCAACTCGGACAAACGGTAGCCCTTTTTATAAATGAGCACGTCTTTATAAACCTTTTGATTGTCGACACACTTTTTCTGTACAAGTTGATACCGCTCCAACAGATCCTGCGGCGCGGGCGAGGCCCACATAAAGGTTTCGGCGTTGCGATTCAACAATTCAAACTGACTGCACCGCTCAAACACAAAAATTCTTCGGTCGATATTATCGGGCAATTCCTCTTTGATGACCTTCGAAAGCGGAAGTGACGGAACGTACGGGTCGGCGTGTGCGATCTCAACGTAACCGCGCAGGTCGTCGTAGGTTACCGTTTCCTTTTGCGCCAAGGGATTTTCGCGGCTCATAATCAGCGCATAGGTAAACTCGGTCACCGTTTCGTACACAAACCCTTTTTCCTCCAAAAGCGCCTCGAAATACCGATCGTAGTTTTCGGCGTAGCGAATAATGCCCAACTTATAGTCGTGCCTATTCATATAATGAAGGGTTCGTTGCGAATTGGTTTCTTTGTAGAAGATTTCCGCCGCATCGGTCGAAATGGTCTTGGAAAATTCGGCAAACGCGTCGGCAATATAACTGGCGCGCGGCACCGAAATGGAAAACTTTTGTTTTTTGGGGGCGCCGTTTTTATAGAAATTCTCAACCTCATCAATCTGCCCGACAATGCTTCGCGCGTAGTTGATAAACTCCTCGCCGTCGGGGGTGAGTTTCATTCCGTCCCGCGCGCGGTCGAAAATCACGATGCCCAGATCACTTTCCAGTTCTTTGATCGAACGGCTGATGTTCGGGGCGGCGACCATCAGGGTTTCGGAGGCTTTGGCCAAGGACCCGGCCCGCGCAACCTCCAACGCGTGTTTCATATGCAACAGGTTGATGACAACCACTCCCTTTCAAAAAATCTTAAATCTTGCGAACGATACCGAGCGTGCCGTTTTCCTCTTTCATTAGGAACAGGGTGGCGCGTTCCAAATCGTAACGTTCGGGCGCGTGAAGACACATACATTTTTTGCCGCTCGTATCGGTAAAGAACATGGCGTGACCGCCGTTTTGGTCGAAAATCGGCTCTTGCAAATGCTTCCATTCACCGCGCACGTTCCCGCTTTCATTCACCACACCCAACACCACGTAGTTGCCGTCGAGATACGGCGACCACGTGAGCAGCAGTTTCCCGTCCGACAGTTTCTGCACAAAGGGTGCGTCCGAGCCGTAGCGCACGACCGGTTTGCCTTCCCATTCAAGATGGGCCGGTGCAGCCGCCGAAACGGGGCTTTCGTCCGAACGGTAGATCCGCCACGGTTCGCCCACCATCGCTGTCAGATCCTCGGTTACCTGCACCGCGCAAATTTCTCCGACGTAGGCGTCCTTTTGCGCGTCGTAACAATCGGGCCAATCGTGGGAATAAAAGACGTAGGGAACGCCGTCTTGCACGAAAAGCGTTGCGTCGATACAACTTTGCGTTTTGGGGGTTACGGGGCCGTTGGCAATCGGCACAAAGGGGCCCTTGGGCGTATCGGCCACGGCCACCTGGGTGCCGCGCAGTCCATCTCGCCCGAGAAGCGACACGAACAAATAAAACTTTTCGCGATAAAAATGTACCTCGGCCGCCCAGACGTCCTTTACCGCCCAGAAATTTTCGGGAATCTCAAAACAAACGCCGCCCTCTTGCCAATTTTCAAGGTCAGCACTTTCATAGAACGAAAGCGTGGTATCCCCCGAAGTGGCGTAGAGATAATAGGTATCCTCGTGCAATACGATATACGGGTCGCGAACGCGGATATCTTTTCGTTTTAACATTTCTTTTCTCCTTTATACGCCGAACAACAACCAGACGTAGATATAGGCCGGAACAATGGCCGCCAGGGTAAACGGAATACCGATGCGGAAGAAGTCGGCGTTTTTCACTTCATACCCCGCACGGCGCAGAATGCCGATACCCGTAATGTTGGCCGAAGCGCCGATCGGCGTACAGTTGCCGCCCAACGTTGCGCCCGAGAGCAGACCGAAATACAACGGCGTTGCCACCAGCGTGGCATCCACACCCATCGAAGCACCGAGTTGCACACTCAACGACGCGATTACGGGAATCATCGTGGCGACGTAAGGAATATTGTCGATAAAGGCCGAAATAAGCACCGAAGCCCAGACGATGACGGTGTACAAAAGGAAGAGGTTGCCGCCGCCCATCTTGGCCAACAGGTCGGCCAACGCATCAATAACACCCTCGTGTTTAATGCCGCCGATCATTAAGAACAGACCCACCAAAAGGCCGAGCGTTTCAAAATCGATTTCTTTTAAGGGGGAAAGCACGGCTTCGAACTTCTTGTTCTTGAAGAAGTTGTAAATCAAACCGATTACCAACAACGCGCAACAAACCAAACCGTTGATTTCGGCCGGCAGGTTCCAACTGTCGGGGGCAAAGGAAATGCAGATCAAAAGCACGATAACACCCACCAACAACACGGTCGGCACGTAGTCGGTGACCTTGGTCAGTTCGGTGTTCTTTTCGATTCTCCCTTTATCCTTGCGGAACATAAAAGCGAGAATTAACGCCGAAAGCACGGCACCCAGTTCCACCGCAAAGAAGATGGACGGTTTGCCGTGATACCAGAAGAAGTCCATAAAACTCATATCCAAGGCCGAACCGAGCATAATGGCCGTGGTATCACCGACCAGTGTGGCCGCACCTTGCAGATTGGAAGACACGGCAATCCCGATGATAAACGGCACGGGATTGACCTTTAATTTTTTACAAATTTCCATCGCCACGGGCGCTACCATCAAAACGGTGGCAACGTTATCCACAAAGGCCGAAATCACACCCGCAAAGAGGGCGAGCGCTACGGCCGCCATCTGAACCGTCGGAATTTTGAGCATCACCAAATCGGCCAGAAGAGCGGGCATTTTGCTCTCGATAAAAAGCGCCACCAGACCCATCGTGCCGGCAATCATTAAAAGAACGTTAAAATCAAGTTGGGCGAAAACCGACCCGACGGGCAACATTCCCGTAAGGATAAAAATCACACCCGAAACGAGCGCGATATACGGACGGTATTTGCCGAAAGCAAGCATTAAAACGTAGGTTACTGCGAAAAGAATAATGGCTGGTAACATTTGAATTTTCCTTTCTTATTTTCTTATAAAAACATAATATCCTACCGACCAAAAAATGTCAAGGAAAGCAGAAAAGAGGTGATGCTCTTTTGAGCATCACCGCTGAATTTATAAGCATTATTTTACAACGTAGAAGCCGGCGTAAATGTCATCCGTCGTATCTTCGTTGAACGTCGTAACCGCAATATTGGCCAGATAACCGTAACACTTCACCGCAATTTGTTTTTGATACATTTTAACACCGTTGATTTCCCCCGTCACCGACAGGCTGGTGAACTCTTTGTTATCAATCGTAATGGTGCCAACCTCGTGTGAGATGTTGGTGTATCCCATATTGGAAAAAGATTGCTCCAATATGGCGAATGCGTTTTCGAAATTAGAAGCCAGATCGATTGCCGCAAGCTGTAACATCTGAACCTTTTCCAGGTTTACGTTTATATTGCTCATCTGGTCACTACTGGTTGCATACATATCGTGGATCAGATCCGCATTTTTCATCAGGTCTTCAAATTCTTCGCCCGCAAGTTCGGTTGCCACGTTGTTGAGTTCGCGAATTTGTTCGTCGCTATAGAAAGTCCAACCTTCTTTCAGGCGGCAACCCAACCCGATAAAACGATTCTCATAAACGGGACCCTCTACTGTACCCAGCGAAAACTCAACTTCGGAATTCTGTGGAGCGCTCTCGTTTTTGGTCTGTTCGCCGCGAACGTCGTCCTCTGTCGGTGTTTTGCCACAAGCCGAAAGAGAAACAATCATTAAAACCGACAACAAAACCGCAATTATCTTTTTCATAAAAAACTCTCCTTTTTCGTTACTATGCCGCGCAGTAAAATGAACGCGCGAGCAGAAAACAAAATGTTTTTCATCGTAAATCTCTTTTCAAACCGAACCTCTATAGTATTATATTAGTACACTACAAAAACTTTTGCAAGAGTCAATTGAGCAGACCGGCAAAAACGGTACGTGTTGCATTGACACAAAGCCGAAAATGTGATAAAATTCTTGTAATAGAAATGCGATGAGGAGGATTTTTATGAAAAAACTTTGCGCAATATTGATGGCCGTTCTTTTCACCGCCACGTTCTGTTCTTGCAGAAAGGTTAACGGCGACGGTTCCAACAACAGTTCCGACAGCGCGCCGCTGTTTTCCTCTGAAATCAGCAGTATCGAAGAGCAACCCGAAGAACCCGAGGTTTCGCAACCCGAACCGTCTGCCTCGAGTGCACCCGTCGAGCAACCCGTAACCCCCACGCCCCAACCGACGGCGCCGCAGGAAATCCCGAGAGAGCCCATAAACTTTGTGCCTAATCGATATAAATCAACGCCCTATTCAGAAGAAACTGAAATACTGTTGGCTAACCGGGTCTTTTACAACTCAACTCGGTACGGGTTCTCGTTTGGCAAAAACAACGGTACCGATTGTGGCGGCATTATCACGGTAGACGACAATAACGAATATTTGACTTGTGTTTCGTTAATAAAACCACAAGATAACGAATCGGGTGTCTTTACCGTTTATAACAACAGAATATATTTCTTAAAACACCCTGTGAACGATTCAAGAGAATACAGTCTATTGAATTCCTTCGAAATATGGTCGATGGATTTACAGGGCGGTAATAAAAGGCAAGAAAAAGTACTAACCACTGCTTTTACACACATTAGAGGCATTAACTATATTTCAAACAGTAATTATTGGTATTTTCAAGTAGTGAATGCATTCAATTCCACCAATCGTTTATATCGGTATAACACCATAACAAATGAATGCACCCAACTGAACTGTTCCAATTTTGAAGACGAATTTTATTTGAAAAACAACCGCATCTTTGTTTTTGATAATATTGGCAAAAAGATTTACGAGTACGATATTAATTATGAAAATAAACGCCTATTTTTTGACACATCTACTTTACCTATGGGTAGGATGAATGTTGATGATTCTTCCGGTGGATTTGTTCTAAAAAACATGGATATCGGTAAAAAATATCTTTTGGATATGAACGGAAACGTATCCGAACTGGGATAAATAAAAAATACAAGCACCCGATTCCTTTTGGGAGTCGGGTGCTATTTTGTTCTTCATCGATTCAAGAAATCCTTACGGCAGTTGACCCGTGGCCGTGTGGGGGCGGTGGTCCGAAGCGACGATGGCGGGGATATCGGCCGCCAAAACCTCAAAATCTTTTACTCAAAACAAGTGCATTCCTGACACACTTGCCAACCGTCGTTTTCTTTGTGACAAACAACTTCAAACGATTTGAATTTCACAAAGAATCCGATTGTAACCGTTTGCGTCGTGGAATTATCTTCTCGGGACGTTTCTGTGTGCGAAGAATACGCATTCATACGAATTTTGGATTCCTCAACATTCAATTCCCGAAAAGACTGACTATTCACAAAATACTCATAAGCAACTTGATACTGCTGTGTATCTTTTTGTGCATTCAAGCCCACTTGAACGAACCCGACAAAAAGAATCAGACAACCAATAACAATCGCAACGACTGTAACGACTTGTTTTACTGTTTTTTGCTTTGAAACCGGCAACTTTTCCTGCGTTTCTTCCGCGTGCAATTCAAGTTCTTCTTTGGTGGCCACCAACGTGCCGGCCGCGCGGTCCCCGATGGTTTTACCCGTCGCGAGTAATACAATTCCGTCGATTAAATACAAAAACAAAAAGATGTTTCGCAACAAACGCCGCTTTGCACTTGCGGGCTCTAATGTTTTTTCATCATATACAAACAACCCGAAAATGCGCTTGCCCAAACTACGCCCTTTGAACAGAACGTCCCTTAACACAAACGCGCCAAAAGCGGCAGGGACGAGCAAAAACAACGGAATCATAACAAAAGGGTTCATCTCGGATTGCCGCATCAAGAAAATTGCCGAACAAGAAAACACAAGCACCCCCGGAAAAAGAGTAATATTCCAATCTATGATAAAAGCAATTATTCTTTTCAACCGAGTTTTCATCGAAAAGACCCCCTTTTGTTTTATTCTATCATAAAACAATCTATTCGACAAGGTGTAATCCGTTGCTCTGCCCTCATTTTTATAAAAGAGGATTTTGGATGGATACGGTGCGCTCTTGATTTTATCGACGGCCCCGGGCCGTTGACGATAAAATCTTCGTGCTGCCGACTTCACCGTCCCGAAACACTATCGCGTGTTTCGGGCGGCTTCGACGGAACCGTATGATTCTCCCTCTACCATCCTCTCCCACCAAAACAAAAACACCGCCAATGGCGGTGCTTGTTTTGGCTGTTCCGAACTATTTAGATGCCAACTCAAAGTTGGTCTTTTGCAAAGTTGATAAGCCGTGAAATTTCATTTTGGTAACAGCAATTATATCCGAAAAGTTTTAAAAGTCCAGAGAATTATAAAGATATTGCTTTATCAAAAACCAAATGCCTTTGTGTAGGGTTAATTGCTAATTTAATAGTTTCAACATTTGCAAACGGAAGTAGCTTTGTTTCATATTCGAAAGTTTTGAAATTTATATCAGAGAAAAGCGTTTTGGCATTTGAACACACTTTCAAATATTTATTTCCATTTTGATCTTGATAAACACGATAAATAAAATACTGGTTTTTCTTATCGGCAGCAAATTTTACCTCTTGACCACTAAATATCATTTTTTGCTCAAATTTGTAGTTTGTTGATTTCACATCTAAATAAAAGATTTCACCATCAGATTTTTGAACATGAAAATCATATGGCAGTCCACTTTCACCATCTTTATTAACCCAAGTATAATTTAAAATAATTTTCCTTCTTAGCTGTTCAGAAAAATACTTGTCAATTAATTCTTCACCATCACGCCCAACTTTGTAAAAGTTTTGGCGTGCTTTTTCAAAGTCGTATCGTCTGATTCTTTTCGGAATTGACGCTTCTGTTTGTACAGCCAATTCAAGTTTTTCTGCCAATTCAATTCCTCGAGTGTTTACGACTTGTTCCAAATATGACAAAACGCTTTCAAACTGAGAGTCTGACTTTGTTAACCTATTTTTTACTTTTTCTTTTAAATCCACACCTATTTTAATCAAATCATTATAAGTGTCTGAATTTTTCTCAAACAACAAAAATACGGGTTGCTCACTTTTTAATCCAAACCAAAACAGATACCAGTTTCCAGTTGCATTTGTTTTATTCACTGTATCTCTTATAAAAGCAACAACACTTACAACATTTCTTCCACCTGTTTTGATTTTAGGACTTCTAAAAGAGCCGTTGGGGTTTTGAATTCTATCAAAACTAACGGACAGAGACATCAGTTCATTGTTGTATATGAGCAATGCATCAGGAATATCTATGGAGGCTCTATCTGGCATGAATGTTAGAACATCATCAAACAAACCAATATGTGTCTGATGGGAGGTTTTGCTTCTTCCTAAATCAGCATCAGTCAATTCTTTATATCCAATTCTATTCTCATTATGTAATTCAAAGAACATAAAAATCACCTCAAGTTTTTATAAACAAATAAATAATACATAATGGCATAGACTGTATTAACACTCACTGCATTACCTGCTTGTTTATATAATTGTGCGTTGCTAACACCAGCATTTTCTGCTTTCTTATAAAATTCTTCATCAAATCCTTGCAACATAAAGGCTTCTTTTGGGGTTATCTTTCTAATTCGTTGCTTGCAAAGTTCTTCTTTTGTAAATTCCTGCTTTAAATATTCGATAGGATTTGTTGAGTTAATATAACCATCACTAAAATAATTATCTTGGCATGCGCGGTGCATTTTTACCATAGTAGCAGTCAATGGCTTTGCTATAATAGGATTTATTTCCGATTTCGATTTGTAATTTTTTGTACCATCTGATAAAATTGTCGGTTTAATAGTTTCAGATAAATAAAATTTGTCATCAACTGTTCTTTCTAAAACCTCATGCGTTGATTGTTGTTTCAATAGAGAGGTTTTATTTAAAATAGAACAAAAGATTTCTTTGATTATTTTGCTATTAAAGTCAAAATCCACTAACTCTTCGGTAGTAGCGAATATGAAAACCCTATTTCGTTTTTGAGCGAGTCCAAAATCTTCTGTATTGAAAATATCATAATAAATAAAAGGGTAACCATTTTCTTTGAGTGATTCTAGTATAAATTTAAATGTTTTTCCTTTGTCGTGAGACACCAAATTTCTCACATTTTCTAAAAGCACATATTTAGGTTTTTTATTTTTTAGTACTTCCAATATTTGAAAGAACACATTGCCACGCATATCTTCAAATCCCTTTTGCTTACCCATCATACTAAAAGCTTGACAAGGAAAACCGCCGGTAAGAACCTCAAAATCGGGTAGTAAATCGAAATTCTCAATTTGAGAACAAAAACTAACAATATCACCTATTTCCAATTCATCATCTGTATTGTGAACCGCTTTATAAGTTGTAACTGCATTACTATCGATTTCTGAAAAAGCTATTGTGTTTTCGGGTATACTAAAATCATTCCCTAAAAGTGATAATGCCTGTCTAAACCCACCGATACCGGCGAACAATTCTACATGTTTCATAGATACTTAATTATCTCCCTTCCTATAGCTTCAGCAAGTTTTACAGGTACAGCATTTCCTATTTGCTTATACCAACTATTTTGTGGGCCTATAAACTCAAAATAGTCCGGAAATGTTTGCACTCTAGCTGCTTCTCGGGGTGATAACCCACGAGATTGTGTGGGGTGAATATACATATTGCAATCAAATTTCATATGAGAGGTAATGGTCTTGCATACATCATCATATTTAAGTTTGAAATATTTATCTTTGAAAATATCGTTTCTACTACTATATGGCATTATATCAGCGATTGAAGGGTGCAAAGAATTTGCCCCTTGCGGAAGTCTACTGAAAATTTCTATATCCCTATCGTTATTGTATCTATTTTTATGATTGTATAAATACTTGCATTTACGAGAGTTGATAAATTTCAAGAATGCTGTATCACTATAATCAAATTCAACTTTTGCAAAACCTATATCTGCATTTTCTTCCTTCGTGTTATTCTTAACTCTATTGGGTTTCAATTCCGGCAAATCAGATATAGCATCAAAAAGTGTAAAATTTGGATATGTATCAGAAGCATTAATAATATCATCAATTACTGTTTTAGACTCTATTCCTATTCTATTTCCTATAACAATTAATCTCTCTCTATTTTGAGGAACACCGAAATTTTTGGCATTAAACAAAGCATAAGAAATGCTATATTCCTGCCCTAAAAAATCTTTCATATCTTTAATAATTTCTTGTATTTTATTGAGCATTCCTTTAACATTTTCCATCACAAAAAACTTTGGCCTTACTTTGCTCAAAAATAATAGATATTCTTTGTAAAGCACATTGCGTGGATCATCAATAATCCTTTGTCTATTTGCCATGGAAAAACCTTGGCATGGTGGTCCGCCACATACCAAATCAATACTTTCAAAATATTGTAGGTATAGATCAAAATTGTTATTTAACAAATGAATATCTCCTATATACATTTGTTCGGGCAAAAGATTTCTATTGTGTAAATATGTAGAACTACATATTGGGTCAATATCACTTGCAAAGTTCACAGTAAAACCTGCTTGTTCCATACCTAAACTTAATCCACCACAACCGGCAAATAAATCAATTAACAAATGAGACATACAAACATTCTCTCCTAAACAAAATATAACAACAATTATCTAAATTGAATAATATCACCGATATCGCATTCCATAACAAAACAAATCTTATAAAGTGTTTCCAAAGAAACTGCTTCATTTTTGCTAAGCTTTGCAACTGCGTTTGTGCTTATCTTTGCCGCATCTTTTAATTGGGTTTTGTTCATTTTTTTATCTATCATTAGTTTCCAAAGTTTATCATAAGAAATAGACATGAAATCACCTCAAAGAATCATTATAAATGATTATAACACATATTTTGGTTGTTAACAACAATTTCTTGAAAAAAGTCAAGAAATATTTTTTTGAAAGAGAAAGAATATTTATAAAAATAAAGGTGTTCTTGATATATATCAAGAACACCTTGGTGGGAGAGGATGGATTCGCCTAAAGGACCGCGGGTTAAAAACAGTCCCCCGGACTGTTTTTGCCGTCTGCGGACGGCACACCCTGTTCGAATCTCAGCCCCTCAGCCAAAAATTAAAAGAGCACCAACCATTCGGTGGTGCTCTTTCAATTTGGTGGGAGAGGATGGATTCGAACCATCGAAGCTAGAAGCAACAGATTTACAGTCTGCCCCCTTTGGCCACTCGGGAACTCTCCCATATTCAGTTTCACGCTCGGCGGTTTTGGTGAGCCACCAACAAATGGAGCTGGTGGACGGACTTGAACCCCCGACCTGCTGATTACAAATCAGCTGCTCTACCAACTGAGCTACACCAGCATTTTGAGCGCCTAAATACTATACCACACGCCTGTGCGGAAGTCAAGATAAATTTTGAAAAAATTAAAAATCGGTATTTTTTTCATTTCGGGTGGCAAGATAGAAAAAGAATTCAATTCAGGAGGGTTCTTTTATGAAACAAAAAATATTTTCCTTTTTTCTTGCAATCAGTTGTTTACTTTCCACCCTTTCGCTTGCCGGTTGCGGCGAGAAAAAGACTTCCCAGGTCTATTTTCTGAACTTTAAGCCCGAGTCGGCCAAGGCGTATGAAAATATTGCCGCGGCGTATGAAAAAGAAACGGGCAAAACGGTTAAAATCGTCACCGCGGCGGCAGGCGCCTACGAACAGACGCTGAAATCCGAGATTGCCAAAAGCGATGCGCCGACCATTTTCCAGCTCAACGGCCCCGTGGGCTACGAATCCTGGAAGAGTTACTGCGCCGATTTGAAGGACAGCCGCTTGTATTCTTTTTTGAGTGACAAATCCCTGGCCATCAAGGGCGAAGGTGACAGTGTTTACGGCATTCCCTACGTGGTAGAGGGTTACGGTATCATATATAATAAGGAAATCCTCGACCGTTATTTCGCGCTCAAGAACCGCAAAAGCGACGTGAAGGACGCCGAAGAAATCAACGATTTTGAGGCGCTCAAATCGGTCGTTGAAGACATGAGTGCGCACAAAAAGGAACTTCAAATCGAGGGCGTATTCGCTTCGACCGGTCTTTCGGCGGGTGAAGACTGGCGTTGGCAGACCCATTTGCTCAACGTTCCGCTTTATTACGAGTTGCGCGAAAACGAAGACTACGCCGACCCGACCCTTGCCACCTTGAACGCCAAGGAGATTGCTTTCCGCCACGCCAAGAACTACCAGAATATTTTTGACCTTTATATCAACAACTCCCTGACCGAAAAGACCCTCTTGGGGTCCAAGTCGACCGCCGACTCGATGGCCGAATTTGCGCTCGGTAAAGTCGCGATGGTGCAGAACGGCAACTGGGCCTGGTCGCAGATTTCAAGCGTTCAGGGCAACGTTGTGGAAGAAGAAGACATCCGTTTCTTGCCCATTTACACGGGTATTGAGGGCGAAAAGGGACAGGGCCTTTGCATCGGCACCGAAAACTACCTTGCCATTAACGAAAAGGCCAGTGACGAGCAGAAAAAAGCTTCGCTCGAATTTTTGGAATGGCTCTTTTCGAGCGAAACGGGCAAAGAATTCGTCACCGAAGAACTCAACTTTATTACCCCCTTTAACACCTTTACCGAGGAAGAACTGCCCGAGGACCCCTTGGCCAAAGAAATTTCGCGTTATCTCAATGACGAGGGTGTTCAAAACGTGCCGTGGATTTTTGCCGGATTCCCGAGCGACACCTTCAAGAACGCGGTGGGCAGTGCGCTTTTGGATTACGCGCAGGGCGACAAGAGTTGGGACGAGGTTGTAAAGACCGCGCGCGACAGTTGGAAGCGTGAAGCAAAATAAATGAGAACTGCTCAAAAACGCTGGCTGCCGATTTTCGTACTGCCGACATTGAGCGCCTTTCTGATTGCCTTTCTGATTCCGTTTTTGATGGGACTGTACCTCTCGTTTTGCGATTTCAGAACGGTCACCGATGCCACCTTTGTCGGCTTTTCCAACTATATCCGCGCGTTCAGCGAAAACGCCGATTTTATTCGCGCGCTATGGTTTACGGTGTGTTTTGCGGCGCTTTCGGTCATCAGTCTGAACCTGTTTTCTTTTTTACTGGCGCTGCTGTTGACCCGCGGCATTCGCGGAACCAACCTTTTTCGAACGGTGTTCTTTTTGCCCAACCTGATTGGCGGCATTGTGCTTGGCTATATCTGGCAACTGATTATCAACGGTATTCTCTACCGCTTTGATTACGCCATTACTTCCAAGCCCATTTTCGGCTTTTTCGGGTTGTTGGCGGTCATGAACTGGCAGATGATCGGTTATTTGATGATTATCTACGTGGCGGCCATTCAGAACATTCCCCACGACCTAACCGAGGCCGCCACGGTCGACGGTGCCACCGGATTTCAAATTTTGCGGCACATCACGTTGCCTTCGGTGATGCCGGCCGTTACCATTTGCCTTTTTTTATCCATTACCAACTCCTTTAAGTTGTTCGACACCAACCTGGCGCTGACGGCGGGCGCCCCCGCCAAGCAGACCCAGATGTTGGCGCTCGATATTTACAACACCTTTTACGGACGCATCGGGTTTGAGGGGGTCGGTCAGGCAAAGGCCGTCATCTTCTTTTTGATCGTGGCCGTCATTGCCCTTTTGCAACTCCATCTCACCCGAAAAAAGGAGGTCGACGGCTGATGTGCAAACTTCGTTTGGGCCGAACGGTGGTCTTTCTGCTGTTGGTTTTTTTGAGCGCCGTTTTTCTGTCCCCGATCTTCATTGTGTTGCAAAACTCGTTCAAGTTCAAATTCTCCATCAGCCAAACGCCCTTTCTGCCGCCCAACGCCGACACTTTTTCGGGGCTTGAAAACTACGTGAGCGGCATTCGCGACACGGGTTTTCCCGCCGCCGTCGGGTGGTCGCTGTTTGTGACGGTCTTTTCGGTGGCCGCCATCGTGGTCTTTACGTCGATGACGGCCTGGTATATCACGCGGGTGCGCTCGGTCTTCTCGAAGGTGCTTTACTACCTGTTCGTTTTTTCGATGATCGTCCCCTTTCAGATGGTCATGTTCACCATGTCGAAAACGGCCAATCTGCTCGCGCTCGACAATCCCGTCGGACTGATTTTCCTCTACCTCGGTTTCGGTTCGGGGCTTTCGGTCTTTCTGTTCAGCGGTTTTGTGCGCGCGGTGCCCTTAAGTGTGGAAGAAGCCGCCACCATCGACGGGTGCAACACCTTTCAGACCTATTGGCGCGTCGTCTTCCCGATTTTGAAACCGACCGCCATTACGGTGGCCATTCTCAACACGATGTGGATCTGGAACGACTATCTTTTGCCCAACCTCGTCATCGGCAGCGACTACAAAACCATTCCGATTGCCATTCAGTATCTGCGCGGCGGTTACGGGTCGATCGATATGGGCGCGATGATGGCGATGCTCGTTCTGGCCATTATTCCCGTGGTCATTTTTTATCTGACGGCGCAGAAATATATCATCAAAGGGGTGACGGCCGGTGCGGTCAAGGGCTAACCCTCATTTGAAATGCGGCACGCTGTTGCACATCACCAGTCTGCCCTCGCCCTACGGCATCGGCACGCTGGGTGCCGCCGCCTTTTCGTTTGTTGATTTTCTCAAGAAAAGCGGACAGAGCGAATGGCAAATGTTGCCGCTTTGCCCCATCGGTGAAGGCAACTCCCCCTACAAATCCCCCTGCAGTTTTGCGGGGGAACCCTTGCTCATCGATTTGGACCTTTTGTGCGAAGAAGGACTTTTGACCGCAGAAGAACTGCCCGAGCGCCAACCCTCGGCACGGGTCGATTACCGCCGCGTTCGAACCGAAAAAATGCCGCTTTTACTGCGGGCGGCCGCGCGGTTTGACACCACGCGCGCCGATTACCACCGTTTCGCGCGGCAAAACGCCTTTTGGCTCAACGATTACGCGCTTTTCAATGCTATTTTGAACCAAGAACAGCCCGTTTCGTTGAGCGAGATTTCCGAGGACCTGAAAGTCCGAAAACCGCAGGCGCTGACCGCCTTTCGTCTGGCGCACGCCGAACAGGTCGGGCTTTACAAAGTTTTGCAGTTTCTGTTTTACAAGCAGTTTTTTGCCCTCAAGGACTACGCCAACGCCCAAGGCATTCGGCTGATCGGCGACCTGCCGTTTTACGTTTCGCCCGACAGTATGGAAGTCTGGAAACACACGGCCTGTTTCAAGGTGGGTCAGGATCTGACCCCCACCCAGGTGGCCGGTGTTCCGCCCGACCTTTTTTCCGAGGACGGGCAACTGTGGGGCAACCCCATTTACGATTGGGTCTTCCTGCGGCGAAGCGGATACGCGTTCTGGAAGCAACGTCTCGGGCACTATCTTCACCTGTTCGACCGATTGCGCATCGACCATTTCCGCGCCTTTGCCGACTACTACGCCATTCCCTTTGGCGCTTCCCACGCGCGCTGCGGCGTTTGGGAACGGGGGGCGGGGTTGGAATTCTGGAAGCGTATGCACAAAACGCTCGGTGCGCTGCCCATTCTGGCCGAGGACCTCGGCAAAGAGGACGCGGCGGTGCAAAAACTACTGCGCGACACCGGGTTCCCGGGAATGAAGGTGTTGCAATTCGCCTTTTCGACCGACCTTTCCAATCCCTTTTTACCGCGAAATTTCACGCCGAACTGCGTGTGTTATACCGGTACCCACGACAACAACACCACCCTCGGGTGGCACCGCACGGCAAGTGAACGCGAAAAGCGGATGTTCTCGCGCCTGACCCCCAACGTTCAGTTGCCCATTGCACACCGCTTGATTTTGATGGGAATGCGCTCGCGCGCCGAGCGCGTGATCATACCGATGCAGGACTGGTTATGCCTCGACGAAACGGCGCGAATGAACACCCCTGGCACCCTTATGGGAAACTGGGCGTGGCGTTTGCGCGAAGGTGATTTTTCACAAGAACTTCTTCAAAAAGTGAGCGTTCTTTGCAACGAGCGAGGACGGTAAGGAACAAAAACCGCGCGGAAAAATCCGTGCGGTTTTTTGGGGCGAAAAAATTTTTTCTCTAAACGAAAAAACACAACCTTGACTTTACCGTTCACTTTTGTATAATGAAGGTGAAATCTTCCCCCTGAAAGAGAGGAGAAAACCATCATGACACCTTTATACAAAGACGCAACCCAGCCGACCGAACTTCGTGTAAAAGACCTGATGAGCCGCATGACCTTAAAAGACAAACTTGCCCAAATGCGCATGCTTTGTCTGCACGCGGGCGAATCTTTTCTGAATGAGGACGGCAGTGTAAAAGACGAATTTTTCCGCGAAAACCTGAACGGCTGCGGCGCCCTTTTCAACACGGTTGAAATTTCGGTAAAACAGCTGAACCAGATTCAAAAGTGGTACAAAGAAAACTCCCCCTTGGGTATTCCGCTGTCGATTCACACCGAGGGAATTCACGGTGCTTTTCCCGAAAACTGCACCACCTTCCCCGCCTGTGTCGCTATGGCGGCCAGTTTCGACCGCGAACTCTTCCGCGAGGCTTCGGCGCTGATTGGTGAACAGTTACACCGCACCGGTGCCGACACCGTTTACGCCCCCAATCTTGACGTTACGCGGGACCTTCGTTGGGGCCGCGTTGAAGAACAGTTCGGCGAAGACCCCTACCTCGTTTCCGAGTTCGGTTCGATTTACGTCGAAGAAGTGCAAAAACAAAACGTTGCCTCTTGTATTAAACATTATGCCGTACATAG
This sequence comes from Acutalibacteraceae bacterium, assembly GCA_045545515.1. Lineage (GTDB taxonomy): Bacteria > Bacillota > Clostridia > Oscillospirales > Acutalibacteraceae > UBA737. Next base: position 67,094 of record JAZQBA010000017.1, read on the forward strand.
TGCGCCCGAATCGGGCATCAATATTTCACCCGTTACGGTGGGCCGCCGCGAAATCGAAATGGTCCACCTGTATCCGTTCCGCAAGGTCATTGAAAACGCCAACCCCAAAAGCGTAATGCCCGCTTATTCGGAACTGGACGGCGAGCCGTTGCACGCTTCCGAGCGTTGGATGCGCCGCATTTTGCGCCAGCAACTCGGGTTTGACGGTTTCACCATTTCGGACTACGGCGCGATGGGTATGGTCGTTGACCGACACCACTCCGCAGAAGAGCCGACCCTTTCGGGTATTCGTTGCCTGAAAGCCGGTATCGATATGGAAGCCCCGATTGCCTATACGTATAACGACGCTTTTGAAGAGGCCATTCGAAACGGTACCGTTTCCGAAGACCTTGTCGACGAGGCGGTTGCGCGTTTGTTGACCCATAAGTTTGATACCGGTCTTTTCGACCAATCCTATGACGAGGAGAACGAAATTTGCGCACAGGATGCGCTCAAAAACGCCGACCTTGCGCGTCGCGTAGCCGAAAACTCGGTCGTTCTTCTCAAAAACGAAAATAATCTGTTGCCGCTCAAGAAAGACATTGGCAAGGTGGCCCTCATCGGTCCCAATGCCGGCCGCGTAGCGCTGGGCGGTTATTCGGGTCAGACCATCAACCGTTGCCACGTCAACACCACGCTCAACGCCCTCAAAGAAAAACTCGGGGAAGACCGCGTTCTCTTTGCCGAAGGCTGTAAACACACCCGTAAGGACCCGAGTGACATTCCCGCCGCGGTAGAGATTGCCAAACAGGCCGACGTTGCCGTTCTGGTGCTCGGTGACTGGTCGTTGGGTGCAGGCGGAATTGCCGGCGTTCTTCGGGACATCAACCAACCCAACACCTGCGGCGAAGGTTTTGACGTTAGTTCGCTCGACCTTCCGGGCGAACAGCAAGAACTTTTAGAAGCCGTTTTCGCGACAGGAACCCCCGTTGTCTTAATTCTGGAATCGGGCCGTCCCTACGCCGTTAATTGGGCCAAGGACAACGTTCCCGCTATTCTGCAGGCCTGGTATCCGGGCGAGCAGGGCGGCGCGGCACTCGTCAACCTCTTGTTTGGCGATGCCAACCCCTCGGCCAAACTGCCCGTTTCGTTCGCGCGTTCGGCCGGTCATCTGCCCTGTTTCTACAACCACAAATATTCTTCCAAGGGCGTTTACCATATGCCGGGAACCCCCGAAAAACCGGGTCGCGACTACGTCTTTTCCGATTCGAGTCCGCTCTTCGAATTTGGCGAGGGTCTTTCCTACACGACCTTCGAGTACAGCGACTTGAAGATTACGCCCGACCAAAACGACGAAATTCCCGTAACGGTAGAAGTAACCGTCAAAAACACGGGAGACCGCGCCGGCGGCGAAGCCGTCCTCGTCTTCGTTTCGGACGTTTATGCGACAGTCACTCCCTACGTCAAACAGTTAAAAGCGTTTGACAAAGTTTACCTGCAACCGGGCGAGGCCAAGACCCTTTCCTTCACGCTCGACTTTGACGCATTCCAGATGATCAACGAGGATTACATTCCCGAAGCCGAAGCGGGTGAATTTATCATTACCGTTGGCAGCCAAGCCGCTTCCTTCCATTTGAAAAAATCGATTCTCCGCCCCGACTTGGCGCTCGACTTCAGCTAACCGAATCAACCAACCCCCACCCTTTCGTTCGAAAAGGTGGGGGTTCTTTTTTCGACGTAAAAAACTGTCCGAAAAATGATTGTTTTTGGCCATAGCGAGCGCTTGACTTTGACCGGTCGGATTATATAATAAGGGTAGTTTCACACGTTTTACAGATCTGGAAAGAAAAAAGCGAGGGATTTTGATGACACCGTTATACAAAGACGCAACCCAACCGACCGAACTTCGCGTAAAAGACCTGATGAGCCGAATGACCATTCGGGACAAACTCGCACAAATGCGTATGCTTTACATCCATCCGGACGAGAAATTCCAAAACGACGACGGCAGCCTGAACGAGGAATTTTTCCGCAATAATTTACACAACTGCGGCGCCCTTTTCAACGCGGTTGAACTTTCGGCAGACCAAATCGGAAAAATTCAACAGTGGTTTAAGGACAACTCCCCTTTGGGTATTCCGCTCTCGATTCAGACCGAGGGAATTCACGGGGCTTTCCCCGAAAACTGCACCACCTTCCCCGCCTGTGTCGGCATGGCGGCCAGTTTTGACCGTGACCTGTTCCGCGAAGCCACGTCGTTGATTGGTGAACAGTTGCACCGCACCGGTGCCGACGTCGTTTATGCTCCCAACCTCGACATCACGCGGGACCTTCGTTGGGGCCGTGTCGAAGAACAGTACGGTGAAGACCCCTACTTAATCTCGGAATTCGGCGCCATTTACACGCAAGAAGTACAAAAGCAAAACGTTGCTTCCTGTATCAAGCACTTTGCCGTACATAGTGCGCCCGAAAGCGGCCTGAACCTCTCCCCCGTGCACGTGGGTCGCCGCGAAATCGAAGCGATGTACCTCTATGCCTTCCGCAAGGTGATTCAAAACGCCAAGCCCAAGTGCATCATGCCCGCTTATTCCGAAATTGACGGTGAGCCGCTGCACACTTCAAAGCGATGGTTGCGCCGCATTCTGCGCGAGCAACTCGAGTTTGACGGTTTCACCATTTCCGACTTTGGTGCCACGGGCATGGTAATCAGTATGCACAACAGCGCCAAAGACACGGTCGAATCGGCGGTTCGTTGTTTGGAAGCAGGGGTCGATCTGGAAGCGCCGATCACCTATGCCTTTGGCAGTGATTTTGAGCAAGCCGTTTTGGACGGGAAGGTCGAAGAATCGCTGATTGACGAAGCGGTTTCACGTTTACTCAAACATAAATTTGAAACGGGTCTTTTTGACCGCGATCTTTCGGCTGTCGAAGAGGTCACCGCGGACGAAGCCCAAAAGAACGCCGACCTTGCGCGTCGTGTAGCCGAAAACTCGGTTGTACTTCTCAAAAATGAAAATAATCTGTTGCCGCTCAAGAAGGATATCGGCAAGGTGGCCGTCATCGGTCCGAACGCCAACCGCGTCGTACTGGGCGGTTATTCGGGCCAGACTATCAACCGTTGCCACGTCAATACGCTCTATAACGCGATCAAAGAACGGCTCGGCCAAGAGCGCGTTCTCTTTGCCGAAGGCTGCAAACACACCCGTAAGGACCCGAGCGACATTCCCGCCGCGGTAGAGGTTGCCAAACAGGCCGACGTTGCCGTACTGGTGCTTGGGGACTGGTCGTTGGGCGGCGGCGGTATTGCCGGCGAACTCAAAGACGTTCGTCAGCCCAACACCTGCGGCGAAGGGTTCGACGTCAATTCGCTCGACCTTCCGGGCGCACAGCAAGAACTTTTAGAAGCCGTTTGCGCCACGGGAACCCCCGTTGTCTTGATTCTGGAATCGGGTCGCCCCTACGCCGTTACCTGGGCCAAGGACAACGTTCCCGCCATTCTGCAGGCCTGGTACCCGGGTGAACAGGGCGGCGCGGCACTCGCCAACCTCTTGTTTGGCGACGCCAACCCCTCGGCCAAACTGCCCGTTTCCTTTGCGCGTTCGGTCGGCCATCTGCCCTGCCACTACAACCGCAAACCCTCGGCCGGCGGTTTCTACCACACGCCGGGCAGCCCCGAAAATCCGGGACGCGACTACGTCTTCTCGGATCCGAGTCCGCTTTTCACCTTTGGTGAGGGCCTTTCCTACACGACCTTCGAGTACAGCGATTTGAAGATTACGCCCGACGCAAACGGCGAAATTCCCGTAACGGTAGAAGTAACCGTGAAAAACACGGGAGACCGCGCCGGCGGTGAGGCCGTCCTCGTCTTCGTTTCGGACGTTTGCGCTTCGATTACCCCCTACGTCAAGCAGTTAAAGGCGTTTGACAAGGTCTACCTCCAACCGGGCGAGGCCAAGACCCTCTCCTTTACGCTCGACTTTGACGCATTCGGGATGATCAACGAGGATTACGTTCCCGAAGCCCAAGCCGGTGAATTTTTGATTCAAGTCGGCAGTCAAGCCGCTTCCTTTATTCTGGAAAAATCCATTCTCCGCCCCGACCTGAAACTCTGTTTCGAGTAAAAAAAGAAAATCCCCACGCATTCTACTTGGAATGGGTGGGGATTTTTTCTTTCGGGACAGTACTTCCGCCCGCCTTTACAAACGCAGATTCTTTCGGTACTGCGTTGGGGTAAGTTTCAGGTTTTCCAAAAAACTGCGATTAAAACTGCGCAGAGAAGAGAACCCGCTGTTGTAGGCGCAATCGACGATTGGCGCGTCGGTATTTTCCATTAAATAACACGCGTGGCTGATACGGTAATGCGTTACGTAAAAATTAAAAGAAAGTCCGGTCGCCTTTGTGAAATAGCGCGAAAGATAGGAATAGTTGTAACCGGTCGCGGCCGCCAAATCGGAAAGCGAACAATCTTTGTGAAAATTTTCTTCCACAAAGAGAAAAATTTTTCGCAACAAGTTTTCATCGGCCGCGGTAAGCAAATCATATTCGGCCGTTTTGTCAAACTGGGCGCACAGTGAATACAAAAGTCCTTTTTTCTCGGCCGAAGAGGCGGTGTTTTCTAGATTCACAAGCGCTTGGATTAAATATTCGTCGGGCGTGAAAATCGGATTTTTCGGAATTTTGTTGTGCACCTTTGTGGCATAGGCCTGAATCAGTCGGGGCGAAAAAATACAAAGAACGTGTTCGCTTTCGGAAGAACTTAAGGAATGAATTTGATTGGGAAACAACAGTACGGCTTGGTTTTTCGTTAAGGTCAGCCGCTTGTTGTGAACGGTGACCTGCATACGGCCGCTTCGGACCACGATAATTTCAAAACATTGGTGCAGGTGGGACGGAAAACTGAAATTCAGACCCCGTTCAACCTTCAAATAATCGGGCGAACCCAAATGGTTGTATTGGTAAAACACGTCTCTCTCCCCCAAAAAGCAAAAATATGTCTATTTATTATAGAATATATTGCGAGAAATGTCAATTTTTTTGTGATACGATGAAGAAAACGAACAAAGGAGAACGATGTGAATTACTATCTGGGCGCCGACCTTGGTACGTCGGCATTGAAATTATTATTGGTCGACCAAAACGGCACCATCGTCAACACCGTTTCGCGAAGTTATCCGGTCTTTTACCCAAAATCGGGTTGGAGCGAACAAAACCCCGAGGATTGGTGGCGCGCGTTTTTATCGGGCGTAGACGAATTGACACAAAACATCGACAAAACCGCCCTTAAGGGCATCGGCTTTGGCGGACAGATGCACGGTCTGGTAGCACTCGACCGAAACGACGAGGTTCTTCGTCCTGCCATTTTATGGAATGACGGTCGGACCGAAAAAGAAGTCGAGTATCTCAACCGTGTCGTAAGTAAAGAACGGTTGTCGAAACTGACGGGCAACATCGCTTTTGCCGGATTTACCGCACCCAAACTTTTATGGATGCAAAAAAACGAGCCCGAACTTTTCCGAAAAATCGAGAAAATTATGCTCCCGAAAGACTATATGAACTACCGCTTGACGGGGGTTCACAGCACCGATTATTCCGACGCTTCGGGGACCTTACTGTTCGACGTGGAAAACAAGTGTTGGTCCAAAGAAATGCTCGAAATTTGCAATCTCAAAGAAACCCAAATGCCAGAACTGTTCGAAAGTTACGAGGTTATCGGAAGGCTGAACCCCGCGATTGCGGACGCGTTGGGCCTCTCGGCCGACGTCATCGTGGTAGCAGGCGGCGGCGACAACGCCGTATCAGCCATCGGCACGGGGACGGTGGAAGACGGGCTTTGTAATATTTCACTGGGCACTTCGGGCACGGTATTTATTTCCTGTGAGCGTTTCTCGGTTCCGAAGCAAAATGCGCTGCATTCTTTCTGCCACGCGAACGGCAAATACCATTTGATGGGCTGTATTCTCTCGGCCGCTTCGTGTAACCGGTGGTTCTGTGAAGAAATTTTAGACAGCAATGATTACGCGGCCCTGCAAGCGCCGATTGCCGAAGACAACCTCGGAAACAATTCCGTCTTCTTTCTGCCCTACTTAATGGGTGAGCGCAGTCCCATCAACGATACCGACGCGCGCGGAGCCTTTCTCGGCCTTTCGATGGATACCGCGCGTGCCGATCTGGTTCAGGCGGTGTTGGAAGGGGTGGCTTTTGCCATCAAAGACAACCTGGAAATTGCCCGATTGCAGGGAATTGAAATTCGCCGAAGCACCCTTTGCGGCGGCGGTGCAAAATCCGCTTTGTGGCAAAAGATTCTTTGTAACGTTTTGGATCTGGAAATTTCCCTGCCCCAAACCGAACAGGGCCCCGGTTACGGCGGCGCCATGCTTTCGATGGTTGCAGCCGGCGAATACGCCTCGGTCGAAGAATGTTCCAAACGGTTTGTCCAAACCAAAACAACGCTTCACCCCGACCGCGAACTTGCCGCGCGGTATCAACGACAGTACGAAAAATACAAAGAAATCTATCCAACCTTAAAAAATTTATTCAAAAAATTAAAGTGAGGTACTTGAAATGCGTGAAATTTTTCAAAACATTCCGAAAATTGAATTTGAGGGAAAAGACAGCAAAAATCCGATGGCCTTTAAGTTTTATGATGCGAACCGAATTGTATGCGGAAAACCGATGCGGGAACATCTGCCCTTTGCGATGGCCTGGTGGCACAATCTTTGCGCCGAAGGGTCGGATATGTTCGGTAGCGGCACGGGCGATAAATCGTTTGGCGCCGCGGTCGGTACGGTAGCCCACGCCAAGGCCAAGGTCGATGCGGGTTTTGAATTTATGCAAAAACTCGGCATTGAGTATTTTTGTTTTCATGACGTGGACCTGGTGGCCGAGGCCGAAACTCTGCTTGAAACCAACCGCCGCTTGGACGAGGTTACCGATTACATTTTGGAAAAAATGAAGGACACCGGAATTCGGTGCCTGTGGGGTACGGCCAATATGTTCTCTCACCCGCGCTTTATGAACGGCGCAGGCTCTGCCAACTCAGCCGAGGTCTTTTGTTTTGCCGCCGCCAAGGTCAAAAAGGCGCTCGACCTTACCGTAAAGCTCGGCGGCAGAGGCTTCGTGTTCTGGGGCGGCCGCGAAGGCTATGAAACACTTCTCAATACCGATATGAAGTTTGAGCAGGACAATATTGCCCGTTTGATGAAAATGGCGGTAGAATACGGCCGTTCCATCGGTTTCAAGGGCGATTTTTATATCGAGCCCAAGCCGAAGGAGCCTATGAAACACCAATATGATTTCGATGCGGCAACGGCCATCGGCTTTTTGCGTCAACACGGCCTCGACAAAGATTTCAAAATGAACATTGAAGCCAACCACGCCACGTTGGCAGGACATACCTTCCAACACGAACTGCGCGTTTCGGCCATCAACGGAATGCTCGGCTCCATCGACGCCAACCAGGGCGACCTGCTTTTGGGCTGGGACACCGATGAGTTCCCGTTCAACGTATACGAGGCGACGATGTGTATGTACGAGGTCTTAAAAGCCGGCGGACTCACGGGCGGGTTCAACTTCGATTCCAAGACCCGTCGCCCGAGTTATACCGCAGAAGATATGTTCCATGCCTATATTTTGGGAATGGACACCTTTGCATTGGGCCTTTTGAAGGCGGCCGCACTGATAGAAGACGGCCGAATCGACGCCTTCGTCGAAGAGCGTTACGCTTCCTATCAAAGCGAACTCGGGCAGAAGATTGTTTGCGGAAACACCGATTTGAAAGAACTCGCCGCCCGCGCGGAAGAACTTTCCCCCGCGCTTATCCCCTCCAGCGGACGCCAAGAATATCTCCAGAGCATCGTCAACGAAATTCTGTTCCAATAAAAAATATCCATCTAACCGAATAAACCAACCCCCACCCTTTCGTTCGAAAAGGTGGGGGTTCATTTTTCATAAAGAAATACGGTCTTTTCGTATGAGAGGGGATGAAACCCCTCCCTTACAGAACAACCATATTATTTGGCAGAGAATAGCGCCTTATATTCTATGGAAGAAAAAAGTTTGAAAATTTCTGAAAATAATGCTTGATTTTAGAAACAAGATGTGATATTATATTTTGGCGGTCAAAAAACGGTCGCAACAATGCGCTGGTAGCTCAGTTGGATAGAGCGTCTGGCTACGGACCAGAAGGTCATGGGTTCGAATCCTCTTCAGCGCGCCAAATAACGACATCACCTTTGGGTGGTGTCGTTTATTTTTTTATTTGCGAGAGGATTCGAACCCTGAGAGGGCGAGGCGCGTAAAAAAACAGTTCGGGGAACTGTTTTTTCGTGCCGAAGTGCGAGTCGGGTACTGTTTGCGAAGCAAACGGTCGACGAGTACGGCATACGCGTAAGCGGATGCATCCTCTTCAGCGCGCCAAATAACGACATCACCTTTGGGTGGTGTCGTTTATTTTTTTATTTGCGAAGACGCAAAAACGGCTCCCTTACGGAAGCCGTTTTTTATTATTCTTCATCCTTACCGCAGCAGCGTTTATACTTTTTACCGCTACCGCACGGGCAGAGGGCGTTTTTGCCGACGATGCCTTTGCCGCGAACGGTCAAAGGCTTTTCGCCCGTCGAGGTTTCTTCGGCCACCTTTTCGCGGCGGACCTCCTCGTTGCGGCGGACCTGAACCGTCAGAATCAGTTTGGCCGTTTGTTCGCGAATGGCATCGGTCATGGCCGAGAACATATCGTAACTCTCGTTGCGGTAGGCCACCACGGGGTCGTGCTGACCGTAGGCGCGAAGACCGATTCCCTGGCGCAGTTGGTCCATATTATCGATATGGTCCATCCAGTTGGTATCGACCGAGCGCAGCAGCATTACGCGCTCAATCTCGCGCATAATATCGCTACCGAAGAGCTGTTCGCGTTCTTGGTAGCGCGCGTGGGCCTTTTCCTTGAGTTGCTCGGCAACCGCTTCAACCGACAGTTCGCCGAGTTCCTCGGTCGTAAAGCGCAGGTCGTCGGGCTCGGTGACCCAGCCGAGGAAATAATCGCGCAGACCGCTCAAGTCCCAATTATCGTGGACAACTTCATCGGCCAGGTAAATTCGCGTATACGAATCAATCGTTTCATCAATCATTCGGCGGACGGTGTCGGTAATATCCTCGCCGTCGAGCACTTTGTTGCGCTGTTCGTAAATGAGTTCGCGTTGTTTGTTCATCACGTCGTCATACTGCAACGTGTTCTTACGAATGGCAAAGTTGATGCCCTCTTTTTTCATTTGTGCGCTTTCAATGGTACGCGACAAAATGGGCGCTTCGAGCGGAATATCCTCTTCGACCTTAAAGGTATCCAAGAGGCCGCCGATACGCTCACCCCCATACAGGCGCATCAAATCGTCTTCCAGTGAGAGGTAGAACTTGGTCGTGCCCGGGTCGCCCTGACGGCCGGCACGGCCGCGCAACTGGTTATCGATTCTTCGTGAATCGTGGCGCTCGGTACCGATGATAAACAGGCCGCCTGCGGCGCGCACGCGCTCGGCTTCGGGCGCGATTTCGGCCTTAAACGCGTCGTAATACTTTTGGAACGCTTCACGCGCGGCGAGAATTTCGGGATTCTCGGTCTCGCCAAAGCCCGTAGCCTCAACAATCAGTTCCTCGCTCATACCGTCGTGGCGCAGTTGCGCTTTGGCAAGGTATTCGGCGTTACCGCCGAGCATAATATCGGTACCGCGACCCGCCATATTGGTCGCGATGGTCACGGCGCCGAATTTACCCGCCTGGGCAATGATTTCGGCTTCCTTTTCGTGGTGTTTGGCGTTGAGAACGTTGTGCTTCACGCCGCGTTTTTTCAAAAGCGCCGACAACAGTTCCGACTTTTCAATCGTTACAGTACCCACCAACACGGGTTGCCCCTTTTGGTTACAGTCGACAATTTGTTCGATAACGGCCATATATTTGGCTTTTTCGGTTTTATACACCGCGTCCTGGCGGTCGTCACGAATCATCGGTTTATTGGTCGGGATTTCAATCACGTCGAGTTTATAAATCTGTTGGAACTCGGCCTCCTCGGTCATAGCCGTACCGGTCATACCCGAAAGTTTATTGTAAAGGCGGAAGAAGTTCTGGAAGGTGATGGTGGCGAGCGTTTTGGACTCGCGCTCGACCTTTACGCCCTCTTTGGCTTCAATAGCCTGGTGAAGACCCTCGTTATAGCGGCGGCCGAACATCAATCGTCCCGTAAATTCATCGACGATAATGACCTCGCCGTCTTTGACGACGTAGTCAACGTCGCGCTTCATAATTCCGTGGGCGCGAATGGCCTGATTGACGTGGTGGGCGATTTCGATATTGGCCGCGTCGTTGAGGTTTTCAATCTGGAAAAATTGCTCGGCACGGGCCACACCCGCAGGCGTGAGCGTTGCGGTACGCGCTTTTTCATCGACCACGTAGTCGCCGTCGTAGTTGGCGTCCTCGTCGGTGGTTTTGTCGTCCATTTCCTTGACTTTAACCATTCTGAGCGATTTAGCAAGGCTGTTGGCACGGGTATACAGTTCGGTCGATTTGGTGCCCTGACCCGAAATGATGAGGGGGGTTCGCGCCTCGTCGATCAAAATCGAGTCGACCTCGTCGACAATGGCAAAATTGTGTTCGCGCTGAACCTTTTGCTCTTTATAGGTCACCATATTATCGCGCAGATAATCGAAGCCCAATTCGTTATTGGTGCAGTAGGTGATGTCGGCGTTATAGGCCGCCTTTTTCTCCTCTTGGTCCATTCCGTGGATAATCAGGCCCACCGAAAGACCCATAAAACGGTAGATTTTACCCATCCATTCCGAGTCACGTTTGGCCAGATAATCATTGACCGTAACAATATGAACGCCCTTGCCCGACAAGGCGTTGAGGTAGGCCGGCAAGGTGGCCACCAAGGTTTTACCTTCACCCGTTCGCATTTCGCTGATGCGGCCTTGGTGTAAAATGATGCCGCCCAGAATCTGAACCGGGAAATGGCGCATTGAGAGAACGCGGTCCCCCGCCTCGCGGCAGGCGGCAAACGCTTCGGGCAGCAAGTCGTCGAGCGTTTCGCCTTTGGAGAGGCGATCCTTAAACTCCTGCGTTTTGGCGCGCAGTTGCTCGTCCGAGAGTGCGCGGTATTCGGGTTCTAAATCGAGAACCTTTTGTTGAAGCGGACGAATCCGCTTGATTTCTTTTTCACTGTAATTGCCGAAGATCGACCTTAAAAAGCCCATTGTTTCAACCTCTTTTTATTTTAAGTAATATACTTTATTTTTTTCGTAAAGTCCGCTCGTGGCGACGATTTTGCCCGCTCTTGTGACAAAAACGGCCTCGGTATTCGCAGTAGCCTCAATCAATTCCTGTGCCTTTTCAAGGCCCAAAAGAATACAAACGGTCGACAGCGCGTCGCCATCCATGGCGCTATTAGAAACAATACTTGCACTCGCAAGGTCGGTTTCCACGCCGTAGCCCGTTTTCGGGTCTAAAATATGGTGGTAAATCTTACCGTTTTTTTCGAGATACCGCTCGTAGATACCCGAGGTGGCCACGCTTTTATTCTGAAGCGACAGTACGGCGCAGATTTCGTTTTGAGAGAACGGCTTTTTAATGCCGACTCGTTGCGCCTTTTGGCCCATCACGTAAACGTTACTGCCACAGGTGAGCGTTGCGGTTTCGACCCCTTTTTCTTTCAACAGGGAAACGATCTGATCGGTGATATACCCTTTGGCAATCCCGCCGAGGTCGACCATCGCGCCGCCCAAGGAAACCTGTTCTTCTTCGATGTTGATACTGTGGTAATCCACGCGCTCAAGCGCGGCGGCAATTTCTTTTTTCGAGGGTTCTACTTGATTTTTGAAGTCCCACAACATACTCACGGGGCAGACCGTTACGTCGAACTTTCCGCCCGAGCGCTCGGCAAAAAAGAGCGCGCGGGAGAGAACGTTTCTCGTGTGCGCCCCCACCGCAAATTCTTCGCCGCGGTTGAGCCGCGAAACGTCACTCTCGGCAATCGTTCGGCTCAATTCCCGTTCCAGGCGGTCACATTCCGCAAACGCTTCGGCCAGAACCGTTTCTTCACAATCGGCCGTAAGGGTCACAAACGTGTCCATCAAAAAGCGGGTGTCGGTATTTTCCTGCTGCGCGGTGCAACCGCACAGGAACAGCAGGACCAAAATCAAATTGGCGGTTATTACTTTTTTCATACCGTTTTATTATACAATATCTTTTATTTTTTGTAAAGTTATGTTACAATATTTCAAAGAAAGTTTACGAATGGGAAAGTCGGGGTGACAAAAAATGATCAAAAAGTGGGATATTCTCCTTTTTCTTTCGATCGTTTTGGTCGCTCTTGCGCTTTTTGGCGGCGCGCACTTATTTGGGGCGAAGGGCGAATGCGTTGTCGTAAAAGAAGACAACGAAGTCGTCTACCGCGGAAAATTGGCAGAGGACTATACGCTTCACCTTTCGGGCAACACGGTGGTTGTAGAAGATGGCAAGGTCTTCGTGAAAGATGCCGACTGCCGCGAACAAATTTGCGTGAACCACCGCCCCATTTCCAAAAAGGGCGAGACCATTTTGTGTTTACCGCACAAGGTTTCTATCACGGTAGAATAGGTGGAAATAACGATGGCGAAAAAAGTTTCTCTATACGGGCTTTTGGCCTGTCTTTGCCTGATTTTCGGCTACTTGGAAAGTCTTGTTTCGCTTTCCTTTATTGCGCCGGGCATGAAACTCGGTCTTTCCAACGGTATTGCCCTGTTACTGCTCGCCAAGCGCGATTACAAAGGGGCGTTGGCGGTCAACACGGTGCGCATTCTGCTTTCGACCCTTATGTTCGGCACCCCGATGCAGTTGCTCTTTTCCCTTGCGGGGGGCTGGGGGTCGCTTTTGGTGATGGTGCTCGTTTGCCGCGTAAAGCGGTTGGGCCTTGTGGGAATCAGTATCGCGGGCGGGGTGTGCCACAATCTGTTTCAATTGGCCGTGGCGCTTCCCCTCATCGGTGCGGGCGTTCTTTATTATCTGCCCGTGTTACTTCTGGGCGGCGGTGTCAGCGGAGCGCTGATTGGTTTTTTGGCCGCAATTATTTTCAAAAAAATGAAGACAAACGAAGAAAAATAGTGTATAATAATATTTTAAGAGTAAAAATATAACAAATTCTTTTCGAAGGAGAATTTTTCTATGTGTGGTTTTATCGGATTTACCAACCGAATTTCGGACGACGGCGCACTCTTGGGTGCGATGATGGACCGTATCGTTCACCGCGGACCCGACTCGGCCGGACAGTACGTCGATGAACAGGTGGCCCTCGGTTTTCGTCGATTGAGCATTATCGACCTGGAAGAGGGGTCCCAACCGATGTTCAATGAAGACCGTTCGCTCGTGTTGGTCTTTAACGGTGAAATTTACAATTTCCAAGAACTGCGCGAACAGTTGATTGCCGCCGGCCACACCTTCCAAAACCACGCCGACAGCGAAGTTTTAATCCACGGTTACGAAGAATGGGGCCAAGACCTGGTCGCAAAGTTGCGCGGTATGTTCGCCTTTGTTATTTACAACAAGGCCGACAACTCTCTGTTCGGCGCGCGCGACCCGTTTGGCATTAAACCCTTTTACTACGCCCAAATGAACGGCAGTTTCCTCTTCGGTTCGGAAATCAAATCGTTTCTTGACCACCCCGACTTTGAAAAGGAACTGAACGAGGAGGCACTCGGGCACTATCTTTCCTTCCAGTATTCGCCCACCGAGGAGACCTTCTTCAAAGGCGTATTCAAACTGCCGCCCGCGCACTACTTTACCTACAAAGACGGTATTTTGGAAAAAACGCGTTATTTCCGCCCCGATTTTAATCCCGAGGACGGCGTACTCGACTATTTTGCCGATGCGACCGACCGCGTTGTGCGCGAATCGGTCCGCGCGCACAAGATTGCCGACGTTGAGGTCGGCTCGTTCCTATCGAGCGGTATCGATTCGAGTTATATTGCCGAAGCGGCCGAGGTCGACAAGACCTTTACCGTCGGCTTCGAGAGCCCCGACGGCGACCGTTACAACGAAATTCACTTTGCCAAAAAGTTTGCCGACACGATCGGCGTTGAAAACATTGCCAAAGTCATTACCCCCGAGGAATATTGGGACACCTTCCCGCTCATTCAGTATCACATGGACGAGCCTTTGGCCGACCCGGCGGCCATTGCCCTTTATTTTGTCAGCAAGCTCGCCAGCGAACACGTAAAAGTAGTCATGTCGGGCGAGGGCGCCGACGAACTGTTCGGCGGCTACCGCATTTATCAAGAACCCATTACCCTCACGGCTTACGACAAGTTGCCCTTCTGGCTGCGCCGCGCCGTTGGCAAGGTTTGTTCCTATCTGCCGCAGAAACACGGCATCAATTATCTCGTTCGCCGCGGCAAAACGATTGAAGAGCGCTTCATCGGCAACGCCGATATTTTCTCCTACAAAGAGAGAAAACAAATCTTAAAGAGCGAGGCGGCCCGCGCGGCCTGTTCCCCGCAGGCTCTTTGCGCCCCCATTTACAAAGAAGTGGCCGACAAAGACACCATCACCAAAATGCAGTACCTCGATATTCATATGTGGTTGATGGGCGATATTCTTCTGAAAGCCGACAAAACGAGTATGGCCAATTCTCTCGAACTGCGCGTACCGTTTTTGGATAAAAAGGTTTTGGAATTTGCCCAGACCATTCCGGTCAAGCACCGCGTCAACACCGTAACGACCAAGTTGGCTCTGCGCCGCGCGGCCGAAAAGACGCTGCCCAAACTCACGGCACAAAAGGACAAGCTCGGCTTCCCCGTGCCGATTCGCGTTTGGTTAAAAGAGGACGAATACTACAACAAGGTCAAGGCGGCCTTTACGTCGCCCGCGGCCGAGCGTTATTTTGAAACCGACCGCCTCGTAGCCCTTTTGGACCTTCACCGTTCGGGCAAGGCCGACGTAAGCCGAAAAATCTGGACGGTGTACACCTTCCTTGTATGGTACGAGGAATTCTTCGGCCAGAGTGTGAGGTAAACGGTTTTGGAAATTCAGAAGTATTCGGCCGGCTATTATGACGTTGCCGTGATCGGCGGCGGTCACGCCGGCATTGAAGCCGCTCTCGCGGCGGCAAGACTGGGCTGTAAAACCATTCTTTTTACCATCAGTCTGGACTGGATCGGCAATATGCCCTGTAACCCCTCGATCGGCGGAACGGCCAAGGGGCACCTGGTGCGCGAACTCGACGCGCTGGGCGGCGAAATGGGCAAAGCGGCCGACAAAAACACCCTGCAAAGCCGTATGCTCAACCGCGGCAAAGGTCCCGCCGTGTACTCTTTACGCGCGCAGGTAGACCGCCGCGCCTACTGCACGACCATGAAGCACACGGTTGAAAAACAGGAAAATTTAGACGTAAAACAGGCCGAGATCGTTGACCTTACAAAACAGGCCGACGGTTGGCACTGTGTGACCCAACTGGGCGCCGACTACACCTGTCGCTGCGCCGTTTTAGCCACGGGCACCTTCTTGGGCGGCCGCGTATACATCGGTGAAGTCAACTTTGAGAGCGGACCCGACGGCACCTTTGCCGCCACGGCGCTCTCGGAATCGTTGAAGAAGTTGGGACTGTCCTTGCGCCGCTTTAAGACGGGAACCCCCGCACGCGTTGCACGGGACAGTATTGATTTTTCACAGATGGAAGTTCAAGAGGGCGACGAAACCGTTACCCCCTTTAGTTATTCCACCAAGGTGTCCCCCGAAAACACGGTGGTCTGCCACGTGGCCTACACCAACGACGACACCAAACGGGTCATTTTAGACAATCTGCACCGTTCCCCCTTATACGCCGGGGTGATTGAGGGCGTTGGACCGCGTTATTGCCCGAGTATTGAGGACAAAATCGTTCGGTTTGCCGACAAGAAGCGGCACCAACTCTTTGTCGAGCCCTGCGGCGCCGACACCGAAGAAATGTACTTACAAGGAATGTCTTCCTCGCTTCCCGAGGAGGTACAGTTGCAGTTTTACCGCACCATTAAGGGTCTTGAGAACGTCAAGGTGATGCGCAGCGCCTACGCCATTGAATACGATTGCATTGACCCCATCGGGTTGACCGCCTCGTTGGAATTCAAGGATTTCGAGGGGCTTTTCGGCGCGGGTCAGTTCAACGGTTCTTCGGGGTACGAAGAAGCGGCGGCGCAAGGTCTTGTTGCGGGTATTAACGCCGCACACAAATGCCTTGGCAAAGAACCGCTCATTCTTTCGCGTTCCTCTTCTTATATCGGAACGCTCATCGACGACCTGGTGACCAAAGGTTGTTCCGACCCCTACCGCATGATGACCTCGCGCAGTGAGTACCGTTTACTGTTGCGACAAGATAACGCCGACGAGCGCATGATGCCCACGGGGTATGAACTCGGGCTCGTTTCCAAAGAAACTTACGACGCCTTTTTGGCGCGCATTGCCGCCAAGGACGCCGAAATCGAGCGCGTAAAATCGACCTTTCTGGCGCCCAACAAAGAACTCAACGAACTGCTCGTTTCGGTCGGCACCACGCCGATGGAAACGGGGACGCGTCTTTCCGACCTCATCAAGCGGCCGCAGTTGACCTACGACCTGTTGGCGCCGTTTGATAAAAACCGACCCGACCTTCCCTTCGACGTTCGGGAAAAGGTTGAAATCGCCGTGAAGTACGAGGGGTATATCGCCCGTCAACAAGCCAAGGTTGACGAACAGTTGCGCCTGGAACGCAAAGTCATTCCCGAAACTATCGACTATTCTTCCATTTACGGGTTGCGCCTCGAAGCGCGCGAAAAATTGGAAAAAGTTCGCCCCAAAAGCATTGGTCAAGCGGCGCGCATTTCGGGCGTGAGCCCGGCCGACGTTTCGGTACTGCTGATTTATCTTTCCAAGAGGGGAGCCGAAGAATGATCGATTTTAACCTTCAAGAAATTGCGCCGATGTGCGAAGAATTCGGCGTTCAACTCGACTCGGACCAATGCGCGAAACTCAACCGCTACGGCAATTTGCTCTTGGAATGGAACGAGAAAATGAACCTGACCGCCATCACCGAGCCGCGCGAGGTTCTTTACAAACATTTTTACGATTGCATTCTCTTTTTGAAGCACGTCAAGGTGCCGCAAAACGCCCGACTGATCGACGTCGGAACGGGGGCGGGTTTTCCGGGGATGGTCCTGAAAATCGTGCGCCCCGATTTGGCGGTAACACTGTTGGACGGGCTCAACAAACGCCTGACCTTTCTGAACGCGGTGGCCGAAGACCTGGGCCTTTCGGTTGAAACGGTACACCTTCGCGCCGAAGACGCGGGGCGAAATCCCCAATACCGCGAACAGTTCGACCTTGCGACGGCGCGCGCCGTGTCGGCGCTTCCGACCTTGTGCGAATACTGTTTGCCGCTTGTCAAAAAGGGCGGTCAGTTTGTGGCGATGAAAGGCTCAAGCGCCGCCGAAGAAGTGGCCGCGGCGCAAAACGCCGTTAAGATTTTGGGTGGCGCCAAACCGACCGTTGCGTTCGAAACGCTGACGGGCGAAGAACAGCGCGCCTTTGTCGGCATCAAAAAAATATCGCAGACTCCGCCAAAATACCCGCGAAGCGGTGGAAAAATTGCGAAAAGCGCTCTTTGAAAGAGCGCTTTTTGTCTTTTTCGGGCGGTTTTTCCCGACCGAATTTCCTTTACAAAACGGCCTGTCCTTGTCATAATGAAACCACAAGGAGGCGAGCGAATGCACACCATTTGCGAACGGAAAATTCTGATGTTGCGCCCCGATGAAATCTTACCAGCCACCCATCAACCGCGGCGAAATTTTGACGAACAGGCGTTGGCACGGCTGGCCGACAGCATTGCCACAAGCGGCATTATTCAACCGCTCTCGGTACGCCGCCGCGCCGACGGAAAGTTTGAACTCGTTGCCGGTGAGCGCCGACTTCGCGCCGCCAAAATGGTCGGGCTTCGGCGCGTGCCCTGTGTGTTACACAAGGCCGACGACACCACCGCCGCCTTTTTCGGCATTGTAGAAAACCTCCAGCGACACGACCTGTCTTTTTTTGAAGAAGCCGAAAGCATACGGTTACTCATCGACCGCTACCACCTCTCCCAAAGCGAGGCGGCTATTCGGTTGGGGTTGGCGCAATCCACCCTTTGCAACAAACTGCGGCTGTTACGACTCAACGAAGACTTGCGACAACGCGTCATCGACGCGGGACTCACCGAGCGCCACGCGCGCGTTCTTCTGCGACTGCCAAGCGAAAAACAAGGGCTCCTTTTAGACCGTATCATCGCCGAAGGGCTCACCCTTCGCCAGACCGAAAAACTCGTCGAAGAATGGTTGCGACCCGAAACAGACCCGGCGGAAGAATTGCCCAAAGGGCCGTTGCGAAAAATGGCGATCGGGGATTTGCGACTCTTTGCCAACAGTCTTTCGAAACTCGTTGACACCATGAAAAGCGCGGGGATTCCGACCAAATCCCACCGTCATGAAACCGATCAATACATTGAATATAGAATTCGCATTGCCAAAATAAAAGAACCGCCCACGGGCGAATACGAACAGTTAAAAATCTGCTGAATGTATGTTCCCCTCGTACTTCGGCGGTTTTTATAAAAGGTCTTTTCGAATCCCCTTACGAAAGGACCTTTCCCATATTCATCCCCATAATGCAAACAGCCGCAGAAAACCTGCGGCTGTTTGTATTATGAAAATTTACTTGTAAAATTCTTCGACGGCGGCGATAACGTAATCGGTTTCCTTGGCCGTCATCCCGTACCACAACGGCAATCGGACCAGACGTTCGCTCTCGCGCGTGGTATAAACGTCCTCGCCGTGGAAAACACCGAACTGCTGACCTGCGGGGGCCGAATGCAACGGAATATAGTGGAACACGGCGCCAATGCCCTTTTCTTTCAGGAACGAAATCAGGCGGGTGCGCTCTTCCAGATCTTTTGTTTTTAAGTAGAACATATGAGCGTTGTGAACACAACCCTCGGGAACGACGGGCAGTTCGACCTTTCCTGCCGCCGCTAATTCCCCGAACCCTTGCATATAGCGGTTCCAGGTGTCAAGACGGTCGTTGTTAATAACGGTCGGGTCCTCGATCTGCGCGTAAAGATAGGCGCAGTTGAGTTCACTTTGTAAATAGGAAGAACCCACGTCGACCCACGTGTATTTATCAACCTGACCGCGCCAGAATTTGCTGCGGTTGGTTCCCTTTTCGCGGATAATCTCGGCGCGCTCGACCGCACTTTCGCGGTTGATGAGAATGGCGCCGCCCTCGCCCATACTGTAGTTCTTGGTTTCGTGGAACGAGTAGCAACCAAAATCGCCGATGGTTCCGAGCGCCTTTCCTTTATAGGTACTCATCACGCCCTGGGCCGCATCTTCAATGACCAAAAGGTTGTGGCGCTTGGCGATATCCAGAATGGTATCCATCTCACAAGCCACGCCGGCATAATGCACCGGAACGATTGCCTTGGTCTTCTCGGTAATGGCCGCCTCGATCTTGGTTTCATCGATATTCATCGTATCGGGGCGAATATCGACAAACACGATTTTTGCGCCGCGCAACACGAAGGCGTTGGCCGTAGATACAAAGGTGTACGACGGCATAATCACTTCGTCGCCCGGTTCGATTTCGGCCAGAATAGCCGCCATTTCGAGCGCCGCCGTACAAGAAGTGGTGATGAGGGCTTTCGGCGTACCCGACATTTCCTCCAACTTTTCGTTACACTTCTTGGTCATAGCGCCGTCGCCGCAGATCTTACGGTCGGCAACAACCTCGCTGATATAATTCATCTCGGTTCCGATAAAAGGCGGAACGTTAAACGGAATTGCTTTCAACACAATTCCCCCTTTTTTGCATATTTATAAAATATTATCCTAATTATACGCGATAAAAATGTTTTTTTCAACCTTTTTTATCCAAGCCGTTCGTCATAACAGGCCCGCTCGCCGCCGATAAACTTGGCGCGGGTGCGCGCGGCCAATACTTTGGCTTGGCCGATGCGGTCGTTTTCAAGGCGCAGGGGCACCGCCACCTCTTTCAGGTGCATACCGATTAAGGTATAGCCGATATCCAAACCGCCGTCGGCGCGAATGTGTTCGAGCGCAACGGGGTGCTCAAAACTATGATACGCCGCTGTCGCAAACGAGCCGCCCGCTTTGGGTTGCGGCACAACGTTGACCGGCTCACAAAACGGCACCGCCGCGGCTTCCACAATAATGGCGCGGTTGAGGTGTTCGCAACACTGCGCCGCCACAAAAACGCCCTGTTCTTTTGCCGCCGCAAAAATACCTTCAAAAATTTCTTTTGCGGTATCGGGCGAAGAATCGGTCCCGATGGTGCTGCCCAAGACCTCGCTCGTCGAGCAGCCGACGACCAAAATCTGCCCTTTTTGAAGACGGGCTTTTTGGAGAAATTCGCGCGCGGTATTATACGCTTGTTCTTTGATATTCATAAACAAAACCTCTGGTTTTTCTTTTTATTGTATCACTTTTTTGGAATTTGTAAACCCCAATTGAAAAAAGACTTGCAAAAAAAGAAAACTCGTGATAAAATAACTCTTGATAATGCGATGAAAAAGAAAAGTAGAATTGCCCCGGACGCACAGAAAGATTTTGCCTTGGCTGAGAGCAGAATTCGTAACGAGCAGTTTGAAGTTCCCTTTGGAGCAGCGGCGCCCAACCAAATCCCTTTTAGATTTGCAAGTAAGTGCCGACGGTGTGACCCCGTTACCGGTCGACAGAGTGTTTGCTCTTGCAGCGAAAATGTGGGTGGTACCGCGGAGACTTTTGTACTTCGTCCCTCTTTGGGGGCGGAGTTTATTTTTTTATTGGGAGGAAATTTTGATGAAACAGCAACTGGAAGCGATTCGCGCGGCCGCAAAAGCGGCGCTGGAAAACGCGAGCGTTGAGCAGGAAATTGAAGAACTGCGCGTAAAATATCTCGGAAAAAAGGGTGAGTTGACCGCCATTTTGAAACAAATGGGTTCCCTCTCGCCCGAGGAACGCCCCGTGATGGGTCAACTCGTCAACGACGCCAAACAGGAGTTGGAAGAACTCATTGCGGCGCGCAAGACCGAACTCAAAGCCCTTGCTACCGAGCAGAAATTAAAGGACGAGCGCATTGATATTACCCTGCCGGCCAAGACCCGCAAGCAGGGACATCTGCATCCGCTTTCCCTCGTCACCAACGATATGATCGATATTTTCCGTTCAATGGGCTTCGACGTGGTTGACGGTCCCGAAGTAGAGACCGACCACTACAACTTTGAATGCCTGAACGTTCCGGCCGACCACCCTGCACGCGATATGCAGGACACCTTCTACCTGGCCGAAAACCTGCTTTTACGTACCCAGACCTCGGCGGCACAGATCCGCACGATGGAAACGAGAAAGCCGCCCATTCGCGTCGTTTGTCCCGGCCGCGTATTCCGCGCCGACGAAGTCGACGCGACCCATTCGCCCGTCTTCCACCAGATGGAAGGCCTTGTGGTGGACAAGGGCATTACAATGTGCGATCTGAAGGGTGTTCTCGAACAGTTTGCCCGTGAAATTTACGGACCCGAGACCAAGGTAAAATTCCGTCCCTCGTTCTTCCCGTTCACCGAGCCTTCGGTTGAAGTTGACGTTTCTTGCAGTGAATGCGGCGGCAAGGGTTGCCGTGTTTGCAAAGGCGGCGGCTGGATTGAAATTCTGGGTGCGGGTATGGTGCATCCGCGCGTTTTAGAGAGTTGCGGTATTGACCCCAACGTTTATTCGGGCTTTGCCTTTGGTATCGGTTTGGACCGACTGACCACCACCCGCCACAAGATCAGCGACATTCGGTCACTTTTCGAAAACGACCAACGCTTCTTAGAACAGTTTTAAGGGAGGTTTGAACCCATGAAGATTTCACTCAAACAATTACAAAATTACGTTGAGATCAACGTTCCGGTCGAGGAACTGTGCGACCGTATGGTTATGGCCGGTTTCGAGGTTGAGAGCATTGAAAAACAGGGTGATAACCTTGTAAACGTGGTTGCGGCGCGTATTGTTGACCTGGCGCCCCACGAAAACAGCGACCATTTACAGATCTGCCAGATGGACATCGGCAAAGACGCCCCGGTTCAGATCGTTACCGGCGCACAGAACATCAAGGTGGGCGACCTGGTCCCCGCCGCGTTGCACGACAGTCATCTGCCCTGCGGCGCACACATTAAAGCCGGCAAACTGCGCGGCGTGGATTCGAACGGTATGCTCTGTTCGGGCGAAGAACTTTGCCTCACCGAAGCCGACTACGAAGGCGCCTCGGTCTACGGCATTTTGATTCTCAAAGACGAATGGCCCTGCGGCACCGATATGCGCGAAGTGTTAGGCCTCGACGACTATATCATCGACTTTAAGATTACGGCCAACCGCCCCGATTGCAACTGCTTCCTGGGCGTTGCCAAGGAAATCGGCGTTGTTTTGGGCACCAAATTCACCGCCCCCGAGCCGACCTACAAAACCGTTGGCGGCAACATTACCGATTATATCGACGTTACGGTGGAAAACGCCGACCTTTGCCCCCGTTATATGGGCCGCCTGGTCAAGAACCTGCGCATCAAACCCTCGCCCGATTGGATGCAAAAAGCCTTGACGGCTTCGGGAATGCGCCCGATCAACAACATTGTAGATATTACCAACTTCGTCATGCTCGAAACGGGTCAGCCGATGCACGCGTTTAACTACAACGAGCTGTCCGACAAGCAGATCATCGTCCGCAACGCCAACGAGGGCGAGAGCATTACCACGCTCGACGGCAAAGAGCATCAACTCACCCAAGATATGCTCGTCATTGCCGACGGTCAAAAGCCCTCCTGCCTTGCGGGTATTATGGGCGGCCGCGAGAGCGAGATTGAGGACACCACCACCGATTTATTCTTGGAATCGGCCAAGTTCCGCCGCGACAACATTCGTCACACCGGACGCGCCTTGGGTATTCGCACCGAGGCGAGCGGTCGCTATGAGCGCGGCACCGATATTGTTAACGTGGAATACGCGATGAACCGCGCACTGCAACTCATTGACGAGTTGGACGCGGGCGATATTATCGACGGCGTACTTGACCGCCATAACAAGCTTCCCGAAGACCGCATTCTCAAGGTGACCACCAAGAGCATTCTCGAACTTTTGGGCGTAGAGATTCCCGAAGACACGATGGTTGAAATCCTCAACCGCCTGGGTCTTACCACCACCCTTTCGGACGGCATGTTGACCGTTCGCGTTCCCTCGATTCGCGACGACGTTGAGGGCCGCGCCGACCTGGCCGAAGAGGTGATGCGCATTTACGGGTACGACCACATTGTCGGCACCCCGATGCGCGGTGAGGTTATCCGCGGAACGGTATTACCCGAACGCGCCAAATCGGACGCCATTAAGTCGCTGTTGTGCGGCTTGGGTGCCAACGAGATTATGACCTATTCCTTTATTGCTTCGCGCGCGATCGACACGCTTCGGTTGAAGGAAGACGATCCCCGCCGCAATCAGATTAAAATCATCAACCCCTTGGGTGATGAATATTCCACCATGCGCACTCAACTGGCAACCTCGATGCTCACGGTACTTTCGACCAATATGAACCGCAAGAACGAAAGCGGCCGTTATTTCGAACTTTCCAAGCGCTTTGTGGCCCGGGAATTGCCGCTCAAAGAACAGCCCTTGGAACTGCCGACGCTGGCTATTGGTATTTACGGTAAAGAGGAAGACTTCTTTACCCTGAAAGGTATGGTCGAACAGGTGATGAGTCTTTGCGGCGCACATACGCAGTACGAGCGCAGCGAAGAGCCGTATCTGCACCCCGGCCGTCAGGCGCTGGTCAAAGCCAACAACCGCGTGGCCGCCGTTTTGGGCGAAGTTCACCCGAGCGTTGCCGCCGCTTACGATATGGAAGAGCGCGTGTATCTGGCCGAAATTCAGTTGGACATTTTGTTCCAGATTGAAAAACGCCGCGTAACGGCAAAACCGTTGCCCAAGTTCCCCGCCGTCGAGCGCGACTTTGCGATGCTTTGCGACCTGGAACTGCCCGTCGGCACGTTGGAACGCGCCATTCAAAGCGGCGCCGGACGACTGCTTGAAAAGATTGAACTGTTCGACGTTTACACCGGCAGTCAGATTCCCGCGGGCAAGAAGAGCGTTGCTTACAGTATTTGGTTGCGCTCGGCCGACAGCACCCTCACCGACGAGCAGATTGACGGTGCCGTGGGCAAAATTATGAAGAATTTAGAGGCCGCAGGTGCCGAGTTGCGCAAATAATGCTTGAATTTTTCTGTGACTCTATATAAAATAGAACTAGTGAGGTGTTTGTGATGAATGATAAGACCATGACTTTTTCGATCGGTGACCAGACCGAACAGGAAATCCGCCGCATTTTAACCACGGTGTATGACGCGTTGAAGGAAAAGGGTTACGACCCCATCAACCAGATTGTGGGCTACATTTTGTCGGAGGACCCCACCTATATCACAACGCACAACAATGCCCGCAGTCTGATTCGCCGAATCGACCGCGATACCTTGTTGCAATCTTTAGTGCGTTATTACCTGACTGCTTAATTGTTTGAAGAAACCGCCGTGCCGAAGTTCCGACACGGCAGTTTTCATACATAGAAAGGAACACCTTTTATGAGAATCGTCATTAAAGTCGGCACCTCGACGGTGGCGCACCAAACGGGCAGACTCAACGTCCGCCGTGTGGAAAGCCTTTGTCGGGTGATGAGTGACTTGAAAAACGCGGGACACGAACTGATTCTGGTGTCCTCGGGCGCCATCGGTATGGGCGCGGGAAAACTCAGTCTTTCCGAGCGGCCGAAGGATATTCCGACCAAACAGGCGGCCGCCGCTGTGGGTCAGTGTGAACTGATGTACGTATACGATAAACTGTTTTCGGAGTACAACCACACCGTCGCCCAACTGTTGATGACGGGGGAAGATATCGACCACCCCGAGCGCCGACAGAATTTTGAAAATACGCTGTTTCGCCTGTTGGAACTGGGCGCGTTGCCGATCATCAACGAAAACGACACGGTAGCCACCCACGAGATTGAAATCGGCGACAACGACACTTTGGGTGCCGTGGTAGCGCGCGCCGTTAAGGCCGATTTACTCGTTCTTCTTTCGGATATCGACGGGCTTTACACCGCCGACCCGCGCACCGACCGTTCGGCAACGTTATTGCCGCTGATTGAAAAGATTACGCCCGAAATCGTGAACATGACGGGCGGCGCCGGCAGTCCGCTTGGCACGGGCGGTATGCAGACCAAACTCCACGCGGCCGAAATTGCCACCGAAAACGGTATTGATATGGTGATTGCCAACGGCAAGGACCCCGATATTTTATACGATATTGTCGACGGGAAAAGCGTTGGCACGAGATTTTTGGCAGGTGCGAAATGAGAACGACACAAGAGATTCTGGTAGCCGCCAAAACGGCCGCCCAAAAACTTTACGACCTGACGACCGAACAGAAGAATAACGCCCTTTTACAGATGGCCGATGCCCTCGAGCAATCGAGTGAACAAATTCTCGCGGCCAATCAAGAGGACCTTTCCGCCGCGAAAGATACCATCGGCACGGTCATGCTGGACCGACTGATGCTAAACGTTGAGCGCATCAACGCTATGGCCGAGGGTATTCGCGCCGTGGCAAAACTGCCCGACCCGGTCGGACGTCTTCTCGACGAAACCACCCACCAGAACGGCCTTCACATTCAAAAGGTTTCGGTGCCGATGGGGGTTGTTGCCATTATTTATGAAAGCCGCCCGAACGTGACTTCCGACGCGGCGGCGCTCGCCCTGAAATCGGGCAACGTTTGTATTTTACGCAGCGGTAAAGAGGCGTTTCGCAGTGCCCACGCCATTGTGGAAGCCTTGCGAAAAGGCCTGATTGCGGCCAATATCGACCCCGATGCCGTCAACTTGATTGAAGACACCACGCGCCAGAGCGCCCACGACCTCATGAAAGCCGACGGTTTTGTGGACCTACTCATTCCCCGCGGCGGCGCAGGGCTGATTCGCAGTTGTGTGGAAAACGCCACCGTCCCCTGTATTCAGACCGGTACGGGCATTTGCCACGTTTACGTCGACGGCGCGGCCGATTTCGAAAAAGCGCTTTCGATTTTGGAAAACGCCAAAACGAGCCGACCCTCGGTTTGTAACGCGGCCGAAGTTTGCCTTGTGGACCGCGCGATCGCCAAGGACTTTTTACCCCTTTTATACGAACGCTTGTGCGGCCCGAACGCCGCGCGGCCCGTGACCCTTCGTTGCGACAGTACCGCCGCCGAAATTTTGCCGAACAGCGAAAAGGCAACCGACGGCGACTTTGATACCGAGTTTTTGGATTATATTCTGGCCGTGGCCGTGGTCGACGGTGTAGAAGCGGCCGTTCGGCACATTGCCGCCCACTCGACCCACCATAGTGAGGCCATTATCACCGAAAGCAAGGCGGCCGCGCGTGCCTTTACGTTGGCGGTCGACAGCGCCGCCGTTTACGTCAACGCCTCGACCCGTTTTACCGATGGCGGTGAATTCGGCCTTGGTTGCGAAATGGGCATTTCGACCCAGAAACTTCACGCCCGAGGACCGATGGGCCTTTCGGAATTGACGACCTATAAATACATTATCACCGGCAACGGACAGATTAGATAGCGAGGAATTAAAATGAAAATCGGATTTATCGGAACCGGAAATATGGGCGGTGCGTTGGCGCGCGCCGTGGCCAAAAGTGAACCTTCGGCCGAAATTTTCTTGGCCGACCACGACACCGAGAAAGCCACCCTGTTGGCCGACGAGATTGGCGGAACGGTTATCGACAATGCTTTTGCCGCCCAAAACTGTGATTTTCTGTTTTTGGGCGTAAAGCCGCAGGTGTTACCCCTTTTGATGGCCGAAATCGCCCCCGTTCTCTCATCGCGCGAAACCGACGTCGTTTTGGTAACCATGGCGGCGGGAATTTCCATCGAGAAACTTCAAGAACTCGCACAAAAAGAGGTTCCCGTCATCCGCATTATGCCCAACACCCCCGTAGCGGTCGGCAAAGGCGTTATCCTTTACTGTGTGAAGGACGTTTGCGTCAGCAAGGTGGAAGAATTCAAAGCCTTTTTGTCGGCGGCGGGTACGCTGCTTCTGTTGAACGAAAGCCACGTCGACGCGGGCGGTTGCGTTTCGGGTTGCGGCCCGGCCTTTGCCTATTTGTTTATCGAGGCTTTGGCCGACGGCGGTGTCGCCTGTGGGCTGACGCGCGATACGGCGTTACAGTGTGCCGCCGAAACGGTACGCGGTGCGGCCGAGATGGTTCTTGCAACGGGTCAACACCCCGCGCAGTTAAAGGACGCGGTTTGCAGTCCGGCGGGAACGACCATCAAGGGCGTAGAAGCCTTGGAAAACGGCGGATTCCGTGCCGCGGCGATGGGCGCCGTTGAAGCCGCTTTCAAGCGAACGCTCGAACTGAAAGGTTAAGGTTTGTTATGAACAGTGAAAAGAAAAAAGCGCTTGTCCCCTTTGTGGTACTGCACGCGCTGTTGATTTTTTATTCCTTGAGCGGTGTACTGTCCAAAATAGCCGCCAAACAGGAATTCCTTTCCTGGCCGTTTATTCTTCTGTACGGCGGAATGATTTTTATTTTGGGGGTTTACGCCCTCGTTTGGCAACAGATTTTGAAACACATTTCGCTGACGACCGCGTTTTGCAATAAATCGGTCACCATTATTTGGGGCATTTTGTTTGGCGCACTTTTCTTCCACGAAACGATTCAATGGACCATGATTGTGGGTGCCGCGATTGTCATCGTCGGCGTTGTATTGGTGGTGAAGGCCGATGAATAATAAAATGCTGTTTTACGTGATCGTTTATCTCGTCGGTGTCATTGTTTCCTCCTTTGCGCAGATCCTCTTGAAAAAGAGCAGCGAAAAGACCTATGACAATCCCATTCGGGAATACCTGAACCCCTACGTGATTATTTCCTACGGTATTTTCTTCGGCGCGACCCTCTTTTCGATTTTCGCCTACAAAGAAGTGCCGCTTTCCCTCGGGCCGATTTTGGCCGCTTCGGAATACATTTTTGTGGCCATTTTGAGCCTACTGTTCTTAAAGGAAAAAATCAACAAGAAAAAGGCCCTCGGCCTTACCGTTATCGTTATCGGAACGGTAATTTGTTCTCTGTAAACAAAAAGAACTCCCCGATTGGGGAGTTCTTTTTTTCTTTTTTAGCAGCAACAGCGGCCTCTGCGGCAGAGCGTCAGTACAAAGAACGCCAGCGTGATAACGGCCAACACCGCAATCAACACGATAAATGCCGGCAGGGCTTCCAAAACCGTTGCGGCGATATTAGCGCCCAACAAAATGCCGCCTGCAAACAGGGTCAGGGCCGCGAGAACGCCCGTGATCCAAACCAAACAGCAGTTGCTCTGGCAGCGGCACGCACAAGCGCCGTCCGCTTCGCGATATTCATTCAAATGCATATTTACACATCCCGTTAAAGATTGACCGACAGGTCATTAACAGTATATTCGCGCATTTGAAAAGGGTGCGTTTATTTCATAAATTCGAACATCGCGCGGTAGCACATATAAACGTCGAGTTTCGCGGTCGTTTCAAACGGCGCGTGCATCGAAAGAACGGGAACGCCCAGGTCCACAACGTCGACCCCGAGTTCGGCAATAAACATCGCAACCGTTCCGCCTCCGCCGGCATCGACCTTGCCGAGTTCACCCGTTTGCCAGATGATGCCCGTGCGGTCGAGAAGTTCGCGCACCTCGGCCATATATTCGGCCGAAGCATCCGACGTGCCCGACTTTCCGCGCGCGCCCGTGTACTTGGTGACGACAACGCCGTAGTTGAGTTTGCTGGCATTGCGGCGCTCAAACACGTCCTGGAACGTGGGGTCCATTGCGGCGTTCACATCGGCCGACAGGCAACGTGAGTTTCGAAGCGCTACGGTTTCGTCACCGCCCTGCATTTTGGCAAGGTCCCCCACCACGTAGCGCAAGAAAGCCGAATCAAGTCCGGTATTTCCCGTCGAGCCGATTTCCTCTTTGTCGGCCAGAATGGTCAGCGCCGTGCGCTCGGGGGCCTCGACTTCCAGAATTGCGGTCAGCGCGGGGTAGGCACAAACGCGGTCGTCCTGACCGTAGCCGCCGACCATACTGCGGTCAAAGCCAACGTCACAAGCGGTAAAGGCGGGAACGAGTTCCAGTTCGGCCGAGAGGAAATCTTCCTCGCAAATGCCGTACTTTTCGTTGAGAATTTTCAAGATATTGAGTTTAACGAGTTCGCTGCCCTGATCGTCGCGGAAGGGGTGACTACCGACGAGGACGTTGAGTTCCTCGCCGCGGATTCCGTCCGAAAGGGTGCGTTTGCTCTGTTCGGCGGCCAGGTGCGGCAACAGGTCGTTGACCACGAAGCGCGGCTCATCGGCTTCCTCACCAATCGACACGGGGATAACCGTTCCGTCTTTCTTAACGAAGACGCCGTGCAGCGCCAACGGCACCGTCGGCCACTGGTATTTCCGAATACCGCCATAATAATGGGTTTTGAAAAGACCGAGTTCCAACTCCTCGTAAAGCGGATTGGGTTTTAGGTCCAGGCGGGGCGAGTCGATATGCGCCGCCGTGATATTGATACCCTGTTCAATCGGTTTTTTCCCGATAACGGCCAGGGCAATGGTCTTATCGCGGTTGTTGAAATAAACCTTTTCGCCGCTTTCGTAAACGCGGCCGTGTTCAAACGGCTTGAAGCCCTTTCCTTCGGCCAAGGCGATGGCAACGTCGACCGCCTCGCGCTCGATTTTGGCATCGTTCAGGAATTGTTTGTACCCCTCGCAGTAGCGGTCCGCCTCCAAAAGGGTGGCTTCGTCGGCCGCTAGTCTTCCGTTCTTTCGGGTGTTGCAAAGGTTTTCACGCAGAATTTCTGCAGCGCTTTTTTCTTCCAACATATCAATTTCCTCCAAACAGTTTTTGAAACAGTGCCGCGGCCTCTCGTTGAAAGGCTTGTTCGTCACCGTTATTATATAAAATATAGTTTGTCCGCTCTTTATAAAAACTATCCGATTTCCCTGCGCTCATTCGAAGCCGCGCCTGTCGTTCGGACAGTTGGTCCCTTGCGCGAATTCTCGAAAGCCGCAGGTCGAAATCGGCCAACACCGCCACCACCGCGTCGCATTCTTTGTCGAGTCCGCTTTCAAACAGGGTCGGCGCGTCAAGAAGAACGTTATCCCCCGTTCGCTCGGCTTCGACCAAGGGAACGATATGGGGCAAAAGGGTGCGGTTTAAGAGGTCGGTGTGTTCCGCGTCGCAAAACGCGCGCGCGGCTAGTTCTTTGCGGTTCAAGGTCCCGTCTTCACATAAAATTTCTTCTCCGAAGACGCGCACCAGCGCGGCCAGACCCGCCGTTTCGGGTAACACGGCCTTTCGGGCAAGAAGGTCGCAATCAATCACCTGAACGCCCAAATTCTCGGCCACTCGTGACGCCAGGGTTTTTCCCGCGCCCGTGGGTCCGGTTAATCCAATCATTTTTTTCATAGGGCAATCACCTGAAACGCGGCCGCGCGAATGAGCCGATTGTAAACGGCAAGGCCCACGCCCTGTTTTTTCGGCGCGTGGATATAAATTTCACTGGCACCGAGCGTGTCAACTTCGCGCAGAGCCGAAAACAGATTGTGCGCCAATTCGCTCTCGTTCTGTGAGCTGCCGTAGCACAGGTGCGGCACGGTTAAAAGCGCCGCTTCTTCCGAAAAACAAAGGGCGGCACAGTTGTTCTTTTGGTTTACATAATCCACAAACTGTGCATTCGTCCCCTCGACGAGAAAACTTTTGGTTTTGGGGGCATAGTGTTTATATTTCATTCCCGGGGAAGCCACTTTTGCCCCTTGTTCGGGCTCGGCTAAAATGGCTTTATCCAAAACGAGGTCGGGCAAAATTTCGCGCAATTCTTCGGCCGACACACCGCCCGGTCGCAAAAGGCGCGGCGGCGTACTCGAAAGGTCGACCACCGTCGATTCCACGCCGACGGCACATTCATCCCCCATCAACACGCCGTCGATTTTTCCGTCGAGGTCGTGTAGGACGTGGTGGGCCGTCGTGGGGCTCGGCGAACCCGAGGTATTGGCCGAGGGGGCCGCCAGCGGAACACCCGCGCGAATAACGGCTTGTGCTACAGGGTGGTCGGGCATACGAATGGCCACGGTATCGAGTCCCGCGCTCACGGTTTTGGCCGTGGCATCGGTGCGTTTTAACACCATCGTCAACGGTCCGGGCCAGAAGCGTTCGGCCAAACGAAACGCCGCGGACGGAATTTCGCGCGCCAAAACTTTTAAGGTATCGATTTCTGCAATGTGAACAATCAACGGATTGTCTTGCGGGCGGCCTTTGGCCGCAAAAACGCGGTGTAACGCCGCCTCGTCCGTAGCATCGGCCGCAAGGCCGTACACCGTTTCGGTCGGGATGGCAACAATACCGCCCGATGATAAAATTTCGGCCGCACGGTCAATTCCCCGTGGCGTTACGTCCAGTCGTTCGGTCTTCATCCCGATTCCTCCTTTACTGTTCTTCTTGCGCTTTCAAAGCCTCGGTACGGTAATAGGTACCCAAGGCATCAATCACTTCATCCATATCCCCGTTGAGGGTTTGTTCCAATTTATAAAGGGTCAGACCAATGCGGTGATCGGTCACGCGGCCCTGCGGATAGTTGTAGGTGCGAATGCGCTCGCTGCGGTCGCCCGTTCCGACCTGGGAACGGCGGTCACTGGCGATGGCCTCGTCGTGTTCCTGTTGCGCAGCGTCCAACAGTCGCGCACGCAGAACGCGAAGCGCTTTTTCCTTATTCTTGAACTGACTGCGCTCGTCCTGACATTCGACCACCGTGCCCGTGGGCAGATGGGTCACGCGAATAGCCGACGAGGTCTTATTGATGTGCTGACCGCCCGCACCCGAGGAACGGAAGGTATCGATCTTCAAATCGTTCGGATTGATTTCCAACTGCACTTCATCGGCTTCGGGCAAGACGGCCACCGTGACGGTCGAGGTGTGAATTCGACCCTGGGTTTCGGTATCGGGCACACGCTGAACGCGGTGGACACCGCTTTCGTACTTAAACTTGGAATAGGCGCCGCTACCCTCAATCATAAAGACGATTTCTTTGTAGCCGCCGAGTTCCGTGGCGTTTTCGCTGCTGACGTCGATACTCCAGCGTTTGCTCTCGGCATACATCGAGTACATACGGAAAAGCGCCGCCGCAAAAAGCGCCGCCTCTTCGCCGCCCGCACCGCCGCGAATTTCGACAATGACGTTCTTGTCGTCGTTGGGGTCTTTGGGCAGCAAGAGAATTTTCAATTCTTCGGTAAGTGTTTCCAGGCGCGCACGCGCGTCACGCAGTTCCTCTTCGGCCAAATCGCGAAAATCGCGTTCGAGCGAGGCGTCCTCCAAAAGGGCCTTGGCCTCCTCTTCGGCCGCCACCGTTTCGCGGTAGGCGCGGTAGGTTTCGACCAAGGGGGTCAATTCGCTGTGTTCTTTCATCAGTTTACGGAACTGCTCGTTGTCCGAAACGATTTCGGGCATGGTCAGTTGCGTACCAATCTGCTCGTAACGGCTTTCAACCGCCGCCAAATTTTCAAACATTACGGTTCTCCTGAATCCAATTTTTGATATTTTTTTCCGCCTTGCTTCGTGGCAACATTACTTCGTGGCCGCAGCCTTCACACCGCAGTTTGAAATCCATTCCAACGCGCAGTACTTCAAAACGGTTGCATCCGCAAGGGTGTTGTTTTTTCATGACCAAACGGTCGCCGACTTGAATGTTCACTACTTCACCACATTTCTAACAATATAGTATACCGTATTTTCCAACAAAAGGCAAGAGTGGGCCGCCTATAAGACGTGGGCGAGTTTTTCGACGACGTCGGCTAACTTCTGCCCTTTTTGCAGACGAATGACGTAGATCGTTTCGTTTTCGGCCAGAACCGAGAACTGTCCGCCGAAAGCGCCGCTCAACACCGCCATCACCTTGGGGTTGGGGGCGGTCGCGTGCAGTAGGGCGCGGTCCGGGGTATTGGTGATTTCGGTAATGCCGGCCGCCGCGGCCTGATTGCGCAAAAGGGCCACGCGAATGAGTCCCATCACGGGGGCGGGCGGCTCGCCGAAGCGGTCGCACAATTCGTCAATCACGTCCTCGCTATCCGCGCGCGAACGAATATCGGCAATACGCTTGTAAATGCCCAGACGCGCCGGCAGGGACGGAATATACCCCTCGGGAATATGCGCCGTGATATTCAGGTCGACGGTACAGGCCGCCTCCTCGTGACTTTCAATGCCGTTTTCGGCGTTGACCGCATCGGACAAGAGTTTCAGATACATATCGTATCCGACCGCCTCCATATTGCCGTGTTGTTCGCCGCCCAGAATACTGCCTGCGCCGCGAATCTCAAGGTCGCGCATGGCAATCTTAAAGCCCGAGCCGAACTCGGTATATTCGCGAATGGCCTCCAACCGCTTGGCCGCCACTTCGGAAAGGTTACTGCCGCGGTCAAAACAGAAATAGGCATAGGCTCTTCGAGGCGAACGCCCGACGCGACCGCGCAGTTGATGCAGTTGCGCCAGACCCATCCGGTCGGCCTTTTCAATAATCAGGGTGTTGGCGTTGGGCACGTCGACCCCCGTTTCGATAATGGTGGTGCAAACGAGCACGTCAATTTCGTGTTCCAACAGTTTGCGCCAGATTTCGCTCAAGGTGTCCTCGTCCATTTTGCCGTGCGCCACGCCGACGTGGGCTTCGGGCAAGAGGGCCTGTAATTTGGCCGCCACGCGGTCGATACTCTCGACGCGGTTGTGCAGATAATAGACCTGACCGCCGCGGCGAAGTTCTTTTTGAATGGCGTCCAAAAGAACGCCGTTGTGTTGTTCCAAAACGTAGGTCTGAACGGGTTGGCGGTCGGTCGGCGCCTCGTCGATCGAAGACATATCCCGAAGTCCCGACATCGCCATATTCAAGGTGCGCGGAATGGGGGTTGCGCTCAAGGTCAGCACGTCGACGGCGGGGTAGCGTTCTTTGAGCCGTTCCTTTTGCGCCACGCCAAAGCGTTGTTCTTCGTCGATAATGACAAGACCGATATCGCGGAAATCCACGTCCTTGGAAATCATACGGTGGGTACCGATGACCATATCGACCGTGCCGCGCTTGAGTCCCAAGAGGGTTTTGTCCTGTTCTTTTTTCGACACAAAACGCGACAGCATTTTGACCGTAACGGGCAGTTCGCCGAAACGGCGAATGACGGTATTGTAGTGTTGCAGGGCGAGAATGGTGGTCGGTACCAAAAGCGCACACTGTTTGCCCTCGCTGATACACTTAAAGGCGGCACGCAAAGCCACTTCGGTCTTGCCGAAGCCCACGTCGCCGCACAGAAGACGGTCCATCGGCACAGCGCGTTCCATATCGGCTTTGATTTCACCGATACACCGCAACTGGTCGTCGGTTTCTTCGTATTCGAACCGCCGTTCGAAATCGTTTTGCAAATCGGTATCGGGGGAAAACGCGTAGCCCTTGGTCGACATTCGTTTGGCGTAAAGGGCGGTGAGTTGTTTGGCCATATCGCGTACCGCCGCGCGCACGCGCGTTCGGGTGCGTTGCCAATCCGGACTGCCGAGTTTATTGAGGCGCACCCCACCGTCCTCGGTGGCCGCACCGATATACTTGGAAACGAGGTCCAACTGGGTGACGGGTACGTACAACACGTCACTGCCGCGGTAGCGGATTTTAATATAATCTTTGGTGACCCCTTGATTGGTAATCCGATGAATCCCATCGAAAAGACCGATACCATGGGACACGTGAACAACGTAATCGCCGACCTTGAGTTCATCGAGTGATCCGATTTCTTTGCCGTTTTTGGGGCGCGGACGTTTTCGGGTCTTGGCCGCCGCGATATAACGGTGGGTAATAAGCACAAAGTGTTGGTCGGGCAGTTCGATACCGCCCGAAAGACCGCCGCAAAGCACCGTCACGCGGGTGGGCAGGATACGGCCGTCCGACGAGAAGGCGGCCGAAATGCCGCGTTCGTTGAGTTCAAAAGCGAGTACCTGTGCCGCTTTTTTCTCGCCCGCGAGCACGACGGCACTTCCGCCGCAGGAAAGCGGATAGGAAAGGTCCTCGAGAAGAACGTTCATATCGCCGCTCCAGGGCGTCGTTCGTTTCCAATCGAAGTGGAACAATTCTTTTAAGGGCACTTCATAGGAAGCGCGCGGAAAGTTTTCAAGGTAAAGCGCATTTTCGCATTTTCGCAAAAGTTCGGCGCGAGAGAGTCCCAATTCGGCCGTTTTTTCGGACAGAACACCCTCTTCCAAAAGGGTCGAAACGTCCTCCTGCCGCTGCCAGAGAATATTCTTGACCCGCTCGGCCAGATTGCCCGATTCGCAGACGCACAAAACGGCGTCTTCCACATAATCAAAAATCGAGGCGCCCTCGCTCAAAAAGGGGATATAGCGGTCGGCGCAGACACAAATACCGCTCTCCAACAGGTCGATATCCTGCCGCAGGTGGGTCTGTTGGCGGTCGGTGAGTTTCGCCGTTTCACGCAGGTATTTCGAAAGGGTTTCTGCCAAATCGGTCGGGTGATACAAGAGTTCGGCCGCAGGCAGAAGTTCCACCGCGTCGAGCGTTTCCTCGCGGCGCTGTGTTTCGGGGTCGAACGAGGAAATCGTGTCGATTTCATCGCCCCACAGTTCCACGCGAACGGGCCGCGCGGCCCCGATGGGAAACACGTCCAAAATGCCGCCGCGCACCGAGAATTGCCCGACCCCCTCGGTCAGGTCGCTTCGCGCGTAGCCAAGGTCCAAGAGCGTTTCAATCCATTCCCGGCTCGAAAGGGTCTGCCCCGCCTCAATTCGGCACCGCTTTTCGGCCAATTTCTCGGGCGGTAGCGTGTACTGCAACGCCGCATCGACCGAAAGGCACACAACCTCAAAAGCCCCGTCCGCCAAAAGGGACAGGGTGTGAATTCGTTTTTGTTCATATTCGCGGGAGTAGCCCGAAAGTTCGGTCAACCGGTAGTCCCGAAGCGGAAAGGTGACCGCTTTTTTGTTGAGAGAGGTCAAATCGTCGCAAAGCCCCGTTGCCGCCGCCTCATCGTGACAAAGCATCACGATTTTTTGGCCCGTACCACACTGCAGCGCCGCCGCAACGGCCGCCTTATGAATTTGGGAAAGGCCGCTCGCCGCCAAAGGAAATCTTCCTTTTTGGACGGCCTCTTGCAAACGGCAAAATTCGGCATCCTGATTTAACCGAGCATTCAAAAATTCCATAACTTATGAATTGTATTTGTTCATGGCCGAATCGATGCCGCAAGCGAGCGTTTCTTCGACCGCGCCGACCGCTTTCTGAAGCCCCTCTTCAAGCGCCTTTTGTTGGTCTTTGGGGAAGTGACCCAACACCCAACTGACAAGGTCGTATTCGGGGTTCGGCTTGTTGCCGACGCCGAGTTTCAGACGCGGAATTTCCTCGGTACCCATCATCTGCACGATGTTTTTCATCCCGTTGTGGCCGCCGTGGGACCCCTTTCGACGAAGCCGCAGTGCACCCACGTCCAACGAAATATCGTCCATCAGCACCAAAACCCGCTCGGGCGGAATTTTATAAAAGGCGCACAAGGGCGCCAAGGCTTTGCCCGAAAGGTTCATATAGGTCTGGGGTTTGACGAGCAGTACGCGTTTGCCCGCAATCGTGCATTCGCCGTAAAGCGCATCGTATTTCTTTTTGGAAAGCGCGCACCCATATTTTTCGGCCAGGCGGTCGAGCGCCATAAAGCCAATGTTGTGGCGCGTGTTATCGTACTTCTTCTCGGGATTACCGAGTCCCGCAACGAGCCAGAATTCGGCCGTGTTCTTTTTGAAAAACATTTTATTCTCCTGATTGTTCAATAAAATTATGAAGCGATGCTAGCTGTTCAAGCGTCAGCGCCTCGCCGCGCACCGTTTCGGAAAGCGAAAGGGCCGAAAGGGCGTTTCGCAAGACATCTTTGGAAATGCCCGCCGTGTTGGAGACGGTGTTGAGAAGCGTTTTTCTCCGTTGGGCAAAACAGCCTTTCACGAGCGAAAAGAACCGCTTTTCGTTGGCGACCTGCACCGGCGGCGTATTTCGCACCTTCAAGCGAATGACGGCCGAGTCGACCTTGGGACTCGGGACGAAACTTTCCTGCGGCACGAAAAAGAGAATTTCGGCCTCGGAATAGTATTGAATCGCCACCGTAACGGCCCCCGCCTCGCGGCTGCCCACCGGCGCGCAGAAGCGTTCGGCCGCCTCCTTTTGCACCATCACGGTAATGCTTTCCACCGGCAGACGGCTTTCCAACAGTTCCATCACGATGGGGGACGTAATATAGTAGGGCAGATTGGCCGCAATGGTTACCCGTTTGCAATCCGAAAAGTTTTCGCGAATGAGCGCGGCTACGTCGGTCTTCATCACGTCGGCGAAGACAAAGGAAACGTTTTCATACCCTTTTAAGGTTTTTTCGAGAATGGGGCGCAAGCGTTCATCGAGTTCCACGGCAACCACCCGTTTGGCGCGGCGGGCCAATTCCACGGTCAGCACGCCCGCACCCGGACCGATTTCAAGCACACCCGTTTCCCCGTCACAAGCGGCCTCGGCCATCGCGGGACAAACGCTCGGGTCTACGAGAAAATTCTGACCCAACGATTTCTTGAAAGTAAAGCCCTCGGCTTCTAAAAAACGGCTGATTTGCTGTCGGTTTGAAAGTTCCATCTTCTCCCCCATTTTATATCCATTCATTACTTCTACTTATTATACTCGCTGTCCCGTACACTTTCAAGAAAATTTTAGATGACAAAATGAAAGAAATGTTGTATAATGGAAAAAAATATATTTTGGATGTGACACCCATGGATAATCGTTATTACAATCAAGTCATCGGGGAGATGAAGCCGTTTCTGGACGAACAGGGACTGACCCTGCGCGACGACGGCGCTTTCCACGGAAGCGAAAAGGCCTACCGCGTGGTTTATGATGAACCGCGCCAGATGTATTTGTTACAAGCGGCCGACATTACCGAGGGCGCCGTTGGCGAGTTTTCGGAACTTTCCGCCTGGCTTTTTGACGACAGCCAGACCGAAAAGGACGCCGCCGCCGTCGGCATTGATTTTACCCAGACCCTGCGCGAACAGTTGGGCGTTCGCAAAAAGCGCGTTGCCGGTGCGGCTGTTGATCTGCCGACCGCCGAAAAGAGCGGCGCCGTTACCATGTCGGGCTTTGCCAAAAAGGTGCTCGACGTTTATCCCCAGTTTAAGGACGATTACAAGGCTCACGTTGCCGTTTACGGAAACTTCCTGTACCTCAATTTCTTTGCCAAGACCCTGGCGCCGCAGATTACTTCCATTCTGCACGAGAACAACAAGAAGACGGTCAAGAAAATGGTGGAACTTCTGAACGGGGCCTACCGTATGGGCGACCGCGAAACGGCCAACACGGTGGTTGCCGTGCTGACCGCCGCCACCTTTGAGGACGAGGCCGCCAAGACCGCGCTTTTGGAAGCGCTGGCCGACTGTCCGCTCTTAAAGGCCGCTTTTGAGGCCTTTATTCCCCAGTTTGCAAAAAACAAAAAACTGCGCGCGGCTTTTTCAAAATAAATTTTTAGGAGAATTGTTATGGGCTACTTTTTCTTTGCGCTTCTCATCATCGTTTTCATTTTAATTGTAACCAACATTTGTATCGTTCCGCAGGGAACTCAGTATATTATTGAATTCCTCGGAAAATACAAATCGACCTGGGACGCGGGTCTTCATATCAAGATTCCGCTTTTAGAGCGAATCGCCAAAAAAATCACCCTCAAAGAACAGGTGATGGATTCGCCCCCGCAACCCGTTATCACCAAAGATAATGTTACCATGCAGATCGACACGGTGGTCTACTTCCGCATTTTCGACGGAAAACTTTACACCTACGGCGCCGTGAACCCGATTTTGGCACTCGAAAACCTGACCGCAACGACGCTTCGTAACCTGGTCGGTGAACTCGAACTCGACGGGACGCTTACCTCGCGCGATACCATCAACGGAAAAATGACCGAAATTCTCGACGAGGCGACCGACCAATGGGGTATTAAGGTCAACCGCGTGGAACTGAAAAACATCATTCCGCCGACCGAAATCCAATACGCCATGGAAAAACAGATGAAGGCCGAGCGCGCCCGCCGCGAAACCCTCTTGCAAGCCGAGGGCCACAAGGCTGCCGCCATCACCCGTGCCGAGGGTGACAAACAGGCCATGATTTTGGAGGCCGAGGGTGAACGCGATGCGCGCATCGCCCGTGCCGAAGGTGAGGCCAAGGCAATTTACCTGGCCAAAAAAGCCGAGGCCGACGGTCTTCGCGCCTTGAAAGAAGTCGGCGTGGATGCCGGCGTGTTGGAACTCAAAAAATATGAAGCGCTCGTTCAAATGGCCGACGGCACCGCCTCGAAACTCATTATCCCGACCGACGCCGTAAACGCCGTGACCCAGAACGCCGTCTTCTCGGAAACCACGGGACTCGGGGACGCCACGGCACCCGCCGAAAAACCCGTTCCCGCCGAAAAGCCCGACGTTTGTTGCGAACGCTTTGACGCGCAATAAACGCGATTTTTCCGCCGAAATAAAAAAGTTTTCAAACAAAAACCACAGTCCCGACTTTTGGACTGTGGTTTTTTTAGAATAAAAATTGAAAAAAGTGCTTGACAAATGAAAACGGCACTGCTATAATAAGATTACAGAAAACGAACAAATGTTCGGCGGAGGAAAACGACATGACTTTTGGTGCTACAATGACAACCCTTTTCGAGATCGCTTTGGTGGCAGTTACCCTGTGGGCCCTTCTTCACGAAGACCGTATTGCCGCCCTGGAAGAGCGCTTTTTTGCCTATTGCCGCAGAAAGCGCTTACACGTTGTGCGCTCCGAAAATTCGCAGAAAAATTACGTCCGCCGCGGTTTTTAATTTTTAAGAAATAAAAAAGCAGTCCTTGGGGCCCTCGCCCGTTGGACTGCTTTTTTATTGTTCTAAAATTTTCTTGGCCGTAGCCAATGCCGTTTCCAGGGCCTGATCCATATTGTAATATTTGAAATCAGCCAATCTTCCGCACAAGAACAAATTCTCAAAGGCGGCGGCCTCTTTCGAATACTGTTCATACTGTTTCTGACTTTCCTTGGTCAGCACAGGGTAGTACGGTTCCTGTTCACGTCCGGCCACGTACGGCAACGGATATTCCACTTCATAGGTGGTGCCGCGCACTTCTTGGT
The DNA here is from genome assembly GCA_045545515.1 of Acutalibacteraceae bacterium. Classification (GTDB taxonomy): domain Bacteria; phylum Bacillota; class Clostridia; order Oscillospirales; family Acutalibacteraceae; genus UBA737. The sequence goes on from JAZQBA010000017.1 coordinate 107,348, forward strand.
ACGGTAACTTCTTATACTCGACAATTCTTGTAAAACCTTCGGCTTGCGGATAGGCAACCACGGGCATATCCTGTTTACTTTCAATTTCCTCGTAATGCCATTCAAACCGCAGACTGCGATACGGCAGTTGACCGTATTTGAGGTTTAACAAACTATCGAGCGGTCCGGTATAAACGACCAGGCAATCCTCGTTACCGTCTACGGCGATTTTGCCGCTTTGCGGCAACACCGTCAACCGCGTAAGCGCATCTACACCCAGTTCCACCGTAATGTTCGGGTGATCCAGCAACGTTTCGAAAAACGTTGTGTAACTGACTTTGGGCATTACCTGATAGGTATCCTCAAAATAGCCCACCTCGTACCCGAGACGCAACGGAACGCGTTTTAACACGCTCGGGTCGATTTCGGCCGCCGAAACACCCCATTGTTTTGCAGTGTACAAGCTGTAGTCGTAATCAAACAAAAACTGCGCATATTCGCGAATTTCGGGTTCGGAAGAATCCAGCGCCTCGGTTACCGTCACGGTGGTTCTGCCCGGGAACGCCGCCGCAAACCGTTCCTTAATTTTTGCGGCCTTTTCCCCGTCGAAAAAGTCATCAACCGTTTGAAAGTTAAAGGGGGTCGGAGTGCATTTCCCGTTGATTTCGGCGCCGCAGGTCAATCGATAGGGTTCCCACTCGCCAAAACGTTCCATAAAGTCATACAGTTCTTTTTGGTTGGTATGAAACGTATGCGGACCGTATTTGTGAACCAAAATACCGTGCTCATCCACATAGTCATACATATTACCGCCGATATGATCTCGCTGTTCGAAAATATGCACTTTCTTTCCGCCTTCCGCCAACACGCGGGCAATGGCGGCGCCGCAAAGTCCTGCGCCGACAACGTAAACGTCTGCTCTGTTCATCACGTTTCTCCTCTGCTTTAAGAATAACGTTCCTTTAAGTGTTTCATCATCTCGTTGACCACACGTTCGGTCGAACGGTTATCGGGATAATCATAAACCATTTTCGTAATTTCTTTGCGCTTTTCTTTCAGAGGGTCTTCCCCTTTGGCTACCGAAAGAACAAACTCGACCATTTCGTCCTTGCTCTTCATATAGTGGCCGATAATCATCTTGAAATAGTCGACGGCAAATCCCGTCGTTTCGGCATATTCCTCGTAGTCGTCAATCGTCAATCCGATACTCTTTTCGGTTAACAAGTAATCATAATATACCGAAGAGTAGTCGGTAATCATCGCATCGGTCGAGCCGAGGAATTGATACAACTGAATCCCCTTGGCTTCCACGTCTTTGTCGTAGAGAACCTTAAAGTTTTCCAGATCAAAATCTTTGATAAAGGACAAATCCTGTGCGGGATGGGGCTTTAAGACCAACAAAATTCGGTTTTCCTTCAAAATGCGGTTAACCTCTTCGCAATCTTCTTTGGAATAAAGACAGGGAAGTCCCAACGGAAAATCAAATTTCGAATCAATTCGCTGACCGTTTTCGGTCTTGGCCTTGTGTTGTCGGAAGGTCGGCATCCAGAGAATGATTTTGTCGTAATCCTCTTCGGGGAACATTATTTTGGCATAATCCTTGGTTTCAAACAAATAATCATCATTCGGGAAACCGGTATGTATTGCGTTTTCCTTTGGAATTCTCAATTGATTGGAATCAATCTCGTCAAAAAAGACGCCGGTATTGACAAACAGGTCGCTTTCGTTCACTTCGTCCTCTTTCGCGTGAAGCAGGCGCGATTTGATAAAGGTTCCGTGGCGCAAAAAGATCAACAACTGTTTCTCAAAAATCTTGCCGATATACCGATGGTCATATAAAATGGCGCGGGCGGTACACAAGGTATAAAAACGCTGTATCTTTTCAAAAATATTTTTGGGTTCAAAGTTCTGAAAAGACACGTTTTTTATGTGCATATCCTTGAACTGTTTTTTATCGTATACAAACCAGATTAGTTTGTATTCGCGATTAAATCCGTGTTCCAACAAATACTCAAACACCGGATAACTCTGGCAACTCAGGTCCGGAACGCTCTCCAACAAGATTTTTTTATTGGGGTACCAGTTGGCCTGAAAGATTTTGCCCATAAGGTTTTTAAGTTCTCTTTTTAAGCTCATTGTTCTTTTCGCGAATCCGCATTCCTTTCTTTATAAGTAGGCAGTCCTCGTTTACTATACCTTATCAACACGAAAAAATCAAGACCCCCCGGTTTATGAAATCTCGTGACTTTTTCCGGTTTTATAATCAATTTCCACGCGGGGTTGAACATTATAACAGTAGACGTTAAAGCAAATGCCCTCGCCGTTGTCTTCGACCGATTGCGCCTCCATCTGAACACCGCTTGCCACCAGGTTGTCGCCCTCGAAAATCGGGGTGACGCGGTAGGCGACGTGGTTGCCCGTTTCGCGGATATAGTCGGCCACCATATTTTCAAACGGCAACATACCCGTTTCGTTCAAATAGCGTGTCCCCGTAATGAGGTTGCTGCGGTTGGCGTTTTCGCTTGATAGTTGCCAACCGATCAGATGGCAACGGTTATAAAGTGCCTGACCCGACACGTGGTCGTAAAACGCCTGAACCCAACCGGTGGGTTTAATGCTGCTGATACTGCCGCGCTTTTCCCCCGCTTTGGGCATCAATTCTTTGCCAAGACAGGCCTTGACCACGCCGCAACGCCCCTGTTGGTCGAGCGGTGAATATTCTTCATAGGCTTTTGTCGTCAGTTCTTTTTCACGAAATTCGGGTACATTATTATTTAGTACCGCAAAAGGCGAATCCTTCCACGCGGGGATTTCGGAAAGGGAAACACTCGGCGTTGAGGCCGTATCTGAAACCGACGGCACAGAAGAAGTATCGGTCGGCTTTTGAGTCTCGCGGCCCTGCCGCACGATGAACAGAACGATTACGATCACCAGAACGCGTATCGCCCAGCGAATCAACTGTTTTTTGTCTTTCATTCTTCCGCTCCCTTTCTTTTATAGACCGTTAGGGTAATTTTCGGGTGGGAAGAACCGACGAATTCTTCGGTTCGAACAACCTTAAAATCGGCTTCCACCTTTTTCATATCGAGAAAACTATCGGCAGGGTAACGGCGGTTCCACGAGTAAACGTAAAGTTCTTCTGCCGCTTCAATGGGCGGCGCCGCCATTTCGGCAAAGCAGAAATCCGCTCTCTCGGCCGCCGAAAAATCTTCACAAACAAAGAGGCGCTCGCGCGATTCAAACTGACGCGCGGTGTATTCTGTCACACACAGTTTTCCCGCACCGACAAGTTCTAAAATCTTTTGGCGCAGTACCGCGTCAAGACTTAATCTTTTTCCAAAAAACATCAGTCCGTTTTGGTCTTCTTTACAAAGAATCAATTTCACCGACAATCCCTCTTTTCTCTGCTTTTTATTATATCATTTTCTAGGCTTTGCCGCAAGAGAAACCGCGCGAAAAAAAGTGCTTTACTTTTTGAAATGATTGTGATATACTATGTAGGCTACCGTTTTCTGTGCTTTTGGCGTCTGCCACACGGCGGATCACTCTGAGGCCTTTGGCTCGGATTACGGCGAATATGAAAAAAGGAGTGAATGAACAATGACGAAAGAACTCAAGCAGCAGATTATCGCTGAGTACGCTGTTCACGAGGGCGACACCGGTTCCCCCGAGGTTCAGATCGCACTGCTCCACACCCGTATCAACGAGTTGAACGAGCACCTGCGTCAGCATCCGAAGGACAACCACTCGCACCGTGGTCTTCTGAAAATGGTTGGTCACAGAAGAAACCTCTTGGCCTACTTGCAGAAGAACGACATTGAAAGATACCGTTCGATCATCAAGCGTTTAGGTATCCGTAAGTAAGTACAAAGAAAACAGACCGAGCACCTGTTCGGTCTGTTTTGTTGTAAAAAAAGGGAGCATTTGCGTTTTAGCGGTAAATCGGGCACCGCGCCGCGGGGCGATGTCGGATTTATTGCTAAATGTAAAGAACTCCCGAAGAAAAGGAGATTGAAAAGAATGTTTGAAAACTACAAGGTTTATGAAACCACCATTGCCGGCCGTCCGTTCAAATTGGAAACCGGTAAAATGGCAGGACTTGCCAGCGCCGCTTTTATGGCTTCCTACGGTGAGACCAGTGTTCTGTGTACCGTAACGGCCTCGGCAAAACCGCGCGAGGGAATTGATTTCTTCCCCCTCTCGGTCGATTTTGAAGAAAAAATGTATTCGGTAGGTCGTTTCCCCGGCTCGTTCCAGCGCCGTGAGGGTCGCGCCAGCGAGAAGGCGATCCTCTCGTCGCGTTGTATCGACCGCCCGATCCGCCCCTTGTTCCCCAAGGATATGCGCAACGATTGCTCGGTGGTTGCCACCGTTATGTCGGTAGACCCCGATTGCTCGCCCGAAATCACGGCGGCGATTGGTGTTTCGGCCGCTATCGCTGTTTCCGATATCCCGTGGGACGGTCCGATTGCCAGCACCTCGGTTGGTCTTGTGGACGGTGAGATCGTCATCAACCCGACCTTGGAAGAGCGTGCCAAGACCGATCTGACCCTGACCGTTTCTTCGACCGCCGATTTGGTGGCGATGATCGAAGCCGGCGGTAACGAAATTCCCGACGACGTGATGTTCGACTGCATTATGGCCGGTCACAAGGTCAACCAGGAGATCGTTCAGTTCATCAACGGCATTGTTGCCGAAATCGGTAAAGAGAAGTTTGCGTTCGAATCGAGCAATCCCGATCCGGTCATCTTCAACGAGATTGAAGAATTCTGCATCGAAGACGTAAAGAAAGCGCTCGATACCGACGATAAGACCGTTCGCGATGCGGCACTTCTGCCCATCTACAACGCCGTTCACGAGAAGTACGACGCGCAGTTCGAGGGTCAGGAAGCAAAACTCGACGAGATTATGTACCTGATTCAGAAGCACATCGTTCGCGATTGGCTCAAAAACGAGCACAAGCGCGTTGACGGCCGCGGCATCGACGAAATCCGCCCCTTGGCCGCCGAAGTGGACCTGTTGCCCCGTACCCACGGTTCGGGTATGTTCACCCGCGGTCAGACCCAGGTACTCTCGATTGCAACCCTCGCTCCCATGAGCGAAGCCCAGAAGTTGGACGGTTTGGATGAAGATACGTCCAAGCGCTATATCCACCACTACAATTTCCCCTCCTACTCGGTTGGCGAAACCAAGCCCTCGCGCGGCCCCGGCCGTCGCGAAATCGGTCACGGTGCTCTGGCAGAACGCGCACTGTTGCCGGTAATCCCGAGTGTGGAAGATTTCCCCTATGCCATTCGTGTCGTATCCGAGGTTTTGTCCTCGAACGGTTCGACCTCGCAGGGTTCCATCTGCGGTTCGACCCTCGCGTTGATGGCAGCCGGTGTTCCGATCAAGGCTCCCGTAGCCGGTATTTCCTGCGGTTTGATTACCGGGGATGAAGGCGTTTACGGCGACTTTATGACCATGGTTGACATTCAGGGTCTGGAAGACTTCTACGGCGATATGGACTTTAAGGTAGCCGGTACCCACAACGGTATCACCGCCATTCAGATGGACCTGAAAGTACACGGTCTGACCCCCGAAATCATCAAGGAAGCTTTCGAGAAGACCCGCAAGGCAAGACTTTACATTCTCGACGACGTTATGCTCAAGTGTATTGCCGAGCCGAGAGCTGAACTTTCGAAGTATGCACCCAAGATGCTGACCACCGTCATCAGCCCCGACAAGATCGGCGACGTTATCGGCAAGCAGGGTAAGATCATTCAGTCGATTCAAGAGCAGTGCTCTTGCGAAATCACCATTGAGGAAGACGGCCACGTATACGTTGCGGGCCTCGATATCGACAAAGCCAAACAAGCCATCGACATCATCGACCTCATTGCCAACGATCCCGAGATCGGTGCAATCTACAGCGGCCGCGTCACCCGTTTGATGACCTTTGGTGCTTTTGTAGAGATCGCTCCCGGTAAAGAGGGCCTCGTTCACATTTCGAAGCTCGACGTAAAGCGCGTTGAAAAAGTCGAAGACGTTGTTTCGGTTGGCGACCAGGTTATGGTAAAGGTCACCGAGATCGACGATCAGGGACGTATCAACCTCTCGCGCAGAGATGCGCTCGTAGAGGTCAACGGCGCCGTTGTCGAAGACGATGCCGACGAAGCTCCCCGCCCCCGTCGTGATGGCGGTCGCGGCAGAGACCGTCGCGGCTTCAGAAAGCACGACTAATCAGAACAACAAAACACCGTCTGTTTGATACAGGCGGTGTTTTTTTATGCACGGACAGTCCGAAAGGCCCGTCCCTACAACAAATTCGTTTTCGAAAATTTTTACGGGCGGTCGAGGGCGCCCGCCCCTACGAAAAACAATATTGATGCCTTTTGGGGATAAAAAAAGGGTGGGCACACAGGGTCCACCCGTACTTTCTTTTTATGCCATTTTCTCGATCGTTTCCATCAGATAGTCGGCAAATTCGGCGCCCGTGGCACCGTCACTACGGCCCGTGATGACAAATTTGGGGTCGGTTTCGGTGCAATAGGTGAGTGCTTTATCGAGTTTGTCGGCCTTGTCGGTAAAACCGATATGGCGCAACAACATTTCGGTTGCCTTGAACATACTTGTCGGGTTGGCGTAGGCGCCGCGGCCCTCTTCGATCATACGCGGTGCCGAGCCGTGAATGGCCTCGAACATGGCGTATTCGTCGCCGATGTTGGCGCTGCCCGCCGTACCGACGCCGCCCTGCAACTGTGCGGCTTCGTCGGTGATGATATCGCCGTAGAGGTTGGGCAGAACGAAAACCTGGAACTTGGAACGGACGCGCTCGTTGACGAGGTTGGCCGTCATAATATCGATGTACCAGTCTTCGGCCGTGATTTCGGGATAATCCTTGGCAACTTCGTGGCAGAGTTCCGAGAAGGTGCCGTCGGTCTTTTTCATAATGTTGGCCTTGGTGACGATGGCTACGTTGGTCTTGCCGTTTTTGCGCGCATACTCAAAGGCCGCGCGGGCGATTCGGCGGGTACCCTCGTAGGTGGTGACCTTAAAGTCGAAGGCCAGGGTGTCGGGAATTTCAACGCCGCGGCTTCCGAGCACGTATTCACCCTCGGTGTTCTCACGGAAGAAGGTCCAGTCGATGTTGTCGCTCGGAACGGCTACGGGACGAACGTTGGCATAAAGGTCCAACTCGCGGCGCATGGCCACGTTGGCGCTCTCCAGCGTGCCGCCCTTGAGCGTGGTCGTCGGGGCTTTCAGCACCACGTTACAAGCCTTGATTTCGGCCAGAACGTCGTCGGGAATCGCCTTGTTATGGGCGATACGGTTTTCAATCGTAAGTCCCTCGATGGTGCGCAGTTCGATTTTGCCGGCCGCAATTTCATCTTTTAAGATAAACTGCAACAAGCGTTCCGACTCGGCCGAAATAATCGGGCCGATGCCGTCGCCGCCGCAAATACCGATGATGATTTTATCGAGTTTTTCGTAGTCGGTAAACTTCTTCTCCTGTTCCATTCGTTGCTGACGGGCAATCTGCTCGGTGAGAATGGTGCGGAATTGCGCTACTGCGGATTCAATGTACTGTTCCATAATTATTCTCCTTTTTTGGTATAGGCAAGCAGGCCGCCCGCCTTTAAGATGGCTTTTTGACGAGAAGTAAAGTCGCAAGAAAGTTTCATTTCTTCCCCGCTCGTTTCATTTTTGAGGATAATTTCACCACGGTCCATTCCGGCAAAGATATCGACAAGCGAGAGGGTGTCGCCCTGGTTGAGGCGGTCGTAATCCTCGGCATTGGCAAAGGTCAACGGCATAATACCCGCGTTAATGAGGTTGGCGACGTGGATTCGCGCAAAACTCTTGGCGATGACGACGCGAACGCCCAGATACATCGGCACGAGCGCCGCGTGTTCACGCGAAGAACCCTGACCGTAGTTGCTGCCGCCCACGACAATGCTCTTGCCGAGCGCTTTGGCGCGTTCGGGGAAAGATTTGTCGCAAACGCCGAAGCAGAACTGCGACAAATGGGGAATGTTGGAACGGTAGGGCAAAATCTTGGCACCGGCCGGCATAATGTGGTCGGTCGTGATATTGTCGCCCACCTTTAAGGCCAACTCGGCCGTGAGGGCGTCCTCAACCGCGTGGGCGGTCGGGAACGGTTTAATGTTGGGGCCGCGCAAAACGGCAACGCTGTCGGCCGTCTCGGGCGAGGCCGGCGGAATGACCGCCGTGTCGTTAATAACAAAGTTTTCGGGCATTTGAACCGCAGGCATATCGCCCAACAAGCGCGGGTCGGTAATTTCGCCCGTCAAGGCCGCGGCAACCGCCGTTTCGGGCGAAACGAGGTAGACGCCGGCGTCGGCCGTACCGCTTCGACCCTCGAAGTTGCGGTTAAAGGTACGCAGGGAAACACCCGCCGAATTGGGCGAGAATCCCATACCGATACACGGTCCGCAGGCGCATTCCAAAAGACGCGCACCCGAGGCGAGAATATCGGTCAAAGCGCCGCAATCGGCCAACATCGTCAGCACCTGTTTGGAACCGGGCGAAATCGAAAGGCTGACCGAAGGCGAAATGGTCTTGCCCTTCAAAAGGGCGGCCACTTTAAGCATATCGAGAAGCGAGGAGTTGGTACAAGAACCGATACAGACCTGGTCGACCCGTGTTCCTTTTAAGGAAGCGACGGTCACGACGTTGTCGGGACTGTGGGGACAGGCGATAAGCGGTTCCAGAGTATCCAAATCGATGGTGATGACCTTATCGTAAACGGCGTCGGGGTCGGAAGCCAGCGGAACGTAATCCTGGCCGCGGCCCTCGGCCTCCAAAAACGCTTTGGTCACTTCGTCGGACGGGAAAATCGAGGTCGTAGCGCCCAGTTCCGTACCCATATTGGTGATGGTGGCGCGTTCGGGAACCGAGAGGTACTGAATGCCCTCGCCGCCCCATTCGATCACGGCGCCAACACCGCCTTTGACCGACAAAAGGCGCAGAATTTCAAGGCTGATATCTTTGGCGGTAACAAAGGGCTTCAGGCGGCCTTTGAGTTCCACCTTGTACATTTTCGGGCAGGTGATAAAGTAGGCACCGCCGCCCATGGCTACGGCAACGTCCAATCCGCCCGCACCCATCGCGAGCATACCGATACCGCCGCCCGTGGGGGTGTGGCTATCCGAGCCGATGAGGGTTTTACCCGGTTTGCCGAAGCGCTCTAAATGTACCTGATGGCAGATACCGTTTCCGGGACGGGAGAAATAGATGCCGTGTTTTTCAGCCACCGACTGAATATAGCGGTGGTCGTCGGCGTTCTCAAAACCCGATTGAAGCGTATTGTGGTCGATATAGGCCACACTCCGCTCGGTCTTGACGCGGTCAAGCCCCATCGTTTCAAACTCGAGGTAGGCCATCGTACCCGTGGCGTCCTGGGTGAGGGTCTGGTCAATGCGAAGCGAGATTTCGCTTCCCGGAACCATTTCCCCGCTCAAAAGGTGTTCTTTAATAATTTTTTGTGCAATCGTATAACCCATCGTTCTTAGTCCTTTCTTGCAATATGGTTATAAGCATTTTGAATGTGTACGGTCATGCGCTCGGCGGCAAGGTCACCGTCGTGAGCGGCAATCGCCTCAAAGAGGGCGCGGTGTTCCTCGACCGAAGCGGCGGCGCGCGAACCGTTGGCAACGGCGGCGCGGCGGTATTTCTGCACCTTTTTGTGCAGCGGTTTCAACACGTCGAAAAAGGTCATACTGCCCGACAGGCGGTAGATCATATCGTGAAAACGGTTGTCCATCTGTTTAATTTGGTCGGCATCGTGGCGGTTGAGGTAAAACTCCTGCAGTTCCATCACTTCACGCAGGCGGTCGAGCCCCTCGGCGTTGACCGTCTCGGCGGCGCGGCGCGCGGCCAGACACTCGATTTTTTCCCGAAGCAGGAAAATATCGCGCAAATCGTCCTCGGTGATACCGATTACAACGCTTCCCTTGGACGTTTCCTCAATCAAATGTTCCTGTTCCAGGCGGCGAAGCGCTTCGCGCACGGGGGTTCGGCTAACGCCCATTTCTGCGCAGAGTTTGTTCTCGGTCAGAACGTCGCCGCGTTGGTATTTGCCACTCAACACGTCGAACTCCAACTGTTCGAACACTTGGTCGGCCAGGGACACGGTCTTATGTTGTATCATAGGTTTCTCCTTATCGTTTGTATTTGCCGCCCGACAATTCGGCAATCTTCTGCTCTAATTCCATATTGGAAAGGGTGGTCTGTCGGCCGTCTTCATACGAAAGGTCGATCCATTCCTTGAGGGCGACCACGAGCGGGTCGCGCTTGTCGACCATATCGTCGCCCGTGAGTTTATAGTTCTGGTTGATCCAGTAGGCAATGCCCGCCAGACCCGACGTTTTGCCGATCAGCACCGAAACGGGACGGTTAAGAATTTTTTCGGTATTGAAGATGTTGTAAATTTCCTCGTCCTTCAAAAGGCCGTCGGCGTGAATGCCCGCGCGGGTCACGTTAAAGTTTCGGCCGACGAAGGGGGTCATCGGCGGAATCTGATAGCCGATCTCCTTTTCGAAGAACTCGGCAATCTCGCTGATGACCGAGGTGTCCATTCCGTCGAGCGAGCCGCGCAAGGAAGCGTATTCCATCACCATCGCCTCCAGGGGCACGTTGCCCGTGCGCTCCCCGATGCCGAGAAGCGAACAGTTGACACCCGAGGCGCCGTAGAGCCAGGCCGTTGCAGCGTTGCTGACCGCCTTATAGAAATCGTTGTGACCGTGCCATTCGAGCATTTCGCTCGGAACGTCGGAATAGTGTTGCAAACCGTAAATAATGCCCGGTACACTGCGCGGCAGCGCAACCTCGGAATACGGGACGCCCATACCCATCGTATCGCAAGCGCGGATGCGCACGGGAATGCCCGCCTCGCGCGACATTTTCATCAGTTCGTTGACGAAGGGCACCACAAAGCCCAAAAAATCGGCGCGGGTGATATCTTCGAGGTGACAACGCGGCATAACGCCGGCCTCAAACGCGTCGCTCACGGCGGCGAGGTAATGTTCCATCGCCTGTTTGCGCGACATTTTTAACTTTTTGAAAATGTGATAGTCGCTGCACGAAACCAAAATACCCGTTTCGCGTATTCCTAAATCGCGCACCAACTTAAAGTCCTCGCGGTTGGCGCGAATCCAGGTCGTGATCTCGGGGAATTTGAGTCCCAACGCCTGGCATTTTTCAAGCGCCTCGCGGTCTTTTTTGCTGTAGACGAAAAACTCGGTCTGGCGGATAATGCCGTAGGGGCCGCTGAGTTTCGAGAGATACTGAAAGATTTTGACAATCTGTTCGACTGTGTAGGGTTCGACCGACTGCTGACCGTCCCTGAGAGAGGTATCGGTAATCCAGATATCCTGCGGCATACCCATCGGCACGCGGCGATGGTTAAAGGCCACGGCGGGTACGCCCTCGTAACTGTAAAAATCGCGGTACAGGTTGGGTTCTTCAACGTCCTGCAACGAATATTTGTAGGTGTCTTGTTCCAACAGATTTGTCTTGTGCGACAATTCCAACATAGTGCTTTTTCCTTTCGGGTATATAAGTATATATGAATTTTTGTATGATTGTATACAATTATACGATTATACCCCTCGTTTGTCAAGAAAAAGGGACGAAAAAAGCGCGAAAATCCGTAGATTTTCACGCTTTTCTTAAAGAATGATGAGTTCTTTGGGACTGTTGGTTAAGTTTTCATACCCTTCCTCGGTTATAAAGACCATATCTTCAATCCGAACACCGAAACGCTCGGGCAGATAGATGCCCGGTTCAACCGTGAGGACGGTGCCCTTGGGCAGAGGGGTTTCGGCCGAGGGCGCGGCCACGGGAAATTCGTGAATTTCAAGGCCGACGCTGTGCCCCAGACTATGCCCGAACGCCTCGCCGTAACCCGCCGCTTCGATGACCGCACGTGCGGCGCGGTCGACCGCTTTGCCCGAAACCTCGGCGCGAAGGGTTTGAAAGGCGGCCTCTTGGGCTTGGCGCACCGTTTCATACACGCGTTTTTGCTCGTCGTCGACGGTGCCGATTGCCACCGTTCGGGTCATATCCGAGCAGTAGCCGCCGTAGACGGCGCCGAAATCCATGGTTAAAAAATCACCTTTTTCAAGCGGTTTTTCGCTCGGCACCCCGTGGGGCAGAGAACTGTTTTTGCCCGAAACGGCAATGGTATCAAAAGCGACGCCCTCGCTACCGTTTTGGCGCATAAAAAATTCGAGTTCCAAGGCGATTTCGCGCTCGGTTTTCCCTTCCCTGATCACGGTTAAAATGTGGGAAAACGCGGCATCGGTAATCTGTTGCGCGGCGCGAATCAAAGAAAGTTCCTCCCCGTCTTTGGCGGCGCGCAGTTGCGCGAGTTTTCGGTCGAGCGTATCCTCGTTCAAAAGTTTTATTTCGGGCAATTTTTTCTGCCAATCTTCAAAGGCCGAAACCGACAGGTCGCGCGTTTCGACGAGAAGACTCTCAACACCCTGTTTTTTCAGAAGTTCCCCGACCTGTTGGGCGGTCTTTTTGGCTTCAACCACCGCGCAACTCGTAACGGTCTGCCGCGCTTTTTCAATGTAACGAAAATCGGTGAAGAACCAGCCGCCCGCGTAGGTGACGACCACCACGCCCGCCGAGGAGGCAAAGCCCGTCAGGTATCGCCGTGCCGCGGCGCTTGTGACGAGTGCCGCCGTTTTTTCGGGCAACGTCTCTATTATTTTTTGCAAACGGTTTTGTTTCAAAAATCATCATCTCTTTTTTCTTCTTTCCCCTCATTTTATCACAAGCCGAACCGCTTGACAAGTTGAAAAGAAAGGTGATTTTCGGTATTGTTTTTTGCGGGAGTATATAGTATAATATATCTGTATAATTGTATTTTTAGGAAGGGTTAACTTGAAGCCTTTGATTTATTTAGATAACAGCGCCACGACCAAGCCGTGTGAAACGGCCGTTTCCTATCTGAACCACGCCTTAACGACCGTTTGGGGCAACCCCTCCTCGCGCCACGCGTTGGGGTTGGAAGCCGAAACACTTTTACACAAGGCGCGTGCGGCCGCGGCAAACACACTTCATTGCCGCGATGATGAAATCGTCTTCACCGGCAGCGGTACCGAGGCCAACAACACCGCCATTTTCGGCGCCGCGCGAAAAGGCAAAAAGCGCGGACGGCGCATTGTAACGACCACCATTGAACACCCCTCGGTCACGGCGGCGATGGACCGCCTGGAAACCGAAGGTTTTGAAATTATCCGCCTTCGTCCGGAAGCGGGCGGCTGTGTTTCGACCGAAGCCGTGCGCCAAGCCATTACCACCGACACGGTTCTCGTCAGCATGATGCTTGTCAACAACGAAACGGGGGCAATTCAACCCGTGCGCGCCGCGGCCGAGGCGATTCGCCGCGTGGGTGCACCCGCGCTCTTGCATTGCGATGCCGTTCAGGCATTCGGCAAAATGCCCGTTTCGGTCGATAAATTAGGGGTCGACCTGTTGTCGGCCAGCGGCCACAAGGTTCACGCCGCCAAGGGCGTCGGCCTTTTGTACGTCAAAAAAGGCACCCATCTGCCGCCCTACTTAGTCGGCGGCGGTCAGGAAGGAAATCTGCGCTCGGGCACCGAGTCGCTGCCCTTGATTGCAAGCCTTTACGGCGCCTTGAAAGAACTGCCCAAACCCGAAATTCAACTGCCCAAAACCCAGGAACTCTGGGATTATGCGCGCGCGCGTTTTGCGGCAACAGACGGCATTGAAATCAACTCGCCCGACGGGTGTTTGCCCTATATTCTGAACGTTTCGGTGACGGGGTACCGCTCGGAGGTGCTTTTGAACGCGTTGAACGAGCGCGGCATTTGCGTTTCTTCGGGAAGCGCCTGTGCCAAAGGAAAAGGCAGTACCGTTCTTTTAGAAAGCGGACTGACCGCGCGCCGCGTGGACAGTGCGCTACGCTTGAGTTTCAGCCGCGAAACCACCAAAGAGGAAATTGACGCTACGCTCGAGGCGTTAGCCGAGATTACCAAAACCATGCGAAAGGCCTACTGAAAATGAAAGAGATTTTACTGATTAAAGACGGAGAGATTGCCCTCAAAGGACTTAACCGCGGGAATTTTGAATCGGCCCTGGCGGGAAGTATCCGCCGCCGACTGCGCGGCTTGGGCGAGATTGAAATTCGCAAGGCGCAATCGACCCTTTATATTGAACCCAAATCCGAGGATTTTGATTTTGAAGAGGCACTCTGCCGAATGAAAAAAATCTTCGGTATTGCCGCGTTCAGCCGCGCTTGTGTGTGCGAAAAGAATATGGACGATATTCTTTCGAAAGCGCCGCTTTATTTGAAAGAAACGATGGAGAATATTCGCACCTTTAAGGTCGAGGCCAAGCGTTCGGATAAACGGTTTCCCTTAAAATCCCCCGAGATTTGCGCCGAGGTGGGCGCCGCGCTCTTGCGCGCTTTCCCGCACCTGCGCGTTGACGTGCACCACCCCGACGAGGTGATTACGGTAGAGATCCGCGATTATGCCGCCTATATCCGCGCGGGTCAGTTGCGCGGCGCGGGCGGACTTCCGGTCGGCACTTCGGGTCACGCCGCCATTCTCATTTCGGGCGGTATTGACAGTCCTGTTGCGGCCTGGACCATGGCCAAACGCGGTCTGATGCTCGACGCCATTCACTTTGCCAGTCCCCCGTACACGAGCGCACGCGCCGAACAAAAGGTACGCGACCTTTTGGGCAAGGTGGCGCAGTACAGCGGTGTCATTCGCTTGGCGGTCGTTCCCTTTACCGAGATACAAGAACAAATCGGCGAACATTGCCCCGAGGATTATTTTACACTCATTATGCGCCGTATGATGATGCGTATTTCTTCGCGCATTGCGGCCGATAATAATTGTCTGGCACTCATTACGGGCGAAAGCCTCGGCCAGGTGGCCAGCCAGACCTTACCCGCCATTGCCGCTACCGACGAGGTTTCGACCATTCCCGTCCTGCGGCCGCTCATCGGCAACGACAAGGAGGAGATTATTGCGGTTTCGCGCAAGATCGATACCTTTGATATTTCGATTCAGCCGTATGAAGATTGTTGCACTGTCTTTACCCCCAAGCATCCGCACACCAAGCCAAAACCCGGTCAGTGCGAGGAAGCCGAGAAGGGGTTGGACATCGAACCGCTCATTGAACGCGCCATTCAGTCGACCACCTATTCGATGATTGACCCGTTCGCCAAAAAGGAGGACGATTTCCCGTCCATCGAAGCCTAAATCCTCTTTACAAAATCCCCACGCTATCGGTCGAAAACGACGCGGCCGATTCTTAAAACTTTTTGCAATATCATAGAAAGGAACCCTCTGTTATGTTTCAAAATGTAAAAGTTGATGTTTTGTACTATCAAATCAACACCGACTTCGAAATGGAATTCAATCTTTGCGGATGCTGTCGGATGCGACTGTTGACCGAAAAGGCAACCGACCGCAAAAGCCTTGCGCATTTTCTGGCCCGTGCCGTTTCGCGCAGCCGCGTGATTTTGGTCTGCGGTTCTCTCTTTGGCAGCGACGGTTTGATTGAAACGGTTGCGCGCTCGGTCAACCGACCGTTGGTTGTGGCCGATGCCGCCGCCTACGGATTGGACAGCGATACCGAAGTAAAAATTATGGAGGGCGCCACCCCGCTCGTTTCGCCCGAGGGTTATTTCGGCGGTTGTATTATTGAAAGCGGCCCGCAGGCCATTATTCTGTTGACCGATAACAAGCACGTGCGCAAATCCATTATGGAAAACCTGATTCACTCTTACGTGGCGGAGTTGAGTATGATTCCCGAGAATCAGCCGACCGCGACGGAAGAACCCGAAGAAACACTCGAAGAAACACTCGAAGAAACGGCCGAAGAAGTTGTCGAAGAAACGGCCGAAGAAGTCGCGGAAGAATTAGCGCAAACCGAAGAGGGTGCCGAAGAAATTGCTTCGGAAACGGAAGAATCCTCCGAGGAGAGCGACCAAGAGTCCGAAGACGCGCCCGAAGAGACCGTGCAAGAACCGATTTTCGAAACCGCGGCCGAGGAAGAAACCCCCGAAGCGCCGCAGGAAGAGGCCCCCATCATTACGGGCGGCCCCGCGGAAGAGCCGCAGGAAACCGAGGTTCCGTTAGACCTTTATATCGATGCCCAGAACGAAGAAGGCGAAAACGAGGATTTAAGCAAGCCGCTTCTCTCGTTCAGCAAACACGAAAAGCGCAGCCGCGAATACTACACCGAGGAGTACGTTCTTTCCGAAAAAGAAGACTACTTCTGCGGCGAAGACGGATTGGACGACGAGGGCAAACCCGCCTTCCGTCTGCCTATTTTAATCTTGACCATTGTGTTGCTGATTGCCCTGGCCGCGCTGGCGTATCTGCTGATTTATCTGCCCATGCGCGACGGTATGAGCCTTGGCGAATACCTGAAGACCATTTTCGGGCTGACTGCGCGAGTTTCCCTCCTGCCAAAGTTTTAAGCGGAGGTTTTTGTAATGAGTTATTTTGCGAAACTAGCGCTCACCTTTTTGGTTTCAATGGTCCCCGTAATTGAACTGCGCGGCGCCATTCCCATCGGCGTGGGTTACGGACTCAATTTCTGGGTAGCAATCGTCGTATCGCTGATTGGCAATCTGGTTCCCGTTCCGTTCATTATTATTTTTATTAAGAAAATCTTTGCCTTGCTGCGTAGATGGAGTCCAAAACTCGACCGCGTGGTCACCGCGCTTGAAAACCGCGCCGAAAAGAAATCGGATGTTGTTCAGCGCTACGCGTTCTGGGGTCTGTTTATTCTCGTAGCCATTCCCCTGCCGGGCACGGGTGCCTGGACGGGTGCTTTAGTAGCGGCTATGCTCGATATGAAATTATCCCGCGCTTTCCCCGCCATCGCTTTAGGCGTTGTGGGGGCCGCTGTAATCGTCTCTTTTGTGACCTACGGTGCCGGCGCACTTTTCTTTTAAGAAACAAGACAAAAAGAAAACCCGTTCCGATCGGAACGGGGTTTTTGTGTTCAATTTTCTCTTAGCATTTTTCAGCCAGGGTGAAGATCTTTTCGGGCAGTTCGCTCTCGTCGGCCGAAACGGTGAAGATAAACTCCACGTCTTCAATCGACTTGAGTCTTGCAAAGAAGGAAGCCAACGCTTCGTAATCGCGGGTGCCGATGCGCAGGGTTGCGTCACCGAAAATGTGC
The DNA here is from genome assembly GCA_045545515.1 of Acutalibacteraceae bacterium. Lineage (GTDB taxonomy): Bacteria > Bacillota > Clostridia > Oscillospirales > Acutalibacteraceae > UBA737. The sequence goes on from JAZQBA010000017.1 coordinate 124,511, forward strand.
GTTACGTCGTTGTTTCCGGCTTTAATGCCCGACAACAGACCATAGTATTCATCATATCCGCCGATACCGTACGCATCGGCATCGATCAAGCGGGCTCTGTGGGTAACCGAGAAGGTCAAGGTGTCGCCTTTTTCGACACAAACAACGTCGCCCAAGCTCTCTTTGGCGGCCGTGTTGACCATATCAACCAACTTTTTGGTCTTTCCGGAACCTTTTCTCCCGATAATAATTTTAATCATTGATACCAACTCCTTTTTATTGTCATCGCCAAGCGGAACACCGCCCGACAAGTGATTCCTTTTTCAAGAAAAGACGATTAACGGCCGAGGCGTTTTTCCAATTCGGCTTTTTGGGCCTCGTAACCGGGTTTACCCAAAAGGGCAAACATATTCTTTTTATAACTTTCCACACCGGGTTGGTCGAAGGGATTGACCCCCAACATATAACCCGAAATGGCACAAGCCTTTTCGAAGAAATAGATCAGTCGGCCGAGGTTTTCTTCATCGGCGCGGTCGACGTTAATGACGAGGTTCGGCACGCCGCCGTCGGTATGGGCGAGCACCGTTCCCTCAAAGGCTTTTTCATTGACGAACGACATCGGCTTTCCGGCCAGGAAGTTGAGCCCGTCGCCATCGACCTCTTCGGCCTGAATGGTCACGTCGCTGCCGTTGTCGGCAATGTTGACCACCGTTTCAAAGAGGATACGGCTACCGTCCTGAACGAACTGACCCATCGAGTGCAGGTCGGTCGAGAAAATAACCGAAGCCGGGAACAGACCCTTGTTGTCCTTGCCTTCGCTCTCGCCGTAGAGTTGCTTGAACCATTCGGCCATCAAGGCGAAGCGCGGTTCGTAACTGACGAGCAGTTCGACCGCTTTGCCCTTGCGGTAAAATGCGTTGCGCAAAGCCGCATAGGTATAGCAATCGTTCTTTCTGAGGTCGGGGTCGGCGTACTCTTCGCGCGCCGCCTGAGCGCCTTCCATCAATTTTTTAATATCGGCACCTGCCGCCGCGATGGGCAGAAGACCCACAGCGGTAAGAACCGAGAAACGGCCGCCGACGTCATCCGGAACGACAAAGGTTTCATAACCCTTTTCATCGGCCAACTGTTTCAAGGTGCCGCGCGCCTTATCGGTCGTGCAGTAAATGCGTTTTGCCGCCTCGGCTTCGCCGTACTGTTCCTCCAGATAGCGGCGGAACACGCGGAACGCAACGGCCGGCTCGGTCGTGGTTCCCGATTTGGAAATTACGTTGATTGAAACGCGTTTGCCTTCGCAAATTTTTAACAGGTCGTTGAGCGTAGAACCGCTGATACTGTTGCCCGCAAAATAAATCTCGGGTACTCCGTCACGCACGGCGTTGTAGTACGGGCCCTTTAAGAACTCGATTGCCGCACGCGCGCCCAGATAAGAACCGCCGATACCGATGACGATCAAAACGTCGGTATCCTGACGGATTTTTTGCGCCGCCGCCTCAATGCGCGCGAACTCTTCCTTGTCGTAATCGACGGGAAGGTCGAGCCAACCGAGAAAATCGTTTCCAAGGCCGTTTTTGGCGTGGAGAACCTTGTGTGCGGCCTCAACCTGGGTGGCAAGACCGATCAAGTCGTTTTCGCGGATAAACGGTTTCGCATAACTGTCAATAAACTTTAATGCCATCGAGAAGTTTCCTCCGTTTACTAAATTCCTTTAGGATATTTTACATTATTTTGCACCATATTGCAAGAGTTATTAAAGACAATCTTCAAATTTTTTGTGAATTTTTTATAAAATACGGCCTTTACGTGCACAAAAAGCCGCTGAGCATCCACCCGAGCGTGACCCCAAAGCCGATTTTTTTGACCGCCGCGGTCGTTTCGATCGGAATCTCGCCCACCTTTTGGCCGCCGACCGTCAGTTCCACGCGGCCGACCGCCTGCCCCTTTTTGAGCGGTGCTTTTACGGATTTGGGCAAAACGACCTTCCGCTCAACCGCCCCCGCTTCGGTTTTCTTCATTAAAAGCGAGACCGTTTTGGGCGCCATCAGTCCCACCGTCCGCTCGACACCGTCCTCGACCGAAAGTTGGAGTCCGTTTTCGAGCGCCGCATCGAGCACCGAAAGCGTATAATTGGCAAAGCCGTAATCCAAGAGTTTTTTGGCGCCGTTAAAGCGGTCGTTACTCGTTTCGCCGCCCATCACGACGGCCACCAGTTCCATCCCGCCGCGATTGGCCGAGGCCGAAAGGCAATACCCCGCGCCCGAGGTAGTGCCCGTTTTGAGCCCCGTCGTTCCCTCGTAAAAACGCACCAATTTATTGGTGTTCACCAGTTCACTCTCGCCGCCGCGCAAACTGTCCATCCAGACGGTGGTATAGTTTTTGATGAGGGGGTGTTTGAGCAGTTCGGCCGACATCAGCGCAACGTCGTGCGCCGTGGTCAAATGCCCTTCGGCATCGAGCCCCGTCGCGTTGACAAAATTGGTGTTGTTCATACCGAGTTCTTTGGCGCGTTGGTTCATCAGCGCCACAAACCCCTCTTCGCTGCCGGCAATGGCTTCGCCCAAAACGACGGTGGCGTCGTTGGCCGAGGCGATGGCCGTTGCCTTCAAAAGGTCGTCGACCGTCATGGCCTCGTTCGGTTCCAACCAAATTTGCGAGCCGCCCATACTGCAGGCGTGTTCACTCGCCGTCAATACCGTCTCGAGCGTAAAATCACCGCGGTCGAGCGCTTCCATCGTTAAGAGAAGCGACATAATTTTGGTAATTGATGCGGGCGGCAGTACCTCTTCGGCGTTGTCTTCATACAGTACCGTACCGGTCGCCACCTCCAACAAAATGACCGACCGCGCTTTAAGCTCGAGCGGTTGGCCGACTGCCGCCGAAGCGGTCGGGGCCAGCGGCGTTTCGAAATCCACGTCGGTTTCGGTTGCCCCCACCGAAAGCGATCCCCACAGCAATCCAATAATCAACAAAAAACAGGCTATCTTTTTCAAAAACGGCACACCCTTTCTTCAAGAAAGGATATGCCGCTTTTCTTCATTTCATTACGCGATTTAATAGCCCAATTCTTCGCCGCAAAGAAGTACCGTAATGCGCTCGGGGTCGCGCTGTTTGGCCGTGACCTGATAGTTGATACAAATGCGCGCCGGACTCGAACAACCCTCGGTCATCCCGGGGTTTTCACTCTTTTCGAGCGCCACACAGTGCCCGAGCGTTCGGCAGGGCGTATCGCAACCAAGGCGCACCGTGTTTTTGGGGGCGGCAATCTTTTTCACACGCAAAAAGGCATCGTCAAGCGTGTCGACGATCTTGTTGACGCCCACCACCGCAATCACCTTTTTCGGACCGAAAGCAATGGCGCTGATACGGTTGCAAAGCCCGTCAACGTTGACGAGTTCGCCGTTTTTGGTCAGCGCGTTGGCCGAGCAGAAAAAGAAATCGCAACCAATCGTTTTTTGGAAAACCGCCTGTTGTTCTTCCGGGGTCAGTCCTTTGCGCGAACGGTCCAAAAAACAATATTGTTCGTCCTTCAAAATTTCCCAAACACCGCTCTCTACAAGCGACATTGAACCGCCGGCCGAAACCGAGCAACCGGGGAAAAGCAGTTCGCGCACCTTTTCACACACCGCCGCGCGGTCGGGCAGGTAAATGCCGTTCATTTTGTTGTTCTTTAACGCCTTTAATACCGTTTCAATTTTCTCGTTCATTTTTCTTCTCCTTCTTCCGCAATCGTACCGCCGCCGAGCACGACGTCCCCATCGTAAAAAACGGCCGTTTGCCCGGGTGAAGGGGCGCGTTGCGGCTCATCGAATTCCAGAACCGCCGCCGTTCCCCCGACGGGGTGCAACGTGGCGGGTTGTTCGGTCTGGCGATAGCGCAGTTTTGCCTCGACCCTCATCGGGGAAGACAAGGTATCAAACGGAATATAATTGATATCTTCAATATATACACGGCGACGGAACAGCGCCGCTTCTTCGCCCAAAACGACGTAATTTCCGCCGATGTTCTTTTCCAACACAAACGCGGGTTTTCCGAGCGCAATCCCAAGTCCTTTTCGTTGCCCAACGGTGTAGCGGATGAGTCCCTGATGGGTCCCCAACACCCGACCGTCCCGATCGCGGAATTCGCCGGTGGGTTGCCGACCCACACGCGCTTCAATAAAGGCGGCGTAATCGCCCGAGGGCACAAAGCAAATATCCTGACTGTCGGCGCGGTCGGCCACCGAAAGCCCCGCCTCGCCCGCCAATTCGCGCACCTGCGCTTTGGTGAAGTCGGCCAGGGGGAAACGCGCCATTTTCAGCTGTTCCTGATTGAGGCGGCAGAGCATATAGGTCTGGTCCTTGCGGCGGTCGAGCGGTCGGCACAGCAGCACGCGGCCGTCGGCCGCGGTTCGCGTAACGGCGTAATGCCCCGTGGCAACGGCGGTGCAACCCGTGTTTTTGGCCAATTCGGCCATCAGCCCGAATTTGATCTTTTCGTTACAAAGAATACAGGGGTTGGGGGTGCGCCCCGCGAGGTATTCGGCAATAAAATTATCGACAACCGCCGCTTCGAACTCGTTGCGGTAATCGCGCACAAGGTGTTCGATTCCGAGCGTTTTACAGACCGCCGCCGCGTCCCTCACGGCCGCTTCGTCCGATTTTTCGCAAAGCGCGAGTGTGACACCCAAAACGTCGTGTCCGGCCTTTTGAAGGACCACGGCCGCCGCCGAAGAATCGACGCCGCCGCTCATCCCAATCAGTACCTTTTCCACGCGAAATCCCCCTTTTTCCTTTTTCTTTATTATAACAGATCTTTTTCGCCTTTTCAATTTTTTGGTCCGTTCATTTTTGCGCCCTGTTTCGCATATATTAAGCATAAGAAAAATTTTTCAGAAGAATCGAAAAAGGGAAGGCGAGAAACAATATGAACGGTTATTATCCCGAAGGATGGTTGTATGCCACCCACGAAAACAAACGAAATTTACTTACACCCTCGACCTTAGCCGCCGCGCAGGCCAACGAAACGGTGTTGGAAGCCGTGGTGCGCCTTTGTGACACCGAACACAATCTGATGGTCGACCTCGGCTGTATGCAGGGCATTATCCCGCGCGAAGAGGGCGCACTCGGTATTCGCGAGGGTACCACGCGTGACATTGCGCTCATTTCCCGCGTCGGCCGCCCCGTCAGTTTTACGGTCACCGAAATTTTACCCGATGAAAACGGGCGTTTATATGCGCGGCTTTCGCGCCGCCGCGCGCAGGAACTTTGCCGCAAACACTTATTGGAATCCCACGCGATGGGGGACGTTCTCGACGCCAAAATCACCCATTTGGAAAGTTTCGGCGCTTTTTGCGATATCGGCTGCGGCAACGTGGCGTTGTTGCCTATTGACGCCATTTCGGTCTCGCGCATTACCCACCCGAGCGACCGCTTTTCGGTGGGGGACAACATCCGCGCCGTACTGAAAAGCATTACGCGTGATGGAAAAATCACCCTTTCCCACAAAGAACTCTTGGGTACCTGGACCCAAAACGCCGAACTCTTTTCGGTCGGGCAGACCGTTTCGGGCGTGATCCGAAGCGTGGAAGACTACGGCATTTTTGTGGAACTGACCCCGAATCTCGCCGGTCTTGCCGAGCCGCGGCCAAACGTTTTTGTCGGGCAACAGGCCGGCGTTTACATCAAAAGCATTCTGCCCGAAAAGATGAAAATCAAACTCATTATTATCGATAGTTTCGACCGCCTGCCGCCCGCACCGCCGCAATATTTCTTCCACGGCGATCATCTCGACTGTTGGCGGTATTCGCCACCCGATTGCAATCGGATCGTCGAAACGATGTTTTAGCGAATTTTATAGATTTTTACGAAATTTTACAGAAATCGCTTGACTTCCCATAAAACAGGATGTATCCTAAAATAAGCAATTATAATAAGAAAAGAAGGTTATCCCCATGAGCGAATCCCATTCCTGTGGCGGCAACTGTGCCTCCTGCCAGGAAAACTGTTCTTCGCGTCAGCCCGAGAGTTTGATCGAGCCGACCGGAGAATACAACAACATTAAAAACGTGATTGCCGTTGTGAGCGGTAAAGGCGGTGTCGGCAAATCGATGGTCACTTCTCTGTTGGCCGTCGCCCTTCGCCGTCAAGGCTACTCGGTCGGTATTTTAGACGCCGACATTACCGGTCCCTCGGTGCCGAAAAGTTTTGGTATCACGTCCCGCGCGATGCAAAACGAACTGGGCATTCTGCCCGCCGAAACCGCCACGGGCATCAAGGTGATTTCGGTCAATATGATGCTCGAATCGGCCGACGCGCCGGTTGTGTGGCGCGGCCCCGTAATTGCGGGCGCCGTCAAACAATTCTGGCACGACGTTGTCTGGGGCGATCTGGACTATCTTTTGATCGACTGTCCCCCCGGAACGGGTGACGTGCCGCTGACCGTTTTCCAATCCATTCCGGTTTCGTGTGCCGTCGTCGTCACTTCACCGCAGGACCTTGTGTCCCTCATCGTGAAAAAAGCGCTCAATATGGCGTCGATGATGAACATTCCGGTACTCGGAACGGTGGAAAACATGAGTTATTTCCGTTGCCCCGACTGTGGCAAGGAACACCGCATTTTCGGCTCGGGTTCTAACGATTTGGAAGAAACGGGCGTTCCGCTTTTAGGGCGTCTGCCTATAGACCCCAACCTTGCGCGGATGATCGACAACGGCGCCATCGAACTCGTACCCGAAAGCCTTTTGGACGAGGCCGTCGCCAAAATTACCGAAAAGTTCCCCGCCGAACAATAAAGCTTTCTTACCGATGGGCATGTTCCTTTCGGTAAGTCGAGGGCGGACAACCGTATTTACTCGAAAAAACTTTGGAAAAGTAGTTCTGATCCGAAAAGCCGCAATCGCTTGAAATCTCTTTGATCGAACAGCGGCTTTTACATAATAGCTCGGCCGCTTTTTGCACGCGGATATCGGTCAGTTTTTCAATGATGGTCTGACCGTATTCGTTTTGAAAACATTTGGTGAGCGTTGAATTACAACATCCGAATTTTTTGGACAAGCGGTCCAACGTGATGCGCGAAGCGTAGTGTTGATTGAGGTATTCCAGAATCAACTGCGGCAACCGCTCGTTGAAAAAGTAGAGTTTGTTCTGCCCCGTGAGGTTTTCGGCAATCACCGTCATAAGATTGATGTAGGAATCGATCAGGTCTCTCGGAATGGCGCGTACACCGTTTGCCAATTCGGTTGCCTGTCGACGGTCTTTGAGCCACCCGAACGCCACCTGTTGAATATGGAAAAGGGCCTGGTCCCCGTCTTCGCGGATCTGCCCCATCATCAGGTAGCCCGACAAAACGCCAAAATGGTAAATGGGCGCAACGGCTTCATACAGTCCGCGTTTGCAACGGTAGACAAACACCTTTCCGGTTTTGCGCACCTCGTTGAACGCGGCCGCATCATTCCGAATACAATCTTCCCGAACGGCGCGATTTTCCTGCAAACAGCGGCAAAACGGCGTAAGTTCTTTCGGGTAAGAATAGATCTCGTGAAACTCGGTATCGTGTATCGAAACACGAATTCCCGAAATACGGTAAAAATCCTTTAACAGCGAAACAATTTGCGCATCCTGACCCATGCAACGTCCCCCTTTTTATGAAAAATCGGACGAAATCCGTTTTTTTACTAACAATTCTACTATTTTTTATAGAAACTGTCAATACAAAAAGTTAAAATAGAATTAAATTCGTGAGAAAAAACGAATCTTTCTATTAAAATTTTTATGTAAAGGCGGATAAGAAATGAGGATCATTAGTTTGGACCAGACATTAAAAGGTATTCAACAATTTGACTTCAAAGGTACGGTAACCGGGTGTATTCCGTACGGAAACGGGCATATTAACGATACTTTCTTGATCGTGACCCGTTTGGAGGACGGTACTCAGGTTCGGTACATACTCCAAGCATTGAACACCGACGTTTTCAAGGAGCCCGACAAGGTGCTTGAAAACATTGACAAGGTCACCTCGTTCCTTCGCAAGAAAAACGATAATCCCCGCGGCGTTATGGAACTCATCCACACCAAGGACGGCAAGACTTCCTACGTGGATAACCGCGGTTACTATTGGCGCGCGTTTACCTTTATCGAGGATTCGCTGTGCCTGGAGCATCCTGAGAACACCAGCGACTTCTACGAGTGCGCCGTGGCGTTCGGTCAGTTCCAGTATTATCTGAATGAGTTCCCGGCAGAAACGCTGCACGAGACCATTCCGGATTTCCACAACACGCCCAAGCGTTTCAAAGATTTCCTGGCGGCAGTTGAAAACGACGTTGCCGGCCGCGCCGCTTCGGTACAGAAAGAAATTGAATTCTACAAAGCGCGCGAAGACTTCTACTCGGTATTGATGGACAGCAACAAGGCGGGTATTCTGCCCTTGCGCGTAACCCACAACGACACCAAGTCCAACAACGTTATGCTCGACGCCAAGACCCGCAAAGCACTGTGCGTCATCGATTTGGATACCATTATGCCCGGCTTCTCGGTCACCGACTTTGGTGATTCCATTCGCTTTGGTGCCAGCACGGCCGCCGAAGACGAGAAAGACCTTTCGAAGGTCAACATCGACCTTGAGATGTTCGACGTTTATGCCGACGGTTTCCTGACCGGTTGCGGCGGACTGTTGAGCAACGACGAAATCCGCCTGATGCCCGAGGGCGCCAAGATGATGACGGTCGAGTGCGGTATGCGTTTCCTGACCGACTACCTCAACGGTGACACCTACTTCAAGACGGCCTACGACACCCACAACCTCGACCGTTGCCACACCCAGATGAAACTGGTTGAGGATATGGAAGCCCATTGGGACGAAATGAAGCAGATCATTGAAAAATACACCCACGAATAAAGGAGCATTACTATGAGATTTATCACGGTTAACAATTATGAAGAGTTGAGCCGCAAGGCCGCCAACATCATCGCCGCCCAGATCATCAGCAAACCCGACAGCGTGTTGGGTCTGGCTACGGGTTCGAGCCCGGTTGGCGCTTATAAAGAACTCATCCGCCGCAACAAAGAGGGCGACGTTGATTTTTCTGAAATCACTTCGGTCAACCTGGACGAATATGAGGGTCTTGACGGCAACGACGACCAGAGCTACCGTTACTTTATGAACGTAAACCTGTTCGACCACGTCAACATCAACAAGAGCCGCACCTTCGTTCCCAACGGCAAGGCTGAAGACCTGGTTGCCGAGGGTGCCGCTTACGACAAGCGCATTAAGGAACTTGGCGGTATCGACTTACAGCTTTTGGGTATCGGTCTGGACGGTCACATCGGCTTTAACGAGCCCGACGCGTTCTTCACCAAAGAAACCCACCCCGTCACCTTGGACGAGTCGACCATTGAAGCCAACGCTCGTTTCTTCGCTTCGATCGACGACGTTCCGCGCCGCGCCATCACAATGGGTATGGAAGGCATTATGCAGGCCAAAAAGGTTCTTTTGATCGCCAACGGTGCCAACAAGCGCGAGATCGTGGAAAAGGCCTTCAACGGCCCCATCACGCCCGAGGTTCCGGCATCGATTCTGCAGTTACACCCCGACCTGACGGTCATTTTCAGTGAGAACTAATATGATTATTAAGAATGCTTTATTGGGCGACAAACTTCAAGATATTGTTCTGAAAGACGGTTTGATTGCCGAAATCGTAGACCACGCCGAGGGCGAGGGTATTGACGCGAAGGGCAAACGGGTCATTCCCGGTCTTATCGACGTTCATTCCCACGGCTGTATCGGTATGGACACGATGGACGCCGAATTCCGTGAAATGTGCCGTTTCTATGCGGCTCACGGAACCACCTCGTGGTTGCCCACCACCATGACGATGAGTTATGAGGATCTGGACCGCGTTTGCGCCGCCAACACCGAATACCCGGGTACACGTATTCTCGGGTTCCACTTTGAGGGTCCGTTCATCTCGGCCAAATACAAGGGCGCACAGAACGAGAAACACATTAAAAAGCCTTCTTTGGAAGACTTCAAGCGTTTCAACGGTATTAAAATGATTACGGTTGCCCCCGAAGCCGAGGGCAGCGAGGAATTCATCCGCGCCGTTGCGGGCGAATGTATCGTATCCATCGGTCACACCGACTGCGATTATGAAACCGCGCTCAAAGCGATTGAATGGGGCGCCAACTGCCTGACCCATACCTACAACGCCATGCCGCCGTTGCATCACCGCAACCCCGGTCCGATTGGCGCGGCGATTGACAAGGGCATTTACGCGCAACTCATTTGCGACGGGTTCCACGTGGCAAAACCGGTGGTTACCGCCACCTACCGCACGTTGGGTCCCGAACGCGTAGTCCTCATCAGCGACAGTATCCGTCCTGCAGGTTTGCCCGAGGGCACCTATGAATCGGGCGGACTGACCGTTCATTTGAAGGACGGCGCCGCGCGACTCGACGACGGCACCATCGCCGGCAGTTCCGCTACCCTTTGGGAATGTGTGAAAAAAGCGGTCGAATTCGGTATCCCGTTTGACGATGCCGTTCGCATGGCTTCGACCACACCGGCCGAAATGCTCGGCGTAAACAAGGGTAAAATCGAAGTGGGCTATGATGCCGACCTGTTGATCGTTACCGACGAGGACATTGAAACCGTGATTATCGGCGGCGAAGTGTTCGAATAAAAACAATCCTTTACGGGCGACGTAAAAGTCGCCCGTTTTTTTATGTTAAAAGAGGTAAAAAGCCTTTTCTTGGCGCGTAGAATATGGTATAATGCCAAACAGATTCTTTTTCTTTAGGGGGCAACAAATATGGCTTGGTATGATGAAGCGATATTTTATCATATTTATCCGCTCGGTATGACCGGTGCGCCGAAACAAAATTCTTACGAGGCGCCCGTTTCTCGACTCAACACCCTTTTGCCGTGGATTGCACACATCAAAGCAATCGGGTGCAATGCGCTTTATATCGGACCGCTGTTTGAATCGGTCGGCCACGGTTACGAAACCACCGATTACAAAAAACTCGACAGCCGTCTGGGCACCAACGAGGACCTTAAAAACTTTGTTCGTGAATGTCATAAAGCGGGCATTCGCGTGATTTTCGACGGCGTGTTTAACCACACGGGCCGCGATTTCTTCGCGTTTCGCGATATCCGGGAAAACCGCGAGAACTCGGCCTATAAAGATTGGTACTGCAACGTAAACTTTTGGGGAAACAACTCGTTTGGCGACGGTTTTTCCTACGAAAACTGGGGCGGTTACGACCTGCTGGCCAAACTCAACCAACACAACGGCGCCGTTAAAGACTATATTTGCGACGTAATTCGGTTCTGGGTCCGGGAATTCGATATCGACGGCATTCGCCTCGACGCGGCCGACGTGATGGACTTTGATTATATGAAAGCGCTGCGCGCGGTGGCCAACGAAGTCAAGCCCGATTTTTGGCTGATGGGCGAAGTCATTCACGGCAACTATGCGCGTTGGGCCAACGACGGCACCCTGCATTCGGTGACCAACTATATGCTCCACAAGGCGCTTTACTCGGCCCACAACGACCACAACTATTTTGAGATTGCCCACACCGTAAAATACGTGACCGATATGGTCGGCAATCGCCTGGCTCTTTACACCTTTGTCGACAACCACGACGTGGAACGCATTTACACGAAGCTTCAGAATAAGGCACACTTCGTCCCCGTTCACGTACTGCTTTATACCCTGCCGGGAATTCCCTCCATCTACTACGGTTCGGAATTCGGACTGGAAGGCAAAAAAGAGCGCGGGTCGGACGATTCGCTGCGCCCTGCGCTCGATTATAACGATTATAAGGACGCCGTTACCACCAATTCTTGCACCAAACTGATTGCCGCGCTCGCCAAAATCCGCAAGAGCACCCCCGCGCTCTATCGCGGCGACTACAAAGAACTGCACTTGCAAACCACCCATTTCGCCTACGCGCGAACCCTTGACGGGCAATCGGTCATCGTTACGGTCAACAACAGTGACAACGCGGTGCCGTTTACCTTACCGTGCACGGCTTGTGCCGAATACGTCGGCGCGCTGTCGGGCAAACGGGTCGCCGTTCAAAACGGACAAATTACGGTAACGGTTTCGGGCAATTCGGGCGAAATCTGGCTGCCCGAGGGTGCCCAAACGAAAGATTTTACCCCCGTGGAAAATCTTGAAACCGAACAAAGACCCGCGCGCGTCCTCGCAGAAGAAAAGCCCCAACAAGAGAAGGCGAAAGAAATCACACCGCCGACCGAATCGCCCAAAGCGGCCGAACCCGAAGTTACACCAAAAGAAGTCCGCGTCGACCCCAACCGCCCTTACGAAGAAATGACGGTCGAGGAACTTCAAGAGGCCATTTTACAAAAAATGCGCAACAACGGCCCCGTGACCGATTATATGCTCGGTACGGTGCGCGAAAACACCCACCACGGTTCTCTCGTCAGTTGGGTCAAAAGTTTTCGGTAATAATTTGTTTTCTTAAACACAAAAAGACGGCGTGGAAAATCCACGCCGTCTTTTTGCAATGAGTCGGCCTGTAAGCCGAGTTCTGTCGAGTACGGTCATCTATCTTGACGGGGGATTGCTCCCGCGTTCCAGCCGCTTTTCACGGCACACCGAGCAGGTGTATCGCCGTTGTCAGCGTTGCTCCGAATAGGGTTTACAGGATTGCGTCGTTCCCGAGCAATCGGTGAGCTCTTACCTCGCCTTTCCACCCTTACCGAAAAAATCGGCGGTATATCTCTGTTGCACTTGCCCTAAGGTCACCCTCGGCGGCGGTTAGCCGCTATTCTGCTCTGTGGGGCTCGGACTTTCCTCAAGCACTTGCGTGCTCGCGACCGCACAGCCGACTCATTATTCTTATTATAACATTCCCCGTCGGCGGTGTCAAAACCTATTTTTTTGAATAAACTAAAAGCAGAACACGGCTTTTAGGAGGTTCTTATGGAAAAACCGCTTCAAAAATATTTTTTAGCCGCAAATTCCTGTCAGGGATTCTTTTCGGCTTTTCGCGAAAATTACAGCGTTTCGGACGGATGGCGCGTGACCCTTATCAAAGGCGGTCCCGGTACGGGGAAATCCTCGTTTATGCGCCATTTGGCCGCCCACGGAAAAGACCGGGGCGAAGAAACGGTCCTCGTCGTTTGCAGTTCCGACCCGCAGAGTTTGGATGGGGTGATTTTCCCGCGGCTCAAACGGCTGGTCGTCGACGCGACCGCGCCGCACACGCTCGACCCGCAATGCGTCGGTGTTTGCGAAAATCTGCTCGACCTGGGCGCCTTTTGGTCGGAAGAAAAGTTACAGCAACACCGCGACGATATTTTGTTGGAGTCCGAGCAGAATAAACTGTTGCACCAAACGGCCGCGCGTTATATTGCGGCGGCGGGAAACTTGATGAAAGACGCCTACCGCCTTGCAGAAAGCGCCACCGACACCGCTAAAGTATCGGCCTTTGCGCGCCGATTGGCGGCGCAGTATCTGCCCAAAAAGCGCGGGGCCCGCGGCCGCGAATGGGTGCGGTTTATCGAGGGAATTACCCCCAAAGGAATTCTTTCCTACCCCACCACCGTAACCGAACATTTTGAACAGGTCGTCGTGGTGAGTGATACGTACGGCAGCGTGTCCAATCCGCTTTGGTCCCAACTGAAAAACACGGCACTTCAAAACGGGTACGAGGTCCTCACGCTCAAAAGTCCCTTCTTCCCCGCGTGGCAGACCGACCATCTGCTCATTCCCGAGCGCTCGTTGGCCTTTGTGCGCGAATCGGCCTTTGTGCAGTTCGACACTCCCGTTCGGCGCATTCACGACCGCCGTTTTGTACACGCCGCCAAACTGCACCCCTACCGCAAGCGCCTGACGGTCGACCGTCGGCTCTCCCGCGAACTGTTGACCGAAGCGGGCCGCTATTTGGCCCTTGCCAAACAAAGTCACGACCGATTGGAACAGTATTATATCGACGCGATGGATTTTGCCGCGCTGACCCGATTTGCCGAAGATTTTACAAAAAAATTCTTTTAATTTTCTGCTCGGTGCCCGATCTTCGGGCGCCGAGTATTATTTTTTCACCCGCGGCAAAACTAAAACGGGTGATTTTATGAAAAAATTAAAACGAAAAAATCTTTTACTTTTTGGCGGCGGCACGGTTGTGGGCGTTGTCAACGGAATGCTCGGCGCGGGCGGCGGACTCTTGGTGGTGCCGCTCTTGAAAAAATCGGGGCTCTCGCAAAAGGAGGCGCACGCCAACGCGGTGGCGGTCATTCTGCCGATTGCCGCGCTCTCGGCCGCGCTCTATTTGTGGAAAGGGCACGTCACACTCGGCCAAGCGGCGGTCTATATGCCGACGGGGCTTTTGGGCGCCTGGGTCGGCACCCTTTTACTGCGAAAAATTTCAACCGTGTGGCTTGCGCGGTTGTTTTGCGGCTTTATGATTTATGCAGGCATTCGCCTGCTGATGCGTTGAACCTTACCGCCCTGTTGACAGGGCTTTTAAGCGGCACCGTCGGCGCGATGGGGTTGGGCGGCGGCGCGGTACTCATTATTTACCTGGCAATCTTTACCGAAACGCCGCAACTAACGGCGCAGGGCATCAACCTTTTATTCTTTATCCCCATTGGAATTCTGGCTGTTTTTCTCTACGCCAAAAAGGGGAAAATCCTATGGAAAACGGTGCTTCCCGTAGCGTTGGGCGGTCTGTTGGGCGCCTTTCCGGGACTACTCTTGGCCTCCCACTTCGGAGGGGGACTGACGGCCAAAATCTTCGGCGGTTTTTTAATTCTTCTGGCCCTCAAACAACTGCTCGCTTCTTTCCGACACAAAAAGGGTTGAAAGTGCGAAAAAAAACTGTTATACTAAAAACGAATAAATGTTCGCAAGGAGGATTCTTGATGGAAAGAGCCGCTTTGACCGAAAAACAAAAAAAGGTTTATGAGTTTTTGGTGCAGCAGCGAAACGGCGGTCTGCCGCCGACCGTGCGCGAAATCTGTGTCGCCACGGGAATTCGTTCCACCTCAACGGTACACGGTATTTTGAGCGCTTTGGAAGACGCGGGATATATCCACCGCGATTCGCACAACTCGCGCGCCATTCGTTTGGAACAACAGGGCGATTCGGCTATGGTGCCGCTCGTGGGCCGCGTAACGGCGGGACAACCCATTTTGGCCGTCGAAGAAATCGTCGATTATATTCCGTACCCGACCAAGGACGCCGAAGGACTGTTCGCCCTCAAGGTTTCGGGTCTTAGTATGAAAAACGCCGGCATTCTAGACGGGGACATTATTGTTGCCGATAAGAACGCCCCTTGCAAAAACGGGGATATCATCGTCGGTATGGACGGCGAAGAAGCCACGGTCAAGCGCCTGAAACTCGACCGCGACGGAACGGTCGTCTTCCTGCCCGAAAATCCCGATTTTTCGCCCATTTATCCCGAAAAACCGACCGTGCTCGGCAAGGTTATCGGCAGTTATCGGAGGTATTAAACGGATGAAAGAAGTCACCCTGTTTACCGACGGTGCCTGTTCGGGCAACCCGGGACCCGGCGGTTGGGGCGCCATTCTTCGTTACGGGCAACGCGAAAAAGAGTTCTCGGGCGGCGAAAAAAACACCACCAACAACCGCATGGAACTGACGGCCGTGATCGAAGGGCTCAAGGCGCTCAAAGAACCCTGCCGCGTGCGACTCGTGACCGATTCGCGCTACGTGGCCGACGGGCTCGACAAAGGTTGGGCCGAAAGTTGGCAGAAAAACGGCTGGCGCAAGGCCGACAAGAAACCCGCGCTCAACAGCGATTTATGGGAAACATTGTTGGCACTCGTCAAGATCCACACCGTCACCATCGAATGGGTGCGCGGTCACGCGGGGCACCCCGAAAACGAGCGGTGTGACGCTCTGGCCGTAGCATTTTATCAAAATTTAGGAGAATAAAATCAATGAGTTTCTCGGGAAAAACCTCTCAAAAAACCCGTTTTATGGTCGAAAGCGCCCTGATTGCGGCGCTTTACGCAGCATTGACCTATTTCGGCAACATATTCGGCCTTTCTTACGGACCGATTCAACTGCGCTTTTCCGAAGTATTGACGGTATTGCCCGTCTTTACCCCCGCGGGCATCGTGGGGTTGACGGTCGGTTGCTTTTTAGCCAACATCGCCTCCTTCAACCCGTTGGATATGCTTTTCGGCACCGCGGCGACCCTGTTGGCGGCCGTATTGACCTATCTTTTTCGAAAGATTCGTTTGGGCAAAATTCCGTTTTTATCCCTCTTGCCGCCCATTTTCGTCAACGGAATTATCATCGGCGCCGAACTTTGCTTTTTCTGGACCGAAGGGGCCGCTTCGTGGCCGACCTTTTTTACGATGGGCGCGAGTGTGGCTTTGGGCGAAGCTTTGGTACTGTTCCTCTTCGGCATTCCCTTTTGCTTTTTTCTTGAGAGAAGCCGCTTTTTTGGCGGTTGCCACTTGCAAAGCAGATAAGGCTATTATATAATTATATTGCAAAAATATCAGAGTAAAGGAACTATCCTGTTATGAATTTTACACCCCTTGCAAACGGTCGGGTAGAAGGCTTTTGCCTTGTGCGCTCGGTCGAATGCAAAACCGGAAAAAACGGCGCCTATTTGGACCTCACTCTCGGGGACAAAGAGGGCGAAATCAACGCCAAAATCTGGCGGTACAGCGTTTCGGAACACGGCGAATATGAAGCCAATCAGCTCGTTAAGGTGCGCGGCACCATTCGCGACTACAACGGCAGCGACCAATTGTCGATTGAGCAGATTCGCCCCGCCTTAGAGAGTGACGGCGTTCGCATTGAAGACTACGTGAAAACGGCCGCCTTTTCGGGCGAGGAAATGTATGGGGAACTCTACCGCATTGCCGAAAACTTTGCCGATACCGAACTCAAAACGCTGGTCACCGCCATTCTCGAAGACCACCGTTTGAGTTTGCTCTATTGGCCCGCGGCCTATAAACTGCACCATGCCGTTCGCGGCGGCCTGCTGATGCACACGCTTTCCATCGTGCGCCTGGCCGAAGGCGTTTGCGCGGTGTACCCCTTTGTCGACCGTGAATTGTTGTTGACGGGAGCCATTCTGCACGACATTGCCAAGATTCAGGAATTCTGTGTCAACGACTCGGGCATTGCCGACAACTACTCGGTCGAGGGCAATCTGTTGGGCCACCTGGCCATGGGCGCGATGACCATTGATGCGTATGCCAAGCGATTGGGTCTTTCGAAAAAGACCGCCGTTTTGGTCGAGCATATGATTTTATCCCACCATGGGGAACCCGAATTCGGCGCCGCCGTTCGCCCCATGTTTATGGAGGCCGAACTGTTGAGCGAACTCGACTTGATGGATTCGCGCGTTTACGAAATGCGCGACGCCGTTCAGAAAGCCGAGGACAACGATTTCTCGGGCCGCGTCTGGGCGCTGGATAACCGCAAACTATTCCGCCACGGCAGAACCGATTTATCGGAAGAACCGAAATTATTTTAAGAGGAGTTTTGAAAAATGAAAATTACAAAAGATATGTTGATTGGTGACGTTTTGGATATGGATACCTCGGCCGCAGAGTATTTCTTTGCGATTGGTATGCATTGTCTGGGTTGCCCCGCTTCGCGCGGCGAAAGCATTGAACAGGCCTGCCGCGTACACGGCACCGACTGCGATGCGCTCTTGGAAAAACTGAACCTGCACTTTGCCGATAAATAAGTGTCGAGTTTAAGTAAACGCCTGTGCCTGATTGGGAAGATGGTTCCCGAGGGCGCGCGGGTCTGTGACGTCGGCACCGACCACGGCTATCTGCCCGCCGCACTCGTCAAAAGCGGTCGGGCAAAAAGCGTGGTCGCGACCGATATTCGCGAAAAACCGCTGCAAAACGCCCGAACGAACCTCGAACGGTTGGGCGTTCATAACGTGCGCCTCGTGTTGGGGGACGGTCTTTCGGGAATCTCCCGCGAGGAGGCCGACGTTGTCATCATCGCCGGAATGGGTGCCGAAGTGATTTGTGGCATTCTTTCGCGATGCGACTTCATCAAAGACGAGAGCGTTACCCTGTTGTTACAGCCGATGACCTCGGCCGAATTGTTGCGCGATTATCTCGCACAAGAGGGGTTCGCCCTCTTAAACGAGGTCGCGGTAGAAGACGCCGACCGCATTTATTCGGTTCTGGAAGCGCGGTATGACGGGGTGACGAGAACCCTCTCGCCGACCGAGCGCTTTGTCGGCGCGATTACGGCCGACTATGAAGACGGGCGGCGCTACCTCGAAAAACAGTACCGCCGTTGCCGCGAATGTGAAACCGTTCTCTCAGGGCGCGAAGGCCAAGAGGCGCGAAGACAGGAATTCTCGGCCGCGGCCCAAGGAATTAAACAACGCTTGGAGGGGTCCCATGCCCTTTGACGGTATTTTTGCCGGAAAAATTACCGAAGAACTGCAATCGGCTGTTCTTTGTCATATCGATAAAATTTACCAGCCCTCGTATGATGAGCTGGTATTTTTGCTGCGTAAAAAAGATTTTTCGGCGCGGCTTTTACTCTGTGCGCGAAGTGGGGCTTCCCGCGTACAGTTTACCGAAACCAAACGGGAAAACCCGGCTACGGCGCCGCTTTTTTGTATGTTGGCGCGCAAACATTTTTCGGGTGCAAAACTTGTGGCCGTCGAACAACAAGGCCGCGACCGATTGATCTGTTTCTCGTTTGAGACCACCAACGAAATGGGCGACCGCGTACACCCCAGAATTATTTGCGAATTGATGGGTGCCGGCGCGAATATTATTCTCTTACACGAAGACGGCACGATTATCGACGCGCTCCACCGCACCGACCCGGCAACGGCCAAGCGCTTGATTCAACCGGGGGCGCGGTACGAATACCCCGCCGCGCAAGGGAAACTCGACCCCATCTCAATCGACGCCGAAACGCTAGCCCGACAAACGCTCGAAAAAGGGGAACTGCCGCTCTCTCGCGCGCTTTTGGAAACATTGGACGGTTTCTCGCCCTTAGTTTGCCGCGAACTTTGTTACCGCGCGTTCTCACAAGACCCGCTGACGACCGACGCGAACCCCGAAAGATTGGCGGCCGCGTTAAAAGAGTGGCAAGATCTTCAACAAAACGCCACGCCAACGTTACTGTGGCGCGACCAAAACACGCCCTCCGATTATACCTATCTGCCCATTACCCAATACGGCACGAGTGTTGGGGGCGAAGCGGTTGAAACCTTTAGCCGCTTGCTCGACCGTTTTTATGCCGAGCGCGATCTGTCCGAGCGCATTCGCCGAACAGCCGCCGGAATGATCGGCGCGCTGACCACGGCCGAAGCGCGTATCCGCCGCCGTCGGGCGGCACGCCGCGAAGACCAAAAACGTTGCGAAAAAATGGAGGTTTACCGCATTTACGGTGAACTGTTAAAGGCCAATCTTTACGCCATTGCGCCCGGAAGCAGCAGCGCCACCGTTCAGAACTACTACGACGAACAATGCGCGACCATTACCATTCCTCTCGATGAAAAACTCTCGCCCGCCAACAACGCGGCCAAGTATTTCAAGGACTATAAAAAAAGCCGCACCGCGCTTCAAACCCTTCAAACGCTGATGGATGAAGACGCCGCGGAACTGCGCTACATTGAAGCCGTGCTTGAAAGTATTTCACGGTGTCAGAACACGGCGGAACTGCTTGAAATTCAGGAAGAATTACAAGAACAGGGTTATCTTCCGCGCCCCAAAAAGACAGGGCGCAAACCGCAGAAATCAAGCGAACTTCGCACCTATACCACCCCCTCGGGGCTCACCCTTGCCGTCGGGAAAAACAATCGGCAAAACGATGAATTGACCTTGCGCACGGCCCACAAAAACGACTGGTGGTTCCATTTGAAGAACGGACCGGGTTGCCACGCCGTGATTTTGGCCGAAGGGCGCGACGTGGGCGACGAGGATATTCTGATGGCGGCCCAAACGGCAGCCTATTTCTCGAAAGCCGCCGATTCTTCACAGGTGCCGATCGATTACACCCGCATTCGCTACGTCAAAAAACCGCACGGTGCCAAGCCGGGAATGGTGATTTACACCGACCAGAAAACCCTCTTTGTCACCCCGAAAAAACCGGAGGAAGCGCTATGAAATTAGGTATTTCGACATCCTGTTTTTATCCGCTGTTGACCGAAAAGGCCTTTGCGGCCGTTTGCGAACAGAACGTTCCTTATACCGAAATCTTTTTCAATGCCGCAAGCGAACTCAGCCCCGAATTTATCCGTTTGTTGAAATCGATTCAAAAGGGGAGCGAAACCCGAGTCGCTTCCATTCATCCCACCTCGTCGTTGTCCGAATCTTTTATGCTGTTTTCGGCGTATGACCGCCGCCTTCAGGAAGGGCTCGAAACCTTTTGCCGTTACGGGGAAATTGCGGCCGAACTGGGCGCCGGATACGTCATTTTACACGGCGGCAAACCCAACGGTATTTTAAGCGACTCGGAATACTGCGAACGCTTTTGGCAAATTAACGAAGCGGTACAAAAAGGGGGCGCCACCCTTTTGCAGGAAAACGTGCGCGGTTTTCGCGCAGGAGACCTTTCCTTACAAAAAACCATGGTCGAACAGTTGGGCGATAAGGTCGGCTTTTGCCTGGACGTAAAGCAGTCGATTCGAAACGGATATTCGCCCTTGGATATGGTCGCGGCAGTGGGCAAAAACATCCGCCATCTGCATTTTAGTGACCACAACGCCGAAAAAGACTGCCTTTTGCCCACAAAAGGGAATTTCGATTTTGCGCTTCTCTTGCGCGAAGTGAAAAAACACGGCTTCGACGGTACCGCCATTATTGAAGTCTACCGCGACGCGTACGGCGCCTACGACGAAATCTTTGCGGCCTATCAAACGCTGGCCGCCCACCTAAAAAAAGAAGTTGAAAAGCACGGATAATTGTGCTATCATAATCTTATAATTTATTTATAGATAGGAGTAGACGATGGGTAATTTTTCCGTTATGTATTTTATCCGACTGGGTCTTCACCGTTTATGGGCCCTCATTTTAGCCGGAATTATCTGTGCCGCAGGGGCATTTTGTTATTGCCGCTTCTTCACGGCCCCCTACTACACCGCCTCGGTTGCCGTTGTTCTTAACAGCAGTAAATCGACCGTTGTTACAACCGATACCGTTACGGGTGAAGCCTACATTGGTGAAGTGGGCAGCAATCTGACCGGAACGGTACTCGACATCTTAAAAACGACCGATATCTACCGTCAGGTTTCGCAAAAATTGGACGGACAATATACCTGGTGGTCGATTCGTTCGGGCATGAGTATCGCCAAGCGAAGCGAAGAATCCCTCTTTGTGGACATTACCTACACCGCTTCTTCGGCCAAAGAGGCCGTTGCGGTGGTAAATACCTTTGCCGAACTCGCACCCGAATACGTTTCCACCTTTATTCCAAAGGCTATGATTACCATCATTTCGCCGGCCGAAAGCGCCTCGCAATCGGCGACTCAAACGCGAAAGATGGTGCTTTTGGGCGGTATCGTGGGCGTTGTTTTGGCCTATGCGATCGTCTTCCTGATTGATTTTAACGATAAGGTCATTAAAGGCGAAGAAGACTTTACGGCAACCTATGACCTGCCGCTTTTGGGCACAGTGCCGAACTTCGACGATTCCGACCTTTCGAGTACCAAATATTTAGGGGGGTATTAAGATGGCTAAACGCGATAAAAAATCCGCGGTTTCTTACGAGCCGACGATCGACTCCCTGCAAAAAAACGAAGGCGAACTGAATATGGCCGAAACGGGCAAATCGGGCAAGAAGATCCCCTTTGCCGTGGTCGAAGCCTATAAAAAGATCCGTACCAATCTTTTATTCCAACTCTCGCAGACCGACGGCAAGGTCGTTGCCATTTCGAGTGCCGATATGAGTGAGGGGAAATCGACCACTGCTCTCAACATTGCGGTAACCTTCTCGCAGACAGGCGGCCGAACCCTTTTGGTCGATGCCGACCTGCGCCGCGCCTCGATCCACAAAAAGATGAAGATCGAGAATAAAGACGGTTTTTCCAATGTGTTGGCTGGGTTCAGCACCTTGGAAAACGCCGTACACCACGTTTCCGATTCGCTGGAAGTGTTGACCGCCGGTCCCATTCCGCCCAACCCCTCGGAATTGTTGGGCTCTAAAAAGTTTGTCGACTTTTTGGCAATGGCGCGTGAAAAATACGAGTACATTATTATCGACACGCCGCCCATCGACATTGTTTCGGATGCGCTGGTCATTGCCCCGCATACCGACGGCCTTGTAATGGTCGTGCGCGCCAACTACACCGCGCACTACACCCTGCAACGCGCCCTCGATTCGGCCGATTTTGCCAAAATCAACATTCTGGGCGTTATCTTAAACTGTGTTGAATTGAAGAGTAATTACCGCTACGGCAAAAGCCGTTCTTCGCGCCGCAAGAAATACAGCTACGGCAAAAACTACGGCGGCCAGGGCGGTTACTCAAACGGCGGCTACGGTTACGGCGGTGGCTACGGTTACGGTAGCGGCTACGGCTACGGCAACAACTACGGTCCGAACGGTTACGGCTACGGCAACCCCGAGCCGGCCCGTCCCTACGTTCCGCAACAGCCGAATCTCCAAGGCGACCCCAATGACCCGACGAACGTAAAATAATCTTTGGCGTGTGAGAACGTTCCGCCTTTGGCGGAAACGTTTTCGCACGCTTTTTGAAAGGCGGAAAATTTGACGATATGCAACTTTTAGACCTGCATTCGCATATTCTACCCGGTGTCGACGACGGCGCCAAAGATATCAAAACGGCAATAACGCTGCTGAAAGATATGAAAAAACAGGGCATTACCCACGTGGTTGCAACGCCGCATTTCGACGCCTCGGGTCAGAGTTTGCCGGAATTTGTGGCGGCCGTTCGCCATTCCCACGAAAAACTTCTGAAAACTGCCGACACTTCGGAAATCCCCCACGTTTTTGTAGGTAGTGAAGTTTTTTATTTCCCGAACATGTCGCAAAGCGAGGGTATTCGCGTGCTCTCCTTGGGCGGTTCAAAATATTTTTTGTTGGAACTGCCCTTTTGCCGATTGGATAAATCCGTTCTTAACGATATTATCGGCCTGCGCGAAAACTTGGGGCTCACGCCCATTCTCGCACATATTGAACGGTACGCAGGGCTTCGCGGTTATCGCGACGTGTTGAAACTGGTGGAAAGCGGTGTGGCACTCGCGCAACTCAACGCCACTTCGATTTTGCAGCCGCCCTACAAACGCTTGGCGCAAAAACTTTTGAAAAAGAATTTGATTTCTTTTCTTGCGACCGACACCCATTCGCCCGAACACCGTCCCCCGCAGATGGAGGCGGCCCTTACAGAAATTGAAACCCAGTTCGGAAAACGGCAGCGCGACATTTTGATTGAAAATTCCGCGCGCGTTTTATCTCAACTAAAGGATACGGTTTATGAAGAGTAATACGGTTCAGGTCTGCACGATGGGCGACCTGCAATATATCACGTTCCCGAAACTCACAGCCTGCGGCGCGGTGCGCCACGTTTTTTCAACGCGTAAAGGCGGCGTGAGCCAAGGGCAGTTTTCGAGCATGAACTTGAGTTTTCGTAACGGCGACGCGCGCGAAAACGTCCTTCAAAACTATGAACGGCTTTGCGGCGCGGTCGGAATCGACACGAGCCACCTTGTCCTGACCCGACAGACCCACACGAAGAACATTGCCATTGTAACCCGAGCGGATTGCGGCATTGGCTATTCACGCCCCGAATTTTCGGATATTGACGGGTTGATTACAAACGAATCGGGCGTGGCACTCGTGACCCAGTTTGCCGATTGCACCCCCGTGCTTTTGTGCGACCCGAAAAAACGGGTCATCGCCAACGTCCACGCCGGCTGGCGCGGCACGGTACAGAATATCGGCGGATTGGCAGTCGAAAAAATGGTTTCGGACTTTGGTTGCAAGAGAGAAGATATCATCGCCGCGATCGGTCCTTGTATCGGGCCGTGTTGCTACGAAGTCGACGACCCGGTGTACGAGGCATTTTTGCCGCTCTCAATCCCGTTGGAAAAAATTCTCACCCCCACCACCGCGGGGCACTATCAGTTGGACCTTCGCGAAGCCAACCGACAGCTGCTTTTAGGCGCAGGGGTCTTGGCCGACAACATCGACGTGGCCGATCTTTGCACCTGTTGTAACGCCGAAGAACTCCATTCCCACCGTGCAACGGCGGGAAAACGGGGCAATTTAGCCGCGATTTTGGAATTAAAATGAAGAAAAAGGCCAAAAAGGCCTTTTTTCTTGCAAAAAACACTTTACAACTTTAACTTAATAAAGTATAATGCTTTTAGTTCACTATAAATTTTAAGGAGAATGAACCATGAAAAAATTATTAGCACTTGTATTAACCCTTTGCATGCTGCTCTGCTTTGCAGGTTGCGGCGACGCAGACAAATCCGATTTAGAGTACATTGAAGACAAAGGCACCCTGGTTGTCGGTATTACCGAATTTGCCCCGATGGACTACAAAGAGGGCGACAAATGGGTTGGCTTTGACGCGGAACTCGCGACCCTCTTCGCCGAAGAGATCGACTGTGAAGTTGAATTCGTTGAAATCGATTGGGACAACAAGGTTTTCGAGTTGGACGGTAAATCGATCGACTGTGTCTGGAACGGTATGACCCTGACCGAGGAAGTGATGGCCGCGATGGAAACCAGCCAGGCCTACTGCAACAACGCACAGGTCGTTGTCGTAAAGGCTGACGTTGCCGACAAGTACCAGACTGCTGAAGCTTGCAAAGACCTCAAATTCGCCGTTGAATCGGGTTCGGCCGGTCAGGATATGGCCGAGGCCAACAAATTCGAATTCGTTGAAGTAAAAGACCAGGCTACCGCCTTGATGGAGGTTGCTTCCGGCACGAGCGACGCCGCCATTATCGACTCTTTGATGGCTGCCGCGATGGTTGGCGAAGGCACCGGTTACGAGCAGTTGACCTACACCGCTTCGCTCAACAGCGAAAAGTACGGCGTTGGCTTCCGCAAAGGTTCGGACGCTGCCGAAGAACTCAACGAGTTCTTTGAGGAATGCAAAAAAGACGGCACCCTGCAGAAGATTGCTGAAAAGTACAAGGTTCAGGCTGCCCTGATCAAATAAGAAAACCACGCTAACAAAGGAACCACGATTATGTTCGAACACATTGCCGAGCAATTGCCGGTTGTTTTTGCGGCGTTAAACGTTGGTTTTTTACAAACCTTAAAACTTTTCGTCGTAACCCTTTTGGGAGCCATTCCGCTCGGATTGATTATCTCTTTCGGCTCGATGTCCGGTTTCAAACCGCTCTCGGCCACGGTTAAAACCCTTGTTTGGATCGTTCGCGGCTCCCCTTTGATGATCCAATTACTGATTATCTATTACTTCCCGGGGTTGGTTTTACACAACCCCATTTGGGGAAGCGGTGAACAAGGCCGTTTTGTGGCGGCCGCCATCGCCTTTATCTTAAACTACGCTTGTTATTTCTCCGAAATTTACCGCAGCGGTATTCAGGGCGTTCCGATCGGCCAGACCGAAGCGGGTGAGGTTTTGGGTCTTTCCAAACCGCAGATCTTCTTCCGCATTACGCTGCTGCAGATGTTCAAACGCATTCTGCCGCCGATGTCGAACGAAATCATCACCCTCGTTAAGGACACTTCGCTTGCGCGTATCATCGCGTTGCAAGAGGTTATCTGGGCGGGTCAGGCGTTCTTAAAAGGCTCGCAGGGAATTTCGGGTGAAATCTGGCCGCTTTTCTTTACCGGTATCTACTACCTGGTGTTCAGCGGTTTGTTGACCCTCCTTTTCGGTTATATCGAAAAGAAACTGGATTATTTCCGATAGGAAGGGGGACTTTTATATGGCATTTTTAGAAGTGAATAATCTGAAGAAAAACTTTGGTAAAACAAAGGTTTTGAAGGACATCTCTTTTTCGCTTGAAAAAGGGGAAGTTTTAGCCATTATCGGTTCCTCGGGCGGCGGTAAAACAACTCTGCTTCGCTGCTTAAACTTTTTGGAGAAAGCCGATAGCGGTACCATTTCAGTCGGCGGCAAGGTCATTTACGACGGCGAGAGGGACAGTGCGGCAAACGAGAGCAAACTGCGAAAACTGCGCCTGCATTTTGGCCTTGTGTTCCAACAGTTCAATCTCTTTCCGCAGTACACGGCGCTCAAAAACATTATGTTGGCGCCGCAACTCTTGAAGATTGACGACGAGCAGACCATTGAAGCGAACGCGCGGCAGATGATTGAGCGCGTCGGCCTTTCGGACAAGGCCGACCTGTACCCCTGCCAACTCTCGGGCGGTCAGCAACAGCGTGTGGCCATCGCCCGCGCGCTGGCACTCCACCCCGACGTCTTGTGTTTTGACGAGCCGACGAGTGCGCTCGACCCGGAACTGACGGGCGAAGTTTTGCGCGTTATCAAGGGACTGAAAACGAGCGACAGCACCATGATCGTCGTGACCCACGAAATGGAATTCGCGCGCAACGTTGCCGACAAGATTATCTTTATGGCCGACGGTGTGATTGAGGAAATGGGTACGCCCGAACAACTCTTCGAAAACCCGCAGTCGGAAAAAACCCGCGCATTTTTGTGCCGTTCTTATGAACAACTTTAAGAAGGTGAGCAATCCGAATGATGGAAAAGAAGATTACCGAGGAAATGATCGAAGAACTGTACGACTGTATCGTTTCGTTGAAATCCAAAGAAGATTGCCGCTTTTTGTTTGATGACCTTTGCACCTACAAAGAGGTTGAACAGATGGCGCAGCGCCTCTCGGCGGCAAAACTTTTAATGGAAGGCAAGACCTATCAACAGGTCATTGGTCTCACCGATATTTCTTCGGCGACGTTGAGCCGTGTGTCGCGTTGTGTGCAACGCGGAAAAGGCTACCGCGCCGTATTAAAAGAAAAAGAGTAAAATGAAACACCGTCTGAAAATCAGACGGTGTTCTTTTTTACCACACAAAGGGCAGTAATCGGTATCGAACCTTTTCTTTATATTCTTTATAACCCGAAAGCCCTTCTTCCAAGACTTTTTCCTCATGAATAATTCGAACAACAATAACCGCGATATACAAAGAAAAACACAAAAGCGACCACCACGACCCGAGCACGACGGGAATGGATAAAAAGAGCCAAACGGTTACGGCATACATCGGGTGGCGGACGATTCCATAAAGCCCCGTGCTCACTACCGTTTGATTTTCCTGAACTTCAACCGTTCTCGAAAGGTAGGTGTTTTCGCGCATCACCTCGGCGTAAAGCGCATAGGAAACCAAGAGAACCAGAGCCGCGACGACGACAAGCGGTGTCTCAACGCGCGACCAACCGAAACGAAAATCAAGCCCCGCGACCACAAAGCCGACAATAAAAAGAAGCGCCGATACGCCGACCACCCCTTTTTGGGTGCTTTCCTGTTCCCGAGCATTTAACCGTTTTTCCAAAAGCGCGGGGGATTTTACGAGCAAAACAGCCCCTAACAGAGCCATCGGCACAAACAACAGTCCCAAAAAGGCCCAGGCGTTGGGAAAGTTAAACGTTCCGGCCGGCAGAAACAAGAGAAGTCCCACCAACAAAAAACCGACGATGAATTTTGTGAGCGCATTGAAAAAAAGCTTCATATCGTTTTCCTTTTTGTTTTTTCTTTATTATATCATAATAAAATTGTTTTGAAAAGAAAAAAGACCGTGTGGAACATCCACACGGTCTTTCAATCTTCGTAATCTTAAAATTACTGGAGTTCAACCGTTGCGCCAACTTCGGCCAACTTGGCTTTGATCTCCTCAGCCTCTTCTTTAGCAACAGCCTCTTTGAGGGTCTTGGGAGCGCCGTCAACAACAGCCTTTGCATCGGCAAGGCCCAAACCGGTGATCTCGCGAACAACCTTGATAACCTTGATCTTCTCAGCGCCAACGTCCTTCAATACAACGTCGAACTCGGTCTTCTCCTCAGCAGCAGCAGCGCCACCGGCAGCAGGAGCAGCAACTGCAACAGCAGCGGCAGCAGATACACCGAACTCCTCCTCAACAGCTTTAACAAGTTCAGAAAGTTCCAAAACGGTAAGAGTCTTTAACTCTTCAATCATAGCAGTAATTTTCTCAGATGCCATTTTTAATTCCTCCAAATTTAATATTTTTTTAGATTTTTTAATTATTCAGCAGCAGCTTCACCTGCATCGCCCTTATCGACGATGGCCTGAACGGCACGGGCAAAGGCAGCGATCGGGGCCTGGAAGGCGCCCAAAACAGTGGCAAGAAGAACATCCTTGGTGGGAAGTTTTGCCAGGTCGGTAATGGTAGCCGTGTCGACAACCTTACCATCCAAGAAACCGGTCTTCACCTTGAAGTTGTCGTGACCCTCGGCATATTTGCAGAGAATACGAGCAGCAGCGGTGTAGTCCTCGTTCGAGAGAGCAATCGAAGTGGTGCCCTCCAAGAACGGTTTCATATCTGCGAGGTCGGTACCCTCAATTGCACGGGAAAGAATGGTGTTCTTTACAACGAAGTAATCTACCCCGTTCTCACGCAATTCCTTACGAAGTGCAGTATCGTCTGCTACGGTGATACCCTTGTAATCAACGACGACACCGGTAACAGCGGCAGCCAACTTTTCTTTCAAAGCTTCAACCTGTTCTTGTTTTTGCGCTAAAACTTTTGCATTCGGCATTTGTGTGATTCACCTCCGAAAAAGAAAATGTCCATCCCGAAGTACAGGATGGACATGAAAATAGTATCACTTTTCACGCACACCTCGGTAGGCGCAAGGCTTACGACCCAAAGGGTCACCTACTGTCTTCGGATTAGCAACAGGATTATTCTAAACGAAAAAAACGGTTTTGTCAAGCGTTTTTTTAATTTTTTTGCAAAAGACGGTTCATAATGCTCGGTCCGTGTTCCAAAAATACCCCCGTATCGGCGGCCGCCTGTTCGGTAAAGCAGGAAACACCCGATTTACTTTCGCGGCTATCGAACAGCAAATACGGCACCGGTTCGGCCGAATGGGTACGCGTATCCAAAGGGGTCGGGTGGTCGGGCATAATGAGAATGCGGTAATCGTCGCCACAGTCGTTCAGGTAGTCGAGCACCGGCGCGAGCACGCGGCGGTCAATTTCCTCAATTGCCTTGATTTTATTCTCGGCTTCGCCGCGGTGACCGCATTCGTCGGGCGCCTCAAAATGCAGATACACGAGGTCTGTGCCCGCGCGGAACGCCTCGATTCCCGCGTTCGTTTTACCTTCAAAATCGGTATCCAAGTAGCCCGTTGCGCCCTCGACACAAGGGGTGCTCATCCCGGCACACTTGCCGATTCCTTTCAACAGGTCGACCGCGCTGACGATACAACCGCGTACACCGTTTTTCTCATAAAAGTCTTCCATCTGCGGACGCGTTCCCTCGCCCCACAACCAAATGGCGTTGGCCGGGCGCAGACCCTTTTCCTGACGCGCCTTATTGACGGGGTGGTCCTTTAAGAATTCGCAACTTTTTTCCATTAACGCCAGTAGCGGTGCGGCGTTTTCGCTCTCGGAAAGATAGGGGCCGATGACCTTGCCGCTGATATCGTGGGGCGGGGTCATATTGCCAAGGTCGGTGGTTCCGTTGTCGACCACCAGGCAGTGGCGGTAACTCACGCCGCTATAGAAACGGTAGATTTCGTTTCCGAGTTTTTCCTCAACGGCGGCAATAATCTCTTGCGCCTCGGCGGTCGAAATATCCCCGGCGCAGTAGTCGACCATCGTGCGCGCACGGTAATCGGGCTCTTCCGACAGCGTGACCAGATTGCAACGCAGGGTCACGTCGGTATCTTTGAGCGCAATGCCGATCGACGCGGCCTCCAACGGGGAACGACCCGTGTAACTGACACTCGGGTCATACCCCAAAACCGACAGATTGGCGACGTCGCTACCCGGTTTGAGCCCGGCGGCCACCGTTCGGCAAAGGCCGACTTCCGCCTTGGCGGCAAGCGCATCCATCCGCGGTTTTTTGGCTAGTTCCATCGGGGTTTTCCCGTTCAAAAGGGCCGTTTTCATATCGGCCATACCGTCACATAAAACAACTAAATATTTCATAAAAATCAAACCTTACTCAAACGTTTTCCGCAATCACACGCAAAAAAGGGTGACAGACGTTATTATTAGACTTCTTATAAAAGTATATCAATAAAAAAAGAGGTTGTAAAGCACTTTTTGTGAAAAAAACTTCCTTTTTTCGCAAAAATAGTATATCATAGAAAGAGAAGTAAAAAGGGGGCTTTCTTATGGCGAACAAAGTACGCTTTACCGTCGGCGGAATTCAGTATTCTATCTCGGGAGACGAGAGCGAGGAATACATCCGCACACTGGCGCGTGACCTCGAGCAAAAGATGGACCGTCTGGCGCGACAAAACAGTTTTCTTTCGACCACGATGGTAGCCGTTCTGGCGGCGATGGATTCACTCGACCGCGCACAAAAAGTAACCGAAGAAAACAACGACCTTCGAAATCAGTTGAAGGAAATGACCGAAAAATATGCCCTTGCGCGCAGTGATGCCGACCGCGCCGCGCGGCGTTTACAATCCTATTTGGACGCAGATGCCGATGCTTAAACCCGAAGTTTTATCCCCTGCGGGTTCGCGCGAATCGTTGGAAGCGGCGGTACGAAGCGGTGCCGACGCCGTCTACCTGGGTGCGACACAGTTCAGCGCCCGCCGTTCGGCCGAAAACTTTAACGAAGAACAACTGAAAGAGGCCGTGGCCTACTGCCACAAACACGGCGTAAAGGTTTACCAAACGCTCAACATCCTGCTTTTTGACCGCGAACTCGACGAGGCGCTCGCAGTCGCCGAAGCCTCGACAAAAGCCGGGGTCGACGCCTTTATTCTACAGGACCTCGGTCTGGCGCGGCGGTTGCACAGGGCCTTTCCGAGTGTGCCGATTCACGCTTCGACCCAACTGTCGGTCCATTCGGCGGCGGCACTCAAACCCCTCAAAGAATACGGGTTTTGCCGCGTGGTAGCCGCGCGTGAAATGAGCAAAAAAGAACTCGAACTTTTGTGTCGCGCGGCCGAAGAACTCGATATGACGGTCGAAGTTTTTGTCCACGGCGCACTCTGTATGTCGGTTTCGGGCCAATGCCTGCTGTCGGCCGTATTGGGCGGTCGAAGCGGCAACCGCGGTCTTTGCGCCGGGCCCTGCCGCCTACCCTTTGCGGCCGAGGGCGGCAACGGCTACGATTTGAGCCTCAAAGACCTTTGCCTGCTCGATGATATTGATGAACTGAAAGAAATGGGCGTTGCCTCCTTCAAAATTGAGGGACGTATGAAACGCCCCGAATACGTCGCGGCGGCAACGGCGGCCTACCGCCTTGCAACCGACGGAGAACCCATTCCCGCCCGCCTTCTGGAAACGCTCGCCCAAGTCTTTTCGCGCTCGGGCTTTACCGACGGATACTATACCGAGCACCGCGGCTATGAGATGTTCGGCATTCGCACCAAAGAGGACGTTGCCGCCTCGAACGAAGCCTTTTCGTATCTGCACGAACTCTATCGCGGCGTGCGGCAATCGGTACCGATTTCGGTTCGAATGACCCTTGCCGAAAACACCCCCGCGACCCTGTCGGTCTCCTGCGGGGTTCATTCCGTATCGCTCACGGGTCCCACCCCCTCGGCGGCGCAGAACCGACCGCTCGATCGCGCGGCGGTCGAAACGGCCGTTTGCCAAACGGGCGGCACCCCCTATTACGTAGAAAATTTTGAACTCTCTTTGGAGGACGGTCTCTTTTTACGCGCGGCCGAACTCAAAGAACTGCGCCGTGCGGCACTTTGCGCGTTGGACGAGGCGCGTTCTCGCGTAGCGCCCCCGCAAAAAGAAGCCGTTTTGGAAGAAGCCATAACGCCGCACACGCCACCCGAAAAACCCGTTCTCATCGCGCGGTTTTCGAGCAAAAAACAACTGCCCCAAAACCTTTCGGGTCTTTCGGGCGTTTTGTTGCCGTTGGAGGAAGATTGGTCCGATTTGCCCCATTTCGATATTCCCCTCGGCGCCGATATTCCGCGCGGCGCCGCCGACGACGCGCGAACGCTTGAAATGCTCTTGAAACGAAAAGATGAGGGCGCCGCTTTTGCCTATTGCGGCAACCTTTCGGCGGTGCATTTGTCGAAAAGGGCCGAACTGCCGACGGTGGGCGGATTGGGGCTCAACGTCACCAACCGCGCGACGGTGCAAACGCTTTATGACACGGGCCTTTCGGCCGTTACCCTTTCGGCCGAGTGCCGATTGAGCGAAGCCTTGAACCTTTCGACCCCGATACCCAAAGGCATTTTCGCCTACGGTAAACTGCCCTTGATGCTCACGCGCAACTGCCCCGTAAAAACAACACTCGGGTGCGGCGGTTGCCGGAAGGATCGCGTCTTGACCGACCGCAAAAATCTGTCCTTCCCCGTCGCCTGCCGCAACGGTTTTTCTGAGGTGTTGAACCCCCTGCCCGTGTGGTTGGCCGACCGTCTGCAAGAAACAAGGGGGCTTGATTATCTGCTCTTGTGGTTTACCGACGAAACGCCACGCGAGGTTGCGTGCATTATCACCGCCTATCAAACGGGCGCCACACCGCCCGAGAGCGGCCACACCAGAGGCCTTCTTTACCGCGCAATTTTATAGGTTCCCCCACTTGAAATTTGAAAAAATTGTGGTACAATAAAAGAAAAAAAGAAGAAAAGGATGAAAAAACTATGGAAAAACCCGTAATGGTCGAATTTTCGGCTCGTCACGTACACGTAACCAAAGAAACACTTGAAATTTTGTTTGGCCCCGGCCATGAATTGACCCCCAAAAAGGATCTTTCCCAACCCGGTCAGTATCTCTGCGAAGAGAAGGTCACCATCGTTGGTCCCAAGTCGCAGTTAAAGGCCTCGATTTTAGGTCCCACCCGTCCGGCCGACCAGGTTGAAATTTCGTTGACCGACGCGCGCACCATCGGTGTTGCCGCCGCTGTTCGCGAATCGGGCGACATTAAAGACACCAACGGTTGCAAACTCGTTGGCCCCTGCGGCGAAGTAGAGATTGCCGAGGGCGTTATCGCCGCAAAGCGCCACATTCATATGACTCCGGCCGATGCCGAGAAGTACGGCATCACCGATAAGCAGATCGTCCGCGTTCAGGTTCCGGGCGAAGGCCGTTCCTTGATTTTCGATGATGTTGTTTGCCGCGTTCACCCGAACTTTGCCTTGGCAATGCACATCGATACCGACGAGGCCAATGCCGCCGGCATTGGTGCTACCTGCACAGGTTTCATCGTTGACTAATTTCGCCGGACTTTATTTACATATCCCTTTCTGTCGAAAAAAATGCGCCTACTGTGATTTCTATTCGTCCTTTGCGACCGAAGAACTCATCGACCGATATGTTTCGGCGTGTATCCGCGAGATTGAAAAACGGGGCGGCCCTTTCGGTCGCCCCGTTGATTCTGTTTACCTCGGCGGCGGAACCCCGTCGCTTTTGGGGGAGCGCGTTGAACAACTATTGTCAGCGGTGCGCGAGAACTTTCGTTTGACCGAAGATTGCGAAATCACGGCCGAGGCCAACCCCACCGCGGCCGACCATTCCTTTTTACGGGCGGCCAAAAAAAGCGGCGTGAACCGTTTGTCCTTCGGGTTACAAAGCGGCCTCGACGAGGAACTGCAAACACTCGGCAGAAACCATACCGTAAAAGAGGCGCGCGAAACCTTTTTCCTGGCGCGCGAATTAGGGTTCGATAACGTTTCGGTCGATTTGATGTTGGGGCTTCCCGACAGCAACGCGGCCACCCTTTCGCAAAGCCTTGATTTTATAACGGCGCTCGACCCCGAGCATATTTCAACCTATCTGTTGAAAATCGAGCCCAACACCAAGTTTTATAAAACGCGCTACCAACTCCGTTTGCCCGACGAGGACGCCCAGGCGGAACAATATTTGCAAACCTGTGCCTTTTTCGCCCAACACGGCTACCACCATTACGAAATTTCGAATTTTTCGAAAGCGGGACGCGAGAGCCGCCACAACCTGAAATATTGGCAGGGCGCCGATTATTTGGGGCTCGGTCCGGCGGCGCATTCGTTTGTCGACGGCAAGCGGTTTTATTTTCCGCGCGACCTGAAAGCCTTTCTTGAAGGCAACGAGCCGCTTTGCGACGGGTCGGGCGGCGATTTCGAAGAAACCGTCATGCTTCGCCTGCGGCTTTCAAGCGGCCTCGATTTGAAAGCAACGGCCGACCGCTTTGGGATAACGATTCCCGAATACCTTTGGCCGCGCCTTGAACGATTCGTAAAAGCGGGGCTTGGAAGTTTACATAATACCACCTTTTCGCTGACCGACGCGGGAATGTTGGTTTCCAATTCGATCATCAGCGATATTCTGGAGGAAATTTTTCGATGAAAACCTATAAAATCCACTTGATTCGCCACGGGCTGACCGATGCCAACCTCAAAGGGCAGTACATCGGTTGCAAGACCGATTTGCCGCTTTGTCCCGAGGGTGTGGACGAACTGCGGCAACTGCGCGAAACCATACAGTACCCCGACGTTGAGCGCGTTTATTCGAGCCCGATGCTTCGTTGTAAACAGTCGGCGGCGGTGCTTTACCCCGACTTCGAGGTCCACACCGTCGATTCGCTGACCGAGTACGATTTCGGCGCGTTCGAGGGCCAAACGGCGGCGCAGTTGGAAGTGAACGAAGCCTATCTCGATTGGGCTTCGGGCAAGATTGCCGCCCCACCCGAAGGCGAGAGTTCTTCCGACTTCGTCAAGCGCCAGTGCTACGCACTCCACGAAATCGTACAGGATATGATGAACCACAACGTCACCAACGCGGCCGTTCTGATGCACGGCGGCGCCATTATGATGCTCCTGGCCGCGGCAGCCGTTCCGCGCAAGGCTTCGGTCGAGTGGACGAGCGAAAACGGGCGCGGATATTCCGTGATGATTACCCCCTCGCTCTACCACAGCAGCGGCGTTATCGAGGTTTACGACATCATCTAAAGGAGGCGCCGTTTATGGTTCGCTTGGGAAACGATTGGGACGAAATTCTCGCCGACCTTTGGCAAACGCCCGCGTATTTACAACTGCGCGGTTTTCTGAAAAATGAATATGCCACGCGGCGGATCTACCCCGAAATGGGGGATATTTTTAATGCGCTCAAATACACGTCGTTTGAAAACACGCGGGTGGTCATCATCGGCCAAGACCCCTACCACGGCGCGGGTCAGGCCCACGGGCTTTGCTTTTCGGTAAAGCGCGGGGTGGTGCCGCCGCCCTCGCTCAAAAATATTTTTGAAGAACTGCACACCGATCTCGGCCTGGCCGTTCCCGACCACGGGGAACTGACCGCCTGGGCCAAACAGGGCGTACTGCTTTTGAACAACGTATTGACCGTGCGCGAAGCCACCCCCAACTCCCACAAAGGCAAGGGTTGGGAAGTCGTGACCGACCGCATTATAAAGGAACTCAACCGCAAGGAAACCCCCGTCGTCTTTTTGCTGTGGGGCGCCAACGCGCGAAAAAAGGCCGAACTGATTACCAACCCTCGTCACTTCAAGTTGGAAACGGTTCACCCAAGCCCCCTCTCGGCCTATGGCGGCTTTTTCGGTTGCCGCCATTTTTCGACCGCCAACCGCCTGTTACAACAAAGCGGTCAGGCGCCGATCGATTGGTCGTTGGATTGACTTCCCCCGACATTCGTAGGGGTCGATGCCCTCATCGACCCGCCAAAACCCTGTAAAGTGAGGATTTTTTCATGAAAGAAACCGGTATTGTCCGCACGGTCGACCGTATGGGTCGCGTCGTAATCCCCAAGGAATTTCGCAAACAGTTGGATATTGAAAACGAGGTCGATTCCTTTGAAATCTTTTTGAAAGAGGATTGCCTGGTGCTTCGCAAACACACGCCGCATTGCGTTTTTTGCGGCAGTACCGAAAACTGCACCGCGTTTCACGACCGCACCATTTGCCAAAACTGTGTCGACGAATTGCAGTACCGCGAAGAAGAACCCCAAGAGCCGCAGGAAATCAACGACAATTTATTACCGATTGAGAAAACGGGACTGTGAAACAGTCCCGTTTTTCATTTTCCGTATGGTATCTGTAGGGAACGGCCGAAAACGCCGCTCCTAAGCAGAGGAGGAGTGTCCGAACTCGCCTAAAACGACATAATTTAGGCGTTTTTCGGCTTATTGTCGGCGGCAGGCGACAGCCTTGCCACCTTCTCTGCACCAAAAACCACACAAAATTCTGCGCGTTTTAGGTCGTAGAATTTTCACGGTGCCGATTTTTGCATCGGCACGGCACAAAACGCAGCGAATCCTAACGGATTTGCGAGTATTTTAACAAAGTCGAGGCGGAAATCGTCCCGTGAAAATCGGGTTCGGATATTCCTCCTCTGCTTACAATTTTTTATTCCATCAATCGGCCCAAAAAACCGGCCGCCACGGCCGCCAATTTCACGTCGCTCTCACTCGCTTCGCGCCGCTCGGCCGTTTCGCTCAACACCACCGCGCCGCTGATATCGCCGGCTGACACAATCGGCACCGCCACGCAAATGCGGCGCTGCGCGCCCTCCAGGGCGAACGCCTCGCTCTGCGCCGAGCCGACAAAGGTCTTGCGCGATTCAATCACGTTTTCGAGTTCGGGTGAAATGCGGTGCTCAACCGTTTCTTTCTTGGAAACGCCGGCCGCCGCCACACAGCGGTCCCGATCGCAAATCAGAATCGCCAGGTCGGTTTCCTGCCGCAACGCCTCGGCATACTGCGCCGCATAAGAAGAAAGTTCCCCCACAGGCGAATACTTTTTGAAAATAACCTCCCCACCCGCATCGGTGTAGATCTCCAACGGATCTCCTTCGCGTATGCGCATCGTTCTGCGGATTTCTTTCGGGATAACCACACGACCAAGGTCGTCAATTCTTCTCACAATACCTGTTGCTTTCATATATAAATTCTCCTTTAATTTCAAATCGTGATGTTAGTATTTGTAATTGGAGGAGATTTATACTGCAACAATTTACTTTTGAAATGAAATGTGATATAATGAAGAAAAAATATTGGGGGTTTAAATTTATGCTTGATAATTTGTATGAGAACATAGGCGGTAAAATTAAAAATTGGGCAAAGTGGATATTTATAATTGAGGCTATTGGTGCTATCATAACGGGATTAGTTTTGCTCTTTACCGATGAAGATTTAATTTTATACGGACTTCTCACTTTGGTGTGCGGACCTGTTGTTGCATGGGTGAGTTCGTGGATTCTATATGCTTTTGGTGAATTAGTTGAAGATATCCATTTAATCAAAATTAAAACAGTTGGTGAAATAATTAAACCTGTTTGTACCAACAAATCAGGAACGACCGAAGAACCTAATGTTGATATCAGCGAAGAAGAAAAACTTAAAATTTACATAGAAAAAGTTTTGGAAGAAAAACAAAAGCCAAAAGAACTTTTAGATACCTATTGGCAATATAAAAAATATGTGTATGGTTATTATCCAAGCACAGAAGTTAAGTCCGAGTTGGAAAAGGTAATTAAGAAATGTGAAGAAAATGACTTTGAAGGTAATTCTCAATTGATGATAACAGTCTCACAAAGAAAAATATCAAAATTATAATAAATAAGCGGAGTGATTTCACTCCGCTTATTTATTATACCTATTTACCACACTATGTATAGCAACAAAAAAACTTGTCGAAAGGTGTCAATGTTGTCAGCAAGGGGTCGCCCTCACGGATTCTCATAGTTCTTCTAATCTCTTTTGGAATCACCACACGCCCAAGGTCGTCTATTCTACGAACAATTCCTGTTGCTTTCATAATATATAATAATCTCCTTGCTTTACAAAGCCCAACTGTTCGTATCTGTAAAACAAGGAGATTTATACGGTTTGCAATTTTGTTTTTGTAATTTGAACGTGTTTTCACAGTATATCATTTTTAGAATTCATCATAAAACACGACTTCGTTCATCGGGCGAAATTGGTTGTGCAGGTCAAGCGGCTTTGCATCCTGTGAAGGATAGCCCATTACAAGCAGCGCGACCGGTTCAACGTTATCGGGAATACGGTAGGTTTCCCGCATAGCAAACGGGTCAAAATGCATTACCCAACAGGTGCCAACGCCTTCATTTTGTGCCGCAAGCATCATATAGGTTGTAACGATGACGGCATCCACCGAAGAAGAACGTGCGCCGTCGTATTTTCTTACCCAACTTTCATCCTTATTATGACAGACAAGCATGGCTGTGGGCGCATTGAAATGACACTTGGTGCAATTTTTAAGTTTGGTAATCGACTCATCGGTATTCAGCACAAGAATCCGTTGCGGCTGATAATTACAACCGGTCGGCGCTTTGTGGCCCGCCTCCAGAATTTTATCAACAACCTCCTGCGGCAGATGTTCCGGCTTGAATTTTCTTACCGAATACCGTTCGGTTATGAGTTCTTCAAAATCCACTGATATCTCTCCCCGGGTTCGCATTTAACAATCGCTTTTTGTGATATCCGTTACACAAGCTTATCCTTTTGACTATACGCTTCAACAGGCGCATCTCTAAATTATTTCAGTTTTTTCAATCTTAAAGTATTCGCAATAACAATTAGCTGCATTCCTTTTTCAAGCGGGAGTGCAGGATCAACCGTTGTGCTGATTTTATCACCGTTTCGTATTGCAACCACGTTAACAGAATATTTTTTACGAAGGCTGAGTTCTATCAGCGTTTTTCCAACCCATTCATCTCTTACGTCTATTTCTACCATAGACACTTCGTCGGAAAGCTCGATCATTTCGGAAAAGCCCGATGTAAGCAGATTTTTAGCAAGTCTTGTTCCCGATTCTTTTTCGGGGAAAATCACTCTGTCGGCACCCACACGGCTTAAAATCTTTTGATGCATTTCATTGCCGCATTTCACAATAACGGTGGGAACACCCGCTTCCTTGCAGAGCGTTACCGCCAAAACGCTTGCTTCAAGATTACTTGCCATCGCAACGATAACAAT
The DNA here is from genome assembly GCA_045545515.1 of Acutalibacteraceae bacterium. Lineage (GTDB taxonomy): Bacteria > Bacillota > Clostridia > Oscillospirales > Acutalibacteraceae > UBA737. Next base: position 163,465 of record JAZQBA010000017.1, read on the forward strand.
GTCAATATTGGATATACCAAGTCTTTTTATTACCTCCGGCTCGGTAATATCGGCGCATTTGCATACGGGGATTGTTTCAATTGCGTTGTTAACGTTGTTTTGGTCGATATCAACAGCCAGAACCTCTGCACCGTTGTTTACAAGTTCTTCTGCAACAGCTTTTCCGTATCTGCCGAGACCTAATACGGCATAGGTTTTATTGATGCTCATAAAAATTATCCCTTCTTATCCCACACTGATTTCTTCGATGGGGTTTCTTACAATATTCTGATTATCCTTACTTCGCTTAAATGCAACGGCGAGCGATATGGGGCCTACTCTGCCGAGATACATCGTTATGATAATGATAAGTTTACCAACACTACCGAGAGATGCCGTAAGATTTCTTGAAAGACCTACGGTCGCAGTAGCGCTAACCGCTTCATAAACAATATCGAGTGCATTTGCATCCGTTACCGCAGAGAGCAAAACCGTTGAAGTAAACATAATAATAAAGGACATACAGGTGACGGCAACTGCTTTGCTGACCGCCTGTTTTGTGAGCCTTCTACCAAACACCTCGGTATCCTCTTTATTACGAACAGAGGCAATCGCTGCTACAATAATAACGGCAAACGTCACCGTTTTGATGCCTCCGGCTGTGCCAACGGGTGAACCACCGATAAACATCAACAGCAAACATACGATAGCACTTGCATTGGTGAGGTTTTCCTGTGGCACTGTCGCAAAGCCTGCGGTTCTCGTTGTAACCGACTGAAACAAGGATACTTCGATTTTTTGAAGCAACGTATAATCTTTCATTGTTTGTGGATTATTATATTCAAACGCAAAAATAAATGCTGCACCCACAAAAATCAAAATTAAGGTTGCTGTGATAGCGATTTTACTGTGTACGGTAAACTCTCTGAAAAATCTCACTTTCTTCGTTCGCGTCTTTTTTAGTACTCTCAGCACATCCCACCAAACAATATAACCGATACCGCCCAAGATAATTAAGGCACACGTAACAATATTGACGACAGGATTAAACGCATAATCGCAAAGGCTGTTTTCGGCAATGATATCAATACCCGCATTGCAAAAAGCAGAAACAGAAGTAAACACCGATATCCATATTCCTTTTGCGCCGAACTCCGGTATAAAAACCGTCATATAAAGCAGAGCGCCGATTCCTTCTATCATGAGCGTTCCTGCCACAACTCTTTTTACGAACCGAACAAGCCCCGACAGCGAATTCAGATTAAATGCATCTTGCAAGAGCAGTCTGTCACCGATACCTATTTTCTTATGAAGAAGTATCATCAGCCCGGACATAATGGTGATAACACCAAGCCCACCGATCTGAATCAGTATCAAAATCACAACCTGCCCGAAAACACTCCAAGAAGTAACGGTCGGCGTTACCACCAAGCCGGTAACACAGGTGGAGGTCGTTGCGGTGAAAAGCGCATCTAAAAAAGAAGTCGGTTTTCCATCGGCCGAACTGACGGGAAGTGAAAGCAACAAAGCGCCAATTAATATTGCAATTAAAAAACTCAACAATATGATATGTGTTGAAGATACCAGAGACCGTTGTTTTTTCATAAATTCATCCTACACCCTAATTCTACTATAAAAACAAAATGGAACCAACTTCCTCTGCAGACAACTGGTTCCATTTGCGTTTATTACCTTTCGTTATTGTAGCACACTCTATTGTTTTAGTCAAGTTTTTGTAGAAATCTTATAAAACGATATACAAAAACATATTTCCCCGTCACAAAAAGCACCGCCGCAGCGGTGCCTAAAATTAAAATGCAATCGTAATTTTTGTTCCTTTGCCGAGTTCGCTTTCAAGCGTTATCTTGCCGCCGTGATAAGCTACAGCGTGTTTTACAATAGAAAGTCCAAGACCGGTGCCGCCGGTTTCTTTGGAATGGCTCTTGTCCACTCGGTAAAAGCGTTCGAAGATACGGATTTGATGTTCAGGCGCAATCCCGACACCGGTATCCTTTACAGATACTACTGCTCGTCCGTTATCCTTGCCGATTTGAATCTCAACCTTGCCGCCGTCCACATTGTAACGAATGGCGTTATCGCAAAGATTATAAATAATTTCATAAATATAACGGCGCACACCGTAAATGGTTTGCGGTTCTCCCTCGATGCTAAGCGCAATATTTCTCTTTTCCGCCGATACGGTAAGCACCTCAACAACCTCTTTGGCAACCTCTGTCAGTTCTACCGTTTCGGTTGCAGGTTCGTGGTTTTCATCGAGTTGAGAAAGACGAATAATATCGTTGATAAGAGATACTAATCTTGTTGCTTCCTTACGGATGTTGCCGACAAATCTCTTGGTATCTTCGGGCTTCACAAGACCGTTTTCAAGCAGTTCTGCGCTACCGATAATGGATTGAAGCGGCGTTTTCAGTTCATGAGTAACGTTTGCCGTGAATTCCTGACGGTTGCGCTCGGCAAAAGCACGGTCGCTAATATCAAACACAAGAATAACCGCGCCGAGAATCTTGCTGTCTGTTTCAATAGGATTGACATTAAACTGATATTCGCTGCCATTCCGTTCTTCGGTGTATTCGCTACGGTTGCCGTCGAGAGCGTTCCAGATTGCCTTGCTCATTTTACTTGTACGGTCAACAAGCAAGAAATCGCTGCCGCGAGCCTCCTTTTTCACGGCGAATATTTTCTTCGCCGCCGTATTCATACTGAGCACCATACCATGTTCATCAAGGAGCACAAGGCCTTCATTCATCGAAGAAACGATCTGCTCAAACTCATCGGATTTACGGCGCAAGGTTTCCATTTGCGATTTAATTTGCTTATGCTGTCTGTGAACCTTGGTGAGTATCGGCGTCAATTCTTCATAAGTACTGTTGTCCGTTGGATGCTCCAAGTCGAGTTTCATCAAAGGCTCGGTTACCTTTTTTGCCATAGTGTGCGAAAGAATACCGGCCACGACTGCTGCAATCAAAATAATAACAATAATAGCAGGAAGCATACCGAGAATCAGGGCGCCAACCGTAAGCTGACTTACCGAAATACGAAGCACGTCGCCATTTTCAAGACGAACAGCCTCATAAAAAGTTTTTTCTGTTAAAGTTGAAGAATTACGGGCGCTGCTACCTGTTCCGGTTTCGAACGCTTCGACAATTTCCTCACGGTCGGCGTGATTTTCCATTTCAGAGGCATTTACCTGTGTATCGTAAAGCACGGTACCGTCCGTATCGACTACGGTAAAACGGAAAACGGTGGAGTCAAAATTCTCAAAATATTCGACACCGACTTCGTTGACTGTATCGGCAACAAGAGAAAGTTCTGCTTTTAACCGTTTTACCTGAGAATCATTAAAATAGTCATATAAAAAACTTGTTGCAATGCCGATACTTGCAAGCAGCACCACCAAAGCAACCATAAAAATGGAGTGAAATATCTTTTTTGTCATATAAGGCTGACGGAAGCTGAATCCATTACGGTTTCGCTCGCCGCCTTTTCCCCCTTTCTTGCGTTCAAGCTTGTAAGGCGACAGCCTTACTGCGACTTTCACGCTTCGCCTTTTGAAAAAGGCGATCGAGTGAAACTCTTCGACCTGCCGAATAAATAATTTTTAAGAGAGGCGAAGTTGAAGAGTGCAGTAATACTATCGTATTACAAACGATGAAACGAGAAAAAATTAAAAATTATTATTTGTCAGGCGTGATGGCTTCGGCTTCCGTCAGCCTCATTCTCCAATCTGTACCCAACACCGATAACGGTCTTGATCTGACCGCCGGCATTGCCGAGCTTTTGGCGAAGGGTTTTAATGTGCATATCAACGGTACGAGTTTCACCAATGTAGTCCATACCCCAAATTTCGCTCATCAGCTTATCACGGGAGAATACCATATTCGGATTCTGCATAAAGAACTTGAGCATCTCAAATTCTTTATGGGTAAGTTCAACCTTTTCACCGTCTGCAACGACCTTATGCTCGTTTTCCTTTAATGTGATGTTGCCTATGGTAATATCGCCCGTTGCTTCTTCTTTTGCAGTACGGCGAAGCACCGCTTTTACACGGGCAACCATTTCCATAACGCCAAAAGGTTTTACGAGGTAATCGTCTGCGCCGGAATTAAGACCGCCGATCTTATCCATCTCGGTGCCTTTGGCGGTCGCCATAATTACGGGGATGTCTTTATATGCCGCGTTCGTTCGGAGCTTTTTAAGAACTTTAAGTCCGTCCATTTCCGGCATCATAATATCGAGGACAATCAGCTCCGGCTTCTCGGTTTTTAAGGCTTCGAGCATAGAAACACCATCGGCAAAACCACGCGCCTTAAAACCCGTTTGCGTGAGCGTATAAACTTCAATGTCACGTATGGTATTATCGTCATCAACACACCAAATCATACTTTTACTCTCCTTTGATTGCTTCTTTTATTATAATGCTCTTCGTGTCTAAATGCAATTACCCAACGAAAAACGTCGCCTTGTATGAAAGCGACGTTTTTGTCTATATAAATGAGAGATACTTTTTGGTATATTCTGTATACTTCTCTCTGTAGAACTCATTGTCGCTTCTGAGCAATTTCAAGGACTCGTGCAAATTCATATTCTGCTCTTTGGTATCCATAACGCAACCTGCAATATTGGAGCAATGGTCAGAAACTCTCTCCATATTGGTAATAAGGTCACTCCATACAAAGCCGGCTTCAATACCGCATTCACCCACACGCAAGCAGTCGATATGACGAGTGCGGAGAAGTTCTTTCATTCTGTCAATGACCTGTTCAAGAGGTTCTACAAGATTAGCTTGTTCAGCGTTATTTTCAACAAACGAACTATAAGAGAGTGTTACGATTTCGTTTGTTGCCGCACACAGCGAATCCATTTCGGCTTTTGCACTATCAGAGAACACAATGCCTTTTTCACGCATTTCTTCGGTAGATTCGAGAATATTTACAGCGTGATCGGAGATGCGTTCAAAGTCACCGATGGCTTTGAGTAGCATTGATGCCATTGCACCTTCGGTTTCATTCAGTTGCCGCATACTCAGCTTAACGAGATAGCTGCCGATAATATCTTCAAAGTGGTCTGTTTTATCTTCCGCTTCACGAATTGCCTCTGCCTTGGCTTTGTCATAAGTGCCAAGACATTCCACACTGCTTTTCAGTGCGTCGGTAGCGATCTTTGCCATATCGCAAGTGAGGTTGTGCGCACACTCTAAGGCGATTGCGGGGGTTGAGAGAAGTCTGTCATCAAGTTCGGAAACTTTTTCGGGCAACTTGGAATCGGGAACGAGCTTATATGCCAGTTTTTCAAGGAGTCCCGACATAGGAAGCAGGAGCAAGGTGCATACAATATTAAAGATGGAGTGTGCCGTTGCAATTCCCGCAAACGAAGCGGATTCATTCAGTAACGCAGGTGCAAGAAGCACGTTGACCAGCGAGAATACAATGAGACACACAACAGTTCCTATGATATTAAAGGACAAATGCACAAGTGCCGCACGCTTAGCATTCTTTGTTGTACCAACAGAAGAAATCATTGCAGTAACACAGGTGCCGATATTCTGTCCCATAATGATCGGGATTGCCGCACCGTAGGAAACAGCACCCGTTGCCGCCAATGCCTGCAAAATACCAACAGAAGCAGAGCTGGACTGAATAATAGCCGTAAGAATTGCGCCGGCAATAACACCCAGGATCGGATTCTTGAACATAATAAATAGTTCTTGGAACGCAGGAACACTCTTGAGCCCTGAAACTGCACCGGTCATCGTTTCCATACCGAACATAAGAGTTGCAAAGCCGAGAAGCACCATACCGATGTCCTTCTTCTTGTTGCTCTTTGTGAACATAAAGAGCACAATACCGATAAGCGCAAGAACAGGCGTAAAAGAAGAAGGCTTCAGTAACTTCAAAAACATATTGCTGCCCGAAATACCGCTAAGGCTCAAGATCCACGCCGTAACGGTTGTACCGATATTGGCGCCCATAATAACGTGAATGGCTTGTTTTAGGTTCATAAGTCTTGAATTAACAAAGCCAACAACCATAACCGTTGTAGCAGATGAACTTTGAATAACCGCTGTAACACCAAGACCGGTAAGTAAACCTGCAAGCTTGCCGGATGTCAACTTGCCGATCATAATTTCAAGTTTGCTGCCTGCGCTTCGTTCCAGCGCACCGCCCATAAGGTTCATTCCGAAAAGGAACAAACAAAGTCCGCCTATGAGCGTAAGTACGTCAAAAATGTCCATTTACACAACCTCGTATCTTTATAATCTATTTTTCAAACGCATTTTAGCTGCATTTTACGATTATTTTACAGCGAGGGTGTAAAATCGGTAATCATATCCGTGTAAAATCGATGTAAAATAAAATCGATGGAACCGCACCGCACAAAAGTGCCAAAAAACCGATTCTCACAAAAACCGTGAATTCGCAGTGTTTATGCGAGTTTTAGGCGATTTCTGGGTTGTCTTATACGAGTAAAACGCGCGTCGGTGCTCTCAAAATCTTGCGAAATCCGAGATTTTGAATCATATGAACGAACCGAATTATTCTGTATCGGTATTCCCGTTCCTATTTACGGCGATTTTCGCTTTTATTTACTTGAATTATCGAATCTTTTATCGTATAATCAAAGAATAGAATGTTCTCGGGGGGAAATCTAATGAATATTATGCGGAAAAGCAATAAAGTCCACGCCGAAAAATGGGCGCGGTATCAATACAATCTCACAACCAATATCGGCGAGAACAACACGCGTGTTACCGGTTGTGAAAAGCACGTTGAACTTTCAAGAAAAGTTGCCTGTGAAGGTATGGTTCTTCTCGAAAACAACGGTTTGCTTCCTTTGAAGGAACACACCACCGTTGCGCTGTTCGGCATCGGCAGTATCGACTACGTGAAAGGCGGCGGCGGAAGCGGAATGGTCTTCTGCGAATACGTCCGCAATATTTACGAGGGCTTTCTTTGCAAAAGCCCAAACGTTTCGGTCTATGAACCCGTGACGAAGTATTATTACGATTACGCCGTTTCCCGCCTTTCGGAATATGACGGCGATCGGATTTTTTCGGAAATTGACGTTCCGGCCGACCTGTTGCAAGCGGCGGCGGAAAATGCCGACGTAGCCGTTATTACGATACACCGTTTTTCATTTGAAGCGCAGGACCGTTCGAGCGAAAAAGGCGATTTTTACTTAACCGACTGCGAACAAAAAATGGTCGATGACGTTACCGCCGCTTTTGAACATACCGTCGTGGTGCTGAACGTGGGCGGTATGATCGACGTTTCCTGGATAAAAAACAACCCGAAAATCGATGCCGCTCTTCTTGCGTGGCAAGCGGGAATGGAGGGCGGACTTGCCGTTGCGGATATCCTTTGCGGCGACGTAAACCCCTCCGGCAAGTTGACCGACACGTTTGCGATGGAATTTTCGGACTATCCTTCTGCCGACACGTTTAACGAAAGTGACGATTACGTCGATTACTTTGAAGATATTTACGTGGGCTACCGCTACTTTGAAACCATACCGGGTGCAAGCAAGCGGGTCGTCTATCCGTTCGGTTACGGCCTTTCTTATACCGAGTTTTCCATCCGCAAACCGACCGCAACCTTAAAAAACGATAAAATTATCCTTGAAACCTCGGTTAAAAACATCGGCAACGTTGCCGGTAAAGAGGTTGTTCAATGTTACTTCTCGGCGCCGCAGGGTTTGCTCGGCAAAAGCAAAATCTCACTTATCGGCTTTGAAAAGACGAAACGGTTGGCCCCCGGTGAGACGCAAGAAATAACGATGGAATTTCCCGTGGCCGATATGGCCAGTTACGACGACCTTGGCAAAATCAAAATGTCGGCCTATGTGTTGGAACAAGGCGAGTACACGTTTTTTGTGGGCAACAGCTGCCGAAACTTAACCGCCGCCGACTACCGCTATGTTGTCAACGAAAACGTTGTGACCCGACAACTTTCCCAAAAATGCGCCCCCTGTAACCTTGAAAAAAGAATGTTGTCCGACGGTAGTTTTGAAGCGCTTCCGTCCTTTCCCGTCAAGCGATATGACGAGGTCTTTTCGTCGTCTTGCAACCGGGAAGTTCCAAAGCCCGACAAGACGTTTCTTCTGGAGGACGTTGCTCGGGGCGAAATCACGCTTCAACAATTTGTTTCGCAACTCACAGAGGACGAGCTTGTTCGTCTTTTGGGCGGCGTTCCAAACCAAGGCACCACCGACACGGGCGGTTTTGGCGGCATTAAAAGGCTTGGCATTCCCGCGGTTATGACGGTGGACGGACCTGCCGGTGTACGACTTTCTCCTCGAATCGGCATTCCGACAACGGCCTGGCCCTGTGCCACCCTGATTGCCTGCACGTGGGACCCCGACCTTGCCTACGAGGTGGGAAAAGCCGGTGCATTAGAGGCCAAGGAAAACGGACTGGCGATCTGGCTTACCCCCGGAATGAACATACATCGCAACCCTCTTTGCGGCAGAAACTTTGAATATTTCAGCGAAGATCCGCTGATTACCGGAAATTTTGCCGCCGCAAAAGTAAACGGAATCCAAAGCGTAAATATCGCCGCTTCCGCAAAACATTTTGCCTGTAACAACAAGGAAATCAATCGGTTTTACAGCGACAGCCGCGTATCCGAACGCGCTCTTCGCGAAATCTACCTAAAAGGCTTCGAAATATGTGTCAAAAAGTCGCAACCGCGAACCATTATGACCTCCTACAACGTTATAAACGGCCGTCGTTGTTGCGAAAGTTACGAACAGTTGCAAGGAATTCTGCGCGACGAATGGGGCTTTGAGGGCATGGTAACGACCGACTGGAACGTTCCGTGTGACCAGGCAAACTGCGTGCTTGCAGGCAACGATATCCGTATGCCAAACGGACATCCCGAGGTTTTGAGGGAAGCGCTGAAAAGCGGTAAAATCCAGCGCGCACATTTAGAACGTTGCGCCGAACGCATTCTGGAAATGATCTTAAAACTTGATTAAACCAAAAAATCGAGGGGAATTCCCCTCGATTTTTGTGATGCGGTGTGGTATAATGGGGTCGTTGAAAGGCAGGGAAGGGTTATGTTCAACAAACTGTATACCGAACAAGGCAAAGCGCTCGACGGTACCCCGTGGGACGTCTATCCGCGGCCGCAGATGCGCCGCAAGAGTTATGTTAACCTAAACGGCGTTTGGGCGTTGACCGTCAAGGGACAAGCAGAGCCTTTTTCGATCCGCGTTCCTTTCTGCCCCGAGAGTCTTCTTTCCGAGGTGCATCAGCATTTCCCCGAGGGAAGCACCCTTTCTTATCGGCGAACGTTTCGGTTGCCGAACGGTTTTAATCAAGGAAAAGTGTTGTTACACGTCGGCGCGGCCGACCAGGTGGCCGAGGTTTATGTAAACCAACAATTCGTCGGGCGGCACGCGGGCGGCTACACCGCGTTTACGTTGGATATCACCGACGCGCTGAAAGACGACGGCGAAAACGAATTGGAAATCCGCTGTACCGACGACCTTTCGGACACGTCCTTTCCCTACGGCAAACAGACGCTGCGCCGCGGCGGAATGTGGTACACGCCGGTTTCGGGCCTTTGGCAGAGCGTATGGCTCGAAAGCGTTCCGAGCGAATATATTGAAGAACTGCGGATTGAAAACCGCGGCTACGGGGTACATATTTCCATTCGCCCCGCGCTCGACGGCGTGGTAACGGTCGAGGGGTTGGGGGAATTCCCCTTGAAAGACGGCCGCGCGGTCATCACCCCCGACGCGCTGCACCTTTGGTGTCCCGAAGACCCCTACCTTTATTCGTTTTCGGTTCAAACGGACCGCGACCGCGTCGAATCCTACTTTGCCATTCGCAGTATTGAAACCAAGATTGTCGGCGGCATTCCACGACTTTGCCTCAATGGGGAACCCTACTTTTTCCACGGGCTTTTGGACCAAGGCTACTGGCCCGACGGCATTTACACCCCCGCCGCGCCCGAATGCTACGCGCAGGATATTTTAGCGATGAAAAAACTCGGCTTCAACACGCTGCGCAAGCACATTAAGGTCGAAGCGGAAGAATTTTATTACCAATGCGACCGACTTGGAATGATCGTCTTTCAGGATATGGTCAACAACGGCGACTACCATTTTCTGCGCGACACCGCGCTTCCCACCGTTCGCCTACAGAAACGCGACGACCGAAAAATGCACCCGGTCCCGAAGACCCGCGCGCGTTTTCTCGAAAATATGAAAGAAACCGTCGCACAACTGGGCAACCACCCCTGTATTTTATACTGGACCGTTTTCAACGAAGGGTGGGGCCAGTTTGACAGCGACGAAGTTTACAAAACCCTTCGCGCGTTGGACGACACGCGCATCATCGACACCACTTCCGGGTGGTTCCGCCGCCAAAACAGCGACGTCGAAAGCCTACATATTTATTTTGGCCCGTGGAATCAGATTCGGCTCTATAAAAAGCCGCTTGTGCTCAGCGAGTTCGGCGGTTACACCTATCCCGTTGAGGGGCACCTGTTCAACCCGAACCGTGCCTACGGCTACAAAACCTGTAAAACAAAGGCTGAATTTCAAGAACAAATCCTCGCGCTTTACCGCGGCAAGATCTTGCCGTCCATTCCAAAGGGCCTTTGCGGCGCCATTTGCACCCAACTGAGCGACGTTGAGGACGAAATCAACGGCTTTTTGACCTTTGACCGAAAGGTCTGTAAGGTCGAAGAGGGCGCGATGACGGCTTTGGCGCAAGAACTTCAGGCGCAGATATCAAATAACAGAAAATACCTCAAGGAGTGATCTTCATGAAACTCAACATTCGCAAAATCGTTATGGCTTCTTTGCTTGCGGCACTTGTTTGCGTGGCAACGATGGTCATTAAAATTCCATCTCCGTTGAAAGGGTATCTCAACCTCGGGGACGGCATTGTGCTTTTGGCCGGGTGGGCGCTCTCGCCGCTTTACGGTTTTTTGGCGGCGGGGCTCGGTTCGGCGCTGGCCGACCTGTTTTCGGGTTATTTGGTTTATGCCCCCGCCACCTTTCTCATCAAAGGCGGTATGGCACTGCTCGCCACCGTTATTTTTCGGTTCTGCCGCAACCGTTTGGGGGACTTTTGGGGAAGATTGCTCGGCGGCATTTCGGCCGAGTTGTTTATGATTGGCGGTTACTACGTTTTCGAGGGGGTTCTGTATGGATTTGCGCCCGCGCTCGTAAACATTCCTGCCAACGCGGTGCAGGCCGTTGCGGGACTTATTCTTGGAATAATCCTTATCAAAACGTTTGAAAAAAATAAAATCTCGCTTTCGTAAACCAAAAACGAACGGGAAACGAATCACTTGTTCCAATCTTGAAGTGCCGGCCTTGATTTTTGAAAGATGGTATAGTAATATAATGTTCGTTGTGTTTTCTGCCTAGAGTTTATCAACAAAAATATTATTTAGGAGTTTTCTGTATGAAAAAGCTCGTAATTATCGGTGCAAACGATTTTCAAAACCAATTGATATTAAAAGCAAAATCGCTGGGTTTTGAAACGCACGTATTTGCTTGGAAAGACGGTTCCGTCGGAGAAACTACCGCGGATTATTTTTATCCGATAAACGTAATCGAAAAAGAAGCCATTCTGGAGGAATGCCGCAGGATCAACCCCGTAGGCGTGTGTTCGATTGCTTCCGATTTAACTTCCATCACGGTAAATTATGTTGCAGAAAATTTGAACCTGCCTTGTAACGCGACAGCGTATACCAATATTCAAACAAACAAATACGCAATGCGAAAAGCGCTGTCGGACGCCGGGATTCCCTGCCCCAAATTCATCTTGGCAGATGCAACCACCGATTTTGCCAAGGAACTCTCCGGTTTTTCGTTCCCGGTTATCGTAAAGCCTACCGATCGTTCCGGCAGCCGCAACATTATGAAGCTGGAATCTTTGGACGGAATTGCAACCGCCGTGAAAGAGGCGTGTGAAACCTCTTTTGAAGGCAAAGCAATTATAGAAGAATATTTGGTCGGCGACGAATACAGTATGGAAACCATCTCCCATAAAGGGAATCACCAATTCCTTGCCGTAACAAAAAAATTCACAACCGGCGCCCCTCATTTTATTGAAACTGGACACAAGCAACCCTCGGATTTACAACCCGAAACCCTGGAACGGGCAAAGTCAACCATCTTTCATGCTTTGGACGCTTTGCACGTTGAAAACAGCGCGGGGCATTCGGAATTCCGCGTAGATGGCAACGGCAATATAAAAATTATTGAAATCGGCGCTCGTATGGGCGGCGATTGCATCGGTTCCGATTTGGTGTACCTGTCAACCGGACACGATTTTGTTAAAATGGTCATTGACGTTGCCTGCGGCAACGCCCCGGTGTTGAACGACGCCCCCACAAACAAAGAAGCCCATATCCGATTTCTATTTAATCAAAACGATTTGGACGAGTTTGAAGCCTTCAAAGAAGCTCACGGCGAGCAACTCTACCGTGTCAGTGAATTTGAATTGGAGAACGTTGGAAACGTAACGGATAGTTCCTCAAGAATCGGATATTACATTTGGGTACGTTGATTTTTGACGGGAAAACCATAAAAAGAAACCTCCTGAAAAACCGGATTGACCGTTTCTTCATCTTAAAACATCTATAACCATTCAAAAGCGAGGTGCAATTCACCTCGCTTTTTTCTTTTATAAAAAAACGGGAGGGCACAAAGGCCCTCCCTTACAAATATATTTTTGTTTTTCAGCGCGTGTTCTCCTGTCCGCGGTAGACCACGAGTTTACAGAACAAAAACTCCAAAACGAAGTTGGAAAGCATCGTGATAATTAAAATCACAAAATCGTTGCCGCCGTGCCCCTCGGCCAGGTTGCCGAGATACGTTGAAAGCGGCGTAAACACGAGGTAAAACCCGAACACTTTGGCCATCGCCACGGGAACGTTGGCCGCCGATTGAAAAGTGTAGCGGCGGTTTAGCGTAAAGTTCCAGAGAATGGAAAGCACCAGAGAACTGAGATAGGGAATCCAATAATCCTTGATAAAGATTTCCAACAGAGCAAAAGCGCTGACCTGGATAATCCCCGCCGAAGCTGAAAACAACGTGAATTTTACGGCCTGCCAGAGCTCTTTTTTGTGTGTCATGTTAACACTCCTTTTTTGTGCCGTTTTCCTTCAACGACAGCAACCACCGAATGGTGGGAATCTGGTTGATAAATCCGTCGATTTCGTGGGCGTCGCATTCCTCGGTGGCAACGCGGTGGACCAGGTCGGTCAGAATACCGTATTTGTGCGAGAAGTTGGTTTTGACCGATATGGTCGTATATTGATCGAGATTATTGAAGTAGATTTTTGCCACACGGCAATCAAGGTCCATTGTGATAAATCCGCCCTCAAAATCGAGTTGCACGTAGCGTTTACACTCCTCTTCGGGGGCGTTTTTCTTTAAGTACAGATCGATGGCGGCCTTGCGGTTTTGCGCCGTTAAGAAAATTTCGTGTTGGCCGTCGGGGGCAACTTTTTGCGAAAAGTTCACGTCTTGCCAATGTTCGGGCAGTCCACAGAACAGCGACGCCAAGAGAACGTTATGGATAAAGGTTTCAAGCAACTGTCCGCGTTCGCGGTCGTTATTGACCCAGGCGCGGTCGTCCTCGCCCTCACCGATATGCACCGTAACCTTCTTGAGAACGCCCAACAAATAGTACCAATTCTTTAAGGGTGCGCCGTTTTCGACGTCGAGATACCGCTCAAAACGGGCGTTGAAGTTGGTCAGGTAATAAAGGGGCAGTGCCTTTTCAAGCACGTAGTAACTCAAAAAGAAAATTCGGTTGCGCGTTTGCCCGTCCTTGACGAGTTCTTCGACCTCGTCGAGTTCGGCGATATTGGCTGAAACGGGTTTTTCGAGCACGATCAACCGAGCCTTGGAATCCAAAAAGCGTTTGAGATAGGAAACGTGGCTATCGGTCGGCGTTTCGATCCAAACCACACCGTTTTTACCCATTTTCCGCGTAATTTCGGCGCAAAGTTCTTCCTCGTTTTCGGCGTAGGTGCAATACTCGTGTTCCGAGCCTTCGGAAGAAAGGTCAAAAACGCGGACGGTCTTGGCCAAAGGATCCTTCAAAAGCGCAGGATACAAACGTTTTTTCACCACGTCGCCGCAACCCACCACAAAGGTTTGCGGACTTTTATCCTTTTTCTTAATAGCCTCGGTCGGGAAGGAAGAAATAATCATACTGATGACGATGGCCGACAACAGACAACCCATCACGTTCATAACGAAGGGCGTGTCGTCGCCGCCGGCGCCCAAGAGGGCGGGCAACATTTCGAAAAAGCTTCGCGCATAAAGCCGCGAAAAGCAAAGCGCCTGGGTAGGAATCAACAAACAAAGTTGGGTCAGATACTCCAACTCGTGGTAGATCGAGTAGCCGATTTCAAAAAAGCGGCGGAAGACGGTGTAATAAAGAATCCACACGCTCGATTCAAACAGATAGTAGACCGCCAACACGCGAAAAATCCGAAGATCCCAGGCAAAATGGTGCGCCAGGCTCAAAAGAAGGGTCCACAGAATAAAATAAATTTCTCCGAACATCGGCGGAATGTTGGGGCGGCCCGATTTGTTGTCGGTGTTGCCGAAATGGAATTTTTCGCCGAGGATTCGGTAAATGGCTTTGAAGTGCTGATAAAGTGAGAGTTCGCGGCAAAACCACAACACCCACAAAATCACGGTCGACAACAGCGAACGCTGTTTACCGATCCATTTATAAGAACTGATGTCGGGTTTGGTCGAAACCTGGAATATATAAGGCTCCCGTTTCTTCCCGTCCTTTTTCTTATCCATTTTGTTCACGCTCCTTAAACCCTTGGAAGGCTACACCCAGCGCCGCCTTGTCCCCAAGGTCCTCGCGCAACGCCGCCGGCAGAACCTTTAAGTTTTCCAGCGATTGGGCCAACGCTTCGCGGCGAAGTTCTTCCCACATAAAGGGCTCGATCAAGTCCTGCGCGCGGTAGTAAATACTGCCGAGCACCACCACTTGAGGATTGAGGAGATCGACCACAACGGCAACGCCGCGGCCCAGATCGCGCCCGTACTGTTCGCAAAATTCCAACGCCCGCGCGTCCCCCTCTTTGGCGGCAAGGGCAATTTCTTTCATCGAGATTTTTTGGTGTTGCAAAATGGGTCCGCCGCCGCAACAACCCTCGAACGAACCGGCCTTTCCGTAGCCGACGCGACCGTTCTCGTACAGCCGAACGTGCCCGACTTCGCCCGCCATATCGCAAGCACCCGAATAGGGCTTTCCGTTCAGAATCAAGCCCGCGCCCATACCCGTACTGCAGGTTAAAAAGACAGCGTTGTCATACCCTTTGGCGCTGCCCCATTTCCATTCGGCAATGGCGCAGGCATCGGCATCGTTTTTGAGAAACGCGGGGCGCGAAAACGCCTGTTGCAGGTCTTCAACGATGGCCACGTCGTCCCACCCTTTGAGGTTTGGCGGCGATAAGATTCGTCCTGTTTTGGAGTTCAAGGGGCCGCCGCACGAAACACCGATGGCCTTTACCTCGTCACAAAACAGTTGGCGCGCCGCCTCGAAAAGCGAGGCGTAGGTCGTTTCAAAATCAAGCGTTTCAAAGCGGATTTTTTCGAAAACTTTTCCGTCCTCGTTTCCCAACACAACGGCACACTTGGTGCCGCCGATATCGAGTCCTAAAAATTTATCCATAACACTTTCTCCTCATTTACACGCCCGACAGAACGTGGCGGTTGCGCAGTTGATTATCGGTGATTTGGTCATTGACGGCGTAGGCCTGTTTTTCAAGTTCAGCCGTAGAAAGCGGGGAGAGGCCCTCGGCCGAAAGTCTTGCGGCCACCGTGTTGCAAATTTCTTCTATGAGCGCCGTTTTCTCTGCCGCCAGACGGCCGGTGTTTCCGCTTGACAGTAAAAATTCCAACCGCGCGGGGAGTTCCCCGACCCCGGGTAATTTTTTGAGGGCGCAAAACGCCCATTTATAATACGGTTGGTAGGTTTTTTCCAGTAGAAACAACACGCTCATCGTGCTTTTGACAAACTCAAACACCGCCAACTGCGCCGCGGCGGTATCCCCGCGGGCAATCGCGCGCGGATAGTTATACTGTCCCGCTTGGCCCATTAAAAGAAGATTTCCCGCGAGTTTTTTTCGGGCAATTTCGCGCGGATAGAACGACAACTGTTCGCGAATGGCCGAAAACTCGCCGAAGGCATCGTAAAAAACTTGACCGTTGGTCGCTTCGCACAACGCGTGTTCGGGAAGGCCCAGCCATGCGTCGGTCGAGAGGTTGCCGTCGGGGGAGCCGACGTGCGCCCCGTAAAAATCGGCCGTTCTGAGCACCCCGTGGCGGTTGCCGCCCACAGGGTTGACAAGGCTTCGCTCGACCCCCAAAAAGGTTTTCGGCAGTTTCGAATAGGCGCGTTCCAGCCGAAAGGCATCGGCGCGGCTGACCACCGCCTCCTCGGGCAGAAAGATACAAAATCCCGCTGCAAAATCGTGGTCACGGGAAAGTTCATCATCAAACCCGAAACATTCCGAACCGCTCCCCACAAGGCCGACCGCCAAAAAAGGCAGCAGGTCCGCAAAGTCGGTTTCGAGCATCGGGCGGCCGTATTCTTCAAAAAAACGTTTGGAAAGTTCAAGTCCCTTCATAAATACACCTGCTTCTTTCCAATAATTCCTCTTGGTAGGCAAAGTGGCCGTAGTACCCGAACACCGAGGCACACTTTTCGCAAACAAAGGCGTAGTTGCCGTCGTGCGGTTGGTCCTGTTCCAACAAAGTCTTGGCGGCCGCTAAACCTTCTTCGATTCGCGCGGCGGCTTCTTCAAGGCCGAACTGCGCCTCAAAAAGGGTGGCCAGATTCAAATGGGTAATGGCCTGTTCGGGGGCGGTGCCGTCGGTTTTTTGCAGGACCGACAGGGCGGCCGCGTAATAGCGCTCGGCCTCTTCAAAACGGCCAAGTTCTGCCAGCGCCAACGCCATATTGTTGCAAAGTCCCGCGCGGCGCGTATCGACGGGGGAAAGTTCTTTTTCGTAAATTTTTTGCGCCGCCTCGTAAAGGGGAAGCGCGCGGGCCGCCTCGCCAAAGGCTTTATAGACCGTTGCGGCGTTGAGAAAGGTCGTCGCCGCGCCGACGTTTTCGACAATCCCCATTTTTTCTACGCCGGAAAGCGCGTCTTCGGCGTACCGATAGGCCTCGTCTTTGAGTCCCAACTTTCGGCAAAGCCCCATCAATTCATTTTTACAAAGAAGCGCGGCGCGAAGATCGCCCGCAAGTTCGGCTTCTTGAAGCCAATAAATGAGGTGGTTTTTGGCCGCGGCGGTATCGTTTTTGGAAAAATATTCATCGAGTTTTGCGAGAATTCGCTCGACAGACAGATTCGCGTTGCGCACGGCGGTCCACCTCCTTTTTACGGTTGTTTTTTTATTCGAAAATCATTTTTGCGGCAAACATAACTTCGCCCGCGGCGTTCAACCCTTTGGCCAGGGTCTGCCCCTCGTCGGCGGTACAATAAATCTGTAATTCCTCACCGCTGACGACCTCTTTGCGGTAATCGATCTGAAACTCTTTTAAGACCGCGTCCTTTTCGGGGGAAAGGGCGTTCATGATGAATTTGGCGTACTTGGTGTTGTTGACGTGACCGTTGCGGTCTAAGTCGCAAAAGGCGGTGCGCATACGGTAGGGCGTACCCGATTGTGCAAAATCCCCCACCTTGCGAAGCCGCTCTTCAAACATGGTTTCCTCGCAAAAGCCCTCGGTAAAGGGGTACAGGTCGGGGGCCGAGACCATTTTGCGCGCGGCGCAATCAATCACGACCCAGTCGGAACTGCCTTTGATGAGGGGGTTGCCGTCAAGGTCCTCCACACAGTATTCGCGGCGGTAATTAAAACGATTGGGTTTCAAGGGCCAGGTACGAACGCGCACGGTGCCGTAGGGTTCGGTCTT
Source organism: Acutalibacteraceae bacterium (assembly GCA_045545515.1). Taxonomy (GTDB): domain Bacteria; phylum Bacillota; class Clostridia; order Oscillospirales; family Acutalibacteraceae; genus UBA737. The sequence goes on from JAZQBA010000017.1 coordinate 181,388, forward strand.
GGCGCAAATTTCAAACTTTACGCGGGTCAGCACCCACAAGCGCCCTTTTTGAAGCATTTCTTCGAAGCCAACGCCGAGTTCCTCGGCGTGACAACTGGCGGCATCCTGAAACAGGTCCATCACGGCGCTCGGCGCAATGCGCGAGAAGGTATCAAAATCGCTGCCGCGAAGGTGGTATTCTTTTTCCCACACCGTTTGCATAAAAAGCACTCCCAACTCGTTCTTTCTTTCTTAAAATTATATCGTAATCTTGTCTTAAAGTCAATAAAACAACCGCCCGAAAAGCTTGTTCTTTTCGGACGGTTCTTTTTATTTCGAAAACTTTTCGTTCAAATCAGTTTCCGCTCTTTTTACGGCACAAACCAATCACCGCCGCACCCAACGCGCCGCCGCTCACAAAGAGCAGGGCCAACAACAAGCGGAACATTGCGCTGCCGCCCGTTTTGGGGGATTCGGGGGCTTTGGGTTGTTCGGGTTTCGGGTCGGGTGTCGGTTCGGGTTTGGGTTCTTCGTACACGTTTTTGAACGCAATCGCCGAAACCTCGTCACCCGCTTGGTCGAAGAACTTTTCGCGCACCGAGAGGTTGCCGCGGCCGTCGTCCTCAACCGTGAGTTCCACCGTATAAACGGCGGTGTCGTAGGTCACGTTTTGGTCCTCGCCCTTTTGCTCCGAAACGAAGTAGGTGAAAACGCCCGCCTGTTCGATCGCCAAAGGCGCGAAGGCAAATTTTCCGTCTTCAACCGCCGCCGTTTGCAACGCCGTTCCATCGCGGTCGGCGAGCACAAAGGTGAATTCCCCGTCTTCCATTTCGCGGCCCGAGAGCGTTTTGGTACCCGCCACCGTAAACGCGGTCGGCGTAGCCTTGTAACGGTTGACAAAATCAAGCGTTTCGGCCGTAAACACGCCGTCGTTAAACGGACAGAAGATGTCCATCACGCTCGCTTCAAGTTCGCCGTGACCGTTATCGACAACGGCCACCGTAATGTCGTAACGGGTCGGGTCGTACGCAACGCCGAATTTTTCACTCGGTTCGCGCTCTTTGAGCACGTAATAGTGCAACCCTTGAACGTTTTGGTCGTCCCCGTCGTAGGAAAGGGTGATTTTGTAACGGCCGTCGGCACCGTTTTTGGCAAAGCCGATCGGTTTGGTAACGTCTTTAATGGCAAAATCTCGGTCGGTTTCAAACAGGTCGAAGATAAACTCGTTTTCCTCAAGATCGCGCCCCTCTAAGGTCTTTTGACCGCCGAAGGAAATTTCGGTGTCCGCGCGTTTGTACGTGTTTTCAAACGCGACCGAAACCGCGCCGTTCACGGGTGTCGTGCCGAGCGTTACGGTCTTCTTGAGGCCGCCCGCGCCGTTGTCTTCCAATCGCACCGTCACGGTGTAGACCGTGTCGTCGTAGTCCACGCCCTTGGTGTCGTTCGCATCGGGAACGATCTCCCGAATCTCATACACAAAGGTTTCGTCGTATTCGGTGGCGTTGACCACGCTATACGACAGTTCGGGGAACGCGAAGGTGCCGTCGAGTCGGTTGGAAACGGTGTACAACGGTTGCGTTGCGCCCGCTTCGAACAAGCCGAAGGAGAATTCACCCGCGATAAGATCGCGCCCCGTGAGCGTTTTCTTGCCGCCGATGGCAACCGATTCTTTTCCGTTGATATGATATTGGTTGTCAAAATCGATCTCGTCGGCCTCGACCGTACCGCCGCCGGTTTTGTGAATGACGAGGCTTCCGCCGTGCTGCGGATCGAGCGAGAGAATCGAGCGGTGGTTGTCGTCGTATACCTTGACCACCTTGGCCGTGATATGATACTCGGTCGGGTCGTAGGTGATACCGTTTTGGTTGTTTTCGGCCACCTCGACCACCTTGAAATAGTGGGTGCCGGCCGTGTTGAAACGAAGGTCTTGCAACTCGATTTCATTCGTGAGGTGCAAACGGAACGACTGTAATTCCTCGGTGTTCGGAATAAAGGTGGCGTCGGTTTTGTAGAGTTTGAAGGTAAATTCTCGGCCGCCGAGCATCGTACTGCCGTTCAAGGTCTTCATTCCGCGGAGTCTTACGCGAACGTCGGGCAGGTTGGTCGGGTCGTATTGGTTGTTGATGACCAGACTGTCGGCCGCAACGTCGGCGCCGGCAATCGTCTTAAAGGTGACGTTCGGCGCGGCCGCGCTATCGGGCCAATGAATGGTAACGGTATACTTCCACGAAACGTCGTAGGTCATACCCGTGACCGATTCTTCGATCGGCAACGTCATCTCGCGCAGGTAATAGGTCTTGGCGGTGGCGTATTCACTCTTTAAGACGTTGATAAAGAAGTGGGCCTGACCGTCTTCGTCGGTCATCGCATAAAATTCGGGAACGGCCGACGCGCCCTCATACTGGGCGGTGTTGCCCGCAAAGAGGCCGAACAAAATGCCCGAGTCGTGGGCGTGGTCGTGTAAACCGTTCACGGTTTTTTGAACCACAAATTCTATCTGGTCGGCCTGGTAAACGTTGGTGAAATCCTTTTTGATCTCGTAGCCGTTTTGCGCATCACCCGAAAGGGCGGCCGTCTGGCGGTGGACCACGACGTTGTCGATCTCCAACTGACCGTCGACGTCCTTATCGGTAACCGTTACCGAGAAAATGGCAAACGATTTATCGTAGGCAACGTCTACAATCGGCGCTTGGGGAACTTCTTCGTAAACGATATACGAATAGACCCCCGCAAAGTTGTAAAAGAATTCCGTTGCAAAATCAAAGTCGTAACCGCTGTCTTTTTTCATCACGCCGATGGTTTTGGGTTTGCCGATGTTTACGGCACCCTCGCCGCCGAGGTGTACCTGTTGCACGGCGACCGAAAACTCCTCGGTCCAATCGGTTTTGCCCCGGAAGGTTTTTTCACCCGTCAGACGAATCTTGGGGGAAACGCCCTCGGGTAAATAGGCGTTGATGACCGCCGCGTGGGCCTGTTGGTCTTTTACAATCGCACCGTTTAAGTCTTTCGAGTCGTTTTTGCTGAGTTTGAAGCCGTTCGGAGTCGACGGTTCGCGCACGTCGTAGGTCACGCCCTCGGGAATCGAGGTAAAGAGCGCGTCGGTACCGTCTTTTAAGGTGAGGTTAAAGGTCGTCTCGCCCGCGGTGTTTTTGGTGCCGTCGGGTTTTACGATTTCTTTTAATTCCTCGGCCGCGCCGTCAAAGGTGACCGTGATGTCGAATTCCACGTCGCCCAAAGCGGCGGGAACGTCGGCCGCTTCAAACGGATGTCTTACGTCCTTGGAAACAAGCAGACTGCCAAACCCGCGGGGGCTGTTGACAAAATGAACGTCCTTTAATGCGAGCGCCGAAACGGTGCCGGTCGCATTGGTGCTCGAAGGCGTGTATTCGCGAACGAACTTTTCGGTAACGGTATACTCGGCGCCGTTCGGAATGCCCGTGATATAGGCGGTATCGCCCGCGGCAATGCGAACGGAAAGTACGCCGCCGACCGCGTTGACCGTAGCGTTTTGTACGGTGCCGTCGGCCCGTTCAATGTAAACGGGGTAGGCGCCGGGCAGTTGATTACCCTTCAGTTCGATTTCAAATTCAAAGGTCGTGGGCGCCCCGGGAACCACGGTATCGACCGCCTTGGTCAGGCGGATACCCGTTGCCGGCGTTGCCGTGATACGGCCGTTGTTGCCGAGGTAATCGAGCATATGGTAGCCGTTGTGCCCCTCGCTCTCGTGATGGGCGATATGGGGATAATCCGACCACAACAGCGTTACCGTTTTGTTTTCGGTTTTGTGGGCGTGGGCCTGTTCGCCGTGCACCTCTTCGCCGAAATAGAATTCGGGGGAATGTTTTAACGCGTACCAACCCGATTTTCCGCTCAACTGCGTTACCGATTCGGTATCGCTCAAGAGTGCGGGCGAAACAGGGTTGTAGGCTTTTTTGAGCGTTGCCGTGTTGCCGTTCTTTTCAATCCAGGTGTGCTCGGTGAAATAGCCTTTTCCCTGCGGCCGCACAGCACCCGTATAGGGCTGATAATTGCCGTCTAAAATCGCGGTGTTATGCGTATAGTAATACCGCTCGTTTTCGAGCGAGGGAATAAACTGCGCCACGGTGGTGTTCATCACGCCGTGGTTGAAAACGTGCGGGTCGGGGTCTTCGGGAATGGTGAACGCCGCGCCCTGAGCATCGCGCCAACGGTTGGTGAAGAAGGAATAACTGCCGTCCTTATTTCTGCGGAAGTCCTGACCCTGCATCTTGTCGGCAAGGTTGTAGGGCGTAATTTCGTCGTTCAGACCCACCTCGTAAAGCAGGCTGATGGGATATTTCTGCGAACAGGAAAGATCGAGAATATTGTCTTCGCGCAACGTGTCGCCCTCCACGCTGACGGTGTAGGTCACCATCGGCAACAAGGCGGCGGGAACGTTCAGGTCGACGATTTGTCTTCCGGTTTCAAGATCCTCGCGGATACGAACGAGCGCATACATCATCGAGGTTTCCACGTGGTTCTGGGTAACGTCCCCCATATAAACGTAGGAACGAACGAGATATTTCGGGGTCTTCGTACCGATGGTCGTCGGGGTCTTCGCGCCGGTATAGGGGGCCAGGTAGGTGTTTTGAGAGTCGGCATACCAGGCCAGATAATTCGAAAAATCATCGGCATTGTTATAGCGGATATAGCCTTTTTCTTCAGCCGTGTTCAAGAGCGTGTACGCCGTTGAAACGTCGATACCGAATCGTTCGGACAGCGCGTTCAGCACTTCGCTTTCAAAGCCTTTGAGCGCCTCTTCGGTGTAGTTTTCGCCCACGTGCGAAACCTTGCCGGTCGTTACAAACTCGGCAAACATTCCGCCCGAAACGAGTTTGCCTTCGCCAATATAGAAGCCGAGCATTTTCTTGACTTCCATATGCGTTCCGATTTCATCGGTAAAGGAAACAAACCCGTCCTGATGGTGCTGATTGCTGCTGACAAGCGTGCTGTAATAACGCGACTGAATGACGATCTCGTCGACAATCGAGTCAAACGCCGCCGTCAGGTCGGAAGCGCGCGCGGTCTGCCAATAACGGTCAACGTAATCGAGCGATTTTACTCGGGTCGGCTCGGACATACGCTGGACTCTGAACGAAGACGAACCGCCCGTCATCTGCTTGGTGCTGCCTTTCGAGAGCGCCAGATATTGGTCGGCAAAGCCTTTGAACACGCGGTATTTTTCGTTGTTGGGGTTCAAGGGGTCCAACACGTTGTGGGCATAGTCGTGCCCCGCGTCGAGGTTGTAGCCCAAGGTGTAGAACAGGGCGTCGGTCCCGTAGTGATGGGTGATCTCGCCCTCGGCCCAGGCGGCCGTAAGCATGGTGCTGAACGCCGTAATTTCATCTTCGCGGAAGTTGGAATTATCGCAATTGGCGTTGGTGGCGGCGTTGTATTTATCCACCGTCGTGTTGCTCGAAGTCTTGGTGCGGTAAGAGGGTTGGCCGTCACTCATCAAAACGAGAATCGGCTGGCGCTTGGTACCGCCCTGAATCTTCTCGTCGGCAATGACGGTGTCCATCTTCAAGAATTCCTGTGCCGCCGCGTAGATACCGCCCTGGGTGTAGGTGCCCTGTGCCTGTCGGACCGAGGTTCTCGCGACCGAACCCTTCGAATCGACGACGTTTTCAGCAATATAAATGTAGTTCTGGCTGTTCGAACGCACGTATTGCAGAATGTTGGCGTTATAATCGACCTTGTTGCCGTTTTTCACGCCGTAACGCTCGATCGGCAACAACACGCTCGAGTTTCCGTTATAGATCACCACACCGACGCGGTTGTAGTTGTTGAGCGAAAGCAGACGCTTGATGGCCTCATTGGCGCCCGCCACCATATCATCGATTGCCGTCGAGGAGGCCGAGCCGGTACCCATACTGGTCGAAGCGTCCAACACGATTACGGTGTCCACGGGGGTGTGGGAATAACCCAAAATCTCGCTGTTGGAACCGAGCGCCGAGAGGGCGACCATAAAGTTTTCGTTGCCGAACGTATCGGCGCCGAAGTTGAGTTTATTCTGAATATCGTGAAAATAGTTGTCGGTTTTGGCTTCGCTCGCGGTATAGACCGACTTATCCAAAAACACGCCGCCGGCCGCGCGGGTCGAATCGGTTGTAAACCAATTTTTCCAGTTCGAAAGGGTCTTGGGGTCGGCTACCGAGGTACTCACCGCGCCGGGGTCGGCCGCAAAAACGGTCATCGGCAGGGTGGACAACACCACCGTCAACGCCAAGAACACACTCGCAATTCGAATTTTCAAGTTTGTTTTTTTCATTGGAATTCTCCTTTTTCGTGGGATAGGCTCACCGTTTGACGTGTAACATTTCTTCAAGGGTGTGTTCGTTTGTTTCGTCGATAAAAGCGATAAATTCTTTCAAAATCCGTCGCCCGATCGAATGGTAGTCCATCGACAGAACCTCGGTAATCTTCCGTCTTCGGATTTCTTCGGGCACTTGGTAGGTGGTCAAAATGGTATCCAGTGCGCCCGCGATCCGCAAATCGAGCGCCGGGCTTTCTTCGGTCGTCATCAGCGTTGCATACTCGATCCCCGACACCAGCGTTTCGGCTTCTAAAAAGCGTTCGTGGGTCCAATCGGGACAATAATCCGCGTAAACCTTTTTGGCGCGTTCAACGTCGTTTTTTCGAATGACGTCGAGCGTTAAGGGGCTCGAATAGGCCGAAAGATAAAAATCTTTGGCGTTGGGCTCCTCCTCGCAAATCGCGGCCATGGCCGCCAGTTCCAGGCAGACCGCCATCACCGAACTCATACCGTCGTCGGCCTCTTTTTCCATCAGAGCCCATTGGAAATCACAAAGCATTTCGACAAACACTTTTAACAGATGTTCCTTCGTCGGGAAATAGTAGGTCAGATTCCCCGTGCTCAAATTCAATTCGTCACAAATCATCTTGGGCGAGGTGGCGGTATATCCGCTTTGAAAAATACACCGCGCCGCCGTTTGAACGATTTCAAGTCTTGTAAAGTTTACGCGTCTTCTTGCCATAAAGATTACCTCCCGAACGGGCTTTTCTCATATTTTTGCACCGTTCCTATTTTTGCACTAATCCTATTTTAGCACCAATGCTAAAAAATTGCAAGAGGTTTTTTGCGTTTTTTCAAAAAAAAGGACCGCACAGATTTTCCGTGCGGTCCTTTTGGTTCAAATATTCAGTCTAATATCGCCAAAATTTCTTCTTTCGGGCGGTAACCGACGATACGGTTTACCTCTTTTCCGTCGCGGAAGACGATGAGCGTCGGAATGCTGACAATGCCGAAAGCGGCCGCCACCGACATCGCCGCGTCGACGTTGACCTTGGCAACCTTCACGTCCTCGCGTTCCTCGGCAATTTCGGCCACAACGGGCGCCACCATTTTACACGGGCCGCACCAATCGGCATAAAAGTCGACGAGTACCAAACCGCTTGAAATTTCGCGTTGAAAATTGGTTTCGTTTAATTGCAACATTTTTATCACTCCTTGGTTTTATAGTACAGCATACAATGACAGAACCCTTCAAACTCGGGGTCGGCCATCTGGGCCTTGAACTCTTGGCAAATGCATTTGAATTCTTCGCGTTTTCCCAATCGGCAAGGGCAGTAACCGCCCTTTTCTCGGAGTCCCTTTTTAATCTGTGCGACAACCTCTTTGTCGGGGTTTAAGATTACGGCCATAGTTCACCCTCCTGTCCTCTTTTATTATGTACGCTCTTTCAAAAAATTTCAAGGGTTTCTTGTGCGAAGCGCCGCGGTCGGAAAAAGACGAAAGACCGCATACCGCCCAAAAAATAAAAATTGTTTTCAAAAACACTTGACTTTCCGCAAAATCTTGCATATAATAAACTACACAAAGAACATCGCGGAGTGGAGCAGATGGTAGCTCGTTGGGTAGGCTTCGTAAAAACGCGTCGGGGACGCGTTTTTGCGAAGCCGAAACCGCCGAAGCAAGGAGTATGCCGAGCCGAATGGCGACGGCAGACGACTATGCGACGGTGGCGGGCTGTGTTCGCTCTTGCAGTATGGGCAACCGCCCAAAATTTTAATATCGCGGAGTGGAGCAGATGGTAGCTCGTTGGGGAGGCTTCGTGAAAACGCGTCGGGGACGCGTTTTTGCGAAGCCGAAACCGCCG
>JAZQBA010000018.1:0-72257 GCA_045545515.1 Acutalibacteraceae bacterium
AAATCGTAAATTTTCTAAAAGTAGGGAGAAAACATCCGAATAGTAATAAAAAATGGCCTAAAGTGGAGAATAAATCTCTGCTTTAGGTCATTTTCGTGGTCCGAGTGACAGGGATCGAACCTGCGGCCTGATGGTCCCAAACCACCCGCGCTACCAACTGCGCCACACCCGGTTATTGAACAGCGTTTTGAAAACTTCTCTGAAACCTCAAAGAGTATAACCGATTTTCCCTTTTTTGTCAATGCCGCTTTCGTTTTGTGCAATATTGATAAAAAATTAACAACTTTATCGACCCCTTGGCACAAAAAGGATTTTGCGCCAAAAAAATTTTGTGTAAAAACCGAAAAAAATCGCGTTTTTTGCTTTACATATTAAAAAAAAGGTGTTAGAATGATATACGTATGGGACTGTGAAAAAAAGTCTCTCACGAATTTTATTACAGGAGGAATTTTCAATGGCCAGAAAATTCAAGACCATGGACGGAAATAACGCTGCGGCTCACGTTTCGTATGCGTTTACCGAAGTAGCCGGTATTTATCCGATTACCCCGTCCAGCCCGATGGCTGACTACGTTGATCAGTGGTCCGCTCAGGGTCTGAAAAACATTTTTGGTACCACCGTTAAAGTTTCGGAAATGCAATCCGAAGCCGGTGCTGCCGGTACGGTTCACGGCTCGCTCGCAGCCGGTGCACTGACCACCACCTACACTGCATCGCAGGGACTTCTGTTGATGATCCCGAACATGTACAAGATCGCCGGCGAACTGCTGCCCAGCGTTTTCCACGTTTCGGCACGCTGCGTTGCCAGCCACGCGCTCAACATCTTTGGCGACCATTCTGACGTTTATGCATGCCGTCAGACCGGTTTTGCGATGTTGGCAAACACCAACACCCAGGAAGTTATGGACCTCGGCGCTGTTGCTCACTTGGCAACCATTAAGAGCCGCGTTCCCTTCATCAACTTCTTTGATGGCTTCCGCACCTCCCACGAGATCCAGAAGATCCAGGTTTGGGATTTTGAAGATTTGAAAGAAATGTGCGATATGGATGCCGTTGCCGCATTCCGTAAGCGCGCTTTGAATCCGGAGCGTCCGGTTATGCGCGGTTCTCACGAAAACGGAGATATCTTCTTCCAGCATCGTGAAGCCTGCAACAAGTACTATGATGCCGTTCCTGCCATTGTTGAAGAATACATGGACAAGGTGAACGCCAAGATCGGCACCAACTACAAACTCTTCAACTACTACGGCGCACCCGACGCAGACCGCGTCATCGTTGCGATGGGCTCGATCTGTGACGTTGCTGAAGAGGTTATCGACTACTTGACCGCCGCCGGCGAAAAAGTTGGTCTTATTAAAGTTCGTCTGTACCGTCCCTTCTCTGCTGAGAAGTTGGTTGAAGCGATTCCCGAGACCGTCAAGAAGATTGCCGTTCTCGACCGTACCAAGGAGCCCGGCTCGTTGGGCGAACCGCTTTACCTCGACGTTGTTGGCGCTCTGGCCGCTACCGGCCGCAAGATTGACACCGTTATCGGTGGTCGTTACGGTCTCGGTTCCAAAGACACGCCGCCTTCCAGCATCTTCGCGATCTACAAAGAGCTTTCGAAGGATGCTCCGAAGCGTCAGTTCACCATTGGTATCAACGACGACGTAACCAACCTTTCTCTGCCCGAGGAAGAGGCTCCGAACACGGCAGCCGAAGGCACCAAGGAATGCAAGTTCTGGGGTCTTGGCGGTGACGGTACCGTTGGTGCAAACAAAGACTCGATCAAGATCATCGGTGACCACACCGATAAATACGCTCAGGCATACTTCCAGTATGACTCCAAGAAGACAGGCGGTATCACCATTTCGCACTTGCGCTTCGGTGACAAGCCGATCAAGAGCCCCTATTACATCAACAAGGCTGACTTCGTTGCCTGCCACAACCCGTCCTACGTAATCAAGGGTTACAAGATGGTTAACGACGTAAAGCCGGGCGGTGTATTCCTCATCAACTGCCAGTGGACTCCCGAAGAGTTGGATAAACATATGCCGGCCGAAGCCAAGCGTTACATTGCCAAGAACAACGTTCAGTTGTACACCGTTAATGCAATCGACCTGGCTGCCAAGATTGGTTTGGGCAAGCGTACCAACACTGTTCTTCAGTCCGCTTTCTTCGCCCTCTCCGAGGTTCTCCCGGTTGAGGATGCCATCGGCTACATGAAGGAAAAGGCTCAGAAGTTCATGAAGAAGGGTAAAGAAATCGTTGAGATGAACGAAAAGGCCATCGATGCCGGTGCAACCGCATTCGTGAAGATCGACGTTCCCGCTTCCTGGGCTACCGCTGAAGATACCGCTCCTGCCGCTACCGAGAACGGCCCCGCCGCCCTCGTAAAGATGGTTGACACGGTTATGAAGCCGGTCGCTTTGATGGATGGCGATTCCCTGCCGGTATCGGCTTTCATGGATTATACCGACGGTACCTTCCTGCACGGTGCTTCCGCTTACGAGAAGCGCGGCGTTGCCGTTATGGTTCCCGAGTGGAATGCTGACACCTGTGCCAAGTGTAACAAGTGCGCCTTCGTCTGCCCGCACGCAACCATCCGTCCGTTCGTTATGACCGCCGACGAAGTTGCCAAGGCTCCCGCAGGTATGAAGGTTTCTCCGAAGCCGTTCCTCAAGACCGATTACACCTACACCCTGGCCATCTCTCCGTTGGATTGTATGGGTTGCGGCGTATGTATCGGCGTCTGCCCGACCAACTCTTTGAAGATGGTTCCGCAGGAAACTCAGCTCGCCGAACAGGCTTCGTTCGACTACTGCGTCGCCGAAGTTGCCGAGAAGAAGGACGTTGCCACCGATGCCAACGTTATCACTTCTCAGTTCAAGAAGCCGTTGCTTGAGTTCTCGGGCTCTTGCGCAGGTTGTGCTGAAACCTCTTATGCTCGTCTGATCACCCAGTTGTTCGGTGACAGAATGTATATCTCCAACGCAACGGGTTGTTCGTCCATCTGGGGCGGCCCTGCTGCTACTTCCCCGTACACCACCAACGCCGAGGGCCAAGGCCCCGCTTGGGCAAACTCCTTGTTCGAGGACAACGCTGAGCACGGCTACGGTATGTACCTGGGTCAGAAGGCTATCCGCGATCGTCTGATCGACGACGTAAAGCAGATTGCCGCTTCCGATAAGGCTTCTGCCGCTGTGAAGGCTGCTGCCGACAAATATCTTGCAACCGTAAACGACGGTGCCAAGAACGCCGACGCTTCCAAGGCTTTGGTTGCCGCAATCGAGGCTGACGGTGTTTGCTGCGACCTCTGCAAAGACGTTGTAGACAACAAGGAATACCTCTCCAAGAAGTCCATCTGGATCTTCGGTGGTGACGGTTGGGCCTACGATATCGGTTTCGGTGGTGTAGACCACGTTTTGGCCGCAGGCAACAACGTAAACATCATGGTCTTCGATACCGAAGTTTACTCCAATACCGGTGGTCAGGCCTCCAAGGCTTCCAACATCGGTCAGGTTGCTCAGTTCGCCGCTGCCGGTAAGGCCATCGCCAAGAAGAGCCTTGCTGAGATCGCAATGTCCTACGGTTACGTATACGTTGCACAGATTGCCATGGGCGCTGACATGAACCAGACCCTCAAGGCCATCAAAGAGGCCGAGGCTTATGACGGCCCGTCGCTCATCATCGGCTATGCTCCCTGCGAGATGCACTCAATCAAGGGCGGTATGGTCAACTGCCAGGCTGAAATGAAGAAGGCTGTGGATTGCGGATACTGGGATATGTTCCGTTACAACCCGGCACTCAAGGCCGAGGGCAAGAATCCGTTCAGCTTGGATAGCAAGCCTGCAACGGCCGACTATAAGGAGTTCATCCTGAACGAGGCTCGTTACTCGTCCTTGACCCGTTCCTTCCCGGATCGTGCCGAGGAACTCTTCGACCAGGCTGCCGAGGCCGCAAAGGCTCGTCGTGCACACCTCGAGAAGTTGGTAAAACTCTACAGCACCGAGGAATAATCCTCTTCTGCTTAAAGAAACATCGTTTCGGGCAGCCACCTTCGGGTGGCTGCTTTTTTTACGTTTTCATAAGGATAGATTGATTTCCCGTAGGGACAGGCGTCCTCGACTGTCCGTTTTGAGATTGCTTTAGTAAACGGTCGATCGAGAGCGCCCGACCCTACCACAAAACAACACCCCGTAATTGACTTTTTTGAAAAAAAGGATTATAATGATTTTCAAGAACGGAGGTCTTTTGTATGTGGACACACAAAAAATCGGTCACCCTGTCCTTGGTGTTGACCTACTGTTTTATGTTTTTGTTAGCGGCGGGAATTATTGCTCTGCCGTGGATTGTCACCTGGTACGTGGAGGTGCGCGGCCGCGATGCAACACTCCCCACCACCATTATGCTGACCTGTTACCCCTGTGTGCCCTTTGCCGCGATTGCATTGTGGTCAATGCGTTGCCTGTTACATAACATTCGCGAGGGCAAGCCCTTTCTTCAGAAGAACATCACGATGATGCACCGCATTTCGCTGTGTTGCTTTGCCGTCACACTCGTAATGCTCTATTCGGGCAGATTCTATCTTCCCTTCTACGTCAGCGCGATCGCCGCGGCCTTTATCGGGCTGATTGTCCGCGTGATTAAAAACCTCTACCAAGTTTCGTTCCCGATGGAAGAATAAGAGAAAGAATCATAAAGTTTGAGGCACACACCCAAAAGGGCGTGTGCCTTTTTTAATCCAAATCTTTTACTTTCCGCTCTTTCGGAAGTCCTTGGGCGATTTTGGGGAAATCGTGGTCGCTTTCCGCCGTGGGTTGAATTTCATACGTGCCGTACTTATTCAGCAGTTCAAACACCGTTTGCGGTTGCCCGACGACCGACTCGGCCGCCTGTGCGGTATCGATCGGTTTCTTTTTGTTCATTGTCTTCACCTCGCCCTTATTTTGTGTGAAAATCGGGCGATAATTCGTTTGACAGTCAACATTCCTTGTGCTATAATTACTATAAGTATTTTTGTTTCATCGGAGGACGTAAAAATGTTAGACATTCGCTTTATTTGTGCCAATCCCGATTTGGTTCGCGAAAACATTCAGAAAAAATTTAAGGACCATCTTCTGCCGGTCGTAGACGAGGTGATTGCTCTCTACGGCGAGAAGTGTGATACCAACAGCCGCGCCAACGAATTGCGCGCCAACCGCAACAAGGTCAGCAAACAGATTGGTGTTTTGATGGGCCAGGGCAAGCGTGACGAGGCCGAGGATATGAAGCGCCTTGTCAACGAACAGGCCGAAGAATTAAAGCAGTTGGAAATCAAAGAGGACGAACTCACGAAACGCGTTCTCGAACTTCAGATGAAAATTCCGAACCTCGTAGACGAAAGCGTTCCCGTCGGTCGTGATGACGCGGAAAACGTTGAAGTCGAACAGTTCGGCGAGAAAACGAAGGTCGATTTCGAAATCCCCTACCACACCGATATTATGCAACTCTTTGACGGCATCGACAAGGAAGCGGCCGGCAAGGTTGCGGGCGAAGGTTTCTATTACCTGATGGGCGATATTGCACGTCTGCACTCGGCGGTTACCGCCTACGCGCGCGACTTTATGATTGATAAAGGCTTCACCTACTGCATTCCGCCCTTTATGATTCGCAGTAACGTCGTTACGGGCGTAATGAGTTTTGAAGAAATGGACGCCATGATGTACAAGATCGAGGGCGAAGACCTCTACCTCATCGGCACTTCGGAACACTCGATGATCGGCAAGTTTATCGATTCGATTACGGCCGAAGAAAAACTGCCCTTAACGCTGACGAGCTATTCCCCCTGCTTCCGCAAGGAAAAGGGTGCCCACGGCATTGAGGAGCGCGGCATCTACCGTATCCACCAGTTCGAAAAGCAGGAAATGATCGTTATCTGCAAACCCGAAGAGAGTATGGACTGGTTCCACAAAATGTGGAGTTATTCGGTCGAACTCTTCCGCAGTCTGGATATCCCCGTTCGTACGCTTGAATGCTGCACGGGTGACCTGGCGGATTTGAAGGTAAAATCCTACGACGTTGAGGCTTGGAGTCCCAAGCAACAGAAATATTTTGAGGTTTGTTCCTGTTCCAACCTCGGTGACGCACAGGCCCGCCGTTTGGGTATTCGAGTTCGCGGCGAGGACGGCAAGAAGTATCTGGCCCACACCCTTAACAACACGGTGGTCGCGCCGCCCAGAATGTTGATTGCCTTCCTGGAAAACAACCTCACTTTCGACGGCGAATATTACAGCGTGAAAATTCCGGCCGCACTGCAACCCTATATGGGCGGCAAGACCGAAATTCGCGCCATCAACAAATATAATCCGTAACCAAAAAAACACCGTTATGCTCATAACGGTGTTTTCCAAAGATTTTTTAACGTTTTCCAAAGGGGAAATTTATGAAAGCCTACTTAAAAGAATTAAAACCCCTGTTGATCACCGCCTTGTTATTGTTGGTACTGCTTGTCACCGAAGCGTTGTTGCCAAGTCCTCTGCCCTATTTGGTGCGGCTGGTTCTCTACCTGGTCCCCTACTTATTGATCGGTCGGGAGATTTTGGTGGAAGCTTTTGAAAAACTGCGCGAGAAAAAGCCGTTGGACGAAAGCTTTTTAATGGCAATTGCCACGATTGGCGCCCTCGCTCTGGGCGAGTTTGGCGAGGCCGTTTTTGTACTGCTCTTTTTCCACGTGGGTGAGTTTTTTGAAGAACTTGCCACCGAGCGCAGCCGCAACAACATCGAGGAATTGATGGACCTTCGTCCCGACACGGTGACCTTACAACGCCCGAAACGGAAAGTAAAGACCCATCCCGACAAAGCGAAAATCGGCGACATTATGATCGTTGCCGCCGGAGAACGCATTCCGCTCGACGGTGTCGTTGTGGAGGGCACTTCCACGGTTGACACCTCTTCTCTGACGGGAGAGTCCATCCCCAAAACCGTAAAAGAGGGCGACACGGTACTGTCGGGTTGTCTGAACTTGAGCGGTGTGTTACAGGTTCGCATCACGGCCACAGCCGCCGAATCCACCGTTTCCAAAATCCTGAAACTAATTGAAGAATCAAGCGACAACAAGGCCAAGAGTGAAACCTTTATTCACCGCTTTGCGCGTGTCTACACCCCCATTGTGGTGGCCCTTGCCCTTTTGTTGGCGCTCGTCCCCTCGCTCATTTGGGGAGAACCCTTGAAATGGATTACAAACGCGCTCACGCTTTTGGTCATTTCCTGTCCCTGCGCCCTGGTCGTTTCGGTTCCGCTTTCCTACTTCAACGGCATCGGCGCGGCCTCCAAAAACGGTATTTTGGTAAAGGGTTCCACCTATCTGGACACCCTGGCCACCTTAAAATCGGTTGTCTTCGACAAGACCGGCACCTTGACCTACGGTCAGTTTATGGTTTCGGCCATTCACCCGAAAACCCTCCCCGAACGAGAACTTTTGCAGTTGGCAGCCCTGGCCGAAAGTCAGAGCAACCACCCCATTTCCCAATCGCTCTTAAACGCCTGTCCGCAAGAAGCAGACCCCGCGCGGTTCAAGAATGCGCAAGAGTTTGCAGGCGAAGGCATTGTGGTGCAGATCGACAAAAAGAAAGTGTTGGTCGGCAACGAAAAATTGATGGAACGCTTCAAAATTCCGTTCGAAACGAAACCCCACCTCGGCACAATGGTCCACGTGGCTGTCGGCCGAAAATACGAGGGGCACATCATCATTTCCGACCAGATCAAGGACACTTCGCCCGAGGCTATTACCTATTTGCAAAAAGAACGGCTCAACACCGTTATGCTCACGGGTGACAGCGAACTCGTCGCGCAACAAGTGGCCCATTCGATTGGTATCGACGACTACTACGCCGAACTGTTGCCCCACGAAAAGGTGGATCAGATCAAGGAAATTTTGGCAAACGCGAAGAATCGCCCCTGTGCTTTTGTGGGCGACGGTATCAACGATGCGCCCGTTCTGGCTCACGCCGATTTGGGCATCGCCATGGGGGCTATCGGTTCGGACGCCGCGATTGAAGCGGCCGACGTCGTGCTGATGGACGATGACCCCGCAAAAATCCCCACCGCCATTCGTTTGGCGCGAAAGACCCGCGCAATCGTTCAGCAAAACATTGCGCTCTCGCTCGGCGTCAAATTCGCCGTTTTGGTTTTAGCCCTCTTGGGGCTTTCCAACCTGTGGTTGGCTTCGTTTGCCGACGTAGGCGTGCTGGTACTCGCCGTTCTCAATTCCATTCGACAAATAAAAGAATAATAAAAACACCGCAGAGATCTCTGCGGTGTTTTGCTTTTAGAAGATTCCAAAATGTTCCAATAAGATTTTCAAACCGATCAGTATTAAAATAACGCCGCCGAACAGTTCAGCACGGGCGCGGTAGCGCGTTCCGAACACGTTGCCGATCTTAACGCCCACACAGGAAAGAAAGAGTGTAACCACACCGATGATTGCCACCGCCAACAACACGTTTATAAAGGCGCCCGCGGCAAGCAGACGAAGCGGCACACAGGCAAAGGTAATGCCAACGGCCAGTGCATCAATACTGGTGGCTACGGCCATAAAAAACATCGTTTTCATATCGAGCCCCGCATCGGCACACTCTTCTTCGCCGAGCGCTTCGCGAATCATATTGCCGCCGATAAAACACAGGAGCAAAAACGCGATCCACGGCGCCACCACCGCAACAAAGCGCTCAAAACTTTTGCCGGCAAGATAACCCAAAAGCGGCATAAGTCCTTGAAATCCGCCGAACCAAACACCGCAAACGAGGGCGCTTTTCAAATTCACTTTTTTCATGGCAAGACCTTTGCACACCGAAACGGCAAAGGCGTCCATCGAAAGGCCCACGGCCAACAAAAACAACTCTACAAAACCCATAAATTCACCTTATGTAAAAACAGAGGCGACCTTGTCCAAAAGGTCGCCTGCTTTTATTAGATCGAAGTAACGTTTGCAATTTCAAAACGAACGGGGTCGATGGTCTTTTGCATCTGCAACGCCTCGAAAATGTCGCGGTCCATAATCTGACCCTTGTGGTAGCAGATAACGCGGTTTCCGATACCCTTGTTGAGCAGTTGAACGGCGAAGTAACCCATTTCGGTGGCCATAACGCGGTCGCGAACCGAGGGGCTTCCGCCACGCTGTACGTGACCGAGAACGGTAGCACGGCTTTCAATGCCCGTAGCCTCCTGAATCTGTTTGGCCAGTTCCTGTGCCTTGGTCTTATAACCTTCGGCAACCACAACAATAAAGTGTTCTTTGCCGGTTTTCTTGGTCTCGAGAATTTTATCGGTAATGGATTTGATGTCTACTTCCACTTCGGGCACCAAAACGGCCGTTGCGCCAACGGCAATACCGGTCTGCAACGCCAGATAACCGGCATGGCGACCCATCACTTCAACCACGCTGCAACGGTCGTGCGACTGCGCGGTATCGCGAATCTTATCCACCATTTCCATGGCGGTGTTCATGGCCGTATCAAAACCGATGGTGTAATCGGTCGAGGTGATATCGTTATCAATGGTACCGGGGATACCGACACAAGGAATTCCGCGTTCAGAAAGGTCGCGCGCGCCGCGGTAAGAACCGTCACCGCCGATGACAACAATCCCCTCAATACCTTCCTTTTTACAGGTAGCAATAGCTTCCTGAAGACCCTCTTCGGTCTTGAAGCGAGGGCTTCTGGCCGTGTACAAGAAGGTGCCGCCGCGCTTCAAAATATCCGAAACCGAGCGCACGTCCATATCGATAATATCGCCTTCAATCAAACCGTTATATCCCTTGCGAATGCCCTTTACGTTCATTCCCAAAGAAATAGCAGTTCTTACAACCGAGCGAACCGCAGCATTCATGCCGGGCGCGTCGCCGCCGCTGGTAAGAACTCCGATGGTCTTCATATCCAATCATCTCCAAAAAAATTATCAAAATATCCTTGTTTCAAAGCCGATAAAATCGGCCCATTGAAATCTTTTTTTGCTTTTCAATAAGCGACAATTATTATAACACATTCGCTTGAGAATTTCAATGGCTTTTTTTAATTCGGCAAAATACATTAAAAAGTATTCCGCATTTTTATCAATCTACCCATTTTACGTTCTCGTTTCCAAGAAGTTTTTGAAGTTCTTCCAACAATTCCGGATTCTTTTGAACCCACAACTGTCTGGGTGCAACAAGCCTTCGATTGGTTCGCGTACAAACCACGTAAACGCTCGCCTCGCCCGTGTGTTTCAAAAGCAGTTCCCGAACCTGTGCGAAAACGGGGGTGTCGGTTTCCTCAACGCGAAGGTACAATCCGCTTTTCATCTTGGCAGGGCGCGCCACGGCCGCATCTTCGGGCAGCGGTTTTACGCTGTCGCAAATGAGTTCGGGTTCGCGGTCCTCCCGCTCGGAAATTCGGCCCGAAACCAGAACGACGTTTCCCGGCGTCAACAGGTTTTTCGACCGGTTGTAGGCATCGTTAAAGAGCGTCATATTGATGGCGCGTGTCGTATCTTCCAGCGAAGTTGAAGCAAAGACCGATTGGTTTTTGCGTTGGCGAACGCGCACGTCCCCCACAACACCCACAAGCGTTACCCGTTTGCCGTCTTGTGAAGCAGACTTAAACAGGTCGGCAATCGGGGTAAAATGCGAACGCCGAACAAAATCGGCATAGGTTTCCATCGGGTGCCCCGACAGATACAGTCCCGTTGCCTCTTTTTCCATCGAAAGCAATTCGTTTCGCGGCATTTCTTCAACCGGCTCGAGTTTCAGGTCGCTCTTTTCCCCGACCTCGCCGAACATATTGAGTTGCCCATCGCCCGAAAAGCGTTTTTCCTCTTCGGCCACCGACAGCGCCGCATCCATATGGAACAGCATTTGACGGCGGTTGTCGGCAAGTTTGTCCAAAGCGCCGCTTTTAATGAGTCCTTCCAACGCGCGGCGGTTGAGTTCGCGCCCGTAATTGCGCAAACAGAAATCGTAGAACGAGGTATACGCGCCCTCCTCTTTACGCTGGCGCACCAAATGATCAATCACACCGCGACCCAGGTTTTTAATGGCCATCAGACCAAAACGAATCCCCTGTTCACAGGCTTCAAACCCGCGGCCGCTCTCGTTAACATGGGGCGGCAGTACCGCAATGCCGAGCCGTTTGCATTCGGCCGTATACTGCGCCACCTTACCGGCGTTGTCGAGAACGCTCGTCAAGAGGGAGGCAAAATAAACGTTGGGATAATGGCACTTCAGATAGGCCGTCTGATACGCCACGTGGGCATAAGCCGCCGCGTGGGATTTGTTGAAAGCGTAGGAACTAAAGGCCGACATATCGTCGAAAATCTTTTGTGCCACCGCTTCGGGGACACCGCGACTGACGGCGCCCTCACACAAAACGGTGCCATCCTCGGCCGTTTCGCCGAACACAAAGGCGTTTCGCTCACGCCGCATAACCTCGTGCTTTTTCTTAGCCATCGCGCGGCGCACCACGTCGGCACGGCCAAAGGAATATCCCGCCAGACTGCGGAAGACCTGCATAACCTGTTCTTGATAGACAATGCACCCGTAGGTCACGTTGAGAATCGGTTCCAAAAGGGGCGTATCGTAGGTTACGTCTTCGGGGTGGTGGCGGTTGTGAATATACTTCGGAATCGAATCCATCGGACCGGGGCGGTAGAGCGAAATGATGGCGATCAAATCTTCCATTCGCTCGGGTACAAACTGGCGAAGCACGTTCTTCATTCCGTCCGACTCGAATTGGAAAACACCGTCGGTCTGACCCTTGGCCATCATACCGAAGGTTTCGGCATCGTCATACGGAATGTTTTCAATCGAAAAATCGGGGTCGGTACGGCGGATTTTTTCTTGGGTATCGGCAATAACCGTTAGGTTGCGAAGACCCAGAAAGTCCATCTTCAAAAGGCCCAATTCTTCCAGGGTAGTCATCGTGTATTGGGTAACCACCGCGCCGTCGTTGAGTCCCAGCGGCACGTAATCGCTCACGGGGCGGTCGGAAATCACCACACCGGCCGCGTGGGTCGAAGCGTGGCGCGGCATTCCCTCAACCTTTCTCGCCATATCCACCAAATCGCGGATGGTCGCGTCGTTTTCATATTCCGCGCGCAGTTCTTTGGATTGCTTCAGCGCGTCGTCAATGGTCATTCCGAGCGTTTGCGGAATGAGTTTTGCCGTTCGGTCACACACCGCATAGGCAATATCCATCGCGCGGCCAACGTCGCGAATCGCCGCACGGGCGGCCATCGTTCCAAAGGTAACAATCTGCGCCACGTGGTCGGCGCCGTACTTTTGAATGACGTAGTCGATCACTTCTTGCCGCCGTTCCACACAAAAATCAATATCAAAGTCGGGCATTGAAACGCGCTCAGGATTCAAGAAGCGCTCAAAAAGAAGGTTGTAGCGCAAAGGGTCGATGCCCGTAATCCCAACGCAATAGGCTACCAGACTTCCCGCGCCCGAACCACGCCCGGGGCCGACGGGAATACCCTTTTGTTTCGCGAAATGCACGAAATCCCATACAATCAGGAAATAGTCGACGTATCCCATTCGTTGAATGACCGACAGTTCGTAATCAAGCCGTTCTTGAACGGCACGGTCGGGAGTTGGTCCGTAAAAACGGTGCATTCCCCGAACGGCAATTTCTTTCAAATATTCAAAATGGTCGCCCTCAACGTCAAAATACGGCAGTTTAATCTGCCCGAAGGTAAACTCGACCTGACAACGCTCGGCAATTTTCACCGTGTTTTCAATCGCCTCGGGTGCAAAGGCAAAGCGTTCGGCCATCTCCTCGGCGGATTTGAGATAAAACTCCTGCGTCTTGAACTCCAGCGCATTTTCTTCGCCAACGCGCGAACCCGTTTGAATGCACAAAAGTACGTTGTGCATTCGACTGTCTTCCGCTTCGATATAGTGGACGTCGTTCGTAGCCACCAGGCCGATTCCCGTTTCTTCGGCCAAGCGGGTCAAGAGCGGCAAAATCTGTTTTTGTTCGGCAATGCCGTGGTCCTGAAGTTCCAGATAAAAGTTTTCAGGACCGAAAACGCGCTTGTACCACAAGGCCGTCTCGCGCGCTTTTTCGTAATCGCGGCGACAGAGCGCCTTGGGAATTTCGCCCGCCAGACAGGCCGAAAGCGCAATGAGCCCCCCGTGGTATTTCTCCAACAGTTCGCGGTCAACACGGGGTTTGTTGTAAAATCCCTCGGTAAAACCCAACGAACACAGGCGAATGAGGTTCTGATATCCCTCGTTGTTTTCACACAGTAAAACCAAATGGCTGTAATCGCCATCGGGTGATTTTTGTTTGTCAAAACGCGAATGCGGCGCCACGTAAACCTCGCAGCCGATAATCGGGTGTACCCCCGCTTTTTTGGCGGCCTTGTAAAAATCCATTGCGCCGTATAAAACGCCGTGGTCGGTAATGGCAACGCTTTTTTGTCCGCGCGATTGAACCGCTTCCATCAGGCGGTCGATCCGACAGCAACCGTCGAGCAAACTGTATTCGGTATGCAAATGTAAATGTACGAAATCCATTCGGACCGCCCTCCTTTTTACTTGAAGTAGTCAACCTAATCCAATTCTTCTGCCAAATCAATCAATTTTTGCAAACGGTGGTTCATGCCCGAGCCCGAAATCGGCTCATCACTCAAGCGGCACAGTTCCCGAAGCGAAACCTCGGGATATTTTTGCCGCAGCAAAGCCACGCTGTACAGTTCGCGCGGCAGACTTTCAAGCCGATTGGCCGCCGCAAGACGCGCGATGGCGTTGCGTTGGCGAAGCGAGGCTTCCACCGTCTTGGATATGTTGCCCGAATCACAATTGTTTTTTCGGTTAATGTTGTTTTTTAATTCCTTAATCATCGAGGCTTCAATCACGCCGATACATTGGTCCGAAGCGCCCACAAGCGCCAAAAAATTTTCAATCATTTCACTTTTGCTGAGATAGACCGTAAAGGCGTTGCCGCGCTTGGCCATATTCGCTTCGACACCGTGTTCGCGCAAGAGTTCGGTTAATTCCCGTGCGAGCATTTCCTCGCGCACCGAAAGGTCCAACCGATAGGCGCGGTCGGGGTCGCTCACCGAACCGCAGGCCAAAAACACCCCGCGCAAAAACAGTTCGACCGCGCGGCGGTTTTCGAAAACCGCACGGTTGATAGCCGTTTCGGTCATTCCGTAATCATAGGAAGCAAGGATTCGCAAACGGTCGGATTCCGACAATACCTTCACCCGAAAGGTCGGCCGAACGCCGTTTCCGCACTCGCGTGCGGCGTCAATACCGTAGACTTCGCGCAATAAAGCGGCATAATAATCAGCCACTTGAAGGCTGTTTGTTTGCAAACCGATCTTCTGATAAGAAAAAGACCGACCAAACAGCACAAACCCGTATAGTAAAATCGGTTTGCCGTACTTAGGCGGTCTTTTTGCAATCAATTCATTTTTTACGTCTGTACAAAAAGACATAGATGAATGTTCCGTTTCTGTTCTTATTTTTCAATATCCCGATGAAGCGTTGTCACGTGGTAACCCTGCCCTGCCAGATGTTTGGCAACGCGTTCGGCAAACAACACCGAGCGGTGTTTTCCGCCCGTACACCCCATCGAAATGACCAACTGACTTTTCCCCTCTTGCACGTAAAGCGGCAAGGCGTAATCCAGAAAATCGGTCATCCGCTTTTCAAATTCAAGGCTTTGCGGAAAGCCGAAAACAAAGTCTTCAATTTCGGCGTCCTTGCCTGTTTTTTGTTTTAATTCCGCCACGTAAAAAGGATTGGGTAAACAACGAACGTCGTAAACCAGATCGGCTTCGTGGTCCATACCGTATTTGAAGCCAAACGATCGGCACTGAACCTGCAGTGCGCCGTTTTGAGAACCCAAAACCAGTTCGCAAAGGCGACTTTTGAACTGGGCCGTGGTCAGATTGCCCGTATCGATGCGATAATCGGCCACCGTTCGCAAAGCAGAAAGTGCCGCGCGTTCGTTGGCCACCGCTTCCATCAGCGTATAACCGTTCGCGTCACACAACGGATGTTTGCGGCGGTGTTCCTTATAACGGCGAATTAAAACCTCGTCCGAGGCCTCCAAAAAAAGGAGTTTCATCGGTTGACCGTTTTCGCGCAGAGCAGCCACCACCGACTCGATCTCCCTCAAAAAGGAGTTGCTTCGAATATCGGTAATCAGCGCCATACGCTCGGGCCCGTTCGGGTCTTCGTTCGCCAACGCCACAAAGTTTTCAATCAAACGGGGCGGTATGTTCTCGGCGCAATAATACCCCAAATCTTCAAGAACGTCAGCCGCAAGGGATTTCCCCGCGCCCGACATTCCCGAAACTAATAACAATTCCATTTTTTTATTTTTCCCTACCAACAAAAATAACCTCGGGGTGCAGCAGTACGCCGTCGTTTGAGAGGACCGTATCCTGAATTTTTTTAATCAAATCCAACACGTCCTTGGCCGTTGCCGCGCCTTTGTTGATGACAAATCCCGCGTGTTTTTCACTGACCTGTGCGCCGCCGACCGAACAACCTTTCAGTCCGTTCTTTTCAATCAGCGCACCCGCAAAATACCCTTCGGGGCGGCGGAAAGTACTTCCCGCACTCGG
This sequence comes from Acutalibacteraceae bacterium, assembly GCA_045545515.1. Classification (GTDB taxonomy): domain Bacteria; phylum Bacillota; class Clostridia; order Oscillospirales; family Acutalibacteraceae; genus UBA737. The sequence goes on from JAZQBA010000018.1 coordinate 15,576, forward strand.
AAACTCCAAGGGTTGTTTGTCCTTGCGGCGGTTCATCAATTCTTCCATTCTTTGCGAAATTTCTTCTTGATTGCCCGCGGCCAAACGGAAGGTACAGGAAACGATAATCCAAGGTTCTTTTTGGAAAACACTCGTTCGGTAACCGAGTTCCATTTCCTCTTTCAAAACGGTTTTCAGGTCCCCGTCAGCATCCAAAACCTCGCAGGAAACGACGACCTGTTCCATTTCGCCGCCGTAGGCACCCGCGTTCATCACCATCGCGCCGCCGACACTGCCGGGAATTCCGTAGGCGAATTCAAGCCCCGTCAACCCCGCATCGCGCGCAGCGGTACAAAGACCGGCTAAAGAAGCGCCCGCGCCGCAACGAATGAAGTCCCCCTCGACCGAAATTTCTTTCATTTCGCGAAGACTGATGACGACGCCCTCAATGCCGCTATCCGAAACCAAGAGGTTGGATCCGCGGCCGATACAGAAATAAGGAAGCCCCGCTTCTTTGGTGAGTGCAATGGCTTTTTTCAGTTGTTCGAGCGCGTTAACTTCAATGAAAATATCGGCTGCGCCGCCGATATGAAAGGTGGTATGCTTCCACATCGGCTCCTGTTGAAAAAACGGGATTCCGTTTTCCTTTAACGCACACAAAAACGCTTGAGCGTTCATAAATCCACTCCTAATCAGCGGTAAAGATCTCCTAAAAATGCGGCGCCGATGATACCGGCATCGTTGCCGAGCGCGGCCACCTTGATGTTGCCCTTTTCGGCAATCTCACGCGCGTAGTTTTCGCGCAGAATATACTCGTTGATCGGCTGAATGAGGGTATCGCCTTCTTTGGAGATACCGCCGCCGATACAAATAACGTCGGGCTGGAAGACGTGAACAATGTTGGAAATACCAACGGCCACGTAGTCGCAGTACTGTTTGACAACCGCCGTACCTGCCGCATCACCTTTTCGCATCGCGTCAAAAGAAGTCAAGCCGTTGACGTTGTTGAGGTCGCCGCCGCAGATTTCCCACATAACGCTGTCTTTGTTCTGCTGCATGGCTTCCTTGGTCTGATTGATGAGTGCCGTTGCCGAAGCATAAGCCTCCCAACAACCGATACGGCCGCAGGAACAGGGAATGCCGTTCAAAGCGATGGTCGAGTGACCGAGTTCGCCGCCGGCGTGGTTGGTACCGGCATAAATCTTGCCGTCGATGACGATACCGCCGCCGACACCGGTGCCGAGCGTTACGGCAATAAAGTTTTTGGCACCCTTACCGGCGCCTGCAATAAACTCACCGTAAGCGGCCGCGTTGGCGTCGTTCTCCATATAGAAATCTTTGCCCACGCGTTCCTTCATCATACGAACCAGTTCAACGTCACGGAATTGCAGATTGTTGGCAAAACCGATGATTCCCTTTTCGGGGTTGACCGAACCGGGTGTACCGATACCGAATTCGGCAACATCGTCCACCGTAAGACCGGCTTTTTCAATGGCCTCGAAAACGACGGCCGCCATATCGTCGGCAATCGCGTCGGCCGGACGGGGGGCATTGGTTTTGCGTTTTGCCGTGGCTAAAATATGAAAATTATCGTCCACAACACCTGCAACAATATTGGTTCCTCCAAGGTCAATTCCTACTCTGTACATTGTAAGTTCCTCCTGTATTTTTGTTATTTGTAAACATTAAATTCTTCGTCCGAAGGCGGATTGCTGAAATCATCCCGCATTCCCAAGCGGTTGAGCAAATCCTCGGCGGCGTTGTAGCCCATCTTTTTCTGACGGCTGTTCATGGCCGCAACCTCGATGATGATCGCCAGGTTTCGACCGGGCTTTACGGGAATTGTAAGCGACGGGACCTCTAACCCCAAAATTTCGGTTTTCTCGTTGTCGAGTCCCATACGGTCGTAGACCTTATTATTATCCCACTGTTCCATGTTGATAATCAGGTCAATCTTTTCGGTCAGTTTAACGGCACCCACACCGAAAATTCGGTTGGCGTTGATAATACCGATGCCGCGCAGTTCAATAAAGTGTCGAATGTTGTCGGGCGCAGAACCGACGAGCGCTTTGCTCGACACGCGGCGAATCTCGACCGCATCGTCGGCAATCAGACGGTGACCGCGTTTGACAAGTTCGATTGCCGTTTCACTTTTACCGACGCCGCTCTCACCCAACAGCAAAATACCTTCGCCGTAGACTTCGACCAAAACGCCGTGACGGGTAATGCGCGGCGCCAGATGCAAACTCAAAAATGCAATGAGCGCCGAGGCGAAACTCGAGGTAGAATCGGCCGTGCGCAAAAGCGGAACCTCAAACTCGCGCGCGAGTTGCACGTAGAAGTCGGCAATCTCCAAATCACGCGCTACGATAACGGCAACGGGTTTTCGCGAAAAATAGTCGCGCATACGCGCCATCGCTTTTTCTTCGGTAAAGCGTTCCAAAAAACTGTGTTCGCTTTTTCCGATGATTTGAATTCTCGAAGCATCAAAGAATTCAAAGTACCCCGCCATCTGCAAACCGGGACGGTTGATCTCGGTAGAGGTGACGTTGATCTCCTCGGCGTTTTCGGGCATATAAACCTGTTCCAAGGGGAACTCTTTTAAGATGCGACCGAGCGGTACACTATAGTTTGTTTTCATGAAGGCGAACCTCCTTTTTCCCTATTTAGTTCTATTATACTATATTTTATCGTATTTTCAAAGCATAAAATTTATTATTTTTCTGTATTTTTCCTTGATATCTAATAAAAATAATTATATAATGAAGATTGGATTGTTATGCCCGTTTGTCAAAACGGCGTATCCCGAAAATATTATCACCCTTTTTTGGCAGGAGGAATCTCTATGAAACTCGGTATGGTCGGACTGCCCAACGTCGGCAAATCCACTTTGTTTAACGCAATTACCAATGCGGGTGCGCAATCGGCGAACTACCCGTTTTGTACCATTGAACCCAACGTCGGTATGGTCAGCGTTCCCGACGAGCGCTTGGAAACGTTGGCCAAAATTTACGAGCCCGATAAGTTCACCCCCGCGGTGATTGAATTTGTCGATATTGCCGGTCTTGTCAAAGGCGCTTCGAAGGGCGAAGGTCTTGGCAATAAATTCTTGGCCAACATTCGCGAAGTCGACGCGATTGTTCACGTGGTTCGCTGCTTTGAAGGCACCGATATTATCCACGTTGAAGGTTCGGTCGACCCGCTGCGCGATATTGAAACCATCAATTTGGAACTTATTCTTTCCGACCTCGAGGTCGTCGGCCGTCGACTCGACCGCGCCACCAAAGCCATGAAAGGCGACAAATCCTTTGCGGCCGAGGTCGATTTCTTAAAGCGCCTGACCGAGCATTTGGAAAGCGGCAAACCCGCCCGTTCCATGCCGATTGAGAACGACGAAGAAGCGGCCGTTTTAGGCACCACCGCCCTCCTTTCGGGCAAACCCGTTATCTACGCTTGTAATATGAGTGAAGATGATTTTGTCGGCGGAATTGAGGGCAACGAGCACTACAAAGCCGTTTGCGCCGTCGCCGAAAATGAACAGGCCGAAATTCTGCCCATTTGCGCCGCATTGGAATCCGAAATTGCGGGACTGCAGGACGACGAAAAGCAGCTGTTCTTGGAAGAACTCGGTCTTGACCGTTCGGGTCTTGACCGTATGATTCAAAAGTGTTACCAACTCTTGGGTCTGATTTCTTACCTGACCGCCGGCAAACCCGAAGTACGCGCCTGGACCATTACCCGCGGCACCAAAGCACCACAGGCGGCCGGAAAAATCCATACCGATTTTGAGCGCGGCTTTATCCGCGCCGAAGTCATTTCGTTCACCGAGTTTATGAACTGCGGCGGCAATATGGTTACCGCCAAAGAAAAGGGCTTGGTGCGAAGCGAAGGCAAAGAGTACGTGATGCAAGACGGCGACATTGTACTCTTCCGATTTAACGTTTAATTTTTATAAAGGAGAATTCGAATGCCCTATTATTACCTTGACGGCGGTTATTCCATTTATCTGTTGACCGTAATCCCTGTCCTGCTCATTTCTCTGTGGGCGCAGATAAAAGTCAAAAGTTCGTTTGCCAAGTATTCCAAAAAATCTTGCACGATGAGCGGAATGGAAGCCGCGCAAAAGGTGCTTTTGGCCAACGGCGTGACCGACGTTCGCATTGAGGCGGTATCGGGCAACCTGACCGATCACTACGACCCGAAGACCAACGTGATTCGCCTGTCCGAGTCGGTCTGCCACACGCGAAGCATTGCCGCTGTCGGCGTTGCCGCGCACGAGGCGGGTCACGCGGTACAGTATGCCACGGGGTACTCCCCCATTCGCATTCGCGCCGCAATCTTGCCCATCTGCCAACTCGGTTCCAATCTTTCGATGCCGCTGCTGCTTTTGGGTCTCGTTTTCAGTTTTTACCCCTTGGTACAATTGGGCATTCTCTTTTTCTGCGCAACGCTGTTGTTCCAACTCATCACGTTGCCCGTTGAATTCAATGCGTCGCGTCGCGCGATGCAGGCCATTCGCGACACGGGTATCCTTTCCGATGCACAAGATATTAAAGGTGCGCGCTCGGTTTTGAGCGCCGCCGCAATGACCTACGTCGCTTCGGTCATTGTTTCGGTTCTGCAACTGTTGCGCCTTTTGGCACTTGCAGGCCGCAGAAGGAATTAAAAAAGGACGGATGATGATGTACCGTAAAACCTATGCCGCCGTAAACGAGCGTACGCTCACCGAAAACGTGCGCGAACTCGTGACCGCCTATCCCGAATACCAGACCTATTTCGGCGTTGTCAAAGGCAACGCCTACGGCCACGGTTTTCGGGTGGTAAACGCGCTTTTGGCCGGCGGCGTGAATTACCTGGCCGTATCTTCGTTGGAAGAGGCGCTTTGTGTGCGCGAATACAACCGCGAGGTTCCCGTTCTGTGTCTGGAACCCATTGATCTGGCCTTTCTGGACGAAGTGATGGACAACCGCATTACCCTCACGGTTCACAGTGTGGATTATTTCCGCGCGCTCAACGAGGCTTGCCCGCGCGAGCGCGTTCGGGTACACGTAAAACTCGATACGGGTATGAACCGTTTGGGGCTCAAGTCGAAAGACGAGGTTGACACGCTGTTCTCGGTGCTTGACCGCCACGAAAACGTGTTGATTGAGGGAATTTACACCCACCTTGCCACCACGGGTATTTCGGACCCCTACTACGACCGCCAGATGAAACGGTTCGAAGAGTTGACCGAAAACATAAACCTTTCGCTGATTCCGATCGTTCACGTCGGCCGTTCAACCACGCTGGTGCACCACAAAAAGCCCGATTATGTGAACGGTATTCGGATGGGAATTTGTATGTACGGATTTTCCCAAAGTGTCACGCCGCCGAGCGGATGGCGCAAAATCAAGCGCGATTGGACCCTCAAGTTGCGCCGCATTTCCCCCGCCATTTTGCAAAATGACCTGAACCTTAAAACCGCCCTTTCGTTGCACAGCGCGGTCTTGCAGGTCAAAGAAGTGAAAAAAGGCGAATTCATCGGCTACGGCGCCGCAGCCCGTGCCGACGAGGATATGACCGTTGCCATTCTCGCAATCGGCTATTACGACGGAATGGATGCTCGCATCGGCTCGGTGCGACTCAACGGTAAAGATTGCCCCATTTTGGGGGATATTTGTATGGATATGACGGCCGTAAAGGCCCCCAAGGGTACGCGCGAAGGGGATTTGGCTGAAATCTTCGGACAAAGCGTTTCGGTGCGACAGATTGCACGTAAACTCGGCACCAACGCCTACCACGTTTTAACCGGCGTGACCACCCGTGTCGAACGGGTCTACGTATCCGAAGAATAAAACACGGAGGTAACTCATGTTGGATTTTTCCGTTCTGATTCTCGGCACCGATGCCAACGCCTATTATCTGGCGCGGTGCTATCACGAACTCTACCACAAAAAAGCCCGTCTTCTCGGCCATTCCTTTTTGCCGTTTACGGGCTATTCCGATATTTTAGAGGTCACGTACGATGACTCCATCTGGGAAGAACAGGGATTTTTAGCGGCACTGTTGAAGGAAAAGAAAACGCTTGGAAAAGGCCCCACCATTCTGATTAGTTCCAACGAAACCTACGCAGGTTTTATGGCGGCCAACCGCGCTTTTTTGGCGGAAAACGGTTTTCTTTTTAACTGCCCCGACCCGCAACTGCTCGACACCCTTATGTACAAAGAACAGTTTTACAAAACCTATCAGGACAGCGTTATCGACCTGCCCGAAACGGTTTATTACGACTGCTCGACCGACGCGCCCGTCCCCGAAGACCTTCCCTTCCCCCTGGTGGTAAAACCGAGCAATGTTATTCTCTACAACCACCTTTCGTTTGAAGGGAAAAATAAGATTTATAAACTTCAGAACCGCGGGGAACTTTTGGAAACGATTGCCAAAATCAAAAAGGGCGGTTACGACGACTGCCTGATTCTACAAAAGTTCATCGCCGGCGACGACAGTTACCTTTTCGACGCCGTTGCCTACTGCGATCAAAACGGCAAGGTTTGTTTTCTGTCCTTTGCCCAGATCGGGCTTCAGGAACAAACGCGCAGTATGGTCGGCAACGCCGCCGTACTTATAAACGGTTACAACCAATTCGGCGGTACCAAAGAGGTCACCGACCGCCTTCGTCGGTTTTTAGAGGAGATTGACTACCGCGGTTTTGCCGAGTTTGATTTGAAGTACGACCGCGACGACGGGAAATTCAAAGTGTTGGAAGTCAACGCCCGACAGGGACGAAGCAGTTATTACGTTTCGCCCTTGGGTTGCAACCTCATCAAACTGTTGGTCGAGGACTTAATCGAACAAAAATCCCCCGACTACCGCCTGTTGGAAGACAAATTGTTGCTTTCGTTTGTGCCGCGCGGCATTGTTCGGCGCTACGTCAAAAACGACGCGTTCAAACGCGAGGCCTTAAAACTCTGGCGCCATCGGGTCAACCCGATCGCCTACGCGAAGGACAACCATCCGCGGCGGCGCCTGTATCTTTTGAAACGCGCCCTGCGTTATTACCGAGATTATCACAAATCATACTGGAGTGTGGACTAAATGTGCGGATTTGTAGGCTTTGCCGACAAAATCGATTCTAAAGAAAAACAGACCATTATTAAAAAGATGGCCGACCGCATTATACATCGCGGTCCGGATAGCGACGGCTACTTTACCGATGAAAACGTCGCCTTGGGCTTTCGAAGACTGTCGATTGTCGACCTGGCGGGCGGGGACCAACCCATCTTCAACGAAGACGGCAACCTTGTCATCGTTTTCAACGGCGAGATTTACAATCACAAGGAATTGCGCGCCGTTTTGGAAGAAAAGGGTCATCTCTTCAAAACCAACGCCGATACCGAGGTTATTTTACACGGGTTTGAAGAATACGGCGAAGAACTATTCCCGAAACTTCGCGGAATGTTTGCCTTTGTCATCTACAACCGCACCACCCACGAATTGGTCGGTTGCCGCGACCCGTTCGGCATCAAGCCGATGTACTACTATCGGGCCGAAAACGAGTTGATGTTCGCTTCCGAAATCAAGGGATTTCTCGACCACCCGAACTTTGTCAAAGAGGTCAACAAAAAGAGCCTCAAAATGTATCTCATTTTCCAGTACTCGGTATTTGAAGAAACCTTCTTCAAAAACGTTTACAAATTAAAGCCCGGTCATTTCTTCCGCTATAAGGACGGAAATTTTGAAACCAAGGCCTACTTTACCATTGAATACGATAAGACCGACCTTCCCTACGAAGAACATAAAAAACGCGTAGAGGAAGTCTTGCGCGATTCGGTAAAATACCACCAAATCACGGCCGACGTTGAAGTCGGGTCCTACCTTTCGGGCGGTGTGGACTCTTCCTACGTCGTCAGCGTTGCCAAACCCGACAAGACCTTTACGGTCGGTTTTCACGAAAAAGGTTTTGACGAAACCAAAATGGCGGCCGATTTTTCCGAACTGATGGGCATTCACAATTACAGCCGCCACATCACCCGCGAAGAACTGTTCGACGCGTTGCCGCGCGTTCAATATTATACCGACGAGCCCCACGCCAACCTTTCGGCCGTTCCGCTCATTTTCCTGTCGGAACTGGCGGCCGAGCAGGTCAAGGTCGTTCTCTCGGGCGAAGGGTCAGACGAAATGTTCGGCGGCTACAACGAGTATTTCGAGCCGCGCTCGGTGCGCCTTTATATGGCACTTCCCGATTGCATCAAAAAAACCGTTGCCGCGATTGCCAAAAAGTTCCCCCACTTCCCGGGACAGAATACGCTCATCAAGTACAGCAAACCGTTCTGTGAGCGGTATTTAGGTCACGCCCAGATTATGGACGAACAAGAGGCCAACCGCATTTTGTGCGACGAATTAAAGGACGATATGACCACGACCGACGTCCTTCGTCCCTACTACGAAAAGGTCAAGGATTGCGACGACGTTCAACAGAAAATGTATATTGATATGCATTTCTGGTTGCCGCAGGATATTCTCTTAAAGGCCGATAAAATGACGATGGCCAATTCTCTGGAACTGCGCGTTCCCTTCCTCGACAAAGAGGTGTGGGCGGTCGCTTCCAAAATTCCGAGCAAATATTTAGTCAAAGACGGCAAGACCAAGGCCATTTTCCGCGATATTGCCGAACAGCAAATGCCCGAAGAATGGTCAAACCGCCGCAAACTCGGGTTCCCCGTTCCCTTCTCGAAGTGGATTCGCGAGGAAGCCTACTACAAGCGCTTGAAAGAGGCGTTTGAGGCTGAATGGGTCGACGAATTTTTCGACCGCGCCGTCATCAACCAACTGCTCGACGACCACTACGAAGGCCGCGCCAACCACGGCCGAAAACTCTATAACATTTATATCTTCCTGTTGTGGTACGCCGTTTACTTTGAGGGTATGGCGGTATGAAACAACTCAAAAAATCCTCTTTTTTAGAGGGTGCCTTTATTGCAACGGCCTGTATCTTTATCAGTAAAATTTTAGGTATTATCTACGTCATCCCCTTTTACCGCATTATCGGCGAATCAGGCGGCGCACTTTACGGATACGCCTACAATATTTATAACGTGTTTTTAACCATTTCAAGCGCCGGTATTCCCTTTGCCATTTGCAAACTCACAAGTGAATACAATGCGCTCGGGCAGCTTGATAAAAAGGTTCGGATGTACCGCGTTGCCACCACGATGATTCTTTTCTTTTCGCTGCTTTCGTTCCTTATTTGCTTCGGCTTTGCGGGAACGATTGCCGACCTGATTCACGTCGAGGGCGGAAACGACAAGGCCGACGTGGTCTTTGTGTTGCGCAGCATTTCCTTTACCTTGTTAATCGTGCCGCTCTTAAGCATCAAGCGCGGCTATTTACAGGGCCACAAATACATTCGCCAATACTCTTTGAGCCAGGTTATTGAACAGTTGGTGCGTATTGTCGTCATTCTCGCGGGGAGCGTTTGCGCGGTGTATCTGCTGAAACTGCCCGTTCGTTACGCCGTGGGCATTTCGGTCTTGGCGGCCGGTATCGGTGCGCTGATTTCCTATGGGTATCTCGGGCGGATTGTGCGCCACAACCGCGCGGCCATCAGTCTTGATTTGAACCCGCCCTCTCTCAAGGAGGAAAACCGCACCATCGTCAAAGAAATTCTTATCTGCGCCGTGCCGTTTATCGTCATTAACCTTGCCAATACGCTCTATACCTCGACCGATATGGTGTTGGTGCTCAACACCCTGCCGCGTCTTGGCTATTCGGCGCAAACGACCGAATTTGTCAGCAGCGTTTTTACCACCTGGGGCACCAAGTTCAACGCTATTATTTCGGCCGTTTCCACGGGACTTATCGTCAGTTTAATTCCGCACATTGTGTCAAGTTACACCAAGGGCGACCATGAAAAAGTGAACGACAACTTCAACAAATGCTTAAAGATTTTGTTGTTGATTGTCACCCCGTTGGCGCTCTTCATCAGCGTGAACGCCCAAAGTTTCTGGACGGTGTTCTACGGCCCCTCCGAAACGGGAACCGCGCTCATTCGCATTACCATTATGGTCACTATTTTCGACTGTCTTTATATGGTACTCAACTCCCTGTTACAAAGTTTGAACAAGCAAAAGATTATCTTTACGAGCGTACTTTTGGGACTGCTCTTTAATTTAATCTTTGACATTCCGTTGATGGTGCTCTTCAAGCGATTGGGGCTTCCCGCCTACTTCGGCGCCGTTTGCGCCACGCTGTTGGGCTTTATGATTTCCAATACCATCAGTCTTTTGTATCTGCGCAAGAATTTGGGCATTCGCTTAAGACATACGCTTCGTATGGTTCCCAAAATCCTGCTTTCTCTCGTGGTCGTCGCCGCTCTGACCGTGTTGGTGCAACAAATTTTGCCTGTCGACTCCGGTTCCAAGTTGGTCCAGATCTTCAACCTTGCCGTAACGGGTGTTGTGTACGCGGGCGTATTCTTTCTTCTCAATTTCCGCGCTTTGTGCGAGGTTTTGCCCGAACGGTTGGTTTCGCGCCTACCCTTTGCGAAAAAGGCCGCCAAGAGCGAATAAACGCCTCTTTTCACCCGATACTAAAACGGGTGAATGGAATGAAAACAAAAAACAATCTGATTATCTTTTCTTTCGGTGCTTTCGGGTACGGACTGTTGGAACTTTTGTGGCGCGGCCACACCCATTGGTCCATGCTTTGTGCCGGTGGTACGGCCCTTTTAGGACTTCGCGCCATTGCCGTTCGCTTTCGTCGGGCAGGACTTTTTCTGAAAGGACTGCTTGGTTGCGGTCTGATTACCAGCATTGAATACGGTTTCGGATTGTTGTTTAACCTTATTTTGAAACGAAACGTCTGGGATTACAGCGACCGTCTGTTGAACCTCAACGGACAGATTTGTCTCTTTTATTCCTTTCTTTGGTTTCTCATCAGTTTGGTGGCGGTCCCCTTTGCGGGACGGCTCAACAAACAGTTGCAACGCTGACTATAATAGGAGAGAATCTATGAGTTTTCTACGCCGCACCTGGGCCGAGATTGACGAATCGGCACTACTCCACAATCTAAAGGTTATCCGCGAACAAGCAGGAAACTGTTCCGTTATGGCGGTTGTGAAAGCCAATGCCTACGGGCACTCGGCAAAAATCGTGGCCCCTTTACTCGAAAAAAACGGTGTTGACTTTTTTGCCGTTTCCAATATCGAAGAAGCCGTTACCCTACGAGAACTCGGTATTCAGGCCAAAATCCTCATTTTAGGATACACACCCCCTTCATCGGTCACCGACCTTTGCAAATACGACATTGCGCAGTGTGTGTATTCTTCGGACTACGCCGCGGTGCTTTCCGAAGCGGCCGTTCGCGAGAAGGTTACGGTAAAGGTGCACATCAAATTGGATACGGGTATGGGTCGCATTGGTTTTGACTGCCGCGATGAGCAACTCTCGGGAGTCGACGAAGCCTTAAAAGCCGCCCGTTCCCCGAACTTCCATACCGAGGGTTTGTTTACCCATTTCGCGGCAGCCGACCGCACCGAGGAAGACGAAGACGGATTTACCGATGCGCAGTATGACCGCTTTACCGCCGCTTTCAAACGCTTTCAAGCGGCAGGAATTGATCTGACATACTGCCATTGTTGCAATTCGGCCGCACTCTGCCTCGACCACGAAAAACATAGTACCCTTTGCCGTGCAGGCATTGTTTTATATGGGCTGAAACCTGACGGTTGTAGGGACGTTGATTTCAAACCGGTGATGACCGTAAAATCGGTCGTTTCAATGGTCAAAGAAATCCAAGAAGGTCAAACGGTCAGTTACGGCCGAACCTTTACGGCCAAAAAGCCGATGCGTGTGGCCACCGTTTCGGCCGGTTATGGTGACGGGTATCCCCGCCTGTTATCCAACCGCGGCGAAGTGTTGATTCACGGCGTTCGCGCCCCGATTGTCGGCCGCGTTTGTATGGACCAGTTTATGGTCGACGTAAGTTCAATTGAAAACGTTGCACCCGAAGATGAAGTCGTTCTCTTTGGCGAAGGACTTCCGCTTCAGGAATTGGCCGATCTCTGCAACACAATTCATTACGAATTGGCCTGTAACGTTTCCCCGCGCGTTCCCCGTGTGGCCGTAAATCAAGAATAACAAAAACTCCGTACAGCAAAACTGTACGGAGTTTTTTTATGAAATAGTTTTGAAATAGTTGGTCGGGTCGGTGCTGACCAGAATCGTCTCCTGCCCAATCACCTCAATCTCGCGCCAGGGAATTACAATATCCTCGCACTTTCCGAGAATCCCCAAAATCTTGGGTCGACCGAAAATCACCAAGGCGCTCAACGCCCCGCTTTCGGTGTCCACCTGAACGTCCGAAACGTAGCCGAGTACCTTTCCGTCGCGCACACAAACGACCTGTTTGTTGCGCAATTCTTCCATTCTGCAATGCATTCCGAAATCACCTCACGGAAAGTATATGCAAAAAGGAACCGAAAAATCAATCCTCAAAAACGGGCGCGTCGGGATCTTCTTCCCCCTCGGCCAAATCCTCGTCTTGCCCTTCGTTCGGGTCCTCAACCTCCAACCCTAAATCGCGGCGGCGGTCCAGATCCTCGTCAGGGTGTTCTTCGTAATACGGATCAATAATATGCTTCTTGATTGCCGGGAAGGTGCAATACTGTACCAGCAGGTGCTGGAACGTTGGGTACGCGCACATATAAAATATCGCTTCAATGGTTACGACCAACGGATGGAAGAACAAAAACGGAAGCGCAATGAACAATGCGTTTACAAACAGCAATACCGCGCAACACAAAAGGTTCAGCTTTATGTTCAAGAAGACGAAATGAAAACAATTCTTCAACAACTGCTTGATGGTAAAACGGAAGGTTACAATCAAGGTCCAGACGAAGAAATCCATCACCGCCAACACAAAGGCGATGCACAGGCAAACGCCAATGCCGAGCGTTGCACCCCAACCTTCCGACTGCAGATAGAAGATAAAAGCAAAAACGAGCAACGCCACCGAAATCACGCGAAGAATACCGACCAAAAGCGCTTGTTTCCAGTTCTTTCGAATGGTATCCAGATAATCGCTAAAGCCAAAGGAATGCTTGTCGCGCGCCGTATTTCGGGCCACATGGGTCAGTCCCACCGAAGCAAGACCGCCGGTCAAAAGCGGCAACGACAACAACATATAAAAGCAGTTGAGCGGAACAAACTTCCAGAAATTTCGGAAAAAGGTTTCAAAGAAAACCACAAAAGTTTTCTTTTTGGGCGCATCTTTGCGAATACCCGGTCCCTCTTTCTCATAGTTAAACAAACCAAAAAATCCTGCCACCCTTATCTCTCCTTACCGCTCTTTTTCACGTTTTTATAAATGAGCCGCTCAGCAATCGAAAAATTCTTATAACCAAGCATATACCCGACCTGCGCCGCCACGGGCACAATGGCCAACAACAACAAAAGCAACACAAACTGTCCTACGCCCAGGTCGCCAACCGTTCGGTCCTGCGCGAAAATAACCTGAATAAACGAATAGTGGTGACAGTTGATGAAACGGTAGAGCGCCAACGGCAAGGTTTTATTTGCGCCCAGCGCACAAACGAGTGTACCGAGCCACAGCAAAAAGGCCGGAATCTGCGACACAAGGCCAATCTTCAAACCTTTCCACTTATCTTCCTTCTGATGCTTGAAGCGAACGAGGTTGCTGTCCTTGGTTCCAAGGTTCCAAAGCGACGGATACACAAAAGCCAACAACAGCGTCGTCGCACACAACTGAGTTGCCGTCAGGAAAATGATATTTCCCTTTTTGCTGAGCGCTGTGCGCAAATCGGCTGTTCGCAAGGTATAGCCCTCGTCCTCGTATTTCTGCATCTGCTCGTCTTCCCCATCTTTTAGATAATGGGTATACAAATGCACCGAATCCTCTTCGTTTTCCAAATAGCCGTAAACTTCATATCCCGTTCGTTCGGTAAAGGCCGCCGTACACAACACGCTAATGGATACGCAGATGAAAAAACTCATCAGTATGACAACCAAGGTCCGCGCAAAGAGTTTTGCGCCCTCTCCAAAAATCTGCTTCATATTTTCTCTCCGTTTCAAGGGCACAATGCCCCGAATATATCTATAATTCTATTATAAAGGTAAAAAAATAAAATGCAAGAAGAAACGACTTCTTCTTGCACTTTTTTACAATCTGTTTACAATCCTTCTACCAGAGATAAGCCCACAAAGCTACCGCGCCGATGACCGCAACGCAAACACTTGAAAGAATCAGAATTTGCCGCAATCGTTTTGCGCGAACACAACTGCGCAGACTCTTACTCTTTTTTGTATTCTCAAAGCAGAAGGTGAACTCCCCCGCCGCACGCCGCAAATGTTTGGCACTCAAATTGCCGTACTGCGGCGTAACGTAAAAAACGATTTTTTCAAACAATTTGCTACCCGTTTCATTGACCTCAATCACCGTTTTATTGACACCTTTTACCATAAAATCCGTTCCTTTCCTAAACTAAAACTAGTTTGAACCGAAAGGCTTTGGGATATTCAGGTTAACATAAAAAAGTGGATAACTCGGTGAATAACTTGGATAAACGCCCATTTTAAGGGGAAAAGTTATCAACCTATCCCCAAAAATCGATATTATGTCAAGGAAATCGACCAAATTTTACAAAATGTTTTTTACAGTTCTTTGGCGCTCAAAAATGCTATGGAACGCTCGACCGCATCACGCGAATTGCCCCAATCGGCACCCTCGACGTTGTTGCGGTAATCATACATCGAACAATATTTCGAAATATCTTCGACCAGCGTTTTGGCATAAGCCTTGGTAATTTCAGTCAGGTGTTTGGCCATCTCGCCGCCATAAGAAGGCATTTTGCGTTTATCGATCCCCGCCATCAACTGCTCATAGTGCGGCAAACAAAACATCGGTTGGGTGTTGAAAAGTTCGCGGAACTCGCGTTCTTTTTCGTAACAGCGGTAAATGGTTTCCACCATACGCGAAGTACCCCATTCCACCTTGTCACAAACGAAGCAACTCTCAACCAAATTGTGCGCCTGCTTGCCCTTTTTGGCGTTGGAAGAAAACAGTTTCTTTTCAAAAATCCCCTCTTCCACTTCTTTCAGGTGGGTTTGAATCATCAGCGCCAACTGCAATCTTCCGCGGCGGTTGTGCATTTTTTCATAGTGGTCATCGCAAAAACCTACCCGATTAGTTTCAATGCGCACGTCGGGTTCCATCATCGCGTCACCCATAATGTATTCCAAAATGCGGTCCTCGACCGTGTGGTACATTCGGCAGAGCGGACACCCGTCCTGCACTTCGAACACTTCACTGACCGGTATGGTACAAATATCATCTCTCATTTTATTCACCCTTCAAAAAACGGGGCGTTTTTTTGAAACGCCCCATTCCGTTAATTTGAATTTTTATAGGCTTCGCAAACGGTTTTCGCGTCACCAATCATTTTGATCTTGCCCTTTTCCAACCAGACACAATGGTGGCAAAGACGCTCAATCTGATCAATCGAGTGCGAAACGATGATAACCGTAGTATCATCGGCCATCATACGGTTAATGCGCTCTTCGCACTTCTGTTGGAACAAAAAGTCGCCAACCGCCAAAATCTCGTCGACAATCAGAATGTCGGGCGTGGTTACCGTGGCAATCGCAAAACCGATACGCGCTACCATACCCGAAGAGTAGTTCTTCATTGGCACGTCCAAAAAATTCTGCATTTCCGAGAACTCCACAATATCGTTGAATTTCTCGTCCATAAACTTTTTGGAGAAACCGAGGACCGAACCGTTGAGGTAAATATTTTCGCGCGCGGTCAGTTCCATATCGAAACCGGCGCCCAATTCAATCAGCGGTGCAATCACACCGTTGGTCTCCACCGTACCCTTGGTCGGCTCTAAAATACCCGAAATGATTTTCAGCGTGGTACTTTTGCCGCTACCATTGAGGCCCACGATCCCGAAAACGTCGCCCTTTTTAATGTCAAACGAAACGTTATCGAGCGCCACAAAATCTTCAAACCGAAGTTGACGCTTGGCCAACTTAATAAAATATTCCTTGAAACTTTCTAACTTTTCTTTGCTCATATTGAAATGCATTTCAACATTTCTGAGTTCTACTGCATTTTCCTTGTTTTGCATTTCGATCCTCCAAATTAAATGTGCAGGATAAAGCGGCCCTGGGCCTTCTTGAACACCAGCGAACCGATCAACAATGCGGCCAGCGCCCAACCCAGACAAATCAGGTTTTGCTCGAGCGAGGGAACGGTGTTGTACATCATCACACCACGGAACATTTCAACGTAGTGCGTCAGCGGATTGAGGTTGATGATCTTGCAGATAAAGTGGTGATCCTTAACCAGGTCGATCGGGTAGATAATGGGAGTCAGGTACATCCACAGCGTCAGCAAAACGCCGTACAGATGCGCAATATCGCGGAAGAAGACCGTTGCCGCCGACAGGAACAAACTCACGCCGCAACAGAAAATGAAACAGTACAACACAGGGATCACACCGAGCACCATCGTCCACGAAAAGGCGACCTTTTGCAACAGCATAACCAAAAGTACCGCAACCATGCTGAACGCAAAGTTCATCAGCGAAAACAGGCATTTTTCGAGTGGGAACATATATTTCGGAATATAAACCTTTTTAATGAGCGAAGCGGCGTAAAGGATCGAACTCATTGCCATCGAAGTGGACTCGGAAAAGAAGGTCCAGATCGCCGAACCGATGATATAATAGGTTGCAAAATTCTCAACCTGAACGCGCAACAACATGGAAAAGACCTTGGTTAATACAAGCATGGTCAACAGCGGGTTTAACACACTCCAGGCCACACCCAATACCGAACGGCGATATTTCACCTTAAAGTCTTTGGCAACAAGGTTGCTCAAAAGCGGGGTGAACTTCTTAAAGTCAGCAAAAAATTTCCCGAACATAACGCTCTCCATCCAAAAAGAAATTTATACAAAGATATTATACCATTCCCCCTTCAATATTGCAAGAGAAAGTCCCAAAATTTGCAAATCGGCGGTGTGAAAAAAATCGTTCAAAAAAGAAAATTTTATGGTTGACAATCGAGGGGGCAAATGATATAATGTTTAGGTCGCGAATGCGAGTGTGCTGGAATAGGCAGACAGGCACGTTTGAGGGGCGTGTGTCCATGACGTACGGGTTCAAGTCCCGTCACTCGCACCACCTTCGCGGGTATGGCGGAATTGGCAGACGCGCTAGATTCAGGTTCTAGTGACTTCACGGTCATACAGGTTCAAGTCCTGCTACCCGCACCAAAAATCCAAAGTCAACCTTTTGGTTGGGTTTGGATTTTTTCTTTTATTTAATAGCAGGACTTGAACCTTTCATACAATAAAAGGAAAAAGACAGTCGGTCGACTGTCTTTTTTTATGAAACATTTTTCATTCTTCGCCACATCAGGTAGGCGCTAAGGCCTATGAGCGCGCCGAACAGATTGAGGAAAATATCCCCCAATTCAAAATATCCGCGGGAAAGTGCGAACTGCGAACACTCAACAACCGCCGAGTAACCAATGGCCGAAAGCGTTGTCCACAAGGCAATTTTTCGGCCCGAAAAGGCAAACGGCATCGTGAGCCCCAACGGAAAGAACAACACCACGTTGAGCATCATTTGACGGTAGGCATCGGGATAACGTCGCGCCAATTTCCAGGCATAAAGCGGATCCCAAAAAACATCCGTACTCTGCCGCGAACGGACCAAAATGGTTATCGCTACAATGGCCACAGCCGCCAACAAAAGTCCGATTCGATTTATCAGAACCCATCCACGGCATTTGCAAAAACGCTCGGCCAACGCCATCCACACGAGAACCAAAACGGCCATCAGCGCGAACCACAAAACGGGCGGCACGTCATAAACCATCGAAAGATATCGGTGAAACATACCGTTTAGCCCTTAGTCATCATTTCTTTGTATTCGGCAAAGGACATTAAGTTCTTGTCCTTCTCGCTGATGATGAGGTTTTCGATTCCGCCGATTTTCTCCATCGGCCAATCAATGCCGATTTCGGGATCGTTGTACATAATTCCCGAATCACCTTCGCCATAAAAAACCTCACCGCATTTATAACTGACGACCGAGTCCTCCAAAACGAGGTAACCGTGACCAAAGTACGGCGGGATATACAGCGTGTTCTGATTTTCGCCGCTCAAATCGAAGCCGCGCCACTGACCAAAGGTCGGCGAATCGGGGCGCAGGTCGACAATAACGTCGTAAACGTGACCGCTGATACAACGGACCAATTTCGGCTGTTGCTTTACAAGTTGGAAATGAGTTGCGCGGATAACGCCCTTTTTCGAGATGGTGTAAAACACCTCTTTGAGTTCATGTTCAATCCCGTTATCGCGGAACATATCAATATTATAATCCTTCACAAAGCCGCCGCGCTCATCGGTTGCATAAAAGGGCGTAATTAAAAACGCGCCTTTGAGGTCTAATTCCTGAAATTCAAACTTTCGAACCATTTTAACCGATCTCCTTTAACCATTCCATCGTCATTTTCGCGCCTTCGGCAAAGCTGACTTTCGCTTCAAATCCGGTATCTTCTTTGATGGCCGAGACGCCGAAAACCTCGAGCGGCATATTGGTGCCCGTAAACGGAACGTCGCCAAACAACGGCACCGCTTCGGGGGCACAGGCTTGCTGTAATTCTAAAATAAACTCTTTTAAGGGCCGCGCCGTACCGCTGCCAATCATATACTCGCAGAACGGTTTGCCGTCCTTGGCAACGCAGTAGAACGCACGCGCCACATCGGTGATGTACACAAAATCATAGTTTTGTGTCGCCGCCGTGAACTGCAACGGTTCCCCGTTAATAATCTTGCGCAACGTGGTATTCACAAAGCGCGGCGAAAACTCCCCAACGCCATAGGCATTGGTAATCATCGGCCAAAGCAGATCAATTCCGATCGACGCCGCCACCGACTTGCACATACAGTGGGCAATATGTTTGCCCATACCGTAAATATAAGCCATGGAAGGACGGGTGCCTTGGGCGTGAATTGCCGCCTCGACCTCATATTCCATAATACTGCCGGCGCAGACAAATCGGTCGCAACCAACCTCTTTGGCGACCTTCATACACTCAACCGTAGCCAGTGCATTTTTCATTTGAAGATTATAATCCATTCGTTCCGGTCCGGCAGAACCCATCCAGGCAAAATGGATAAACGTATCATAGGTGCCGCCCGACAGAATTTCCAATAACTTTTCCGCATCAAAAACATCGCATTGACGGTAGGTCAATCCCGCGCGGTCGATTAGTCGACGCGGCTGTTCACCGATATCCAACGCCAACACTGAAACGCCTTGTGCGAGAAAGTATTCTACCGTATTGCTACCGACAAAACCGTCGGCACCTGTAATGATAACACTCTTCATCTTACTTCTCCGTTCCTAAAAAAAACCTCAATCTGGCGGTCCATACAAGCGCGAACATCGCCGCCCGAGAGCCAACACTTACTCCATTCCACTACCATTTCAATAGCCTCGTTGAGATTCCAACGCGGCTTCCAATCAAAGGTAGCCTTTAATTTCGAACAATCAAGTTTCAGGAAATTGGCTTCGTGCGGTCCGTTGTCCGAACGGTCGAACCACTTCAGACCCTCGCCCCATTTGTTGACAAACAGGTCGACAAGCGCTCCCGTCTGGAAACAGTCGACGTCGTCGGGCCCGACGTTGTAATAACCCGCATATTTGCCGTCTTTATACTGTCTGGCGGCAATCATCAAATAGGCGTAGAGCGGTTCCAACACGTGTTGATACGGACGGGTGGAATAGGGGTTGCGCACCACGATATCTTCCCCTTTTTGCGCCGCCCGAACACAGTCGGGAATAATACGGTCGTTGGCAAAGTCGCCGCCGCCGATCACGTTACCGGCGCGGGCGGTTGAAATCGCCACCTTACCGTCGGCAAAGAAACTGTTTTTATAACTGTGAGTCACGAGTTCCGAACAGGATTTTGAGTTGGAATACGGGTCAAACCCGTCAAGCATTTCGTCCTCACGGTAGCCCCACTCCCACTCACGGTTGAGATACACCTTATCGGTCGTTACGTTCAGAAACGATTTTACACAATCGCTATTGCGCACACACTCCAGAATGTTGACCGTGCCCATCACGTTGGTTTCATAGGTATAAACCGGGTCTTTGTAACTGTCGCGCACAATCGGCTGTGCCGCCAAATGCAACACGATTTCGGGCCGGCACGCATCAAACGCGGCTTTCAGCGTATTGTAATCGCGGATATCCCCGATCACCGAGGTGATATCCTGTTCAATTTGCGCCACTTCGAAAAGCGAAGGATTGGTGGGCGGTTGGGTCGAATAGCCCGTAACGATTGCACCTTGATTGTCCAATACTTTACAAAGCCAGGAGCCCTTAAAGCCCGTATGTCCCGTGACAAATACTTTCTTGCCGCGATAGAATGACAAATCAAACATATCTTTTACTCCCACAATTTCCAGGGTGCTTTTCCGCTATCCCATAATTTTTCAAGTTGCTGTTTCTCGCGCAGTGTATCCATACACTGCCAATAACCGCGGTGAGTATACGCCACCAATTGATTTTGCGAAACCAAGCGGTTGAGCGGTTCTTTTTCAAAAACGGTAGTGTCCCCATCAATATAATCGAACAATTCGGGTTCAAAGACCATAAAGCCAATGTTAATGAGGTCACCGTCCAAATCGGATTTCTCGCGGAACGCATTGACCATACCGTTCGGTGCAATATCCAACACACCCTTGTTCTGGCCGAAATTATAGACCGAAACGGTGCCGATCTTTCCGTGAGCACGGTGATAGGCAATCAATTCCTCAATATTCACGTCGCCCACTGCGTCACCATAGGTCAGCAAGAAAGGTTCGTTGCCTACGTAATCCTTAATTCGCTTTACGCGGCCACCCGTTTGGGTGTTCAGACCCGTATCCACGACGGTCACCTTCCAAGATTCGGCACGCTTATTGTGAACGATCATTTCGTTACCGTTGGTAAAATCAAAGGTAATATCCGACGTATGCAAAAAGTAATCGGCAAACCACTCTTTAATCACGTGCTGTTTATAACCCGCGCAAATGATAAATTCATTGATACCATAATGCGCGTAGGTCTTCATAATGTGCCACAAAATCGGCATTTCCCCGATTTCAATCATCGGCTTCGGCTTGAAATGAGATTCCTCCGAAATACGTGTGCCGAATCCCCCGGCCAGAATGACTGCTTTCATACTGAATCCTCCCTTTTTATATAAAGAAGTTCTTTTATTTTTTTATTTTTTGAAGGATGCCGTTTACCAAATCTTTTTCGTATGAATTAAATCCAACAAAATACATCGCAACCAGATATACCATCAAGTAAATGATAATTTGCACGCCCAAAATCAACCAATTGTCCGCTCTCCATACGTGGTTTAATACCAAACCGAACGCCGTCAACACTGCCACCTTCAGAAGAATCGGTATTGTGTTTTTGAAGTACCCCTTGATATCCAGCCCAATCACACGTGAATAATAAATATTCATCACGATAACCGGTCCGATTAAAACGGCAAGGAAGGTACCAAGTGCCGCACCGAGTCCGTCCCAAAGCATAACCAGCGGTATACTGAAAATAATATCCAACACCGCCGTGCACAAGAAAAAGATCGCTCTGAATTTATGTTTATCCTTGGCAAGTAAAATCTGTGTTCCAAGTGACTGACTTCGACTGATGAGGGTCGGCAACATCATAATCACGATAATATAATAGGCCGAACGGTATTCCTCCCCTGTCCACAAAACAATAAAATCTCTGCCGTAGACAATAAATCCGCTGCAAATGAGCGCAATAATAAACAACTGCACTCTGCCAACCTTGATAAACAGGTCGGAGAGTTGCTTGTCATCCGCTTCTTTTACTGACATCGACACGATCCGCGGAAAGAAAAATGAACCGATCGAAGAAGAAAAATTAAGATAATAATGATTAATCTGCACCGCAATACCGTAAATGGCAATGGCCGTTGTTCCTGAAATCGCACCAATCACCAAACTATTGGTCGCGTCACTGATTCGATCCACCATTATGCCGATAAAAAGAAATACGGAATAATCGAAGATTTCTTTAACAACCGATTTATCCAGTTTTGAAAAATCCGCCTTAAAGCCCAAAACCTTTTTGGCATAAACAAAATCGGAAAACAGAACCACAATACTGAATAAAACGTGAACCGAAACCAAGGCGATCGATTTATACCCGAAGAACAAAACGATCAAAACCACGATCGGCATGGTAATTTCTCGCACAATGGAAACGATTCTTCGGAAATTGAATCTTTCGTGTGCCGTGATAATCGCTCCGTACACGCCCATCGGCAAATTAATCGCAAGGTTTGCAGTCATTAAAAGGATCAAAATTTTCAGAGTTGCCGTTTCGTTCTGCGTAAGTTTACCGGTTAGAAACCCAAACACCTGACCGGGTTGCAGATTGAAAGAAATAAAGACCCCTAGACCCAGTGCGACCAAACCAAGAAAACCAAACAGTTTCAAAAAACTTCCGCCCAGGACCTGTTCGGATTTTTTATCCCCCAACGCAATATACTTGGAAGTATACTTTATGAGCGAACTTTCCAATCCTAAATTCAATATGGACAAATACCCGATCACCGAGGTTGCCAGCGTATAAAGACCGTATTCGCTCTGACCTATGAGGTCGAGCATAACGGGGGTATACAAAAGCCCCGCAACCATCGAGATGGCCATATAAACATACGACAAAAAGATGCCGCTTTTAATCTCACTCTTCATTCGGTTCTCCTCGTTTTTAGAATAATACAGTTGTCAGCCGAGAGAATTTCTTTCTGTCCACTCATGCAAAAGAGTTTACAGCAATTCGAGATTATCTGCCTTGATGCCTTTAGTAGCATTTCTGCAATCGAAGACCGGAACACCCGCATCCACGACCATTTTGTAATCTACGTTGGTGTGCGCCGTTGTAATGGTGACCAGATCATAACCCTTAATAATTTCGGGATCAATGTCCGCAATGCCGGTCTTTACCTGTCCGTTTTCCTTGTATTCCGTAACAAACGGATCGTAGAAATCAACACAACTTCCAACCTTCTCGAACTCTTCGATCACGCGGATAGCCGGACTCTCGCGGTAGTCGTCGATATCCTGTTTATAGGCAACGCCCAACACCAGAACTTTAGAGCCGTTGAACGGCTTTTTATACTTATTCAGAAGTCTTCCGGCGCGTCGTACCACGTATTCGGGCATTCCATCGTTGATCATCATCGAAGCCTCAATCATCGAGGTATGAAAACCGTACTCCCTTGTTTTCCAGGAAAGATAATACGGGTCGAGCGGAATGCAGTGACCGCCAAGACCCGGGCCGGGATAGAAAGCCTGGAAACCATAGGGCTTGGTTTTGGCCGCATCCACAACTTCCCAAACGTTAATACCCATACGGTCGCACAAAATTGCCATTTCATTGATTAAACCAATGTTGATGTTACGATAGGTGTTTTCAAGAATCTTCTCCATTTCAGCAACCGCAGGAGAAGAAACGGTATGAATTGCACCGTCGAGAACACTCGAATACACCTTCGAGATCACTTCGGCCGCATCGTCACCGATCGCACCCACAACCTTCGGCGTGTTATTGGTCTTATAAACCTTGTTACCCGGGTCAACACGTTCGGGCGAGAAACCGAGATAGAAATCCTCGCCGCAAACAAGGCCGCTTCCCTCTTCCAAAATGGGCTTTAACAACTCTTCGGTCGTTCCCGGATAGGTGGTCGATTCCAAAACGACAATCGAACCTTTTTTGAGGTGTTTCGAAACTGCTTCGGTCGAGGATTTTACGTAGCTGATATCAGGTTGCTGATGAGCATCCAACGGTGTCGGTACACAGATCGCAACAAAATCCACTTCTTTAACGAGGCTGAAGTCCGTAGTCGCCGAAAGCATACCGTTGGCAATAATTTCTTTCAAATCGGCATCCACAACGTCGCCGATGTAGTTTTCGCCGCGGTTGACCCTGTCGACCTTTGCTTGCTGCACGTCAAAACCAAACGTTTTGAATCCGTGCTTCGCCGTGTCGACCGCCAGCGGAAGGCCAACGTAGCCCAAACCGCAGACACCGATCTTCAGCGTTTTGTTTTGAATTTTTTCAATCAATTCCTGTTTAATGCTCATTGTTCAAGAATCCTTTGCATTTAAGATTTTTTCTAAAAACGACACGGTGCATTTAATCTCGTTTGAAGATATCTCTGGTATACACCTTATCAAAAACGTCATCCAAACAACTATCATATCGGTTGGCGACAATAACATTGGAAGCCTTTTTGAATTCTTCCAGATCGTTGACGATTTTGGAACCAAAAAACGTCGTTCCATTTTCAAGCGTAGGCTCATAAATAATAATGCTTGCACCTTTCGCCTTAATTCGTTTCATAACGCCCTGGATTGAACTCTGACGGAAGTTATCCGAATTACTCTTCATCGTAAGGCGGTATACGCCAACCGTGACCTCCTTCTCAAAGGCGGTATCGTATTGACTGCTTCCGGTGTAGTATTCCGCCTTTTCCAACACGCGGTTGGCAATGAAATCTTTTCGGGTCCTGTTCGACTCTACAATAGCAGAAATCATATTTTGAGGAACCGCATTGAAATTTGCCAACAACTGTTGCGTATCTTTAGGCAAACAGTAGCCACCGTATCCGAACGAGGGATTGTTATAGTGCGAACCGATACGCGGGTCTAACCCAACACCGTTAATAATTTGCTGTGAATCCAACCCCTTGGTTTCGGCATACGTATCCAACTCATTAAAATAAGCCACGCGCAACGCCAAATATGTATTCGCAAACAATTTAACGGCTTCGGCTTCGGTAAAGCCCATAAACAGCGTTTCGATTTCTTCTTTTAAGGCGCCTTCTTTCAACAAGTCCGCAAAAGTTTTTGCCGCTTCTGTAAGTTTGGCGTCACCCATATCTGTCCCGACAATAATTCGCGACGGATACAAGTTATCATAAAGGGCTTTGGATTCGCGTAAGAATTCCGGACTGAAAATAATGTTATCCAATCCCATTTTTTCTCGAATCTCGCTCGTGTAGCCCACCGGAATGGTACTCTTTATAACGATAATCGCATTGGGATTGTATTGAACCACCGAGCGAATCGCCGATTCGACTGCAGAAGTGTCAAAGAAATTCTTTTTACTGTCGTAATTCGTCGGTGTGGCGATAATGACAAAGTCGGTATCGGAATACGCATATTCTTCGTCCAGAGTTGCTTCTAAATCGAGTTCTTTCTCGGCGAGGTACTGCTCAATATAGTCATCGTTTATGGGCGATTTTCTGTTATTGATCATTTCCACTTTTTCCGGAATAATATCAACCGCTTTGACGGTATTGTGTTGTGCCAACAAAACGGCCAACGAAAGACCGACGTAACCAGTCCCCGCTACTGCAATTTTATACTTCTTCATCAGAATACTTCCTCCATATTACAGATCGACAGAACGATTGGCGCTCTGGCCGACCGGTTACTCACACAATATTGCGGAACAGTTCTTCAAATTTTGAAACGAGAACGTCGTGATCATATTCACGAATAACCTTCTCGTCGGGAGAAAACGCCGGTTTCATACTTTTCGATTTCAACTCAAACTGTGTTAATAAATAATCACACAGTTCCTGCTCTGCGTTTTCTTCGCCTTCTTCTACGGCAATACCAAGATTTGTTCTACGGACAAACTCGGTTTCTTCGCTGCTTTCTCCCGGTCCGCAGGAAACACAGATCACCGGTTTTTGATTCAATAAGTACTCGAACATTTTTGCAACAAACGATCCCGTCGTTTTGATGACCAACGCCAACAGGATATCGGCGGTTGCCTGCATTTTCAGCGCCTCTTCTCGCGCAATAAATCCTCGATTATGAACGTTCTTTTCTTCACCGTATTTTTTCGCCGTTTCAATCAACGTTTCATTATTACCGCCGGCACATTCCAGAATGTAAGCGAATTCCGGATTTTTTTGATGAGCCATTTGCGCCGCTTTGAAAAGCAGATCCGATTTTCTTATACCGCCGTAAAGCGACCCGGTATGTACGATATGAAGAATGCCGTCATCCTGATAAACCGACTCTTTCGCATCGGTCAGGGAGAATCCGTTCGTAATAACGTGGACCTTATCCGCGTCTTTCACAATGTGCTTTTGAAGATACTCTTTGCCGCGGTACGAAATCGACACAACCGCATCAGCTTCGTTCAGGCAGCGCTTCATCATTTTCTTCATCAGCTGTGAATCATGCCGATCTTCGCGTTTGTACGGCAGGTCGCGGAAGTCGCTGATCCATTTGCATTTTAATTTCTTTTTCAGTTCGTAGCCAAACAACATTTCAATGAACGGACAGGCCGAGGAAATGACCACGTCGATCTTCGTGCCTTTGGGAACAACCTGCTTTTTAATCTGCCGCGCATACTGCCGCGCCTTGCTTTTCATGGAAGCGAACAAGACAATATTTTTCAGTTTGCGAACGGCACTCTCCTTCGACGGAACGGACGGGGTTTGACTCGAGGAACTCGTCTGCCAGTCGTCGCCCGTAGCACCGCCAAAATGTTTGACCGCGAATTTTTCGTAGGCTGTTTTTTGGTTGAGTCGGGCAACCAAAATTCCGTCCTCATCCCGTGCAATCGATTCGGTCATATCCATATCGTCGTGAGGTTGAGTGACCACGATAACGTTATGGCGTTTGCACAAGCGTGTCGCAAGGTTTGTCCACCGCACCGAAGCAATGTTGCGGTCGTGTTTGAAAAACGGTGTAATGATTAAAATGTTCATATCCGCCATTCCTTCCAAAAGACTGTTATTATTTGACATACTTATATATTATATACCATAGTGCATCATACCACACTTCTACCAAAATTACAAGATTTTTTCACAAAAAAAATTGAAATTTCCGTGCTTTTTAACCAATTTTTTTGTGTTTCAAGTTCTCTTATCCCTCTTTTGAAAAAATACTTGACAATTCGCGCAACGAATTGTATCATTGTATTAGTTGAGTAATACAATCGGAAAGGAAACGATATGAACTTCGAATTCAACAATGAACTGCCCATTTACGTGCAGTTGGTGACACAGATCAAATTGCACATTCTGTCGGGTAAACTTTTCCCCGGCGAGCGGCTGCCCTCGGTGCGCGACCTGGCGCTTCAGACCAAGGTCAACCCCAACACCATGCAAAAGGCCTTGGGGGAACTCGAGGACCTCGGGTGGATCACCACCGAACGCACCAACGGAAAGTTCGTCACCACCGACCGGGATTTCATCCAAAAACAAAAGAAAATTTACGCTTTTGAAATTTCGCAAAAATACCTATCGGATATGGCGCGTATCGGGTATGATACGGCGCAGATTTTTGCCTGGCTCGATAAGATTGGAGAATACAAATAATGGAACTGTTACAATGCCGAAACGTAAACAAAAATTTCGGAGATAAATCGGTATTAAAAGACGTAAACCTCACCCTGCCGCGCGGAAAAATCGTCGGTCTTTTGGGCAAAAACGGCGTTGGAAAATCTACGCTGATCAAACTCATCAACGACCTGTTGACCCCCGACTCGGGCGAGATTCTCGTAAACGGAAAACCCGTTGGAATTGAGAGCAAAAAGGTCATTTCTTTCCTGCCCGAACGCACCTATTTGGATAAGTCGATGACGGTCGAAAAGGTGTTGCAATTCTTCTCGGAATTTTACGAGGATTTCGACCCCGAAAAGGCCAAAAAACTGCTGAATGATTTGGGGTTGGACCCCACCTTAAAACTCTCGAAAATGAGTAAAGGTATGCAGGAAAAAGTGCAGTTGGTACTGGTCATCAGCCGCAAAGCCGACCTTTATGTCATGGATGAGCCCTTGGGCGGTGTCGACCCGGCCACGCGCGACTACATTCTCGACACCATTTTAGCCAACTTTTGCGAGGGCGCGAGCCTTCTCATTTCAACCCATCTCATTACCGATATTGAGCGTATTCTCGACGAAGTCATCTTTATGGACGACGGAAAAATCGTCCTGCAAAGCGACGCCGACGCCTTAAGAGCACAAGAAAACGCCTCAATTGACGAGATTTTCAGGAGGATGTTCAAATGCTCGGAAAACTGATGAAATACGATGCCAAAAGCATCTTCAAAATCTTGATTATTTTTTATAGTTTAGCGGTATTTTTCGGCGCGCTGGCCGGTATCTTTCTGCGAATCGAGAATTCCTTGATTGCCAAAATTCTCGGCGAAATCTTCCGCGGCACCGCCATTTCGATGATGTTCAGCATCGTCATCAACAATCTGATGCGTATGTGGCACCGTTTTTTGAACGATTTTTATAAGGACGAATCTTATTTGACCCACACCCTGCCCGTAAGCAAAGGTTGCCTTTATTTGTCGAAAACCCTCACTTCCTTGTTGACCTTGTTTGTCAGCGCGCTTGTGGTTGCCCTTTCGCTCTTTCTATCCTGTTATTCCAAGGAAAATATCGCGCTTTTGAAAACGCTGTTGTCCCCCGTGGCGACCCTCTATGACAGCACGGTTCTGGGTGTGATTGCCGCCTTTTTGTTCATCGTGTTCTTGGAGTTGATGAATATGCTTCAATCGGGTTTTGCCGGTATTATTCTCGGCCATAAAATGAACCAGTCCAAAACGGGTTTCAGCGTTTTATTTGGATTCGGTGTCTATCTGCTCACACAGATTTTTACCGTGTTGGTCGTGTTTGCAGTGGCACTCTTCAACGAAGATTTAATGAATCTGTTCCACACCGTAACCATACCGAGTATCGAAACCTTAAAACTCTGCATCTACCTTGCCATCATCATCTATTCGGCCAACATTTTCATTCTGTATTTTGTCAATCTCAAGTTGTTCCAAAAAGGCGTGAATGTTGATTGACAACCTCTCGACTTCGCATTATAATTTAGATAAAGGAGAGGATTTCCATGAAAAATCCGAAACGGAAGGGATATTTCGCCCCCGTTTTTATCACGCTATTGATGGTGGCCTATTTTGTTGCGTACTTCGGCTTTATCATCGCCTTGGTACCAACCTTTTGGAAGGTTGCCCTTGCAATTCTCCCCATTGTTTTTTGCGCCGTACTCATCGGCGTTTGTATTCAAAGAATCAACGAAATAAGGAGTGGACAGGAAGATGATCTTAGTCAATACTGATTACATCACCGGAAAAAAGTTTGAAATGTTGGGTTTGGTACGCGGCAGCACCATTCAAAGCAAACACATGGGGCACGACATTTCCCAAAGTTTCAAAACGATTGTGGGCGGAGAACTCAAAGCCTACACCGAAATGATGAATGAAGCCAGAGCCCTCGCCACCAAACGAATGGTAGAAGAAGCTGAACGTTTGGGTGCCGACGCGGTGGTCAACATCCGCTACGCCTCGGCCGCTGTGATGCAGGGTGCCGCTGAAGTTATTTCCTACGGCACCGCCGTAAAATTCATCGAAGAATAAAGAAAAAGCACCGAGTTTCCTCGGTGCTTTTCTTCTTATTGTGGTTTAATCGATTGGTGGTAATAGGCATAGGTGCAAGAGGGGTCGTTTCCTAACGTCTTCCCCTCGGTCAACTCGCCGATAAATTGAACGTGACTACCGAGATCCAGTGTGGAAACCACCTTGGCCGAAAAATACGCGTTGGTATATTCCGAAAGGTAGAGAATGCCGTTTTTCGTCCGTTCGACCGACGAAAAACCGTCAAACTTATCCACTTCTCTGCCCGATTTTGCCCCAAAACGCGCAATCACCTCGTAAGGAACGCGTTCGGTCAAAACCGATACGTTGAATTTTCCGGTTTTTTCAATCATCTCGCGGGTCAAATTATCCTTTTGCACCGAAACGGAAATTCGGGTAGGCTCGTTGGCCGTCTGAACAACGGTGTTGACAATGCACCCGTTATCCTTTTCATCCTTGGCCGTTAACAGAAAGAGGCCGTAGGTGAGTTTGAAGAGCGATTCGAGTTCTACCGTTGGCGTTTGATTAGCGAAAGTAGCGGTTGAGAAGCCCCTCGAAAGCTTTGCCGTGGCGGGCTTCATCGCGTGCCATTTCGTGCACGGTGTCGTGGATCGCATCCAGGCCTAACTCTTTTGCAAGTTTTGCCAATTCGTTTTTGCCCATGGTAGCACCGTTTTCGGCATCCACGCGAACGCGCAGGTTCTCTTCGGTGCTCTCGGATACAACTTCACCCAAAAGTTCGGCAAACTTTGCGGCGTGTTCGGCCTCTTCGTAAGCGGCCTTTTCCCAATAAAGACCGATTTCGGGATAACCTTCACGGTGAGCGGCGCGTGCCATAGCAAGGTACATACCTACTTCACAGCATTCGCCGTTAAAGTTCTCGCGAAGACCCTCAACGATGCGCTCGTCAACGCCCTTGGCAATGCCAATTACGTGTTCCGCGGCCCAAGCCTTCTCTGCCGACTGTTCCTGGAATTTGGAAGCCGGAGCGTGGCAAATCGGGCACTCTGCCGGGGGCTCGGTTCCTTCGTGAACGTAACCGCAAATTAAACATACATACTTTTTCATTTGAAAATACCTCCAAAGTTTTTTGAATCGTTATATTTTGAATCACTGTCTTATTGACAGGAATTACAAACACCGTTTGCGCTCAACAGAATGATTTCGGGGCAAAAATCTTTGGTTTTTGCCGCTTCTCGCACAAGTCCGTCGGGCATTTCCACGTCGGTAATTCCGCCGCAGACCCGACAATGCAGATGAAGATGCGTTTTACAGTTGCCGTCATACCGTTCAACACCGTCGCCCATGTGAACACAGAGCAACTCCCCCGCCTCACACAGAACCGACAGATTACGGTACACCGTGCCAAGACTGATATTCGGCAGTTGTTTCCGAACGAGTTCGTAAACCTCGGCCGCCGTGGGGTGGCAGTGTACCGAACGGACCGCTTGTAAAACCGCTTCACGTTGTTTTGAATAGTTTTTCATAGCGTTTCCTCAAAAATAGTAATGATTACTGTTTTTATTATAACCACACATCCCCCATTTGTCAAGTCTTTTTTCTTGACTTTTTTTCACAAAAAGTTTATGATTGAATTAACCAAAGAAACAAGGAGAATTTTTGAGTGAACGCGAAAAACATTTCCGATTCGGTCATCCGCCGATTACCGCGTTATTACCGCTTTCTGGGCGAACTGAAAGCCGCAGGAATGACCCGTATTTCCTCGCGCGAACTCTCGCAGCGAATGGGACTGACGGCCAGTCAGATCCGACAGGACCTGAACTGCTTCGGCGGGTTCGGTCAACAAGGTTACGGCTACAACATTCAGCTTTTACAAAGCGAGATCGAACATATTTTAGGATTGGATACACCGCAAAATGCCATTCTCATCGGTGTTGGCAACCTGGGTCGCGCCGTCGCACAACATATCAACTTTGAGGGCAAGGGTTTTCACCTCATTGGTCTTTTTGACCAACGCGAATCCTTAGTCGGACAGATGGTGCGCAATCAACCCATTCGTAGTATTACCTCGCTGGATGAGTTTTGCCGCGAAAATTTGCCGACGACCGCGATTTTGTGTGTTCCCAAAGAGGCGGCCAAACCGCTTTGTAACCAGTTGGTGAAACTGGGTGTGCGCGGTTTTTGGAACTTCAGCCACTACGACCTTTTGTTCGACCATCCCGACGTGATTGTCGAGAATATGCATTTCGGCGATAGTTTGATGACCCTTTCTTATCGTTTACACGAGCTCCAATAAATAAACCTAAAAAAGAATCGTTACAAAAACTTGTAACGATTCTTTCTTTTTTATTATTTTTGTTGGTCGAGCGGCAAAGAATAACTCTCGGCAAAATCCGCCAAAAACAGTTGGACCTCGGGCAGGTCCATCGCTTCGAGTGCCGCGCGGGTGCTTTGCTCGGCCGCCGCGAATTCTTTGTTTCCCATATTCCCCTCTTCGACACATTTTATAAGCGCCGAGAGTTTATCGGCCGCTTTGATGAGTGTTCTCGTTTCCTCATCGGGGTGGAACAGCGGTTCGTAAACCTTCTGCAAATCTTCGGGCAGTAGCGCCATCAGGCGTTCTTCGGCCAGGCTTTCCATTTCTTTATAGGCCTTTTTCAATTCCTCGTTGTGATATTTCACCGGGGTGGGCAGATCGCCCGTGATAATTTCGGAACTGTCGTGAAACAGTGCCGCCGCGGCTACGCGGTCAGCATCGACCGAACCGCCGAACCGCTCGTTGCGAAGCACGGCCAACGCGTGGGCCAGAACGGCCGTTTCAAAACTGTGTTCGCAGAGGTTTTCGGGCTTGGTGTTGCGCATTAACCCCCAACGGTGAATATTCTTCATGCGCGAAAGCATGGCATAAAAATGATAAGGTTTCTTTTCGTTCATTTTTCTCTTCACTCCTACTATTGAATAGTATAACATTTTTTGGTATAATAGCAATAGAATATTTTTTAGGAATTTTTTAAGGTTGGGATGATATGACTTTTACCGAACTCAAACGGCAAACGCTTTCCCCGCAAAAAGAGCGACACCTCGGCACTTTCCTGTTGGCCTTGGGCGTTGCGGCGGCAATGTTTGTCCCTTATATATGGATGAGTGAAGGGTATTTTATCTTTTACGGCGATTTTAACGTTCAACAAATCCCCTTTTACCAGATGTGCCACGAGGCTATTCGAAACGGCAATACGGGGTGGAATTGGCTGACCGACCTGGGCGCCAATTTCGTCGGCTCGTACAGTTTTTATTTGTTGGGCAGTCCCTTCTTCTGGCTGACCCTTCCGTTCCCCAACCGGTTCGTGCCCTACCTAATGGGCCCTCTGCTTATTCTGAAGTTCGCCTGTGCGGCGCTGACGGCCTACTGTTATATCCGCCGTTTCACCAAGACCCCCGAAGCGGCGCAATTGGGCGGTCTATTGTACGCTTTTTCGGGCTTTTCGGTTTACAATATCTTCTTTAACCATTTCCACGAACCGCTCATCTTCTTCCCGCTTTTACTCTTGGCGTTGGAATTATTATTGACCGAAAACCGCCGCGGACTGTTTGCCGTAGCCGTGGCCGTTTGCGCACTGACCAACTATTTCTTCTTTTTCGGTATGGTGGTCTTTGCGGTTCTGTACTTCTTTGTCCGCCTCTTTACGGGCAATTACGGCTTTGGCATCGGTCGGTTTTTCGTCCTCTTGTTCGAGGCTGTTTTAGGCCTTGCACTTTCGGCCGTGTTGCTCGTTCCTTCTTGTATCGCGGTTTTAGACAACAGCCGCGTTTCCGACGTGCTCTTGGGTTGGAGTGCGATGATGTACGGCAAAGAACACATTTACGCCAACGTGTTGCAATGTTTCTTCTTCCCGCCCGACCTGCCCGCGCGCCCCGTATTCTTCCCGAATGCCAACGTAAAATGGTCTTCCCTGGGCGGTTGGTTGCCCGTCTTTAGCGTGGTCGGATTGTTCGTACTCTGTTTTGAAAAAAAGAAAAACTGGATGAAGCGGATTCTGGGCCTTTGCATTTTTATGGCCCTAGTCCCCATTCTCAACAGTATGTTCTATGCCTTTAACGTTTCCTACTATGCCCGTTGGTTCTATATGCCCATTCTCATCATCTGCCTGGCAACGGTCACCCTTACCGAAGACCGCGGTGTCAACTGGTGGCGCGGCTGGCGATGGGTCTTCTTCATCACCTTGGGCGTAACGCTGACCATCGGCCTCTTCCCGCAAGAAAACGATGAGGGCAAACTCATTTTCGGTTTGTATACACAGGGCAACGACCTGACCTATGTACTTCGTTACTGGGGTTCTTGTGCGATTGCGCTCGTCTGCCTGGCGATTCTCGGTTTGTTGCTTCGCCTGTTGAAAAACGACCGCAAAACCTTTTATCGCGCCGCAATCGCCTGTGTCTGCGCCGTTTCCGTTTTATACGGAAACATCTTTATTGCAACCGGTCGGTCCCACTCTTATTTAATTAAAGAGGTTATGATCGACCAACTCATCGAGGGCGAGGTCGACGTCGACGAAGGTGATTACCGCATCGACGTATACAGCGGGGTCGACAACACGGGAATGTATCTGGGACTACCCACCATCAATGCGTTCCACTCGGTCGTTCCCTCCTCGATTATCGATTTTTACGACTATATCGGCATTTCTCGAACGGTTGGCAGCCGCCCCTCGGTCGACGACGTGGCGCTTCGCCCATTGCTTTCGGTCAAGTATCTGTTGAACCGCACCGATGGCGACAGTTTCATCGACGAGGACGGCAAAACCAAAATGGCGGGGTACGACTACCACAAAACTTCGGGTGGATACTACGTTTACGAAAACGAAAACTATATCCCCTACGGCTTCTCCTACCAATACTATATGTCCCGCGAGTTTTGCGACCTCTACAACGAGGATTCACGCACCTCGCTCATGCTCAAAGCCATCTTGCTCGACGACCAACAGATTGAAAAGTACGGCGACTGGATGAACGACCTTTCTACACTTCAAGACCAGTCTTGGAACGTTGGCGAAGAAGAAGCCACCACCCTTTCGGTTTCCAACAAGGCGATGGCCTTTGACGCCGCACAACTGCGCGAGAGCGCGGCCGACCATTTCGAAATCGATAAAGACGGCTTTACGGCCACCGTTTCGCGCGAAAACAAATCGCTCGTCTTCTTCTCGGTGCCCTACGACAAAGGTTGGTCGGTCAAGGTCAACGGCCAAGAATCGACCATTGAAAAGGTAAACGTCGGCTTTATGGCCGTTCCGGTCCCGGCAGGGCGCAGCACCATTGAATTCACCTACACCACCCCGGGCCTCTCGGACGGAATAACCGTTTCCTTGGGTGCGCTGATTGTTTTTGCCGTTTATCTTCTCGCGTTCTATATCTTCCGCGCGCATTACACCGACCGCACCACCTATCCCGAAGGACAGGAATTCCTTCGTTTGTGGCGTGCCGAGGAGTTTTTGGCCGCGAACGACAACGTCGCCCTGTTCGAAGAAGAACCCCAACCCAGCATTCTGGATGACGGGCCCATCATCATTCCGAAAGTCCACAACGGGTTCACGGGCGGTTTCACGGTCGATCCCTCGGTTTTTGACGACCAAAATAATTCTTGACAAGAAATTCCACCCGTGCTATAATCATCACAAATAAGTGGGAGCTTGATGAAACTCAGGCTGAGAGGAAGTCCGCTTTACGGCTATGACTTCGACCGATAACCTGATGCGGATAATGCCGCCGTAGGGAAAATACCGTAACGTATTGCCGCAGGTTATAAACGCCTGCGGCTATTTTTTTGAAAGGATGAATTAAAATGAAAAAACCAACCAAACCCCTTTACATTTTAACCGAATGTGCCGTTTTCGTGGCACTCGCCATTGTACTTACCTGGATCAAAATCCCGATGGGCGCTTCGGGCGGTTCCATTGATTTTGTAATGGTTCCCCTGTTTATCATCGCGCGGCGCCACGGCGCTTTATACGGCGTCGGCAGTTGCCTCGTCGCCGGATTTTTGAAGTGCGTTCTGGGCGGCGGACTCGGTTGGGGGTTGCCAAGCGTATTACTCGATTACGTTCTCGCCTACGGCGCTTGCGGATTGGCCGGCATCTTCCACAAGAACGACAAACTGCACGAAGTTTGCGTCTTCTTCGGTTGCTTTGCGCGGTTCTTTATCCACTTCCTCAGCGGTATTTTCCTCTATGCCATTACGGTGCCGACCGAGATTGAAAGCATTGGCAAAACCTTTGTAAACCCCTACATCTACTCGTTGGTCTACAACGCAATTTATATGCTGCCCAACACGGTGTTGGCGCTTGTGGTCATGTGTATTCTCGTGCGCCTACCGCAAACCAAAAAACTGTTTTAAGAAATAACAACGCGAGTTACGGTTTTTCCTTTCAGAACAAAAAAATCCCCGAGCAATCTGCTCGGGGATTTTTCTTTTTATTTGAGAATTTCTTTAATGACCTCTTCATACGGCGGATGAACCTTATCTTTATCCGAAAGGCTCACTTCCATATCTTCGCCAATCGGCCATTCCACGCCGATGGCGGGGTCGTTCCACATCAGACCGCCCTCATCGTTGGGATGATAGAAATCATCGACCTTGTAAACGAATTCGGCCGTGTCGGAAAGCACCAAAAAGCCGTGGGCAAAGTTCTTCGGAATAAAGAACTGACGGCGGTTTTCAGCCGACAGGACCACGCCGGTCCATTTGCCGAAAGTGGGGCTGCCGGGGCGAAGGTCGACCGCTACGTCAAAAACCTCACCCTTGATGCAGCGAACCAATTTCGACTGCGGAAACTGTTTCTGGAAATGAAGGCCGCGCAAAACACCCTTTGTGGACATCGACTGATTGTCCTGCACAAAGGTGACGTCAATGCCGCCCTCCAGGAAGTCCTTTTGCTGATAGGTCTCCATAAAGTAGCCGCGGCTATCGCCGAACGCGGTCGGCTCTACAATAACAACGCCTTCAATATCAGTTTTAATAAAGTTAAACTTTCCCACTTACAGTTCCTTCTTCCCACTATACATGGTTTCGTAGTAGTTCTGGTATGCACCGCTGGTCACGTTCTTGACCCAATCCTGGTTGTCGAGATACCATTTAAGGGTCTTCTTAATGCCAACCTCAAAGCAGGTCTCGGGGTACCAACCCAACGCATCTTTAATCTTCTGCGGGTCGATGCCGTAGCGGCGGTCGTGACCCTTGCGGTCGGTTACGTGGCGAATCATATGCTCGCCAACCGTTTCGTCTACGTTTTCTTTAATGTATTCGATAATCGATTTTACGATAAAGATGTTGGGGCGCTCGTTGTGACCGCCAACGTTGTAAACCTCACCCAAAACGCCATCGCGGATAACCATATCAATGGCCTTGCAGTGGTCTTCCACGTACAGCCAGTCGCGAATCTGCATACCGTCGCCATAAACCGGCAGGTCTTTGTGCTGCAGAGTGTTGTTCATAATCAGCGGAATCAACTTCTCGGGGAACTGATAGGGACCGTAGTTGTTGGAGCAACGGGTGATGTTCACCGGGAACTTGTAGGTGTCGCCAAAAGCTTTTACAAAGAAGTCGGCCGCGGCTTTGGAAGCCGAATAAGGCGAGTGGGGATCCAGGGGCGTGGTCTCCATAAAGTAGCCTTCCTCGCCCAAAGAACCGTAAACTTCATCGGTGGAAACCTGCAGGTATTTTACACCCTCGCGGTACTCGTCGTCACCAATCTGCCAAGCGTTCTTGGCGCACTGAAGCATATTCACCGTTCCCTCAACGTTGGTCTTGGTGAAGATTTCGGGGTTGGTGATACTGCGGTCTACGTGGCTTTCGGCCGCAAAGTTGACCACGTAATCAATGGTCTCCTCTTCAAAAATCTTGGTAATTGCCGCACGGTCGCAAATATCGGCCTGGACAAAGCGATAGCGCTCGTTGTTCTCAACGCTCTTCAAGTTTTCCAAATTGCCCGCATAGGTCAATTTGTCGACGTTGATGATGCGAACGTCATCATACTTGCCGAGCATGTAAATCACGAAGTTCGAGCCGATAAATCCGGCACCGCCGGTCACGAGATAGGTTTTCATAGAATTAGTCCTCCACCTTTGAAATATATTCTTTTAAGGCAATCTGCCAATCGCGCATTTCATCGCCCACCGTACATTCGAGCGCCAAATTCCGCAACGAGGAATAAGCCGGACGTTTGGTAGGGCTGTTGTATTCGGCCGTGGTACAGGGTTTTACGGTACCCGCAAAGCCCGAATACTCGGCAATCTTGTCGGCAAAATCGTACCACGAGCATTCGCCCGTTCCGGTACAGTGATAAATGCCGTATTCTTCGGTTACGGCGAGTTTCAGCAAATGGTGTGCCAGATCGTTGGCGTTGGTGGGATTACCGCGTTGGTCGTTGACCACCGTGATCCCTCCGCGTTCACGAATTACGCGGCGCACCGTTTTGACAAAGTTTTTGCCGATATAACCGTACAACCAAGAGGTTCTTACGATAAAGGTCTTCTTGCAGAAGTCCATTGCATATTTTTCGCCCAACGCCTTGGAAGCGCCGTAGGCACTCTGCGGATCAATCGTATCCCACTCTAAATAAGGGGTGGTTCCGTCGCCCGCAAAAACGTAGTCGGTCGAAACGTGAATGAATTTCGCGCCGCACTCTTCGGCCGCCATCGCCAGATTCCGAACACCCATCGCGTTGACCTTGAAGGCAACTTCCTGCATGGTTTCGCAACCATCGACGTTGGTCATAGCCGCGCAGTTGATAATCACGTCGGGTTGTTCGCGGTCCACCCACGCGCGCACGGCGGCAAGGTCGGTAATGTCGAGCGTATCGACGTCGGCAGCCGCAACGGCAGCACCCACAAGACCCGCCGGAATCGGGCCGATTTCACTCTTGCCCGTATTCAGGCAGGAAAGCAATTCGTTGCCCAACTGACCGTGACTGCCCGTAATTAAAATCTTCATGAATTATTTTCTCCTTCCGAAAAGGAATTTTATGGAAGAATGAATGTGAATCAACAAATATTTCACACTCTTGGCGCTTTCCCGTTTCCAACGGTGTGTTACCGCAATGTGCGGCATCATTACCGTTCGGCCGAGCGCTTTGGCGCGAAGGGTCAAATCGGCATCTTCGAGATACATAAAAAAGCGCTCATCAAAGCCGCCGAGTTTTTGGAAGTTTCGGCTTGGAACCGCCATAAAGCAACCGCTGCAAAAATCGATATCGGTAATGCCGTTCCACGGAACATCGGCGCGGATATACTCGCGGCGAATCTTTGCAAAAACGCCGCCAAGCGGTGCCAGACGACCGAGAAACAGGCGTTTGAAGGTCGGTTTTTCTTTGGGCAGATGTTGTTCGCTGCCGTCTTCATTGAGAATGCGCGGCATCGCCAGTGCCAACTGCTCGTCCGCTTCGAATTCATCGGCCATTTGGGATAAAACGTCCGACGCAATCACAATATCGGGATTGACCACAAAATGGTACTTTCCGAGCGGCTTGTCGAGTACCGCGTTGTGCGCGGCACCAAAGCCCATATTTTTGGGCATTCGAATCAGTTCAATTCCCGCGAAATTTTCCAGCGGTTCAATCCCTTCGGGCGAAGCATTATCCACCACGTAGAGTTTGAGGGGGTATTTTTGGGTGTATTCCAGCAAAGACTGACAGGCCTTTTGCGCTTCGTCCACATCGTTGTAGACCACAATGGTCGCAGAAAGCGTAACCGATTCCGACACCGACAAAACTCCCCTTCCTATATTTCTTTCAGTATATCACACACTGGAAAAATTATCAATCATTTTTCAGCTTTTTTTGCGTTTTATTTGTCGGGGCAATTGCGCCAACACGATGGCCGCAAAAACGAGCAGACAACCGAGAATTTCTCTCGGCGACAGCGCGTTGTTCATAATCACCCAACCGCCCAACGCGGCAAACACGCTTTCCATACTCATCGAGATGGAAGCCACCGTCGGCTCAGCATATTTTTGCCCGACAATCTGTAGGGTATACGCGATACCGCTCGACACGATACCGAGATACAAAATCTGCGGCGCGGCGGCGAGAATATCGGCCCACTGCACCGTTTCAAACACCAAGAACAGCACGCCCGACAACACGCCCACCACGGCAAACTGTACCATCGAAAGCCGAATGCCGTCGATCGAACTGCCGAAACGGTCGACCGAAAGAATGTGGAACGCAAAGGCCACAGCCGAGGCGAGTACCAAAAGGTCCCCGAGGTAAATGCCCGAAATGCCGCCCGACAGGCACAGGAAATAAAATCCCACCAAAGCGACCCCCACGGCACACCACAGTTTCCACCCCGCGCGTTTGCCCACGAAAACCGAGAACATCGGCACAAAAAGAACGTAAAGCGCCGTTAAAAATCCAGCGCGCGCTTCACTCGCGACACCCTTGGGATACACCATAATGCCAAACTGTTGAAAGTTTACGGCTACGGTTAAAAACAGACCGCACAACGCGCCGC
The DNA here is from genome assembly GCA_045545515.1 of Acutalibacteraceae bacterium. Taxonomy (GTDB): domain Bacteria; phylum Bacillota; class Clostridia; order Oscillospirales; family Acutalibacteraceae; genus UBA737. The sequence goes on from JAZQBA010000018.1 coordinate 55,524, forward strand.
AAGAAAACAGCTTTTTGCGACCCTCCCGTGTTTCGGGAATGGGTCCCGTGCCGCCGCGCACCTTTTTGACCGACAAAAAGAGGAACAAAAAAGCGGTTGCAATAAACGAGCGCAGACTGTTACACAAAAACGAGGGAATGCGCGTTGCCGCACCGCTTTGGGCCGTAAAGGCGATTCCCCACAAGAGCGCCGCCGTCAGCAGAATTGCACTGCCCTTTAAGTTGCTACGGTTCATAAAGCGGCCTCGTCCTTTCGCATCGTCAGAGAAATTCGTTTCTTCTGCGTATCGACCGAAAGCACCCAAACGGTGACCACGTCGCCCACCTTTAACACCTCGGACGGGTGTTTGATAAAGCGATTGGTAATCTTGGAAATATGCACCAGTCCGTCCTGATGAACGCCGATATCAATAAAGGCGCCAAAGTCAATGACGTTGCGCACCGTACCGGTCAGTTCCATACCGGGTTTTAAGTCTTCCATTGAGAGAATATCGGTTCGAAGTAAGGGCGGCGGCAACTCGTCACGCGGGTCGCGTCCCGGTTTTTCGAGTTCCGACACAATGTCTTTTAAGGTGATCGGACCAATGCCGAGCGCCTCGGCCGTCTTTTCGAACCCCTTGGCCTCAACCTGTTGCGAAAGGCCGACGACACCGCCGGTTTTCAGCACATCGGTTTTCACGTCGCAAAATTCAAGCAGTTGCCGCGCGGCGGTATAACTCTCGGGGTGCACCGCCGTGTTATCGAGCGGCTCTTTACCCCCGACCACGCGCAAAAATCCGGCACACTGTTCAAAGGCTTTGGGTCCTAATTTCGGGACCTTTTTGAGTTGTGCGCGACTCTGGAACGCGCCGTTTTCTTCGCGGTAGGTGACCACGTTTTTGGCAACGGCACTCGAAAGACCCGACACCCGCGCCAACAAGGGCGCCGAAGCGGTATTGAGGTCGACACCGACCGCGTTTACGCAGTCTTCTACCACGCCGTCCAACGCTTCGCCGAGCCGTGCGGGCGGCATATCGTGCTGATACTGCCCAACGCCAATGGCCTTGGGGTCGATTTTAACCAGTTCGGAAAGCGGGTCCTGAAGTCTTCTTGCAATCGAAACGGCGCTTCGAAGCGAAACGTCGTATTCGGGGAATTCGGCCGCGCCGAGTTCCGAAGCCGAGTAGACACTCGCCCCCGCTTCACTGACCACCATATAGGAAAGCCCGTTATTCAGTTCGCGAATAACGTCGGCGGAAAAAACCTCGGTTTCGTGACTGGCCGTTCCGTTGCCGATGGCAAACACGCGAACGCCGTGCCGCGCAACCAAGCGCTTGATGACGGCGGCCGCCTCGGCCGTTTTGTTATGCGGCGGCGTCGGGTAAATCACGGCCGTTTCCAACACTTTTCCCGTACCGTCGACGACCGCCACCTTGCAACCGGTACGGTAGGCGGGGTCGAGCCCCAACGTGACCTGATTGCGCACGGGCGGTTGCATTAAAAGTTGCCGCAAATTAACCGAAAAGACCTGAATGGCGCTCTCACTCGCGCGCTCACTCAAAGCGTTTCGCATTTCGCGTTCAATCGAGGGGAAAATCAGACGGCTATAGGCGTCTTCCGCCGCCTCGCGCACCAACGCGGTCGCGGGCGAACCCTCTTTCAGATGGTCGCGGCCGATAATGAACATCGCCTTGGCGCGGTCAAAATCGACCGACACGCGCAAATACTCTTCCTTTTCGCCGCGGTTAATGGCTAAAATTCGGTGGGACGGAATTTTCGAAAGCGGTTCGCGGTATTCGCGGTACTGTTCATAAACGTCCAGATCCTCTTTGGTGCCTTCGGTTTCCAAAACGCCGTGTGCCATACAAACAAAGCGCATACGCTTGCGAATATCGGCGTCGTCCGAAATGCGTTCGGCGATAATATCTTTGGCACCCTGCAACGCGTCTTCAACCGTTTCAACGCCCTTTTCGGGGTCAACAAACTCGGCCGCCGCAACGTTGGGTTCGCGACCGTTCGGGTCTTGGGCGTACAGTTCCTCGGCCAAAGGTTGCAACCCCTTTTCACGGGCCGCGTCGGCACGGGTGCGACGTTTTTTCTTATAGGGGCGGTACAGGTCTTCGAGTTCGGCCAGCGTTTCGGCCGCCGCAAAGGCTTCGGCCAATTCCTCGGTCAGTTTCCCCTGTTCTTCGACCGCCGCTACCATACGCTCGCGGGTTTCGTCCAAGTTTCGCAGATACTGCAACCGTTCTTCCAGACGGCGCAAAACCTGGTCGTCCAAAGCGCCCGTCATTTCCTTGCGGTAACGCGCAATAAAGGGAACGGTATTGCCTTCATCCAACAGTTTTACGGCGTTTTCGGCCTGAGCGGGACGAATTTGAAGTTCTTTTGCAATTCGTTCAAAAATTTCCAATTTCTTCACCTCAAAAGAAAGACAGCAAAGAAAGCTTTGCTGTCTTTTCGCATTATTTCAAGAAGCCGTTGACGATTTCCTGCTCGGCCTCTTTTTCGGTCAGCCCCAGGGTCATCAACTTGATAAACTGATCGCCCGCAATCTTGCCGATGGCCGCCTCGTGAATGAGGGTGGCATCGAGATGGTTGGCGTTCACTTCGGGAATGGCGCGCACCTGGGCGTTGTCCATCAAAATGGCATCGCATTCGGTGTGACCGTAACAGGCGTTGTTTCCGTTCATGTTGGAACGGAACACCTGGGTAGAAACGTCTTTAGCGACCGCGCGTGAAACTACGTTGGCAGCCGAATTTTCGCCGTTCAGATCGACCGTGAAATCGGTCTCGGCGTGTTGTTCGCCGTGGGTCATCAACTTTTCGCGCACGACCAACTTGGCATCTTTGCCGAGGACGGCCTTGGTGACGCGGTAGGTCGAATCGATTCCCTTGATTTGGGTGGTTTCCATTTCCATTTCGCCGCCCTCGTCCATGTGGACAACGGTGGTCGGGTTCATATTCTTGCCGCCCAGACCGTCACCGTCCCCATAATGGCGCTCGATATACTTAATCTTGGCGTTTTTGCCGACGTAGAAGGTGTGAATTCCGTCGTGGCGCGATTCTTCGCTGCCGCAGTTGTGAATTCCGCAACCGGCAAGAATGGTCACCTCGGCATTGTCGCCGATATAAAAATCGTTGAACACGGTTTCCTTCATTCCGCTTTCGCTGATGATGACGGGAATGTGCACCGTCTCGCCCTTGGTGTCGGGGCGGATGACGATATCAATACCGGGCTTGTCCGTTTTATTCTTAATTTCAACCGTCGAGGTCGACTGACGACCCGCCGAAACGCCGTTGGCGCGAATGTTGTAGGCGCCCGCAGGAATACCGTCCATATCGGCGATAATTTTGAGTAATTGTTGTTCGGTATCGCGCATTACTCTGCCCCCTTTAACGAATCGGTCAGCACTTTACAGGCCGCCGGGGAAGCACCCAACAACTCGGGCAAAATTTCATCCTTGGCGCCATAGGCTTTCAGTTCGCCGCCCGCAATCACCGCCACCTTGTCGGCAATATTGAGAATACGTTCCTGGTGCGAAATGATGAGAATCGAACCACCCAGGTTATCGTGCATTTTTTCAAACACGTGAATCAAATTGCCAAAACTCCACAGGTCGATTCCCGCCTCGGGCTCATCAAAGAGCGAAATCTTGGTGCCGCGCGCCAAAACGGTGGCAATTTCAATGCGCTTTAATTCGCCGCCCGAAAGCGACGCGTTGACCTCGCGGTCGATATAATCACGCGCACAAAGGCCCACCTGCGACAAATAATCACAAGCCTCGCCAATGGTAATTTCTTTTCCTGCCGCCAGGCGAATGAGGTCGTGCACCGTCATTCCCTTGAAGCGAACGGGTTGCTGAAACGCGTAACTGATACCGCGCCGGGCGCGATCGGTCACCGAAAGGTCGGTAATATCCTCGCCATCGAGCAAAATTTTACCCGACGTAGGTTTGTTAATTCCCGCAATCACGCGCGCCAAGGTCGACTTACCGCCGCCGTTGGGCCCCGTAATCGCAATAAACCCATCCTCGAAGGTGAGCGAAATATCCTTTAAGATATCCTTTGTGGTGCCGTCTTCGGTTTGAACGGAAAAGGAAATGTTCTGTAATTCTAACATGCGTGTATCCCCAGTGTATTATTTGCAGAAATTTTCGATGTAATTGTCAATCGCGTTCGAAATGACCTCTACCGCGGCGGCGCGGTCCTGAACTTCTTCGACGGCCGTCGTCTTGTTTTCGAGGTTTTTGTAAACGGTAAAGAAATGCCGCATCTCATCGAAAACGTGACGGGGCAGATCGTCGATATTCTTGTACTGATTGTAGTTCGGGTCGTTGAACGGAATGGCGATAATCTTCTCGTCGCCGCGGTCGTTATCCATCATCGAAATCACGCCGATGGGATACGCGCGCACCAAGGTGAGCGGCTCCAGCGGTTCCGAACAGAGAAGCAACACATCCAACGGGTCGTTATCGTCGCCGTAGGTACGCGGAATAAAGCCGTAGTTGGCGGGATAGTGGGTCGACGTGTACAAAATACGGTCGAGCATAATAAAGCCCGTTTCTTTATCAAGTTCATACTTCTTTTTGCTGCCCTTGGAAATCTCCACCACACACAAAAAGTCTTCGGGACGAATTCTGCTCGGTGCCACGTCGTGCCAAATGTTGTTCATAAAACTCCTCCTAAAATGCGGAAAACGGGCTGCCGCAACAGGCGGCAACCCCAAATCATTTTACCCCAATGCGCGTTCCAGCCAAACAAAGCCAAGGTCCAACGCCTCGAACAAGTTGGGCTTCACGCTTTCTTTTTCGACGCGCTCATTCATCGGGCGCTCAATATTGCTGTCCAAAAGTTGCACCGAAACCTCGCCGTTGATATCGGCCTTTTTGCCGGTGAGCAGTTCAAAACGAACCACGTACTTATCGGCCATATCGCCGTAATAAATCTCGTTGCCTTTGCGAACGAGCGGCTTGCCTTTATAGGTCAAAAACGTATTCTCTGCCATATTCTTTCATCCTTTACTGATTTTCGCGAATCGGTACTCCAAAAAGCGAAAACATATAATCTTCTATTTAGTTCTATATATTATACCCATATTTTATATTTCTGTCAAGAGCGGAAGACGATTTGCAAAACGCAAAAAAACGGCGGACAGAATCCGCCGTTTTTTGTTTTAACCAAAGTACTTTTTCTGCGTCAGTTTTTCGAGCAGACGACTCATCGGCAACACCAAAACCCCCGCCAACAAATTGCCGATGGCGTGGGTAATATCAAACGGTGCACCCGCCAGAACCCAGGTGAGAGTCTGCTTGAAATCGAACCCGAAAAACAGCGCCTGTGCCGGCGCATAAAGTACACCGAACAAAAGCCCGTGCAATCCGCAAACCAACGGATAAACCACACATTTTACGCGGTCCGACATTCGTTTGGGCAGTAACATCGTCACGCCCCACAACACCGTCCACACGTACAAATACGGCACCCACCACATCGAAAAACCGGCGTAAAGCCCGTTCATAAACACGTAAAGGTAAATGGGAATCAACGCTTTTTTGCGAAAAACTACGGTAAAAGTCATGGTGAGCATTCCCAAAAGGTGAATATTGGGAAACGCTTCCATCAAGATTTTTGAGCAAAACATCAAGGTGCCGAACATGGCAAAAAGAACCATTTCTCCAATGCTCAAAAACGGTTTTTTGCGGTCTGCCATTTCCCTTATTTCGCGCGTTCAAGCCGATAGGTCACGCCCTCGGTAATTTCGGTCGTGTCTACACCCGTGGTTGCATACTCTCCGTCCACGTAGAACGCCCAATAGGTCTGATCAACGTCGTAGTCGGCCAAAATCCCGTTGACCGTCTTGACATAAAGTCCGTAATCGCCCTCTTCGCCTGCAATCAGGTCGTGTTCCAAGAGCGCGTCCCCCACCGTTGTTTTATCGGTTTTCAGGGTAAACGTAACGGTTTTGTCTTCGGCCTTTACTTCGACCACAACCGTTTTTTCGCCCTTGCCGAGGGTGGTGTCTTCAAGGTAGATTGCGTCCTTCCAAAGACCGGTTTCCTCGACCGTTTTCCCACAGGCGGCAAGACCCAGAAGGCAAAGAATAACGAGTGCCAGCGATAACGTTTTTTGCATTGTTTTTTTCATATTGCTTCATCCTTTCTTTTTGTGCCAAAAGGATAAAAGTAAAAGTACCCCTCTCGGGGTACTTTGCACCAAAAACAACGGTAGCTTGCCCTACCGCAAATTCCGCACATCTTCCCCCATTTGCCCAGAAGACCTTTACATGCCACAGAACGATAAGCATTCCGACTTGGACCCTCTTTCGGGGCGATACGGTAATGGCTGTTGCTGCGGATTCTCACCGCAATTTCCTTATCCCCGCGCACAAAATTGATGCGCGACAACGAATAGCGCTGCTATTCCGATGAACTGTGTTTATTCTTTTGTGAGTTTATTATAACAAATATTTCCCTTTTTTCAAGGGGCAATTTCGATTTTAATGTCGCCGGTATCGGTCGAAATCTCACAGCGGCCGCCCGTGAGCGTTTTGGGCACGGTAACGCTTCCCGTATCGCTCTCGGCAAAGAACACCTTGTCGGAACGAAGCGTTCCTTTTACATTGCCCGTATCGGTTTTCACCGATATTTCGCTGGCATCGCTCTTTTGAAAATGCACGGAACCCGTACTGCGGACAAGCGTCATTTTTTCGGCTGCAACGGTGTTTTCCAAACGAATGTCCCCCGTACTTCCGCTCGACGAAAGGTTTTGGCAAAGCGTGTTTTGAACCATCGAATCCCCGGTAGAAACGTGTATCCCAAGATCCTCGGCACAGTTCACGCGGCCGACCGTAATATCCCCCGTTGAAGTCGTGAGTTCAAGCCCTTTTGCCGAAATATTCTCGACCGTAATGTCGCCCGTGCTCGTTTTAATTGTCGCGGTTTCCAACGTGTCGGCTCTAAAGTCGACGTCCCCCGTGCTTCCCTTTATTTTCACGCTTGTAAAGACGAAATTTTCGGGAATTTTCACGTCGGACGTGTCTGTTTCCACACGCAAATCGCCATACTCATTCTGCGGTAAATAGACCGTTATTTTCGCCGTTTCAAGGTGAATGCCGATATGCTCGTACCATTTGCGCGTATCGTTCACGCGAAGGGTCAAGGTTTCCCCTTGCACCAAAGCCGAATGGAACGCCTTTTTGGGTTCATAACAAACCACGCGCGTCTGCCCGTTTTCACTCGGCAAAATTTCCAGGTCGGCCGTATCCACCGCAACCGAAATATCGTAAAAATCCTGATTGATTATATATTCATTGGTTACGTATTTTTCAGTAGAAAGTTTCGAAAAATCCCAATGGAGCGCCGCCATTGCCGATGAAAAAACAATCCCGCCAACGAGGACCAAAGCGGCCGCCACAGACAGTCCGATGATCGTTTTTTTACTCATTGTGCGCCCTCCTTTTTCACCCTGTAATACGTCGGCCGAAACGCTTTACTCGTCAGCCGAACGGTGCCGCTTGTGAGCACTTTGCACCCGAAAAAGCAAAAGACGGAAAGCCCCAAAAGAGCGATTCCCGCCCCGATTAACGCCACGCCGACAAGGCCGTTTGTACACGCCAAAACAACCCCTGCCACAACGCCGCCAACCGCACAAGCGATAAGCGAAGCGAAAACCGCCCACAAAGAAACGAGCACCGCCCACCACGAAAGATAGAGCGAAACGGCCACAGAGGCGGCGGCAATCAACAACGAAAGCCAAACGGGCGAACCCAAAACGAGCAACACGATTTCCCACACGCGCATAGGTCGTTTCGGCTTGATTTTTTCCTTTGCAATCTTCACGAACGGAATATCGGCCGAAATCCCATCGGCAACCTCTTCCACCGACCCCGCGGCCGCAACGGCCTCCTCTTCGGAAAGCCCCTCTTCCATACGGTCCTCAATCATTTCATTCAAAAAGCCGAGGCGCTCTTGAACCTCGTCCTGCGGCAAAGCCGACAGGCGGTCTTCTAACCGCGCGAAAAATTCTTGTTTATTCATTTGCTTCCCCCCTGTTTACAAACCGGTAAATGGATAACATTTCGTTCCATTCCTCCAAAAAATCTTCAATCCGCTGAATGCCAAGCGGCGTAATACGGTAATATTTTCGCAATCGGCCCGAGTGTTCGGCGGTGCGCACCGTGAGCATTTTGGCCGACTCCAGCCGTTTTAAGATGGTATAAAGGGTCGATTCGGAAAGTTCTACGCACGGCTTTACGTCCTTAATGATTTTATAGCCGTAAGACTCTTCATCCCGAATGGCCGCCAACACGCAGACCTCCAACAGACCGCGTTTCAACTGAATATCCATACCATACCTCCTCTTGCGTAATACATCGTAACACGAAGTATTACTTTTGTCAAGTGTTTTCAGAAAACAAAAAATCGGCAACGCATTTCCCAGTAGAAACGCCTTGCCGATTTATTTATTCTTTGAAACTGCAAACGCCGTCATAAAGCGCCACCAAGCCGACGCTCAATAAAACGCCGCCGACAATATCGGTCAGCCAATGAACCCCCGAAAGAAGACGTCCGACCACCATCAGTACCGAAAACGCGGCAATCAGAAAAACGACCGTTTTTCGAAGTACAGGGTTTTGAATCCGCCCGTTTAATTGAAGTGCGGCGGTTGGCATCACACAAAGTACCAAGAGCGTGGTGGAAGAGGGGTACGAGGCCTCTAAAAAGCCGTCAATGAGCACCGGTCGGTAGTTGATGACAACCTCTTCAAAAAGAAGATACGCCGAAAGTGTCAGCAAATAAAAACCGCCCAACACGAGAATCGAGAAATCGACCTTCCAAATCTTTCGGCGCCGAATCCATTGAATCAGTCCGAAAACCGCAAACGCAAATCCCACAAAAACAGGCACCAACCCCAACCAATCGGTCACGGTATAAAGCCCGAAGTGTACCCGCGTGAAATGGTGAAACCATAGGTTTAACCGAGAGAAACCGACCGATGATGCGCGCGGTCCGATTGCGGCTACGTCCACGCTTCGCACCAATACCGTCCACACGAAAAATGCGCCCAATCCTATCGCTGAAACGGCAAATTTTCTTTTGAGTTTTTTCATTTCTTTTTCCGTCCTTTTTCTGTATTTCGGCTTTCGCCTGTGTACAGTATGAAAGAACCGAAAACAAAAGGAAAGAAGCGTACCGTCACCCACGCGACACGGATCGTGTCATCACCTTTTTATAAGCAAAAACGTCTTGATTACAAGGAACAAAAAGACCAACGCCGCGGCATAAGGTTGGCGACCGATCATAAAGAGAAACGTCCCCGCAACGCTAAACGAAAGGGAGACCGCCGCCTTGCTTTTCACCCACCATTTAGCACCGTGATTTTGTAGCGCCAAGGTCAGCACACCCCACACCGCAAGTCCCGTCACCACGGCAAGATAAAGTCCCTTCAAATAGGGCTGAATGCCCGACAGAGAAAGCAACGATACGGCACTCGGCACACCGCCGATTTCCTGCCCGAAAAAGGGCAAGAAAAAGAGAAACGCCGCCGCGCAATCCAACAGTCCGCAAACCAAGTCGCGCGTGTTGCCCTCTTTGCGCTTTTGATCCATTTGGGCAAGACTCAAAATCTCCTCGCCCGAGAGCAGTTGGTCCAGCGAAACCGAAAAGCAATTCGCCAAGGCTTTGAGCGAATCAATGCTCGGAAAACCGCGCCCCGATTCCCACTTGGAAACCGCCGTTCGCGACACGAACAACCGCTCGGCCAACTGCTCTTGCGTGAGCCCCTTTTCGCGCCTTAATTGTTGTAGTTTTTCTGAAAATTCCATCCTGTCTTCTTCCCTATTGCTTGTAAATCCGAACTTCATATTTCCGGTAGTGATTTCCCGCAACGGCCGCGTCGGAATAATTCGACAACAAAAGTTGCCCTTTTATTTCAACGGTGTTCTCATCCTCAAAATTACAGACCACGGTGATTTTTTCATCCTCGAACACACGCTCAAAGGCAAAAAAGTTATCGGTTTCTTGCGAAATTTCCTCGAAACTGCCGTAAATCAACGCCTTGCACTTTTTGCGCAGGGCAAAAAGTTCTTGATAAAACCGAAAGACCGATTTTTCACTTTCCAAATCGGATTTTAAGTTCACACACTTGCATTCGCTATGCACCGCCAACCACGGTTCTACGGTCGAAAATCCGCCAAATTCACTACCGTCCCAACAAACGGGATGACGGGTATTATCGCGGCTGCCGAAGTTTATGAGGCGCATCGCCTCCGGCTTCGAATGTTCCCGAATCAAATTTTTGTAACCGTTACGCGTTTCGATATCGTCAAAAAATTCAATTTCCTCATAATAGGGCGCCGCCGTGCCGAACTCCTGCCCCTGATAAATAAGCGGAACACCCTTTAACGTATAAAACATTCCGGCCATCAGCGTGGCCGCCTCGTACCGCTCGGGCGCCGATTCGGTCATACGCGGCACAAACCACGGTTGGTCGTGATTGTCGGTAAAAAGCATATACAAGAGGTCTTTTTCCTCGCAAGCTCGTACCCACTTCGAAAGAATTTTACTGATTTCTTTCAAACTCGGTTTTTGAGGCGCAAAACGACCCGTTCTGCCGTGATTGATGTGTTCAAATTGGAAAAGGGTGCTCATTTCTTCCCGTTCACTCGCGCAGAATCGGTAAATTCTATTGATGTCCCCCGTCCAACTCTCCCCCACCGTGAACAGGTGGCGGGTTTTCTCGCGGCCGAACAGGGCGTTTACAAACTCGTGAATCCTCGGCCCAAACGCCGTTTTATTATTGGGAATGTCCTTGGAAATCATATCAATAACGTCGCAACGGAAACCGTCGACCCCCAAGTCAACCCAATAATCCACCACGTCCTGCATTTCGCGTACCACCTTGGGGTTTTCCCAATTCAAATCGGCCTGTGTCGGGGCGAAGGAATGCAGATAATATTGCCCTCTCGCCTCATCATAGCCCCACGCCGAGCCGCCAAAAGCCGACCGCCATTCATTGGGCGGCGAATCGTACCAATAATAGTAGTCACTATATGGATTGTCTTTGGATTTTCGCGATTCTTGGAACCACTTGTGCGCCGTGGAAGTGTGATTGGCCACGAGGTCGAAAATCACCTTCATATCGCGCTTGTGCATTTCCGCAATCAGTCTTTTGGCATCTTCCAAGGTGCCGAATTCATCCATAATGTCGCGGTAATCGGAAATATCGTAGCCGTTATCGTCGTTCGGACTCTTAAAACAAGGGGAAAACCAAATGGCATTGACACCCAAATCTTTCAGGTAATCGAGTTTCGAAATCACGCCGTTCAGGTCGCCGATGCCATCCGCGTTGGAATCCATAAAACTTCTCGGGTAAACCTGATAAAGTACCAAATCGAGAAAATCGGTGTATTTTTTACAGAGCATGTTTTCTCTCCCCCCTTTTTTCGGCAAAAACGTTTTATTCATTATACCATAACCGTCTTGTGTTCGCAAGTTTTTCCCGTCATAACAATTCTTCTTTTCGCCATTATTTATAAGGCGTTTTCAATAGAAAAAGCCCATCGGTTTTTTGAGAACCGATGGACTCTTTTTATAACAACGGAATTCGTACCGAAAATTCGACAAAACCCTCGGGACACCGAACGACGATTTGCCCTTTGTGGGCGGCAGTAATCGCCTTCGCGATGGCAAGGCCGAGGCCGTAATGTTTGTCCTCGCCGTTGCGCGCCGTATCGACGCGGTAAAAGCGTTCGAAGATCTTTTCTTGAAGTTCTTCGGGAATTTTTTCACCTTGGTTGATAACCGAAAGTTTTGCAAAGGAATGTTCCTTGGTTAAAGACAGAAACACCTCGCCCGATTTGTTGCTGTGGCGAATGGCGTTATCCAAAAGGATGGCTACGAGTTGTTTGAGTTGGGTGCCGTTCCCTTCAACGGCAATCCCTTCGGCAATATTACTGCGAAGCACAAGCTCCTTTTCAAAGGCAACGCTTTCAAAAGGCAGCGATTCGCCTGCCACCAGTCGGCTGAAATCAAGCCGCTCTAATTGAGGCGTTACGTTCTCGGTTCGGGCCAGGTCCAACAGTTGACCGACGAGCATTCCCATCCGCTCGTTTTCATACTGAATGTTCTGAAGCCATTGGTTTTCCCCGATTTCACGCGACAACAGTTCCGCATTGGCGCTCACCACCGACACGGGCGTTTTCAGTTCGTGCCCCGCGTCCGAAATGAACTGTTTTTGCTTTTGGTAACTTTCTTCCAAGGGGTCCACGATCTTTCGCGCCAGAAACACCGACAAAAAGAAGAAGGGCACGAGAGCGAGTCCGCCGAAAATCAGCGTATAGCGAAAGAGGGTCCAGGCGCTTTCGTTGACAACGGTATTGTCCTTAAACGCCACAAGAACGTATCCGTTTTTCTCTGTTTTATAAAAGGCAAGGTTGTCCTTGGTCCCCGTGTTTTTTCCGCTTTTGACGATACTTCTTGCCAACTTTTCCAAATCGGCATCGCGATGCACCGTTGGCGATTGATTCTTGATTTCAAGCACTTCCCCATCAAGGGAAAGGGCAACCGTATAAAAGGTCGACAACCGAAAAGACGGCGAATCGGGATTAAAGCCGTGGTTTCCGTCGGGCCCGGGTCTTGCGGGCGGTGCCATTTCGCCAAACGGCTGGGTTTGGGAAAGCGAATGCAGTTCGGCGTGGGCGCGAAGCATCCGTTCGTTTTGTCGGGCCATTTCAAGATAACTCGAGGCGTAAATCACACCAAGCGTTGCCACCCACAACGTGACGAGAACCGACATAATAGCGGCAACAATTTTTCTTCTCGACTTCTTAAACACCGTCGCACCTCAATTCGTATCCGACCCCGCGCACGGCCTTTATTTCGGTTTTGGCCCCCACAAAGGCGAGTTTTTTTCGGGTAAAAGACATATATACTTCTACGTTGTTGTATTCGGCTTCGCTCTCAAATCCCCAGATTTTGACCGCCAACTGCTCGCGGGTGAGAATCTGAGCGCCGTTTGAAATTAAGTATTCGAGAATGCGGTATTCTTTTTCCCCCAGGCGGACACTCTGCCCGTTGGTGGTGCAAGAAAGGGTGAGTGTGGCGGTATCGAGCGCGATATCCCCAAAAGAGAGCACCCCGTCGGCCGTCGAGAGCCTTCGCCGAGCGAGTGCACGAAGCCGCGCCAAGAGTTCTCGAGTCATAAAGGGTTTGGTTAAGTAATCGTCCGCGCCGCTGTCAAGCCCCGTCACTTTGTCATCGAGTTCCGCTTTGGCAGTCAGCATTAAAATCGGCGTTGTAATCCCTTTGCCGCGGGCTTTTTTTGCAACCTCATACCCGTTCATTCCGGGAAGCATTACGTCGAGAACGACGATATCATAAATATCGCTTTCGATGGCAGAAAGACCGTCCGACCCGTTGTCAAAATGATCAACCTCATAGTTTTCCTGGCGCAACAGTTCGCAAAGCGCCTGTGCCATTCGTTTTTCATCTTCCACGAGTAAAACCCGCATAAAAACACCCCCCGTTTCGTTTCATTATATCACAAAAGATTGAAAAATGATTGAATTTTTCGTTAAAAAAGAGAGGGTAACCCCCCTCTTTTGAAGCATTATTTCTTGGTGCGCCCGATTTTTATCAGTTCATACCGCTCGTCACACCCTGCCGCCACCTCAGGCGAATGGCTAACGAGAATGACGCACTTCCCCTGGTTTGCAAGACCGCGGAAAATGTTCATAATCTCGTTTTGGGTCTCGCCGTCAAGATTTCCCGTTGGCTCGTCGGCCAGAATTACGGCGGGGTCATAAGAAAGCGCACGCGCAATGGCAACGCGCTGTTGCTGACCGCCCGACAGTTTGAGCACGCGGCGATTGGCCTCGTCTTCCTCGAGCCCAACGCTTTGCAACAATTCAATCGCTCGTTTTTTCTTGTTGTTGCATTTGTAACCCGCCACGTCCATCGAAAGCACGACGTTTTCAAGCGCGGTGTACTTGGTAATCAGGTTAAAACTCTGAAACACAACGCCGATATACTTGGAACGGAAGGTGTATTTATCAATTTTGGCCACGTTCTTTTCTTCATAGAAAATCTCGCCGCCCGTAGGCGTTGCAAGACCCGAAAGAAGTGACAAAAGCGTCGTTTTTCCGGCGCCCGATTTGCCGACAATGCAATACATTTTTCCCTTTTCAAATTCGTAGGAAACGTTTTGTAACACGGGCGTTTTCCCGTACGAAAAACAGATATTCTCAAGTGATAAAACCGACATTTTCGTTCTCCTTTCTTAATCTCTGTTGGCAAGAATTTTCAAGGGGTCGTACCGCATAATAAACAGTACCGACGCCATACTCGCAACCAGGGTCAACACCAGTCCCACGCCAAGCATTTGAAACACAACGGTCAGGTTCATCGCGCTGTTGACTTCGGTAACGTAATTCTGCGCATTTTGGAACATATTTTCAAACGGATTCTTCCCCGAGGGCGGTTCCTCAGGTGTGCCCGAAGGCCGCTCGCCACCCATTTGACCCTCAGCCATGCCGCCAAAGCCACCCGGGCGGCCAAAGTTTTCATCCCGTTGCGACAGTTGCGCATTCTGGCTTTCAATCTGTTCGGCCAAAAGCGCGTTGGTAACGGGTACCGAGCAAACGGCACCAACCCCCGCACCGATGAGAACGGCAACCATGGTCACCACTAAAATTTCGCACAAAAACTGTACGGCAACCTTCCACTTCTTCATTCCCATCGCCGTCAGAACGCCGACCTCGTATTTGCGCTCCCGAACGTTAAAAACGTTGAGAACCACAAGAATAATCGCGCCGATGACCAGAATCACCAACAAAAACCAACCCGCCATCGTACTGAGTGTGTTGAGCGGTGTCAGGCTGTTTTCAAAGGCGTTGAGGTCGGGCGAGGATACGACGTAGGTGTCTTCCAGGCCGAGTGTTCGCACTTCCTGCTCAAAGGCTTCGTATTTTTGCGAATTTTCAAACACGTAGGTTGCCGCGAGAGAACCCGTAACGGCGCTGTCGCTTTCCCGACTTGTGTTCTCGTCGGTAACGGTAATCGAAACTTGGTCCGAAGCGTCGAGAATGGTCTGTAACGCGGCAGCACTCATATAAATCTGATTGGCGGGGTCCTGGCTCTTGCCAAACATCGACATCGAAAAATCGTTGTTGGAAGAACTCGCATAAAGCCCTACAACGTTCAGTTCATACGTTTCGCTTTCAAGCAACGGATTGGTCAGAACAATGGTATCCCCGACCGAAAGGTCATTAAAAATGGCCAATTCCTCGGACAAAACGCAGTCGTTTTCGGCCGTACCTTCTTCGAACATTTTGCCGCCTTCAAGAATCGAGGCCGTTCCCTCTACAAAAGCGGTCATTGAAGCATCGCTACTGTACCCGATCACCGAAAAATCCGATGAAGAAAATCCGCCTTTTCCGCCGCGGTTTCCATCGGGGAATCCCATTGCGCCGCCAAAACCGCCCCGGTCGGTGTTCGCCTCGCTTTCCGATTCCTCGGTTTCGTCGGTTACGGGCAACAGTTGGTCGGTACCGTTAAACGCGGCGGTGAGGGTATAATAAAAATCCTCCACCGACTCGGCTTCGGCATAGGTTTGATATTCTTCGAGCGTTAAGGCCGAGGCGTTGCCCATCCGATCGGCAAATTGGTCGCGGTCGAATCCGCCGCCCTCCTCGGGCGGACCGCCCATCATATCATTCATCATGGAACTGCGGTCATACGATATGGTGGCGGTAATATTCAGTTCCTCCAAGGTGCTTTTCTTGGCACTCTCGGCGGCCTGCCGAATGGATAAACCAAGACAAACCGAAACCGCAATCACCAGCGCAATGATACCGATCAAAACGTTTCGCCCTTTGGCGCGGCCAATACACCGTAACGCATTTTTCAAAATGTACATAAACATTTTCCTTTCTCAAATTATTTCCTACGCTACCCATTATACAAAGGAATATTGAAAAAAGATTGAATGAAACGTTCTTTTTGAGAACAAAAAAACGGCTTGGAATCCACTCTTCCAAGCCGTTTTCTCTATGAATCAAATTTCAACCAATTCATCACGAACTTTCAAGTCAAATCATTCGGGTTCGTTCAATCCGTCACGCGGATCCCCGCGAAAACAACCGGTTCGCCTTTGTACCCTTTCTCGATCTGCAATACTTTCAGTATCGCTTTATCGACATTCATTTCTTTTGTTTCTCCGCTCATATTGATACCACCTTTGAAAAACATCGGTTATACAGCCACGCAATAACTATAAAAAGTACAGCATACATTTTCTAAAAAGTCCAACATTTCACAGACCCGAACGTCGTTTTTTGGGTGTTGATTATCATAAAAGCCATTGGATTTTTTCAGAAATCCAATGGCTTTTGTTTTTTTAATTTTTGAACCCTTTTCGCTTCGCTTAAAAGGATCCCTCTTGCGGTGCCCGACGTTGCGCTCGCTTGGAGCGCGGCGCACCTGTCGACCGCGGCGCTAATAAACACTTCACTTCCTCGTCCACAGGACGCGTGAATTGTTTATTCCCACTCAATCGTTCCCACAGGCTTCGGAGTCAAGTCCATCAACACGGGGTTGATACCTTCGACCTCGTGGGTGATGCGGTCGGTAATACGGTGCAGAACGGCATAGGGAATTTCCTCTACCGTCGCGCTCATAGCGTCGGTCGTGTTGATGGCGCGGATAATGGCCGGCCAACCTTCATAGCGGCTTTCATCCTTTACGCCGACACTCTT
>JAZQBA010000019.1:0-5576 GCA_045545515.1 Acutalibacteraceae bacterium
CGGGACCGGTACGCCGGGAATACGGCGGCGTTGTTGTCAGACATTGAGCGTTACCGGGTTCTGGATTCGCTTTCGGGGGCGAGGGTCGAATCGCTTGAGTTGACCGTAAAGGAGTTCGAGCGTTACAGGGCGGAAGATGCCAGACTGATAAAGGCGTTGAAGGCCAAAAACCGGGATCTGGCGGCGGTCGCGAGCACGCAGACAAACACAATTATTGACTTGCATACGGTCGTGCGGGACACGGTCATTATACGGGATTCCGTGGAGGTCAAGGCGGCGGTCGTGCATTGTGGCGACCCGTGGTACGATTTCGATGGGATGCTGGCCGGGGATGAGTTCACGGGCGAGCTGATCTGCCGTGATTCCTTGCTGGTGGCCGAGACAGTCAAACGGGGGCGTTTCCTCGGATTCCTTTGGAAGACCAAACGGATAAGGGACAGGCGGCTCGATGTCGCGAGCCGTAACCCGCACACGGAGATTATGGGAATAGAGCATATCGTTATCGAAAAATAATTATCTTTGTATCGCATATACATTTTACTTTATGTACTCATAATTATTCAATCTTGTTTTTCTCCCCGGCTGCGAAGTCCGGGAGTTTTTTTTATCCAGAGCCACGGCTTCGCCATTTTCCGGCGTTTTAACGGCATTTCTCCGCCAGGGTTGGGCAACTTATCACCTTCGGGACAAAACGGCTTTATACGGCAGAAAATGAAAAATTAACTTTTTTTGAAAAAAATCGGCAAAATAAACGACTTTTTTTTGGAAATATAAAAATAATAACTAACTTTGTAATCGGAAGGCAGTTCCAAACCGACCAAGCGGGTTCTTGGGAAACAGTAATAAAAACAGTTATGGCAACGCTCAAATACACTACGAAGCAAATCAATCGGGATTACAAGATCAAGGTCTCCGGCCTTTATAATGGCGAGAAGGTTAACACGCTGGTCGGGGTTGCTGGTCTGGTTCGCATGGTTGGCGACATTGAGTTGACAAACAGGTTGCTCGATAGGGCTTTCGCTTGCATGGATGACAAAGTTTGTTGCAAGTTGCGCCGTGGCATCAAGATTACGTTTTACGTTGCTTAATAATTAATATCAATCATTGGACGGAGACGTATATCGGCGGTAAGATGGTTTCAAGGATTAATTATTAATTTATACTATCATGGAATTTTCAGTATTAATTATCGCCGCGGTTGTGGCGCTTCTGGTAAATAGGAATTATGGCGACGAGATCCGTTAAGAAGTCAAGGGCGGAGCGGTATCGGGAGATACTCGCCAGCCGGGGCTGCGTCTGGAAGATTGCACGGTATTGGCGTTCAGTTCCGGGCGCTATCCCGAACTTTTGCATTATTGCGTGATGCTGGATAAGCGGGCGCTTTGCTATCTCTTTGACGGGGCTGGAAAGCAGGTGTACGTCGTGACATCGAAAGCGCCGGAAGATATTAAAGTGATTGAAGGGATAGCCGCCGAGTGTGGCTGGATCAAGAGCGCGCCGGACATGAGATAATAAAAGCAGCGCCCCAAAAAATGCGAGGCGCTGCGTCCTGTTACCATGAAGGCGATACGATGTGGCAAAAAGACATCGGCAAAGATAAGGCTTTTCGGGATAATTCCCGCAAGGTCTTATTTTTTCTTTGTTTGCGACGGCTTTTCCCGGTAGCCGGAGGCGTAGATTGCACGGCCTTGGGCTTCCGCTTGCGCTTTTGTCGGGTAGATTTTCCCGGTTTTCCCCCAGCGATAGCCGCCGGGAACACGTTTAACGGGCATGGCGATAAAATTTAGTTGGTTACAGGACAAAAATACGGGGAAAAGTGGAATTTTCACAATTTTTCGTAAAAATTAATAAATGTTTGGTATTTATAAAATTATAGCTATATTTGTAATCGGAAGGGGTTGATACTTCCGACTGACACGGCAGATTCCGTGAAAATAAAGAATTTGAAAAATGAAATACGAGGAATTTAAGAACAGGTGCGAAATTCTTGCAAACGAAATCGGTTGCTTTGTTGAGGTAAAATATTACGACCTGTCTTCTTACGGTGTGATGGATTGGTTCGCCGCTTATTTTGAGATTGATCACTTCGGCGGTATAGCGTGCGAGATCGCTTTTATTAATGATAATTTCCGTTATACTTCTGATCTTTTAGGGACGAAAATTTATAGCAGATTAGACGACTGTTTCGAGAATGTCCCTGCGGATGTCATGCACGAGAGTGAGGTGCGTTCGATTAATTTATCCGATATGATGGCTAATTACGATTAATTAATTCTTAAAATATTTCAATCATGGAAAACAAAGTTTATCAGATGGTTACGGACAGGATTATCGAGCAGATGCAGAACGGCATAATTCCTTGGCATAAGCCGTGGCACATGGCCGGAAACGCCGAGGAAATGGCTATCAATTACGTCACCCGCCGTCCTTATTCCCTCGTTAATCAGTGGCTTTTATTGGATTCGGGCGAGTATCTTACGTTTAAGCAGGTCACGGCGCTTGGCGGCAAGGTCAAGAAGGGCTCGAAATCAAGGTTCGTCGTTTTCTTTACGAAGGTTGCCTATACTGTCAAGAACGAGAGGACGGGAGAGGACGAGGAAAGGTCGTACCCGTTGCTTCGCTATTACAACGTGTTCCGTCTGGCAGACTGCGAAGGCATCCAGAGCAAGATCGAGAAGCCGGAGGCGGGCGCGGTTGTCGAGCTGCCTTTGTGCGATGAGGCGGACGCGGCTATTAGTGACTACGTTTTCAGTCAGCCGACATTGTCCTTCCAGAATGACAAGCCGAGCGACAGGGCGTATTACAGTCCTGCGGATGATAAGGTGGTCGTCCCTATGAGATCACAGTTCGACGAGATGGCCGAATATTATTCGACCGCCTTCCATGAGTTGACGCACTCGACTTTGACGGAATCCAGATGCAACCGCAAGCAGGACGGCGCGGACGCTTCCTTCTTTGACTCGAAAGCGTATAGCCGCGAGGAGTTGGTCGCCGAGATGGGCGCCGCGATGCTTTGCTCGAATTTCGGGATTGATTGCGAGAAGGCGTTCAAGAACTCGGTCGCATACCTGCAATCGTGGGTGCGGGAGTTGAAAAACGACGCGAAAGCGATAGTCGTGGCCGCGGGAAAAGCCGAGAAGGCCGTGCGCTACATTTTGGGGGAGCGTGAAAAATAGCTATATTCGCGATGTCGATAATTTTTTCTTCATTTTAGGTTAAGCGATCAGAGTGGAACGGGTGACGCAGGGATGCGGGGCCCGTTTTTTTTGTATCCTTGTGGCGATCATTGTTATTGTATTATTCATATTGAAGAACCGCCCGCCCTGTCGTGAGATATGGCGGGCTTTTTATCTGGCATCCCCCGGAAGGCCAAAATAAGGCCCGCAGAGGGCTTTTCTTTTGAAAGATGATAAATTCCCTATCTGAAAGACAAAACGGCCTTAAACGGCGTTTTTTGGAAAAATAACAGGGGTTTAATAATTGTTCGGAATTTTCGAAAGACTATGAGCCGCCCAAAGATATATTATTAATAGCCCGAAAAGAAATTCGTAAAAATTATGAAGTTTTTTTGGGTAATTAGAATTTTTATTGTACCTTTATAATCGAAAGGGGGAGCAACCCCAACCGACCAAGCGGGTTCTTGGAAACAAAAAAAGTTAAGACAATGAAGACCGAATTTTTAAAAAAGATGATGAACGCCAAGATCGGAGCGATTGCGGGAACGAATGTTGACGTGACTGTTTTATCTGGACGTAAACAAGGAGGAATTTATCTTACGGTTGAAATTGAAGGAAACAATACGAAGGCCGTTTCTATGATCCAATCTTTCTTCGGGGATAAATTTGACGGCGCTGAATATGACGAAGAATTAGATTATACCTATTGCGGGATTGACCTTGAATAATATAATATCATGCGGTTCAAAGTAGATGACAACTTGCGGGTAGTGGCCGGAGGAAAGGCCACGCCCGTTGATCTGGAGACAGTCGCCGTCGAGTTGTGCGGCAGGCTGGTCGAGGCCGGGATGATTGAGGACACGTCCGATAATTGGGGCGTTTCACTTCTGGAAGCCACCGGGCCGATATATATTGCGGACGTGTGCAAGGTCTTGTGCGGGTATCTGGAGAGGGAGACAATTTCCGCAAGCATCTGGAAAGCCTTTTGCGGGTTGACGATCATGGGAGACGGGCGCTGTCCGCATTGTGGCGGCGAGCTGGAATATGTCGGGGACGAGGGGCATGAATTGAGGGACGGGGACTATTTCATGCCGAACTCGTTTATCAAAGATTTAGAGGTTTACAAATGCCGTGAATGCGGCGAGATCACAAAAATAAAAGCGTAAAGTTATGATGAGAATCGATGCGGCCATCGCCCGGGCCAAAGAGAGCGGGCGGACAGTGAAAAAGAAAGAGATTGCGGCGAGGCTTTGGCCAAACTCCACGGAGGTCGCCCAGCAGGTCAACATGACCCGTTTATGCAGCGGCAAGACGCCAAGGATCGGCGCGGATTGGCCGAACATAATTTGCGAAATGACGGGCGTGTCTGCCGACTTCTTGTTTGGTTTAACAAATGACTAAAGACATGGAAACTTCGATATTTTGGGCGATTGTTTGGGGGCTGGTGTTTGTCCTCTCGGTCGTGGCGATCTGGTGGAACGTGTGTCACATATTCTCGGCCATTATAGCGGGCGGTTTCATGATCGCTTTCGTGGTGGATTATGTGCAGTATAAACGCCGGAAATAACATTTTTAATACGATACGATGAGAAAAGACGAAAACAATTACCCGGAGCTGGCCGAGTTGACCAGACCGGAGGAGACGGAGAAAACGGAGATTTATCCGGGAATGACTGTCGAGGAAATTAACGCGGTATTTTTTGATACTGATGCGTTGAGAGAACCGCCGTACAGGGTTTACAGGCTGGACGGGGACGGCCATCGCTATTATTACCGATTCGACGAGTTCGGGGAGCCGGTCTTTTATCCTTCGGTCACGACGATGCTAAAACAGGTTATGCCGACCTCGCCGTTCCTTATCGAGTGGATGCTGGCCAACGGGAAGGAGGGAGCGACCGAGAAGCGGGATCTCGCCGCCTTTTACGGGACGTTTATGCACATTCAATTCGAAACGTTGGTAATCAACCGGCGTTACGACTTTGATTCCGTCCCGGCGGTCCTGTTGGGCTATATGGAACGGGAAAACTTGCCCGAAAAGGTATTTTCCGAATGGTTGCCGAAAATCCGCAAGGATGTGTTGGCGTTCGCCCAATTCGTCCGGGATTACAACGTAAAGCCGTTGGCAATCGAAATCGGGTTGGTCCATCCCGAATACCATTACGCCGGTTGCATTGATTTGCCGTGCATAATGACCGACCCGAAAACCGGAAAACAGTTTACCGCAATCGTTGATTTCAAAAGCGGCCGGAAAGGGTTTTACGAAGAACACGAATTGCAATTGCATTTGTACCGGGAAATGTGGAACGTCAATTACCCGGAAATCCCGGTTGCCCGCGTGTTCAACTTTTCGCCCAAGGATTGGCGGACGAAACCCACGTACAATTTGAAAGACCAAACCGA
>JAZQBA010000020.1:0-45000 GCA_045545515.1 Acutalibacteraceae bacterium
GATGCCGACACGCCCACGACCTTTGCGACCGTCCACCGGAAGGTCGCAATTCGGCAAAAATGCCGAACCGGTCTTTTCGAATCCCTCCATTCCTGAATAAAAAACAAAACAACCACCTCAAAAGAGGTGGTTGTTTTGTTGGCGGAGATGGAGGGATTCGAACCCTCGAAGACGTTTTAGCGTCTTACACGATTTCCAATCGTGCGCCCTCGACCGGACTAGGCGACATCTCCATATCGGTCAAACAAGGTGCCGTTTTGCGCGGCACCTTGTTATTATACTCGGGTTGCCTTAAAAAATCAAGCCTTTTTTTCGGGCTTCTCGGAATATTGGTTCAAAACCGCTCGCGCGCGTTCCCTCACGCGTTCTTTCAACGCTTCGGGCGCCAATACTTCCATCGAAGCGCCATAGTGTAAAATCCAGGTCACCAACGCGTCGCTAACCACCGATTTGGCCGAAAACTCAAAGGTTTCCCCCTCCACGTTGCGGATAAAGATCTTATCCGAAAAGCGGTCGGTTACCTGTTCGATAATCTCCTTTTTACAGCGAAGCGTAATCTCCTGGGCCTCGCCCGAATACATACCGAACCGTTTTGCGGTATAGTCGGCAATATCGAAAACCTCTTTATATTCGCTCACTTCCCCGAACGGGCGCGCGACCTCTTCGAGCACCGAAACGCCGTGCATTCGGTCGACGCGCAAGTGCATCAGGTTATCGTACTTTTCGTAGTTGGCAATCAGGTAATAGTGGTCGTCCTGCCAGGTCAAGGCATAGGGGCTGACCGTCATTTTCTTCGTTTTGGCAGACAGTTGGCGCCCATCAGCCAAGACGCGGTTTTTATACTCGAACGAAATCTTTTTTCCCGTTTCAATGGCGGTGCTGATCCCGTCGATCAGATAATAAATCTCCTCGTTGCCCGAGCGCTCGGGACGGTCGTAGTACACCGCCGTACGGTGGCGCCGTTCCTGGTGAACACTCAACATACCGCCGAGTTTCGCCGCAAGTTCCCGCGATTTTTTGGCGCTGATGAAATCGGCCGAACGAACGGCATCCATCAACAGATAAACCTCGGGCACCTCGAACTCGCGCGAGGCCATAAAATACCCCGACTTGGGCACGCGGGTACACAGAATATCAAACCCGTAGCCAACGAGCGTTTCGATATCGCTGTAAATGGATTTTCGCTCGGCGGTAACGCCCTGCTCCCCGAGTTTTCGGCAGAGTTCCCCCGCTGAGAGGGGGTGGTCCTCATCGGTTTGCCGCCGCAAAATATCCAACAAACAAAGCAGTTTTATTTTTTGTCCCTGTCTTGCCGCCACGCGGTCACCTTCTTTTCAAATTCTTCCAAGCCGTAAAGTGAGTTTATAATATCCAAAAACGCATTGGCGCTGATTTTGGTCGGAAGGCGCAAGTATGCGCACAGTTCTTCCCGTTCCTGTCGGCTGTTAACGCCGCCCGAAAGCCCCAAGCCGTACAACTGCGTTTTGGTCACAGGGGTGCGCTTTTTCTGGACCGAATCGGCCAGCACACCGCTTTGGCGAAAAGCTTCAAGCAGAACCTCCTCGCTCATGCCTTCTACGCCCAAAAGCCCCTCTTTGCCCGCGCGGCGCTTTCGTTTTTCCTTGCCACGAAGGGTCGGAACATATACGTGGGTCACCTTTCCGCCTGCACAGATATTTTTCAGGTGGGCGCGAATCATCTGCCCCGCGCTGTCGCTGTCGGTCAGGACGATAATGCCCTCTTTTTGAGAAAGAACGCGCAACAGTTCGCACCGCTCTTTATCCTTGAAAATCGAGAAGCCGCCGACCGGGATAATCAGCGCATCAATCACGTTTTCGAGCGTGATCTTATCGTATTTTCCCTCGACGACGACTGCTTCTTTAAGATGGATCAATCGGCTCACCCTTTGACAGAATGTAAATTAAACGGACCACCATTTCTTCCAGCACGACCCGCGCATTAGCCCCCGTACTCTTGAGGGCCTTATCGGTCCGCAACAACACCTCGAAACTGTAATGCAGTTGATCGGGCGTTACACTGCGCAACGTTGTGGCGGCGCGTTCGAGCGTAAAGGTTCGATTGGATTTATAGGCAAAATCTTCGGCCACCGCCGAAACCGACACGCCGTTTTGTTTGGCCGCGGCAACGCGGTACAGATCCACGTAAGAAGCCGCCACGGTGTATAAGATCACCATCGGTTCCACGCGGGTGAAAAACAGGTCATCGAGAAGCGCCAACGCGCCCGACACCCGTTTGGCAAAAATCTCTTTGGTGAGATTATAAACCGAGGCTTCGACCGAGGCTACACAAACCCGGTCAACCGTCTTTTTGGTGATGGCGCCGCCCGAAACGAAGTGACAAACCTTTTCGAGTTCGTTTGAGAGGATTCCGATGTCGTTGCCGACCACTTCGAGCATATACCGCGCCACCGATGCATCCATCGAGCAACCGCGTTTTTTGGCGCCCTCGGTCAACACGCGCACGAGGTCCTGGGGCGCGCGGTGGGAAAGGCAGACCGCTTTTCCGCCGCAAGAATTGGCCGCAGCAATCAGACCCTTGGCCTTACTGCTGTGCTTGTCGTCAAACGCTACACCGTCAAACCGCAACACGAGAACACAGGTGTCGACCCCCTCTTTTAAGAGAAGACACAGCCGTTCATAATCCTTTTGCGAAGCGTGTTCAAAATCGTAATCGATGACCTGCACACATTTGCGGTCGGCCATCATCGGGTACTGCGTCACGGCGTCGTAAACCTCTTGCAGATCAACGTTGCCCGAAAAGCGTTGAAGATTGAAAAACGGGTCGCCCTCGGCCGCCGATTCCAGGCGGTCGGCATACATCTTTTTGAGATAGGGGTCATCCCCGAACAGAATATAGCAGGGCGCAAACGTTTTTCGCTTTAAGTCCTGTTTTAATTGCGCTTCATTGATAACAGCCACCGTTTGCACCTCTTTTCACAAAATTCGTCCCTTTTATTGTAACAGATAGCGCCCTCTTTCGCAAGAACAAAAAAGAACGGCTCGACGGAACCGTTCTTTCTGTTTTATTCATCCAACGCGCAAAGGTCTTCCAGCGTTTCGCGGCGCACGGCCACGTAGGACTTTTCTTTGTCCAGAAACACCACGGGCGGACGCGCCACGCGGTTGTAGTTGGAAGCCATCGAGTAGTTATAAGCACCCGTCGTCAGCACCGCCAAAATCTCGCCGCGCTCAGGCTTTTTGAGCGGAACGTCTTCCTGAATCAGGTCACCCGATTCGCAACAACGCCCTGCCACAGTCGCGACAAAATCGGGTTCTTCGGCCGCGCGGCTGGCGTTATAGATCGTATACTCGGATTCGTAAAGGGTATAGCGCGGATTATCAGTCATCCCGCCATCGATCGAAACGTAATTCTTGTAGCCGGGGATTTCCTTCACGCCGCCGACGGTATAAAGGGTCAACCCCGCATCGGCCACGATGCTTCGGCCCGGTTCCATCAACACTTTGGGCAGCGGAAAATCAAACGCGCGACAGATCTCTTTCATCCGCTCAGCCACTTCTCCGATTCGCGCGCGGTAATCGATTTCGGGGTCGCTTTCAACGTAGCGCACTCCAAAGCCGCCGCCCATATTCAGATACTCGGCGGTGTAGCCCGTTTCGGCGCGCACTTCGGCCAGAAATTTGACCATCAGTTCGGCCGCGGTACCAAAGGGGGCGGAATCGAAAATTTGGGAACCGATATGGCAATGGAAACCCGCTAACGAAACGTTTTTCAGCGAAAGCACCGTTTTTGCCGCCGCCAGCGCCTGACCGGTTCGAAAGGCAATACCGAACTTGGATTCCTCCGAGCCGGTAGAAATCTTTTTGTGCGTGTGGGGGTCGATACCGGGGGTTACGCGTAGTAGAATACGCTGACAGATTCCCCGTTCACCCGCGATCCGCTCGAGCGCCGCGAGTTCATCTTCATTGTCGACCACAAACCAGCCCACGCCGTTTTCCATCGCAAAGCGAATGTCCTCGTCGGACTTGTTGGTGCCGTGGAAAAAGCAGTTTTCCATCGGGAAACCCGCCTTTTTGGCGGTGTAGATCTCGCCGACCGAAACGGCATCGATATCCATACCCTCTTCGGCCATAATTTCGTAGATTCGCTTACAACTAAAGGCCTTGCTGGCGTATTCGGGAACCGAACCCGCAGGGAAGAAATCGGCAAAAGCCTCTTTGTAGACCCGAACGCGTTCGCGAATCATTTCTTCATCCATTAAATAAAGCGGTGTGCCGTATTGTTGCGCAAGCGCTGTGGTATCGCGCCCGGCAAAGGTCAGATGCCCCGCGGCATTCACCGAAACGTTTTTACTAATCATACTGTTCTCCGTGTTCAAAAATTATGCGCGGCGCCGCGTTAAAACGAGATCCCCGCTTTGCGCATTTCTTCGAGCAGAACGGCGCGGTTGGGCTCCTCCATCACGGTCAGGGGGGAACGCAGATACTCGTCGCAATAGCCCATGGCCGCCATGGCCGATTTTACGGGAATGGGGTTGACCTCCGAGAAGAGGGCGTTCACCAGCGGCAACAACGCTAACTGCAGTTCGGCCGCACCCTTCACGTCGCCTTTGAAGAAGCGGTCGCAAATTTCAACCGTCTTTCGCGGCAGCGGATTGGAAAGCACCGAAATACAGCCCTTTCCGCCCAAGGAAAGAATCGGCACGATCTGGTCGTCGTTGCCCGAATACAGGTCGATCTTATCGCGGCAGAGCGCCTGAATTTCGGCAATGGCCGAAATGTTGCCCGAAGCCTCTTTAATGCCGCAGATGTTGGGATGGTCGGCCAAGGTGGCGACCGTTTTGGGCGCAATGTTGACGCCCGTTCGCGAGGGCACGTTGTAGAGAATGACGGGCGCCGTGGATGCGTCGGCAATCTCGGTAAACATTTTTACAAGGCCGTTTTGGGTCGCCTTGTTGTAATAGGGCGTTACGACCAGAACACCGTCGACCCCGACTTCACAAGCGTGGCGCGTGAGTTCCAAGGCGTAGGCCGTGTCGTTCGAGCCCGTACCCGCAATCACGGGAACGCGACCCGCCGCGCGCTCGACGGCAAAGCGAATGGCCTCGCGGTGCTCATCGTCGGTGAGGGTCGAACCCTCGCCCGTCGTTCCGCAGACGACCAGACCGTTAATGCCCTCGGCAATCTGCCAATCAATCAGGCGGCCGAAATTTTCGTAATCGATCCCCTCTTGGTTGAGCGGCGTAACAAGCGCCGTTGCAATTCCTGTAAATACTGTCTTTTTCATCTAAAAGACCCCCTAAAAATAATAAAAGATAGTCCTAATGACTACCCAAATCCGAATCCGCCCAAAGGCGCAAAAATATTCCGATTTGATAGCCCTCCGCAGGTGTTCTGCGACAGTAAAACGGATCTTATTCCGTTTTCCCAGAAAGCCTTTCTGCCGAAAGGCCTCTTCGGCGACGGCACCTTTCCCGCTTGGCACACCCTGCCGGGCACACCGCCAGACGGTACTTTTTACCCATCGCACCTCTATCCGCAGTTATATTAACACACTTTTTGGCGTTTGTCAACCGCTGAAAATGCTTGTATTTTAATAATAAATATGCTATACTGACCATATATATCGTAAAAAATTTTTAAGGGTGGTATTCGTTATGAAATGTCCTTACTGCGGATATGAAGAAAGCAAGGTTATCGACTCGCGTCCGACCGACGAGGGCGAGCGCATTCGTCGCCGCCGTGAATGCCTGCAATGTGCCAAGCGTTTCACGACCTACGAGATGATTGAAAGTCTGCCGATCATCGTCATTAAAAAGGACCATTCGCGCGAAGCGTTTGACCGCGAGAAACTCCTCAACGGTCTGTTGCGTGCCTGTGAAAAGCGCCCCGTATCGTTTGACGATTTGGAGCGCACGGTCGATGAAATCGAAGGTCTTTTGCAAAACTCTCTCGACCGCGAAGTCCAGAGTGACCGCATTGGCGAACTGGTAATGGAAAAACTAAAAGGCCTGGACGAAGTGGCCTACGTTCGCTTTGCCTCGGTGTACCGCCAGTTCAAGGATATTGAAACCTTTATGGACGAACTCAACAAACTGCTCAAAAAAGATTAAGGGACGAAAAAGATGAACCACTTCAACGAAATGGCAGAATTGTTACTGCCGCACATTGACAAAACACCCGATTATTATGAAAACTTATACCCTGCGCGCAATCTCCCCGAGGGCGCACAGGTTACCCGAATTGCCCCGAGCCCGACCGGCTACTTGCACTTGGGCGTTCTGTTCTCGGCGCTGGTGAACCGCATTGCGGCCACGACGTCGGGTGGCGTGTTCTTCACGCGAATTGAGGACACCGACAAAAAGCGCGAGGTCGAGGGCGGCATTGCCGATATTATCGAAGGGCTTGAGCGCTTCGGCATTAAAATCGACGAGGGCTTTGTAAACGGCACGACCCAGGTCGGCGATTACGGTCCCTACCAACAAAGCCGCCGCGCCGAAATTTACCAAACCTACGTAAAAGAACTCATTCGCCAGGGCTACGCCTACCCCTGTTTCTGCACGGCCGAGGAACTCGACGCTGTGCGCGCCGAACAGGAAGCGGCCGGTGTGCGCACCGGGTACCACGGCAAGTGGGCGCGCCACCGCGATATCACCTTGGAAGAAGCGCGCAAAGAAATTGAAGCGGGCAAACCTTTTGTCGTTCGTCTGCGCTCCCCCGGAAACGAAGAAAACCGCATCGCGTTTGACGACGCCATCAAGGGCCGCATTGAAATGCCCGAAAACGACGAGGACTTTGTTCTTCTCAAGTCGGACGGCATTCCGACCTACCATTTTGCCCACGCGATCGACGACCACCTGATGCACACGACCCACGTATTGCGCGGTGACGAATGGATTTCTTCGACCCCGAAACATTTACAACTGTTCCGCTTGTTGGGCTTTAAGGCCCCGAAATACGGGCACATTTCCCCCTTGATGAAATTGGACAACGGCGCCAAGCGCAAGATTTCCAAGCGAAAGGACCCCGAAGCGGCGGTTCACTTCTTTGCCGAGCAAGGGTACGACCCCGACAGCGTGATTGAATACCTGATGACCGTTGCGGCCTCGGACTTTGAAGATTGGCGCAGACCCAACCCCACCGCCGACCGCAAGGACTTCCCCTTCAAACTCAAGAAGATGAGCGTTTCGGGCGCGTTGTACGACGAGAACAAACTGCTCGACGTGAGCAAGTTGGTCATCTCGCGCATGAACGCCGAAACGGTCTACGAAAAACTGACGGCCTGGGCGAAGGAATTCGATCCCGAATTTTATGAGATTCTCGTGGCCGACCCCGAATTTACCAAGGCGGCGCTGGCCATCGACCGCGACACCCCGAAACCCCGAAAAGACATCGCGCGGTGGATGGAAGCCAAGGATTACCTGGCCTATTTCTATCGGCCGCTCTACACCCCCGACCACACGCTGCCCGAAAACGTGGCGGCCGCCGACGCCAAAGCCTTCCTTTCGGCCTACCGCGAAGTTTACGACCAGACGGCCGACCGACAGGCTTGGTTTGAGGGCATTAAATCCCTTTGCCCCCAACTCGGTTTTGCGGCCGACACCAAGGCCTACAAGGCAGACCCGACCGCCTACCGCGGAAGTGCGGGCGATCTGAGCACCGTTTTGCGCATCGCCATCACAGGACGGCGCAACACCCCCGACCTTTGCAGCATTATGCAGGTGTTGGGCCGTGAAGAGTGCTTGGCACGAATGAATGATATGATCAATTCTTTATAAGAGGTTTTACCAAGATGGAAGAAAAGAAAGAACTGTTAAACGAGGGCACGGCACCCTCCAACTTTATTCACGATTTTATTGACGAGGACTTGGCCGAGGGTGTTTACCCCCACGTTCAGACCCGTTTTCCGCCCGAGCCGAACGGCTATCTGCACATTGGCCACGCCAAGGCCATTTGCATCGATTTCGGCACGGCCGAAAAGTACAACGGCAGTTGTAATCTGCGCCTGGACGACACCAACCCCACCAAAGAAGACGTGGAATACGTCGACGCGATTAAAGAGGATATCCAGTGGCTCGGTTTTAACTGGGACAACGTTTACTTCGCTTCGGACTACTTCGATTACATTCACGAATGCGCCTTCAAACTGATCGACAAGGGATTGGCCTACGTCGATGAGTCGAGTGCCGAGGAAATCCGCGCATTGCGCGGCACCTTGACCGAAGCGGGTACCGAAAGCCCCTACCGCAACCGCCCCGCCGCCGAATCGCGCGACCTGTTCACCCGTATGACGGCCGGCGAATTTGACGAGGGCGCTATGGTCCTGCGCGCCAAGATCGATATGTCGTCGTCCAACCTCAATATGCGCGACCCCATTATCTACCGCATTTTGAAGGCCCACCACCACCGCACGGGGGACAAATGGTGTGTCTACCCGATGTACGACTTTGCCCACCCGTTGAGCGACGCCAAAGAGGGCGTAACCCATTCGCTTTGCTCGTTGGAATTTGAAAACCACCGTCCGCTGTACGACTGGGTGTTGGAAGCGGCCGACGTCCAAATGCCCCCGAGACAAATTGAATTTGCGCGAATGAACGTCAATTACACGCTCACCAGCAAGCGCAAGTGCTTAAAACTCGTTCAAGACGGTCTGGTTTCGGGTTGGGATGACCCGCGTATGGCCACCTTGTGCGGTATGCGCCGCCGCGGCTACCCGGCCGAGGCCGTTCGCGCGTTTGTCGATAAAATCGGCGTTTCCAAGGCCTACAGCGTGATTGACTACGCCTTGTTGGAATCCTGTGTACGCGACAACCTTAATCAGAACGCCGACCGCGCGATGGCGGTTCTTCGCCCCTTGAAACTCGTGGTCGACAATTATCCCGACGGAAAAACCGAGGAGATTTCGGTTGATATCAATCCCAACCGACCCGAACTTGGGAAAAAGACCGTAACCTTCAGCAAGAACCTTTATATTGAACAGGACGACTTTATGTTGGAACCGCCCGGAAAATATTTCCGCCTGTGTCCGCAAAAAGAGGTACGCCTCAAAGGCGCCTACTACCTGCGCTACGCTTCCCACGAAACCGATGACGAGGGCAATATCACGGTTGTTCATTGCACCTACGACCCCGAAAGTTTCGGCGGCGAAACGCCCGACGGCCGCAAGGTTAAGGGCACGTTGCACTGGGTCAACGCCGAGGATTGCGTAAACGCGACCGTTCGTTTGTACGACCGCCTGTTTAACGTTGAAAACCCGAGCGATGAAGAGGGTGTTTCCTCGTTTGCCGATAACCTGAACCCCGAATCGTTGACGGTGCTCGAAAACTGTAAACTCGAGCGCGACCTCGCCGAGGCCCCGACCGGAAAATCCTACCAGTTTATGCGCCAGGGTTATTTCTGCGCCGATCCCGACAGCACCCCGGAAGCGTTGGTCTTTAACCGCACGGTAGCCCTCAAAGATTCGTTTGTGAAAAAGGTATGAGAGTAGCCGATGTTTTGGCGGTTTTGGAAAAGAGTTATCCCCTTTCCACCGCCTGTGATTTTGATAACTGCGGCCTTTTGCTCGGCGACGGCGACGCTACCGTTTCGGGCGTTGTCGTAGCGCTCGATTGTGACGAGGCCGCCTTGAAAAAAGCGACCGAGAACGGTTGCAACCTCATAGTGACCCACCACCCCGTTATTTTCGACGGGCTCAAATCGGTAACGGCCGATTCGCTTTGTTACCGATTGTTGAAAAACGGCATTTCGGTCATTTCGATGCACACCAATCTCGATATGGGCGAGGGCGGCGTCAACGACCAACTTTGCCGCGCAATCGGGCTCTCTTCTGTCGAACCTTACGTTGCCGCCGATGGATTTACCCTACGCCGCGGCCGTTGTGCGCCGACGACGGCGCCGGATTTTGCCGCACACCTTAAAACCGTTTTGGGCGGAAAGATCCGTTTTGTCGACGGCGGCAAACCCATTCGCCGCGTTCTCGTTTGCTCGGGCAGCGGCAGCGAATTTCTCTTCGACGTGGCCGTCGCCGAATGCGATGCGCTCGTAACGGCCGAAGTCAAGCACCATCTGTTTCTTGAAGCGGCGGGGAACGGCATCTCCCTTTTTGAGGGCGGTCATTTTGAAACCGAAAACGTTGTGGTGGATTCACTTTGCGAAACGTTGCAAAATCTCCTCCCCGACGTTCCCGTTTTGGCCCACAAAGAAACCGTGATTCAATCGATATAAAAAAAGAAGGCCCCTCGCGGGTGCCCTCTTTGGCTCAAATTATTTTTGGCGGTGAATCTCTTCAATGCAAATGCCGCGAACGGGTTGCGGCTCGGAAAAGGCAATTTGCGTTTCGGTATGACCGAAGGCGTTGAGTTCGCCGACGAAGGTGTCGAGCGACTCGGTGGTATCAAACGCCACCTTAATGAGTTGGGAATAACGCCCCGTCACACAAACGCATTCGAGTACGTGCGGATGCGCCTGAATAAAGGGGTAGAACGTCGGCTTTAACTTGGGGTCTAAATCCAGGTGGATAAAGGCGATAATCGGCATTCCCACTTTTTTGAGGTCGACCTTGGCGGTATACCCCGCCAGAATCCCCTCTTTTTCCAAGCGTTCGATGCGCGCGGCGGTAGCGGGTGACGAAAGATAGACCTGCTCGGCCAACACCTTTAAGGGTGTTCGCGCGTTCTTTTGTAATAAGGTAATGAGTTTCAAATCGATAGCATCCATTCTTAATCCCTCTTTTCCTTATTATTTTAAGTCAACAAAGGCAGAATGTCAAGAACCGGCCGACTTTTGCCTTTCTAACGAAACCGAAAAAGGATTTTTATGAAACCGAAAATCACTTCTTGTTGTTTTACGGGCTACCGTCCCCATAAGTTCCCCTTCGAATTTCACGCGGGGGACCTTTCTTACCTCGAAATGGAAAACGCCCTGACCGAGACCGTCTTTTCGCTCCCGAAAGAGGGCGTGACCACCTTTTACACGGGCGCGGCCATGGGTTTTGACTTGATGGCGGCTGAAACGGTACTCTTGTGCCGAAAGGCCTTCGGCAAAGGAATTGTCAAACTCGTTTGTGTCGTTCCGTTCCCAGAACAGGCCGCGGCCTACTCGGAAGAATGGAAAGCGCGCTACCTTCGCGTGTTACAAGAGGCCGACGAGGTTGTGACCCTTTCCGAAGTGTACACGCGCGACTGTTACCAACAGCGCAACCGATATATGGTGGACCGCAGCGACCTTGTGCTCACCTGGTACGACGGGCAATCGGGCGGCACCAGAAACACCCTTTCCTACGCCAAACGAAAAGGGCGCAAAATCTTGAACCTAAATAAAACCGAGACCGAATTCTCGGAGCCGCAATATATTCAAATGTCGTTTTAACAAAGGAGATTATTATGACCGAAGAACAAATCCGCGAACGGTTTGCCGTGAACTTAATCCGCTGCCGTAAAAGCGCGAATATGACCCAGCTTGACCTGGCTGAACAACTCAATTATTCCGATAAATCCATTTCCAAATGGGAACGCGGCGAAGGGGTACCCGACCTCTACGTACTGGTACAGATTGCCGAACTGTTCGAAGTAACGGTCGATGATCTTTTGAGCGACAAGCCGCCCAAGAAAAAGGGTGTGCGCGTATATAACCGCGGCATCATCACCCTGATGGCCCTCATTCTTCCGTGGTTGGTGGCAACCCTTTTATTCTTTATGTTCCAGGTCTTCTGGACCACCTTCCCCGCCTGGTATTTCTTCTTATACGCCGTCACGGCCGACGCCATCGTCGCCATCGTTTTCACCAAACTCTGGTGGCACCGTTTTTGGCTCTTTTTGTCCATTTCCGCGCTCATCTGGATGGTGCCGACCTGCGCCGTGGTGATGTTCCACTATCCGCGCATCTCGCTCATTTACATTGTGGCGAGCGTTTTGCAGGTGCTGACCATTTTGTGGTTCTTAATTAAAAAGGCAAAATAAAAAAATCTCCTGTCAAGAACCCTTGGCAGGAGATATCCTATTTCTATTTTTCCAAAAACACGTGAACGCGCATTTCGTTTCCGCATTTTGGGCAGACCGTTTTGTGGTGCCCTTTTCTTCGCGGCAGGCGCAAGACCGCCTTACAGCGGCGGCATTTACGGTAAACGTGGGAACGGTCCTGTCGCTGACGGCGTTTTCGCTCGGCAAACAAGCGAAACGAATTGGAAAGGCTTGTGAATTTGGCGTTTTCGGCGCGGCGTGCGGCACAATTTCGCGAAAGCACCCGAAAAACGGCAACGCCCACCAGACTATAAACGACCCATTGCAGCCAAACGGACCGCAAAAACAAATTGAGCACCGACACGGCACAGGCCGCGCCCATCAACCCGTAAAAAAGGGTGTCGACCCCGTAGCGGCCGCTCATAAACTGCATTAGTCTATACCGAAAGTTCATTGGAAAACCTCTGTTCAAAAAACTTGCGAAAAAGATTCGCTTTCCCGTATTGTACCACAGGGTCTTCGAAAATTTGTTAAAAAACCTTAAATATTAAGTTTCTCAAACAAATGGCGGAACTTGGCGCTTTGCGCCATCGATACAAAATCGTCCCGCGCGATAATCACGTGGTCTACAAGGTGCACCCCGATATGTGCCAGCGAGGTTGAAATCATTTCGGTCGCCGTAATATCTTCGGCACTCGGCAGCGCGCAACCGCTCGGGTGATTGTGGGCCAACACGATGCCGGCCGCCTCGTGGCGCAGAGCGATTTCGGCAATGTCGCGCATGGAAAACCCGACCGAGGAAATGTTCCCGTTGGCCAAAAATTCGTGGCCGAGCCTCTTGGCATCGGAAGACAGGCACAGAACGCTCACCCGCTCGTCGGTAAAGCCCACGTGTGCGCGGCAAAGAAACGCGCCCATCTCGTCGAGGCTCTGAAAAGAACGGTCTTTGGGCTGTTGCTCGTCCCAGTAACGGCGGGCAATGTCCATAATCAATTTGAATAAACCAACGTTGTTTTCGGTCAAACCCTTAAAGGTGATCAATTCGCTCACCGGTGCATCCAACACGCTGGCAATCGAGCCGAAGCGGTCGAGCAGTTGGTGCGCCAACGGATTGGTATCCACCCGAGGAACGATATAGAAAAGCAACAGTTCCAACACTTTATGCGGTGGGGTATCCGGATAAAACCCGTGTGCCAGAAATTCTTTCTTCACGCGTTTTCGATGGTCTTTATGAACGTTTTCCAGCACAAGGCAACCCCCCTTTTTCTTCCACAGTATATCACATTCGCGCCGCTATTGCAACGGCAGAAAGAGAAAACGATGAAACAAATCATAATCCAAAAAAACGACGCCGACCAGCGGTTGGACAAGTTTCTGACGAAACTTTGCCCGACGATGCCCAAATCGCTTCTCTACAAACACATTCGCACCAAGAACATCAAGGTCAACCGCAAACGCGCCGAAATCAGTACCCGTCTTCAAGAGGGCGACGTTCTCGACCTTTACATTAAGGACGAATTTTTTGTCGAAACCAAACCCAAGTACGACTTTTTGCAGGCGGGCGGCCAACTGAACGTCGTTTATGAGGACGAAAACATTCTGTTGGCCGACAAAAAACAGGGTCTTCTCTCCCACCCCGACAAAAACGAATACGGCGACACGCTCATCGGCCGTATTCAGCGCTATTTGTACGAAAAGGGCGAATACGACCCCCAGGCCGAACACAGTTTTGCCCCCGCTTTGGCCAACCGCATCGACCGCAACACGGGCGGCATTGTGATTGCCGCCAAAAACGCCGAGGCGTTGCGGATTTTGTGTGAGAAAATCAAAAACCGCGAACTCGACAAGCGGTATCTTTGTGTGGTGCACGGCACCCCCTCGCCCAAAGAAGCGGTCCTCGAAGGGTATTTGGAAAAAAACAATGAAAAAAACAAGGTTTTTCTTTCCAAAAAGCCGACGGAAAACTCGCGCACCATTCGAACGCGCTACCGCGTGTTGAAATCGAAAAACGGACTCTCGCTTTTGGAAATCGAACTGTTGACGGGGCGCACCCACCAGATTCGCGCCCACATGGCCTCCATCGGCCACCCCCTGTTGGGGGACGGAAAGTACGGCCGCCTGAAAGAGGACAAACACCTCGGCTTTGACAAGCAGGCGCTCTACTCCTATTCCCTGCGCTTTTGTTTTGAGACCGATGCGGGTATTCTAAACCCGCTCAACGGCAAGACCTTTACGGTCGACAACGTCTGGTTCGCCGAAGAACTGTTTGATTATAAAGTAAAATAAAGAAACCGACCAACTTTTGTTGGTCGGTGTTTTTTTATTCGATAACGTCAATCTGAACCGCTTTCATGGCGCCCAGGGCGGTTTGGTGGCTTTCGGGCGTTACCCCCGCGCAACAGGACGCGTCAACCACAAAATCCGTTTCGGGGAATTGAGCTTTTAAGATCATCGCGTTGGAAATCACGCAAATGTCGGTACAAAGGCCACAGAGTTCAATTTCCTCGATCGGCTCCCCGCTCTCTTGCAAAATTCTCGGCAGTTCGGTACTGCCGAAGGTGATTTTATCGACCACCATTCCCACAAAGGGTTTTAGTTCGTCGCAAATCTGCCACCCGTCAGTATCTTTAACACAATGGGTTACGGGAAGTTTTGCGCCTTCCCTCGTTTGCAGATAGTCTTCAAAATGCGTGTCGCGCGTGAAGATGATTTTTCCGTCGAAGTTTTTCACCTTTTCGACCACGCGCGGCACGATCGCCTCGGCGTGGGCACTCCCCAACGCGCCGCGGATAAAATCGTTTTGCATATCGACCACAATTAAAAATTTCATTTTTTTCCTCGCTATTCTTCGGCCGCGCCGATATTGTCGTAGTTTTCCAAAAAAGAGTGGGTATCGCCGTTGTCACAGTCGCGCCAACCGGGCAAGGTCGCCAGGTTGACGTTGTGCATACTGCGGAAAATGTTGTCGTCAACCTCGGGGTTGGTTTGGCGCAGCGTTTTGATGAGCGCCTTGATCTCCTTTCGTTTCGAGAGGTCCTCGCGCTCGGTGCTCTCGGCCGTAAACTTACAGGCGCACTGCAAAAACCGCAGTTCGTTATATTCGCTCCAGGCGATAATATCGCGTTCCTTAACGCGGTAGAGCGGACGAATCAACTCCATTCCCTCGAAGTTGGTGCTTTTGAGTTTGGGCATCATGGTCTTGATTTCACTCGCGTACATCATACTCATTAAAAGCGTTTCGACGGCGTCGTCAAAATGGTGGCCGAGCGCGATTTTGTTACAACCGCGCCTCTTCGCTTCGGCGTACAAAGCGCCGCGGCGCATTCGCGCACACAGGTAACAGGGCGAACCGCCCGCATCGTGTACCACGTCGAAGATATTGCTTTCAAAAATCTCGGCTTCGATCCCAAGCGTTTTCAAATTTTCGCAAAGCAGTTGGCGGTTTTCTTCGGCATACCCGGGGTCCATTACAAGGAAGACAAGTTCAAACGGTCGATCGGTATGGCGGCAGAGTTGTTGCATACATTTGGCCAACAACATCGAATCCTTGCCGCCCGAAATGCAGACGGCAATGCGGTCGCCCGCGCGAATGAGGTCATACTCCTGAACCGCGGCAACAAACCCGTTCCAAATGGATTTTCGGAATTTTTTAATAATACTGCGCTCAATGGTTTGCGCACGAGATAACATTCTTTCGGCCATAATTACTCCTAAACAAAAAGTCGCTACCCCTATTGTAGGGTGTAGCGACCTTTTTTTCAAGTGTTTTTATGCTTTTTTCGCCATCAACTTCACGGCAAACAAGGTGCCGAACATCAGAACGAACGATACGGGCAACATAATGTACCAATTGGGTACAAAACCGGCAATCACGTAGGACACGAACGAAACACCCGCGACCGTTAAGGCGTAAGGCAACTGGGTCGAAACGTGGTTGATGTGGTTGCACTGTGCACCGGCCGAAGCCATAATGGTGGTATCCGAAATGGGCGAGCAGTGGTCACCGCAAACGGCACCGGCCATACAAGCCGAAACGGCAATAATCGTGATGTTTCCGTCTTCGGGACCGAACACGCTCAACACGATGGGAATCAAGATACCGAAGGTGCCCCAAGACGTACCGGTTGCAAACGACAGGCCAACGGCAATCAGGAAGACGATGGCGGGCAGGAAGCTCTGCAAAGCACCGGCCGAGCTTTCGACCAGACGCGAGATGAAAATTTTGGCACCCAACGAGTCGGTCATTGCCTTCAAGGTCC
This sequence comes from Acutalibacteraceae bacterium, assembly GCA_045545515.1. Lineage (GTDB taxonomy): Bacteria > Bacillota > Clostridia > Oscillospirales > Acutalibacteraceae > UBA737. Next base: position 16,195 of record JAZQBA010000020.1, read on the forward strand.
AGGCGCAAACCAGAATCATAATGGCGGGAACCATAGCCTTAAAGCCCTCGGGAACCGATTGCATACATTTCGAGAAAGAAAGCACGCGGCGGCACAGGTAGAAAATAATCGTAAAGACAACCGCGAAGAACGAACCGTACAACAGGCCGACCGAAGCGTCACTGTTGGAGAAGGCGGTGATGAAATCTTTGTAACCGTCCGAACCCTTGGTGAAGAAGCCGCCCGAATAGATCATACCGATGACGCAGGCGATGATGAGGAACACCACGGGAACCACCAGGTCACAAACGCGGCCCTTTTCGTTGTCTTCGGCAACGTCGGTAACGTTTTCTTTCGCACCGCTGAAAATATCGCCGTTCATTGCATTAAATTCGTGTTTCTTCATCGGGCCGTAATCAAACTTCGAGAACGCCAGGAAGAACATCATCGCGATGGTCAACAACGCGTAGAAGTTATAAGGAATGGCGCTGATAAACAGCGACATACCGCTCGCGGCACCCGTGCCCTTAGCAAAACCGGCAACGGCGGCCGCCCACGAAGAAATGGGGGCGATGATGCAGATGGGCGCTGCCGTAGCATCGATCAAATAAGAAAGCTTTGCGCGCGAAATGTTGTGTTTGTCGGAAACGGGGCGCATAACCGAACCGACGGTCAGGCAGTTGAAGTAGTCATCAATAAAGATGAGCATACCCAGAACGATGGTGGCAATCTGGGCACCAACGCGGCCCTTAATGTGTTTGGAAGCCCAACGGCCGAACGCCGCCGAACCGCCCGCTTTGTTCATCATGGCAACCATCGCGCCGAGCATTACGAGGAAAATCAGGATACCGACGTTATACGAATCGGCCACGCTGGCGGTAAAGCCATCGCTGAAGACGTGAACAACGGTCGTTTCAAAATTGAAGTTGGCGTACAGAATGCCGCCCGTTAAAATACCGATGAACAACGAAGAATAAACCTCTTTGGTGATGAGCGCCAAGACAATGGCGATGATGGGCGGAATTAAGCCCCAGAAGGTCGCATACATCGGAATGCCTTCGCGCACGGTACCGATGGCCGTATCGAGATTCTTTTCAAAATCCTTGTCGGCACCGATATTGTCGGCATAGGCATCGACGTAAGACAGTGCCGACTCCCCGTCGGACAGGTCATACGCGACGTCCTCGCCGTCGACGTTGACGACGATTTCGCTGCTGTCTGCGGCCGAAACGGTCAGGCCCATGGTGGTGCACAACGCGGCAACCATCACGACAACGCCCAACACAGCCAACAAACGCATCCATTTGTTTTTCTGCATTTTTCTCTCTCCTTTAATAAAAATAGGACCGTACCACCACAAAGCGGCACGACCCTCTTCCATCTGTTTTCACAAATATCCGATAGCCCTCCACCGCGGTGACAGTGCGCAAGGTCTTCCCTTGAACCCCAACACAGAAAACCGAACCCTTTTTCTGCATTTCGGCGAATTCCCCTTTGACCGCCCGACGGGTTCGCGCCGGAAACGGGTCGGCTACTCATGAAATTCGCGCCTCTATCCTAATCTTGTTAACGATACCACATTTTTGTCACTTTGTCAATTCTTTTCGGCCGCAAAGCACCCCGTTTCGACCAAACGCGACACCACGTCATAACAAAATTCCTGTCCGTACTCGGCTGTTTTCGGGTCGAAGGTTTCGCCCGCGTGCAATTCGCTGTTGCTGATGACCCGAATGTTCAAAAACGGCACCGCAAACTGCCGACAGACCTGTCCGACGGCGGCACCCTCCATTTCCTCGCAGTCGGTGTTCCAGGTGTTGCGGATATATTGAATACGGTCAATTTCGCGGTTCCAGACGTCGGCGCTCAAGACCGCGCCTTCGAAAACGCGACCGTGGGCATAGGGCGTTTTTTTGGCCACCGAAAGAAGATAGGGGTCACTTGCAAAACGTTGCATCCGAATCGCTTTCCCGTCTTCCAACACCTGAACGCCCACGTGCCGCCAGGCAAAGGGGTCGACCCCTTCCCCCGCGTCGCGGTGCGGGACAAAACAACTGTTAAATTCTACGTTTTCTTTGCCGAGAACAATATCGCCCTGCAACAGTTCGGGATTGTGGGCGCCGGCCGTTCCCTGTAAAATCACACAGGCGGGTTTTTGCCTGGTGATGAGTAGTGTCGCGGCGGTGGTGACGTTGACCGTGCCGATAAGGGTGCGCACCACCGTGACGGGGTAGCACCGCACCGTTCCGCTCGTGATATGTAGGTTGCCCACCGTTTCGACGGTGGCGTTCTTCACCCGCGCGGCAAGGCTTTTGTATTCGCTATCCATCGCGCATAAAACAACAATCGGTCGTTGGGTCATCTTTTTTACTCCTTACAGTTTCGCCACAATGCGGCGGCAAATTTTTTCACATTCGAATTGAATTTTTTCAATATCCAAGGTCGTATAAACGCCGTTTTGGTAGAGGACGCGCCCGTCGACCATCGTGAGCACGACGTCGGTCCCGTTGGCGGCGTAGATCAGATTGGCGAGCAGATCGTGTTCGGGTTTCATGGTCATACCCGAGCAATCGAACACGGCAAGGTCGGCTTTGAAGCCCTCTTTCACAAGGCCGCTATCGGTTCTTCCCTGTGCCAGCGCACCCGCGCAGGTGGCGGCGAACAGCGTTTCCTCGGGCGTGAGTACGGTCGGGTCAAGCGCCGCCGCTTTTTGCAACAGGTTGAAAAAGCGCAGTTCCTCCAACATATTCAAATTATTGTTACTCGCCACGCTGTCGGTACCGATGGTGACGTTGACCCCCGCTTTCATCAGGTCGGTCACCTTACAGATTCCGCTGCCGAGTTTGGCATTACTCTTGGGGCAAGAGGCGACGCTCACCCCTTTTTCCCGAAGGATTTCCATATCTTCGCGGTTTAGGTGTACCCCGTGGGCGGCAACGGTCGGCACCTCGAAGATCCCGCAGTCGGACAAATACTGCACGGGGCTTCGGCCCTCGTGCCGCGCGCGACAGGCCTCAACCTCGGCGGCCGTTTCGGACAGATGAAGGTGCATTCTCTTGCCCGCTTTTTGCGCCGCCGCGGCAAGACCTTTGGCCACTCGTTCGGTCGAGGTGTATTCGGCGTGAAGCGAGAAATCGACCTGCAAGCGGCCGTCTGCGGTGCCGTCAAATTCCTCGATTGCCGAAAGGGTTTGCCGATAAATTGGCAGGTCTTGATAATCGCGCTCGTCAAAACAGGTGCAACAAGCCGAAAAGTTGGCCTTTAAGCCGCTCTCGAGAAGCGCTTGTCCCAACGGGCGGTAGCGCAGGTACATCTCGTTCACGGCCCCCACGCCAAAGCGCAACGACTCGGCCGCCCCCATGAGCGCGCCGTAGTACAGATCCTCGTCTTCGAGTTGCGCTTCAAAGGGGAAAATTCTCGTATTGAGCCAATCCATTAAGGGCAGATTTTCCCCGTACCCGCGCAGAAAATACATCGGCAAGTGGCTGTGCATATTATAGAATGACGGTATGAGCAATTTGTCGGTCCCGTCGAACACCGCGCCGTAGTCCTCTTCGGGCGCACGGTCCGAAACGTAATCAATGCGGTCATTCTTGACGCCGACGTACCGATTTTTTTGAACACAAAAATTTTCATCCACCAACGTTATATTCCGAAAAAGCATAAAAACACCTCTTGGAAAAATTGTATCACAAAACACGCCGCTTTGCAACCAAACGGCAAAACGCGCACAGGTTTCCCCTTGTGCGCGTTGTTTTTAATCTTTATAATAGCCCGATTCTTCGCGGTTTTCGTGCTGCTTCTTGGCGCGACCTTCGAGGTCTAATTCCTCCAAGACGGCGCGCGTGTGTTCGAACGAGGGTTCAACGCGAAGTGTCAGACTGCCGTTAAAGACTTCGTCCCCCTCGCGCCACCAGTCTATGGTATATTCGTCGGCCGCCCGGTCTTCCAACATACCCTCCATCGTGGCGTTGGGCAGATCCTTTACGTAGGCCGAAGCAATCCGGCGCAAATCGTCATCCGAAACGTAAATCGTGCATTGATTGAGGTAAGGTTGCTGCCCACCCAGATATGCGCCTTGCCAGACCGAAATTTCGTGTTTTTCGGTGGTGTTCTCGACCATCGTTTCAATCTGGTTTATGCGCGCAGGGCTCTTGTAAACCGTCAACAACTTTTCTTTCACGGCCTTTTTCTGCGGCACGTGGAACGAACGCTCGACCACCTTGCCGTTTTTGAGGGTATAGGCCATTCGCACGTAAACGTATTCCTGCTTTTCGTAATCAACGTCCCGCATCTCTTCGAGATATTTGAGCGTTTCGCGGTGAAGGTCCAGCGCTTCGACCGGTGTGGCTTCCACCTCATAATACCGCGAGAAGGTAACGGTTGCTTTTTGGATTTTGCCGACCTTGGGCATTCGGGTGGTATACCCAAAACCGCCACTCGAGAGAATGACCGCCACGAGCGCCGTCACCAAAAGTGCGCTGCCGCCGATGGCGAACGAGGTCTTGAGCGTTTTGAATCCGCGCGAGGTCATCGCCCCGAAGACGATAGCCGTCAGCAGACAACCGACCGCCAGGAAGATCCAGAAAACGGGGTTGAGTTGACCTTGCGAGAACATCATTCCGATGGCAAAGCCGCCCAAAACCGACAGAATCATACTGCACAGAATCGGCATAAAGCGGAAGGCATACGATTTGCCCGAAGCCTCGGTCGGGCGACGACGGAAAAGCACCGCCGCCAAAACACCGCAGACCACGATCCAGGCAAGTACACCCAGATACCGCCCGAGCCCCACGGCCGAGAGGCTGACCCATTTTTTGCCGTAAAGGTATTTGCCAACCATATTGCCGCAGAGTGCCACGGGGGACACCGCCTGAATGCCCAATGTTTCATCGACCCCGGCATACCCGAGCAACAGTTCCTGACACGCCGCGTGGTAGGCCAAGACCAAAAACACGGGTCCGATATTCACCGTGGCAAAAGAAACGAGCAGATCGAAAACGTTTCCCGCCGCCACGATAAAGACAAGCGAAAAGACACAGAACAACAACGCCGCCAAAACGGTGAAGATCATTCCGCCGAGCAGAATTTTCAGTCCCGTATCGATCCCCAACACCGCGTGGACGGCCGCCGTGGCCGTGTACCCGAGCGCGGTGGGAACGAGCGACAACACAAAACCCGAAAAAGCACGGGCAAACAAGAGCGAGCCCCTCGTCAGCGGCAGGGCGAAGAAGACGTCGCCCGCGCGTTTGGTATACAAAAACTGAAAGTTCACGAAATTGAAGAGCAGCACCGCACAGGCGGAGAAGACGGTGTTTATAACGACCGTGAGTTTATCGAGTTCGCGAAGCCAAATAAGAAGGTCTTCGTTGCGAATGCCGTCGAGATCGGTCAACATCAGACCGGGGTTCAAGAGCAACAGGCCGACCACCATTAAAACGAGCAGACCGACGTTTTTGCGCATCGTGGTGCCGACCAGGCCCCAGGTCGCCTTTCTACTCACTGAGGATGTTCTTAACGTCATAACCCGTCACCTCCAATTCATAAACAAACATTTCTTCGAGCGTCGGTTCAACGCATTCCAAAAACAAGGGGGAAAGTTTTTTGAGCGTACTTAAAATTTCCTCCTGATTGCCGCGAACGACCATTTGCAACAGCGAGCCCGTTCGTTCGCATTTCAAGACGTCCAATCCCGAAAACGCCGATTGTTCGGGCACCTGGCTGAACGCCAACTGAACTTTATGAAGCCCCTCTTTCAAGCGGTCGGTATCATCGTTAAAGAGCATTTTACCCTCGTGAATGAGCGCCACGCGGTCGCACAGGTCTTCGAGTTCGCGCAGATTGTGGGACGCGATGACGGTCGTCATTCCGCGCTTTTCAACGCTATCCATCACGAGGTTGGCGAGTACGCGCCGCATCACGACGTCCAACCCGTCGAACGCCTCGTCCATCAAGAGGTATTTCGGCTTGGTCGAAAGCGCCAGAATCAAGGCCGCCTGCCGTTGCTGACCCTTGGAAAGCGCGGTAATGCGCTTGTGAACACCCAAAGGGAAAACCGAGTTTAGGTAGGCGAAGACCCCGTCGTCAAACTCGGGGTAGACCGAGCGATAAAACTGTGCCATATCGTTGAGGTCCGCCTGCGGCAAGAAATAGGGGGTGTCCCCCAGGAAGGCGATTTGTGATTTTAAGTCGGGGTTATTAAAGGTCCCCACACCGTCAATGCCAACCGTTCCGTCATCGGGTTGGTAAACACCTGCAATCAAGCGCAAAAGGGTCGATTTCCCCGAGCCGTTTGAACCGACAAGGCCGCAAACCGAACCTTCGGTAATCATAAAATCGATTCCGTCGAGCGCCGTGTGTTGGCCAAACCGTTTGGTCACGTTTGTTCCCGTAATCATAGTGTTTCCTCCTGTTCCAAGAGGGCCATTAAGTCCTCTTTTTTTAGTCCCATCGACTGCGCCGCGCGAACGGCGGCTAAAAATTCGGCCGTGGCCTTTTGGCGCACTGCGTCGTGCGCGCGTTCATCCCCCGACAGGAACGAACCTTTGCCCTTGACCGAGTAGATAATTCCCTTTTCTTCCAACAGCGCATAGGCCTTTTGCACTGTGTTGGGGTTGACCGCCAACTGCGAGGCCAACGCCCGTACCGAGGGCAGTTGGTCCCCCTCGTGCAGAACGCCCAGCACCTTTAACCGAATAAATCCGTTGACCACCTGGTCGCAAATGGACTGTCCGCTCTTGTAATCGATTTGTATCATTCCCTCGCCTCCCGCTAACTGTACTAACCTAGATAGTACAGTTAGTATACACCGATATTTTTCATTTGTCAAGAGAAAAAATAAAAAAAGGAACGGCACACCGGCCGTTCCCTGCAAAATTTCTTTTCGATTTTAATAATGAATGGTGTGGGTTCTCTCGTAAACACCACCGGGAGAAAGCGGAATCATTCCCTCTTTGTCCTCAATGGCAATACCGTCGCCCACCGTTCCGCAAATGCCGCACCAAGGCTCCAGACACACGTACTTGGCGCCCGGAACGGTCCAGATCAGGAAGTAGTCGCAACCCGGGAACTCGACCGTAACGCTGCGCCCCGAGGTGCGGTGGCGAAGCGTGGCCGCGCGCGATTTCAAATCGGTGAAAATCAGCGCATCTTCGGCGAAATATTTTTCATAAAGCGGCAAAACGCGGGATTGATGTAACAGCGGCCGCTCCTGTCCCGTCAAGCGAACGCCGTCGATGATTTTGGCGCCGACCGTTTCCTCTTTTTCAAAAACAACGTCGTATTCTTCAATGCCCTCGGGGCAGGCGTAAGATTCGTGCGACCCTTCGGAAAAATACATCGTCGTTTCGCTTTTGTTTTCGACGGTATAGGTCACGTCGAGCCGTTTGCCGTGCAGCGAATAGGTCACGGTAAAGACAAAATGCCACGGATAGTATTTCCGCGTTTCCTCGGTATCGGTCAGGCACAGCTTCACAAAGCGGCTCCCCTGCTTTACGACCGCGAAATCAAGTTGACGGGCAAAGCCGTGTTTGGGCATACGGTATTCCTTGCCGCCAACGGTATACAGGTCCCCCGGAAGCCCACTGCAAACGGGAAACAGCACGGGCGACACGCCGTTCCAGATTTTCTCGTCCGGCTGCCAGAGTTGGTCGACCCCGTCGACCGTCAAGCGGCGAAGTTCGGCACCCGTTTCGCTAATGAGGGCGCGAACGCTGCTGTTTTTTAATTCAATCATCAATCAAACTTCCTTTTATAAGGTAAAAGGAGGACATTGCTGCCCTCCTTTGGAAAAAACTTATTTCTTGGCCTTCTTTTCGCGGTAGTTCTTCCACAGAACCCACAGCGGACCTGCGACAAAGATAGAAGACACGCAACCCGAAAGCAGACCGAAAGCCATCGGAATGGCGAAGGTGCGCAAGGAAGCCAGACCGTACAGTTCGGCAACCACAATGATAATGGTAACGGCCGAAACGGTGGTTACGGTGGTAACAATGTTACGAACGATAACGCTGTTGATACTTTCATCCATCAACTCGGCGGTGCTGAGTTGGGGATAAAGCTTCTTGTTCTCACGAACGCGGTCGTACACAACGATGGTATCGTTCAGCGAGTAACCAAGAATGGTCAGCACAACGGCGATGTAGTTGGAGTCGATCTGCAAACGGAAAATAACGCAGGCAAAGAAGGAAACCAACACGTCGAGCACCAGGGCGCACAACGCGGTGAGTCCGGCCGAAACGCCGCCGATTTTACGGAATCGGAAACCTACGTAAATGACCACGAAGATGGCCGTGAGTGTTACGGCAACCAAACTCTTGACAAAGAAGGTGCCGGCCACCGTGGGGCTGACCGAAGTCGAGTCGTACAGTTCGATGTTGTTATCCTTGAACTTTTCGGTAAGCGTCGTGGTAATCTTTTCCTGGTCCTTAGCGTCGAGCGCCTTGCGGCCCGCCAGGTTGATCGAGAAGGTCTTGGAATCCCCGGCGATCGAGGTGTTCTGACCGACCGTGTAATCCTGTTTAATGGCTTCGTCAACGGCCTTGTCGAAATCGGCCTCTTTGAGTTCGCCGGTATAAGAATAGGTAATACGGGTACCGCCCGAGAAGTTGATATCCATCTTCACGCCGAAGAAGCACATAATAATGCCAACCACGAAGACAACGGCGTAGACCATCAACGCAATGCGGAAGGTTTTATTGGTATTGATCTTCATTTTAGCCATTTTTCTTACCTCCGTACAACCAGGGTTTTCTCAGGAACTTGAATTGAGAAACACTCTTCAGCATCCATTTGGAAGCAAGAACGCCCATAATCAGGTTGAAGATAACGCCCACCAAGAGGGTGTAACCGAACGAGTAGATCGAACCGGTGATCGAAGCGCCGAAGAGCGACATAATGGGCGAGAAGATTTTCGCCATCAGGCTATCGGGCGCACCGAAGGCACCCATCAACACGAGGGACACGATAACGATGGTCACGTTACCGTCGATAATCGCGCTCAAGGAGTTGCGGAAACCGCTGTCAATAGCGCCGTCGATGGTCTTTCCTTTTTTGAACTCATCGCGGATACGCTCGGCGGCGATAACGTTACAGTCGACACCGACACCGATCGACAAAATGATACCGGCAATACCGGGAATGGTCAACGTAAAGCTCGAAGCATTGGGGAAGTAACCCGAAATGCAGGCGATCGAGCCGGCCAACTGACCCAAGAGGGCGAACACGGCAACCACACCGTTGAGGCGGTAGCGCAGAATCATAATGAGCGCTACGGCGGCAAAGGCGAAGGCACCGGCAATCAACATAACGTCCAACGCGTTGGAGCCCAGGGTGGGCGATACGATCTGCAACTTGCTGTCGTCTACCGACAAGGCAAACGGCAGAGAACCGGCGTTGATCTTATTGGCAAGGTCCTTGGCCTCTTCGGCACTGGCCATACCGTCGATATAAGCCTGGCCGTTGAGAATGGCCGTCTTTACGGTCGGGGCAGAAATCATGGTGTCATCCATCCAGATGGAGATTTTACCCTGGCTGGCCGCCAACTCGCTCGTCGCGGTGGCAAACTTGCTCGTGCCGGCAGGCGTAAACTCTAAGTACACAACGTAGGCGTTGTTTTCATTGACACCGGCCTGAGCACTTTTGATATCGGCCGAGCCGCTCAAAATAACGTCGTTCTGGTCCTCGTTGCGGCAGAACGACAGCAGCGCCGTTTCGCCGAGTTCCTGAACGGCCGCCTGTGCGTTAAAATCACTCTCATCCGCCGCCCAGGGGAAGCGAACAATGATCTGGTGATTGGCCACGTCGGTATAAACTTCGTAATCGGTGATATTCTGGTTTACAAGACGGGTTTCAATAATGGCTTTGGCCGAGGCCATATCGTCCTCGGTGATTTCCACGCCTTCTTTGTCAGGAGAGAACACGGCTTCAACGCCGCCGCTGATATCGATACCCCAACGGATATCCTCCGCTCCCTTTACGTAAACCTTTCGGGTGTCGCCGTAGTAGTCGCTGATTCCGAAGAACGCCGTAAAGGTCAGCGCCAAAATCAGAATCACAACCACGAAAAAGACCGGCTTGCCTGTTTTTCTGGTCCTCATTGCAGATCCTCCAATTTTTCCTATACTTTTGAAAACAAAAGTTCCTAATTAAGATTTATTATAATAGAAACGACCGAAAAAGTCAATCTATTCCGCCAAGAGTTGCTCGAGCGCAGCGTAGCGCACCGCAAGACACAAAACCTCGGCCGCGCGGCCGATTTCTTCCACCGAGGGGAAGGACGGCGCAATCCGCAGATTTTCGTCCTTGGGGTCGAGCCCGTAAGGGTAGGTTGCTCCCGCGGGGGTGAGCACCATACCGACGTCGGCGCAGAGTTGCGCCACGCGTTTGGCGCACCCGCTCGGCACGTAAAGGCTGATGAAATAACCGCCGCGCGGTTTGGTCCAGCGGGCCACGCCCGTTTCGGTCAACTGCGCGTCGAACTCTTGCAACACGCGCTCGAATTTCGGGCGCAACAGTTCGGCGTGTTTCTTCATCTGTGCCGTCACGTCGGCCAAATTCTCAAACCGCCGCGCGTGGCGCAGTTGGTTGAGTTTATCGGGACCAATGGTCTGGAACGCCATTCGGTTTTTGAGCCGCGCGATATTGGCGGGACTTGCCGCCACGGCCGAAACGCCCGCACCCGGGAAGGTAATCTTCGACGTCGACGTAAACATCAGCGGCAGGTCGGCGTTGCCACACCGTTCGCATTCGGCATAAAAGTTCAACAATCGGTCGCCCTCGTCGTACAGATCGTGGACCACGTAGGCGTTGTCCCAAAAAACGCGGAAGTCTTTGGCGGCGGGTTTCAGCGCGGCCATTCGGCGCACAACGTCGTCGCTATAGGTCAGTCCCTCGGGGTTGGCGTACTTCGGAACGCACCAGATCCCCTTGACCGTCGGGTCTTTGACCCATTCTTCCACGGCGTCCATATCGGGGCCGTCGGCCGTCAGGGCAATCGGAACCAACTGAAAGCCGAAATACTCGGTAATGGCAAAGTGGCGGTCGTATCCGGGACAGGGGCACAGGAACTTTCGGTCCTTTACTTCGTACCAAGGGGTGTCGCCCCACCCGTGGGTCATACCCTGCGCCACCGCGTCAAACATTAAGTTGAGCGAGGAGTTTCCGCCCACGATGACCTGATGTTCGGGGGCCTCCAGAATTTCACCGAACAAGCGCTTTAATTCCGAAAGTCCGTCGAGGCCGCCGTAGTTGCGGCAATCCACACCGTCGGCGTTTTTATATCCCTGTTCACAGTCGACAAGACCCGACAGTTCTTCGCTAAGGTCTACGTTTTCAAAACCCGGCTTTCCGCGGGACATATCTAATTTGAGGTTCAAAGAAAAGAGCGCTTCATACTGCTCTTTCACGGTCCCGAACTCCTGTTCCAACGCCGCTCGGGACAACTCGTTGTATTTCAAAACAACCACTCCTTCAAAAACTCTTTTTATCATAACCGATTTCGCGCCCTTTTTCAAGCCTTTTTCCCAAGATTTATTGACACTTTTCCACCTTTCCTTTATAATAGGAGAATAGCGCCGCCAATCCGATTTTTACGGCGCAAAACCTACCACCATTATAGAAAAATCGCTTTGTTTTGTGAAAGGAGCGTTTTCGTTGGCAGAAACAACCGTTGCCGCCGTTGCCACCCCCTTGGGGGAAGGCGGAATCAGTGTGATTCGCATTTCGGGACCCGAGGCCATTTCGATTGCCGACCGCTGTTTTGTCGCCTTTTCGAACGAAAAATTATGCGACCTCGAGGGCTACCGCGCCGCCTACGGTCAGATCGTTCAGGAAGACCGCGTTCTCGACGACGGCGTGGCCCTGGTATTCCGCGCGCCCAAAAGTTATACGGGTGAAGACGTCGTCGAACTCTCGGTCCACGGCGGCCGAATGATGGCGTCGACCGTGTTGCGCCGCGTACTCGATTGCGGCGCCGAGCCCGCCGCCGCGGGGGAATTTACCAAGCGCGCCTTTTTGAACGGAAAACTCGACCTGGCCGACGCCGAGAGCATTATGGAACTCATTTCCGCCAAAAACGAATCGGCGCTGCGGCTGTCGCGTGCGGCCAAGGGCGGCCGTATTGCACGCGAGACCGAGGGGATCGTTTCCCTTTTGTTACAAACGGCGGCCAGTCTTGCGGCCTACGCCGACTACCCCGACGAGGACATTCCCGAACTCTCGCCCGAAAATTTTGAAGAACTGCTGTTAAAGGTTCAAAGCACCTGCAAAAAAATGCTTGCCGATTACGATACGGGGCGATTGGTGCGCGAAGGCATTCGCACCGCCATTGTCGGCAAACCCAACGTGGGAAAATCAACGTTGATGAACCTTCTTTGCGGCCTTGACCGCTCGATTGTCACCGATATTGCCGGTACCACGCGAGACGTGATTGAAGAAACGGTCACCCTCTCGGGCGTGACCCTCCTTCTGGCCGACACGGCCGGCATTCACGAAACGGCCGACACGGTTGAAAAATTAGGCGTTGACCTGGCGTTGCGCCGCACCGAGGACGCCGACCTCGTTTTGGCGGTGTTCGACGGTTCGAAACCCCTGGACGCCGACGATCTGGCCCTTATTGAACACATCAAGGACCGCCCGTCGATTCTCTTGTGGAACAAGGCGGATTTGGGGACCTTGCCGCCGCCCGAGGCGCTTTCTTCCCTCCCTTTTTTGAACCTTTCGGCCAAAACGGGACTCGGGCGCGAAGAACTCTCGCGGCTGATTGAAAAAACGGTGCGCACCGAACATCTCGACCCCGACACGGCGGTACTCATCAGCGAGCGGCAACGCGCCTGTGCGCAAAATGCCCTCTCATCCACCGAAGCGGCTCTTTCCTGTCTTCGCGCGGGCGAAACGCTCGACGCGGTGGGCGTTTGTGTTGACGACGCGTTGGCTTCCCTTCTCGAACTCACCGGCAAACGCGTCACCAACGAAGTGACCGACGAAGTCTTCCGCCGTTTTTGCGTTGGCAAATAAAAAGAAAATTTTTACTGTTCTGTAAGTTTATAAATCCCCCGTCTTCTGTTTATACTAAACACAGAAAGCGAGGGATTTTTTATGCAGAACAATTCAATGAATTTTGTCAAAGGCCTGGGTGCCGGAATGTTGGCCGGTGCCGCCGCGATGACGGTCGGCAAAATGATGTTGCAAGACCGCCACAACATCGTAAAAGGCTCTTCCAAAATGGTAAAAGCCGTCGGTGAATTTGTCGAAGGCGTTCAGACGATGTTTCATTAAAAAAAGAAGGACTCGCGAAGAGTCCTTCTTTCTTTTTCACTTAAAATCCTCGGCCGGCGCCGCCGCCCCCGAAGGAACCGCCGCCCCCCGAAAAGCCGCCGAAGCCGCCATGCGAGCCGCCGCCGAAACCGCTATGGTTTGAACCCGAAAAGCCGCCGCGCATCATTCCACCGTAGAGCATACCGCCCATAAAGCCGCTTTTGCTCGACGCAAAGCCGATAACGAGCACGAGCACAAAAAGCACGATCCACGCGAGAGCCACGGCACCCCAATCCTCGCGATCGCTTTTGGGTTGGAGTTGGTCGGCCGCAACGTAACCCTCCTCGGGTTCGAGGCCGTATTCCAGATAGGTTTCGTTCACGAGCGCGCGGTACAACGAGGCCATACCCGCCGAAAAACGGTCGTTTTTGAAATCTTCCAAGGCGTAGTAGTCGATCATTCGGCCGGTTTTACTGTCGGGCAGGGCGCCCTCCAATCCGTAACCGACGGCCACGTAAATTTCGCGCTCTTCTTCTGCGAGCAGAAGAACGATACCGTTATCGAGTTCCTTGTCGCCAACGCCCCATTTGCGCCCGAGTTCCAGCGCAAAGTCGGCCGCCTCCTGCCCGTCGAGCGTTTCGACCGTAACGGCCACGAGTTGGGCTTTCGTCGCTTCTTGCAACGCCGCTCCCAACGAAACGAGGGTTTGCTCGGTCGTATCATCAAGCAGTTCGGCATAGTCGTTCACAAAGAACTTCTCGGTCGGTTGGGCATAGGGGTCGACCTCCTCGCCGCACCCGGCAAGGCAACAAAGCATCAGCACCGCCATTAAAAGCGCGGCGCAAAGGCGTTTTGCCGTGTTCTTTTTCTTCATCATCAGAATTCTACTTTCGGAACCTCTTCGGTGCCTTCGGCATTCTCAAAATAATCGGCCTTTTCAAAACCGAAGATTCCGGCAATAAGGCTGCCGGGGAACTTTTTTATAGCAACGTTATATTCCTTGGCCGCCTTGTTGTAATCGCGGCGCGCCACGGCGATGCGATTTTCGGTTCCGGCCAGTTCGTCCTGCAAACCGATATACTGTTTGTCGGCCTTAATATCGGGATACGCCTCGGTCACGGCGTTGACCCAGATGGATACCGCCTTGTCGAGCTGTTGGCTGGCGGCCTGTTCTTCGGCCACGGTGTCGGCCTTTTGAACGGCACTGCGCGCCTCGGTCACGGCCGTTAAGGTTTCCTTTTCATAGTCGGAATAGCCTTTTACCGTATTGACAAAGTTGGGAATCAAATCGGCGCGGCGCTGTAACTGATTGGAAATTTCCGAACGCGTTTCGCTCACGATTTCGCGCTGTTCGACAAAACCGTTATAGGTCGGCACGGTGAGGAGTGCCAACAACACGACAGCCACCACGGCCACCACGATATACTTGACATATTTTTTCATAAAACATCCCCCTGATTCGGATATTATAGCGTCATTATAACTGATTTACGGTTATTTTTCCACTATTTTTTTCAGAATCACAAAAAAATATGGTTTTCGAGCAAAAAAATTTTCTTCCAACTATTGATTTTGGCGGTTTAATGTGCTAAACTGTTACCATTAAAAATAGAGGTGATTATTATGGCAATTACGAATGAGTATCTGAAAAAAGTATACGAAGATACCGCGGCGAAAAACCCGAACGAGCCGGAATTCCTCCAGACGGTGAAAGAGGTTTTTGAATCCCTTTCCATCGTTGCCGACAAGCGTCAGGATTTTATTGACGCCGGCATTTTCGAGCGTATGGTTGAGCCCGAGCGCGTGGTTTCGTTCCGCGTTTCCTGGGTTGACGACAACGGCAAGGTTCAGGTAAACCGCGGCTACCGCGTACAGTTCAACTCGGCGATCGGTCCCTACAAGGGCGGTCTTCGCTTCCATCCTTCCGTAAACCTTTCGATTATGAAGTTCCTCGGTTTCGAGCAGACCTTTAAGAACAGCCTGACCGGTCTTCCCATGGGCGGCGGCAAGGGCGGTTCCGACTTTGATCCCAGAGGCCGTTCCGACGGTGAGATCATGCGCTTCTGCCAGAGCTTTATGACCGAATTGCACAAACATATCGGCCCCGATACCGACGTTCCCGCCGGTGACATCGGCGTAGGCGCCCGCGAAATCGGGTACCTGTTCGGCCAGTATAAGCGTTTGCAGAACGAATTTACCGGCGTTCTGACCGGTAAAGCCGCTTTCTCGGGCGGTAGCATTATGCGTCCCGAAGCCACCGGCTACGGCGCAACCTACTATGCCGATGAAATGCTCAAATACTTTGGCGACACCATCGTCGGCAAGACCTTCTGTGTTTCGGGCTTCGGTAACGTTGCCTGGGGCGCCGTTAAGAAGATCAATCAGTTGGGCGGCAAGGTGCTGACCATCTCGGGTCCCGACGGTTACGTTTACTGCGAAAGCGGTATCACCGAAGAACAGGCCGAGTATCTGCTCGAAATGCGTTCCTCGGGTCGCGACCGCGCCGAAGATTTCGCAATTAAATTCCCCGAAGCCAAGTTCTTCAAGGGCGAGAAGCCGTGGGGTATCAAGTGCGACATCTGCATGCCTTGCGCCACCCAGAACGAGGTAACCCTCGACGACGCCAAGAAGATGGTTGCCAACGGCCTCAAGTACTACGTGGAGGTTTCCAATATGCCGACCACGGCCGAGGCTACCGAGTATCTGTTGGAAAACAACGTCATCATCGCTCCCTCCAAGGCGGTTAACGCCGGCGGCGTTGCCACGAGCGGTCTGGAAATGACCCAGAACTCGATGCGCCTTTCCTGGACGGGTGAAGAGGTTGACGAGAAACTCCACGCCATTATGAAGAACATCTTCAAGGATTCCGCCGAAGCGGCCGAAAAATACGGCATGAAGGGCAACTTGATTGCCGGTGCCAACATTGTCGGCTTCTTAAAGGTTGCCGAAGCCATGAAGTGGCAGGGCGTTGCTTATTAATTCCCCTTAATAAAATTTTTACCCGCACGGAACCCGTGCGGGTATTTTTGAAGGAAAAATAAGGAAATCAATGAAAACTTATAATTTCACACTAAAAGACGGGCAACCGCTCGGCGATTTGGTCGGGCCGTTGCTTTCGTGGTACGATACCCACAAACGCGTGTTGCCCTGGCGCGAGAATACCGAGGCCTATCGCGTGTGGATTTCGGAAATTATGTTGCAGCAGACCCGCGTCGACACGGTCATTCCTTACTACAACCGTTTTCTCGAAGAATTGCCCGATATAACGGCGCTGGCCAACGCGCCGGAAGAACAACTTTTGAAATTGTGGGAAGGGCTTGGCTACTATTCGCGCGTTCGCAATCTGCAACGCGCCGCGCAACAGATCCTCGAGCGCCACGGCGGCATTTTTCCGCAAAACTTTTCGGACGTTCGCGCCCTTACGGGCATCGGCGATTATACGGCGGGCGCCATTTGTTCGATTGCTTTTGAACAGCCGACCTCCGCGGTCGACGGCAACGTGTTGCGCGTAATCTCCCGCTTGACCAAAAACGCCTACGACAGCAAGGACGCGGCGGTCAAAAAGGCGGTCGAGGCCGCCCTTCGGGAAATTTACCCCGAAAAGAATCGCGGCGATTTCACCCAGGCGCTCATGGAACTCGGCGCTCTTATTTGCGCCCCGAACGGACAACCGCTTTGTGACGAGTGCCCCTTAAAAGACCTTTGCGGCGCCAAGGATTCCAATCCGCTCGACTACCCGAAACCGATCGAAAAAGCGGTGCGCAAAAAGGTGAAACTTACCGTGTTCAAACTTTGCCACGGCGACTATTTCGCCGTTCAAAAACGCAAGGAAAACGGCCTGTTGGCGGGACTTTACGAATTGCCCAACTGCGAAGGGCACAAATCGGATGACGAAATTGCCGCTTGGCTGAAAGAAAAAGGGATCGTGGGGCGCGTTGCCCCAAAACCCACCAGCAAAAAGCATATTTTCTCGCATATTGAGTGGCATATGCGCTGCCACACCGTTTGGTGCGAAGAACTCCACCCCGATTTTACCTGGGTTACCCCGCAAGAAAGCACCCTGCCGACCGCGTTTCGGAAATTGATATAAAAAAAGATGTGTGGAAAATCCACACATCTTTTTCTTTATCTGAGTCCGAAGTTTTCGAGCACGTAATCCATATCCTTGTCGCCGCGACCCGACAGGTTGATGAGTACCGACGAGCCCTGGTCGAGCGTTTTGGCCAGTTTCATACCGTAGGCCACCGCGTGGGAACTTTCAATCGCGGGAATAATGCCCTCCATACGGGAAAGTTTGAAGAAGGCGTCAATCGTTTCTTCGTCGTTGATGACGTCGTACTTCACGCGGCCGAGGTCCTGTAAAAAGGCGTGTTCGGGACCCGACGACGGATAGTCGAGGCCGCTCGCCACCGAGTAAACGGGGGCGGGGTCGCCGTTTTCGTCCTTGAGCATAATGCTGTTAAAGCCGTGCATCACGCCCTCGGTGCCGTACTTCAGACTTGCGGCGTGGTCGCCCAATTTTTCGCCGCGGCCCAACGGCTCAACGCCGTAGATATCCACCGGGTCGTTCAAAAATCCTGCAAACAGGCCGGCCGCATTCGAGCCGCCGCCCACACAGGCCACGATCGCATTGGGAAGACCGCCCGTCATTTCGACAAACTGCTCGCGCGCTTCAATTCCGACAACGCTCTGGAAATCGCGCACCATCATCGGGAACGGGTGGGGTCCCAAGACCGAACCGATACAGTAAATGGCGTCTTCGTATTCTTTGCTGTAGGCCTCAAACGCGGCGTCGACCGCTTCTTTTAAGGTCTGCAAACCGTGGGTCACTTCAATCACGTTGGCACCCAGAATTTTCATTCGCGCAACGTTGGGGGCCTGTTTTTTGATATCGACCGAACCCATATAAATATCGCATTCGAGTCCGAAATAGGCCGCCGCGGTAGCCAGCGCCACGCCGTGTTGACCGGCACCCGTTTCGGCAATCACCTTTTTCTTGCCCATAAACTTGGCCAACAAAGCCTCGCCCATACAGTGGTTGAGTTTGTGGGCGCCCGAGTGGTTCAGGTCCTCGCGCTTGGCATAGAGTTGAACCTTACCGCCCAACGCGTCGCTCAAACGTTCGAGGTGGGTAATCGGAGTGGGTCGGCCCTGGAACTCTTTGCGAATGCGGCGCAGTTCGGCAATGAACTTGCGCGATTTACAAATCTGATAATACGCCGCCGTAATTTCGGCCATCGCGTCCTTGAGTTTATCCTCAACAAAAACGCCGCCGTATCGGCCGAAATATCCATCCTTATCGGGATAGTGGTTAAAATAGGTCTCAAAATCGACTCCGTTTAATTTCATGTTCTTTTTCTCCTTTATTCAATCACGGTTTCTGTGTCATTTTTTCATTACAGGGGCGCCATCGAAAACCCGAAAGAAACATAATAGGCTGACGAGAGTCAAACACGTCACGCCTGATAAATACTAATTTTTCGTCCGAACTCATCTCATCACTTGTAATACGCCAGTATTACCGCACTCTTCGATTTCGTCGGAACAAAAAATTCCTTATTTACAGGTCGAAGAGTTTCACTCTGCCGCCTTTATGAAAAGGCGAAGTGTGAAATTTGCAGTAAGGCTGTCGCCTTACAAAAATGAACACAAGAAAAGGCATAAAGGCGGCGAGCGAAACCGTAACGGGTTTGACTCTCGTCAGCCTACTCCAAAAAAATAAAATCTTATCCCAAACCCATGGGACAAGACTCTTTCGTTCCTGCGGTGCCACCCAAATTGATGAAAATTTCATCCGCTCGCGCCGTACCAATATACGGCCTGTGATATAACGGTCACACCCCGTCAACTGCTACTCGGAAAAACTTCCTTTCGGTTGCCCTCAAAAGTCCATTCGCCGTAAATTCCGCTACCGTTTTTCCACCACCAACGGCTCTCTGAAAGGTTCCTTTACGGGTACTCCTCTTTCTCTTCGGTTTTCCATTTATTCTATATTATCATCTTCCCCTCATTTTGTCAACAAAAAACCTTCTCTCGTTGCGCGGCCGCTCGGTTTTATCGGTAGGGGCGGATGCCCTCATCCGCCCGTTTGCATTCAATCCGTTTTATGCGTAAGGGTTTTCCCATTTCCCGCGCAAAGTCAATCATCGATCTGGTGCCGCGGCTTTGCCCGTCCCAAAAACAAATCACGTAATCGGCCGCCGCGGCCATCTGTTCGTTTCGCCGCGGCCCTGCCGCGCGGCCGAATTTTTCCCAATCGGGCAAAAAATGCCGGACCTCAAAACCGTTTTCTTTGGCATACCTCTCCCCCAGCGCATCGGCACCCCGACAACCGCCGCTCAAAATCACAATATCATTCGTTTTCCGAATTTCTTTTATCACGTGGTCGATAAACGCTCTGGCCTCTTGATAATCGTTATAATCTCTGCAACCCGCAATGACAAGGTGTTTTTTCATAAACTCACCATCCCGGATTATTTTACTATTGTACGATAGTAAAATCGATACTATTTTTTGATAGTACATATACTTATTTTCAGAGGTGAGTTTATGTATTATGCAAGACTAAAAGATTTACGAGAAGACAAAGATTTGGTGCAAAAGCAGGTTGCTGCTCATTTGGGAATTGACCAACGGGTGTACAGTAATTACGAGACCGGAAAACGGGAAATCCCGACCCGTTTTGTAATTGCGCTTGCAAAATATTATCATACATCTACCGATTATATTCTGGGATTGACCAACAACCCCACACCTTCTAAATAAAATGGATTTACCAAATAGAAAAACCGTTCGATTGCAAGATTACGATTACAACCAAAACGGCGCGTATTTTATTACGATCTGCACAAAAGAGCGCAAAAGGATTCTGTGTGATATCGTAGGGGACGATGCCCACATCGTCCCGAAAAAATACGGATTCATTGTCGAAAAATATATTCGCAACGTTCCTGAAATCAAAAAATATGTGATGATGCCCGATCACATACATCTAATCATACAAATCGAAAACGGGTCGATGAGGGCATCGACCCCTACAAACAAGGTTTCAAACATCGTGCGTTCGTTGAAAATTTTATCCACAAAAGAAATCGGGGAATCGATTTTTCAACGTTCTTTTTACGACCACGTGATCCGAAACGAGGAAGATTACCGCGCGGTATGGGAATATATGGACAACAACCCAAAAAACTGGTTCGAAAAAAATAAAACCCAAGGTGAATAACCTTGGGTTTTTGATTTTTAATACGCCTTGCCCCAATAGAGCATTTTGTCGGCCTTTTTGCCGCAGCAAACGCAGGTATCGCCCAGCGTTTCCTGTTCGAACGGGATACAACGCGAAGTTACGCCCGTTTCCTCTTTCAGGCGGTCTTCACATTCGCGGTCGCCGCACCACATCGCGCGGATAAAGCCGGCCTTGTTTTCGGCGATGTCCTTCATCTCTTCCAAGTTATGGGCATCGTATGTCATTTCTTGGCGGCGGGCAAGGGCCTTTTCGTACAGTCCGTTCTGCACCGCGGTCAACAGTTCGGGCAAACGCTCGGCCAACTCGTCGAGCGAAACAACGATCTTTTCGCGGTTATCGCGGCGAACGATTACGCAGCAGTTGTTTTCCAAATCGCGCGGACCGATCTCCAGGCGCAGCGGAACACCCTTCATTTCATACTCGGCAAACTTCCAACCCGGGGACTGTTCGCCCAGGTCGAGTTTCACGCGGCAGACCTTTTTCAGGCTCTCGTAAAGTTCCTGTGCCTTTTCCTTCACGCCCGGTTTATGCGACGCCACGGGGATAATGACCAACTGAATCGGTGCAATCGCGGGCGGCAACACCAGACCGTTATCGTCGCCGTGGGTCATAATGACCGCGCCGATGAGGCGGGTGGTCGTTCCCCACGAGGTCTGGAACGGGTGGACAAGGTTGTTTTCTTTATCGGTATAGGTCACCTCAAACGCGCGGGAGAACCCATCGCCAAAGTAGTGCGACGTGCCGCTCTGCAACGCCTTGCCGTCGTGCATCAAGGCTTCGATCGTGTAGGTCGCTTCGGCGCCGGCAAAACGCTCTTTCTCGGTTTTCAGACCCTTGACAACTGGCATTGCCAGACACTGCTCGGCAAAATCGGCGTAAACGTTCAACTGTTGAATGGTCTCGGCCTGGGCCTCCTCGGCGGTGGCGTGCAGGGTGTGACCCTCTTGCCATAAGAATTCGCGCGAGCGCAGGAAGGGGCGGGTCGTCTTTTCCCAACGAACAACGCTACACCACTGGTTATAGAGTTTGGGCAGGTCGCGGTAGGACTGAACAATATTCTTAAAATGGTCGCAGAACAAGGTCTCACTGGTCGGGCGAACGCACAAACGCTCTTCCAACTTTTCTTCGCCGCCGTGGGTTACCCAGGCAACCTCGGGCGCAAAACCTTCCACGTGGTCCTTTTCTTTCTGCAACAGGCTTTCGGGAATGAACAGGGGCATATAAACGTTTTCGTGACCCTTTTCCTTAAAGCGGTCATCCATCAAACGCTGAATATTTTCCCAAATGGCGTAGCCATACGGGCGGATAATCATACACCCCTTGACCGAGGCGTAATCAATCAATTCTGCTTTAATGCAAACGTCGGTATACCATTTTGCGAAATCCTCATCCATCGAGGTGATTTCTTTTACCAACTTATCGTTTTTTGCCACATTTCTCACCTATTTTCACATAATTATAATTATTATAGCAAACCCCTATTTTTTTTGCAACCGTTTTTCACCACTTTTAACTTTTTTTGAAAAAACTATTGACAAAGCGCCTTTTTATACATATTATTTGATTAGAGAAATCCTAGGGAGGAACAGAAAATGATTTTTGAAAAAGTAGCCGGACTGTTGGCCGAACAACTGGATGTTTCGATGGATGATTTGTCTGCCGATACCCGAATTGTGGACGATTTGGGCGCCGACAGTATTGACGTTGTAGATATGCTGATGACCTTGGAAGACGAATTTAACATTCAGATTCCCGACGAACAGATCGAGTCGTTGAAAACCATTGGCGACGTTGTTGATTACATTCAAAATAACGCTGAATAAAAAAACAGACCCCCGCCTTTTGGCAGGGGTTTTCTTTTGCAATAAAAAAAGGGGGGAAGTATCGCAAGATACCTCCCCTTTCGTTTTGCTTATTCAGCGGCAATTGCTTCTACGGGGCAACCTGCTGCACAGGCGCCGCAATCGCAACATTTGTCTGCATCGATTACGTACTTGCCATCACCTTCAGCAATAGCATCGCAAGGGCAGTTACCTGCACATGCGCCGCAGCTGATGCAATCATCCGAAATTTTATATGCCATTTCACACACCTCCATTACACCATCAACAATGTTTTGTTGTCTCCTATATTTTAACAAGGTTCGACACAAATTGCAATAGAAAATATTTGTCTTTTTTATTCGTTTGCTTTATTTTCTTTCGGGGTCGTTTTTTTGCGGTTTCTGTGGCGGTGATTTCGGTGCGGTGTTTTGGGTTTTTCCGCCGCCGCGGCCGTCGGTTCGGCAGATCGCTCAACCTTTCCTGCCGCCTTTTCTTCGTTCTTTACTTCCGCCTTTTTCTCGGTCTTTGCTTCCGCCTTTTCCTCCTGCGGCGCCGCTTTTTTGCCGCGGTGCGACAAAATCGTTACGCGGTCGCGGTGGGTCTTCATCGGCATCGCTTCCGAATCCTTGGGGCGCACTAAAAGATTGCCCGAAATGGGGTTGGCGTCGACCACCGTGCAAAGCCCATCCTCAGTCTTTACGGTCGAGCCGACGCTCGGGGTGATCGAAAGCAGATAGTCATAGGAATTCTGCTCATATTTTAAGCAACACATCAGTCTTCCGCAACTGCCCGAAATCTTGGTCGGATTCAACGACAGACCCTGTTCCTTGGCCATTTTAATCGAAACGGGCTGAAAATCCTCTAAAAAACGTTTGCAACAATAGGGCTGACCGCAAATGCCGATACCGCCGAGCATTCTGGCCTCATCGCGCACACCGATCTGGCGCAGTTCGATACGCGTATGGAAATGCGACGCCAACACTTTGACGAGTTCGCGAAAATCAACGCGGCCGTCGGCCGTGAAGAAAAAGGTGATTTTGGTCCCATCAAAAGCATATTCGGCTTCGACCAATTTCATGTCCAGACCGCATTCCTGCACCTTTTGTTCGCAAACGACAAGTGCCTCGGCCTCTTTTTTCTTGTTTTCTTCAAGGCGGGCCAAATCGCGCTCGTTGGCTTTGCGCAAGACCTGTTTCAAAGGGGAAACAAGGCTTTCTTCCTCGACCTCATGGTTGGCGCGGCTGACCGTACCGAAACTGTTGCCGTTTGCCGTTTCCACGATGACCGGGTCGCCCACCTCGAAGGTGAGCCCCTTGGGGTCAAAGGAATAGCCGCGGCCGTCTTCCTTGAACTTGACTAAAATAACTTCTACCATAACTGTCTCCGTTCCGTTGTCTTCAGGC
This sequence comes from Acutalibacteraceae bacterium, assembly GCA_045545515.1. Classification (GTDB taxonomy): domain Bacteria; phylum Bacillota; class Clostridia; order Oscillospirales; family Acutalibacteraceae; genus UBA737. Next base: position 39,897 of record JAZQBA010000020.1, read on the forward strand.
TACAAACGAGCGCCGAAAACAACAGCGATAAATTGATGTTTGTCTTCAACAGAACGAGCGAACGGTCCAACTCGGCGTTGAGTTCCTGCAAGAGCGCCAGAGCCTTTTTGTCGTTCAGGCGTTTGCGCATTTCGCCCGCCGCTTCTTCTTTCAGGGTGCAAAACAGCGTTTCGGCCGAAGCGCGGTTCTTTTCAAAGGGTTGTAACACTTTCAAAAGGGCGTATTCGTCCCCCGTGAACACGAGCCGCAAAAATTCCTCGGCGGCAAGGTCAGTCTTGTTCCCTGCTTTTTTGCCAAGCAGTGTGAGCGCTCGGCCCAAACGGTTGCCCGCGGTCGACAGTGCCGCGCGCAGTTCCGGTTCACTCTTTTTACTGTGTTGTTTCAGATAGTCGAGCGCCTCCTCGGTCGAGGGGACCGACACCGACAGCAACACACACCGCGAAACCACCGTTTCCAGCAGTTGCGTTTTGCCGCTGACCACCAGAATAAAGGTCACGCCCTGCGGCGGTTCTTCCAATAATTTCAACAACGCGTTTTGCGCCTGTTCGTTGAGCGTTTCGGCGCGGTCGATTAAAAAGACGCGGCGACTTGCCATGTGGGCGCGGATAAACGCCTGTTCCCGAAGACCTCTCGCCTGGTCGACCGTGATACTCTTTTTCCCGTCCTCGGGGACCACCACCGTGATATCGGGGTGGTTGCCCGCCGCCGACAGTCGGCAATTCGGACAGGTTTCGCACGGGCCTTTTTGCCCCTCTTCACACACGGCCGCCCGCGCAAGCCAACGCGCCAGGGTGTGCCGCCCCGTCTGGGGTTCGCCCTCAATGAGAATGGCGTGAGGGAAACGGCCCGTCAGCAGCATTTGCTCGACCGCCGCGCGCAACCGCGCGTTTGCAACCAGCGGAAAACTCATAACACAAAACCAATCTTCTTGGCGGCTTTGCGAAGCGTTTTGTTCGCCAGATATTCGGCGCGCGAAGCACCCTCGCGGAAGAGTTGTTCCAACTGCGCTTTATCTTTAATGAGCGTCTCGTAACGTTCGTGAACGGGGGCGAGTTCATCGGCCACCACTTCACCTACGGCCAACTTAAAGGTGCCGTAGCCCTGACCCTCAAACTCGCGCTCGATTTCTTCCATACTCTTGCCCGTTATGACGCTGTAAATTCCCATCAGGTTGGTGATTCCCGCCTTTTCGGGCGCGGCTTTGACCACCGCCTCGCTATCGGTCACGGCGCGCTTGAACTTGCGGATAATATCGTCACGCGAATCCAACAGCGAAATAAAGGAGTTAACGTTATCGTCCGACTTGGACATCTTCTTTTCGGGATTTTGCAACGACATAACGCGCGCGCCCGCCTTCGGAATATAGGGCTCGGGAATGCGGAACACGTCGCCGTAAAGACCGTTAAAGCGCGTGGCAATATCGCGCGCAATTTCCAAATGCTGTTTCTGGTCGGCACCCACCGGCACGAAATCGGGCTGATACAACAAAATATCGGCCGCCATCAGCACGGGGTAGGTGAACAAACCGGCGTTGACGTTGTCGGCGTGACGCGCCGACTTGTCCTTAAACTGGGTCATACGCGACAACTCGCCAAACTGGGTATAGCAGGAAAGCAGCCAACTCAGTTGCGCGTGTTGCGGAACCTGGGACTGAATAAAGATGGTGGATTTTTCGGGGTCGAGGCCGATGGCCAACAACAAGGCATACATCGAATAGATCTGTTGCCGAAGTTTGGCCGGTTCCTGGCGGACCGTAATGGCGTGCAGATCGGCAACGGCGAAAATGCCCTCGAACTCCTCTTGCATCGCCACCCAATTCTTCAAAGCGCCCAAATAATTCCCCAAAGTCGGAATACCGCTCGGCTGAATACAACTGAGCGCTCTCTTCTTCGGTTGTGCATTGATTTCTGTGTTCATATACTTCCATTCCTTTCAAGGAAACTCAAAATCTTATTCCATTTCATTGTACCACATCCTCTTTCAAATTACAACAAAAATTCCGCGGCCACACATTCGCAATCGCAAGAGAAAAAATTGGTTTTTTCATTCTTTTTGTTGCCCTTGCTCGCAAATGGTGTTATAATGACAGTACATAATTCAAAGGAGTTTTTTTATGTCAAAAAAACTGATTACTATTTTAAGTATTATCTGCGCGGCGGTGGCCGTGGCCCTGGCCGTCGTGATGGCCTGGTGGCTGGTCAAAATGGCGCGCAACAACCATAACGAAGCCTTGTCGAACGAGTCTTCCTTGAGCGATACTTCCTCGGCAATTCCCGTCGGGGGTACGCTACCCGAAGAAGAAAAGGCCCCCGAAATACTGCTGACCTTCTCTTCGCCGCAAAAGGATAATATTACCGTTACCGAACCGAAGTTCCAATTTGTCGGCTCTTCCGACCCGGCCCAACCGCTGACCATGAACGACAAGGAGGTTGCCCGCAACGCCGACGGAACCTTTTCATTCGACGTCGACCTTTCGGTTGGCAACAACACCTTCACCTTTTTACACAAGGGACAGGCCATCAAAAAGAGCATTCGTTACCGCTACGTAGTCATTCATGCCTACTCCCCTTCGACGAGCAAATCGTTTGAAAGCGGAACCGTCTTTTCGGTCGTCGTCAACGCGCGCGCCGGCAGTACGGTAGCCTCCGAATTCAACGGACAGACCATTCAACTTGTCCCCGCGCAACTGCAAACCGATGAAAACACCGTTGCGAGCGATACGTTTATCGATTTTATCGGCCAATTCGCGTTGCCCAAAGATAACACGACCAACCTTTCGCTCGGAAAGGTCTGGGTATCGGCCACCTACAACGGTGTGACCGAAACCTTCTCCTCGGGCAACATCGTCTGCAAAAAGAAGAAGATCAACATCGTCCCCGACGATACCATTCCCCCCAACACCAACACCTACAACAACGTCGGCGCGGGCTACATTGCCGAGGTCGTCGGCTATACGGCCGAAACCTTTACGACCTCCGACCCCAACCTGTGGTGTCTGCCGACCAACAACTACCTGCCCTACGGCACGGTCGACTACTGCTCCCCCAATTTCTATTATGAAAACAGCAGCGACCTGACCTACGTCGCCCTGCGTTGCGGCAAGAGTATTCTGATCGACAAAAAGGACATGGGCGGTATGAACCGTTCCACCGTAACCAAGTGCTACGAAGGGATGCTCCCCGACCACAATGAAATCGGTCTGGCATACATTACGGACGAAGGTCACCACTCTCTGATGGTCATCGACACCATGTGGAAAGCGCCCTTCCGTTTCGAACTCAAGCCCCAGGGCTTTGCCAATGCGGCCGCCCAGGACTACACCTTCCAGAACGCCACCTTTACCTACGTGGATATCACCTTCTGCTATGCAACGGTACTGACCGACAGCGACCTGTCGCTTCCGGCCGACCACCCCCTCTTCTCGGGATATGAGATCATTAAGAATGAAATCGACTACACCCTGCGCCTGCATTTGCGCAAACCCGGCGCGTTCTACGGTTGGGATTCCTATTATAACGGCAACGGCGATCTGACCTTTAAGTTCTTACTCCCCACCGCAGCAACGCGTACCGACGCCAACCGATACGGCGCCAACCTTTCGGGCATTAAGATTCTTTTGGACGTTGGCCACGGCGGTGTCGACGGCGGCGCGCCCGGCTTCAATCCGAAACTCTACACCGAGGCCACCCAGAACCTATACCTGGCCAATATGGTTTGCCAGGAACTGGAAAGTATGGGCGCCACGGTCATTATGAACCGTACCGACAACGTCACGGCGGTCAACCAATACACCCGTTGCAAACAGGTAAAAGACGAGGCACCCGACCTGGTCCTCGCCATTCACCACAATTCAGCCAACGGCAAATCGGCCAACGGGTTCGAAGCCTATTACTACGCGCCCTTCTCCAAAAAAGCGGTCGAAAGTATCTTCCATACCACCGCCGCCACGGGCATTTACGCACAGCACAAACTCGGTTGGCACGCCTACTACACCGGCCGAATGTCCTCTTGCCCCGTTATTCTGACCGAAAACGGCTATATGTCCAACTGGGGCGATTACAACAACATCATCAGCGAGACCATGAACCAAATCAAAGCACAGGCTTTGGCCCAAGGCATCGCCAACTACTTCCTCTCGCTGGCGGGGTAACGTCGCACGGTGTACGGCACCACAGGCTGCTATTAAGGGATAACTTCTACCCCAATAATGAATCCCCGCCGTAACTACGGTGGGGATTTTGTGTTTGTTGCAAAATCTAAATAAAATGTTTTAATAAAAGGAAGAGGTGATAATTGTGAATCAAAATAGCGTATGGTTAAAAGCACAAAACATAAAATTGCAAGTTTCTGAAGATATTTTACCTGAATTTGATATTGGCTTTGATAAAAGAATTTCAAAAGAGATCGAAGAAGAACTGCGTATTTTTGTAAAATGGATTGAAAACAATTATCGTATTCCAATCACTATATGGGTTAATTTTGAATATAATCATTATTTGATTTCAAAAGACGGCAGAAGGGTTGGTTATCTGTTTTTTTGGACAGATTTTTCCTCTTACCCTGTCTTTGATAGTAAAGAAGATATTCCACAGATACGTCTTCCTGTGCGAACGGAACATAGTACGATTGAGGAAATACTTTCTTCCTTTATCGAAGCAATAACCGATTATTATGCGTGGATATGCAACGAAATAAGCGAAGGTTATAAAATCAATGAAAACGATGTGGAAGAAATTTTACAGGCATACTTGCAATACAGACGTTAATCTCCCCTTTTTGCTGATAGCACCACAGGCTGATAAAGGATAAAAAAGAAGATATCTTTTCATAAACAATTCATCCCCGCCGTAGCTACGGTGGGGATTTTCTTTGCCTTAAAACGTTGTTGCGCCAATTTTTCAAAAGTTATGCACACAAAAGAAAAAACACGACTGATAAATCAGCCGTGTTAAAAACAATGTGCAATCACACCCTAAAAACCGAACAAAGAAGCAAGTGATGAGGAACGAAAAAATAGGTCAAGCCCTCGGTCTATTAGTACAGCCTAGCACACATATCACTACGCTTACACATGCTGCCTATCAACCCGGTAGTCTACCGGGGA